>CACHCK010000034.1 GCA_902578305.1 uncultured Pelagibacteraceae bacterium | reverse complement strand
GCGCAACTTGTGCTGCCATGTCTGCATTAAAGTCTGCCATATCTTCCGGTGATACACCTGGTATTTCAGCCATTTGTTCCATCATCTGACCTGCAATTTCACCTGCGGCTTCAGGATCAGCGGCTGCAACAGCTGTTGCAATGTTTGCTGTCATTTCAGCCATTTGTTCTGCAGGATCAAAATCTGCAGGAGCGCCAGGTATCTCAGCCATTTGCTCCATCATCGCTCCAGCTAGTTCCGCTGCCTGCTCTGGTGCAGCAGCTGTAGCTTGCGTAGCGATTGCAGTTGTCATGTCAGCCATTTGTGCGGCCATATCAAATTCTTCTGGTACATTAGGAATGTCGGCCATAACTTCCATCATGGCTCCAGCTAAATCAGCAGCTCCCTCTGGATCTGCCTGAACAGCTGCTGATGCCATGTTTGCAGTCATTCCAGCACCAGTTTCAGCAAGTGCTTCAGGTTCAATTCCAGGAATCTCGGCCATTTGTTCCATCATAGTTCCAGCCAATTCAGCTGCACCTTCTGGATCAGCAATAGTTGCTGCGGATGCAACGTTAGCTGTCATTGCAGCAGCTGCTTCTGCGAGAGCGCCTTCACTTGCATTACCATCAACAGCCGTCATAGCTTCTACCATTGCTCCTGCAACTTCTGCTGCAGCTTCAGGTGCTGCACTTGCAACTTGAGTTGCAATTGCTGTTTGCATAGCTAAAGCTTCATCTTGAGAAAAGTTTTCATTTCCAGCAGCCACGGCTGCCATTTCACTTGCAATTTCTGTAGCGGCTTCAGGATTTGCTTGAGCGACGGTTGCAGCAATATTTGCAGCAGCGCTTGGTGCAGCTTCAGCCATAGCAACAGCAGCCTCAGTGGCCAGTTCAGGTAAAGCTTCACTAACTGCTCCAACTGCAGCGCCTGCAGTTGCTGGATTGGCATCCGCCATTGTTGCAGCTGCTTCAACAGCTTGTTCAGGTGCAACTTCTGCAATTGCTCCCATAACTCCCTCAGCAGCACCAGGTGCTGACTCGGCGATTTGTTCAGCAATATCTCCAATTGCTTCAGGGTTGGCTTCCATCATTGCGCCAGCAATATCGCCAGCTAATTCTTGTGCAACTTCTGCCGCAGCGCCTTGCGCATCAGCGATTGCTTCTTGGGCAGTAGCTTGTACTTCAGCTATTGCAGCTTGAGCTTGAGCTACTACGTTTGGATCGTCAGATGTTAAATCTGCCTGCAAGTCTGCCGTTGCCTCAGCAACTTGTGCTTGTGCTTCAGCCTGAGCTACAGCAACTTCTTGAGCAGCACTTGCTTGAGCAGCAACAGCAACACCTGTTGCAATATCAGCGGCAGCTTCTGGATCAGCAGCGGCCATTTCTGTTGCTACTTCTGCAGCAACCTCAGGATTACCTTGTGCAACTCCACCAGCAATTGCAGCGGCAGCTTCTGGAGCAGCTTCTTGCATTGCCATAGCAGCATCACCCGCTTGGTCAGGAGCAAGTTCAGCCATCACTTCAGCAGCGGCTCCCGCAGCAGCAGGTGCAACTTCAGCCATTGCGGCAGTTGCTTCAATTGCTTGTTCAGGAGCGGCTTCAATAATTGCTTCTGTAGCAAGTGCAGCAGCGGCTGGATTTGCTTCAGCTATATCAGCACATAATTCAACGGCTCCTTCAGGATTAGATGTCATCATTTCTTGAACCATTTCAGCAGCGGCTTCTGGGTTTGATGCAGCGGTACCAGCAATAATTTCAGCAGCGGCGTCTGGATTCATTTCAATCATTTCTGCAATAATTTCTTGCGTTGCAGCTTGTGATGCTTCAAGTGCAGCTTCTTGACCTGCTTGATTATTTTCTATCATCGCACCTTGTAAATCAGCTTGAATATCAGCAATGCCCTCCTGACCAGCTTCAGCAACTTGTGCTTGTGCATCAGCTTGGACTTCAGCATTTGCCTGAGCAGTTTCTTGATTAACTTCAGCAACAGCAGCTTGAGCAACACCAGATGCAACTCCGGCAGCAACAGCGGCGGCGGCTTCAGGAGCGGCTTGAGCCATTGCAGTTGCGACTTGAGAAGCAGCTTCAGGATCTGCGGCAGCTACA
>CACHCK010000033.1 GCA_902578305.1 uncultured Pelagibacteraceae bacterium | reverse complement strand
TTGGTAGCAATTGTATAAAATGCTCATCATTAAATCGTTTTTGTAATATATCGTAAATTTCATTTTGAGATACCTCATTTGTGTCAATATATATGTTACTCAAAATACCTCTTTCAACAGGTAATATATTAGCCGCAAAGAAAACTTCAGTTTGAATATTTTTGATTTTACTTAGTTCTTGGTTTATTTCAGCTATGTGTTTGTGATCACCAATACCATAGGTTCTGATATTTTCATTTACTTCCTTAATTAACTCTTTTTTTCCCTTTGTTTTACCTGCACCTGAGTAACCTGATTTTGAGTCAATAACGATATCGTCGGTTTTAATTGCATTTTGTTTTATCAATTCAATTAGTGGGATTAAGATGCTAGTTGCATAGCAGCCGGGGTTTGCAATATGCTTACATTTTTTTATCTTATTTCTATTAAACTCTGTTAACCCATATTGGAATTCATCGTTTACCTCAAAGTTTCGGTGTTTAAAGCCATACCAGTTCTCATAATTATTTTTATCATCAAGTCTAAAATCAACTGAAAGGTCAATTATACTGACATCTGATTTCAATAGATCGCTTCTTTTGTGAAGATTTTCATTTGGCAAGCAATTAAATATATAATCAATGCTGCTAAAATTTATGTCTTCATAGCTTTTGTATTTGAGTGGTGTTTGTATACCATCAGAGTCATGGATTTGAACTGTCTCACCTGCAGACTTGTTTGCAGATAAAGCCACAATCTTAACATGGGGGTGGTTGAGGCAAATTTTGATTATTTCTTGTCCTACAAAACCACTAGCACCTAATATAGCTACGTTTTTCATAATTAATTTTTAATTTTAAAATAGAAGTTTGAAAAAAATTATCTTTTTGAGAATTGGAAACGTCTACGCGCTTTACGTCTACCATATTTTTTTCTTTCAACAATTCGAGAATCTCTAGTAAGTAAACCTTCAGTTTTAAGGATTGGTCTTAAGTTTGGATCTAGCAAAGTTAGAGCTTTTGAAATTCCATGTCTAACAGCACCAGCCTGACCAGACATTCCACCACCGCTAACTGTAACTGTTGTGTCAACATTCATTTTTTTATTTGTTAATTCAAGTGGTTGGTTAACTAGCATATTTAGTACGGGTCTTAAAAAGTATTTATCTACATCCTTACCGTTTATTACAATTTTTCCAGATCCATCTTTTATCCATACTCTTGCTACAGCATTCTTTCTTTTGCCTGTTGCATAAGATCTGCCTAAATTATCTAATACAGGTTTAGCTAAATTTTCCTCAGTATTGTTATTCATAGTTTCGTTCATTTAACTACATCCTGTATGTTATATGTTTTAGGATTTTGAGCCTCGTGTGGATGCTTATCTCCTACATATACTTTCATATTAGATAGCTGCTTTCTTCCTAGTGGCCCTTTAGGAATCATTCTCTTAACAGCTAATCTTACAAGTCGGTCTGGAAATTTTCCCTCTAATATCTTTCTAGCATTGATGCTCTTAATACCTCCAGGATATCCAGTGTGTCTATAATAAGTTTTGTTATCGAGTTTTTTGCCCGTAAGCTTAATTTTTTCAGCATTAATTATAACAACGTTGTCACCACAATCCACATGCGGTGTATACGTGGGCTTATGCTTTCCTCTTAAAATATTTGAGACATTTGTAGCCAGTCTGCCCAAGACTATGTCTTTTGCATCGATTAGCAGCCAATCTTTCTTTATGTCTTCTTTTCTTAGAGACGCGGTTTGCTTTAGTATCTTAGATGTAGTCATATTGTTGTTTATTAGAGAAAGCAGTAAAACATGTCAACAATATATATTTATATAATAAATTCATATATTTAAATAATGGTATTATAATACTTTTTAAATTATTACGCTTTACATAAGTCTTAGAGTGTTATTCAATATATTGTCGAGTTTAATACAGCTTGCGGACTTATACAGCTAAGCCATCAGCCGCACATAGTATTATGATGCGGTTTTTTTGTTCGCTGTGAAACTCGAAGAAAATATAAATAGAGGTAAAAAAATGGCAAAAAATAAATTTAATCCAGCAGATTCTGTAAACCCTGAAACAATTGCGTTACATGGAGGTGATTACAGAAGTGACCCTTCTACAACGTCAGTAGCTGTTCCAATTTATCAAACAACTTCATATCAGTTTCATAACACTGAACATGCAGCCAACTTATTTGGAGCTAAAGATTTTGGTAATATTTATA
>CACHCK010000032.1 GCA_902578305.1 uncultured Pelagibacteraceae bacterium | reverse complement strand
AACCAAGCCCGTCACAGCCCCGAAGACTATTTGATAAAAATAGTATTAATGAACTGGCTGAGTCAATAAAATCAAAAGGACTGGTACAACCCATATTAGTTAGACCTTCACCAACAGAGTCTGGAACATATGAAATCATTGCAGGTGAGAGAAGATGGCGAGCAGCTCAAATTGCACAACTTCACGAAATTCCTGCAGTTGTTAGAAAACTAGATGATGTAGAAGCGTTAGAAATCGCAATTATAGAAAATGTGCAACGTTCTGATCTATCACCAATTGAAGAAGCTGCGGGATATAAAAGATTAATTGAAAACCACGGCCATACGCAAGAAGCACTTGCAGATATTGTTGGTAAAAGCAGAAGTCATATTGCAAATATAATCAGACTACTTGGCTTACCTCAGTCCATTCAAGATATGATTTCTGAGGGAAAGATTTCATCAGGGCACGCCCGCGCTATTATGAATAGTGCCTTTCCTGAACAACTAGCAGAAAAAATTGTTAGTGAAAATTTAAGTGTAAGGGCCGCAGAAGACCTTGCAAAACAAAGAAAGCCAGGAGTAAAGAAAGTTAAATTAAAAGACCCAGATACGATTGATTTAGAAAATAATTTAACAGCAAAGCTCGGATTAAGTGTATCGATTGATCATAAAGGCAAAAAAGGGGGGGCAATTAAAATAGAATATAAGTCTCTTGATCAGTTAGAGTTGGTGACCAGCAAACTAAAAAACTAGTTTTTAAAATATTGTTTACCATTTCTTGCAATTAATAAAATTGACTTTTCACAATTCAAATCTGCTAACTTGCTATTTAACTTACATAAAACTTCAGTTTCCAAAATTTTATAAAGGCTTTTCTCTATACTTCTTAGAGGCCATTTAAAGCAATGTTTTTGAAAACTATCTTTATCTTTCCAGAATAGTGGTGGTTTAAGACTCTTTATTGAGTTGTCAAAATTATTACCTTTTTTCATCTCAATTTTTGTTAATTGTATTCTTTTTAAATAATTTGCAAGACTTCTTAAAAGGCTTACTGGACTTGTACCTTCAGATAATAACTTATTTACGATTTTAGAACTCTTTGCAGTATTCCCATACATTACATTTTCATTCATCTTATTTAAGTCCTTGGAACTGGAGTCGTTTAGCAAACTTTTAATTTCTTCAATATTCACTACTTTAGGCGAGTTGTTGTAAAATAATTCAATTTTTTCAAGCTCTCGTTTGCTTACTTGACGGTCATTACTTAATGTTTGTAGAAGATAATTTTTAATGTCAGGATCCACTTCTAGTTTATTTCTTATGATAAACTCATCAATATTTTTAATTATTGATCTGCGATCATCCTCGTAACAAGCAAGTGATAGACATTTCTCATTGCTTTCAAATAATTTTCGAATTTTTGATGATTTATTTAAGTTACCATCCAGCAAAATCAGGAAGACTTGTTGCGGAGCGTTTATAATATTTTCTTCAATTATATTTAAATGTTTATCTTTGATAGAATCAGCAATGATAACTTTATTGTTGAAAAACATTGATACAGTTCTGGTTATGTCATTAAGCGCTTGTGGGTCATTGTCTAGATCTTTTCCACTTAAATTTATTTTTTCATAATCATCTTTGTTCAAATATGTATGAGTAATTCTTTCAACATACTCTCTCACAAGCCCCTCATTAGGACCGTAAATCAAAATATTAGGAGGCTGAACACTTTCACTGATTAATTTTTCAAGTTGATGTGCCTTTATGATCATTTAGATGCAATAAAGCTTTGTATTCTAGAATACATTATTTGAAGTGCATTTTTTGTAGCAATTTTCGTCATGCTTTTCTTAGTGTCCTCATTGCTTATTTCAGAACTAACAACATCGTACTGTGCATTACCCCTTGTTTTTCCAAACGAAACAACCTCATCCGTATCCTTTTGAATGAGCTCATAACTAATTTCAATCTCAATTCTATATTTTGCGACTGTACCATTTGTATTGATAATCAATGGAGTTGTGTCCTCTTTTATATTTAGAAAAGCTACATATTTATGATCGCTGTCTAATAATGAATTTGTGTTAATCTCTTCAATTATCTCTCTTGATACCTGATTTACTATTTCTATAGAATATCCCTCAGAGCCCATATTGTTATCAGAAATTTTGTAAATAGGTGTAAATCCACAATTTGTAAAAAAAATAAAAAAAGAAACTGTTACTAAAATTTTAATCATGAACCAAGTTCCACTTGCATTTCTGACAAATAGCTTTCATATTTTTTCCAGGCACCAATTGACTTATTATTAATAGGTTTTCTAACCTGCTCTATGCTAGCTGTTCGTACTTGCCTTTTGTTTTTGTGAAATTCTAGACATTGTTGTTCCCAGCTGAGATGGCAAAAATCAATTAATCTTTTTGATACA
>CACHCK010000031.1 GCA_902578305.1 uncultured Pelagibacteraceae bacterium | reverse complement strand
TCCCAGAAATGTTTATGTGTAGCACTAATTATTTTATCAAAAGCATCTGATCGATCGCTGTAGCGATCTTCATCCATCATGGGAATGAAGTGTTTAGGATTTGCAGCATTATATGCAGGGTCTTTTGTAAGAGAGTTTTTACCTGATTTAGAAGTTTGCCACTTTTCTTGAACTTTATATACTTGATCTTTAGCTATGATTTTTGCAATTTGTATTTTTTGTGATAATTCAACCATTGCAATATTATATATTGATAGATAAAAAAATCATATATATTTATGAACATTTGTTCATTTTTTTATGAAAAAGTATAAATAAAATCAGTAACTAAAAATGAATTCAGATTTATGTCACCGTTAATTGGTTTTTCTATAAATTAAAATTAGGTATATGATTATAATTTATTAATGTACAAAAACTACAATTTCTCATATTTATAGCTTCATCGAGAAATAAGTTCATAAGATTATTAAATGCTACAGAAAATAGAAAATTGGTTCTTTAAATACCGCTTCTTAGTTTTGTTAAGCTTTGTGCTTCTAACAATTGTTATGGGTTATTTTGCTGTTCAAATAAGAATGGATGCAGGATTTTATAAACAACTTCCTAGTAACCATTCATTCGTCAAAACATATTACGAATACCAAGATGATCTTGCTGGAACAAATAGTATTACAGTTGCACTAAGGACCACAGAAGACGATATCTTTAATAAAGAATATTTTTCTAAACTTTATGAGCTAAATCAGCGAATAAGGTATTTGCCAGGGGTTAATCAGGGAACAATGCAATCTTTATGGACTTCTAATGTAAAAGTCATGAGGGTTACAGAATGGGGTTTTGAGAGTACAGAGGTTATTCCAGGCGATCTCACCCCTGAACTTTTAAATAATGAAAGTATTAATTTGATTAAAGAAGGTATCCTGACAGGTGGCCATGTTGGTAGTATTGTCTCTAATGATTTTACGTCATCACTTATTAAAGTCGAATTAACTGAATTCAACAGAAAAACAGGAGAGAGGTTAGACTACCTTCAATTAGGTCAAGATATTGAAATTATAAGAGATGAATTTGAGAAAGGTAAATATCGTGTCGAAATAATTGGTTTTGCTAAAATGATATCTGATATAGCCAATGAAGCATATAATGTTGTAATATTTTTTGGGCTTGCATTTCTCTTGACAGTTCTCGCAGTCTATTGGTATTCGCGATCTTGGACCCTTACTTTTTTGCCTTTAGCGTGTTCTCTTACCTCTCTGATTTGGCAATTTGGAATGCTAAAAATTTTAGGTTTTGGACTAGATCCGCTTGCTATTCTTGTACCATTTTTAGTTTTTGCTATCGGAGTATCACACGGAATTCAACAAGTTAATCAAATCACAAAAGAAGTTATCGAGGGCCAAACCGCAGAATATGCGGCAAGAGCGTCATTTTCAAGACTGTTAGTTCCAGGAACAATGGCTTTAGTGACTGATTTAGTTGGCTTTGGTACCCTAATATTACTTCCAATTGGCATGATACAAGAACTTGGCATAACAGCATCGATTGGAGTTGCATTTAAAATTGTTACAAATCTTGTTATGCTCCCACTAGCTGCATCTTATGCTAAATATAATGATAGCTTTGCCTCAAGAGCCCAGGCAGCAATAACTTATAGGCAAAATCTAATGGGGTTTTTTGGTCTACTAGCTAGGCCAAGGCCTGCAGTAATTACATTGACCGTAAGTGCACTGTTATTTGCAGGGGCTACTTATCTTGCTAGTGAGAGACATGTTGGAGATCTTCACGCTGGTGCTCCTGAGTTAAGACCTGAAGCTAGATACAATAAAGACATAACTGAACTCACTAAAAGATATAATGTCACAACCGATGTACTGGTTGTGATTGCAGAAACATCAAATACAGGCGTCAATCCATGTCGATCAGATTATGTAATGGAAGCACAAGATAACCTTCACTGGTATTTAGAAAATATACCAGGAGTTACTTCAGTAATTTCACTTTCTAGCGTAGCAAAAAGAGCTGTTAGCGGGTACGCGGAGGGTAACCTTAAGTGGACATATTTACCTCGTGATGAGCGAGCACTTGCTTTTGCTACAAGTGTTGTTGACCCTTCAACAGGGCTCATTAACGAAGCATGCTCAATTATGCCTATATATGTATTTACAGAAGATCATAAAGCGACCACGATTAGTGAAGTCGTAGAAAAAATAGATATCTATAATCAGAATTTTAGGGACCTGGAAGATACGATTACATGGCGAGTGATGATAGAAAAACCAGCTGAAGGAACAGATGTAATACCCTTTGCTGGCGCTGTTGGAGCTACAAATGCTCCTATCGAAGATTTAGATAGCGAAAATCCCTATTTATTCTCTGATGATGAGTTTACTGATTTTGCTTACGAAAATGGATTTAACTCAAGAAATTTATGGGTAAC
>CACHCK010000030.1 GCA_902578305.1 uncultured Pelagibacteraceae bacterium | reverse complement strand
ACATTGAAGCAGTTGCAAAAGATACCCCAGAAAATATAACAACAGTTCAAATAGAGCCTTCAATAGGTGTTACTGAAAATGATATAAATACAATTAGTAAAGCTTTTGAACTCAAAAAAGATCTTGAGGGCCAACTTTCTGATCTTATAAAAAATATGTATAAATTTTTTAGAGAAAAAGATGCTAGTCTTGTTGAAGTTAATCCTTTGATTATAACTGAGACTGACAAACTATTGTGTCTCGATGCTAAAGTTAATTTTGATGATAATGCTTTATACCGCCATCCAGAAATTGAGGAATTAAGGGATGAGTATGAAGAGGATGAATATGAAAGAGAGGCATCAAAATATGATCTCGCATATATAAAATTGGATGGGAATATAGGCTGTATGGTCAATGGCGCAGGCTTGGCAATGGCTAGCTTAGATATCATTAAAATGTATGGTGGTGAGCCCGCCAACTTTCTTGATGTTGGCGGTGGAGCTTCTAAAGAAAAGGTTTCGAGTGCATTTAAAATTATTCTTTCTGATAAAGGTGTAAAAGGCATCTTAGTTAATATCTTTGGTGGAATCATGAGATGTGACATCATTGCTGAAGGAATTGTTGCTGCTGCAAAAGAATTAGAAATCTCTGTACCGCTTGTAGTTAGACTTGAAGGCACAAATGTTGATGAAGGTAAAAAAATTCTTGATAATTCAAGTATCGAAATTATTTCTGCCAATGATTTAGATGATGCAGCAAAAAAAATAGTCAAGCTTGTTTAATGTCAGTAATAGTTAACAAAGATACAAAAGTTATTTGTCAGGGTTTCACCGGATCACAAGGTACCTTTCATTCAGAACAGGCAATTAAATATGGCACTAACATGGTTGGTGGAGTTACTCCAAAAAAAGGAGGAACTGAGCACTTAGGGTTACCAGTATTTGATACAGTAAAAGAAGCTAAAGATAAAACGGAAGCAAATGCCACTGTAATTTATGTTCCTCCCCCATTTGCCGCAAAAGCAATTTTAGAAGCAATAGATAGTGAGATGGAGCTAATAGTTTGTATAACAGAGGGAATTCCTGTTATGGATATGCTAGAGGTCAAAGATAAATTAAGATCTTCCAAATCACGTCTCATTGGCCCCAATTGTCCCGGAGTCATAACTCCTGATGAGTGTAAGATTGGTATAATGCCAGCGCATATTCATCAAAAGGGAAACGTAGGAATTGTATCTAGGTCTGGAACACTAACTTATGAAGCAGTTTATCAAACAACAGTGGAAGGTCTTGGACAATCCACCTGTATTGGAATAGGGGGCGATCCAGTGAATGGAACAAACTTTATTGATTGTTTGGAACTTTTCTTATCTGATCCGGAAACTGAATCGATAATCATGATTGGTGAAATTGGTGGTTCCGCTGAGGAAGAAGCAGCTGAATTTTTGAGAAAAGAAAAGGTAAAAAAGCCAACCGTTGGATTTATTGCAGGAACGTCAGCCCCTCCAGGAAGAAGAATGGGACACGCTGGAGCAATTGTGTCTGGAGGGAAAGGTGGAGCAGAAGATAAAATTGAAGCTATGAAGAGTGCTGGGATTCAAATTTCAAATTCTCCAGCAGCTTTAGGATCAACTTTACTTGAGGTATTAAAGAATCAAAACTAAAATTAATCTGCTTAATGACAAAGTCATCCATAAACGATATTTTTGATAAAACATCTTTCCTGCACGGTGCAAACGCAGTTTATATCGAACAAATGTTCGAAAGATTTCAAAATAATCCCGCTGACATTCCAGATGATTGGAGAACTTTTTTTTCTGGAATTACAGATAACTTAAATCAACAAAATATTCTTCGTGCTAGTTGGGCATCTCAAAATGTAGAAACCAATAATGAAGAAGACACCTTTGAAAATATTAATGAGAGTGAAATCAAAATAGAGTCCCAAATATTAAATAAAGATAACATTGTTACGAGCGAAGTATTTAAAGAACAGGTTTTTGACTCAATAAGGGCAATAAGACTTATCAGAGCTTATAGAGTTAATGGTCATCTTGCATCAAATCTGGATCCATTAAATTTAAAAGAAATTAAAACATATTCTGAACTTGATTATAGAAATTATGGTTTCAAAGAAAATGACCTTGATAAAGAAATTTTTATTGACGGAAGTCTTGGTCTAAACTTTGCTAAACTCAGAAATATAATTGACATACTTAAGGAAACTTATTGCGGATCTATAGGTGTTGAATTTGTTCATATTCAAGATGCTGATCAAAAGCAATGGGTTCAAGAAAGAATAGAGGAGGTTAGAAATAAAACACAGTTTACCTCAAACGGTAAGAAAGCAATATTCAAACGTTTGCTTGAAGCTGAAATGTTCGAGCAATTCCTTGATAAAAAATTTATAGGCACCAAAAGGTTTGGGCTCGTTGGCAGTGAGTCGACTGTCCCAGGCATTGAGCAAATAATTAAACAAAGCTGTTTAGCAGGAGTCGAGGACATATATATAGGAACCGCACATCGTGGGAGATTAACCCTTCTTTCATCTGTTATGGGAGTTCCCTTGCGATCAATTATGGCAAAATTTGAGGGTGGAGGAGAGGATCCCAATGAAGTTTTAGGATCCGGGGACGTGAAGTACCATTTAGGGATTTCAAGTGATAGAGAGTTTGATGATAAAAAAATTCATCTTTCTTTGACGCCAAACCC
>CACHCK010000029.1 GCA_902578305.1 uncultured Pelagibacteraceae bacterium | reverse complement strand
TAATCAATTTGCTAATAATAAAGAAAAATTATCATCTAAAAATTAGCGATATACAAGCTATTTCAATCACGATTCGCTGCATTTTCTCTACTATTTTTGGTATTGGAAGCGCTTCAAATATCGCTATAAACGTGAGTTTCTTTCTCAGCTCCAGGGTGGGTTACTGCGCCTTTTACCGCAGAACCAACAGTTTGACTGTATTTCCATAGAGTTCCAGAATTAAAGTCCGTTTTTCGCTCTTTCCACGATTTTTTTCTCTTTTCTAATATTTCCAATGGAACATTAATAGAAATTTCGCCATTTTCGGCGTCAAGTAAGATTTCATCGCCGTCCTCTACAAGTGCAATTGGACCACAGACGGCTGCTTCGGGAGAAACGTGTCCAACGCAAAATCCTCTTGTGGCGCCGCTGAATCGTCCGTCTGTAATGAGTGCAACTTTATCACCCATTCCTTGACCATAAATTGCTGCAGTCGTGGCTAACATTTCTCGCATGCCTGGACCTCCTCTTGGACCCTCATAACGTATGACAAATACATCTCCTTCTTTGTAGTTTTCATTTTTCACGCACTCAAATGCATCTTCCTCACAGTCAAAACACTTGGCATAGCCCTTAAACTTTAAATTCTCCATTCCTGCAACTTTAACAATCGCTCCTTCTGGTGCTAAATTTCCTTTTAAACCTACAACACCTCCAGTAATGCTGAGCGGCTCATCGTGTGGTCGAATAACTTTTTGATTTTTGTTAAACTCAACTGTTTTTAAATTTTCAGCAATTGTGTTTCCTGTGACTGTCAAACATTCACCATGAATGAAACCACCCTCGTACAAGGTTTTAATTATAATTGGCACTCCTCCTGCCTCATAAACATCCTTTGCAACATATTGACCCCCAGGTTTTAAATCAGCCAAGTAAGGAGTTCGCTTAAATATTTCTACTACGTCATCCAAATCAAATTTTATTCCACACTCATGAGCAATGGCTGGCAGATGAAGTCCTGCGTTTGTCGAACCCCCTGTTGCGGCAACAATTGTTGCAGCATTTTCTAATGATTTTTTCGTTACTATATCACGAGGTCTAATATTATTTTCAATTAAATACATGACTTGTTTTCCAGACTCGTAAGCGTATTTATCTCTTTCTTCATAAGGAGCGGGCGCGCCAGAAGAGTATGGAAGTGCTAAACCAATTGCTTCTGAAACACACGCCATGGTATTAGCTGTAAATTGACCACCACAAGCACCAGCACTCGGACAAGCAACGCATTCAAGTTCATGCAGCTCTTCTTCAGTAGCGTTTCCAGATGAAAATTTGCCAACTGCCTCGAAAACATCAACCACTGTTACATCTTTGCCTTTATATTTTCCAGGTAATATGCTGCCCCCGTACATAAAAACACTTGGTACATTTAATCTGCACATCGCCATCATTAAGCCTGGGAGCGATTTATCACAGCCAGCTAATCCAACAATTGCATCATAACAATGACCTCTTACAGTCAGCTCAGTAGAGTCTGCTATGACTTCACGTGAAACCAATGATGACTTCATGCCTTGGTGTCCCATCGCAATGCCATCAGTTACAGTAATTGTACAAAATTCGCGCGGTGTCCCTTCTGCCTCAGTAACTCCTTTTTTAACTGATTGCGCTTGACGCATCAGCGCTATATTACAGGGTGCAGCCTCGTTCCATGTAGAAACTACGCCTACAAATGGCTTATTAATGTCATTTTCGTCCATACCCATAGCATAGTAATATGATCGATGCGGGGCTCTTTCTGGTCCAACTGAAACGTGACGACTTGGTAATTTATTTTTATTAAATTTCATATTTTACTCAAAATTTTGAATTGTCTTTGTAATTTTATCTTTAGACAATTGATATTCTTTCTCTCTTTCTTTTTGTTCTAAGATTATTTCCTCTGGCGCATTATTTATAAAATTTTTGTCGTTTAACTTGCTGTGTATTTTAGTTAACTCTAGTTCAGTTTTTTTGAGGTTTTTTTGCAGTCTTCTTTTTTCTTCTTTAAAATCAATAATACCCTTAAGTGATAAATATATCAAACCATCATTAAATAAGACCTGAACCATGCCCTCATCTTTGGAATATTCTTCTTTTTCGAATGATTCAGATCGTGTAAGTGAAACAATGATATCTTTATTTTCTTCAATTATTTCCTCTAAATCAGAACTAACATTTGAATAGCTTATCTTAACTTTGGATTTTGCGGGCACATTTAACTCAGCTCTTGTAGACCTAATTGATGATATCAAATCAATAAATAAATTTACTTTTTCACTTTTTAAACCTTCAAAATCTAATTTATGCGGCCAATGAGATTGGCTTATTCTTTGAGACCCTTTCTCCAAGATATTCGTTGCTTGATCCCAAACATGTTCTGTAAAAAAAGGTATAATTGGATGCAGCATAACTAAAATTTTTGAAAGTATGAGTGAGGTAATTTGTTTGGTCTCATTAGTTATTATTTTATCATTTGAAGAATATATAATTTTTGTAATTTCGAGATACCAATCACAAAATATACTCCACGTAAACTTATAAAGAGCATTTGCCGCTTCATTAAACTTATAGTCTTTTATTGATTGTTCTGTTTTTTTTCTACAAATTTCAAGTTCATTTAAAATCCACAAATTAAATATATTTTTGGTGTTTTTGATTTCAAAGTCTACGTAAAGACATTCATTCATTTCACATAACTTTACTGCATTCCAAATCTTAGTAATAAAGTTTCTATAGCCTTCAACTCTCTGCTTTGAAAGTTTTATATCTCTACCTTGAGCAGCCATTGAACAAAGAGTCATTCTTAAAGAGTCTGCACCAAATTCATCCATCAATATTAAAGGATCTATAACATTTCCTTTTGACTTAGACATTTTCTGTCCTTTTTCATCTCTGACTAAAGCATGAACATACACTTCATTGAATGGGACTTTATTTGTAAAATATAATCCCATCATCATCATGCGAGCGACCCAAAAAAATATAATGTCGAAACCGGTCACTAGAGTTGACGTAGGATAAAATTTTTCAAACTCTGGTGTTTTCTCAGGCCATCCTAGAGTAGAAAAAGGCCATAAAGCTGATGAAAACCATGTATCTAGAACATCTTCATCTTGAACAAGTTTTACATCTTTTTTGTA
>CACHCK010000028.1 GCA_902578305.1 uncultured Pelagibacteraceae bacterium | reverse complement strand
TATTCCATCTACTGATTTGTAGTTATCAATTAATTTTAATCCTGTGTAGATAGGGCAGAGACTTTTATCATTCAATTTATTAGTTTTTTCAATTTGCTTTGGACCTTCTGGTTCAATGCCTTTGATTGTTTTAAAATAATTATTTAAATTTTCTACTCCAGAAATCCCAAACATCTCTATTGAACTTATACATTTACCAACTTCTTCTGCTACTCCCCATGAATAACCAACCGCTCTTGCAGCTCTCTTTGATATGGTATTAATTTCACTTGATGATTGCATTAATTGTAAATCCATGTGTCATTTGATTTGTTTATTTCGTGCATCAATGGCGCTCCCTGATACATGCAAATTCTCAGCCACTTGTCTGATCGAGGATCAAATTTTTGGGCTCCAAAAAAGGATAATTTTAGTCTTAGCATATCAATAGGCATCAACTCTGCACCAATGGAGTTGTCTTGAATTTCTGCGTAAGGCAACTTTTCGACAATGTGGCACCTTCTAACAACATGTCTTAGGTCGCTATTTTCTTCTAAAAATTTGGATAATGCTTCATTTTTATATGATGATAATCTTGCATGAAGTTCTTTAATATCTCTCGCAATCGCTAGAGGTTGCTCTAATTCCGATCCCGGCTCATCAAGGCGACGCGCCAGTCGAGGCTCTTCCTTATTTTTTGAAATATACCAAAAATTTTCATTACTTTTATCAATTGAGAAGTCCATTCGAATTATATCAGGATAAGATTTTTCTATTGATGATCTTAGTTCATCGGTAGTTCGATTTGCTGGTATGTCAAAATATTTATCTTCATCAGAGCTCATTTGAGGAACCAGCAAATTAATAATGTTATCGTATGGTTCCATCATGAGAGAAACAATATATTCTACACCTTCATGAGTTAAATTTTCTTCCACCCATTTATACATCTCATTCCAAAAATATTCTTTATCAACAGTTATATTATTTAGATAATTCTTCTCAAATTTTTGAATATCTTCTTTTAATTGATTAATTTTTACATTTTGAAATTCACTATCTGTGGTCCAATTATTTATATTTTTCTTTGAAAGTTCTAAGAATTTTTTAAACATTTCAACATCATCTTTTGAAACATTTTTAATTTCTCTTATCTGCCTCAATGCTTCCTCTCTCACGTATATCCATTGGTGTAGCAGAGCTGGATGATTGATAATAAAGGGAGCCATACCAAGGCCAGTTGAATTACCAATACCAAGTTGTCTGGATAACTCAAGATCTAGTTTAACAGATTTATTAGGATTCTTCTTATTTGCAATGTGATTAACTTGATCAAAAGTAAACTGACGAACTAGATAAACAAGCATCATTTCAATTCTAAATGGACCATTTATTTCAGGACGATCTTTAATTCTATATCTATCTGCTAATCCAAATTTGCCTGACCCATAAACCGCGGTGGTTCTATATAAATAACCAACTTCAGAAAGTAGTTTATTATTAGGTTGGACCCCATTTGATAGGCTATCAATTACATGGTTAAAAACTCTTACGGACCGATTTGCTCTTGATAAAGCAAGTTCCTTAAATGAACATCTTCCCACTTCTTGTTTTGGGACATTTTCACGGAGTCTTTCAATATCATCTTTACTAGGAAGTCCATCATGAATTACAAATGCCGCATCCCATTTAGTGGCTATCACTCGATCAGATCTTTCTGTATCATCTAATTTGTTTGCAAAGCATACAAGAGAGTATGTGCGCTTCTTATTTGATACAGAATATACAGCAGTTCCATAACCTTCTTTATCAAGCTCAAAGATCTCACTTTTAAACTCCCAATCCTTAAACTCTCTTATAAAACTTCTTAAAAATGATAGCTTAGATTGATGGAAACAACCTAATCGACTGAGCTTCATGATTTGGTTTGGATCTCTGTGCCGAACTTTTATTGTCATATATTAACCAATATAGTTTTTATAAAAATTAAACCAATTATTGCCTAAGATGCCATTTGTCTCATCTTTATTAAACCCTACACTTTTTAATCCATTCTCAATATTGTCAAAGCCGGTAGCATTTTTGAACCATTCCGGCTGTTTTGGAAAAGCTGCATTATCTTTAGAACCTTCGCCGTAATCTTTTGTTTTGGTCCAAGTTCCGTTTCGCATCCAATCTACAACTGAGTCAGGTTGGTTTAAGCATAAATCAGATCCAATACCAATATGTTCTGCTCCCATAATGTCTGCAGTTCGGGCAACCATTTCACAAAAGCTTTCAAGAGAACAATCTGTACCATTTAATAAGTGATGTGGATAAAGTGAGAGACCAATCATCCCTTTTGATTGGCCTAGTTCTTTTAATAAAGTTTCAGATTTATTTCTTTTTGCTTGATGCCAAAAAGAAGGATTAGCGTGCGTTATAGCAATTGGTTTTTCTGAAATATCCATCGCATCCAGCGTAGACTTTTCTGCTGAGTGCGACATGTCTACTATAATCCCTACACGATTCATTTCTTTAATAACTTCTTTTCCCATTCTTGTTACGCCACTATCATTTTCTTCGTAGCATCCTGTAGCTAGTAAAGACTGATTATTGTATGTTAATTGCATAAATACTGTTCCCATTTTGTGAACGGCTTCAACCAAATTTATATCATCCTCTATTGGTGAGCAGTTTTGAAAACCAAAGAATACAGCAGTCTTATTTTCCTTATTAGCTTTCTCAATATCTTTGTATGACTTGCCGTGAAATATTAATTCATTAAATTTATTAAAATAAGTATTCCATTCATCAATATTTTCCTGAACCTCATCATAGTCTTCATGATAGGCAATTGTGACATGAACGGCGTCTAATTTTGCCTGTCTGTTAATCTTAAATATGTCTTCATTCCAATTGCAATATTGAAGATTATCGATTCTATAATTCATAAAGTAGCTTTTGAGTTATAACTCTTACTTATCTCTTACCAAGGGTCCAATGCAAACAAATAAATTGTAATTTTTACCTAATTTCCTATGTTTTGACTAGAAAACTGCGACAATTTAAGCATGGTTCATTCTCTGTAGATCTTTTAATTATCATAGAAAATACTATATTGAATTTGGATACTAACAAAAGATATGTACACACCGATTAACCAGTATATTGAAAGACTTGAGAACATCTCATTTGATGTTGATAAATTAAATGAAGCTGTCAGTGAATTAATCAAAATCAGACCTTTTGAAAATTCAGAACAAAAGCCAGGCATGCTTAAGTCAAATGCTATTTGCCTTAATTATGATGAAAAAGAGCTGGATGAATGGTTTGGTGGCAATATTAGGGGTAAATATTGGACAAAACCAGACTCTTCATTTGAAGAAATGG
>CACHCK010000027.1 GCA_902578305.1 uncultured Pelagibacteraceae bacterium | reverse complement strand
TGTAAAAACTGGAGATTTTACATTAGGCAAGCCATTAGAAGAGTTTGAGAAAAAATTTGCTGAGCTTATGGATGTCAAATATGCAATTGGAGTAAATTCAGGTACAGATGCTATTAAGCTAGCACTCAAAGCAAAGGGAGTAGGTTTTGGGGATGAGGTTATTACTGCTGCGAATACGTTTGTTGCTACAGTTGGAGCAATATGTGAGTTAGGGGCTAAACCAGTTTTTATTGATTGTAATGATACTTTCTGTATGAACACAAAACTAATTGAAGATAAAATAAATGAGAAAACTAAAGCTTTACTACCTGTTCATTTTACAGGCTACATGTCAGATATGAGAGAAATTATCCCGTTAGGCCAAAAATATAATATTCCAATTATAGAAGATGCATGCCAATCAATATTGGGTGAGATAGACGGCAAAAAAGCTGGCAGCTGGGGTGATGCAGGAGCATTTTCTCTTCACCCACTAAAAAATTTAAATGTTTGGTCAGACGGTGGGTTAATTACCACAAACGATCCAAAATTAAATCAAGAATTAAGATTATTACGAAATCATGGTCTTATTGACAGAGATACAATTGGACTAATGGGTTATAATTCAAGACTAGATACCATACAGGCAGTGGTAGGAAATTGGTTGATACCCCAAACAAAAGATATTGCAAATAAAAGAATTAGAAATGCTGCATTTTATGACAAAAGTCTGGCAAAAATCAATGAAATAACAATTCCACCTAGGCCTAAGGATTTTAAAATTGTCTACCACTTATACATTGTGTTTGCAAAAGATAGAGATGGTTTACTTGAATATTGTCTTGAAAAAGGCATTGAAGCTAAAGTTCACTATCCAGTTCCCATTTATAGGCAAGAGGGGTTAAAAAACCTAGGATACAAGATAGGCGATTTTCCGGTTTCTGATGAACATGCAAAAAAGATTATTTCATTTCCATGTGACCAACATCTTAGCCAGGATGAAATGAACTATGTAGTAGATACAGTAGCAGAGTATTATAAAAATTAGGTTTTATGAAAATCCCGTATGTTGATTTAAAAACTCAATGGAAACAAGAAAAAAAAGAACTTCTACCACTTATTGATAGAATTTTATCAAGTGCTGAGCATGTAGGTGGCTCAGAAATAAGGAAATTTGAGAAGAAAATATCAAAACTCTGCAATGTTAAGTATACTGTTGCTTTAAACAGCGGAACTGATGCTCTGACCTTAGGTTTGCATCTTTTAGGAGTAAGACCTGGTGATGAAGTTATTACTCCTCCAAATTCATTTATTGCTTCAGCAGCATCTATAATTCATTTAGGCGCAAAACCAGTCTTTGTAGATGTCAAAGAAGACCAATTAATTGATCCTCAAAAAATTGAACAAGTTATTACTAATAGAACTAAAGCTATAATGCCAGTTCACTTAACAGGCAAGATGTGTGAAATGGACTCAATCATGAAAATTTCAAAAAAATATAATATACCAATAATAGAAGACTCCGCTCAATCTATCGGTTCTAAATATAAAAAAAT
The DNA here is from genome assembly GCA_902578305.1 of uncultured Pelagibacteraceae bacterium. GTDB lineage: Bacteria > Pseudomonadota > Alphaproteobacteria > Pelagibacterales > AG-422-B15 > CACNXQ01. Next base: position 1,869 of record CACHCK010000027.1, on the reverse strand, counting down.
AATGTCTGGCGCGATTGGAAAAATAGGTTGTTTTTCTGCACACCCCCTTAAGAATTTAAATGCATTTGGGGATTCTGGTTATTTAACTACGAATGATATAAAAATAGCGTCAACAGCTAAAATATTATCTAATCATGGAATGGCTGATCGTAACATTGTAAAAAAATTCGGATATGTTTCACGAATGGATAATTTACAGGCTGGAATTCTTAATTATCATTTAACTAAATTAAATCACATTATAAAAGTAAGAAGAAAAAATGCAAAAATCTATATCAGCGAATTATCTGGTAAAGATGTTTTTATTCCAAAAGCTGATAATCGTACTTTTGATACTTTTCATACTTTTGTGGTGCAAGTTCAAAACAGAAATAAATTAATTAAATTTTTAGAGAGTAAAGGAATCCAAACTTCGATACACTACCCAAGACCTATACATTTACAACCTGCAGCAAAATATTTAGGATATAGAAAAGGTTCATTTCCTGTCACTGAAAGTCAATCAAAAAAAATACTTACATTGCCAGTGAATCAGTATTTAAAAGAAAAGCATCTCTATTATATAATCAAATGTATAAAAAAATTTTATGGATGATGAAAAAATAAATCCAGTTTTAGCAAAATCATTGCTATTTAATATGTATAAAATTCGACAAGTCGAATTAAAAATAGCAGATTTATATGCCGAGCAAGAAATGAGATGTCCTGTTCACTTATCTGTTGGGCAGGAAGCTGTAGCAGTTGGAGTTTGTAATCAACTTGCTAATACTGATATTATATTAAGTGCCCACAGATCTCATGCTCATTACTTAGCAAAAGGAGGAAATATTGATAAAATGTTAGGAGAGCTATATGGTAAAGATACAGGTTGTGCAAAAGGTAAAGGCGGTTCAATGCACCTAATTGATCTTGATGCAGGTTTAATTGCAGCTGTTCCAATTGTTGGCAGTACCATACCAATAGGAGTTGGGGCAGCTTGGGGTAAAAAACTCAGAGGAGAAAAAGAAAAGACAATTGTATTCTTTGGTGAAGGTGCAACTGAGACTGGTGTATTTCATGAAAGCATTGGATTTGCAGCATTGCATGACATTCCTGTCATATTTGTTTGCGAAAACAATCTTTATTCTGTGTATACCCACGTAAGAGATAGGCAGTCAAAACAAAGGTCACTTAAAAATATTATTGAGGGTCACGGTATAAAATATTTACATGGAAATGGAAACAATGTTTTAGATGTCCATAAAATTGTAAAAGACTCAATACTTCATATTGAAAATATAAAAAAACCTATTTTAATTGAATTTGATACATATAGGTGGCTAGAACATTGTGGACCTAATTATGATGACAATTTGCAATATAGAAACAAAGAGGAAACTGACCGCTGGATAAATAAGTGTCCAATTAAACAACTACAAGAATTATTAATTGAAAAGGAATTTATAACAATAGATGAAGTAGATAATCACTTAAACAACTTAGAAATAGAAATTAAGGAGTCGTTTGAACGTACAAAGAAAGCTAACTTCCTGCCTCCTGAAAGTTTATTTGATGATATTTATTCTGAATAATATGGATATAAATGAGAGAAATAAAGTTTTATCAGGCAATTAGAGAAGCGACAGCTCAAAGCATGTCGGATGATGAAAATGTTTATATTATGGGTTTGGGAGTACCAGACCCAAAAGGAATATTTGGTACTACAGAAAAGTTGCAGGAAGAGTTTGGAGAAAATAGAGTTTTCGACATGCCAATAATTGAAAATGCAGCTACCGGTATTGCAATTGGCTCAGCTTTAGTTGGCATGAGACCAATAATAACTCATCAAAGAGTTGAGTTTGCAATCCTCTCTATGGAACAAATAGTAAA
>CACHCK010000026.1 GCA_902578305.1 uncultured Pelagibacteraceae bacterium | reverse complement strand
TTATAGTAAAAACTATTTATCCACTTATCCACATCGTATAAGGAGTTTTTTTAATAAAACTTATTTAAAATATTTTTCCTATTTGCTAATATTTTGTTATCGGACGAACAAAGAACGAAAGCCCTTCGGGGAGTTTGTCGGCGGGAAGCCGAGTTTCGGGGCGGAATGGAGACCTTTAGGGGTTTGTGTTGCGCCCCGTTTTTTTTTGCTCCCTTAAATACTATTGCTCGTTCATATGATCTTTGATTTCTCATTACTTTACTTTTTCATACCAGTTTTTTTCATAATATCCATTACACCAGGTTTATGCATGACACTTGCTTTAACAATGGGAATTACAATAGGTGTAAAAAATACAATGAAAATGATGGTTGGAGAATTAATTGGAGTTTTAATTGTGGCAGGTACAGCGGTGGTAGGAGGTGGAGCGATCATCTCATCTTTTCCAATTGCATTTGCCGTTTTCAAATATGGAGGAGGTCTTTATTTGATGTTTGTTGGGTATCAGATGATTAACTCAAGAGGATCACTAGCATTAAATTTGGATGGCTCACATTCATTTGAAATAAATTTTTTTAAGTTAGCAATGCAAGGCTTTATAACTGCTGTTGCTAATCCAAAAGGTTGGGCATTTTTTATTGCAATGGTACCTGCATTTATTAATTACGAAGCAAATTTAGTCCCACAAATGTCAGCACTCGTAATAATTATTCTTATAATTGAGTTTATTTCACTTATGATTTATGCAACTGGAGGTCAAGCTTTAGGCATTATGTTAAAAAAACAAAATAATATCAGGCTTATTAATGGGTTAGCAGGTTTCTTAATGGTGGGTGTTGGTATCTGGTTAGCTCTTAGCTAATGTTTTGAAAAAAGAATTCCTGGACCAGCTGCACTATTAATTCCAGCCTCTCTTAACATTTGCCAGCTAATCGCCTGATTTGATGAGACTACTGGTTTATCTAATACTTTCTCTGCTTCATTGATAATCTGAAATGTTTTAAGGTTAGTGCATGAAATAAATACAGCTTCACAATCCTGTTTACCAACTTCTAATATAGCTTCGAGGCTGTCTTTATCTGAAATTCTTGCAACATTCTTATCATCGGATTCATTAAAAGAAATTTGATTTTGAATTATAAAATTATTAGCATGCAAATGATCACGTAAAGATTTTGTTACCGATTCTTGATAAGGTGACACAAAATTAATTTTTCTGCAGCCCAATGTACTCATAGCTTTTTTTACAGCTCTTATTGGATCAGTTACAAATGCCGATTTATGTTTTTTATTTATAAGACTTTCAATTTTATCTGATCCAATAATTGTTGCGCCTGATGTACAAGCATATCCAATACTATCATACTGGATATCAGGTAATAACGCAGATGCTGCTGGCAATTCTTTTTCCATAAGTCTAAGATTTTTATTACTTACAATATTGTCACAGAAAATGCGTGAGTGATTGATTGATATACTTTGATCAAGAATGGTTCTGAATTCTTGCTCGATAGTTTCATCGCTCTGAAGAACGATCAATCCTAATCTTGCTTTGTAATATCCATTGTCATCTAATTCATAATCTCTCATACAAAGGCCTTTTGTGATTTTAAGATAACACTTCGTGTTTCAGATGGATTAATTACTGCGTCGATTTCAAGGTGAGCAGCAGCTTCTATGGCTTTTCCTTTATCATAGAGCTTTTCAACCAGACTATTGAATAATTTCTCTCTTTCTGAATTATCTTCAATCTTTTCTAACTCCTTTTTAAACCCAAGTTTTACAGCTCCTTCTAACCCCATTGCTCCAAACTCACCTGTTGGCCAGGCTGCTGTATACACTGGTTCATGAAGACTACCACCAACCATTGCCTGAGCTCCAAGTCCATAACCTTTTCTTAAAAAAATTGCTGTTAAAGGTACTTTTACTTTCGACCCGATCTTAAAGAGATTTGACATTCTTTTTACAGCCCCTTCTTTCTCACTGTCTGGCCCCACCATAAATCCAGGCGTATCAACTAGTGAAATAAGTGGCAAACCATATTCACTACATATCTCAATAAAAGAAGATGCTTTGTCAGCTCCTTCGGAATCAATTGCGCCTCCTAAATGTTGACTATCATTTGCCAATAACCCAAAAGGCTTTCCTTCTATTCTAATAAAGCACGTAACAATTCCTTTTCCATATTCAGGTTTTATCTCGGTAAATTCTTCAATATCAGAAATTATTTTTATAATGTCTCTTACTGGATAAGACCATCTTCTATCTTTGGGCATAATATTACTCAGTTGAGTCTGATCATTAGCTTTCCAATCTTTAATGTCTCCTTGAAAGTATGAGAGTATTTTTTTAGCAATAATAGTTGCCTCTTTTTCATCTTCAGCAACATAGTCAATAACTCCGTTATTTTTTTGAATGTCTGACGGTCCTATGTCTTTTGGATCAAACTTTCCAAGTCCACCACCTTCAATCATTGCAGGACCTGCCATTCCTATCCAGGAATTTTTTGTAGCAATCCTGATGTCTGCACTTCCAAAAAGAGCTGCATTACCAGCAAAACAAAATCCATTATTAATAGCAATCCTCAAACATCTACCGTACAAACTTGCCCAGAGTGCGAAAGATGGGACATGCAAACCAGCAACAGATGTTGTTACATCTGTATCTCCAGGCCTTCCACCTCCACCTTCAGTATAGATGACTATTGGAAGTTTAAACTCTTTTGCTTTTTCACAGATGCGATCAAGTTTCATATGATGAAAAAAACCTTGAGTACCTGCCAATACTGAATAGTCGTAAACAATACTGACCGCATAAGACTTTTCCTCACCAATAAGATCAGAATTGATTTTACAAAATCCAGTAATAATACCATCTGCCGCAGTATCAATTTGAAGATCTTCGTATTTTCTTCTGTTCCTTTGTGCTGCTACCGCAAAAGCGCCGTATTCTAAAAAACTTTGATCATCAACTAAGTGATCGAGATTCTCTCTTGCTGTTCTTAATCCAAGTTTATGCCTTTTGTTTTTTGCTTCAGTTCTAGTTTCGTCACTTAATTTTTCCAGCCTATCGAGAAATTGAGATAAATTAGGATTATCGGTCATATTAGATCACAGCATTTTTTTTAAAATTGGGTCTTTTTGTATGAGATGATGATACACAACAGCTCCTAAATGAATAGTGAAAAGAAGTATCAAAAAATATGCTGAAATAACATGAACTGTTTGGAATCGGTCTGCAAGCTCGTAGTTAAAATAGTCAATGTATACCGTGGAAATAATCAAATTAACTTCCTCGCCGGAAAGTAAAAGTTTTAACACTCCACTGATTGTAATTAAAAGAAGAGTAATATAAAAAAGTCCATGTACTGCCTTTGATGCTATTAATTGTAATTTATTCACAGTTGAAGTTATTGGCTTTGGATTCAAAAATTTCCAAATCATTCTTAATAATGTTATGTAAAAAATACTCATACCAATTATGATGTGTGTATTTTCAACAGTTAATTTAAATTCAGAAAA
>CACHCK010000025.1 GCA_902578305.1 uncultured Pelagibacteraceae bacterium | reverse complement strand
TTAAAATATTCAAAAAAAGAGTAGTTTATCAATATTTTATCTTCAATATTGAGGTCTTCGCTTTCTAACTTTTCATTGTAATAGTCGATGTGCCTGTCGTGTAACTTGTTGTTAATGTCTTTTGTATATCCCATGAAATAAGAAACATTTTTATAATCTTTATTGAATAATTCAGTTGATAATTTGTTGGCTTTTTTAAATTCACCTATTTCTCTGTAGGCTGCAGACAGGTTGTATTTAATATCATCATTTTCAGGAAAATTCTTATTTAATTTTTCGAGTAAACCAACTGCTTCTTCTACCTCACCACTAATAATTAAAGCCTTTGCATACTGAATTAATGCAAGTGGACTATTTGGCTGAATGGTGAGTGATAATTTTGCATAATGAAGTGCATTTATCGGGTCGTGTACTTTATGATAATAGGCGGCTAAATTATTTATTGTCGGTACGTACTTAGAGTTAATTTTAAATGAATTCATCAGACACTTATGTGCCAGTTCATAATTTTTGTTTAACATATGTATGGATCCCAAATTGCCTAGAGCTTGGAAACCTTTTGGATTGACTTTTAGTGCTTCTATAAAATAATTGTAAGCTTTTTCATTTTCTTTTAAATCCTGGAAAAGAATGCCAAGATGTCTTAAAGCCTCATAATTTGTAGGATCACTTAACAGTGCTCTATTATATAATACTTCAGCTTCCTTATAGTTTTTATTTGTGTGCATCTTTATCCCTTGAAGCAAATCGGGATTGACAGTTTGGTTTAGCTTACTGCTTTTTTTCTGTCTTCTACGTTCGTGTCTGTTCATTTTTTAATGACAATGTTAAGTATTCTATTTGGAACATAGATTGATTTTAGTATAATTTTTTCTGATAGTGCATCTTTTATATTTTTTATATTCTGCATTTCAGTTTTTACTTCATCTTCAGATGAGTCTTTAGAAACAACAACCTCTCCCCTTCTTTTGCCATTGATTTGAATGACAACAGTAACCTCATTATTTTCTAAGTATTTTGTATTTACCTCTGGCCATGGCTCATTTGTAATAGAATTTGTTTTTCCTGTAAGTGACCAACACTCTTCTGCTAAATGAGGCACCATCGGCTCAATTACTCTAATTAATATGTGCAGCGCTTCTTTAATTGCCATCTCGTCTTTTTCATCATTTATTTCAAACTTAGAAATTGCATTAACTATTTCAAAAACTCTTGCTATAGAAACATTCATCTGAAATTTCTCAATACTTTGAGTTATGGCATGAAGGTTTCGATGAATATTTTTTATAAAAATTAAACTTCCTTCCTCATAATTAGGGGCATTAGATTCTGCGTTTTTTTGAAGATATCCTTGGTTTTTTTTCACCATAGTCCAAATTTTTTGGCATATTTTCCATGCTCCATGAATTCCTGAATCTGTCCAATTGATGTCTTTTTCAGGCGGACTGTCAGATAACATAAACCACCTTGCAGAGTCAGCTCCGTATGAATCAATAATTGATTCAGGGTCAATCACATTTTTTTTTGATTTTGACATTGACTCAATTTCTCCCATTGTGACTTTTTCACCAGTGGATATTTGAAAATAATCATTGCCTTTCTTTTCGACGTCATCTGGGTAAACCCATGCTCTTGACTCATTTTGAAAAGTATTGTGACAAACCATACCTTGAGTGAATAAACTCTCAAAAGGTTCATCAATCCCCTGGATGCTTAAAGCTTTAGTAAAAAACCTCGAATATAATAAATGTAGAATAGCATGTTCGACGCCTCCAACATATTGATCAACTGGCATCCAATAGTTAACTTCTTCTATATTGTAAGGCTCATGTGCCTCAAGTGGTGAGCAAAATCTTAAAAAATACCATGCTGAATCCACAAAAGTATCGAGCGTATCTGTTTCTCGTATTGCTTTCATTCCTGTTTCTGGGCATGTTGTATATTTCCATGTTGGATGATTATCAAGAGGATTACCTGGAATGCTTAGGTCAATATCATCTGGTAATTTTAATGGAAGTTCATTTTCAGGAACTTCAATTACTTTACCGTCTTCTCTGTACATTATAGGTATCGGGCAACCCCAATACCTCTGTCTGGATACTCCCCAATCTCTGAGTCTGTAATTTGTAGTTTTTTTTCCTAAATTTAATTTTTCTATTTTTTTTATAATTTGTTCTTTTGCTTCTTCAACAGAGAGATCATTTAAAAATTGAGAATTAATAAGTTTACCATTTCCAGTGTAAGCATTCTTGAAATCAAATTCAGAATTATCAGCTGAGTCAATCACCTGAATCACTTCTAGATTATATTTGTTAGCAAAATCTAAATCCCTTTGATCGTGTGCAGGACAACCATAGATGGCTCCTGATCCGTAATCCATTAAAATGAAGTTAGCTATAAAAACAGGCAGTAGTTTATTTTCAATGAATGGATGTTTTATAAACAACTCTGTCTGGATACCTACTTTTTCATTTCGTGCAATTGACTCCTCACTGATTTTTTGTGATCTTAACTCATTAACTTGATCTTTAAGGGATTGGTTTGTTTTAATTAATCTATCAACCAACGGGTGAAAAGGTGATAAAGCACAGAAAGTTGCTCCAAAAATTGTATCAGGTCGCGTTGTAAAAATTCTTAATTTCTCCTCATTAAATTCATTTAATTTTGTTGAAATTTCAAACTCAATTTCGCAGCCAAAGGATTTACCAATCCAATTCTTTTGCATTGTTCTTACTTTCTCAGGCCAACCTGACATTTTATCTAAAGCCTTAAGAAGATTATCTGCATAGTCTGTAATCTTAAAAAACCATTGTGAAAGTTTCTTTTGTTCAACTTCTGCACCAGACCGCCAACCCTTGCCATCAATGACTTGTTCATTTGCAAGTACTGTATTTTCCACAGGATCCCAATTAACAAGAGACTCTTTCTTATAAATTAAATTTTTCCGATAAAATTCTAAGAATAGTTTTTGTTGATTCTGATAATAAAGTTTGTCACACGTTGCAACTTCTCGAGACCAATCAATTGATAGACCCATTTGCTTCAGTTGCCCTTTCATCGTTTCTATGTTTTCGTAAGTCCACGCTTTGGGTGATGTCTGATTTTCAATTGCGGCATTCTCAGCTGGCAGTCCAAAAGCATCCCACCCCATTGGATGCATGACATTAAATCCTTGAGCTCTCTTGTATCTCGCGATCACATCTCCCAACGTGTAATTTCTAACATGCCCCATATGAATTTTTCCTGATGGATATGGAAACATTTCAAGAATATAATATTTTTTTTTACCCTCTATTATTTTGCTTTCAAATAATTGGTTGTCACTCCAATAGCCTTGCCATTTCTTCTCAATTATTTTTGAATTATATTTTTCAGACATCAATAAATCATCAAGGGCTTAGAGTTCAGATGCGATTTTTAATGATCTTGCTGAAGATAAAATACTTTCTTTTATTTTTAAACTTTGTTCTGAATTAATTCCTTGGTCGACCCACCGGTCTTCATTTAAAGATTGCGTGAATAATGATACAACTACACTTTCATCGTTCATTTCTTGGTCAACTATACGAATATTAATCTTTATTCTGCTTTGACCATCATCGAGACTGTACCAATCGGTAACAATTACCCCGGACATAGAGTCAACGGAAAGTAATGGCATAAAACTAATTTTGTCCAACGCAACATTAAAGGTTATAGACTCTACATATGTACCCCCAGTTTCCAGGCCTAATGCGCCACGGAGAGTAAAGCCTGCGCCTTCATCAAGCAAGGTGGATCCTG
>CACHCK010000024.1 GCA_902578305.1 uncultured Pelagibacteraceae bacterium | reverse complement strand
TCGGTATGATCATACCTATAGCAACAATCTTTATCAACATTGATAATCTTATGGAAAATAGTCTGTTTAACTCAATATATCTTATGCTTGGTAATCCAAGCCAGATTGAACTTTTTTTTTATTCAGTTTGTTTATTTTTTTTATCAATAGTAATTAAATCAATCTTTTCAATCTTTATAATATGGAGTCAAGCACGGTTTTCATTTGATTTAATGAAATCTTTTTCAGAGAGAATATATAAAAAATATTTAAGTAAATCATGGGAGTTTCATCTCGAAAATAACTCTTCTATCTTATTTAGAAATATTACAGATGAAACAAGCTTGGTGGCTAATACCGTTATAATGTCTTTATTAGTTTTTATAAACCAAATGTTTTTAATTACAGGCATATTTATCTTTTTAATATATTTCGAACCTTTTGGAACAATAATAGTATTTATAGTATTGAGTTTAGTTGCTTGGCTTTATCAGAAATCAACGAGAAAACTATTAGGGAATTGGGGTCTTCAAAGGCAAAACCTCTATGGAGAAAGAAATAAGGCTATCCTACAAGGACTTGAAGGAATTAAAGAAATTAAGATAAAGTCAAAAGAACCTTTTTTTGTAAACATTTTTGATAAACCCAATAGCTTAGCAGCTGATATTCAAACTAAATTGTATACTTTAGCTGCTGTACCAAAAAATATGCTTGAGTTAGTCGCAGTATTAGGTTTAATCATGTTAACAATTATATTTATTATTCAAGAAAAAAGTTTAGAAAACTTATTTCCAATACTTGCTGTCTTTGCGGCATCTGCATTCAGACTTCTTCCATCACTTAATCAACTGCTTTCATCTTTACAATCGATAAGATTTGCCTATCCATCAGTGGACATTGTTAAAAAAGATTTAAATATCAAAACTTATCAAAATAAATCAGATCAAGTCTTAGGTTCAATTGAGTTTAAAAATGAAATTGATATTAATAATATTTCTCACCAATATCCAAACACAGATAAGGCTTCACTAAGAAATCTCAAATTTAAAATAAACGTAAATAAAACAATTGGTATTATCGGTGAAAGTGGAGCTGGAAAAAGTACCTTAGTAGATATAATACTAGGACTTCTTGAGCCATCAGAAGGTGAAATACTTGTTGATGGATCTAATATAAGTAAAAACTTGAAATCATGGCAAAATCAGATTGGATATGTGCCTCAAAATATATATTTGTTAGATGAATCAATAAAAAAAAATGTAGCTCTTGGAGTTGAAGAAAGTCAAATTGAAAAAACTAAGTTAAAATCAGCTGTGAAAGTGGCGAATCTTGAGAAATTTATCAATCAACTACCAAATAATTTAGAAACTAATGTTGGTGAAAAAGGAGTAAAATTGTCAGGTGGTCAAAAGCAAAGAATAGGAATTGCTAGAGCAATGTATAACAACCCCAAAATATTAATTTTAGATGAGTTTACCAGTGCACTTGATATAGAAACTGAAGAAAAGGTCATGAAGTCAATTAACAAATTAAAAGGGAAAATTACAATTATATTAATCTCTCACAGACCTACAATTATTGACCAATGTGATGACGTTTTTGAAATATCTAATGGTAAAATTGAAAAAAGATTGAAATGAAAATTCTACTTTTTGGGGCTTCAGGTTTATTTGGGATAAATTTTATTTATAGGTTTTCAAAAATCCACGAAATCACTGCTGTAATACACCGAAATGATATTAAAATTAAAACAATTAAAAAACAAAAATTAAATGGTTTTGATGAAACTGAGCTTATTAAATACCTAGCTAATAATAAATATGATGTTGTAATAAATGCAGCAGCACTAACTAACATAGAATATTGCGAACAGAATCCTGACTTAGCATTTAAAGTGAATTCAAAACTTGCCAAAATTATTGCTAATGCTTGTTCGATTAATCAAGTAAAGCATATCTTTATTTCAACTGACTCATTACATTCAGGTGATAATGAGTTAGATAGTGAGAAATCAATGCTGAAACCTCTAAATGTATATGCTAAATCAAAAGCTGAAGCAGAAGATGAAATTATAAATTTTTGTCCTACTTCATTAATATTGAGAACGACATTCTATGGCTGGGGTATGAGTAAAAGAAATTCGCTCTCAGATTGGATAATTTCATCTCTAAGAAAAGAGCAAAAAATTAATTGTTATACAAATATTTTTTTTAGTCCGTTATATTTATTTGATTTATATCAAATTATTTTTTCATTATTGAATATAAACGAAAGCGGTACTTTTAATATATCATCAAACGAAAGAATTTCTAAATATCATTTCGCGCAAGAAATTGCTGATAAGTTTGATTTAAACAAAAAGTTGATAAATAGAGCAGAATTCCATCCCGATATTAATTGGGTCAAAAGACCATTAGATTTAAGCTTATCTAATGTAAAATTAAAGAATACTTTAAATATAAATATAAATAGTTTAGAAGAACAGTTAATTAATCTAAAAAGTGATGAAATAGGAATTAAAAATTACTTTGAGTCAATTTGTTAGAAAATTTATATGAAAGTTACAGTTATTGGAGGAAGCGGGTTTTTAGGTTCCCATGTGTGTGACCAACTTTCACTTGATGGTCATCAAGTGAAAATTTTTGATATAAAAGAATCCCCATATATTAGAGAAAACCAAACCCAGATTATAGGAGATATATTAAACTTAGAAAAGCTTATGAAGGCATTAAGAGGTTCAGATGTTGTGTATCATTTTGCTGGACTCGCAGACCTTGATGACTCAATTGATAAACCACTAGAAACAGTGAAGCAAAATATTATTGGAACATTAAATATATTAGAGTATTGCAAGCAAAACCCCAAAACTACTTTTGTTTATGCAAGTACTGTTTATGTCAACAGTAGGGAGGGGGGTTTTTATAGATGCAGTAAAGTAGCTGCTGAAGATTACATTGAAGAATTTAAAAATCTTTTTAACATCAATTACAGAATATTAAGATATGGTTCTTTATATGGTTCTAGAAGTGACAAAAATAATGGAATTCGTAAAATCTTAGAAAATGCAATTAAAGACGGGGTAGTAAGTTATGAAGGTAACATTGATTCAGTCAGAGAATATATTCATGTCGAAGATGCAGCTCGAGCAAGCGTTGATATTTTAGATGAAAGTTTTAAAAATCAATGTATTACTCTTACGGGAAATGAAACTACAAGAGTATATGATTTATTAAATGTAGTGTCCGAGATACTTGGAATTAAAAAAGATGTGAAATTTGAAGAGAAAGACTACAACGGGCATTACGTTCGAACACCTTATGCCTATAAAAAAAGATCAGAATTTAAATACTCTTTAAACAAATATGTTGATATTGGAAAAGGCATACTTGAGATAATAAACGATCTAAAAAAATAGAAATAATGCTTAAAACCAAAATTTTTATTTTAAAAATTTTTAATTTAATTGTCACTTTAATATATAATTTTAAGATTGGTCGAACTTTTCTTTATGAAGTGATAAATTTTATGATAAATAAAGAAAAAGATATATCTCATAACGGAGTTAATATAAGGTTATCAATTCCGACAAGACTTACGTATTGGCGGGCTGAGACTTTCTCCTCAAAAGAACCTGAAACATTACAATGGATTGACAGTTTTAAAGAAAATGAAACTTTTTGGGATGTGGGTGCGAATGTTGGACTTTATTCTATATATGCTGCAAAAAAAAGTAAAAGCGAAGTTTATTGCTTTGAACCCTCAGTATTTAATTTAGAATTACTTGCTCGAAATATTTATATAAACAACTGCACAAACCAAATTCATATTTGTCCATTTGCGCTTTCCGACCAAAATCAACAATCAATTTTGAAACTTCAATCAAAAGAATGGGGCGGGGCACTATCTTCATTTAATTATAATATAGGTTTTGATGGCAAGGAACTAAAGGAACTATTTAGCCATAATGTATTTGGGTTTAAAATTGATGATTTACCAAAAAAATTTGGTTTACCTTTGCCTGACCATATAAAAATTGATGTTGATGGCATTGAACATTTCATTCTAAGAGGAGCAACTGCACTATTATCTAAAGTACAAAGTGTACATATAGAGATAAATGATGATTTTTATGCACAATCTAATGAGTGTAACAATTTATTAGCAAGTGCAGGTTTAACATTAGAAAAAAAACAACACTCAAGTTTAATTGAAACCTCTGAATTTGGTAGTGTTTACAATCAAACATGGCATAGAAAGTCTTGAGTACAAATTTTTTAGATGATTATAAATATTTTTTTTGGGACTTTGATGGAGTTATAAAAGAATCTGTAAATATTAAAACAGAAGCATTTAAAAAATTATTCTATGATCAAGATCCAAATGTATTATTGAAAATAGC
>CACHCK010000023.1 GCA_902578305.1 uncultured Pelagibacteraceae bacterium | reverse complement strand
CGTTCATGCCCATCATCATTTCATTCATCATGTTTTCAGGGCCGCCAAAGAAGTCCATTCCCATTTGCATCATAGCTGGGTCGTTCATCATCATATCCATGCCCATGCTCATCGCAGCCATAGGATCGTTCATCATCATCATTGGGTCCATACCCATGTCCATACCAAGTTGCATCATTGGATCTGGTCCCATCATAGGTCCCATGCCCATCATCATTGGATCTGGTCCCATCATAGGTCCCATGCCAGGAAGCATGCCCATATCCATATCCATCATGCCACCAAAGTCTGCCGGTCCCATCATTTCTGCAGTCATCATCGGCCCCATAAACATGTCGCCAGCCTGCATTGCATTTTGCATCATTGATTGCATGTCAGCCATCTGTGCTTGCATATTTGACTGAAGCTGAGCAGCCATATCAGCTCCCATCACATCACCCATGTCAGCCATGAATGCTGCTCCTTGGTTACCCATCATTTGAGTCATACCTGCAGCCATCATTCCTGCCATCTCTGGATTAGCAGCTGCCATCTGGCCCATAAATTCTCCAGCAAGATCAGCCATTCCACCTTGAGTAGCTAATTGTGCCATTCCACTTGCGATGTTTGCAGCCATTTCTGGATTAGAAGCGACCAAATCACCTGCAAACTGAGCTGCAGCTCCTGGATCAAACTGTGCCATCCCAGCAGCAACTTGTCCTGCAATAGCCGGGTTCGCATCTGCCATGGAACCAGCAATTGCACCAATAGCGTCAGGTGCAAGTTCAGCAACACCTGCAGCAACCAAACCTGCAGCGGCAGGGTTAGCAGTTGCCATCGCGCCTGCCATATCTCCAGCAAGCGCCGGATCAATAGCAGCAAGGTTACCAGCAATTTCACCGGCAGCGGCTGGGTTAGCTTGCGCCATTCCACCAGCAAAAGCTCCAGCTGCATCAGGATTTGCAGCCGCAACTTCTTGCATAATGCCAACAGCAGCTTCTCCATCAGGAACAGCTGCTAAGACTCCGCCAGCAACTGCACCAGCAGCGGCTGGGTTTGCTGTCATTGCTGCATCAATTACTCCAGCAGCAACATCAGGGTTATCAGCAACCATTGCGCCGACAACACCTCCTGCAGTAGCAGGTGCCATTTCAGCAACTCCACCAGCAATATCATTAACTAAATTTGGATCTGCTCCAACCATTTCCATTGCAACACCAGCTGCAACTTGCGGATTACCAGCAGCAGCCCCACCACCAATATCTCCAGCCATATCAGGGTTAGCTTCCATCATTCCAACAGCAATTTCACCTGCTTGTTGAGGCGCGCCTGCAGCCATACCGCCAGCAATCTCGCCTACAAAATTTTCAGCCATATCAGGGTTAGCCATAGCCGCGTCCATCATGATACCAGCCATATCACCTGCAATATCAGGGTCACCAGCTGCCATTCCTTGAGCAATTGCTCCAACGGCATTACCCGCAAAATTATCTACTAACGCATCTAGTTGTTCTGGGCTCAAATCTGGATTTGCAGAAGCTGCATTTTCAGCAAAGTCAGCGGCAAAATCAGGTGCCATTGCAACCTCCATCATTGCGCCAGCAACATCGCCTGCAACTTCAGGAGCAGCATTTGCCATACCCGCAGCAGCCGCAGAGGCAGCAGCTGGATTAGCTTCCATCATCGCACCAGCAGCTTCAGCAGCAAGAGCTGGATCTGCTTCAGCTATTGCGCCAGCTACATCGCCGGCAGCGCCAGGAGCCATTTGCGCAACACCTCCTGCAATATCTCCCATTAATTCTGGATTGGCGTTAACCATATCTGTTGCAACTTGAGCGGCAATATCAGCATCACCTCTTGCAACTCCACCAGCAATTGCACCAGCTGCATCAGGAGCAGCTTCCAACATTGCAGTTGCAGCGTCAGCTGCTAATTCAGGAGCAGCGTCTGCTAAACTTTGTGCTGCTAAACCTGCAGCATCTGGATTTGCAGCGACCATCGCGCTCGCAGCATCTGCAGCAATTTCTGGAGCAGCTTCTGCCATTGCTCCCATTGCAGCTCCTGCAGCAATTGGATTCGCCTCAGCCATTGCAGCGGCCATATCTGTTGCAGCTTCAGGGTTTGCTTCAACCATAGCACCAGCAACATCTCCAGCAGCACTTGGTGCAAACTCAGCAACACCTCCTGCAATATCAGCAGCAGCTTCCGGATTTGCAGCAGCCATAGCCGTTGCTATATCAGCAGCTTGTCCTGGGTCGCCAGCGGCCATACCACCGGCGATATCTCCAGCAAATTCTGGATTGGCTTCAGCCATCGCACCAGCAACATCTGCAGCTTGATCAGGTGCAGCAGCGGCAATTCCTTGAGCAATTCCTTGAGCAGCCTCTGGAGCGGCATCCATCATTGCTCCAGCAATATCTCCAGCAATTTCTGGATTTGCTCCAGCCATTCCTGCAGCAATATCTCCAGCAACGTCTGGGTTAGCGGCAGCCATAGCGCCAGCAGCATCGGCAGCAATATCAGGTAATGTATCGGCTATTGCTCCAGCTGTACCCTCAGCAGCCATTGGGTTTGCTTCAGCCATCGCACCAGCAACGGCTAATGCGGCATCAGGGTTCAATTCAGCAACGGAGCTCATCATATTGTCAGCGGCTCCGGGTGCAGTTTCTGCAAGAACAGCGGCCATCGTAGCTGTTGCTTCAGGGTTTGCTTCAATTAAAGTATTTGCAACATTTTCCATTGCAACAGGAGCGGCCATCGCAACACCAGTAGCAATGTCGCCCGCAATATCAGGGTTAGCTGCAACCATTGCGCCAGCAATATCAGCAGCAGCTTCAGGATTAGCCATTGCCATTCCACCTGCGATATCAGCAGCAGCTTCAGGCGCAGCAGCGGCCATCGCATTTGCTGCATCAGCAGCAAGCTCAGGTGCGGCTTCCATCATTCCTTCTGCAGCCATTTGTGCGGCAGCAGGGTTAGCCTCAGCCATTGCAGCAGCAGCCTCAACGGCTAGTTCAGGATTACTCTCGGCAATAGCAGCAGCCATATCTCCTGCCATTTCAGGAGCGGCTTGAGCCACAGCGCCAGCCATGGCAGTGGCAGCGTCAGGAGCGGCTTCCATCATAGCTCCAGCAACATCAGCAACAGCGTCTGGATTTGCATTTGCCATTCCACCTACAATTGCAGCGGCAGCGTCAGGATTAGCTTCAACCAGTGCGGTAGCTGCATCAGCAGCTGCTTCTGGTGCTTGAGCAGCAACACCAGCGGCAATCGCTCCAGCGGCATCTGGATTAGCTTGTATCAGTGCGGCAGCAGCTTCAGCAGCAGCTTCTGGAGCTTGGGCCGAAACAACATTAGCAATTGCTCCTGCGGCATTAGGATTAATCGCAGCCATGTCTCCGGCAATATCAGCAGCCAAGTCTGGATCTGCAGCAGCAACAGTAGCAGCAATATTTGCTACAGCACCTGCCATAGCTTCTGGATTAACAGCGGCCATATCAGCAGCAATATCTCCAGCAAGTTCTGGTGCAGCCTGAGCGACAGACGTAGCAATTAGCGCAGCAGCGGCAGGATTGGCTTCAGCAAGTGAGCCTGCCACATCTGCAGCAGCTTCAGGCGCAGCCTCTGCAACACCTGCGGCAATCATTCCAGCAGCTTGAGGAACAGCTTCTGCTAACGCAGCAGCGGTATCTGCAGCAGCACCAGGATCAACTTCTATTATTGCGGCAGTAATATCTTGAGCGGCTGCAGGGTTAGCAGCAGCCATTGCAGTTGCAGCAGCAACTGCAGCTTCAGGGTTTGCATCAACAACAGCAGCCATTGCATCACCAGCGGCAGCCGGTGCAATTTGCGCAACTCCTGTTGCAATATCATTTAAAGCTTCTGGATTGGCATCGGCCATTGCTCCGATAACATCACCAACAGCATCAGGTGCGCTTCTTGCCATTCCACCTGCGATTGCGGAAGCGGCATCAGGTGCAGCTTCTGCCATTGCAACAGCAACATCAGCGGCCATTTCAGGATTACCACTTGCAATACCTGCGGCAACTGAAGCAGCAACTTCTGGTGCAGCTTCTGCCATTGCAGCAGCGGCTTGTGTTGCTATGTCAGCGTTTCCACCGTCAAAGAAACCTGCATCGGCCACAACAGCAGCCATGCCTTGTGCTGCAGATGCAGCGGCAGCAGGACTAGCTTCGGCCATTGCTGCAGCAGCAGCTACAGCTTGCTCGGGTGCTGATTCCATTAATGCACCAGCAATATCTCCGGCAGCAGCTGGATTTGCTTCGGCCATTGCAGCTGCAAGTTCACCCGCAGCTTCAGGGTCATTAGAAATAAGTTCAGATGCAACAGATGCAGCAGCATCAGGTGCAAATTGGGCTACAGCAGCAGCCATGTCAGCTGCGGCGTCAGGGTTGGCATCAGCCATTGCAGCTGTTACTTCAGCAGCAAATTC
>CACHCK010000022.1 GCA_902578305.1 uncultured Pelagibacteraceae bacterium | reverse complement strand
TATTTTGAATAAAATTTTTACATTATCAGTGGATATGTTAGGTAGTGAAACAAAGATCCACGAAATTTTAAAAGGTCTTGAGCAATCTTTGCTTAGAAATATAAATTATAAATTCTTATTATTTGGAGATGAGAATTTAATTAAAAAAAAAATTACAAAATTCAAAGCACTAGTAAAGTCTGTTGAAGTAATCAATTGCCAAGAATTTATTTCAATGGATGATAAGCCATCTGAAATTATAAAATCAAAAAATACTTCAAGTATGAATTTAGCAATTAATTCAGTTAAAAATAAATTGTCTGATGCTATTCTTTCATTTGGAAATACAGGAGCACTAATGACATTAGCATTGCTAAACATTAAAACTCTCTCTGAAATTAAAAGACCCTCTATAGCTTCGATCTGGCCAAACATGAAAGGGGAGTCAATAGTTTTAGATCTAGGGGCAAATACCAAATTAGACTCAAGATATTTGATTGATAATGCGATATTAGGTTCGAGCTTAGCTTCAATTTTATTCCAAATAGAAAAACCAAGTATAGGTATATTAAATGTGGGAATAGAAGATACAAAAGGAAATGATGAGATTAAAATCGCTTCGAATAGATTAAGAGAGCTAGATGAAGCTAATTTAATTAATTATTACGGCTTTGTTGAAGGAAACGATATTTCAATTGGAAAGACAAATGTTGTAGTTACGGACGGATTTACTGGTAATATTGCTCTTAAAACTGCAGAAGGAACTGCGAAATTGTTTCAAAATCACTTGAAAGATGCCTATCGAAGTTCATTGCTATCAAAATTAGGATATATTCTTTCGTCAGTGTCACTTAGTTCAGTTAGTGAGAGACTAGATCCAAGAGTTCATAATTGTGGAATTTTCATGGGATTAAATTCACTCGTAGTAAAATGCCACGGACAATCAGAATTCAGAGGGGTTTCTTATGCAGGAGATATTATTTACTCATTACTACTTAACAAAGTGAATGAAAAAATAAAGAAATACGTAATGGAAATGCAAGATAAAAGAGGATTTTAAAAGCAAAAAAAATTAATTAATTTATTGTTATAAGTAATTAATTTTATATAATTTTTTATATGGATAAAACCACAACAAGATCTACCTTAAGCGAAGCTGTATTTAAGAATGTTGGTCTATCCAGAAATGAGTCAGCAACTCTTGTTGATTCAGTTTTTGGGGAAATATTAAAAAGCTTAATACACGGAGATGATGTGAAAATATCTTCTTTTGGTACCTTTGTAGTTCGTAAAAAGAAGGAGAGGATTGGTCGCAATCCAAAGACTGGTCAAGAAGTTCCTATTACTGCTCGAAGCGTGGTTACTTTTAGGGCATCTAATGTTTTAAAGTCTAAAGTTAATTCCAGAAACAAGCATTATATTGAGGAATAATTTTTAAATGGATTCAAAATCACCTGAAGCATTTAGAACTATAAGTGAAGTTTCAAAAGATTTATCATTGCCCCAACATGTGTTAAGGTTTTGGGAAACAAAATTTGTACAGATTAAACCTATTAAAAGAGGTGGAGGAAGAAGGTATTATAGACCTGAAGATGTAAGATTACTTCAAGGAATTAAAAGCTTATTATATAACGATGGATATACAATTCGTGGTGTTCAGAAAGTAATAAAGGAGAATGGAACAAAACAGTTAATTGAGCTAAATTCACAAAAAAGCTTTACAGCAAGTAAAAAAAATAATAATGAACAATTGAACACACATACTTTACCTCAACATACAATTAATGAATCTAAGAGAAAAAAACTGATCAATGTGTTAGAAGACTTAGTAGAACTAAGAAAAAAACTTGATAATAAATAATGGCAAAAAAATCTACAGTAAAAGTACGTTTAGTACCAGAAGATAAAAATGATAGTAAATTTTACTATTATGCTAAAAAACCTACTTCAGGATTAAAAGCAAAAGATAAACTTAGAATGAAAAAATATAATCCTGCAACTAAGAAGCACGAATGGTTTGTGGAAAAGAAATTACCACCTCACAGTAAGTAATTACTTTTTAAAATTTCTTTTTTCATACTCAATAAAATTTTTAATAATTGAAACCCAAATATCACTAATTAACTTTGGATTAGCTCCAAGTTTTTTTGATTGTGCTGTAACTTTCTTTTTAATTTGATTTATCCTCTTTATATCAACAATTTCTGATTTTTTATTTTTAAGATCAAGAGCCTTATTCACCAACTTAGACCTTTTAACCATAAGTGGAAGTATTTTAGAATCGACTTTATCTATTTTTTTTCTAATTTCTCTCATTTTAATTGAGCTATTTTTTTTCGTTATCATCTTTTTTTAAAAGGTCGCAAAATATACATTGATGGAAAAACCCATAATATTCCCAAAATAAAATAAACAATAAATTCAATTAGCCAATTATTAAAGTTGATTTTAATTAAAAAAGCCATAACTAATAAGCAATATAGAAACATCATTAATATAAAAAGAACAATACTAAGTAATTTTTTTGTTTTTAACATGACAATTATTTAATAATTATGACAGTGAAAATCAATATATTTTCAATATGGCTATTATCTCTAACACTATCCATATGTTCAATAATACTTATTGGTGGATATACTAGAATATCTGATTCAGGTCTATCAATCACAGAATGGCTTCCAATTTCAGGCATAATGTATCCTACTAATGAAACTCAATGGCAAATAGAATTTGGCAAATATCAAACAATTGACGAATTTATGTTGGTAAATAGCGCTATGACACTTAATGAATTTAAAATTATATATTTTTGGGAGTGGTTTCATAGATTTTTTGCACGTTTAATAGGGGTATTATATTTAATACCTTTAATTTATTTATTAGCTAAGAAACAAATACATAAAAAGTACTTTATAAGATTATTCATAATAGGTTTCCTTTTAGGAGTTCAAGCAATTATTGGTTGGTACATGGTCAAGAGTGGGCTCGTCGGTAGAGTAGATGTAAGTCAATATCGTTTAGCTATGCACTTAACAATGGCGTTTATTATTTTGGGCATTACTTTTCAAACCCTTTTAGATACAGGCATAAGTCAGATCAAAGGTAATAGTTTTTACTTAAAGTCTAATAATGAATTTCTATTTTTACTATTGTTATTATTTATTTTCTTTCAAATTGCATATGGAGCATTTGTATCAGGCACTCACTCAGGATTATTATATAATACATGGCCAATGTACGATGGATATATATTTCCTTTAATAGAAAATAATAGCTTGAGAGGCATAATAAATTTTTTTGAAACTGGAGAATATATTATATTTTTACATCGATCATTTGCAATATTGCTATTATTTATAGTCATTTACATTAATTATGTTTTTTTTAAAAATAATTGTAAAATAAACAAAAATTATTTGTTCATATTTTTTAATATAATTTTTTTATTTCAGATTTTGCTTGGTATTTTAATGACATTTCAAAATATACCATGGCATTTAGCACTTGCTCATCAAGGAAATGCTATCGTCTTATTTTTGATTTCAATTTCAATGTGGATGCTTAGCAAAAAGTCCCTTCAGAACAATAATCTATCGTGAAGAGACTCTAAGCTTCGTTTACGCTGAATCTAAAGCGTTTTTAAGGTCTTCAATAATATCATCAATGTGTTCAATACCAATGGAAAGCCTTACATAACTTGGATTCACACCAGCAGATTCCATATCCTCGTCAGATAATTGAGAGTGAGTTGTAGATGCTGGGTGGATTGCAAGGCTACGCGCATCTCCGATATTAGCAACATGATAGAACATATTAAGATTATTAATAAATTTTTCTCCACTTGCTTTACCCCCTTTGAGTTCGATCCCACAAAGCGCACCATGTCCTCCCTTCAAGTATTTATTGGCCCTCTCACCTGCTTCCCCCTCATCTAGACCAGCATATATAACTCTTGAAACTTTGTTATGATTTGAGAGATATTCAGCTACCTTAGCCGCGTTAGAGCAATGTTTTTCCATTCTCAAGGATACAGTTTCTAGACCTTGAATTATTTGAAAAGCACTTTGTGGTGGCAAAGCAGGGCCTAGGTCTCTTAATCCCACAAATCTTGCTCTTACAATATAAGCGATCGGACCAACTGCTTTTGCAAACTCTGTCCATACCATCCCGTGATAACTTGGATCAGGATTATTAAGCATCGGTTGTCTTTTAGGGTCTTTTGCCCAATCAAACTTTCCACTATCAACAATTATACCACCTATAGTTGTGCCATGGCCTCCAATAAACTTTGTAAGGGAGTGAACAACGATTGTTGCACCGTGTTCAATGGGTTTACAAATTACGGGTGCAGCGGTGTTATCTACAATTAAAGGAATATTATATTCATCACCAATATCAGCAACTTCTCTAATTGGAAATACTTTAAGTTTTGGATTTGGTAAAGTTTCAGCATAATAAGCACGTGTATTATCATCCGTCATTTTTCTAAAACTTTCAGGATCTGTAGGATCTGCAAATCTTACTTCTATGCCTAAATCTTTCATTGTATTTGCGAACAGGTTCCATGTACCCCCATATAAATCTGTTGAGCTG
>CACHCK010000021.1 GCA_902578305.1 uncultured Pelagibacteraceae bacterium | reverse complement strand
ACTACGACTGAATTAAATATGGCTGACTTTTTTAGGGCAAATGGCATGGCTTATGAGCCAGTTGTTTTCGAAAAAGCTGACGAAGTTGTAAATGCGTATGACGAAGGTCGTTGCGATACTTACACAACTGATAAATCAGGTCTAGCAGCTCAAAGAACAAAACTAGCTGATCCAGATGCACACGTTGTTCTTCCTGAAACAATTTCTAAAGAACCTTTAGGACCTGTTGTTAGAGAAGGTGACGGAGACTGGGCAGACGTTGTTAGATGGTCATTGAACGCTATGATTGAAGCTGAAGAATTCGGCTTAACTCAATCAAATGCTAAGACAGAGTGTGCCTTGACTTCAAACCCTGTAGTTGCAAGACTATGTGGTAAAGAAGGTGGAACAGGCGCAGGCTTGAACTTAGGTGACAGCTGGTCTTATGACATTGTTACAAAAGTAGGAAACTACGGTGATGTTTATGAAAAACACGTGGGAGAAAATACTCCTGTAGGTCTTGCAAGAGCAGGGTCACCTAATGCTTCTTATAAAAATGGTGGAGTCCTTTATGCTCCTCCAGCTAGATAATAGTAGAAGTAATTTCTAGCAAAGATCACTCTAAAGAGGGGGCCTCTTGGCCCCCTTTTTTTATGTGTAAATAATTCAAATCAATATATAGTTTTTAGCTGTTATGGAGACGGATAAATCAAAAATCGGAAGTTTTCTATTTAATAGGAGTGTTCAAGGATACTTTTATCAGATTATTACTTTAGGCTTAGTGGCGCTTGGTATTTATTACATAGTCACTAATACAGCTCGCAATATGCTTGAAAGAGGACTCGCAAGTGGTTTTCATTTTTTAGGAGTTGAATCTCAATTTGATATAGGTATGACTCTTATAGATTATTCTCCTACATCTACTTATTTAGACTCTTTTATAGTAGGTTTATTGAATACCTTGCTGGTTGCTGGAATAGGAATTCTTTTTGCAACACTAATTGGATTTACTGTAGGAATTATGCGTCTGTCATCTAATTGGTTGATTGCAAAAATTGCAGAGGCTTACGTTGAGATTCTTAGAAATATTCCATTGCTTCTTCAAATATTTTTTTGGTACTTTGCTGTTTTAAGGGCGCTTCCAAAACCTAAGCAGAGTCTTGAGCTTTACGACTCATTTTTTCTAAATAACAGAGGATTATTTATACCAGACACTATATTTGGTGAGGGATCCTCAATTATATTTTACTTGCTTTGGTTAACAATAATAATCTCAATTGGAATATTTGTATGGGCTAAACGCAGACAAAATAGGACCGGCGAGAGATTTCCCGCCTTCTATGTATCAACGGCATTAATTTTAGGTACATTTTTTATAAGTTTAGCTGTAACTGGATTTCCAGTTTCTTTTGAATATCCTGAATTAAAAGGTTTTAATTTTAAAGGCGGCATAAAGTTAATACCTGAATTAGTTGCTTTAACTTTTGCTTTGGCCATGTATACAGCATCTTTTATTGCAGAGGTAGTAAGAGGCGGCATAATGGCAGTTTCGAAAGGTCAAACAGAAGCTGCAAAATCTGTTGGACTTAAACAAAATTTGATACTTCGACTGATAATTATACCTCAGGCTTTAAGGGTTATTGTGCCTCCATTAACTAACCAATATTTAAACTTAACTAAAAACTCTTCCTTGGCAGCTGCAATTGCGTACCCTGATCTCGTTTTAGTTTTTGCAGGAACGGCGTTAATGCAAACCGGGCAAGCAATTGAAATTATTGGTATGGTAATGGGTGTATATCTATTTTTAAGTTTGTTTACATCTTTGGTTATGAATCTATTTAATCGATTTATGAAAGTTGACGGTGAAAGATAAATGAGCGCTATCAACAAAGAGGTTGGACCTCCAGTAATCGAATTAGGAACAATGGGCTGGCTTAGAAAAAATCTTTTTTCTAATTGGTATAATTCTTTACTTACAGTTTTTGGCCTTTACTTACTTTATATCCTTATCCCACCTCTGGTAAATTGGATACTCTTAGATGCAAATTTTGTCGGCTCAACTCGAGAAGACTGTACCAATGAAGGAGCATGCTGGATATTTATACAGCAAAACATCAAGCTCATATTTTACGGATTATATCCAACTGAAGAATTGTGGAGAATAAATTTAGTTTATCTTATTTTATTAATTTCAGGTGTCTATCTCTTAGTTCCTAATTTGAAGTATAAGGGATGGGTTGGTGCGTTTTTGCTTGTAATATTCCCAATCATTTGTGTGATCATGCTTTCAGGAGGCCTTGGTCTTGAGGCAGTTGAAACTCGTTTATGGGGAGGGTTATTCTTAACACTAGTTATTGCAGGAGTAGGAATTGTACTGTCTCTTCCAATTGGAGTAATGTTGGCCCTTGGAAGAAGATCAAAACTACCAGTTGTTTCAATTTTATGCACAATATTTATTGAAATTTGGAGAGGCGTGCCACTCATTACAGTTCTGTTTATGGCTTCTAATATGTTTCCATTGTTTATGCCCGAGGGCGTTAATTTTGATAAATTAATCAGAGCATTGATAGGAGTCATGTTCTTTTCAGCGGCATATCTAGCTGAGGTAGTAAGAGGTGGTTTACAAGCAATGCCGAAAGGTCAATATGAAGCCTCGCAAGCTGTTGGATTAACCTACTGGAGAATGATGGCGTTGGTAATTTTGCCTCAATCACTTAAAATGGTGATTCCCGCAATTATAGGAAGTTTTATAGCAATATTTAAAGACACAACTCTTGTTTTAGTTATAGGTTTATTTGATTTTCTTGGTATCATTCAATTTGTTGGAACAAACCCAGATTGGCTAGGATTCTCACATGAAGGTTATGTATTTGCTGCTGCAGTATTTTGGGTTTTTTGTTACGCTATGAGTTGGTACAGTCAAAGGTTAGAAAAGAAATTAGATACAGGGAGATAATATGTCTGAATTGATGATAGAAATGAAAAATGTTCATAAGTGGTTTGGTGAACTTCATGTTTTAAATGATATTAATCTTGAAATCAATAAAGGGGAGAAGATTGTAATATGTGGTCCATCTGGTTCTGGTAAATCAACTCTTATTAGATGCATTAACAGGTTAGAGGAGCATCAAAGAGGTAATATTATAGTAGAAGGTACAGAGCTTACTAATGACAGCAGAAGTATTGAAAGAATTCGCGGAGAAGTTGGAATGGTATTTCAACAATTTAATCTATTTCCGCACTTATCCATATTAGACAATTGTTCGCTCGCACCAATTTGGGTACGAAAATTACCAAAGGCAGAAGCTAAAGATAAAGCTATGGAGTATTTAAAAAGAGTTCAAATTGATGATCAAGCTCACAAGTATCCTGCCCAGTTGTCTGGTGGACAGCAACAAAGAGCAGCAATAGCAAGAGCCCTGTGTATGGAGCCAAGGATAATGCTTTTTGATGAACCCACCTCAGCTCTTGACCCTGAAATGATCAAGGAAGTTCTAGATGTGATGGTAGGACTTGCTAAAGGTGGAATGACCATGATTGTTGTTACACATGAAATGGGATTTGCAAAAGAAGTTGCTGACTCAATTATTTTTATGGATGAAGGTCAAATTGTTGAAGCAAAAAACCCTAAAGACTTTTTTGATAATCCTGAAAGTGAGAGAACTAAAACATTCTTAAGCCAAATTCTGTGATTTGGCTCCCCGGACTGGACTCGAACCAGTGACAAAGCGGTTAACAGCCGCTTGCTCTACCAACTGAGCTACCGGGGATTGTATAGCCTTTTATAACAAAAGATAAAGTTTATATCTAGTTTTACTTTCAGAACAAAGATATAAATAATCAAAATGACTGTACAAAAAGATAACATTTACGAATTTGGTTTTGGAAGAAGTGACCAAGTATCCAAAAATGTAAATTTACTTGACGAGGCTGTCTTTAGTTTTCTTTATGGTGGCTTATTTAAAGTTCTTAAGTCCTTGGCCCTAACCAGCATATTAGATTTAGAAATAGTTTTTAGGCTGTATGTAAATTTTTATAAAGGACTATCTTTTTATGATATTCAATATTTTACACAATCACCCGAAAGAACTTTATGGAGAAGATTGAAATATCTTGAAGAAAATGGAGTAATTAGAAAGTCTAAAAATCAAAAAGATAAAAGAACAATTAGGTTTTTATTATCAAAGAATTCATACGATAAACTGAGCAATTCAATACCCAAAGAAGATTTGGCAATTACGATTTCGAAGATTGCCATGTCCTATGCCGATAAACTCTGGATGTTTAACGTAAGAGATCCAAATAAAGTAAGAAAAACATTGTTAAACTTAGCGAGGAGCTCAGTTTCATTAAACGAAAATAATTTTTTATGTCAATTTGCGTTTGGTTTATCATATTATTATGGTGGAAACTTTGATCTTGCTCTCAACCATTCCTATAATTCTATAAAACTAAATAAAAAATTTGCACATGGAAGACGTTTATTTGGTTCAGCACTATATCAGATTGATGAGAGAAAAAGAGCATATATTGAAATGAATAAAGCACTTGAATTGTATGAAGATATTTACGGACAATGGAGAACTTATTATGAATTGTGGCGATTTAATTTCATTGATGAAAATACAAAAGAAGCACAAAAATTTTCAGAAAAACTGGTAAGGTTACAACCTGAATACCCACAATCATATATTGCATTTCTAGCGTCACATCAAAAAGGGGTATCAACAAAGTCTATAAAAAACAAACTCAATCAATTGCTACCTA
Source organism: uncultured Pelagibacteraceae bacterium (assembly GCA_902578305.1). Taxonomy (GTDB): domain Bacteria; phylum Pseudomonadota; class Alphaproteobacteria; order Pelagibacterales; family AG-422-B15; genus CACNXQ01. The sequence continues at coordinate 236 of CACHCK010000021.1, read as the reverse complement.
ATTTTTCACCGTCAATGATAAAGAGTTTCCACTCTTGGATAAGAGACGACCAAGCAAATAAGATTATTGAGTCTCTTCAAAAGCATTTGTCTTAATATGAATGGAGGCCACGACCGGAATCGAACCGGTATACAAGGATTTGCAGTCCTCTGCGTAACCATTCCGCCACGTGGCCAAAATGTAAGATTTATATATCATTAATAATCACAAAATGTGAATACTTTTGAAAAGTAAGT
>CACHCK010000020.1 GCA_902578305.1 uncultured Pelagibacteraceae bacterium | reverse complement strand
AGAAATTCATTGCATCACCCAATAGCTTAATAGCAGCTTTGAAGTCGGCGTCAAAAATTGCTCAAGCTAGAAGAAAATGACCTTATCACTTTATTCTGCATTATTTATTTTTGCGACCATTATGGTTATAACGCCTGGCCCCGCAAATTTATTACTAATGAGCGCTGGAGCCCAACATGGGTTTTACAAGTCAGTACCTTTTGTAATAGGCGTTACCTGTGGGAAATTGTTTTTAACAATTGGTTTAGGAATTGGATTTTTAAGTCTTTTGAACTCAAACCCGATATTGGTGAGTATTATTGAAGTAATTGGCACAGCCTATATATGCTGGCTTTCATGGAAAATACTTTTTTTGAATTTTCAATCAACTGGAGGTGAACAAAATGAAAAGGCACCTAATTTTTTAAATGGTTTACTGGTTCACCCGTTAAATCCTAAAGGTTGGGCGATGGTAATCGCTGCTTATACGCAATTCACTTCCTTTGGGAATACATACACTTCTTCAAGCTGGGTATTGGAAGTCATTATTGTTGCAGGGACATTTTTTTTCATTCAGTCAATTTCTCATTCTATATGGTGTTGGTCTGGAAGCTTAATATTTAACTTTTTAATTAATAAAAATGTAATAAGACAAGCTGTAGTGATAATTCTTGCTTTACTTACGATTGGGACAGTAGTTTACAGTAATTTTTTTATTTAATTTTACTGAGACTATTTTTTTCGACAGACTCACTAAAACTTGCAAATAATTTTTTTGAAAAGTCATCTGTAGTTGCTGAATACTCTGGATGCCATTGAACTCCATAAAAGTAACCGCTGTAATTTGATAAACTGATAGCTTCAACTGTTTCGTCTTTAGCGACACCTTCAATAACCAGATTATTTGCAATTTTATCGATTCCTTGAGTATGAAGTGAATTTACCTCTATAGTTGGTGTACCGGCCAACTTTTCAAATTTTCCATTTTCAGTTAAATAAACTTCATGCTGTTTTGAAAATTGTACTTCTGGATCATCAGATTCTGGGCACCTGTGATCCATTCTTCCTGGTACATCATGAATATCTGCGTGAAGAGAGCCCCCCATTGCAACGTTAACTTCTTGAAAGCCCCTACAAATAGCTAACATAGGAATTTCATTTTTAAATATGAAATCAATCATAGGGAGAACAGTCTTATCTCGATCGATGTCTAATGGTTCAACTATTTTGTCTTTATTATAAAACTCAGGATAAACGTTTGAGAGACTGCCTGTTAGCATCACCCCATCAAATTTTCTCAGAGTGTTTCTGTAGTCAATTGTTGAGCCGAGGGCTGGTAAAATGACAGGTATACAGCTAGTAGCTTCAGCCACAGCTTTTATATAGTTCGTTCCTGACGCATGATATGTCCGATGCAATTCTGCTTTTTCAATTACGTCGGCAAATACAGCAATTAGTGGCTTATTTTGAGTATCCATAAAAAAATTAGTTTACTAATATCAGGATAATATCATATAACAACTTTAATGGTTATAAATATTCAAGATAAACAATCACAACATAAAGCAATGTCTGCATGGGATGACGTCTTGGTCATCGATGACCAACTTTCGAGTGAAGAGAAAATTTTAAAGTCGTCAGTGAGATCTTATTGCCAGGAAAAACTCTTACCTAGAATCATAGAGGACAACAGAAATGAAAATTTCAGTAGAGAGATTTTCAATGAAATGGGTGAGCTTGGAATTCTAGGTTCTTATTTGCATGGATATGGATGTGCGGGCACAAATTATGTCTCTTATGGGCTTATTGCTCGGGAAATTGAAAATATTGACAGTGCATACCGATCTATCATGTCGGTTCAAACAAGCCTGGTTATGTTTCCTATATATCAATTTGGTACTGATGCGCAAAAAGAAGAATATTTACCAAGACTTGCAAAAGGGGAAATCATTGGAAGCTTCGGTCTGACTGAGCCTGATGCAGGTAGTGATCCTGGTGCAATGAAAACCAAAGCGATAAAAGTCAAAGGGGGTTATGAATTGACTGGTACCAAGACATGGATCAGTAATGCACCCTTCGCAGATGTAATTATTGTTTGGGCCAAGGACGAAGATAATGTAATCAGAGGATTTATTGTGGACAGAGAGTCCAAAGGACTATCAACACCTAAAATTAAAGGCAAATTATCTTTGCGCGCTTCAGCAACGGGGCAAGTTGTTATGGAAAATGTTTTTTGTTCGGAAGATAAAGTTTTACCAAAAGCATCAGGCTTGGGCGGACCTTTTCAATGCTTAAATAGTGCAAGATACGGAATTTCATGGGGCGCTCTAGGAGCAGCAGAGTTTTGTTTCGCAACAGCTAGACAATACGCATTGGACAGAATGATGTTTGGAAAACCTATTGCTGGCACTCAGCTTGTTCAGTCTAAGTTAGTTGATATGCAGACAGAAATTGCTTTAGGTCTGCAGGCTGCACTTAGAGTTGGGCGTCTGATGGATGAAGATCAGTCAGATAGCAACATGGTAAGTCTCATAAAAAGAAATAATGTTGGAAAAAGTTTAGATATTTGTAGGAGTGCGAGAGATATTCTTGGTGGCAATGGTATTTCAGATGAGTATCATGTAATGAGACACATGGTAAATTTGGAAACCGTAAAGACATATGAAGGTACACACGATGTGCATACTTTAATTATGGGAAGAAACTTAACAGGCATACAGGCTTTTAAATAATTATGGCTTATCTAAATCGTACAACAAAGCAATGGCAGGAAATTGATACAGCTCATCATCTGCATCCTTTTACTGATTATAAGTCGCTTGCAAAAGAAGGTAGTATCATCATTACAAAAGCAGATGGTGTTCACCTTACTACATCAGATGATAAACAGTTACTTGATGCCATGTCTGGCTTGTGGTGTGTAAATGTAGGTTATGGAAGAAAAAATCTTGCAGATGTTGCCTATAAGCAAATGCAAGAACTACCTTATTATAATTCTTTTTTTAAAACAGCGACACCGCCATCAATTGAACTTGCTAAAGAGTTAGCTGAAATTAGTCCACACGATTTAAATCATGCATTCTTTTCTTCAAGCGGCTCTGAAGCCAACGATACTGTTGTAAGAATGGTAAGGAGATATTGGGATTTAAAAGGCAAGCCAAATAAAAAAACATTTATTAGCAGAGAATATGCTTATCACGGAAGTACGATGACTGGAATGAGTTTGGGCGGCATGACAGCGATGCATGTTCAAGGAGATATGATGCCTGGTTTTGAACATGTGTTGCCTCCTTATTGGTACAAGTATGGAGGCGATATGTCTCATGATGACTTTGGTATTCATGCAGCTAATAAAATTGAAGAAAAAATAAATGAAATTGGCCCAGATAATATTGCGGCGTTTATAGGAGAACCAATTCAAGGAGCTGGAGGAGTCATCATTCCACCTGATACCTATTGGCCAAGAGTTCAAGAAATTTGTAAAAAATATGACATTCTTCTTGTTGTTGATGAAGTCATTTGTGGATTCGGTAGAACTGGAAACTGGTTTGGATCAGATACTTATAACATCAAACCTGACATTATCACTATGGCCAAAGGGATTACTTCAGGATATATCCCACTGTCTGGAATCATGATTTGCGACAGAGTTTGTGAAACTTTAATTAATGAAGGTGGCGAATTTTACCACGGTTATACTTATTCAGGCCACCCAGTAGCTTGTGCCGTGAGCCTTGAAAATCTTAAAATTATCAAAGAAGAAAATCTTATTGAACAATCACGAAGTGTTTCGGTTTATCTGGAGCAGCAAATGCGCGAAATTGAAAAGCACCCTTTAGTTGGTGAAGTTAGAATGAAGAGTTTTATTGGAGCTGTGGAATTAGTGAAAGATAAAGAAACTAGAGAAATGTTTGAAGACACTGGCACAGTTGGAACGATTTGTAGGGACTATTGTATCGAAAACGGTTTAGTGATGCGAGCTGTAAGAGATGGCATGATCTTCTGCCCACCTCTTATATTCAATAATAACCATGTGGATGAACTTTGTGAAAAGCTAAAAACCTCGCTGGACCAAACACTAGATCATATTTCAAAATAAAACTTACTTAATCTGTAGATAGTAATCGTAGTATTCGGTATCTCGTTGATAATTTAGTGACTCATAGAGACTTTGAGCATTTTTATTTGTTATAGCAGTTGACAACTCGACACTCGTTACACCTTTCTCTTCAGCAAAACTTTTTGCAGCATTCATCAGCATACGTCCAATACCTTTATTTCTATATTCAGATCTCACATACAAGTCGTAGAGTATTATTTTTTTACTTAACTCCAGTGAGTCAAAAGTTGTATACAACTGGGTCATGCCCATACATTCTTTTTCATTTTCAATATAAAATATTTGTGCCTCTTTATTACTAAGGCGTTTCTTAATATAGTTTTTACAGGCTTCTACATTTGACTCCTTTTTATAAAACTGCCGATATAAATCAAAGACCTCACCAATTTTTTCGAAATCATCTGGTTGAGCAATTTTTATTTGTAAATCATCTGACATATACTTTATCTCCAAATCGTTCGATATATTGATATCACTAAGAAAATAAAAGTAAAAGATGTAACTGTATAGATAAAGCCCATTGGTCCAACTGCATCCATGACTCTTCCTCCAATTAAAGGACCAATAAGCGAGCCAACCTCAAAGACCATCACAAGAATTGCTGTAGCACCTGCAACTTGAGATGCACTATATCTCTCACCAAGCATAGTGAGTGAAATTGCAAAAAGTCCACTAGCAGCGCCACCCCATATAAAACAGCTCGCTGCCATTACATAAAAATTATCTAGATAGATAGCGAATAGAATTGGACAAAAGAACGTAATTAAAACTGCTATATTCAATAGCAGTCTTTTATTAAATTTGTCCAGCAATACGCCAATCAAGGGTTGGCACATCACACCTCCTACAAGAGTAATAGTTACATATTGTAATGCAATCTCTTGAGTAAATTGGTTCTTA
>CACHCK010000019.1 GCA_902578305.1 uncultured Pelagibacteraceae bacterium | reverse complement strand
TTAGGTTTAAATCCTAACTCTTCAAATATTTTTTTTGATGATATATGGTATGATCGATTATCATTTGATAATGTTTGCTTAAGTAATACATCATCACCTATTATATCTTTGGTCATTTTCGCTAATTCAAGAACAGAAAAATTCTTATCTCCTGCATTATATATTTTTTTATTTACGATTTTTTTGTTTGCATTTAAGATAGTTCGATATACCTCTACCATATCTTTTATATTAATATTGGGTCTCAATTGATCGCCCCCAAACACTGAAATTTCTTTTTTGTGGTAAGCATTGTTTGCAAAAATATTCAATACAACATCTAAACGTTGCCTCGGGGCATATCCACAGACAGTAGCTGGTCGAATGGTAACCGTTGTAAATGAGTCTGTGCTATAACTATTTAAAATTTTTTCGCATTCTGCTTTATATTTAGAGTAATCGGTTAATGGCTCTAGTGACATTTCCTCACTTACGTCATTAACTTCTTTTATCCCATAAACAGATGATGATGAGGCATAGATGAACCTTTCAATTCCAGCTTTCTTTGACTCTATAACTAATGGCTCGAAAGCATCTAAGTTTATAGATTTACCTAAATCTGGATTTAATTCAAAACTTGGATCATTAGATATACATGCCAAATGTATTAGTGCATTTTGGTTCGACAATAATGGGACTACATCATTAATATTTCTAATGTCTAATTTACAAATCTTTAGGTTTTTATGTTTAGGCAAAACATTTTCACCATAAATCATAAGATCTACAACGGTGACATGATAACCATCATTCAGCAGATTAGGAACAAGCATAGATCCTACATAACCTGCCCCTCCTGTAATTAATACATTCTTAGTCATTTGTTATTTTAAAATATAGTAAAATGCTTTTTTGAGTTTGAATTCACTTACGTACTCCTTATTACCCACTACCTCAACAGTTTGTGCGGCAGCCAGTGAGCTTAGTAGTAAAGTTGCAGACTCTTCGATCTTAGCAGAGTCAGTCAAAGATGCAACTGATAACATGGCATCTCCAGCGCCGATTTTGTCAACTATCTCCTCTGCATATGCAGGACAGGATATATCTTTTTTCATCTTATTATTGAACACCATTACCGCACCTTCTTTGCCGCTTGTTACTATTGCTTTTTTGACATTCAATTTTGAAATTAAACGTTTTGCTAGTATTTCTTTTTTAGTAATTCTATCTCTCGCGTCATGTCTTATCTCACCTTCATTCAGTATCAAAAAATCAAAATTCCTATATTTTCCTAAATTTTGATAACCAATATTTGAGGCATTAATCTGCGAGTTGATTGCAAGATACTTGGCATTACTACAAATGAATTTGGCTATTTTATGTGTAAACATTCCATGTCCATAATCTGTTAAAATAACAGCATCAAATTTTTTTATTATCTTTTTTAACTTATTGAGTATTTGATTTTCATTTTTTTTGTTAAGTTGGAGTCGTTCATTGAGTAAACACCTAACACTTTATTCTGATTTATTTCGTCAAGATATCTTTTTTTTATAATAGTTGGTGAATTATCTTTTTTAAAAAAAATTTTTTTAATATGTTTTTGTAAAGATCTATTTATAAAATTTAATTGTTCATTGTTATCACCAATAAAACTCATCAAAGTTACATTATTACAAAAACTTCCAATGTGATTTGCAACTGCTCCAACGCCTCCAAGATACTTTTCGGTATATTTATCGTGCATTACAAGAACAGGTTCTTTTCCAGATTTACCTATAGCTTCACAGAAAATATATTCATCGATAATAGTTTCTCCTAAAACTAGAACTTTAGAATTTTTTACTTTCTTAAGACCATTAAAAACACTATCAATGTTTATATTTTTTTTGAGATTTCTAATTTTTATTTTTTCATTTTTTAATTCGACAGAATTTATTATCTGACTTGAACTAAACGTTTCGTCATCAGTATAAACAATTTTACCACCACAGGCTTTAATTGCTGCAACTTCTTTGCTAATATTTCCAGTTATGTCTTCTTTGTGATTTTTATAATCAGGTCCTTTACAATAAATTTTAGGTTTAATTTTTTTAATTATAGAAACGGCAGAAATCGCGTGACTTAAAACAACAAAATCAACCATATCTAATTTGGAAATAAATTCCATTCTTTGCTTTTCATTGAATTTTGGTCTTCCTGGTCCTTTATGTATAAATTTATCTGCAGTGATGCTGACGATTAATATATCTCCTAATTTTTTTGCAGACTCAAAATGTTTTAAATGGCCTAAATGGACTAAATCAAATGCTCCATGACATAAAACTATTTTCTTATTAATTAGTTTTTTTGATCTTACGAATTCGCTAAGGTTTTCAGTGCTTATAATTTTTTTTATCATAATTAAGATAGATATTTAAACCAATCTTTTGTAGCAACCGAAATTGTTTCAGGGTCCCAAACGGGAGCTTTTTTCCAGTAATCAATATTTTCAATTAAAATTTTGATACCCTCTTCAATATTTATTTCAGGTTTCCAATTCAAGTCATTTTTAATTTTACTAATATCGGCAAAAGTTATGTCTGGCTCACCTGGTCTTTTTGGAACAAAAGTTTTATCTCCTCCAAGTAACTCTACAATCCGATTAATAGTAATGTGTTTTCCACTGCCTACATTATAAATATCCTTTTTTTTATCACTCTTAGCTGCAGCATAAAATGCATTAACTACATCAGAAACAAAAGTAAAATCCCTTGATTGTTGCCCATCCCCTACTACAGTATAGGGAACATTTGCTAATTTTTGAGCAAGAAAAACACCAAATACTGCGCCATATGTACCTGATGTTCTAGATCTTGGTCCATAGACATTGAACAAACGAAGAGAGATTGAAGGCAGTTTGTAAATTTGTGCCCAGTGAAGTACTAATTCTTCTCCGATTCTTTTGGTTAAAGCATAAGGATATTGCGGCCTTATCTCTTCTGTCTCTGACGTGGGATAATTATCGGGTATACCATAACAAGAAGATGAAGCCGCATAGACTAACTTTAATATCTTAGCTTTCTTACTTGCCTGTAATACATTTAATGTACCACTTACATTTGAATCAAAATATTCAATTGGTTTCTGAATTGAAGGAACAATATCGGCTAGAGATGCTAGATGAAACACCCAGTGTGCACCATTAAATTCATTTTGCCATTTACCCAGCACTGAAATATCACAATCTATAATTTTGATCTCATTATCAAGATTTTTTAAGTTTTCCCTATGTCCCGTAGAAAAATTATCAAGTACAACTATTTCATGTCCCTCATTTAGACAATGTCTCACTAAATGACTTCCTATGAAGCCAGCACCACCTGTTACTATAATTTTTTTCATATTAAAATTTTATATCTGGGATTTTTGAATTATTAATATTTTTGTGCCTTATAAATTGTGCCATTATGTGCATTATTGATTGATGCAAATCCTCAACAACCCCATAGTTTGCAACTTTAACATGAATTGTTAAATCACTTATATGTTTTGCTGAACCTCCATCAAAGCCGACTAAACTAATTGTCTTTATTTTTTTTTCTTTTGCCATATTTATTACATCTATGATGTTTTTACTTTCACCGCTACTACTAATAACTATTAAAACATCGTCTTTGACGCCGAGTCTCTCTAATTGATAAGAAAAGATATTCTCATAGTTGATATCATTTGCAATTGCACTCACTAGTGGCATATTTGATGAAAGAGAAAATAATTTAGGCTGTATATTTGTATTTTCTGAAGCCCCTTTTACAAAGTCACAAGTAAAGTGTTCTGCAATTGCTGAGGACCCACCATTCCCACAAGTAAAAATACTTCTTTTCTTTTTAATAGTTTCATCTAATAAATTTATTATATTCTCAAAGGCCTTTATATCTATAGAATTTAGACCTTCCTCCATATTTGCTCTGTAATCTGAAAAGTATTCTTCAAGGCTTTGATAAGATTTTAATGGGAATTTCATTTTCTTTATTGCTATTTTGATAGCTTATTTCTATTAGTTATTTTTTATATTATCAACTATTATAATACCTTATAATTTTCAGTAAGTTTGCAATATCTTATTAAAACAATAATTGTTATCTTTTTCTGGCTCTTTTCAAATCATTAATACTTCCAATGTCAATCCATTTTTCATAAATAGGATAGTACCCAATTTTGTATTTCTTGTTTAAATTAATTTTAATTATATCTGTCATATCAACTTTTCTTTTGCCAGTAATTTTGTTTACAAATTTACCATTTAAAACGTAAATGCCAGTGTTAATTAATGAAGAGTACTTAGGTTTTTCTTCTAGATTTATGATTTTATTATTTCGTACAGTAAGTTCAGCATAAGGAGAACTCATTTCATATTTTTTTGCAACAACTGTTGCATCATTTCTATAATTATTATGAAAGTATAATAGGTTTTGTATATTTACATCCGTGATTAAATCTGCATTTAATACAATAAGTGGTTCAGACAAAAATTTTTTTGGTATCAAACCAATGGAACCCGCTGTACCTAGAGGGATTTTTTCTTTAATAATGTGAACTTTATATTTTTTTTGTTTAATTTTTTTCTGTATTAGATCAGATTTGTAAAAAGTTGAAATAAAAATATTTTTAAAACCAGAATCTATAACTTTTTTTAAGATATGCTCTATAACAGACTTTCCCCTAATTTTAAGTAGTGGCTTGGGGATTTTTTTTGTCAATGGTAATAGTCTTTTTCCATGACCTCCAGCAAGTATAAGGACAGGATTTGAGTATATTTTTTTCTCACGCTCTTCATTTACAGAAATAAAATTAATAATTTTATTATTCTTTACAACTGGTAAATGAATAATTTTATTTGATTTCATTATATATTGTATATCGTCATGGTCGTCAGTACTTTTGCCAACAATCGGTTTCTTTGTCATAATAGTCTTGATAGGTAGTTCGAAATTGATTTTTTTTATTATTGCACGTCTTATATCTCCATCAGTTACCAATCCGAGAAGTTTATTATTTTTGTCACAAACAATAAGTATACGCAATCCAACTGCATCCATTTTATATATTGATTTTTGAATAGATAAGTTTTGCGATATGATTGCTTTTTTCCAATTTTTCACAATTAATTTTGCCTTCCTCTAAGAGTTATTGGCAAACAGTTTGAAATTATACTTTGAAGTAAGGGATCCTTGATTTGATCATTATACTCTAAATTTTTTTGTGTATTATATTTATTGTCATCTGAAAAGGAGAGTTCAAAACTATAAAAAATATCACTAGAACTAACGATTTTCATTCTTCCCTCATGCAATAATCGAATTGGCCAACCTCTATCGTGTAATGTAAAATTATCATATTCCTCCAACCATGGTAAATCCGACTCGTTGTATTGCATTAAAAGTAGACAGGGTAAAGCATGAACCAGACTATATGTGTGGTCATTTATTTTTCTCCATGAAACACCCGCGTTTGTACAATTCTCATCAAGTTGATCATTACATAATTTTGAAAATTCATGTAAATGTTGAAATGTTATATTAACCAGCTCATCGTTTTCATACTTATTATTAATTATTCCATTTCTTATATGAAAAAATTTTGGATAGCTTTTTATGAAAGAATTATAATCTACTCTTAAATGACACGTAGCAATTGAGGCTTTCTTACCTCTCACTAGATTTAATATATTAATAAATGAATGATTGCCATATATGTGGTCAACATTAATAACAAAAAAATATGCATTACTTGCAATGCATTTTTTTGCATGGAAATAATATGCGTCAGAACATACTTGGCTTACACTATTGGAGCCATTTCTTAAATAGTCTTTATGGTCGTAAATTGTGCATTCTACTTTCTTTCTTAAAATTTCAAAGGAAGGGTATTTTGTTGCATGTTTTAGAAATTCATTTTTGTCGTTGGTATATATAAAAAAATGACATTTATAATTGTTACTGAGTAACTTGTTAAGATTTCCTTCCTGTAAAACTGAGGGTATAGACGTAGTAAAAAAAATCTCAATAAACTTCTCA
>CACHCK010000018.1 GCA_902578305.1 uncultured Pelagibacteraceae bacterium | reverse complement strand
GAATAAGAAATACATCAGTTCAAAATTTCTTTATCGACTTAATTTTTGAATCTCAGTTAAATAATCAAGATAAATTAGTTACCTTTGAAGGTGATTATATTATTGGACTTGTCTGTGGATCACGAGGTCCATTGCCTGGTAAAGGAAGAGCTGAGCCATGTATTATGATCAAAACTCCAGACCATATGTTTATTGTGGATACCGGAGATGGAAGTAGGCAAAATCTAATAAATTGGCAGATAGATCTTGGTAACTTAAATGCCGTGCTTTTTACTCACCTGCATTCAGACCATATTTCTGATTTGGCTGATTTTCATCTTTATTCATGGGTAACTCAAAATAGAGAAGGAAAACTTCCTGTTTATGGACCAGAGGGAACACAATTAGTTACAGAGGGCATAACAAGAGCTTACGAGCTTGATTATGAATGGAGAACGCTGCATCATGGAGAGGAAGTAGCTCCATCTGACATTGCTGGCTTTGATACAAAAATAATAGATTTAAATAATCCAGTTATTTTTGACGATGGCAGTCTAAAGATAACAGCATTTGAAGTTGAACATCTGCCAGTTTATCCCTCAATGGGATTTCGCTTTGATTATAAAGGAAGATCAATCGTAATTAGTGGAGATACGGATTACAGTACAAATTTGATTGAACAATCAAAAAATGCTGACTTACTTTTTCATGATGCATTGTCATATAATATGATAGGTAGAGCTGAGGATATATCAGAGATTATACAACCTCAACTTTCAAGAGTTTTTTATGATATTCAGGGATATCACGCCTCACCTGTTGAAGCTGCGCAAGCCGCAAATGAAGCAAATGTAAAAGAGTTAATTTTTTATCACCTGATACCAGCTCCCGATAGTTTTATTGCTAAAATAATTTTCGTAAAAGGGGTAAGCGAAGTTCGACCTGATAACTGGACATTAGCTGATGATGGTACTATAGCAATTTTACCAGTTAATTCAGAGGATATTACAATTACAAATATCGAATAATGATAAAAAAAATATTTCTTTCAGTTTTTTTTATTCTTATTCTTGCTTTAATCTTATGGACATACAAACTTCAAATATTTCTTTGGTCACTACCAACTATATTTGAGTTCACAAGACCAGTTGCTGAAAACCGTGAGGTAATTTGGCCAGACGGTCCATCAGAAAGAGATCCTGCCTTAGCTATTAAACCAAATATAATTTTAATACTGGCTGATGATTTAGGCTTCAATGATGTATCGCTTTATAATGGCGGTGCTGGGGATGGCAGTTTAATGACACCAAACATAGATCGTATTGGTTTAGAAGGTATAAAATTTAATAATGGTTATGCGGCAAGTGCAAGCTGCTCTCCTTCACGTGCTTCAATTATGACTGGTCGCTATTCAACAAGATTTGGATTTGAATTTACCCCTGCATTTAAATCACTCATTACTATTGCAAAATGGGGTGAAGAATTAAACGATACGGGGTTGTCTATAATTTTTGATGATGAAGCTGAACTCACTGCTTTAGATAATGATGGTAATATTGGATACCCAGGCATGCCATCTAGCGAAATAACTATCCCAGAGGTACTAAAAAATGAAGGATATTACAGTGCAATAATTGGAAAGTGGCATCTTGGAACTGCTCCAAGTTATAGTCCAACTGATCAAGGATTTGACGACAGTCTTCAATTAATGGGCGGACTTTATCTTCCAGAGAATCATCCAGATGTTGTAAATGCTAGAACTGGGGAAATTATTGACGAGATGGTTTGGGCCAGTACTCAATACGCTGCAAGAAATAATAAGAGTGAACCATTTGAACCTCGTGGATATATTACTGACTACTACACAGATGAAGCAATCAAAGTTATTGAAAAAAATAAGAACAGGCCCTTCTTTTTATACCTATCTCACTTTGCGCCTCATAATCCACTTCAAGCTCTTAGAGACGACTACGATCATTTTCACCATATCGAGGGTGAATCCAGTGAAGAATTAAAAGTATATTCTGCGATGTTAAAAGCTCTTGATAGGAGTGTTGGCAGAATATTAGATACACTTGAAAAGAATAATCTAACAGATAATACATTGATTGTATTAACCAGCGATAACGGTGGAGCTAACTACATTCATTTATCTGATATCAATAAACCTTATCGTGGATGGAAACTAACTCATTTCGAAGGTGGTTTGCATGTACCTTTTATGGCTAAGTGGCCAAATAAAATTGAACCAGGAATAGAATTTAATGCTCCTATTCACGCAAATGATATTTTACCAACATTTGCAGCTGCAGCTGGAGCGGAATTGCCAGATGATAGAATCATTGACGGAGTAAACTTATTGCCCTTTTTACAAAATCACAATTCAGACATGCCGCATGAAACACTATATTGGCTACAAGGTCGCCTTCAAACTGTTCTGCATAAAAATTGGAAGCTCATTACTGATCACCGAACTGGTAAAGACTGGTTGTTTAATGTTGAGAGTGACCCCTATGAGAGAATTAATCTTGCAAGCGAAATGACGTTGAAAGTTGAAGAGCTGAAAAGACTATTAAATGATCATAAAAAGGTTCAACCTCCTCCACTATATGATAACACAATGTCTGCTCCTATATTAATTGATAAACACAATGGGTATGCATTTGAAGATGGCGATGAGTTCACTTATTGGGATAATTAAATAGTAATTTTTATAAAATTTAATTAGACGATCGCTCTATTTGCTGTAAAATTTTTTTATATGAGCGCAACAAATTCACTCCTAAGATTTTGGGAAGAACAAATGGGAACGTCACACCGCTCAAGTAAGCACTTTTTCAGAAAGACCCCATCTCATTATCATATGATGCTCCTTGTAATGTCAGCTCATCAAAATAAAGAAAAGCTATGTGTTGAAGAATTAAAGACAAAGCTCTTTCATACATCTCGGCCTAAGTCATCTATGATGATCAATGAGGCTTGTGACAGAGGTTTCATACATTTAGAGAAAACAGAGAAAGATAAAAGACGAAAAACAGTAAAACCAAGCTCTGAATTGATAAAAGAATTTAAAAATTATCTTAATTCAATGAAAAATATCAATTGGAAGTCTGAATAATAATTTCAAGAAAAGATTTTTTCAAAAAAATTAGACATCTCTCGCCATGAGTGCTGATCCGCATGCGCATCGTAGAATAATCCTGAGTTTCGATCATTAGCTTCAGGATTTGTAAAAGCATGTCCAACATTACCGTAAGCATGAATTTGCCAATTTGCTTTTTTTGAATTTAATTCATCAGCTAAATCAATCATATTTTGTGGAGTGGCCATGGGATCATCGTACCCATGTAGAATTAAAATCGATGAGTCAATTTTTATTGATCCTTTTAATTGCTTTCCTGAACTTGCCGTTGGTGAGTCATATAATCCATGAAAACTTACAACCCCTTTAACATCTTCGCCTGCCCTAGCCAAATCAAGTGCACATTTTCCTCCAAAACAAAATCCAATTGCTCCGGTTTTGTTTTCATCAACTTTATCAAAATTCTTGAGGGTTTCAAAAGCGTGGATCATTCTTTGTTGAAGCAATACTCGGTCAGAATTAAATTCATTCATCAACTCCATTGACTCTTGGGGGTTTGAACCTCTTCTTCCCTGTCCATATAAATCCATAGCAAATGCAAAGTACCCAAGCTCAGCAAGTTGTTCTGATTTCTTAATATCAAAATCAGAATGGCCTCCATAAGCATGACATACAAGCACCCCTGGTCTTGGTGTATCAAAACTATCTTCATAACTTATTGAACCTTCAAATTGCACACTAGAATTTGCAGAACCATAAACTAGTTTTTCTGTTTTGATCATACTTATAGAATACCCTCATATGAGTTAATGTAAAGTTGCTTCATTTCATCAAGACTTATATCACGTGGGTTTGGTCCAGTGGATGGATCTTTCAAGGCCATTTCACTGAGTAGTTCAAAATCAAATTCTTGATTAAGCTCCTTCAGTGTATGGGGGATAGCAAGTTCATCTCTGAGCTTCAATATCCACGACAGAAAACCATCAAATGTAGAATTTTCTAATTCTAAGTATTTTGTTAAAAGTTGTATCCTCTGACTTATAATCGGTTCATTAAACTTAAGTACATATGGCATGAATATTGCATTTGAGAGACCGTGATGAATATCATTAACTGCATTTATAGGATGTGAAAGAGAATGTATTGCTCCTAGTCCTTTTTGAAATGCAGTTGATCCCATTGATGATGTTACTAACATTTTTGATCTTGCAAATATATCATCTGGATTTTTATAAGCACTTAGAAGACTATCTTTCACGTTCTTTATCCCTTCTACTGCAATACCATCCGCCATAGGATGAAAACCTCTAGCACAGTATGCCTCTAAACAATGAGCTAAAGCATCCATACCTGTTGCGGCTGTGAGATGAGGTGGAAGAGACAAAGTTAAATTTGGATCAAGTATTACAAGGTCTGGTAAGAACGAGGGATGAAATATTATTTTTTTTGTCTTATCACTTTCGTCCAAAATAAGTGATGCGCGGCCTGTTTCAGATCCTGTACCAGCTGTAGTTGGTATCGCAATTACTTTAGGAAGTTGATCTGTAATTGCCCTTGTCCAATTATCCCCAATATCTTGGAAAAACCACAGGTTTTCCCTTTGTTTCGTCATAAATGCAATTGTTTTACCGGCATCAAGAGAACTGCCTCCGCCAATTGCTATTACACCATCGTTATTGTTAGATAAAAAGTGTTCAACGCCGTTCATTACGTTCTTGCCTGTTGGATTTCCTTTTATATTTGAAAAAATTGAGTGTTTGATTTTATTATTTTCTAATAATTCAATAATTTTTATAAAGTTTTTATTAGAGGTAAATTCTGGATCGGTAACAACTAAAGGATTTTGCATACCTTGAGCTTCTAAGGCGTTTGGGATCTCTAGAGAACGGCCTAAACCAAACCATATTGGGGTAGGATAATTCCAGCTAACATTATTAATATCACTCATATGTTCTATAGTGTTGGCGGTGTAGTTTTTTTTGTAGTACCAAAAGCATAAAAACTTATAGCAATAATAATTACCAAGCCGCCCATTAAAGTTATGTTTGAGGGTACTTCGTTTACTCCAAATAAAGGTATCCAACACCAAATTACTCCTCCCACAACTTCTGTTAAAGAAAGTAACATAAATTCTGCTGCAGGCAGATAGCGCGCACCTAAACTTAAAAGTATAAGTCCAATCCCAACTAAAGTTCCATGCAGCATACTTAATAAAATATTTTGTAACGGCATTGAGTAATTGTCAGTAAATAAAACAATCATAATCATTGAAAAAAGCGAGCAGGCAATACCAGCAATTATGATTGTCGTAAATTTAGGTGTGTCTGGTTGCCATCTGAGCGTTGTTGCGAATATTGCAAATCCAATAGAACAGAATAAACCAAATACCCAACCTAAAAAAGTTCCTGCATACCAGTCATTATAAGCCATTAGAAAAATTCCAAACAAAGATACAAAACACGCTATCGCAGTTGTGATGCCAATTTTTTCTTTTAGAAAGATATATGCAAAGAGCCCTGCAAATAATGGTTGTGTACCAATCATAAATAATGTGGTAGCCGCAGAGGTATAGGTCATTCCAAAAATAAAAAATATAAAAGCTGCAGCAAGACCAATACCGCCCAATAAACCAGATGATCCAACTCTATTAAAATTATGATAGAAAGAAATTCCTTCGTTATAAATCAAATATATCAACAAAATTGTTGCTACAACTATACCTCTATAAAAAAGGTAATGCCATTGATAGACCTGGGCATCTACCATGTACCTAACAGTAGGAGCTCCAAAACTCCATATCAAACCAGCAGATAGTGCCAGTATAAAACCTATTAAATATGTTTTGTTATTCTGCTCTGTCATATAATCTACTGCAGAATATATAAATAATAGCCTTATGACACTATAAATGACCACAGAAAATGAGATAACAGCATTGGGTGAGTTTAATAAAAAGTTCGAAAACACTTACGAATTATTCAAGAAAA
This sequence comes from uncultured Pelagibacteraceae bacterium, assembly GCA_902578305.1. Classification (GTDB taxonomy): domain Bacteria; phylum Pseudomonadota; class Alphaproteobacteria; order Pelagibacterales; family AG-422-B15; genus CACNXQ01. The sequence goes on along the minus strand of CACHCK010000018.1, from coordinate 179 downwards.
ACTTAGAAAATGATGAGGAGGTGGGTGCATCATTTGCCGTTTATCAAAATGGGGAAGTTTTGGTAAACCTTTATGGCGGCTATCGGGATCGTGATAAAAAAAACAAGTGGGACCAAAATACAATAGTAAACATCCATTCGACCAGTAAGGGAATTGTTGCGATGATTGTTGCTAAATTA
>CACHCK010000017.1 GCA_902578305.1 uncultured Pelagibacteraceae bacterium | reverse complement strand
AATCTGTAGTATTTACAATTTCTCCAATAGGGCTTATCAATCCAGAAATACCTTTATTTGATGATCTAACCATTGGAATACCTAGCTCGATTGATCTAAACTGCGAGTGAACAAAATGTTGTTTTGGACCACTGAAATTTCCAAACCAACCATCATTACTTATATTCACTAATAACTCGGTATTTGAACTTATGCTACTACGAACAAAACTTGGAAAAATTGCCTCATAACAGATGAGGGGCAATATATTTTTGTCAAATAGTTGATCAGTACTACCTTTGGTCAAATTACTTTTGAGAAATAAATTATCTGGAAATAACGCACTGATTAAATTGAAAAGTGGAAAGTACTCACCAAAAGGAACAAGAATTTTTTTGTCATAAGTGTATCCCATATAACTGACAGAGTTAAAATAATTATTTTGATCTTTTCTAAGATATCCAACAAACCAATTTTTAGGTGTATCAATATTAAATCCAAATGAGGTCTCAGGGAATACAGTGATTATATCATCTGACCCAATAGAAGCAGTTTGGAGTATTGATTTTTTTTTCCACTTTTCTTTTTGGTCTAAATAAGTATGAACAATTCTCAACTCATTTTGTGAGTAGACTAATTGGTTATTATTTATTCTAAAAAAACCATAAAAATATAATGAGACAAGTATCACTATGGCTACGATTAAATAAAACTTATTTTTAGTGTTAGATATAAATGTGAAAATGCATACTGAGCAAAATATAGTCAATAATCCAAGGCCATAAGTCCCTAAAATTGAAACTATTTGAGAATAACTTATTGACCAAGACCAACTATAGCCAACAAGATTCCATGGTAGCCCTGTAAACAATACGCTTCTTAAAAACTCAAAAATTATCCATATTGAACTAAAATAAAATATTTTTGAATTTGAGTCACTCCAGATAAATGCATTGACAATTTGCATTAAACCAAAAAATGTAGACAAGACAAGGGGGAAAAAAATAAAAATTATTGGAGCGATATAAAATAGTTCTGAATCATATTCTAGAATTGAATTAGAAACCCAATACATACTTAATAAAAAAAATCCAAAACCAAAAAAAAGACCATTGTAAAAAAAAAATTTAAAATGATTTTGTGTTTTTTTATATATGTAGTCATTCACTAAAAAATAAATTCCAATTACAAGCACTGATAAAAATGGAACATTAAATGGCTCAAAGCTTAATGCTAAGAACAGCCCCAATATAAAACTAAGAGTAAATAAATAAGATTTTTTAGAAGGAATGAATTCCAATAGATCCATTATTTCTTTGGCGTTGTTACTTTAACAGACTTAATTTTCATTGGATCTGCGTCTTTTATTTCAAAAGTTGTACCTGAATTATGTTTGATGATCTCTCCTCGCTGTGGTACACGACCTGTTAAAGAAAAAATTAATCCTCCTAAAGTATCAATATCCTCATTTTCCTTTGAATCCAGGAAATTTATATTGGTAACTTTTTTTAGCTCTTCTATTTCAACTCTTGCACTTGCTTCAAAAGAATTAGTAGATGATTTTATCAACATTGGTAAATTTTGCTGATCATGTTCGTCTTCTATTTCACCAGTAATTTCTTCTATCACATCTTCAATAGTAATGAGTCCGTCAGTGCAGCCATATTCGTCTATCACAATTCCCATATGAAGTCTGGTAATTTGCATTTTTAGAAGTAAATCAAGTACGGGCATTGAGGGGGGTATTTCTAAGATATCCCTTTTCAAATCTTGGAGAAAATTAACGTCAATTTTTTTTTGATTTTGGAAATTAACTAAATCTTTTATATGAACCATTCCCACAATGTTGTCGAGATTTTTCTCATATACTGGCACCCTAGAATGTGCTTCTTTTATGAAGACTCCAAGAACTTCTTCAAAACTATCATTTATTTCAACAGCGCCAATATCGGCTCTTGGTATCATAATATCTGAAGATCTTATATCATTAATTTTTAAAATATTTAAAAGCATTAGTCTTTCATGTTTTGATATACCTTCTGCATCTTTGAGATCACCGTCTAAAACAGTTTCAATACTTTGCTTCAATGAATTATTGGAGGACTTCTTTTTAAAAATATTTCTATTGAATATTTTATTAATCATAATTTAAGCTTTACGGAATTATATATTAAATTTTCAAATTTTCTCATTTGTTTGTATTGTTTTTCTGTCTTATGGTCATAGCCCAATAAATGAAGCATCCCATGTATTGTTATCTTGCATAAGTAATCATATTTTGCCATTTTGAGTTCTATTGCCTCTTTTAATAGAGTTTGATTTGCTAGTGCTATATCACCCAAAATAAAGTCATCATTGTATGTTGATTGCATGGGAAATGATAAAACATTAGTAGATTTATCTTCTAATCTATACTTAAAATTTAATTCTTTAATTTTTTTGTTTGAGGTCAAAAAAAAAGTTATTGAAATATTTTGAGTAATTCCAACATCAATAACATTAAATGTTTCATTTACTGTTTTTGAAATATACTTTTTAAAATAAGGAAAATTTTTGTTCCATTGTATCTCATCGACATTGTAATTTATCTTAATCATTTATTATTTTGTTGATCAAAAAGATCTTGGATTTGATCATCATAAGAGTCGTAAGCATTTATGATTTTTGTTACCATCTCGTCTCGAACTATATCCTTCTGTCCAAAATTTATGACCGAAATACCATCAATATCTGATAAAATTTTTATTGATCTAAGCAATCCAGACTCGCTTCTTCTACTTAGATCTGTCTGTGATGGATCTCCTGTTACAACCATTCTTGAGTTCTTACCACATCTAGTTAAAAACATCTTGATTTGATTATGTGTAGCATTTTGTGCCTCATCTAATATAACAAATGAATTATTTAGAGTCCTACCTCTCATAAATGCTAGTGGTGCAATTTCAATTTCAGATGATTGGATTTTTTTCAATGCTATGTCTGATGGCATTAAATCATATAATGAATCATATAGCGGCCTTAAATATGGATCTACTTTCTCTTTTAAATCTCCTGGTAGAAATCCTAATTTCTCACCTGCCTCAACTGCGGGTCTGGATAAGATAATACGTTCAAACTTATTTTCTAAAAGTTGAGAAATTGCAGCAGCGACCGCAAGAAACGTTTTTCCTGTACCCGCAGGTCCAATTGCAAATACTATTTGTTTTTTTCTTAATATGTCAAGGTATGTATTTTGCAGTTTACTCTTACCAATAACATCTAATTTAGCTGTTTTGGTAACATTAATATTTTTTACGTCATTCGATATATACATTTTTAGATTCTCCTGCATTGAGTTAAAACTGCTATTAACTTTTTTGTTCGTCTTCTTTTCACTTATTGTTTGAGTTATTGCGTTTTTTAAAATATCAATATTTTTCTTATTTCCTTGAATTACTAATTGGTTTCCTTTTTGATATATTTTTAAGGGTAAGTTTTTTTCAAAGAAATCGATGTTTTCATTATTAACACCAAAAATATCTAACGCTTCAGAGTTTTCTATCTTTATTATAGCTGAGCTCAAACCTTGTATGGAGTTACTTTTATAAGTTTTATGAGATAGTTTATTTGTCAAATTTTATTGATACCCTAATTCAACAACTAGCATATAAGTTCTTATGATTGCAAGTTGTAATATTTACATTTTTTACTTCACCTGGACGAATTTCTTGAGCGTTAATATAAACTGATTGCATAAATGGAGTTCTCCCAAAAAAATATTTGGGATTACTTATGCTTTGATTTTCGATTAAGACATCAATATTATGACCACAAAAACTCTTATTAAATCTAAATTGTATATCTCTCAATTTTTCCTGAAGAATAGAAAGTCTTTCTTTTTTTATAGATATTGGTGTTTCATCATGTTCAAGTGACGATTTTGTTCCAGGCCTTGAGCTATAAATAAATGAGTATGATTGAGTAAATTTTATTTGATCGACTAAATCAAGAGTTTTTTTGAAATCTTCATCAGTTTCACCTGGAAAACCAATTATAAAATCTGATGATATTTCAATTTTTGGATTTATAGTTTTTAACTTTTCAATAGTTTTAATATAAAAATTTGTATCATATTTTCTATTCATTCTTTTTAAAATTTCTGATGATCCTGACTGAACTGGCAAATGAAGAAAAGGCATAAGTTTATCATTTGTTGAATGTAGATTTATTAAATCGTCAGTCATATTAATTGGGTGTGAAGTGGTATATCTTATTCTTTTAACATTTTTATTTTTACTTATCTCCTCAATCAGGTCTGCAAGATTTATTTTACGACCATTATGAGAAATATTGTATGCATTTACATTTTGACCTAATAGTACTATTTCTTTTGCACCATTTTCAGTCATAGAGTTAACTTCATGAATTAATGAATTTAAAGGGCGAGAATATTCAGGTCCTCTTGTATATGGCACAACACAAAATGAGCAGAATTTATCGCAACCTTCTTGAATTGTTATATAAGAAGAAATACCTTGCTTTCTTTTTTGTTCAGATAAGTAATCAAATTTTTCATTTACTATAAATTCAGTATTAAGCTGTTTTGGATTTCTTTTTAAATCATCAATCATTTGAGGCAATAAGTGATAACTTTGTGGACCTAGGATAATATCAATTGACTTATTTTTATTAAACATTTCAGCATTTTCAGCCTGGGCAACACAACCAACTACGGCTATTGTTTTTTCTTTTTTAAATTTGTTAACTCTTCCAATGTCTGAATACAGTTTATGAGCTGCTTTATCTCTTATGTTACAAGTATTGAAAACAATTAAATCAGCATCTTCTGCATATTCATTTTGTTTCATGCCCTTATTTTCTAAAATTGATATAATTTTTTCACTATCATAAATATTCATCTGACAGCCATATGATTTTACAAAAAAAGTTGATTGACTCATTTTAGCTAATTTTTATAGTTTTATTAAGTCCACTTAGTATTTGATTTTCACAATAAACTGTTAATTCTTTTCTATTCTTAAAATTATTACTACTCATTATTTCGTGAAAAATTATATCTACTGTAATTCTACCAGATCTCAAAAAATTAGCCATGGCTGCTACCATAGATATATCTCCAACCCATGCTATATTTCGTCTTAAATATATTCCCATAGGAATGTTGTTTAATTTAGAATAGCAGATTGATATTGGTTGAATATTTATTTGTCTTTTATCATCAAATGCACATTCTAACATTGAAGATTTGAAGTTAATGATACCATTTCCATTAGTTGTTGTTCCCTCTGGAAAAATGATAAAATTTTCACCTTCTTTAAGTTTTTTTCGAATGAGGTGATTATATTCTATTATTTTATTTTTTTTTTCATTATCTATAAAGAAGGTATTACTTAGCAATGCTAAAAAACCAAAAATTCCCATTTTTGATACTTCCTTTTTTGCAATAAATCTAGCGTTAAGTAACGTTCCTAAGCAGATTATATCAAACCATGAAACATGATTTGCAATATATAATACCCCATTGTATTTTTTATTTAGCTTTGCTTTATCAAAATTAATTTTAATTCCTAAAACTATTTTTATCATTTTATAAAAAAACAAAGGGTAAAGTTTTTTTAATTTAAAGCCTGCAATATTAAACAGGATTTGTGTTGGTATTGATACTGCAATTATGAAAATTAAGATAAACAATATAAATATTAGTCTTAGTATGGACATTTAATTATTTTTTAATTTTAATTCCATATAATTCTAGTCTGTGATCAACAAGTTTATAGCCAAGTGAATTAGCAACTGCTTGTTGTATATTTTCTATTTCCTCATTTGTAAACTCGTGGATTTCTCCTGACTCAATGTCTATTAAGTGATCATGATGATGGTCCTCAGTTGCTTCGTATCTAGACCTGCCGTCTTTAAATTCGTGTTTTTCAATCACACCATATTCTTCAAATAATTTTACGGTTCTATATACTGTCGCAATACTTATATTCTTATCTTTTTCATTAGCATTCAAAAAAATGTCGTTTACGTCAGGATGACCATTCGCACTCATTTCTGTAATAACATCAGCAATAATATTTCGCTGCTCTGTCATTCTTAAGCCTTTTTCTTTACACAATTTTTTTACATTAACCATTATAATCTCTTAATAATTTCTTATATATAACGGTTTTGGATCAACATTATCAATAATATTATTTTTAATTATTTCTTTAATTTGTTTGAAATCATATTCGATCAAATGATAATTAGCTTTTTTTTCAAAAATTTTATCTTTCAATGAATTTTCAAGCAAAATATTGTCATAAACGTAGGTTGATTCGTTATTATATTTAAATACCTCATTATCAAGATTGATTAATCTTACCTCACTAACAGA
>CACHCK010000016.1 GCA_902578305.1 uncultured Pelagibacteraceae bacterium | reverse complement strand
TGACGGTAAGGTTCAACAGCTTTCTGGACCAAATGAATTATATGAAACGCCAGTGAATTCGTTTGTTGCAAGCTTTATTGGAGAAAATAATACTTTCACTGGAACTGTAAAAGAAATCGCCTCTGGTTCAGCAAAGATTGAAACTGATTCAGGTGAAACTATTGTTGCTAATCCTATTGCCGTGAGCTCTTCAGGAGAAAAATCCAGAATTTCTCTAAGACCTGAGCGAGTGAGTATTGACCCAAATGAACAACTTGAAAATAAATTCACAAGTGAGATCCGCGAAATTATCTATCATGGAGATCATACTAGGGTGCGTGTAAATCTTCTTGGTAATGATGACTTTATTTTAAAAGTTCCAAACGCGAGCAGCGATTTAAAGCTTAACGTAGGCGACAAATTGGACCTTGGCTGGTCATCTCATGACTGCAGAGCTCTAGATTACTAATCCTTTGATACTACATGTAGATTCAACATTAATTTGTTGAAAAATAATCTTTTTTTTGTTGCGTTTTTGCTCAAGGCCTTGTGTAATATTTCTTTATATAAAAAAAGGAGACGATTAATCATGTCTAGATTAACTAAACTAATCTCTTTGGCTGCTTTATTGGTGGCTCCATCTATGGCTACAGCTGCGGAAGTAAACGTGGTGTCATGGGGAGGTGCTTATACAGAAAGTCAAAAGAAAGGTTACGGGGACCCATATCAGGAAATGAGTGGCGTTCAAGTAAACTGGATCGACTACAGTGGAGGTTTGAGTGAAATTAAAGCTCAGGTCGAGTCTGGAGCAATTACTTGGGACATTATCGATGTGTATGCACGTGATACAATTATCGGTTGTGACGAAGGATTGTTTGTAGAATTCGATTTCGATAACGACTTCCCTGCTGGTGTTAACGGTATGAAAGCAAGTGACGATTTCTTTGCTCCAATGCCTAGTGATTGTGCTGTGGGTAACATTCTTTACTCATGGAACTACGCTTACAACACTGCTAACGTAAATTTTGATGGAAGTTATCCAGATTCAATGGAAGACTTCTTTAATCCAAGTAAGTATCCAGGAGTTAGATCTATCTACTCTTCAGCAATGTCAAACTTAGAGTTTGCACTGGTTGCTGATGGTGTTCCTGCATCTGATGTATATGATTACATGGAAGATAATGGAATCGATAGAGCTCTTGATAAGCTTACAGAGCTTTGCACTCACCCAGATGGTGGATGCATTTTCTGGTCAGCTGGTGCACAACCACCTGAGCAGTTAGTTTCTGGTGAAGCTTTAATGGCTACTGGTTGGAATGGACGTCACTTCAATGCCATTGTGAACGAAGGTTCGCCAATGAAAATGGTTTGGGATGGTCAAATCCTTGATTATGAGTACTTCGTACTTGTTAAAGGTGGACCAAACCAAGAAGAAGCTATGAAAGCTCTTCAGTACTTCACTAGTTCTGAAGGTTTAGCTGGAAGTGCTAAGCACATTGCTTACGCTCCTTTCCGTATCTCATCTCTTGATGTGATCATGGCTGATGAGCCGTGGTTCTATTCTGAGCAAGCAGGTGCTGTTGAGATTATGCCTCACATGCCTACTGCTCCAGCAAATACTGAGAACTACGTTCTTATGAACCCTGAGTGGTACGCTGATAACAACACTGAAATCAACGACGCTTGGGAAGCTTGGAAAGCTAACCTATAAGGTTTAAACTTGGGCAACCTATGGGTTGCCCAAGTACCTCAAATTAAGTATCCTTTTAAATATGACTGCCGAAATAAGAACCTCGGATGGAGAACTTCTATCCGTCAAACTCAAAAAAGTTGAGAGAAGACGCAGAACTACTGCTTTTTTACTGGCCGCGCCGCTTCTGTTCTTCATTGTTTTTGCATACGTAATTCCTATTTTTCAGATGTTGGGGCGAAGTATTGATAATGCAGAAATGAACTCGTTTCTTACAGAAACACACGAGGTCATGCAAACTTGGGATGGCAGTGAAATGCCTGGCGAGGATGTAACCTCAACATTTTATTATGAATTAAAGACCGCTGTAGAAAATAAATACCACGGAAAGATTGCAACTCGTTTAAACTATGAAAAAGGCGGCTTTACAAGTCTGATTAAAAAGACGTCACGTAAACTTAAAAACTTCGATGAAAATGCTAACTTTCTAGATCAATTCATTGATGTACATAAAAAATGGGGTGACATTGAATATTGGCAAGCATTAAAGAGAGGAACTGACGCTTATCATTTTCGAAAATATTTAACGACATTTGATTATGAACAAAAATTTGATGGCTCAATTGAAAGGATTCCTGAAAAGCTTAGAATTAATGTAACTTTGTGGCTGCGAACAATATTTGTCGCCGTTGGAGTAACTTTCTGCTGCTTTATTTTAGCTTACCCGATTTCACACTTACTTTCAGTCTTACCGACCCGTTATTCAAATCTATTGATGATCTGCGTCCTTTTGCCCTTCTGGACATCACTGCTTGTTAGAACATCCAGTTGGATGGTTCTATTGCAAAAACAAGGAGTGTTAAATGATACCTTAGTGTCGCTTGGATTTGTTGCAGATGAGTCGAGACTTGAGCTCATGTATAATATGACAGGCACATTCATTGCAATGACACAAATCCTATTGCCATTCATGGTTTTGCCTCTTTATAGTGTGATGAAAACAATTTCACCAAGTTTAATGCGTGCTGCAACGTCAATGGGTGCAACACCTTTTCACGCTTTTAGAAAAATATATTTTCCTCTGACATACGCGGGAATTAGTGCAGGATCAATTTTAGTATTTGTTTTAGCGATTGGTTATTACATAACACCTGCATTGGTTGGTGGAGCAAAAGGCATTTTAATTAGTAATAGAATAGCATATCACATGCAGCAATCACTAGACTGGTCTCTTGCAACGGCGATGGCGACAGTTCTTTTAATAGCAGTGCTCGTGGTTTACTGGCTGTACAATAAGATTGTTGGCATAGATAACATGAGGCTTGGATAATATGGCATTACCAAAATATACAGAAATGAGATACAGAGTATGGCACTATTCTTATTTAGTAATTTGTACTGCAGTTTTCGTATTTTTGATTGCGCCTCTTTTTGTGATCATACCGCTATCATTCAATGCTGAGCAATATATCCATTTTTCTGACGGTATGCTTGCATTGCAGCCAGAAGCTTTCTCACTAAGGTGGTATGAAGATATGATTTATGGAACAAAAAATCCTTGGGGAATCGCAGCTCGAAACAGTGTTTATTACGCTTTTTTCTCAACAATTGGAGCAACCGTACTTGGAACTGTCGCTGCATTGGGCCTCAGCAGTCGTTACATGCCTTACAAACAATTAATCATGAGTGTATTAATTTCACCAATGATTATTCCACTAATTATTTCTGGCTCAGCTATCTTCTTTTCACTTGCAAAATTGGGGTTAGCTGCAACTTTTCCTGGCATTGTCATTGCCCACATTATTTTAGGTACTCCATTTGTTGTAATAACAGTTACTGCAACTTTAAGTGGATTTGATGACAGTATTACGCGTGCAGCATCAAGTCTCGGCAGCACTCCAACTAATACTTTTTTTAAAATTACATTACCTCTAATAACACCTGGCATAATCTCTGGTGCTTTATTTGCATTTGTAACTTCTTTTGATGAAATTGTCGTAATTCTATTCGTGGCAGGAGGAGATAGAAATCTTACAACTATCCCACTTCAGATGTGGACTGGTTTGAGAGAGCAGCTCAGCCCGACAATCATGGCTGTTGCTACATGCTTAATTGTACTTTCAACATTTATCCTGATTGTGACTGAGTTGTTAAGGAGAAGATCTGAGAGGATAAGAGGAATTTCAGCTCAATAAAAGTTACGACAAGTCGTTAAATATACTATAACTCAAGTCCATCTTTTTTTAATACTCTTAAAAGATCATTAAATCTGTCTTGCCCAAAGAAAAACTTGTCTTTATAGACTGTTAATGGGACTCCATGATGACCTGCCTCTAATTGTTCCTTTTGGTTTAATTTTATTTCATCAATCAAACTTTGCTCAGCTTCTGTTCGTTTTTTTTCAATATCATTATGATTTAAGCCTAATTTTGATGACGACTCAGAAATTGATTCATCAGAATTCCAATTCTTCATGCCACTCCAAATCTTACTTGAAACTTCTACGGCAAAATCAAGTTGTCTATCTTTTTCTATTGCCTGACAGTAATGACATAATTTAAATATACGTGGCTGATCATCAGAAATTTTACCGGTTAGCATATTTTGTTTTATTGGATCTGGATTTGGTGTTTTAAATACCATGCCTAGTTTTTTTGACTGTAAAAAATAATCAAATCGTTTTAGAAGAAAATATGTAAATAAGTTCTTACCTTTAAAGAATTCTGGTTCTCTTATTGCTAACGGATAGACTTGTTTAAAATTTATATCAACACCGTGCTTATCTCTTAACAAAACGATACGTGGTAAGATTAAATAAGAGTATGGGCTTCTAAAAGAGAAATATAAATCTACTTTCATATCTAAAATATTAACCTTTCACATCCAGTATCTTTAAGAAGATCATTCACTTTTATCTGATCATTATCTTCAAGCATTTTATATTCTTCGTTAAGCCACTTTAAACACTTTGCCTGGTAAGGAAATGATTTTTGTTTCCACAGACATCCATCAATCTCTGTTTGCCATTCTTTATCGCCGTTTTCTATTGCTTTAGCGTTTGCTAGTTGTGCAGGCACATAACCCTTACCAATTTCTGCAAGTAATTCCTTTACCGTTGACGGTAAAGTATCAATTGATCCCCATTGTTCATCATCTACCTCAATACCAGATTGATCTTCAATTAAACCAACCCACGCGACTGTCCTAAGAGATACTTCATGACAAATTTCTCTTGGCGTGGGATCAAAGTTTACAAGTTGAGACAGTTGACCATACATTGCAAAATCACTTGATGAGGGTCTATTGCTTATCAAATAAGGTGTTGATGTGAAATGTTTCTCAAGTATACCCAATAAACGTCTGAAACTTGCGTCTATGATAGGAGCTGTATCATTGTTGGAACCCACTACCCATAACCTGTCTATCTGCCTTTTGCTTATCATTCCCTTTAAATTATCTAGCATTTCATTTGGCATCATTCCTACGGTTTGAAGAGGTAAAATTGTTCCTGCATTTTCAGCATCTTTTTGATCATGCCATCTATAATGAAACATATATTTCGTCCCCCACTCATCAGCAAAATCTTCAATTAAATAATTTATAAACGCAAGTGCAGGATCAGATGGAATAGTGCTTCGCCTACTAACCTCTTTATCAATCCTTCTTATTAACGGAGTCGAATCTGTTACAGCTTTTAAATTTCCATTTTCATCAGGTAGGACAAATGTTGGCAGTAATCCAGGCTTGGGCTTTTCAATACCCTCTTGATCAAGATATTTTGAAGGGTCTCCCCAAATCATTTTATGAGGAATGCGTTTATACCTAAGATATGAGAGCATCTTACGCGTATAGGGTGAGCCAACACCGCCGAGAACAACTAATGGATTTGGTAAGCTCATCATTATACTCCTACTTCTGAATTATTTTTGAACCAGTATCGGTTAGATCTTTTGACTGTTTCATATTTCTCATCAACTCCATAATATCAATTGGTACTGCAACACCTTTTTTGCAAGCCGGTCTATCTTCCATCATCTGCATCCATCTTTTTACACCTTCAAGACCATCGATATTCACGCCTGACCATTTATATGTTCTTACCCAACACCAATTTGCAATATCAGCTATACTAAAATCATCAGCGAGAAACTCATTATCTTTTAAACGTGTCTCCATAACTTCAAACAAGCGTCTTCCTTCGTTTTGATAGCGGTCAATTGCTGGTTGTATTTTTTCTCCAGGCCAATAACGAAAGAAAACATTGGCCTGCCCCATCATCGGACCAATTCCTCCCATTTGAAACATTAACCACTGAATAACTTTTGAACGTGCAATTGACTCTGTAGGCAATAATTTGCCTGCTTTCTCAGCTAAATAAATTAGTTGTGCACCACTTTCCATTATTGAAAGGTTATCGTTTTCAGTATCAACTATGACAGGGATACGCCCGTTGGGATTCATTGCTAAAAATTCCGGCTTCTTTTGCTCACCGGCTTGTAAATTCACGACATGAACATTGTAAGGTATTTCCAACTCCTCAAGAGCTACTGAAATCTTATATCCATTTGGTGTAGGTGAAGTATATAATTCAATCATTAATTTCTTTTGTTTCAATGTTTAATTGGCCTGCTAATCCTGCTTCGCGGTGCTGATAAGCTTCAAGATATTCTGGATCACTGGGCATCATATTTTCACCCATTATTTTTCTTGAAGGCCATTTTGCAATAGCAACAACGTCCCATAATTCCTCAACTTTACCAACGGCTAAACGTTTTACATCTGTATGCAAAACTAATTCCCCTCCAATTTCCTTTAGATGTTTATCCATAAACTCAGCATAAATTGTATAAGCCTCTCTTCCAGTTAGATTGGTTTCTCTCCCATCTTTATATTCCGCTTTCTCTTTAAACTTGTAATAGTTAAATTAAATACGTGCTGGTATGTGTTATATAAATAAAAACGCTCTTTAATTACATGTTCAATTCTCTGATCTTTGCTGTTTTGTTTTGGATTATTTTTTGCAATATAGCTCTCAAGATCGTTTAGATAACGACGATTTACTTCCTCAATTAATCCTTCCATATCGTCGATGTGCCTAAAAACAGTTCTTATTCCAACTCCAGATTTTACAGCAATTTCCTGGGCGGTTGGTATTTGACCGTTGTTATTTTTTCTTAATAAAGAAATAGTGGCTGCAACAATTTTATTTAATGTTGTTTTACTTCTGTTGATGCGTCCATCGTTAACAATTGGTGTAATTACCATAGATAAAAATTATCTATTGACAGTGTTTATGTCAATACTTTAGGCTTTATTAAAAATATAAAATTCGTGAATAGAATTACAGAAATACTTGGTTCTAAATATCCAATTATACAGGCCCCAATGGGATGGATAGCAAGAAGTGCATTAGCTTCAGCGGTTTCTAATGCTGGAGGGTTTGGAATTATTGAAACTTCATCAGGTGAGCTTGAGGAGTGTAAGCAGGAAATCAAAAAAATGAGTACACTCACCAATCGACCCTTTGGTGTGAATCTTCCAATTCTTTTTTTACGTGATGAAAGTATGATCAATTTGGTTATCGAAGAAAAAGTAAAATTTGTAACTACATCTGCTGGTGATCCAGCAAAATATATTCACATATTAAAAGATGCAGGCATTAAAGTCTTTCATGCTGTACCAAATTTGGCAGGTGCGTTAAAAGCGATA
>CACHCK010000015.1 GCA_902578305.1 uncultured Pelagibacteraceae bacterium | reverse complement strand
TTTTTTTAAAAATATCTATTATTTCTGAATACCTCAATCTATTTGTGTAAAAACCAGAATTAGAGATAAATTTCGACTCCCATAAGTTTTTACTAAACCGAAGATTATTTAGTGAATATGAAAGATGATCTTTCAAGTCAATTTCATGAGAGGTTAAGCCATCTTTTTTAAGAATTCTTCTTAGCTGATATACTGTTTCCTCAAATATATCTAATTTTATATGTTCTAATACAGCCTGAGAGAAAACCATATCAATAGAATTATCTGGAATATTTCTAAGACTTTTAAGACCCTCAGTATAATATTCTGCTTTACAAATACCAAGAATGTCTTCTACATTTTTAGTATTATGTAAGTCAGGAGGATTTAATCCGATTTTTATAAGTTTATTTTTTAAAACTATGTATGAACTAGTGTTTTTAGATAAGTAATTTCCTGTATCAACTAAAATACATTTACAGTTTAATGAGCGCGCAATAATTGCCGAAGCAATACTATCGCCAGGCCCAAGCTCTAAAAATGTCTTTCCGTAAACATTTTTATTTGGATAACAATTTTTAAAATGAAGAAAAAAAGTTTTTAAAGCATATTCGGCATTATCCATTCTGCCATGTCTGAATATACCAAGTCTTTGCCAGAATTGATAAATTAATGGCACTCTAGATAAAAAGATTTTAGCAATAACTTTAAATAACCAGATACTATTGTTTTTAATTTCTTTATCTACATATTCAGTTTGCATTTGATTGTTTGTTCTAAAGTTTTTGAGTATTCTGGCAAATATTTTATTCTCTTCATGCCAATTTGTTGCATTTTAGTCAACTTTTTAATATTTAGGCTAATTTTATGAATTTTGTTAGCAATTTGAATAAGTGAGTTTTGATTTATCTTATTAATTATTATAGATGAATCTTTTTTTATGTAATTTTTAATTTCACCTACAGGTCTTACTATAGGTATGCATCCAGACTGAATAGACTCAATTGTTGTCATTGACATTCCTTCTCTATCTGCAAGGTGAATATAAAACTTACTATGTTTCATATAACTTAAAACTTTATTATTTTGAAGATTATATTTAATTTCAATATGTACATTATTTTTTTTAATATAATCAACTCTATTTTTTCCTGAAAATATAAAACAAAATTTTTTTTCAGGTGATTTTTTATAAAGTTCTTTCGTAAGACGTAATAATAAATCTATTCTCTTTTCTTTTGAAACTCTTCCAACAAAAATAAAATCAAATTTTCTTTTGTTTAGTGAAACTAATTTTTCTTTTTTACTTAAAAATACAAACGGAATAATTTCAATATTTTTTTTTGTAAATTTTTTTAAATATTTTTTAGTTGCATTTGAATCGGCTAAAATTATGTCAGCAATATTGATAGATAATAAAGTAATTAGATAATTAATTATATGATTTGATTTGGAACTATGATAAAAAGTAGCCCATTTAAATCCTATTAACTTAAGTATTATTCCTATTAGATGACTCCACCATAATGATGTTATAATTAAATCTGGAAACCATTTTTTGCGAATGATGTCTTTAAATAAATGAATAAAATTTTTTTGTTCTGATTGTAAAATTCCTTTGTTTTTAACAGTATAGATCTTGTAATCAAATTTTTTTTTTAAATATGGTAAACTCTTGCTTATTGCTACCTCTACCCCTCCATAATTCATAGATGGGACAATATGCGCTATCTTTATTTTTTTTTTGTATTTGCTATTTTTGTGCTTTTTCATCAAGAGTTAGATTTGTTAATAAAAATATAATCCATAGGAATGGAAAATAAAAACCTGTATGGGTCAAAAGGTTGATTGCGCAAAAAGATAAGGAAAGTATTAAAAAAAATTTAAGGTTATAGTTTTTGCTTTTAAAAATATTTTTTACTGCTCCAACAAATGCTAAAACAATAATAAAAAACCCAATAAATCCATAATCTATTAGCAAATTTAAATACCAATTAACTGTTGTACCGCCATCAAGCCCACCAGCAGACTCATATCCTGGACCGTAACCAAAGATCATATTATAAAAACTTGAATTCAGATAGTAATCAAGTGTGAATTGCCACCTCTCAATTCTTCCCTGTGCAGAAATAGATAAATTATCCGAATTAATAAAAATAAGCTTCATATATAAAACATTTAGATAGTGAAAAAAATACCACTTAAAACTATAAAAAAGATAAATGGTCATTGATAAAAATAAAAATATTATAAGTATATTTATTTTTTTGATTTTAAATGAAATTCTATACCTATTAATAAAAATTAATCTTGTAATAAATAGAGCTAAAATAATTGAATATATACTAGCTGCACTTCTTGTTAAAATTATACAAAAAATAAAGAGTATAATTAATGTGAAGTACAAATAATTACTTTTGTAATAGTAAGCATAAGCTAATACTATTGGAGCTAAACTAGTAACAGCATACGCCAAAATTGTTGGCTCAGGATACAATCCCCTTGGTCTCGTCCATATAGTGGCATTAAAACCCTCCATCCAATATAGATAGCCAGCAATTCTATTTGTTTGCGTAATTGGTAGGTAGTCTTCAATAACAATTTTGTTAATAAGTAAAATATAATCTGCAATGCCTGCGAAAATAATTAGTATAAAACCTATTGTTAAATAATTTAATATTATTTTAAAATTATCTTTTGCAAAGTTGAAAATACTTATTCTTAAGGTGAAGTAATAAAATATTATGACCACAAAATAGGCTAGTAAATGATTTAGGTTTAAAAAAATTTGATTTGAATTTAGCAAATAATTAATAAGTAAATAAATTAAGAAATATAATAGTGAATAATCTAATAAATTAAATTTAGGCAGTCTTAGCCTATAAACTTTTATAAAATTAATAAAAAAAAGAATTCCAGCAATTATTATTGGTAAAGGAGTTACGCCGGTATAGTTAAATGGAGTATAAAAAAAAAGAGATATAAAAAAAAATAAAATTATATATTTGAGATTAATAACCATCTTTTTTAAAATTTTTTAAATAAAAATCCTGCTTTAGATATGTATGCTATAAATTGATACAAAAAATAAAATATAAGATTCTTTTTATTAGATACAATGTAGTTGCCAATTCTAAGTACACTATAAAACTCTGTAATAATATTTTGTAATTTCATACCACTTGATAGATTTACTTCACAAGATGCTTTTCCTGATCTAACTAATTTAACTCCATTTTTTCTAAGTAAAAAACTATGAATAACATCTTCACTGTAAGCTTTTCCACTAAATGGATAAAAGTCAGAAGTTATTATATTTTCCCTTTTGTGCATAACACATGCACCAGAAAGCCACTCCACTTCTTCATCTTGATTTGTTTCCTTAATACCCATGGCTATACCGTTTATTGAGATCTTGCCAGGTTGATAACCATTTTTGCCATTGATTAACCAAAATATTAGCTTTTCAAATACAGAATTTTTGTTTGTTGGAATTCTTGGCGAATGATATTTGCCATCTAAATTATAAATTTTTGCCGCAACTGATGCATTTTGGTTTCTTTCAACTGACTTCATCAGTTCACCAATACACCCCTCGTGCAAGTAAACATCGTCATCAATCTGCACGACGTACCTGCACCTTGATTTTTTGAAACCTTCAGCACGTTGAGCAACTTGACCAATTACGTCAGTTTGAAGAATTTCAATTGAGGTATCGTCAAATTTAAAATTATTTTTATTGTAATAATTTTTTGGTATGCAAATTATAATTTGGTTAGGTACAACTTGAGAATTTCTGAGAGAATAAAGTGTTTTTTTTAAACTGTTCCCCCCAAGCGTTGGTATAACAATTGAAACGTCTTGCATAATTAATTTATTTTTTTCTTTGTATCCAAAATGAGCTTAGTTGCTCTTCATTATTGTCACTATCGAAGTTTATAAAATATTTTTTTATTGTTTCGGGATGATATATTTGCATAAATTTTGATGCCCATAAAATTTCAAAATTTTCATTGTACATCATAAAAGCAGTAACTAAATATGTTTCATTCCAGAATTTATTGCCATCCATAATCCAGTATTCTGGATAATCATTTGGTATCATTATGTCATGCCAGTGAATAAGTGAACCAATTTTTAATTGAGGTATTATCTTAAAAATTTCTGTATTCACATCTGAGTTGAATCTTGATACATGAGTTGAGTCAATAAATAAAATATCAGTGTCACTAAAAAAACTTAAATCCATATCTTGTACCTTTTTTACATATAAGTGAAAATTTTTGTTTTTTATTTCTTTTAAAAACTTTTTAGGAAACGGTTCAATTGAAAATAATTTGCATGGACAGTTTTCCATTTCATTTAATTCTATTGCACTTAAAATGATCATAGTAGAGTGACCTGAGCCAATTTCTATAATTTTTTTTGGCTTATGATGTCTTATCATTGCAAATAAAATATACGAGTCAACAATTGATAACCCAGGATTTATATCAATCTTCGTATCTAAAAAATATCTTTCAAATTTTGATAAGGTTTCTAAATGTCTCTTATGATTTAATGGAATAGAGTCAGATAATCTATTATTAAAATCTTGTTTATGTAATTTTCCAATCTCTGGTATCGGCGAATAAAAGCTAACTTTAGTAATATGTAATCTAAAAAATTTCTCAAAGAAAATAAAGGTCAAATACTTTATGAGTTTAATTGTTTTCTTTAATAAATTGATCATACCAATATATACACGTTCTTTGATCGCTATTATATTAACAATTTTATAAATGTTTTCTAACTTAATAGCTCTTTAATAAATTGTTTCCACATGGGTATTTCTGGGTCAATACAAAAAAAGTCATTTGTCTTATAATTTGCCCCTTTTATCAAATTCTCCTTTACCAATTTATCAAACTCATCAATGTTACTAGTTGTATTATTTTTATTCTTATCAAGAATTGGTGAAAAATTTATTCTGTCTAAATCGTTATACGTAATAACTGGTAGACCAAGATTATAAATGTCCGCTGCAGCTGAAGTTGTATTATTAACACAAAAGATATCTGACCTTTCAATATCATCCTTAAATGTTAACTGCGATAATTCAAAAAAACTAAATTTTTTATAATCACTTAATATTGAAGCTGGGTGAGGCCTGAATATTATTTTCATATTTGGTTTATACTTATTTTTCCATTTATTTATAAAATTTAAGTTTGAAATAGTTATTTCTTTCAAAAGATCACCAATAATTAGAAGTACTGGTTTCTTATTTAAATCTTGTTTACTAATTGAACAATTTTTTTGATAGCTATATCTTAAAGCTTCAACATCTATAAGTTTAGATGGAAAATATTTATAATCTAATAACTTGGTCTTCATATCTTTACCATTTATCGCCATCATTGGAGGAAGAGGTGGCTTATGAGTATCTGAATTAAATGTATTCTGATGGAAAAAATATCTGAAATCAAAAAATGGAATTGTGGTATGAGGTACTCCAATTATGTTACTATTTACATTCTTCATCCATAAATAATTAAGAGCATATTCCCATGCTTGGTTTTCTTGAACAAAAATACAAACAGAATCATTACTTATATTATTGATTTTCTTTTCTAAAGACTTGTAATAATATAGATTAACAAATGCTTTAAATCCAAATATTGATTTTCTAAACTCTTCTTCAATTATTTGAAAATAATCAACATTAAAAGACTTACTTTTGTAATTAAAAGTTTTATTTGAATTTTTCTTTATTATTTTTTTATATTTAAAATACAAAGAAAATATTTTTTTTACTATATATACAAAGTCTTTGAATGTAAGATTTGTATCTATAATCTTGTGAATATTGTTTTTTATGTTTGGATCAAAATTATCACACTTTTTAACTGCGTCTTTTAACAACAAATTTTCACTGCTTTTAAAGTAAAAATGGCTCCATTCAGTTAGTATTTCTTTTTCATCAATATATTTTTTTAATTCACCCCAATAGCCTGAGATATATTTTGATGACTCTAATTTATAATGGGTAAGAATATCAAAAAAATATAGTTTTTTTTCTTTTACTTTCCTTGCAATACCAGTATTAGAGGAAATTCCAATCCTATTTAAATAGAAAAAGATAAATTTGATTAAACTTATAGAGAAAAGAAAAAAATCAGTATATAAAATGCCTTTTATTTTTTCAACTACACTAAATTTATTGATTACTTCAAATCTATTATTAGCTAAGGAAAGTTTATTTTTTTTATCTACAAAATTTATCTCTATTTTATCATATTCAATTTTATCAAGTATTTCAAATAAACTTATAAGACGCATTAAATTATAAATACTCTTGCCATTAGCAAATGGCTCTTTTTGACCTAAGCTAGTCATCCACCAATAGCTAAAATCATTTTCTATAGATAAATGCTCAAGAAAAGACTTTTTATTTATTTGAGATTTTGAAACTCTGTAAATTTGGTAAAGTAACTTATCACGTATATCTGATTTGTTCTTTTCAATGTAACCAGGAATACTGAAAATTTTTGGATCGTGAGAAATTTTATTCCACAAAATCACGGTACCATCGTAATTTTCAGACATCTCTAAATTGTCAGAAATAAGAATTTTTTTCATTTAGAAATTTCTATTTTACTATTTTTAAAACTATCCTATTGCCGAAGTCATGGTCAGAAATTGCTTTACTATAATCTAAATTCATTTTTTCAAATATTTTTACTAATTTCTCACCAAGCTCTGACTTGGTCTTAAGAAGAGTTTCATTAATATTAGTAATGTATCTATCCCCACCAACAATTTTAGTTTCCATAGGTTTTTTATGAATATGCCAACTTATGTGATTAGCAAAACTATAACCTTGATCAGTTCTTATATCATAGCTAGTATATTTTTCATCTAATCTTTCTAAAAATACTTCAAGAGATTTTTTAGAAAAATAATTAATCGTAAATTTATCGTAAAAAAAGTTTTGAAATGCTTTATTTTTAAAAATATCTTTTAAAACATCATTTAAATTTGGAGTAATTACAATCAATTCTCCCGAAGGCTCTAAAAGTTTCAGAACTCTGTCTACATATTTGGTGGGTTCATATATGTATTCTAAAACGTAAAAAAGAAAGATTTTTTTATATCTTTTTTTTGTTTCTTCATATTTTTCGATATTTAACTCGCAATTAATATTTAAATTTGTTTCAACATAATTTTTTCTCTTTTTATTTATTTCGACACCGTAAGGTTTACAGCCATAATTTCTAACAAGATCCAAAAAATATCCCCATGAGCAACCTATTTCTAAAATATTTTTTCCAATATCACTTTCATCTAGAAACTCTTTTGTATAATTATATGATTGTTCTAATCCATTATTATAATCTTCCTGAATTTCAGGTATAACTAAACCAGCACCTTCTAGTCTTGAATGATCTAATTGATCGTTAAATAATTTTTCTTCTGGATTATGTGAAAAAAATTCAAAGTTACAATCTTGACAAGAGTATAGCTGAAGAATCTCTCCGCCTCTGACTTGTTTGTCACTAGATTTTGAGATTTGACCGCATATTTTACATGGAACCACCATAAAAAATTATTTAACAGACTCATACATCTTCTCAAGACCCTCTTCAAGGTTTGTTAACGGCGAATAACCAGTGTCTAGAGACAATTTATTTATATCGGCAATACAACCTACCATATCCCCTGGTGTACCATCTAATTGATTAATAATTAATTTATCTTCTTTACCAATTGTTTTAGCAATTTTATTTATCAATTCGTTGAAAAATGTTTTTTTACCGCTTCCCAAATTGTACGTTTGATTTTTTTTTCCTTTGTGAAGACACAAATCCCACCCATTTATTACATCATCAATAAACACTAAATCTCTGAACCTATCCAATCTTCCTTTTACATCAACTTTGTTTGTTTTTTTAAGCATATTCATGAATATTCCTACCAAACCCTGATCAGGTTTTGAAATATCTTGGCCAGGACCATATACATTAAACATTCTAAGAGAATTCCAATCTATTCCATTTGGTTCTGCATAGTTTCTTAGTAAATTCTCAGCACTTAACTTGGAATTTGCGTAAATAGACTTTGGAAAACATGCATTATCTTCATTTAATATTTCTCTTCCAATTTGGTCTCCATAAACTACAAATGAAGAAGCAAAAATCATTTTTTTTATGTTATTTTTTAATGCAAGATTAATCACATTGAGTGTTCCAAGAATATTAATAGCTATATCTTCATGAGGAATTTTAAAAGACTTTGGTCCTGACGATTGTGCTGCGAGATGAAGAATAGCGTCGCAATTTTTTAATTCATTAAGTTTAGTTGTATTGTTATCCGTAATATCATAGTTTAATACTTGAAAACTGTTTAGTTTATTGGGTTTTTTGGCATTTGGATGCTCAACAAGAAGAACCTCTATTCCCTTATTTTGCAAATGCAGAGCGAGCTTTGAAGCTATAAATCCATAGCCTCCAGTAATAGCTATTTTATTAATCATTTAATTTTTTACAAAAAGTGTGAAATAAATCTAAAAATCTTTGCATACTTTCTTTGGGACCTATTGATATTGTAATATAATTTTCCCATGGCTCTTTCCATGGGCCCTTAACATATATTTGATTATCTCTTAACTCTCTGACTAATTTATGAGCAATTGAGTTAGTTCTGAGATCAATTAAAAGATAATTACCATAATTGCCAATAGCCTCAAAATTTAAATTTGCTAATTCTTTTTTTATATACTCTCTACTTTCTATTACTCTTTGATTATAATTCTCAACAACCTCAAAATTATCTATAAGATATTCTGCGACACTATTAGATAAAGCGTTGCTTTCGTGTGCAAACCTTGTTTTGCTTAAGACCTCCATATTTTCTTTTGAAGAAATTAAGTAGCCTAAACGTATTGAAGGAACTCCAAATCCTTTAGAAAAAGTTCTAGCAACAACAACATTTGGAAACTCGTTTATAAGCTCAATGCTACTCTCGGCGCCAAAGAAATAGTAGGCTTCATCAATAAAAAAAAGGCATTTCTTTTCTAATGTTTTTTGTGCGAAATTTCTAAGTTCTTTTAAGCTAAAACAACTTTCAATTGGCTGATTTGGATTTGGTAAAAAAAATACCTTCGGATTTTGATCTAAAAAAAGCTCAAATTGTTTAAAATTAAATTCTAGATTTTTTAAATACTCAATTTCAAATAAACTGGTATTAAATAAATTTGAGTAAACCATGTACATTGCATACGTAGGAGAAACAACACCTACTGTATCTTTTGGGCTTGTTAAAATTTCAAATATTGTTTTAATTCCACCATCAATACCAGAGGTAAGCAATAAATTTTCTTCACTAACATTATGAAAGGATGATATTTTTTTATAAAGTGTATCAAGCTCAGGATAGATACTAAGAAAATAGTCAGGTTTTTCCTTGAAGATGTTTATAAGAAACTCATTACCCCAGGAGTCAACACGTTCATTTCTGTCGAGTCTTAATCCATTGTCAAGATTTCTTCCCTCCGCAACTCTTATTCTAGAAATATTTCTTAAGTAATTTTTATTTTTTATGAACATTTATTGCCTGTAATTAGCTAGGTACTTCTCAACTTTTTTAATATCATTTTTTGTATCAACTGCAAATGATTCATAATTTGTTTTTACAAGTTTAACATTAAAACCATTCTCAAGAACCCTCATCATGTCTACAGACTCCAATTTCTCAAGGGGAGTTTCAGGCAAATTTATGTATCTTAACAAAAATTCCCTTTGAAATGATATTACACATACTTGTTTTTTTGCTTCAAAATTAGAGTGATCTTTTGTATATGGTATTGGTTTTCGTGAAAAATAAAGGGCATTAAAATTATTGTCATGAACAACCTTTATGCAGTTATCATCTTCAAATTCTTCTAATGTATCAATATTACTAAATAGATTTGAAACAAGAATGTCGCCATTATTTAATAATGGCTCAGATGACTCCTCTATCATTTCCTCACAAATCATTGGCTCATCTCCTTGAACCATAACAACAATATCATATAAAAAGCTTTCTTTTTTTTCTATTTGTATCAATGCTTCTGCGCATCTTTCAGATGCTCGCTGATGCTTAAGGCTGGTCATAATAACATTTCCACCTATCGAATTTATATGATTAAAGATTTCTTTATCACAAGTGGCAACATAAGTTTTAAATTTTT
>CACHCK010000014.1 GCA_902578305.1 uncultured Pelagibacteraceae bacterium | reverse complement strand
AGCTGGTGAGATATTATTAACTTCAATGGACAGAGATGGAACAAAAATAGGATTTGACAATGAATTATTGAGTACTGTCTCATCCTCAATTGATATTCCTGTTATTGCTTCAGGTGGCGTTGGAAGCCTTGAGCACTTTGTTGAAGGGGTATTAAAAGGGGGAGCTAGCGCTCTATTAGCTGCTTCTATTTTTCATTTCGGAGAATATAGTATTAAAGATGTAAAAACATATCTTGCTGAACAAAATATAGCAGTTAGGATTTAATTATGAAAGGTTATTGGGTAGTCAAAGTCAATGTGTTACATCCGGACAAGCAAAAATTATATGCAGAGTATGCAACTGAGGCAGTCAAAAAATACAATGGTAAATTTTTAGTACGGGGTGGCGAACAAACAACTATGGAAGGTAAAGAGTTTAAAAGAAACGTCATAGTTGAGTATGAGACAATTGAAATAGCTAAACAGGCTTATAACTCAGAAGAATATCAAAATGCAAAAAATATCTTGGGAGATGAAACTGATAGAATTTTTGCAATTGTTGAGGGAGTGGAATGAGCAGTAAAAAAGTTGATGTATTAGCTAGGCTCTTTGATACAATTATTTCACATGCTAATGAAGACCCTTCAAAATCTTATACGGCAAAACTAATATCAGAAGGTAAAAGTAAATGTATAGAAAAGTTAAAAGAGGAGTCACTTGAAACTGTGGAGGCCGCCGAAGAAGATAATGTAGAGCAAATAATTTATGAATCGGCAGATCTTATTTATCATTTGTTAGTCATGTTGAAAAAATTTGATATTACTCCTGATCAAGTCTATGAAGAGTTAGAAAATAGAGAGGGTAAAACAGGACTTAGAGATTAATGTCATATGATAAGGAAAATATTTTTGCTAAGATTTTAAGAGGTGAAATCCCTTGTGATAAAATTTATGAGGATGAATATGTCCTGTCATTCAAAGATATTCGTCCGCAAGCACCTTCACATGCCTTAGTAATTCCAAAAGGGGAATACATAGACATAAATGATTTTAGTGCGAATGCTTCGGACGAAGAAATAGTTGGTTTCAACCGGGCTATTTCAAATGTGGCAGATATGTTGGGTATAAGTGAAAAATCTGGAGGAGGAGGATATAGGCTCATTGCAAATGCTGGTAAGGATGCGCATCAAGAAGTACCTCACTTACACTTTCATTTACTCGCGGGAAGACCATTGGGACCAATGGTATTTCCTGAAAAACCTGAATATAAATAATCAATATGAATGAAAAAATCTCAGATGCTGAACTCATCAAGCTGTTTAATAATAATAAATTATTCGATCTTTTTAATATGACTGTTCTAGAAGTTGATACTACAGCTGGCAATATCAAAGTTGAGTTTGATATTGATAAAAAATATTGCAATCCTGCAGGTGACGTCCAAGGAGGTATTGTTAGTGGAATGGTAGATGATGCATCTGCATTAGCGTTTATATTTCAAAATCATTTCAAAAAAAGACCACCAACAATAGAACTGAAAACAAATTTTTTGTATCCAACTAAACCGGGGAAAGTTATTGGATATGGGCGAGTGGTGAAATCTGGAAAAAATATTGTATTCTTGGAGGGTAGATTGGAGCAAAACAATAGGACTGTTGTTACCTCAACATCAACTTGTGTAAGTGTTGATATGCCTCAGGTGAATTTTAAAAAAATGATTGGAGATAATAATGAAAAATAAACAATGGATTTTAAAAAAATTTCCAGTTGGTGAAATTAGTGAAGGAGACTTAGTTTTGGAGGAAAATGAAGTTCCCAGTCTTTCAGATAGTCAAATATTAATAAGAAACATATATCTCTCTTTGGATCCTGCAAATCGTGGGTGGATGAGTGGACAAAAATCTTATGTTGATGCGATGCAAACTGGAGACACCATGAGAGGTGGTACAATAGGCATAATCGAAGAGAGTAAAAATGAAAAATTTAAAAAAGGTGAAATTGTGAACTGTATGGGCGGATGGCAGCAATACTGTGTAAGTGATGGGAAAGGAGTAAGGCAAATTCCTCAAGGAACAGGTTTTCCACTTGATTGTTACATGAGTATTTTAGGAATGACTGGCCTCACAGCTTACTTTGGTTTGCTTGATATAACTGATCCACAACCTGGCGAAACTTTAGTTGTTTCTGCAGCAGCCGGTGCTGTTGGATCAATTGTATGTCAAATAGGAAAAATTAAAGGTTGCAAAGTAATAGGGATTGCAGGCTCAGACGCAAAATGTAAATGGCTTGTTGATGAACTAGGTATTGACTCTGCTATCAATTATAAGTCTGAAAATCTTAGACAAAAATTAAAAGAGACTTGTCCTGATGGAGTTGACATATATTTTGAAAATGTAGGTGGTAGCATTACCGAGGCAGTATTAACTCGCATGAATATCAATGGAAGAATAAGTCTTTGTGGTTTGATTTCAGGATATAATGCTGAATCAATTGTTCCGGGGCCAGCTTGGGGAAATTTATTGATAAAGAGGATTAAGCTTAAAGGCTTTATTGTTTTTGATTACTTCAAAAGATATATGGAAGCCTACCAAGATATTACACAATGGTTAAAAGAAGACAAAATTAAGTACAAAAATCACATTATTCCAGGGATTGAAAATGCGGGCACTGCAATCAAAAAGTTATTTTCTGGCGAAAACGAAGGTAAATTGATTATAAAAGTATCTGAAGAAAGCTAACGCATAATTTCATGAAAAAGATTCTTATCTTTAGTAATGGTGAACAAATTGGGGATGGAATATTAAAACTTCAAATTGTCCACCAGTTAAGGGAAAGATTCCCAACATCAGAAATCCATTGGATGACTGATACTATTTATACTGAATATAATTCCCGTTTAAAAAAATTCACTGAGCAATATATTGACAAAATTTGGGAGCAAGCAAACTTAAGCCCTTTTTTTTGGAAAAGAATATCTTCAAAATATGACCTTACAAATATAAATTTTGATATAATCATTGATACACAAAAAGCAGTTTTACGCACCATTGCGTTGCGAAGAATTAAATGTTCAAAATTCATCTCCGCCTCTGCTAATTGGATGTTTTCAAACTATAAACCCAAGGACAAAAAATCTAAAAGGCAATTTTATGTAAATAATATTATTGAGATGCTTAATTTAGTATCAAGTTATAAAAAACAACAAGCATCATCTATAACAATTCCAAAAGAAATACTAAAAGAATTACAAGAAGTTTTCCAAGCAGATAAAAAGTATTTTGGCATTTCACTTGGCTCTAATACGCCAAAGAGGATATGGGACTATAAAAAATTTATAGATGTGGCTAAATATTTTGAAGCAAAAGGGTTTGAAATAGTTTTTTTTCTTGGCCCACAAGAGACTCATTTAAAGGAAGATATAATTAATCAAATTAAAAAACCAATATTTCCTGAGGAGGAATTGTCTAATTTCCCGGGACTTGAGGTAGTAATGGGTGCTACAAAATATTTAAGTTTGGCAATTACTAATGATAGTGGCACTGGGCAAATGCTATCAACAAATCTATGTCCATTGCTGAAAATATGTGGTCCAACCAGCGCTGTTAAGTTTTTAAACGATCAATTTAAAAACATTCATTTTATTTCATCGGTCAAATTCGGTGGTAGTAATATTAATTTAATTTCAGCAGATGATGTTATAAAAGAATCAAATAAAATTTTACAATCCTCCCGATCGTCTTTTGATTAATTGATCTAAGACTCTGTCGGGTAATAACATTGGAAGTGTCCAATACATCATTCTACTTGGCGTGATGGCATACCGTGTTTTTCTGTTTGGATTATGTAGTGCATTAAATATTAATTTTCCAACTTCCTCCGCTGGAAAAGCTATCCTTTTAGCATTTTTCATTCTTTTAGGTATTCCCTTGGCTGCCCTTGCATAATCAGTTTTTTTGAGGGTGTTTAAAAATTTTTTATCAATTTTATCAAAAATTTCAGTTTTTATTGGACCTGGTCCAATAACTACCACATCAACTCCGTATCTCATCAATTCTCTTCTTAAACTATGACTTAAGCCCTCTAATCCAAATTTAGATGCAGTATAGGCTCCAACGCCAGGCATTCCAATTTTTCCAGAAATTGAACTTATATTAAAAATTACACCCTTCTTCGAACTATTATTTTTTTCCGCTCCACACAATGGAGCAAAATATTTTATGACTCTAAATGCACCATTTAAATTAATATCAATTTGTTTTTCAAAATCTTTCACCCTTTGATGTAATAAGGGGCCAGATATTGCTACACCTGCGTTATTAACTAAAGCAAGAAGATTTGAACTCTTAAGATCTTTTTTCAAAAATGTGACAGCCTTTTTTAGCTGAGCTTCTTTTGTTACATCAAAGATTAGAGGTGTAAAATTATCTTTATAAATTTTTTTTAATCTGTTTGCATCTTTTGAATTACGAATACTTCCATAAACATGAAAACCGTTTTTCACAAAATAACTAAGTGTTCCTAGTCCAATACCAGTAGAGACACCTGTTATCATAATAGATTTTTTGCTCATAACCTTGCTCCGTAGATTTGAATTATTTTAGAGGCGAATGTTACACCTCCATTACCACACTGTTCTAAATTTTCACCATTTATGTATCCAAGTAAGAAGCCTGCAGCAAATAAATCTCCTGCTCCAGTAGTATCGACCAAATTTTCAATTTGCTGAGCTTTTATTTGTATAAGCCGATTTTTATTAGCAATCATCGCACCTTTTTCACCAAGTGTGATAGCAAATATTTTATCATGCTGACTTATAATTTCGAGACAATCATCAAGACTATCCTTTTGATAAAGTGATTTAATTTCCTCTTCATTTGCAAAAATTATATCAGCTTCATTATTAATTAGATTTAAAAAACTTTCTCTAAATCGTTCAATGCAAAAAACATCAGACACACTAAATGCAACTAACCTGTTTGCCCCTTTAGAAATTTTTATTGCTTTTTTAATTGCTTCTTGCGCATCATCAAGATCCCAAAGGTATCCCTCAAGATAAGTAATTTTTGACTGTACTATAATATCCTCATTGATATCATTTGATTTTAGTTTTTGAGAAATTCCTAAATATGTACTCATTGTTCGTTGTGCATCTGGCGTTACCATTACTAGACATCTTCCAGTTTCACTTTCATCTGATTGGGCCTCATTCGCAAAAACAACTTTTTCTTTTTCAAGACCTCGAATGAATGAATTTCCGACTTCATCTTTACCTACTTTGCCGATGAAAGCAGATTTGATATTATTTTGAGCTAATGCAACGATTGAGTTTGCGACTGATCCCCCAGAGACATTAGCTTTTATCTCAATTTTGTTTGATAGGGATTTGATAGTATCTAAATCTACAAGTGACATAAGCCCTTTTCTTAGCTCTTGTTGATTTATAAATTCATCATTGACATCGGAGATTACATCTACGATTGCATTTCCTATACCAACAATGTCAAATTCTTGACTCACCATGTCTCCACCCAAGGACGTAAATCTAACTCAAACGTCCACGCATTTTTTGGTTGATTATGTATCATCAAGTAGTTTTGCGCAATATCATCTGGCTTCATCAAACCATCAATTTTTTTCTTTTCTTTGACATACTCAGGAAAAAGCTTGTTCACCCACGGCGTATCAATTGCTCCATCTACAATAACATGAGCGACATGAATACCCTTTGGTGCTAATTCTTTCGCCATACTTTGTGCCAAAGCTCTTTTCGCTTGCTTAGCACCGGAGAATGCAGCAAATCCTTCTTTACCTCTTATACTTGCTGTCGCGCCGGTAAATATGATTGTCCCTTTTTTTCTTGGTATCATTTTTCTTGTTACTTCTCTTCCCATTAGAAATGCTCCAAAAGTCGCCATTTCCCATACTTTATAATATTTTTTTGAGGTTGTTTCTAAAATGTTGAAACGAATGTTGGCTCCAATGTTGTATACGGCCACATTAATTTCACCAATCTCTGTTTCAATCTTATTAATAAAGTTAATTACATCTTCTTCTTTTCTTGCGTCTAAACTATATGCGAAACACTTTCCGCCATTTTTTTCTATTTCTTCTTTAAGTGGCGATAATTGATCCCCGTTCCTTCTAGCAACTACTGTAATGAAGTTATTTTGTGCAAATACTCTCGCTACCGCAGAACCAAGGCTGTCACCCGCACCAATAATGAGTGCTACTTCTTTATTAATCATAATGAATAAAGTTATCAGCAAACAATAGACAGTTAAAGGTGTTTTATTTTTATAACCATTTATGCTTTTTTTGTTTTAATTGGCTTTTTTCTAGTTGGATAACAAGTTTTACATATTTTACACTCTATTCCAAAACAACTTCGAGCTTCACAATATTCCCTTCCATAAAATATTATTTGTAAATGTAACTTGTTCCATAGTTTTTTGGGAAATATTTTTTTTAAATCATATTCAGTTTGCTTTACACTCTTACCATTTGTTAACCCCCATCTTTGGGCAAGTCGATGAATATGAGTATCAACAGGAAATGCTGGGTGACCAAAACCTTGTGACATTACAACACTAGCTGTTTTATGCCCTACTCCAGGAAGCGCCTCTAGATCTTCAAAAGTTTCTGGAACCTTACCACTATAATTTTTCATTAATATTGTTGATAGCTTTGAGATAGCTTTCGATTTTTGTGGAGCAAGACCACAGGGTCTCACAATATTATAAATGGTTTTGACTGGCAGCTTCTCCATTTTCGCGGGATTATTTGCTTTCTTAAAAAGCAATGGAGTAACTTCATTGACCTTTTTATCTGTACACTGCGCACTTAGAAGAACAGAAATTAATAATTCAAAATTATTTTTATGATTTAGTGGAATTGGGGTTTGGGGATAAATTTTATTTAAAATACTAATAATTTTTTTTGCCTTATCAGCCTTTAACATTATGGTTCTTTTTTCAACCTAACTTATATTTAGCACATCCGACATGTCAAATAGGCCGGGTTTTTTGTTCATGCCCCATTTCACAGCCTGTATTGCTCCGTTAGCAAAAATACCCCTATCTTTTGCTTTATGCTTAATAGTAATATCCTCATCATTACTTGAAAAAATAATTTCGTGATCACCAATTACTTCACCCTTGCGAAAGGATGAGACTACAATTTTATCTTTAGTGCTTTTAGCTTTTGTGTTTAAACGAGAGATCTTTTTAATATTTTCAAATTTTTTATTTTTACCTTTTGCAGCAGCCTGCCCCATCATTATTGCTGTGCCTGAAGGTGCATCAATTTTATGTCGATGATGCGTTTCGTTTATTATTGTGTCAAAATCATTTTTTAAACTTGAGGTACTTATTTCAATTAATTTATTAATTAGGTTTATGCCCAAACTCATGTTACCTGATTTTATGATCGTCG
Source organism: uncultured Pelagibacteraceae bacterium (assembly GCA_902578305.1). Classification (GTDB taxonomy): domain Bacteria; phylum Pseudomonadota; class Alphaproteobacteria; order Pelagibacterales; family AG-422-B15; genus CACNXQ01. The sequence continues at coordinate 3,064 of CACHCK010000014.1, read as the reverse complement.
CATGCTGTGCAGCGAGCTTAATTTTTTTTAATTGAGAGCTATTAAAACCTGTAGTTCCAATTATATGCACTATTCTTGCTTGAGCTGCATATTTTGTATGTATCATAGTTGCCTCAGGAGTTGTGAAGTCAATAACAGCGTCAGTTTTAGCAAATAACGGAATTATATTATCTGTGATTTTAATTTTTAATTTTTTCGTTTTGAGCAGTTGTCCCAAATCTTTGCCAATAGCTTTATGACCGCTTCTCTCGGTTGCACCATACAAAATAAGTGATTTATCTCTCAAAACTCTTTTGGCGATCTGCATTCCCATGCGTCCGGTTACGCCAGTTATGACAATCTTTATTTTTTTCATAAATTTAAGATAATCGAAATAATTGAAAAAGTAAGTGTTTTAAGCTTTTGTTTTCCAAAAATCCTTAGCTTTTTTAAAAAATGCCGAAGCCAATGGACTTTCATTTTGATCACTGGTTTCTTGAAAGGATTTCAATATTTCAATTTGCTTCTTATTTAAATTTACTGGCGTTTCGACTTTTGCCTGAATATACAAATCACCTAAATAACCGTTGCGAACATTAGGCATGCCTTTTGATTTTAATCTGAATTGATCACCAGATTGAGTTCCTTGAGGTATTTTTAGCCTTGCTTTACCGCCATCTATTGTTGGTATATCAATAGCGCCACCAACAGCAGCATCAACCATAGATATTGGCACCTCAGCAAATAAATTTTCATTCTCACGAGCAAATATTTCGTGCTCATTTACATTTACAAATATATACAAGTCCCCCTGCTGCCCACCGTTTAGACCAGCTTCGCCTTCTCCAGATAGTCTTATTCTAGAACCGTCATCAACACCTTTTGGTATTTTCACCATCAAACTCTTTGTTTTCTGTGTTCTCCCAGATCCGCTGCATAGTTTGCATGGATCTGAAATAGTTGAACCACTTCCCTGACAGGCTGGACAAGTTTGTTGAATTGAAAAAAACCCCTGCTGCGAACGAATCTGCCCTCTACCTCCGCATGACTGACAAGTTACTGGCTGACTTCCTTGAGATGCGCCAGAACCTGAACAAGAGTCACATTGAACTTGAGTTGGAATTTTTACTTTAAATTTTTTACCATTAAAAGCTTCTTCAAGACTAACAGTAATATCATATCTTAAGTCTGAGCCACGATTATTTGTTTTTCTTCTACGATTTCCTCCACCGCCAAAAAAGGATGAGTCTCCAAAAAAGTCTTCAAAAATATCTTGAAAAGCTGATGAATTAAAATCAAAACCAAAACCACCCTGGCCTGTATTACCATCCACTGCTGCATGACCAAACTGGTCGTAAGCTGAGCGTTTTTCTTTATCATGAAGTACAGCGTATGCCTCACTCGCCTCTTTGAATTTAACTTCCGCATCTGCATCACCCTGATTACGATCAGGATGATATTTCATTGCTAATTTTCTGTAGGCTTTTTTTATCTCAGAGTCATCAGCTGACTTGGTGATGCCAAGAACTTCATAATAGTCTCTTTTTGACATAAGCTTACCTGCTTACGATTGCTTATTATCTTCTTTGACTTCCTCGAATTCAGCATCAACAACTTTCTCATTATTCTGGTCAGATCCAGCAGCTGTATTGTCAGATGGCTCATTTGGATTAGGAGCATCCTGTTGTTGAGCTTTATACATTGCTTCACCTAACTTCATAGACGACTGAGTTAATGCTTCAAGTCCACTTTTAATCTTATCGGTGTCATCTGAAGCAACAGCTTCTTTTAAAGCCTTAATATCGTTTTCAATTGCATTTTTTTCTTGCTCAGAAACCTTATCACCAAATTCTTTTAGATTTTTCTCGGCAGAGTGTATCATTGTGTCTGCTTGGTTTTTAACATCTACGCTTTCTCGCTTTTTCTTATCTGCTTCCGCGTTGGCTTCAGCTTCTTTGACCATTTTGTCGATCTCGTCTTCACTCAAACCACCCGATGCTTGTATTTTAATTTGTTGTTCTTTTCCTGTACCTTTGTCTTTTGCAGACACATTTACAATTCCATTAGCGTCAATATCAAATGTTACTTCAATTTGAGGAACACCCCTAGGCGCAGGCGGAATACCTACTAAGTCAAAGTTACCAAGTAATTTATTATCAGCAGCCATTTCTCTCTCACCCTGACACACTCGTATTGTTACAGCAGTTTGATTGTCATCAGCAGTTGAAAATACCTGACTTTTTTTTGTTGGAATTGTTGTATTTTTATCAATTAATTTTGTAAAGACACCACCAAGAGTTTCAATACCAAGGGATAGAGGTGTAACATCAAGCAATAATACATCCTTAACATCACCTTGAAGAATACCAGCTTGAATAGCTGCACCTTGTGCAACAACTTCATCTGGGTTCACTCCTTTATTTGGTTCTTTACCAAAAAAGTTTTTAACAGTTTCTATAACTTTTGGCATTCTTGTCATTCCACCAACTAAGACTACCTCATCAATTTCACCCGCACTCAATCCAGCATCCTTGAGAGCGGCATCACATGGTTTAATTGTTTTTTCAATTAAATCGTCAACAAGTGTTTCAAGCTTTGCTCTTGTTACTTTGATATTTAAATGCTTAGGACCTGACTGATCAGCTGTAATAAATGGTAAATTAATTTCTGTTTGAGATGTCGAAGATAATTCGATCTTAGCCTTCTCAGCAGATTCTTTCAATCTTTGGAGTGCTAATTTATCCTGAGTCAGGTCTATATTATTTTCTTTCTTAAATTCTTCAGCGAGATAATTTAAGAGACGAGTGTCAAAGTCCTCACCACCTAAAAATGTATCACCATTAGTTGATTTTACTTCAAAAACTCCATCACCAATTTCTAAAATTGAAATATCAAAAGTACCACCACCTAAATCATATACAGCAATAGTTTTGCCATCCTTCTTATCTAAACCATATGCTAGTGCAGCAGCAGTTGGCTCATTGACTATTCTTTCAACCTCAAGTCCAGCTATTTTACCAGCATCTTTAGTAGCTTGTCTTTGAGCATCATTAAAGTAAGCAGGAACAGTGATGACTGCTTTTTC
>CACHCK010000013.1 GCA_902578305.1 uncultured Pelagibacteraceae bacterium | reverse complement strand
GCTGCTCCAAGGGAATTGAAATAAATAGTTTAAAATTACCAAGTGAAATAGTCTCCTCTATATTTCCAAAAAATAAGATTGCTATTATCTCAGGACCAAACTTCGCATCTGAAATTGCTAAAGGTCTACCAGCTGCTACAGTTGTTGCTTCAAAAAGTTATCAAGTTGCAGATAAAATTGCGCAACTCATAAAATCTCCAACGTTAAGACCCTACTTATCTGATGACATTATTGGATCGCAAATAGCAGGAGCTCTAAAAAATATTTATGCAATAGCCAGCGGCATTGTTTTTGGAAAAAAATATGGAGAAAACGCGGTTGCTTCAATTATATCGAGAAGTTTCGCAGAAATAAAAATTGTAGCCCAATCTATGAACGCAAAAAAAAGTACGCTTGCTGGACTGTCTGGAATGGGGGATTTATTTCTTACATGTTCCTCTAAAGAGTCTAGGAATTTTTCTCTAGGAATTGATCTTGCAAAAGGAAAAACACTTAATCAGATAGTAGAAAAAAAATTTTCAGTTGCTGAGGGAGTATTCACTGTTAGAGCATTAAAAAAACTATCTGTTGAGAAAAAATTGGATTTACCAATCAATGAAGCTATTTACAAAGTTTTATATCGAAAGAAAAATATTGATGTTACAATTCAAGAACTTTTAAATAGACCGATCACAAAGGAATAACATGAACTACTGGTTAATGAAATCAGAACCTGAAACATGGTCGTGGGAACAACAAATTAAAGCTGGAAACAAAGGCGAGGGCTGGGATGGTGTCAGAAACTACCAGGCCTCAAACAATATGAAAAAAATGGAGATAGGCGATCTTTGTTTTTTTTATCACTCGGTCAAAGAAAGAGATATTGTTGGTATAGTAAAAGTCGTTAAGAAGTATCATCCTGATCCTACAGACAAATCAAAGCGTTTTGGCATGGTATCCGTCGCAGCTGTAAAGGCCCTTAAAAACAAAGTAAACCTATCTCAAATAAAAGATCATCCGAAACTTAATCATTTAGCTTTGGTGAAACAGTCGCGCTTATCGGTTATGCCAATTGACAAAAAGTCATGGACAATTATTTGCAATCTCGGTGGTATCAAATAAGATAATTTCCTTATGAGTGAAAATGAAAAGTTTGAGGTGAGCAGTGAATGGTCTGCAGAAGCTCAAATTAACAACGACAAATATAATGAATGGTATGAAAATTCTCTTGATAACAATGAAGGGTTTTGGAATGAGCACGGTAAAAGAATTGATTGGATTAAACCGTATACAAAAGTAAAAGACGTTTCTTACGATAAAGATAATTTCTCAATCAAGTGGTACTACGATGGTACCCTGAACGCATCAAGCAACTGTATTGATAGACATTTAAAAGATAAAGCAGATCAAACCGCAATCATTTGGGAGGGCGATGATCCAGCTGATTCTAAACATATTACTTATAAAGAATTGCACAGTGAGGTATCAAAACTTGCTAATGGCATGAAATCTCTTGGAGTTAAAAAAGGTGATCGGGTGACTATTTATATGCCAATGATTCCAGAAGCGGCTTATGCAATGCTAGCGTGTACAAGGATTGGTGCAATTCACTCAGTTGTATTTGGAGGTTTCTCTCCAGATTCTTTAGCTGGAAGAATTAGTGATTGTAAATCTGATATTGTGATCACCGCGGATGAAGGTGTAAGAGGTGGCAAAGCAATTCCATTGAAGGAAAATACAGATGAAGCAATTTCAATCTCGGGTGGAGTTCGTCATTGTATTGTTGTTAAAAGAACAGGTGGAGATATTGGTTGGGTCGACGATAGAGATGTTTGGTATCACGAACTAACTGAAAAAGAATCTGATGATTGTCCACCTGAAGAAATGTCTGCTGAAGACCCTCTCTTTATATTGTATACATCTGGATCAACTGGCAAACCAAAAGGAGTTATGCACACCACTGGTGGTTATATGGTTTATGCCTCGATGACACATCAATATGTCTTTGATTATAAAGAAGGTGACATTTATTGGTGCACCGCCGATGTGGGCTGGGTTACAGGACACAGCTACATTGTATATGGTCCATTAGCGAATGGTGCTGTCACGGTCATGTTTGAAGGCGTTCCAAACTATCCAAGTGCCTCTAGGTTTTGGGAAGTGGTCGATAAACACAAGATTAATATTTTCTATACTGCACCAACGGCAATCAGAGCATTAATGCGTGAAGGTGAAGATCCAGTTAAAAAAACAAGCAGGTCCTCACTCAAATTACTCGGGACTGTTGGTGAGCCTATTAATCCAGAAGCGTGGATGTGGTATTATAATGTCGTTGGTGACAAAAAATGTCCAATCGTCGACACGTGGTGGCAAACTGAAACTGGTGGAATTTTAATAACACCTCTTCCAGGTGCAATTGCACAAAAACCAGGATCAGCAACAAAACCTTTCTTTGGTGTCAAACCTGAAATTTTAGATGCTGAAGGAAAAATTCTTGAAGGCGCTTGCGAAGGCTCTCTTTGCCTAGCAGACTCTTGGCCTGGACAAATGAGAACTGTATACGGTGATCACAAAAGATTTATTGAAACATATTTTTCACAATTCGATGGAAAATATTTTACGGGTGATGGCTGTAGAAGAGATGAAGATGGCTATTACTGGATCACTGGAAGAGTAGATGATGTCATCAATGTATCTGGTCACAGAATGGGAACTGCAGAAGTAGAGTCCGCATTAGTTGCTCATCCTAAAGTAAGTGAAGCAGCGGTTGTTGGTTACCCACACGATATTAAAGGTCAGGGAATTTATGCTTACGTTACACTCAACGCGGGTGAGGAAACATCAGATGAATTGTATAAAGAGCTTGTTGCATGGGTTCGAAAAGAAATTGGTCCAATCGCATCACCAGATTTAATACAATGGGCGCCAGGTCTTCCAAAAACTCGATCTGGTAAAATCATGAGAAGAATTTTAAGAAAGATTGCTGAAAACGATTACAGTAATTTAGGAGATACATCTACACTAGCAGAGCCAGCTGTGGTCAATGATCTGGTTGAAAATCGAATGAACAAATAACTTCTTGTGAGTGATAAAAATATTGTCAAAGATTTAATTAAAGAACACAAAATGATTCCACATCCTGAGGGAGGTCATTACGTTGAGATTTTTAGAAATGATGATGTCACTCATATATATTTTTTACTTGAAGCACATGAAAACTCACACTGGCACAGAATAACAAAAACTGAAACTTTACATTTTTACTCAGGCAGTCCTCTAAACGTATACACATCAAAAGACGGTGAGGAATACCAAATTGATGAGATAGGATCTAATAATAATTTTATGTACACTGTTGAAAAAGGAACTTGGTTTGCCTTGAAATCTACTGGAGCATATAGCTTAATTGGATGCACCGTTGCACCCGCTTTTGAATTTGAAGATTTAGAACTGGCCCCAAAGGATTGGAAGCCATCAAAATTTGATCAAGAGCTCTAAGATATTCTAAAAGTCTGAGGTAATTCCCTTTTTTTCCCAGTCTCCAAAACGGGTTGGCTCTGGACCATCTGCGCCACCTATCTCTTTTTTCTTTTTAGGTAGTTTGGTGTCAGTTTTCTTGTCTTCTTTGTTCTCGACGGCCTCTGTTTTTTTATCGTTCATAAATATAATGTAATCTCTATTTATCGCTAATCAAAGTATGAAAACAGTGGGAAACAACAAACCTTTCTGTTATACAGAGAAATAATGCTTCACAATAATGTCGGTTAAAATATCACCTTCTATACTAGCATCAGACTTTTCATCATTAGGAGATGAGGTCATTAACATCACTCAAGCTGGAGCTGACTACATACACGTAGATGTAATGGATGGACACTTTGTTCCCAATCTCACAATAGGTCCAGATGTTGTTAAATCAATAAGAGATAAATCTTCAATACCGTTTGATGTTCATTTGATGATCGATCCTGTTCAGCCTTACATTGAAAAGTTCGTTGAAGCTGGAGCAGACATTGTTTCAGTTCACCCAGAGGCAAAAGATGATACAGAAGCATGTTTGAATAAAATTAAATCATTAAATGTAAAAGCGGGGCTTGCAATCAACCCAGATACTGAATGGGAAGTCGTTAAACCTTTTATGGATAAACTTGATCTCATTTTAGTAATGAGTGTTCATCCCGGTTTTGGCGGTCAGAAATTTATTCCATCAGCTCTTGATAAATTATCAAATCTTCGACAAGAAATTAATAAGTCTGGTAGAGAAATTCATTTAGAAGTTGATGGGGGAATTAATTTTGAAAATGTTCAATCGGTAATCGATGCTGGAGCTGACATGATTGTTGCAGGTACCACGACTTTTAAAGGCGGTCCAAGTGAGTATGCAAATAATATTGAAAAACTAAGAGGCCATTAAATTGGATATAAAAATTAAAACTGCACTGATTTCTGTTTCAGATAAATCAGGTTTAGATAAAGTTGTTCAATCCCTCAAAGACCATAATATAAAAATAGTTTCAACAGGTGGTACGGCAAAATCAATTGCAGCTATGGGTGTTGATGTAACAGATGTATCTTCTTTAACCAATTTTCCAGAAATGATGGATGGACGTGTAAAAACTTTGCACCCAAATGTACACGGGGGTTTGCTTTCAAAAAGAGATGATAAGAATCATGTTCAGTCTCAAAAGGAACATGGCATAGAAGATATTGACTTAATAATTGTAAACCTTTACCCCTTTGAAGAAACAATAAAATCTGAGGAAAATGAGGAAATTTGTATAGAAAATATTGATATTGGTGGCCCGGCAATGTTGCGATCAGCGGCTAAAAATCATCGATTTGTTACAGTAGTTACGGATATTAACGATTACGATGAGCTCATTAATGAGATCAATAAAAATAATGGTTCAACCACATTGGAATTAAGAAAGAAACTTGCCGCAAAAACATTTTCGACTACTGCATATTACGATTCTTTAATAAGCAATTGGTTTCACAGAAATACAGAAAAACCAATTCAAAAGTTTTCAACTTCTGCAGAATTATCTTCCACACTTCGATACGGTGAAAACCCTCATCAGTCAGCAAGTCTTTACAAGTCATCTATGCAGCAATCAGGGATACCATACGCAAAATTGCTTCAAGGAAAAGAATTGAGCTACAATAATATTAATGATGCTGACGCTGCGTTGCAATTAATTAAAGAGTTTGATGAAAATACTCCCAGTGTTGCCATTATCAAACATGCAAACCCTTGTGGTGTTGCTAGCGGGGACTCACTTTGTCAAGCATATATAAAAGCACTATCCTGTGATACAACTAGCGCATTTGGTGGTATCATTGCACTTAACCAAACAATCGATAAAGAAACAGCCTCTGAAATTATAAAAATATTTACTGAAGTAATTATAGCTCCCGATGTTAGTAATGAAGCTAAAGAAGTTTTTAAATCAAAAAACAATTTACGAGTTATGACTTTACCACCGTCACACAAGAAAAATATTTCCAAAAACTACAAAAGTATTGAAGGAGGAATTCTTGTTCAATCAAATGATGGGTCAAATACGACTAAATCTGATCTAAAAGTTGTTACAGAAAAAAAACCAAGTGATGATGAAATTGAAGATATGTTGTTTGCATTTAAAGTTTGCAAACATGTAAAATCGAATGCAATTATCTATGTCAAAAATAAAAAAACAATTGGTATTGGTGCAGGGCAAATGAGTAGAGTAGATAGTGCTAAAATTGCTTCACAAAAAAATAGTGAAATGGAAAAATCTGATGAAAACTCTCTCGAAAATTCGGTAGTCGCTTCAGACGCATTCTTTCCATTTGCTGATGGCTTGCTAGTTACAATTTCATCTGGAGCAAAAGCGGTTATACAACCTGGCGGCTCCGTGAAAGATGATGAAGTTATAAAAGCAGCAAATGATGCTGGTATTTCAATGGTGTTTGCAGGAACTCGACATTTCAGACATTAGTTTTTCTCAATAATCCTGTAAATAAAGGGAAAAAGAAAAATATTAAAAGTGCGAAATTCCACTCAATCACATTTTCATAATTGGTGTTATCAAGGGGCAAAATAAATAAATAACTCCCAAGACAGACGAGATATACAGACAAGAGTGTGAACAGAGAAAACTTTGAACTTATTTTGTTATTAGAAATTGAAAACACTAACCATGTTTGACACATCGGTGTGAGTATGAAAAATAAAAATATTCCGATCTCTCTCATGAATCTATAAATTTTTCCTTCAAAGCCAAGAGCCAATAAGTAAATAATTAAAAAAATACAGGAAGTGACATTTAGAAAGAAAAGTAAGTTACTTTTGTGAATATACTTATTTACTTGATACCAAAAAATAATCATTAAGATGACAGAAGGAATAATTAATATTTTATATAGATAAAAAGCAACACCATATCTACCTACCTTGCTAATTGAAGTGCAACCATCCAAAAGAGGAAAGCACCAATCAACATAACCTCCAAGCGAAGAAAAAAAATAAGAAATAACTATGGTAACTATAGGCACCAAAAAAATAATTCGTGATAAAGTGTTATTCAATTTTAATTATGTTTGCCTTTGTTTATTTATAAAACCATAAATGAGGACAGTAAGTGAAATCACAATCGCTATCCACTTGATAGATGTAGATGTACTTGAATAAAAAATATTTTGACTTGAAAGTGTTGGAAAATCTGTAAGAAGTAAACTTACTTGAATATTTTCCAATATATCAAAAAACCCAGCTGCTAAAGGGAAGATAAATGGAGAAGTATTTTTATTAAACAATTTGTAATATGCGCCAAGAAATAAAGACACATATAATATGGGGTATATAGTATCAATGATAAGTGCAGAGAAAAAATATAATTGTCTGCCATCTTCGCCAATCGAGACAAAGCTTTGATTTACAATTTCTTCATTATACGAAAATCTTAAATCCAGCATGTTAGAAAAAATATTATGAGGTAATAAAAAAAATATAAGGCCACATATATTCAGTAATATGAATATTGTGATCTGAGATTTTTTTTTCGAAATAAAATTTAAATAACCAATAATCATTTATCTGAAACGAAATACATTCCAATAATTCCGATTAAATTGAAAAGGACGATAGAAATCATAGCAAACTGCAAACTACCTGTTAATGCAAGAATGATTGACATGAGTCCTGGAACCAACCAGGCTGTAGACTTTCCAGCGAATGCGTAAAGCCCAAAAAATTCTGTCATTTTTTCTTGGGGAGATAACTTCACCATCAGTGCCCGAGATGCAGTTTGCGCAGGACCGTAAAAGATTGAAATGCCAATAACTACACAAATGTATGTGACCTGACTGACAGAATTAAATATTCCGAATGTCAATGCTTCAACATCAGCAGAATATTCATTTACTGAAAAAAAATAAAATATCGTATCTTTATCAATTGATAATCCTAAAACTCCTGAAGCTAATAATCCCCATAAGGATAAGTTAATTACATTTTTAGAACCAATAAGATCATTCAAATAGCCGCCATAAATTGAACTAGGTCCTGAAAGGATATTTAAAATAATACCTAGTATTAGGACCTGAGTGAGAGACATTCCAACAACAAGACTTGCATAAACGCCACCTACTACAAAGAGTGCGTTTAGAGCATCTTGATAAAACATCCTTGTTATCAAGAATGTAAAAATGTTTTTATACCGCCTTGCCTCCCTGAAAGTATTAATAAAGTTTGTAAGCCCAATCTTAATTGAGTTAATAACTGAAACCTCATTTTTTTTGAGATCTGGTGTAAATAAAAATAGAGGAATAATAAATACGGCATACCATATTGCACATAAAGGGCCGACAATCCTTATGTGTTCGTACTCACTCGTATTCAAACCATATAAGTTCTCTGTTTCACCACCTGGCCAAACAAATACGATTAAAAATAAAATCAGCGCAATGAGACCTGCTATATAACCCACACCGTAACCCATACCACTTAACCAACCAGAATTATCTGGGGTTTCAATGGTTGCTAAAACAGAGTTATTAAATACTTCTGAAAATCCAACCATTGCGGATGCAAGTATCAATCCAAACATAACAAGCCATATACCCTCTGGAGCGCCAGGTGGTGAGTACCAAAGTAACGCCATTCCAAGAACAAAAAATGCTGATGTTATTCCCATTAATAGTTTTCTGTTACCCTTAATATCTGTAATCGAACCTAATACGGGACTCAAAATCGCAATTGCAAGTCCTGAAATTGTTTGAGTGAGTGTTAATTTTTGTGCACCATCTTCACCTACAATAAAAACATCAGTAAAATAGACTGAAAATACGAATGTCATGATCAATGTGTAGAAAGGTTGATTTGCCCAATCAAACATTGTCCATGAATAACGACCTAAAGCACCTGCTCTCATATAAAGAACTTTATACAATTGAGATCAATATGTATGTCTAATTTTACAATAATTGCATATAATTATTTAAATGTAGGTATTTTATGAATTGGTTTACTAAATATAAGGACAAGCTTGGCATCAGATATGCTGCTTTTGAAAAACTTTTTAGTATCGCTGAAGAAAGGGATCTAAAGATAATAATTGAAACAGGCACCGCAAGAGGTAAATCAAAATTCTATTATCGAAAACCCAAAGTGAATTGGAAAGATGGAATGAGTACACTGCTTTTTGCAGAATATGCCGACATGGTTGATGGAACTTTTTGGTCTTGTGATATTGATAACCAGAATATTTTTAATGCATATCATTTTACTCAACGTTTTACGTATAAGGTAAATTTTGCTGTTGCCGATAGTTTGATATTTTTAAGAGATTTATCTACTACAATTGATATTTTATATTTAGATTCGCTTGATGGAAATATTTCTGGAGCCAATGAACATCAACTAAAAGAGGCTGAAATTGCGGAAAGTAAATTATCTGAGAGAGGCATAATTTTACTCGATGACAAGGGAGCAAAAACAGAATTATCTATTCCTTATTTAAATGAAAGAGGTTGGGATATAATATTTGAAAATGATCAACAAGTCTTGCTATCGAGAAAGTAGGTAAATGGAGCGAGTGAAGGGAGTCGAACCCTCGACCTAAACGTTGGCAACGTTTCGCTCTACCACTGAGCTACACTCGCGCAATAAAGAAGCTTCTAATGGAAAACCCCTTGTTTTTCAAGCTAAGCGAATTATTTAATATATTGAATAATTATAGTAGTATTAAAAACATTATGAAGAATATAAACATACAGGATCTTTCAAGAAAAATCCCCATATTTCCTCTTACTGGAGCTGTTCTTTTTCCTGGAACCCAGTTGCCATTAAATATTTTTGAACCTCGTTACGTTCAAATGATTGATGATGCGTTAGCAACACCTGGAAGGCTGCTTGGAATGATTCAACCTGCCTCTCAAAGTCAAGAAACTGGGAATAAGACCTTAAAAAAAGTTGGTTGTGTTGGTCGTATTTCATCATTTAATGAGGCTGAGGATAATCGTTATTTAATTACCTTGTCTGGGGTTGTAAGATTTGAGGTTGATGAAGAGTTAGATGTTACCACGCCTTATAGACAAGTTCTTGCTAACTATGACAATTTTAAAGTGGATACAGAAACTCAAAACAGTGCTGGAATAGATAGGGCTAAACTTCTTGCTTTAGTTAAGAGATATCTTGAGCATAGAAAAATTTTAGCAGATTGGGAAATAATCAAACAAACTCCAACTGAACAACTAATAAACTATTCAGGTATTTTAGTGCCTTTTACATCTGAAGAAAAACAACTGCTTCTCGAAGCTAAGACGTTAACTACTAGAGGTCACGCTCTTGAGGCATTGTATCAATCCTACATCTTTGATCTCTCTGGTGAAAAAAGCGATCAGCTACATTAAAAAGTCTTAAAGAAATCCTTACCCGTTGCACTTCTAACAAAAAGTTTTTTTAAAAACTTACTTTTTCCAACTAGGCCTAAACCTTTATGAGTTGTATTATTTACAAATTTATTATTACTTGAAAGAATACCATTTAATGTAAATGTGCCGAAAGAATAAGCTGTATTGTCTAATTTTCTTTTCATCTCAAATTCCTCTAATATCATTTGATCGTTAAGCTTGTAACCAAGAGATACATATTTATTTATTTGCTTTAAAAATAAAGCGATATCTTTGATGCTGAGATTAAGTCCCTGTCCTGCAATTGGGTGTATATTATGGGCTACATTACCGATCAATACAGTATTTTTATAAAAAAGATTTTTGGCATAGATGAATTGAAGTTTATGTTTTTCAATGCTTTCTATTTTAAATGAAGTGATATGCTCTTTTAAATGATTATTGAGAATTTGGGTAAGCTTATCTTTATCTTTCAATAATATTTGTGACCCATTTCTTAAAGACCATACAACAGATGCTTCATCTTTAGAATAAGGTAGTAAAGCTATTGGTCCATTTGATGTAAATTTTTGAAATGCACAATTTATATTCTTAATATCCCCTTTTATACTTATAGATAGTGCCTGTTGCTCTAGGTCTTTTTTGATAAAGTTAATTTTGGTTTGTTCAGCAATATCTCTTTTTGTTGATGATAAAATAAATATTTCAGTCTCTATGTTTTCACCATTAACCAATTTTAATTTAACGCTATCTGAATTTTTTTCAGTTATTTTAAGCTGAGTTGAGTTTATCATATGTATATTGCGCAATTGATGTATCTCTTTATCAAGAAGTTCTTCTATATAAGAGTTTTTTATAATTTTTCCTAAATTTTCTTCTTCTCCACTTTTAAATTCGATCGGCTGGGATTTTTTTTCGTTTAAGCTATTTAGTTCACATTTAATTATTTTAATTTCAGGTGACTTATTGAACAGTTGCACCTCTGGAAGCATCAAAGATAGATAGTTTAAGGAACCGGAAGATAAGAAAGTAACAAGATTAGTGTTCGGAGTTTCTTGTTTTTCGTCTTTATCAGAAATTAAACATACATTAAAACCATTTCTGGCTAGCAAACAGGATGTTATTTTGGCTGAAATACCTGAGCCAAATATAGTAAATTCATATTTCATTTATTATGTGAATAATTTTGTCAGTTAATTTTATAAGAATCTATATAATAACAAGATGATTCAAATACTAATAGAATCTGAAATTTTTTTTTATTTGTTAATTAATGAAGCTTTTACCTGACACCGTTAAAAATTTTTTAATTAATCGATTGCTCGAAATAAGCGGTATCACCTCAATCTTATTAAGTCTATTTATACTGATATCAGTTGCAAGTTATTCAAGCTTCGACCCAAGTCTTCTCAACCTAAATAATCATGAAATAAAAAATATTGCAGGCTATGTTGGGGCAAACACATCTGAAATCCTTTTACAACTTTTTGGGTATAGTTGTTTTCTTATTTGTATTATTTTAGTCAGTTGGGCATATAAACTTTTTTTTTCGAAAAATCTTGAGTTGTTCGCTCTGAATTTCCTTTTACTACCTATCACAGTAACTTTGCTTGCCATT
>CACHCK010000012.1 GCA_902578305.1 uncultured Pelagibacteraceae bacterium | reverse complement strand
AGAACCGGGTGTTTCAGTATTTATGTACCACAGATTTGGGGAAGAAAAATACCCTTCAACAAATGTTAGTAAGAAACAATTCAATGCACATATTGAATATATTTTAAGCAATGAAATTAAAGTCATAAAATTGGAGGAATTAATTATGGCTTTAGATACAAATAATATCATGGATGAAAAAGCTGTAGCGTTTTCTGTTGATGATGCTTACAGTTCGTTTTACGAAATTGCATGGCCAATTTTTAGAGATAATGAAATTCCTGTCACATTATTTGTATCTACCGACATAATTGATAAAAAAACTAAAGGTTATATGACTTGGATGGATATAAAAAAATTTATCAATGAAGGTGGAAGTGTTGGTCAACATACATCTACACATTTACATATGCCATTAAACAATACCTTAGATATAAAGAAAGATATCTTAGATTCTCATAAAAGTTGGATTAGAAATATTGGCTTTATACCAGACCTTTTTGCATATCCTTATGGTGAAACTAGCAATGAGGTGATAAAGGTTCTTAAAGAATTAAACATTTCACACGCATTCGGTCAGCACTCAGGGGTTGTTTCAAGTTTTGATGATAAATATTATTTACCAAGGTTTTCTCTTAATGAAAGATTTGGTGACAAAGAGAGATTCCAGTTTGCAGTTGATGCCTACTCATTAGATGTGAAGAATTTTTTACCAGGAGATATGTTTCTTACAGAAAAAAAACCATCTATTGAATTTAGTATTATTAACAATATGAAAAGTAATGTTCTCGATTGCTTTTCTAACCCGGGTGGAAGATGGGATAAGCAAGAAGTAATAAATATCAAAAAGGATAGAGTACAAATTAAATTAAAAGAAGCTTATTTAAATGGAAGAGCAAGACTAAATTGTACCACCAAAGTAGATGACAAATGGTATTGGTTTGGTTACCAATTTTTAGTTAAATAATATCAGTGAGTAGTGAAGGCTCTTTGTCAACACTTGAGTTGTCAAAATCTTCGAAACTGTTTATTTGAATAATGTTCTTTATTTTATCTATATAGTTATCTTCAATTGAATAGCTAAATAAAAATTCTGCAAGGTGAGTGCCTTTTATAGGTATATTATTTGATTTAAGGACAAATCTATTAATACGAAAATCATTATAGTGAAAATTTGTGTTTAGATTTTTCATATAAGATGCTACAGACTCACTTAAACTGTTGAAAGACTTAATTTTATATTTTGCATCTGTGTCTCTTTCGTTAGGTATAATACCATCATTATTTTTTCCCCAAACATATTGACCAAAAAGAGCATTGCCCTCATAAGCAAATCTTGATGTACCCCATCCACTTTCAATGACAGCTTGCGCAAGAGCTAGTGATACGGGTATTGTGTCAACTTTTATTAACAATGCATCTAAAGAATCGGCCTGGTATTCTTCCATTAAACTATGTATCCAAATAGCTTCTTTTCGCTTCATTTGGTCAATGTTATTTTTAATGATTTTTATTTTTTGGTTTAGAGATAAAAGCTTTTCGTTTTCCTGAACAATTAGAGGTAATGTGATTTTTATAAATAGTTCTTTTCGATTTTTAACCGATTTAATAGTTTGAAGATCGTTAGGAAGTCTAACAACTGTTATATTCGGGATAATCTTAGTTTTTCTTATTTGATCAATTTTGATATCATCAATATGCTTATTTTCCTGTAAGGATCTAGCTGTATACAAATCATTAATATGATCAACTTCTATATTATTTTCGCCAATGCTTTTCGGTAAAATTTTTGTAATAACTGACTTTTGATAAAAACTATTTTTGAGTACTAAAGATGTTAAGACTGTTAAGGTAATAATTAAAAAAATAAAATAATATATTTTAAATAAAAATTTTAAATTTTTATCTTTAGTTATTAATATATTCATAGTTATAAATTTTTAAATTACCTGCTCAACCTTTTTAAGTTCAGGTATATGATGCTTTAGCATATTCTCAATACCATTTTTCAAAGTAACAGTTGCACTTGGACAGCCTGCGCAGCTTCCTTTCAAAGAGAGAAAAGCAATACCATCTTTATATTTTATAAAATTTACATCTCCACCGTCTTGCATTACTGCTGGCCTAATCTTTGAAGACAAAATACGATTAATCATATTAACTACTTTGAGATCTTCATTATCAAATTGAATGCTATCAAATTCATCTGAGTAATTATCTTTTCTTTCAACAGCTGGCAGTCCAGAATTGATATGATCTGAGATAACATGTAATATAGAAGCTTTAAGCTGGTCCCAGGTATATTCATTTTTATTAACTGAAATACAATTCTTATTAAACAATATATTTTCAACTCCTTGTATTTTAAATAGCTCATCTGCTAATACTGAATGTGTGTTCTCTTGCGATTTATTAAACTCTATAGGACTTTCACAAAGCTGATAGTCGTCAAGAATAAACTTAAGAGAATTTGGGTTTGGTGTTGATTCAGTCTGTATAAACATAAGATATTTAGAGTTATATAGAAAGATTCATAAAATTTTAAAGTTTTGATGTACTTATTTATTAAGTTACTGAAATTAAATTGGTTTTTAATCTGATCTTGATGCTAAATCATCTATTAGATTTTCTGTTAGGCCTTGAGGAATAATTACAATTGGAACAGGTAATTTTCCAGATTTTTGTCCCGCCAAAAGAGATACAAGAGGTCCTGGCTGATCTGCCTCGGCCGCAGCAAGCACAAGAAATCTAATAGCATTGTCCTCTTCAAGTGTTTCAATAATTTTCTCACTTACAACTCCCTCCTTAACCATTAATTCGGGAACAATACCTGTAAGATCATTTATTACTTTAGACCACTTTTGAAGTTTTTCTTGCGCCTTATCTCTAGCTTCTTGAAGTATTATATCCTCAATTGACTGCCATTGCTGAGGATCAAATTGTTCTATAACATTTAGCAAAGTGATTCCTCCTTTAGTGCTTTGAGCGCGCTTTGCAGCAAATCTGATTGCTACATTCAATTCTTGAGTGTCGTCAACTATTACTAAAAATTTTGATCTATGTTTCATTTCTAAGTAACCCTACTATGTCATGTACTTCATTAATTGTTTTTTGTGCGACTTCATTTGCTTTATTTTGACCCTCTTTTAAAATTTCTAAAAGATAACCCTTGTCTGCCATAAGTTTTTTAATTTCTGCTGATATAGGTTTTATTCGCTCTACAAGGATATCTGACAAATCAGATTTAAAGATTGAAAAATTTTTTCCTGTATATTGAGAGATAAGCTTTTGTTTTTCAATACCTGAGAAACCTGAATAAATATTGAGCAAGTTGTTAACCTCGCTTAATTGTAATGTGTCATCAATATTTTCTGGCATTACAGTGTCTGCAGTTTTTGCTTTTTTTATCTTCTTAATAATTTTATCACTTTCATCCAATAAACTTATACGTGAGTATTCAGATGTATCAGATTTACTCATTTTTTGCTCTCCATCTTTCAAAGACATAATTCTTGAGATATCTTTATCTATAATTGGCTCAGGAACAGGAAAAAAGTTTTCACAATTAAAATCCCGATTGAATTTTTGTGCAATATCTCTCGTAAGTTCAAGATGCTGCTTTTGGTCATTGCCTACTGGTACATGCGTTGCCTTATAGACCAATATATCAGCTGCCATTAAATTTGGATAAATAAATAAACCTGAGCTTGCATTTTCTTTATCTTTTCCAGCTTTATCTTTAAACTGTGTCATGCGACTCAACCATCCCATTCTTGTTACACAATTAAATATCCATGCTAACTCAGAATGAGCTGATACGCTGCTTTGATTAAAGATTACACTTTTTTTTGGATCGATACCTGATGCGATGTAAGTTGCTGCGACCTCTAAAGTATTTCTTTTTAGTATCTTTGGATCTTGCTTTACTGTGATTGCATGTAAATCAACAATGCAAAAAAAACAATTGTAGTTATTTTGCATGCTAACAAAATTTTTAATTGCACCAAGATAATTTCCTATATGAAGGTCGCCTGAGGGTTGAACACCTGATAAAACTGTATTATCTCTAATTTCATTCATTTTAGTAAGATCTTTTTAATTTCAGAGTATTTAAACGGCTTGTAAAATGAAATTAAAGTAAAATAAAGTAATATTGAGGAAAGTATTGAAAATAAAAGAAATATAATTTCATAGTTTTGTGATAAATTTAAAAACATCTCTGAATATTTTTTAAGAGCAAATAAATATAAATACATTATAAGAGAGCCAACAATAATTACTACTAAAGGTGAGATAATTCTGGTGCTAATTCGATAGTAATCGAACTTAATCAAGTAATAATTCATTAATAAAACACTAATCCATGCTGATATACTTGTAGCAATTGGAATTCCAATAAACCCAATATACATAAATAAGGCTATACTTAATAAAGTGTTTATAAATAAATTGACGGCAGTTATATACAGAGTGGGTTTTGCATTTTCAAAAGCAAAAAATATCGGGGTATAAATTTTCATAATAATAAATGCGACAAGACCCAAAGCGTAGAAACTTAGTGCTTTAGAGGTAAATAATGAGGAATTTTCATCAAATTCTCCTCTTTCAAAAAGTACACTAATAATTTGCTCTGAAAGAGCATAAATTCCAATTGATGCAGGAATGGCTAATAATAGCGAATATAATAGAGTTTGTTCTATTGACTGATGGATTATTTTCAGGCTTTCTAATTTAATCTTATTTGAAATTGTAGGAAGCAGAACTGTACCAATTGCTATTCCGACAAGTGCGAGAGGTAATTGATAAACTCGATCTGCGTAATATAAATACGAAACTGCGCCAGTCTCGTAAGAAGCGATTATCGTACCAATTAAAATATTTATCTGCAATAACCCGGATGAAAAGAAACTCGCAAAAAACAGCTTTATGAATCGTTTGATATAATTTGAGTATATTTTAGTTGTAAAGAGAAAATATATTTGTTCCCTGGTTAGAGCAATTATAAGAAATAAAATCTGAAGTAGTCCAGCAACAATTACGCTCCAGGACAAGAATAATAAAAAATCAGCCATCATATAAGCTGCAATTATTAATGCAAAGATCAGAGTAATATTAAGTATTATTGGAAGAGCTGCTGACAGTGCGAATTTATTATGTGAATTAAGAATTGATGAACATATTGATGAAACGCTTATTAAAATCAAGAAAGGAAAAATTACTCTTGAAACCCTAACTAATTCAGCGAACTTGTCATGATCATTCTTAAAACCGGGAGCAATAATTCCAACAAAAAATGGCATAAAAATTTCAATGATTAGAACCACTAATGATGACACTATTAAGAAACCCAAAAAAATGCTTCCAGCAAATTTCCTTGACTCTTCTCTTAAATTGTTAGTGATAAGTTTAGTATAGATTGGAACAAAAGCCGAATTTAATGCTCCTTCTGAAAATATTCTTCTAAATGTATTGGGCAACCTAAAAGCAACAAAAAAAATATCAGCTATTACACCGGTACCTAAAAAATTCGCAATCAATATGTCTCTCAGAAAACCGAAAATTCTACTTATCGATGTAAAAAAAGAATAAATTACTGAAGACCTTAAAACATTCATATAAATATTGTTTATTAATCTATTTTGATTTAAATAACTTCAAAAATAAAGGTCCATTCAATATATATCTTTTGAATTTGAAAAGCAGGCAAAAACCTATATAAAATCCAAAAAAGGGAAAATGACAAAAAAAGATAGAGAAGAACATTTTAGTGAGAAAGAAGCCCTAGTGTTTCACGCGCAGGGCAAACCAGGTAAAATAGAAATTAAAGCTACAAAGCCTCTTGAAACTCAAAGAGACCTCTCACTTGCTTATTCACCAGGTGTTGCGGCTCCTGTGAACGCTATTGCGGAAAATACAAGCACTGTCTATGACTATACAAGCAAGGGGAATATAGTAGCGGTAATTTCTAACGGTACTGCAATATTGGGCCTTGGAAATTTAGGTGCTCATGCATCAAAACCAGTTATGGAAGGTAAATCTGTTTTATTCAAAAGATTTTCAGATATTGACTCAATTGATTTAGAAATAGACACTGAGAATGCTGATGAATTTATTAATTCTGTAAAGTATTTAGGACCGTCTTTTGGTGGCATAAATCTAGAAGATATTAAAGCACCCGAGTGTTTCATAATAGAAGACTCACTTAGAGAAATAATGGACATACCTATTTTTCACGATGATCAGCATGGTACGGCAATTATATCGGCTGCCGCACTTATAAATGCGATGGACCTCAATGGAAAAAGTATTAATGATGCTAAAATTGTTGTAAATGGTGCTGGCGCCGCAGGTATTGCATGCCTAGAGCTTTTAAAAGCAATGGGCATGCCAAATGAAAATGCAATATTATGCGATACTAAAGGAGTTATTCACACTGAGAGAAAAGAAAATATGAATCAGTGGAAATCAGCTCATGCAATTAATACTGAATGCAGAACTCTTGAAGATGCTCTAAAAGGAGCTGACATATTTTTTGGCCTTTCGATTGGAAACATAATAAGTCAAAAGATGGTTTTATCAATGGCTGAGAAACCAATTATCTTTGCAATGGCTAACCCTGAACCAGAAATATTACCTGAAAAAATCAAAGAATGTAGGGATGATGCAATTATTGCTACTGGGAGATCAGATTATCCTAATCAGGTTAATAATGTTTTAGGATTTCCTTATATATTTAGGGGTGCGTTAGATGTTAGAGCGAAAACAATAAACCTTGAAATGAAAATCGCTGCAGCTAGGGCAATAGCTGACTTAGCTAAAGAAGATGTTCCAGATGAGGTAGCAAACGCATATCCAGGAAAAAGGCCTCAATATGGCCCAGACTATATAATTCCGTCTCCATTTGATCCTAGATTGATAAGTAAAGTACCGCCAGCAGTTGCAAAGGCTGCAATGGATACTGGTGTGGCAAGAAAAGCAATTGTTGATATGGAAAATTATTCGAATGAGTTATCTGCTAGGCTTAATCCTTCGGCTGGCCTTCTACAAAAAGTTTTTCAAGAAGTAAAAGAAAATCCTAAAAGAGTGATTTTCACTGAAGGCGAAGAAGAAAATATGATACGGGCTGCAGTAATATTTCTTAACAATGGAATGGGTACTCCAATATTGATTGGAAGAGATGAAATCATTGAAGATAAAATGAAGCATATGGGATTAGATTTTTTTGATAAAATGGAAATTCACAGTACTAGAATCAAAACTGAACATGACAGGTATGCTGATCATATTTACCACCGCTTGCAACGAAAAGGGTTTTTAAAAAAAGATTGTCTAGATCTGTTAATTAGGGAAAGAAATGTATTTGCAGCGTGTATGGTATCTTTAAAAGAAGCTGATGCAATGGTGTGTGGATTAACAAGAAGTTACGCAGCATCATTAGAAAGCATCGAATATGTCTTGGACCCTATTCCTAACAAAACAATTCTTGGAATGACAGTTATGTTATGTAACGGGAGAACAATTTTTGTTTCAGACTCAAATGTACATGACATGCCAAATGCATCTCAATTAGCAAACATTACTCAGGAAAGTGCTGAAGTTGTCAGAGAAATTTTTGGTATCGAACCCAGAGCAGCCTTGGTCTCATATTCAAATTTTGGGAAACCATTCACTGAAAGATCAGTGTATATGAGAGATGCAAAAAAGATTCTTGATGATAGGAATGTTGATTTTGAATACGATGGAGAAATGGGAGCTAATACAGCACTTAATGAAAATTTAATGAGTCTCTATCCATTTTGTAAATTATCAGGACCTGCAAATCTACTGATTATGCCAGCTATACATAGTGCAAGTATCTCAACAAAGATGCTTCAAGAATTGGGTGGTGGTACATTAGTCGGTCCGTACTTAGTTGGTTTCAAAGAAAGTATACAAATTGCGCCTTTAGGAGCAAATGTTGCTGATATTGTCAACCTAGCGGCATTGTCCGCGTTTAAAAGTTAGTTTTTTAAAAAATCAGATATTTCAATTAGGGCTTGCTTTGCCTCGGGTAAAAAGCTGAATATCTGCCATACGTGTGGTAGATTTTTATAAATACTTAAATCAACTTCATTATTACCATCTTTTAATTTGGAAGCAAGATCCAGTGAATCACTGTACAAAATTTCGATATCACTAACTTGGATCAATGTCTTTGGATAATTAAAAAATTCTGCAAAAACTGGTGATATAAGAGGATTTTTATAGTTTTGATTTGGTGCATACCATTCTTTAACAGTTTTCTTCATAGAAAGTGACGTGTTTAACCAATTATCATATGATAAATAAGGATCTGACTTCGAATTCTCCCTAATGCTTCTTCCTTCACCTGTTAGGTCTGTCCAAGGTGATAGCAAAAATAGTTTTGAGGGCAATTTTTGATTTAGTTCTTGTAATTTTAGTGTGCTGACCAATGTTAAATTGCCTCCAGCTGAATCCCCACCAAAGAATATATTTTCATTGTTAAAACCTTTTTCTAATAAAGAATTATAGCTGCTTACAGCCTCATTGATTGCCTTGGGAAAATTACTTTCAGGCGACAATGAATAGTCAATAGCGAATATTTGAATTGAAGATAACTCGGCTAATTTTATAAGCATATTATGGTGGGTCTCTGGAGATCCTGCTACATAACCACCACCATGAAAATATAGTATACATTTATCCTTTTTAGATTTTTCACTCATAAAATGTAAAGCTCTTACATTGTCTAAATGAATTTCATTAACGTTGATATGTGACTTTATTTTTTTAAAAATAAATTTTTGCAAGAATCTTGAGCCTAGTGAAACATCTTCATCCACATACCCCTCCTGATTCATCATCTTTCTGGCTTCAATGTAAGATCTTTGATCAACTGGGGGCTGAACATCTTTTACAAATTTTTTCAGCATAAAGTTCAAAATTTTTGATTGTACACTCATAATCAATTACTTAATTTAATAAAAGCTGATCCCATATTACTTTTGATACATCAATTTTATGAAGTTTTTTAATTTCTTGAATACAAGTCGGTGATGTAACATTGATTTCTGTTAAATATTTTCCGATAACATCAATACCTACAAAAAAAAGTCCCTCATCTTTTAAGAAACCCTTGATTTCTCTACAAATTTCTAAGTCTCGTCTTGATATATTAACTGCTTCACAGTTACCTCCAACGTGAATATTTGAACGTATTTCGTTATTCTTAGGAATCCTTCTTAAAGCTGCAATTGGTTCTCCATTAATTAAAATAATTCTTTTATCTCCATATTTTATTTCAGGAAGGAACTTTTGAATTATAAATGGCTCTTTGAGCTGATCAATAAACCTTTCAATAATTTGATTATAATTTTCATCCAAATTATCGAGTAAAAATATACTTTCACCTCCGTTGCCATATAGAGGCTTAATTACACACTTTCCATTTTTCTTCGTAAAAACATTAATTTCTTTCTTTGATCTTGTAATAATCGTTGGCGGTATTATTTTTTTGAAAGATAGCATTGAAATTTTTTCTGGTGCATTTCTTATTCCCTTTGGATGATTTATAAACTTAGTAGATCCCTTGACTTGCTCTAGTAGATGCAACGAAGAAATATATTCCATGTTGTAAGGTGGATCCTGCCGTATAAAAATATAATTAAAATTATCAATCCTTACTTGTCTTTCATTACTAATTATAAAATTACTTAATTTGTTATTTTTAAATGAGATTTCCCTTACTTGAGCATATATCAAACTATTTTTGTATGTAAGACTGCTTGGTAAAAAATAAAAGTTTTTATTTTTTCTTTTTTGAGACTCTAGAATTAGGGGTAGAGAGCTATCGGTCTTGATATTTAACTTATTAATTTCATCAATTTGAAAACCAATTTTCATTTAAACTAAATTTCATCAGTTTGAATTGAGATATAGTCAATTACTTCCTCAACTCCATATACTTCTCTAGCAATACTTAATACTAAATCTCTTTCATCCTGACTTTTTGCAATACCTATAATGTAAACCAGCTTATTAACTGTCTCAACGCTATAATTTAATGAATTGATATTTTCATTTAATATTAATTTTCCTCTAACTTTTGTGCTAATAACTAAATCATCAGCAAAATTAATTATATTATCCGAGTTTGAGATTTGGATTTCATTTATAATGGTTTGTACACCATTTACTCCCCAGGCGATCCGGGTTGCTTCGATTTTAAGGTCTATATTCTCTACAGTGCCAGTCAACAACACTCTTCCTTGTGATACTTCCACATCAATATTAAAAAATAATTTTTCATTAAGATCAAAATATGTATTTTTAATAAGTGCTTTTATTAATGTATCATCAACAAACTCTCCGATTGACCTCTCTTCTTGATTAACTGTAACGACTTTTACAGCTGTTCCAGTTGCAATTTGAGCACAATGAGAAAACAAGACAGATGATAGAATTATACATTTTATAATAATAAGTTTAAAATTCATCATTGGTAACTACTATACATCAAAATAAGTATCATTGCTTATTTTTTATTAATAATTGATATACCTCTCTTTTAGAAACATCAAAGTCACTTGAAATAATTTTTGAGATCTTAGAAATATTGAGACCAGATTTAAGTAGTTGATCTGATAATAATAAAATGTCTTTATTTGAAATTTTATTTACTTTCTCGTCACGCAAGGGTTTGAGTGCAAACGTTATTTCACCTAGAATTTTTTTTCTATTTTTTAATTGGTCTATAACTGACTTAATACTTGAATTAATTACCTCTTCATTTTTTTTTGTGAGTTCTCTTACAAAAGTTATATCGCAATCTCCATAATGATCGTGAATAAAATCTAGTGTTTTGATAATTCGCTGAGGTGATTCAAAAAATATTACAGCACATGTACTTTTTTTTATAAACTCTAATTCTTTTAAAGCCTGTTTTTTATTTCTTGGAAAAAAACTTCTAAACATAAATGAATTATTAGCAAAACTCGATAGAACGTAACTTGCTACAGTTGCTGATGGACCAGGCAATGAAAATACATTGATTTTATTTTCATTGCAGATTTTTATAAGATCTGATCCAGGATCTGAAATTATTGGAGTTCCTGCATCTGAAATTATTGCGATTGATAATCCTGATTGTATTTTTTGTAATATTGATGGAATAGATTTTGTTGAATTAAATTTATGAAATGGCTTTAATCGGGTTTTAATACCAAATTTATTGGTTAACTTTTTACTTGTACGGGTATCTTCACACAATATTAAATCTACACACGAAAGTATCTTAAGAGATCGTAACGTAATATCGCCTAAATTACCAATTGGGGTTGCTACAACATATAATCCATTTTGAACCTTTTCGTATTCTAATAATTCATTAATATACTGATTGTTTAATTTTATATGCATATGTATTTAAAAAAAAAAATTAAATTATTGATAACCTTTTTTACACTCATTGGTTTCCTTAGTTGTGAAAGTACAACTAATTACCCAAATGAAAATTTTACATATAATAAACCTATAAACTTAGATAGTAATAGTAAAAATAATAATTCAACGTCGATTCAGAAGTTAGAGGATGTTAGTAACCATGATCAAAAGCAAATTTTAAATATTGCTTTAATGTTACCTTTAAGTGGCAAAAATTATCAAATAGGCCAATCATTGTTAAATGCAGCTCAACTTGCGGCTGAAAAAAAAGGTAATAAAAAAATCATTTTTTCAATAATTGATACAGGAGATGAGGAACAATTGTTATCTAGATTATACAATGTTTTAGATAATCACGTAGACATTATTATTGGTCCAGTATTTTCCAATAATGTAAATCAGGTAAGAGAGATTATAAAAAATAAAAACT
>CACHCK010000011.1 GCA_902578305.1 uncultured Pelagibacteraceae bacterium | reverse complement strand
TGTATTCATTTAGAAAAATTTTTCGTTTATTGCTAGTCATTTAGGACAAAAGAGTATACGTGTACAAAATGCAAAATAAAAAAGTTCTATTGATTATAACTGGAGGCATTGCTGCATATAAGTCTCTAGAAACAATACGTGAATTAAAGAAAAATAATGTGGATGTAACTTGTATTTTAACAAAATCTGGATCTGAATTTGTAACACCTTTATCAATTGAAAGCTTATCAGGAAACAAAGTTTATACTGACTTGTTTAATTTAACAGATGAGCATGAAATGGGTCACATTCAACTTTCTAGATTGTCAGATGTTATTTTAGTTGCTCCAGCAACTGCAAATATGATTTCAAAAATGGCTTATGGTGTAGCTGATGATCTCGCATCTACCGTTCTTATGGCCACAAACAAGCCAATACTAGTTGCACCGGCAATGAATGTAAGAATGTGGTTAAATAATTCTACAAAAAGAAATGTTGAGACATTGAAAAATGATGGCATCGAATTTATCGGACCGGATAACGGTGAAATGGCTTGCGGTGAATACGGCGAAGGCCGCATGGCTGAACCGAATGAAGTAGTAAAATTTATTAAAAAATATTTTGATGAGCTTGATTATAAACCTCTTGTGAATCGAACTGCTTTAGTTACTGCTGGTCCAACTAAAGAAATGATAGACCCTGTAAGATTTATCTCTAATGAGTCCTCTGGAAAACAAGGCTATGCAATAGCAGAAACATTACAAAGTTTAGGTGCAAAAACAACTTTAGTTTCTGGCCCAACAAACTTAATCAGGCCTAATGTAGAACGAGTCATCAGCGTGGACTCGGCTGATCAAATGTTAGAAGCTTGCGAAAGTTCACTACCAGCAGATATAGCAGTATGTGCTGCTGCCGTAGCAGATTATAAGATTGCTAATAAAGAGATTAAAAAAATAAAGAAAGATGGATCACGTCAAAATATGATTTTAGAAGAAAACCCAGATATTTTGGAAAGACTAAGTAAAAGAAACCATCTAAGACCAAAACTGGTAGTAGGTTTCGCGGCTGAGACTAGTAATCTTGAAAGAAACTCAGATGAAAAACTTAATAAAAAAGGCTGCGATTGGGTTCTAGGCAACAACGTTACAGAAAATAGTGTATTTAATCAGGATACAAACAAAATATACTTTACGTCAAAACTATATTCTGAAAACTGGGAATTGATGACAAAAAAAGAAGTGGCCAAGAAACTATGTCAAAAAATTTCACTTCACTTAAACAATTAGTATTATTGACTTGGCTAATTTACCTTTCCCAGAAGTACATATAAAAAAGACTTCAAAACTTAAAGACTTTGATATTCCTTCATATCAGACAGATGAGGCTGCAGGAGTTGACTTAAGTGCATCTATTGAAACTTCAATACAAATTCGTCCATGGGAAAGAGAAATTATTCCATGTGGAATTTCGATTGCAATGCCAAGGGGTCTGGAAGCTCAGATTCGGCCAAGATCTGGTTTAGCATTTAAACACGGTATTACAATATTAAATACGCCTGGAACAATAGATAGTGATTACAGGGGTGAAATAAAAGTTGTATTAATAAATTTAAGCAAAGATGAATTTACTATTCGTCCAAAAGATAGAATTGCTCAAATGGTCTTTACAAGTGCTATACAGGTAAAGTTCATAGAAGTTGAAAATTTGGATCAAACAAAAAGGGGGGATGGAGGGTTTGGATCTACTGGAAAAGATTAATCAAAATCTTTTATGAGCGCAGCCTTTATCTCGTTAGTAAGCACGGAAATATGGGGATAGTTTTCGTGCTCAGTTCCAATTTCAACAGTGCACCCCATATCTTTAAAGTCTCTAACATGATGATCTTCAAACTTAAAGTGCAAAAAATGAACCGATGATGTTTTGCCTGAATTGTCTGTACGATCTACATCATTTTCAGGAACAGCAAAAATTTTATTTCCATTGACCTTAATATATGTTTTATATTCAACATTGCCTAATGAGGATAAAACTTTTCTTCTAGTTATCGGATTGTCGATTTCAAACATGAAAGTTGCGACTAATTCTGAACCTTGTGGTATTAACGGATTGTAAGCCTCTAACTCATCCCTTAGTTGTTCATCGCCACCTTTTTCAATATAAAGCATTTCTTGTATTTGGGCCTTCATTGTAAAAAAATTTTCAAAATAGAATGTAGAATGTGGTCCTAACTCTACTCGTCTATTTTTTTTCATTTCAACAACTTCTTTACGAATTATCTTACGCTCTTTTGAATAAGCAGTTAGATCTAATAAATCTGACGAATCAATTCTTTTTTGTTCTAAGGGCATTTGACTTAATTAGTGATTAATTATTAATTATCAAGTCAAATTATAAGATTTGGCTATAACTTCAATTGGGTGCATAGAAATAAAATTTGCTTCTTTATCGTCATTCAAAAATTCATTTAAATGTTTGCAAGCGAGTGGACAATCAGAGACCATGTACTTGTTTTTTTTGTTTCGAATTTGACGAGCAGTTGCCCTGCCATATTTAATTGCCGACTTTCTTGTTTTTTTCATAACCCCAAAAGTTCCTCCATGTCCAGCACACTTTTCAACGACATCTACTTTGGTTTCGGGAATTTTTTTCAACATTTCTAGTGCTTTATTGCCCATATTTTGTGCCCGGGCATGACAAGCGTTGTGAACAGTAATTCCGTCATCAAAAGATTGTAAACCATCAACAAGTCCCTCTTTTTTAGCTATGTCAACAATATATTCATCAATGTCAAATACATGCTTCGATAGCCGTTTCACATTTTCATTTTCTGGGTTTAATAATGGCCATTCAAATTTTAACATTAATCCACAACTGGCTGTTAGAGTTACTATGTCATAACCTTGGTCAATAAGTTTACACAATTCTTCTGATATATTTTCCGATTGAATTTTTACTTTTTCATGCTGCGCTTGCTCTAGATGTGGCATTCCACAACAACCTGGATACGTTGATATTGTGTCCACGCCATTAAAATTTAAAACATTATTAGCTGCTACTCCTACTTTTGAATTATTATGGTTAACATAACATGTTGAATAAATAGCGACCTTTCTTCCATAAGCTGGAGCATTTTTATTTAGCTTATTAGAAATATTTTTGAAGTTATCATGAAATGACTTTTTTTCGAACTTGGGTAATTCAGCATCTTTGTCTATACCTGTCATAAGTTCCAACGGACTTCTTGTTAGTTTATTTTTTTTGTCAGATGACCAGTTAGCTATTCTAGGTGACAGTCTTGCGAGACTCGCATTCCGATCTATCTTTGCAAGTTCTTTTGGAATTTTAGATAATTTTTTTTGCTTTTCTTGATAAGTTCTGTATCTGAGCATCAGATGAGGAAAATCAATATTAAATTCATGAGGCGGTACGTATGGACATTTAGTCATGAAACACATATCACATAATGTGCATTTATCTGTAACATCGTCGAAATGTTCTTTTGTTAAATCATCAACTGACTCATTTGGAGAATCGTCAATAAAATCAAATAATGTTGGAAAACTATCACAGAGATTAAAACACCGTCGGCAACTATGACAAACTTCAAACTGTCGGCGCATCTCAGCATCTAGAGCTTTTTCATTCAGATATTCATCTGAGTTCCAATCAACTACATTTCGTGTTGGTGCAGCTAAACTGCCTTCTTTTTTTGTATCCATTATAGAAAAAAGGGGCTGTTTAAGCCCCTTTTTAATTAATCAATTGAGTCTAATGTTTTTTGGAATTTACCTGCGTGAGACTTTTCAGCTTTAGCCAATGTTTCGAACCAATCAGCTATTTCGTCAAAACCCTCTTCTCTTGCAGTCTTCGCCATACCTGGGTACATATCAGTATATTCATGAGTTTCCCCAGCTATAGCAGCTTTTAGATTGTCCTCAGTTGAACCAATTGGTTCTCCAGTTGCAGGATCGCCTACTTCTTCCATAAATTCTAAATGTCCGTGAGCGTGTCCCGTTTCACCTTCTGCAGTTGATCTAAATACAGCCGCTACATCATTGTGACCTTCTACATCTGCTTTTTGCGCAAAGTATAGATATCTTCTATTTGCTTGGCTTTCACCAGCAAATGCTGCTTTTAGGTTATCCAAAGTTTTACTATCTTTTAATTCAGTCATTTGTCTCTCCTTAATAAGTTAATTATAAAAATATAATTGATTTGAAAAAAGT
Source organism: uncultured Pelagibacteraceae bacterium (assembly GCA_902578305.1). GTDB lineage: Bacteria > Pseudomonadota > Alphaproteobacteria > Pelagibacterales > AG-422-B15 > CACNXQ01. The sequence goes on along the minus strand of CACHCK010000011.1, from coordinate 14,067 downwards.
CAATACATTAGAATCATTCTAAACTGATATTGAGAATTATTATCAATTAATTATCTAAGTGAACTAGAACTTCTATCTTATTAATTTTTTTATTTTTTGGAGGTTTTGGAAGACCACTTACTTTCATATCTACATTAATATCAATCAATTTTTGGTCCTTTTTAGAATAAAAGTGGTGATGATGCTCAGTGTTAGTATCAAAATAAATACGTTCAGAATTAATCATTAATTTCTTTAGAAGACCTTTTTCGTAAAAGTCGTGAAGGGTATTATAGATTGTTGCAAGAGATATCCCAGCTTTCATTTTCAAAAGTTCATTTGAGAGAGTTTCAGCTGTTACATGCTTGTTTATGCCGTCAAATAAGTAATTTGCTATAATCACTCTTTGCTTAGTTGGTCTTAGTGAGTTTTGTCTCAAAAAATGCTTGATATCTTTCATAAATTTATTTTTATTAAAATTTATTGTATTTTACAATAATAATACATTAATCTTATAAACTTCATATAAAACAATAAGATAGATAAACCTTGTGGGAAAAAAATCAAGCTTTACAAAAGAAGATCTTTTAGATTGCGCTCACGGCACAATGTTTGGTATTGGAAATGCACGGCTTCCACTTCCACCAATGTTAATGTTTGATAGAATAACAAAAATTACTGATAGTAGTGGTAAATTCGGTAAAGGTGAAATTGTTGCTCAATTAGACGTAACACCGGACCTGTGGTTTTTTGATTGTCATTTTGAAATGGATCCTGTGATGCCAGGGTGTCTTGGCTTAGATGCGATGTGGCAACTAGTTGGATTCTATTTGGGATGGATTGGTGAACCAGGACGCGGTAGGGCGCTAGGTTCAGGTAATGTAAAGTTTGGTGGTGAAATTTTAAAAAATTCTAAATTAGTTGAATATAAAATTGATATGAAAAAAATAATCAAGAGAGGTGTTATTGTTGGAGTGGGTGATGGCATTGTAGAAGTAGATGGTAAACAAATATATTCAGCTGAAAGTTTAAAGGTAGGACTTATTAAATAATGAGAAGAGTTGTAATTACAGGTCTTGGAATTGTTTCATCTCTTGGAAATAATAAAGATGAAGTCAAAACATCACTATACAATGCTTCGTCTGGTATTTCTTTTGATCAGTCACAAAAAGAAATGGGTTTCAGAAGTCAGGTAAGTGGTCAGATAGACCTTAATTTAGAGGAGACTATTGATAGAAAATTCCTTCGATTTATGGGAGATGGAGCAAGTTATAATTATATTGCTATGAATGAGGCCATTAAGGATTCTGGACTTAATGAAGATGAAATATCGAATAATATGACAGGTTTAATTATGGGATCTGGTGGACCATCTACCAAAAGCTTGCTGAGAGCTTTTGACATCACTCGAGAAAAAGGCCCAAAAAAAATTGGTCCTACAAGTGTTCCGAAAGTTATGTGCAGCACAAACTCTGCAACTTTATCAACGTATTTTAAAATTAAAGGTATTAATTATTCAATAAGCTCAGCATGCTCCACTAGTGCTCATTGTATAGGTAATGCTTATGAAATTATACAAATGGGAAAACAAGACCGTATATTTGCTGGGGGTGGTGAGGAATTAGATTGGACTTTGTCAGCACTCTTTGATGCAATGCCGGCTTTATCGTCAAAATATAATGATCAGCCCTCAAAATCTTCTAGAGCTTTTGATAAACATCGTGATGGTTTTGTTATTGCTGGTGGAGGTGGGGTAGTCGTTTTGGAAGATTTAGATACAGCAGTAAAAAGAAATGCGAGGATATATGCAGAAATAGTCGGTTATGGAGCTACATCAGATGGCCATGACATGGTACAGCCTTCTGGAGAAGGTGCTGAAAGATGCATGGTGATGGCAAAAAAAGGTGTTGAAAAAATTGACTATATTAATGCTCACGGAACATCAACACCTGTTGGTGATATTGCTGAATTAAAAGCTATAAAAAAAGTGTTTAAAGATGATTTACCATTTATTAGTTCTACAAAATCTTTAAGTGGGCATTCTTTGGGTGCAGCTGGTGTTCATGAGTCAATTTATACTCTGTTAATGATGAATAATAATTTTATTACAGAATCAGCTAATATTGAGGAGTTAGATGATGAAGCATATGGAATGAATATTCTAACTTCGCGTCATGATGAACAAATTAATACTGCAATGAGTAATAGCTTTGGATTTGGTGGTACAAATGCTTCACTTGTATTTAAGAGGTTTGAAGTATGAGTTTATTGCATGGAAAAAAAGGGGTCATTATGGGTGTTGCTAATGACCATTCTATTGCCTGGGGAATTTCAAAAAAATTATCAAGTGAGGGTGCTGAGCTTTGCTTTACATATCAGGGTGAAGCATTGCGAAGAAGAGTAGAGCCACTTGCGAAGTCTATTAACAGTGATTTTTTGATTGAATGTGATGTTTTGAAAGAAGGGTCTATAAAAAAGTCATTTTCTGTAATTGAAAAACAATGGGACTCAGTCGATTTTGTTTTGCACTCAATTGCATTCTCAGAGAAAGATGAATTAAAAGGTAAATACTTAAATACATCACGAAATAACTTCTCCAATACTATGCTAATTTCATGTTTTTCTTTTACTGAAGTTGCTCATGAGGCAGAAAGACTGATGAAAAATGGAGGCTCACTTCTTACGCTTACTTATGATGGATCCCAAAAATATATTAGAAACTATAATGTAATGGGTGTTGCTAAAGCAGCACTTGAGTCAAGCGTTAGATATTTAGCGGCAGATTTAGGTCCTTCAAATATTAGAGTAAATGCCTTGTCAGCTGGACCTTTGAAAACACTTGCTATGGCTGGTATTTCTGGTGGCAAAGACATGATGAAGTGGTCAGAGAAAAATTCTCTAATGAACAGAAATATTGATTTAGAGGATGTTGGAAAGTCAGGTCTTTACTTACTAAGCAATTTATCTTCTGGCGTGACGGGTGAAACACATTACGTTGATTGTGGCTATAATATTGTGGGAGTTCCTAAAGAAATTTAATTTTTTTCAGTTAAAAGGGAAAACTGTTTTGATATATTGCCTTTTTCACGATCAATCAAACTTGTAGGATACTCGCCCGTAAAACAATGGTCAGTAAATTGAGGTTGATCGGGATTTCTAGAGTCATAACCCATAGCTTGATAAGTGCCTTCTAATGATAAGAAAAATAAAGATTTAGATCCAATAGCTTTATTAATCTCTTCAATACTGTTTTTTGAAGCAATAAGTTCATTATAGTCAGGTGTATCTATACCATAGAAATCAGGATGTTTTATCGGAGGACATGCTATGCCTAAATGTACTTCTTTTGCACCTGCATCATAAATCATTTTAATGATTTTTTTTGCGGTAGTGCCTCTGACTATTGAATCATCGACTAAAATAATCTTTTTACCTCTAATATAGGATAGATTGGCGTTGTGTTTAAGTTTAACGCCAAACTGTCTTATACTTTGAGATGGCTCGATAAATGTTCTTCCAACATAGTGATTCCTGATTATGCCCAGTTCAAATGGCATATTTGACTGCTGCGCGTAGCCAAGAGCGGCAGGAACTCCAGAATCGGGAACAGGCACAACTGTATCCGCATCAACATGATGTTCTTTAGCTAATTCTATTCCGAGATTTTTTCTATAAGAATAAACTGTGTTACCTCCCAACATACTGTCGGGTCGAGAAAAATAAATTCTCTCGAAAATACATGGTCTTTCTGCAACTTTTGGGAAAGGTTTAATACTTTCCATTCCTTTTTCTGAAACTACAATTATTTCTCCGTTTTCAATTTCTCTGACAAATTTTGCACCAATAATATCAAGAGCACATGTTTCTGAAGCAAGAACTGGCGCCCCATTTAAGTCACCGAGAACTAAAGGCCTAATTCCGTAAGGATCTCTAACACCAATAAGCTTTTTATTTGTAAGAATAACGAGTGAATAGGCTCCATGTATTTGAAATAAAGCGTCTATTAATTTATCAACTATTTGTTTTCTTTCAGACTGTGCAACTAATTGCAAAATTGTCTCGGTATCAGATGTAGATTGAAAGATGGATCCTCTACTAACAAGCTTTTCTCTTAAAGCTGAAGCATTGGTGAGATTTCCATTATGCGCACATGCGAAACCACCAGACATAAGATCAGCATAGAGCGGTTGAATATTTTTTAAAATTGAGTCTCCAGTTGTTGAATATCTAACATGACCAATAGCATTATTGCCCTTTAGTCTATCAATTACCTCTTGTTTATTAAAGTGATCCCCAACAAGTCCTGGTCTTCTAACGCCATGAAATTTTTCACCATCGAACGAAACTATTCCCGCACCCTCTTGGCCACGATGTTGCAGTGCATGTAATCCTAAGGCAGTAAGTGTGGAAGCGTCTGGGCTTCCAAATATACCAAATACACCACATTCTTCATGAAGCTTATCTTCTGAAGTATTAATGTATTCCATTAATGAAACCTTTGTTTAGATTTCAGCATCCTTTATTGATAATTTAACCTTACCTCTATCAAAACCGATAACTTTGACTTTTACTATATCACCTTCACTTACAACGTCAGTAACTTTCTCAACTCTCTCTTCAGATAATTGTGAAATATGTACAAGGCCATCTCTTTTTCCAAAAAAATTAACAAATGCACCAAATTCCATAATTTTAACAACCTTACCCTCGTAAACTTGACCAACTTCTGGTTCTTCAATAATTGAGTTTATTAAATCAATGGCTGCCTGTATTGACTCATTATTAGTACCGGCAATTTTTACATTACCACTGTCGCTAATGTCAATTTTTGCTCCAGATTTTTCAATAATATCTTTAATAGTCGCCCCGCCTTTTCCGATGATCTCACCTATATTATCTCTTTTAACCTTCATCATTTCAATTCTAGGTGTGTAAGGTCCAAGCTCAGTTCTTGGCGATTCTATAGCTTTATTCATTTCATTTAAGATATAATCTCTTCCACCTTTAGCCTGATTCAGAGCTTTCTCCATAATCTCATAAGTGATACCGGTAATTTTAATATCCATTTGCAATGATGTTACACCATCTTTTGTACCTGCTACTTTAAAATCCATATCACCTAAATGGTCTTCGTCTCCAAGAATGTCTGACAATACAGCAAAGTCATTTCCCTCTTTTATTAATCCCATTGCTATACCTGAAACTGAATTTTTAATGGGAACTCCCGCGTCCATCAATGCAAGAGAAGACCCGCAAACAGTTGCCATGGATGATGAGCCATTTGATTCTGTAATGTCAGATACCAATCGGATTGTATAATCAAAGTCATCTTTATTCGGCAATACAGGTTTTAGGGCTCTCCATGCTAATTTACCATGTCCAATTTCCCTTCTTCCAGCTGAACCCATTCTACCAACTTCTCCGACTGAATATGGAGGAAAATTATAATGAAGCATAAAATTCTCTTTATAAGATCCCTGTAGTGCCTCTATTCTCTGCTCATCCTCACCAAATCCAAGAGTTGCAACAACAATTGCTTGTGTTTCACCTCTCGTGAATAGTGATGAGCCATGTGTTCTTGGCAGCCATGAGACTTCTGATGAAATATTTCTTACTTCATCAAGTTTACGCCCATCAATTCTAGATTTATCTTTCAGAATTTGAGATCTAACTACATCTTTTTCAATTTTTTTAAAGTATGACATTACTTCATTAATATTTTGATCTTCAATATCTGCATATTTTTCTTCTAAGGCAGTTTTTATTTCACCAAGAGAGTTTTGTCTTTCTATCTTATCAACAATTGAATAACTTTTTTTTATATGAGCTTCATATTCACCTTTCAACTGATTCAGGAGCTCTTCATTAATATTGTATTCAAATTCCCAAGGGTCTTTTGCGCACTCCTCAGCAAGGTTGATAATAGTTTTAATGACCTCCTGCATGGACTCGTGTCCAAATTTAACAGCGCCTAGCATGATTTCTTCAGATAGTTCTTTCGCTTCAGACTCTACCATTAGTACTGCTTCTCGGGTTCCAGATACTACTAAATCCAATTGAGACTCTTCATTAATTTTTGGATTTAGTAAGTAGTTTTTTCCATCATAACCAACTCTACATCCTCCAATTGGCCCCATGAATGGTATACCAGATAAAGTTAGAGCACTAGAAGCAGCTATCATTGCAACTATGTCAGGATTTGTCTCGGTATCGTGAGATAATACTGTTAGTATTACTTGAGTTTCATTTTTAAATCCCTCTGGAAACAATGGTCTAATTGGCCTATCAATCAATCGTGATGTAAGTGTTTCAAATTCTGTAGGTCTTCCCTCACGTTTAAAAAAGCCGCCAGGTATCTTACCTGCTGCATAAAACTTTTCTTGATAGCTTACGGTAAGTGGGAAAAAGTCAATATCTGGTTTAGCAGTTTTTGCTGCAACAACGTTTGCCATAACAACTGTGTCCCCATAGCTAACTATAGTTGAAGCAGTTGCTTGTTTTGCTACCTTTCCCGTTTCTATTTTTAGTAATTGGTTTCCCCAATTCATTTCTCTTGAAATAACTTTTGTCATATTTTTTCATTCCTCTAAAATTTTTTGTTATCATTGCTTTATTTTCTAATACCAAGTTTATCGATAAGCCTTTCATAAGACTCTTTATTGCTTTTTTTTAGGTAAGCCAGCAAACTTCTTCTTTGATTGATTAAGCGCATAAGGCCAGTTCTAGAATGGTTGTCTTTTTTATGAGACTGAAAATGCTCTGTTAGGTTAGATATTCTTTCACTAAGAATAGCTATTTGTACTTCTGGCGATCCAGTGTCTTTTTTAGATCTAGCATATTCATCAATAATTTTAGTTTTATTTTCTCTATCTATCGACATCGCAATTCCTTTTATAAATTAAATATCCTTACAGGTTTTATTTTTCCTTCTTTAACTTTACCTATACCAATAAACTTAGACTTTGTTTCAATTAATAGGTGATCAGTTTCAGTAATTTTACAATTATAGTCAAAGCCTAAACCATTTTGAAATCTACGACATACTTCATTATCGATTAATACTGCCGGGATGTCGTCCAGTACATCTCTAATTGTATGCATTACTTCAAAATGCTCGCCAATATGTACTAATTCTTCAAATTTATCTAGCAAAATAATATCTTTTTCCTCAATATTACCGATTTTTACTCTTCTTAACTTAGAAACATAGGCATAGGTTCCAAGCATTTCACCTAAATCTCTTGCAATGGATCTTACGTAGGTCCCGCTAGAACATTCAACAATGAAAGAGTATTCACTTCTATTTTTAGCACCTAAACATTTTAAGCTCTTAATAAATACATCTTTTGATTTAATTTCAAATCTTTGATTACTTCTAGCCAGTTTGTAGGCTCTTTTACCATTCACTTTTACAGCGGAATATTTAGGAGGCACTTGATTATGTTTTCCTATAAATGTTTTTAAACATTTATTTATTACTTCTATACACGGAATAATATTTGATTTCTCTAGAGTTTTTCCGGTTATGTCGTCCGTATCTTTTGACTCCCCAAAGAATACATCAAACTCATATACTTTATTTTGGTCAAAATAACGAATGCTTTTTGTTGCTTCTCCAATTGCTATAGCAAGTATTCCAGTCGCGAATGGATCTAAAGTACCTGCATGACCAATTTTTTTGATATTTAGAATTTTTCTTAGCCTCTGTATTACTTTAAATGAAGTTATATTTTTTGGTTTATCGATGAATATCCACCCATTCATATTTAATTTTTATTTAAATTTTTTAAACTTTTTCTTTTCTGAGAACCTTTTCTAAATTTATAATCTCATCAATACTGGTATCATTTTTAAAAACGAGTTTTGGAGAAAACTTTAGATTAATTAGACTTGTTACTTCTTTTGCAAGATAAGACTTACATGAGTTTAGTTTAAGAATTATTTCTTCATCTTTAATATTTTCGTGAGTAATTACATAGATGTAAGCAATTTTCAAATCGGAATTCATTTCAACTTTGACTACACTAATCGGAAACTTAAAAGGTACATCAAGTGGCATTTCGTTTCGTACCAGAACTTCGCCAATCGCTTTTCTGATTATTTCAGAAACCCTATGTGATCTACTAATACTTGAATTTTTTCTTTTTAAAATCACAATGATTGTGCAATTTCTTCAATACTAAATGCCTCTATTAAATCACCTACCTCAAAGTCATTGAATTCTTTAATACTAATTCCACACTCAGTTCCGGATTTTACTTCACTGGCCTCGTCTTTTTCCCTTTTAAGACTAAGGATATCGCCATCATAAATTATTTTTTCATTTCTTGTTATTTTAATTTTAGCTTCTTTATTCACTGAACCTTCTATCACCCTACAACCAGCAATAGCACCAATTTTTGAAACTTTAAAAATTTGTAATACCTCTGCCTTTCCAATAAAATTCTCTTTAATGGTGGGCTTTAATTTACCACTAGCGAAGTCAGATACAAATTCGATTAGTTCATAAATAATATTAAAATTTTGAATCACGATATTATTGATTTTTGCTTTAACTCTGGCCTCTTTTGTAGCACTTGAGTTAAAAGACAATAATAAAGCGTCTGATGCCGATGCCAAAGCCACATCACTCTCGTTTATGAAACCTACTCCTGAATGAATAACTTTGATAACTATTTTGTCACTTTTCATATTTTCTAATTGATGAATTATAGCTTCAGATGAACCACGTGTATCAGCTTTGATAACAACTTCTAATATTTCTTTATTATTTTCTAGGGAGCCAAAGGCTAATTCGTTATCTATATTTTTTATTTTTTTAGGTAAAATCTTATTTTTTTTAATTTGGCTTCTAATCTCACAAAGCTCTCTTGCTTTCTCATCACTTTCAACAGTTACAAAACTATCGCCAGCTTGAGGCGGTTCATTAAGCCCCAATACTTGAACAGGCATGGAGGAAACTGCTTCTATTAAACTTTGTGCTTTATCGTTCAATATAGCTCTAACTTTTCCATATTCACTCCCTGCTACAGCTATATCTCCTACTTTTAATTTTCCATTAGTTACAATAATATTGCAAAGAGGGCCTCTTCCTTTATCTACATTTGCTTCAATAACTGTTGCCTCCGCAAAAGTTTCATTGTTTGTTTTTAATTCTGAGAGTTCAGCTTGTAAAACAATAGCATCTAGTAGTTTATCGATATTGCTTCCGGTTTCGGCGGATACTTCAACTGATTGTATATCTCCTGAGAGTTCTTCAACTATTAAATCTTCTGATAGAAGCTGTTCTTTTATTTTTTGAGGGTTTGCGTCGGGTTTGTCGCATTTGTTTATTGCAACAATAATTGGAACTTTAGCAGACTTTGCATGCGAAATTGCTTCTTTAGTTTGAGGCATCACTCCATCATCTGCAGCTACTATTAATACAACAATATCTGTAACATTAGCACCTCTTGCACGCATATCAGTAAAAGCTGCATGTCCGGGTGTATCAATAAAAGTAATTTTTTTACTATTATGCTCTACTTCATATGCACCAATATGCTGAGTAATACCCCCGCTTTCTCCAGATACTACATTTGAATTTCTTATTTTATCCAATAAAGAGGTTTTTCCATGGTCAACATGGCCCATAATGGTAACGATTGGTGATCTTATATCATTTTTTTCTGCTTTAGCATCTTTTGAAATGAGATCTTTCTCAATGTCTTCTATATTTTCTCGTTTAAAATTGTGACCAAATTCTGTAACTAATAGTTCAGCTGTATCTGCATCTATTGTTTCATTAATCGTGGCCATCATGCCCATTTTCATTAATGACTTTATTAAATCACCAGATTTTTCTGTCATTCTATTTGCTAATTCTTTAACTGTAATAAACTCTGGTATATATACATCTCTAACAATTTTTTTTATTTGCTCTTGTTCTACTACATTTTTTTTTGTTTTTTGTTTTGCTCTCTTGTATGCTGCAAGACTTCTTGTTCTTTCATCAATATCACTTAAAGCAGTCACGATTGTGACCTTTCTTTCTCTTATTTTTTTTCGACCAAATGTATTTTGAGGCTTTTTTTTATCTAAGTTATCTAAATTTTGCTCAAATGTTTTTTTCTTTTCTAGTTCCCGCTTATTTTCTTTGAAATCTAATTCTTTAGTTGGATCTTCTTTAATATCCATGGCAGAAGATTTAGTTTGTTTTCCTGACCTTATTTTTTCAATTGCATCTTCTTTTTCTTTTAAACTGTCAGCTTTGAGAAGTTTTTTTTGTTGATCCTTGGATAAAGGTTTTAGAACCACTCCTAATTTTTTATGATCATTATTTAATATTTTTTGATTTTGATTTATTTTGTTAGTTTCCAATGAGTCACTTGGTATTACTTTTTGTGTTTCATTTTCAGAGGATAGACTTCTTTTATACCTCTTTTTCTCTACAATAACTGTTTTACCAGACTCAATATTTCTTTTTGGTACTAAAGAGGGTTTTGAACCTAATTTTAAACTAAGAGTTTTATTTTTTTTTATTTTATCTTTCTTATCAGTCATTGTTGTATTTTTATAAATATAACTAATCAAGCCATATTTTTCTTGCTTCCATTATTAAATGATCGCCTTCATCTCTAGTCAAATTGAAGTCTTCCAGTAAGCCAGTCACTCTAGATTTTTTATCAGATTTATCTTCAAAATAACCAATTAGATCATCTGTTGTAAGTCCAGCAAAATCTTCAAGAGTTTTAACATTATTTTCAGCAAGTTTGACTATCATTGCTTTAGTGAGTAAATCAAACTCAATAAGGTCTTTAGATACTTTGAGATTTTTGATTTTTGATTGATCTTCTAGATCTTTGTCTGATATATATTTTTTTGCTCTTTCGGTTAACTCTGAAACAATTTCCTCATCGAACCCCTCAATTGACATCAGTTCTGATTCATCTGTTTCAATTATTTCTTCAACACTGCCAAAGCCCTCACTTACTAAAAGTTGGGCAAGAGTTTCATCAACATCTAATGATGAAATAAATATCTGAGTTTTATTTGAAAAGTCCTCCTGTCTTTTTGATGACTCCTCGTCTTCCGTTAAAATATCAATTTCATATCCTGTAAGCTCAGTTGCAAGCTTTACGTTCTGTCCTCTTCTGCCTATGGCAAGACTCAGGTGATCTTCTGAAACAACTACTTCTATTTTATTTTGATCTTCATCGAGAACAACTTTTAGAACTTCTGCTGGAGACAATGATGATATTGCTAAATTTGCAACATTTTCAGACCAATTTATAATGTCTATTTTTTCTCCTTGTAATTCATTCACGACTGCCTGAACTCGACTTCCTCTCATTCCTACACAGGCGCCAACTGGATCTATTGATCCATCTTCAGTGAACACAGCAATTTTAGCTCTACTTCCAGGATCCCGTGCTACACTTTTAATAGATATAATGCCATCATAAATTTCAGGAACCTCTTGAGTGAAAAGTTTTGCCATAAATTGAGGATGAGATCTTGATAAAAATATTTGCGGCCCCTTTAACTCAGATCTTACATCATAAATATAAGCTCTTACTCTATCTCCATTTCTTAAGTTTTCTCTTGGAATTGTTTGGTCCTTTCTTATAACACCCTCTGCTTTTCCTAAATCTAAAATTATATTGCCGAACTCTGTTCTCTTAACTATTCCATTAACGATCTCTCCAACTCTGTCTTTGTATTCAGTATATTGTCTTTCCCTCTCGGCTTCTCTTACTTTAGAATTAATTACTTGCTTAGCAGACTGGGCGGCTATCCTACCGAAATCAAGAGGAGGTAAAGGATCTAATAATTGATCGCCAATTTGCGCTGCACCATTAATTTTTTTTGCTGCTTTAAGAGTAATTTCTAGAAACTTATTTTTGACTTCGTCAACAACAAGCATCTTTCTAGATATAGAAATATCGCCATCTTCCTGGTTTATTTCTACAACAACTTCATTTTCTTCACCGTAATTACTTTTAGCAGCTTTCGCGATCGCCTCTTCCAATGCAGAGATCACGATGGTTTTATCTATCATTTTTTCCTGAGCAACTGATTCAGCGATCCTTAAAATTTCAATTTTGTTTGCACTTACCATTTTAGTCCTTAAAAATAAAAAAAAAGTGGGCTTAACCCACTTTTACATAAATTAGCAATTTTTTTTATTCTATACACCTCAAATATTAATAAATCAAGCATGTAAAATTTATTAATTTTAGAATGTTAGTAGGTATATTTTTTCACCTTTTTCAATAGCTTTTCTCTGATATTTGGAAATCCCATATAATTTATCGTTTTTAGACATGATACCTACATTATATTCTCCAAAGTTTTCTCTATATTCGTCAAGCAGATCTCTAGTATCTTCCAGATAATTTTTTGAGTCAGTAGTCATATATATAGAATGTTTGGACTTTATTATTGATCTTAAAAGTTGAATTATTTTGAATGACATTAATCTTCGTTTATTATGTCGTTTTTTTATCCAGGGATCTGGATTAATGATAAATATCTTGTCAACCGATTTAATCGGCATTGCATTTAGAAAATAGAAACAATTTAAGTTGCTTAAAATTATATTTTTTAATTTAAGGTTTAAAATTGTTGCTAGGACTTTTGCAATACCATTGAGGTAAACTTCAATACCAATGAATAATTCATCGGGATAGGATATTGCGTTTTTTAGTAAAAACTCGCCATTCCCAAAACCTATTTCAATGTTTATTTTGTTAAAATTTGTTGGAAGAGATATTTTTTTACTAATATTTGCACTTTCGTGGTTTCTGATAATTTCTCTATCAAGGGAGATTTGATTATAAAATTTATTTACTAAATTTTTTTTTGATATTGAAATTTTTTTTGAAATTTTTCTTCCTTGATAAGAATAGTACTCTGGATATTTGCTTTTTAATAAAAACAAAAGGTATCTATAATTTTTCGGCTAAATCTGTTTTTTCCCACGAAAAGGAGCCATCACTTTCGGGATCTCTTCCAAAATGCCCGTATGCTGCACTTTTTTTATAAATTGGCTTATGCAAATTTAAATGGTCTCTGATACCTCGAGGAGTAAGATCAATATTTGCTGTGATTTTTTTTATAAGATCTTCATCAGACATTTTAGAAGTGCCGTGTGTATCAACATAAATAGAAAGTGGGTCAGAAACTCCAATTGCGTATGCTAATTGCAGAGTACATTTTTCAGCTATGTCAGCAGCAACAATATTTTTTGCAATGTATCTAGATATGTATGCCGCAGATCTATCTACTTTAGTTGGGTCTTTTCCAGAAAAAGCTCCTCCACCATGTGGGGCTGCTCCACCATAAGTATCAACTATTATTTTTCTTCCAGTCAAGCCAGTATCTCCATCAGGTCCACCAATAACAAATTTGCCAGTAGGATTTATTAATATTTCTGTGTCATTGCTTATCCACTCATCTGGCATAATACTTTTAATAATTGGTATTATTATTTTACCAACTCCTTGTTGATCTAAATTGGAATCATGTTGTGTTGAGACGACAATCTTAGTACATTTCTCTGGTAAGCCATTTTTATATTGAAGAGTAACTTGACTTTTTGAGTCAGGTTGAATACCTGGAGTGTTACCACTTTTCCGTTTTATTGCCATTTCTTCCAAAATTTTATGTGAGTAGTATATTGGGGCTGGCATAAGAGCAGGTGTTTCTTTGCATGCATAACCAAACATGATTCCCTGGTCACCAGCTCCTTGATCCTTGTTTCCTGAAGCGTCGACTCCCATTGCAATATCAGCTGACTGATTATGAACGCCAGAACAATCAAATGAGAATTTTTCCCAATGAAAACCTTCTTGTTCATAACCAATTTCCTTAACTGCATTTCGAGCTAATAACTCGTAATCACATTTATAATTTTCTGGGCCTCTAACCTCACCTGCCATTACAACCTTATTAGTTGTAACAAGAGTTTCCATTGCAACTCTTGAATTTTCTGGATTTTCTTGTGTTAGAAAGTCATCAACAATTGAATCTGAAATTATATCGCATACTTTATCTGGATGACCCTCAGATACTGATTCACTTGTAAATAAATAGTTTTTACTCATA
>CACHCK010000010.1 GCA_902578305.1 uncultured Pelagibacteraceae bacterium | reverse complement strand
TCAACAGCTCTCTTACCTTTCATGAAAACAGCATTTTTATCAAGGGGCCATCTTGGCCGTGGCTTAAAATTTAATTTGTTAAATTTATTTCTTTCAAATCTTTCAATACCTGCCAATGCAATCATAGCTCCATTATCTGTGCAGTATTTTATAGAGGGGAAAAGAAATTCACAATTTTCAGTTTTTTCAAGTTTTTCAAGTGACTTTCGAATACTTTTGTTTGCTGCTACACCACCTGCAACAACAATTTTTAGATCATTTTTATTTCTGATTATTTGTCTGCATTCTCTAATTGCATTTTGTGTTTTGTTATAAATTATTTTATTAATCGTAGCTTGAAACGAGGCAGACATATCTCTTTTAAATTTTTCTGTGCAACGATGCTTAGCGACAATATTTGCAGCTGCAGATTTTAAGCCTGCAAATGAAAAATGAGAATTTTTTTCTTTGATTAACGGCATAGGTAATTCAAATCTTTTTTCGTCACCCAATAAGGCATATTTTTCAATTTCAGGTCCACCAGGGTACCCTAAATTCAAAAGGCGAGCGGTTTTATCAAACGCTTCACCTAAAGCATCGTCTATTGTTGTTCCTATTCTTTTATATGAATTAAAATTTTTAATAACCGTGTATTCCGTATGTCCGCCTGAAACTAATAAAAGTAAGTATGGATAATTTATTTCCTTCTCGAGCTTGATAGACAGTGCGTGACCTTCTAAATGATTTATCGCTATAAAAGGCTTTTGAAGACTGTGTGCAAGTGTTTTTCCTGCAACTACACCTACTATCAAACCGCCTAATAATCCTGGACCGGCAGTGGCTGCAATAGCATTCAAGTCTTTAAATTTAATTTTTGCCTTTTTTATTGCTTGTGAAGTTATCTTATCAATCACATCAGAGTGCGCTCTTGCAGCTAATTCAGGAACAACACCTCCATAATATTTATGAACATCGAGTTGGCTACGCACAATATTTGATAAAATTTTAATTTTACCTCTCTCTGATTTTTCAACTACAGCTACTGAAGTTTCATCACAACTTGACTCAATGCCTAATACTCTAACTTTTTTCATATCTAAATTTAAATATTCGGTTTTTAATCAATAAATTAAATCATATACAATAATGAATATGGCATTGTATCTCACATAGAAGTAAAATAAAGAATATGGTTCTTCAAAATAAAATTAAAGTTGGCATTAGAAATAGTGCACTTTCAATTGCTCAAACTAAAGAATTTACATCATTGGCCTCAAAAAAAATTGATGAGTTACAAGAGTGTGATTTTGAGATTAAGCATATTAAGACAACCGGAGATATAAAGAATCAACAAAGACTTGATCAAATAGGGGGAAAAGGTCTTTTCATAAAAGAAATTGAAGAACATTTGATTAACGGCGAAGTGGATATAGGAGTTCATTCTATGAAAGATATGCCTGCTGTAGATCATGATCACTTAGAAGTAATTTGCTTTATGAAAAGGCTGGACAATTCAGATGTACTTATCTCAAACTCGGGCAAAACATTAGATGAGTTAGAAAGTGGTTCAACTGTCGGTACAAGCTCCATAAGAAGAAGAGCACAACTTTTGAGTTATCGTAAAGATTTAAGAATAAAATTATTACGGGGAAATGTAGACACAAGGTTACGAAAGTTAAAAGATAATGAATACGATGCAATTATTCTCGCGTATGCTGGAATGAAAAGATTAAATTTAGATCAAGATGTTACAGAACAATTGGATCAAAATATTTTTCTTCCAGCTGCCGGACAGGGTATTGTGGGCATCCAATCAAAAAAAAACTCAAAATTGAAAAAGCTTTTTCATAATATAAATGATAGTGAAACAAGAATAATACACCTAGCAGAAAAAAATTTTTTAATGTCAATAAAAGCTGACTGCAATAGCCCTGTCGGCGTTCATGCGAAAGTTGAGCAAGAAAACATTTTCATAACAGCTAAAATTTATTCTCATCAAGGTGAAGTCCTTTTTAACAAAACCGTAGTTGACGCAATTAAAGATCACGAGAACCTTGGATTAAGACTCGGAAAGGAAGCTGTTTCAAAATTAGGACAAAATAGAATTGATGAACTAAATTACTTACCAAATGATTTTAATTACACGCCCTAAAGATCAAGCAATAAATTTGTATGAGAAATTATCTGCTCAGGGATTCAGATGTCATGTCGAGTCACTTAGTCAAATAAAATTAATTAATCAAAATCTGAAATTCGATAAAAATAAAATCCACCTTGTCTCCAGTCCTCGAGTGGTAGATGTGTTGATAAAAAATATTCACAAAATCGAAAATATAAGTTTATTAGTAATTGGTTCAAACTCCGCAAAAAGAATTGTCAAAGCTGGTTTTAAGAAATTAGTTTTTCAAGCGAGTAACAGTGAGGAAATGTTGCATTTTATTAAAAAAAGCAAAATTAAATCAATTGAATATCTAACTGGAACAGTAAGAAATAGAGAGTTTTGTGATAAAATAAATAAATTGGACATAAAACTTAATTTACGGATTGTTTATGAAACTCGTTTTAGAAAATCGTTTACGCCTAAATGTATAAATTTAATTAAAAAAAAGTCTGTGAAGATTGCACTTGTATACTCTGTGGCAAACGCAAGACATCTTATAAGCTTGATAGATAAGTCAAAGGCAGAGTTGTATGCCAAACACATTATATATGTATGTTTAAGTAAAAAAATCTCGGAAGTGTTCCAAATCAGAGGGTTTTCCAGTGTGTATTCAAATCATCCTAATGAGAAAAATATGCTAAAAAAGCTAAAAAAAGTAATTTAATTGGGAAAATATAGAAAAAAACAATAATTTTGGGCATTTATAAGCATAAATTTAAATTCTTCGACAAAACAAGATAGTCTTTTTATTCATATAAAATGGGTATTTAAAGGCTTGACTAAATCAGATTAATTAAGTCAAATGTCATAATTCTTAAAAATAAGATATTGCCAATAACATTATTGTGTGTGGTGGTTTGTCTTTTTAAGAATTTTAAATATATATTTTTTCAGGGGGAAAAAATGTCATCAAAATTAAAACTTATATTAGCTTCTCTGTTATTTTTTACAGGAAGTTTAACAATCGCAAAAGCGGAAGAACTTAATCTTCCAGGGTTCACAGGTAACATCAACACAACCGTTACAACTGGTTTATCAATGCGTATTGAACGTAACTGTCTTTCAGAGCCAGGTTCAATAACTTTAGCTGGTGATACAACATATGCAAATGCTATTACCGCATTAAGTTTGGATGCAGCGTCAACTGCCGCATTCATGAATGAAGGTTTTGGTTGTGCTAAGCAATACACTGACGGTTATGGTAATGCACCTGATACAACATCAGGACCTATGAGAAAACTTATAAGTTCAAATGCTAATGATGGTAACATGAACTTTGATGGCGGAGATATTTTTGATGCAACCACTCGTGTCTTTTCAGAAATTTCAGGAACATTTGACAGTGGTGTAAGTCTTAACGCTTCAGTTGTTGGTTCATATAACCCCCTAACATCATTTACAAATCCTACTTGGGCCCCTTTCTCAAGCGAGGTTAAAGATGACATTGAAACTAACATAGATCTTTTAGATTTTTATATAACAACAGACATTTCACAAATTGATGCAGTATTAACCGCAGGTAACTATGTTACTAACTGGGGTGAAGCAACTTTCATTCCAATTGGTATGAACGGTCTTGTTACTAACGCCATTGACCTTACAAAGCTAAGAGTCCCTGGTTCTGCAATTCGTGAAGCATTGCTTCCAGCAAGTGGTGTGTCTTTGTCTGGATACTTAGATGGTGGTTGGTCTTATGAGGCATATTATCAACTTGATGAGTCTCATTTAGAGTTAGACGAGAATGGAACATTCTTTGGTAACGAAGTGGCTTCTGGAGATAGACTAACGTTCACATCCGCTTTTAGTAATAACAGTCAAGAACAATCAGATGCATGTAGCATTAATGTTTCTGGAAGTGGTGCAGGGCAAGCTGGATTAGGTTGTAACGCTGCAGCAATTGCATTTTCGAAAACTGAAGCCGGTAAACAAACTAAAAATATGTATCTTTTACAAGAAGGATTCAAAAAACTAGCTGGCTCAGATAACGCATCTGACATTGTATTTAAGTCAGGCCTACTTGGAGCAGGTACTGCCGCTTCTTCTGGAATAGGTGGTTCAAGTGGTGATACACCTACAATAGTATCAACCTTAGGACCAACTGGTATTGCAGCTGTAACGGCTGCGTATGTAGGTTGGGATGAATATGATAGAAAAGATGGTCGTAAAGTTGGTGCATTAGATGCTCAAGGTATTGGACATACTTATGCGGACGGTGATGGTCAATACGGTCTAGCACTTAGAACATATCTAGATGATGTCGGAACAGGTGTTGATCTGGGTATTTACTATGCTCAATATGACAGCAAAGTACCTTATCTTAGATTTAAAGGCGCTGGAGCTATCCACGCTCATGACTTAGTTGGTTTCTTCACTCTTGCTTCTACTTGTGTAACTGATTGTGACGATAACAGATCGGATGGAACAGCTGGACTAACTTTCTTAACTGGTGACTATCAGTCTGCCAGTGGACAGGGTGATGGCGATATCGGGTTCTTTACAGCTACTGAATCACTTGGATTTATACAAATAGGTGCAGGTTTAACAGATATAGCTTATGGTGTTGCAGGTTGTGGCGCTTATCAAAATCCTGAAGCTGTTGATGAACTTTATAATGGCGGTGCATTGGGAACAAGCGCTTCAAACTTTGGTTATTCTGACGCGCAAAAAACCAATGCTTTAACTTATTACAACTACACTGCAGTTAATGGAAAGTTATATCATGACTCATCAAAGTGTTATAACAACGCACAAAGTGATGGATCAGGTGCAGACTTCGGTACTGCAGCAACTCAAATGGCTGCTGCAGCATTACTAGGTGCTGCTGTGACACCATTAAACTTGGCTCAGTATGAGTTCATTTATCCAGAGAATAATCAAATTCTTGCAATCAGTGCTAATACAAATATTGGCGCTACAACAGTTCAAGGCGAGATTGCTTTCAGACCAAATTTCCCTCTTCATACAGATGCGGGTGACCAAGGTCAGCAATTAAGTGATGCAGCTGGAACTACATCATTATTATCTGTTGGTGTTGCACAGGGTTTAAAAACTGGTTGCCGAAATGAGATGAAAGCTTACGCTGCAATCACTACTGACTCAGAACCTTATGGTGCTAATGCTACTAATGCATTAGCGACTGCGGCAACAGCTGCATACGACGATGTTACAGCTGCAATTGCAGCTGGTGCAGTAGGTGCAAAATGTACTGCGCAGAACTTATCAACTCTTTCATACAGACTTGGTAACAGCGATAGTGATGCCGAATGGGCTGATGTTGTTGGTGCTCTACAAAATATGAAAAGATCATCACTCCCAGCTATTTCAATGGCGACTGTAGCTGCAGGCGATTACTACACAACACCATTCATTGAATATGATGTTTGGACTGCAAATATTGGAACGACTTCAACGTTTACAGCCTCTCATCCTTTCACACAGGGTATTGGCGCTGACTCAACAGTCTTATTAACTGAGCTTGGTATCGTTCACGTTAGTGATTTAGACGACGCTACTAACGGAGGCCTTGCTCGAGGTGGTTACAGAGACGGCGTTGGCGGAGCTAAATGTGGCGGTGTAACAGGTGGTGGTGCTTTTGGTGCAACAACTTATGGTGGTGCCGGTTCAAGAGCGCTTGATGGTGCTACTCATTTAGGTGCATCTCAGATTGACCCATTGTTTGGTAATGGTAGTTATTGTGAAAGTAAAAACAGCATCGATGAAACTTCTATGACTTACAGAATTATCGGATCTGCAACATATAACAACATTGCTAACTCTGCTTGGACATTCAGCCCTTCAGTTGTTTGGTCTCACGACTTCAGTGGTTACGGACCTACTACTCTAGGTGGATTTGTACCAGGTAAGCAGTCTTTATCATTAACAGGAAACATCTCTAAAGGTGATGTAAAAGTTGGCTTAAATTACGTCAATCAACTTGGTGATGAAATGGATAATCTTGCTTTTGATAGGGATTATATATCTGCAAACGTTTCTTACGCATTTTAATTAAGGGAAGGTAAATAAAATGAATATTAAAAAACTAATCATAGCTGCGTTATCATCTTTTATGATAACTTCTACAGCGGCTCTTGCTGATGGGCACATTAAATACTCGGTCACAGCAGATAATGTCTCAGAGTATGCAAGTATGTTGACGCCGGGCATGATGAACATGTTCGCTCAATATCCAGAAACATTCAGAATGGATGTTTATGAAAATGGTGCAAACTGTACGCTTGACTCAGAAATTGCTGCTATAAGTCAAAGCAACGGTACCATGATTAACGATAATGAAGGAATTGAGGTTCCAAATGCAGGTCAGATACCTTTCCCTGATCCATCACATCCTCAACACTACGTATGGAATTATCGTATGTATGCTGGAACTGTTAGCGCAGTTGATAGAATTCAAACTTCTGTAAACGTCAAAGCTGATGGCTCAATCACTACAGGTCAACAGGATACAAATATATCGTTCCCAAATAACCCAAGAACAAAAATTATGTATGCTGACAAAAACATGTTTGCTTTGTTTATGCAGAAAAACCTAGGCCCACCAAGAAGTGCAGGTCTAGTTACTCTTGTGCATGACTTTATCGACAGCTATATGCAGCCTCGTAAAGCATGGCAGTATAGCCCAGCAACAAGACGTGTTAGAAGAGCGCCTGATATCTCTTATGACTCATTAACTTCAGCTGGTGGGGGTATTGTTACAATTGACTCATACGGTGGATTCAATGGTGCGCAGGACAAGTACGATTGGAATTACGAAGGTAAGCAAAAAATGATTATTCCTATGAATAATGATCTTCTTTCTGAAACTCCAATTGAAACTACGTTCACAATCAATCATCCAAATCCTGATGTTGTTCGATTTGAAGAAAGAGATGTCCATATTGTTCATGCTACATTAAAGCAAGGTCAAAGACACCTATACGCTTCAAGAACTTTCTACTTTACTGACGGCGACGAATTTGGTGCGAACCTTCTTGTTTATCACGATATGTATGATGATAATCAAGACTTGATGCGTACAAACTATCAAACAACTGTTGCAGGAAACATGGGCGGTCAAGGCCTTGAGGATACTTCATGTAACCCACAAGGTGAGTATACGATGGATTTTGCGACAAGAACGTACTCTGGTACCAACCTATTTGGTCCTGCAGTATCACCTCGATCTTCAATCTATAATGGTGAAGAGAAGCCAGCAAGCTTCTATACACCTGACGGTTTAAGAAGATACGCTAGATAATAAATCGTTTAAAATACTAATTTTAAAACCCGACTTGAAAAATTTCAGTCGGGTTTTACTTTTAACAGGGGCTTATGAGATATTTAACTTCAGTTTTACTGATTATAATTTCATTCACAATTAGTGCAGGTTCTTCAAATTTTAACTATTTGTCCGGACAAGCCGCATTTAGTGACATGGTTGATCAAGTTCTGATAACTGCAATGGATCAGATTGATAATCGTATTTATGCTGTAGGGGAATTTGGTATCATTATCTACTCTGATGATTTTGGTGAAAATTGGTTACAAGCGGAGTCTGTCCCTTTTACAAACACTCTAACTGACATCAGCTGTATAAGTATAAACAGATGTTGGGCAACTGGTCACGATGCTACAATCCTGCAAACGAGTGATGCAGGAAAGACTTGGCAAAAACAGTATGAGGATATTGGTTATGATGCTCCTTTACTTTCAATTCATATGTATCCGTCGGGTGAAGGAATAGCTCTTGGAGCATTCGCTTTATCACTTAGAACGACTGATTTTGGAAAATCTTGGGGATATATGTTTATAGACGATGATGATTTTCAACCTCATTTAAATTATGCTTATGGTGACTCTCAGGCCTGGAGAAAGTCCTCAGCAAATGAGGCCTATGCCGTAGGTGAAATAGGCAAATATTATATTTCAGATGATAAGGGATTGAACTGGTTGGTTGTTTCTACAGGCTATGAAGGGTCTTACTGGTCAGGAATAAAAGTAGATGAGGGTAAATCTTTACTTTTAGGAATGTCTGGAAATCTAACCTTGATCAGTCGATATGGACCTGAGGATATTATTCCCGATGACAAATTTACTTCTATCGCTTGCTATGAGGCTGGATATTTTAAAGATGATTGTAAGCTGTTTGCATTTGACAATATTTATATTGGTACAAAAAATAGTTTAACAAATGCAATCATGATGGATGATGGTAGGATAGCAATAAGTGGTAATGGTGGATCCGTTACAGTTGTTGATCTTTACAGAAAAAAAACGGTTGAGACTTGTGTGCGATCAGATCGATTAAGTAATACTTCAATTGTATACTTAGGTGGTGAGGAATTTTTACTAGCTGGCGAGGATGGATTTAGAATACACAACATGAAAGAATGTTATAATAATTTCACCTCTTCAAGCAATAATTCTCAAGATACTTATTATTCAGTTGATCTTAATATGGTTCAGTTTTTCTAGAAATTTATGGGTCGAGTTGAAAGTAAAGTTGCAATTGTTACTGGAGCAGCTTCTGGATTAGGTTTTGCTGCAGCTCAGAAATTAATGAGTGAGGGTGCTAAGGTTATGCTCACAGATATTAATCAGGAGATGTTAGAGACGATGCCTGATAGATTAAGTAATTTTAGTAATACTCAATTTTCCACATTTACTCATGATGTTACCAATGAAGATGCTTGGATCGATCTAATTGATAAGACAGCACAAGAATTTGGTAAAATCAATATCTTAATTAACAGCGCAGGTATAAGCCTAGGAGCAGATATTGTTTCAACGGACTTTGAGATCTGGAAAAAAGTTCATGAAGTTAACCTTGATAGTGTTTTTCTAGGATGCAAATATGCTATACCTAAATTAAATGATGCAGGCAGCGGTTCTATCATCAATATTTCGTCAATTTCTGGAATTGTTGCTGGATGGAATACTGCAGCCTACAACTCTTCAAAAGCAGGTGTAAGACTTCTCAGCAAATCAGTTGCACTTTATTGTGCAAAAAAAGGCTATAACGTAAGATGTAATTCTATTCATCCAGCATTTGTAAATACTCCTATATTGGATCCAATAAAGCAAGCTTTTGGAGCAGATGAGGCAGTAGCAAAGCTATCTCGTCAAATTCCTATGAATAAAATTGGTGATACAGACGACGTATCATATGCCATTCTGTATTTAGCGTCAGATGAGAGTAAATTTATGACAGGAACAGAAATTGTTCTTGATGGCGGTTTGAGCGCAATGTAGTTTCTTTGTTGAGACTATGATTAAAAAAAAAGCATTAATGATTGTTCATCAGCCTCGTTCTAGTACGGGTGATGTTGGTTTAAAATTGATGGAGAGAGGTTATGAGCTCGATCTTCGCAGACCAGTAATAGGCGAAAAGCTGCCAACATCGATGAGCGAACATGATGTTGCTGTAATTTATGGGGGCCCACCTAGTGCAAATGATAATACAGATTATATTAAGTATGAGATTGATTGGATTTCAAATGCACTATCTGCAAATAAACCTTTCCTCGGAATTTGCTTAGGAGCACAAATGCTAGCAAAAAATTTAGGGGGTACGGTTCAACGCGCTAAAGATCATCAGTTTGAAATTGGTTTTTATGATATAAAGCCAACTGGTGATGGACACAAAATTTTTCAAAATCAAAAAACCTTTTTTCAATGGCACAAAGAAGGTTTTACTGTCCCAAAATCTTGTGACATTTTGGCGTTAGGAGAAACATTTCCTCAACAAGCCTTTAATTACAAAAATGCAGTTGGTATCCAATTCCACCCAGAGGTTAATCTAAGAATGCATTTAAGGTGGCTATATTTTGCAGGATATATGCTTCGAGAAAAGGGTGCACAAAAACGTCATTATCAAATGCAGCAACGACTTAGTCATGGAAAAAAAATCAATATGTGGTTAGACTCCTTTATAGATAATTACTTTCTCAGAGATAAATCATGAACTCACTCATAATTCTTATTGATCAAATAATAAATCTTTATACCTGGGTGTTGATCATTAATGTGATATTCAGTTGGTTAATTGCTATGAGTATATTCAATACTCAGAACAGAATTATTATTGCAATCTATTTTGGAACAAAAAGACTTACGGATCCACTTCTTAATCCAATAAGAAATTTTCTTCCAAATCTAGGCGGTATTGATATATCTCCAGTGGTCTTAATTCTGATACTTTACTTTATAAGAAACTTACTTTACGAGTATTTTTATGCAGGAATTCCAATTTAATAATGTCTGATACAAAAATTATTGATGGTAAAATAATTGCGGCTAATCTAAGGGCTGAAACAGCTGTAAAAGTTGAAGATTTTAAAAGTAAATTTAATAAAACGCCAACCCTTGCCGTTGTACTTGTAGGTGAAGACCCTGCTAGTCAAGTTTATGTAAATACGAAGTCTAAAATGGCCAAAGAGATAGGAATGGATGTCGAGGATCATTTTATGGATACTACCGTAACTGAAGAAAAGCTTTTGGAATTAATTGATAAACTTAACAATAATCAAAAAGTAAATGGAATTCTTGTCCAATTACCACTCCCACCACACATTGACTCAAGAGCTATTATTGACTCAATTGATCCAGTAAAGGATGCCGATGGATTTCACGCAATAAATGTTGGTAGAAATTCAATTGGGGGTGACTTACTGCGTAAAACTTTTACCCCTTGTACTCCTTTAGGGTGTTACTTAATGTTAAAAAAAAGTATTTCTGATCTTAAAGGGATGCATGCTGTAATCATTGGAAGATCTAATATTGTTGGCAAACCAATGGCGCAGTTGCTTCTTGAAGAATCATGTACTGTTACAATTGTTCATTCCAAAACCAGAAATATTGAAGAAATTACAAAACAAGCTGATATTGTTGTTGCTGCAGTTGGAAGGCCCTTAATGGTCAAAAAGAATTGGATTAAAGAAGGAGCTGTCGTGATTGATGTTGGTATAAATCGTGTTGATCATCCAGACAAACCTGGAAAAACAAAACTTGTTGGTGATGTAGATTACGACGATGTATTTAATATGGCTTCAGCGATTACACCTGTCCCAGGCGGTGTGGGTCCTATGACAATTGCATGCTTATTAAAAAATACGGTAGATGCTGCATTTAGACAGCAGTAGCTTATTTCTTCTCTCTTAATCTTAGAGCGTTTAATTTTATAAAACCTTCAGCATCTTTTTGAGAATAAATTTGATCTGACTCAAATGTTGCAAGATTTGGATTGTATAAGCTTAAAGACGACTCCCTACCTGTAATCATTGTATTGCCTTTAAAGAGTTTAAGTCTTACTTTGCCTTCCACTTTTTCTTGAGATTTATCGATCATTGATTGCATCATTTCTCTTTCAGGAGAGAACCAATAACCGTTATAAACAAGTTCGGCATATTTTGGCGCTAAATCATCTTTCATATGTGCAGCTTCTTTATCGAGTGTGATGCTTTCAATAGCTCTGTGAGCATGATATAGAATAGTTCCACCGGGGGTTTCGTAAATTCCTCTTGATTTCATACCAATGTATCTGTTTTCAACAAGATCAACACGTCCAATTCCATGTTTTCCTCCAAGCTCATTAAGAGATTTTAATATTTCAAATGGTGTTAAAGCCTCTCCATTAAGAGCGCAGGCATCTCCTCTCTTAAATTCAATTGTTATTTCTTCTGCTTCATCTGGTGCTTGTTCAGGTGAAACACTTCTGGTGTAAACATAATCAGGTGCTTCAACCCATGGATCTTCAAGAACCTTTCCTTCAGCAGAAGAATGCAAAATATTTTCATCAATACTAAATGGTTGTTCCCCTCTTTTATCTTTTGCTATTTCTATGCCGTGCTTATCTGCGTATTCGACAAGCGATGTTCTTGATGATAAATCCCACTCTCTCCACGGACTGATTATTTTTATATCAGGCTTATGATAATAGTAGCCTAGCTCAAATCTTATTTGATCATTTCCTTTCCCTGTTGCACCATGAGATACCGCATCAGCTTTAATTTTATTTGCAATTTCTATTTGTTTTTTTGCAATCAGAGGCCTTGCGATAGAAGTACCGAGTAAGTAGTAGCCCTCATAAAGAGGATTAGCCCTAAACATTGGAAACACATAATCACTCACAAACTCGTCTTTTAGATCCTCAATAAATACTTCTGTAGTTCCTTGTTTTTCTGCTTTGGCTTTGACTAAATCATAGTCCTCGTCTTGACCTAGGTTTGCTGTAAAAGTCGCCACTTCACATTGATATGTTTCTTTCAGCCACCTTAAAATGACTGATGTGTCTAAACCGCCTGAGTATGCAAGAACAACTTTATTTATTTTATCCATTTGCTCTGAGTTCACTTTTTCTAATTTTTATACTAGAAGACTTTAATTGACCACATGCAGCCATAATATCTTGTCCTCTGGTTTTCCTAATTGGGCTTGCATAACCCGCATTTTTAATTATGTCACTAAATTTCTTAATTTCTTCCTTACCAGAACATTCGTAAGGCGAATTAGGCCAAGGATTGAAAGGTATAAGATTTATTTTTGCTGGAATTCCAGAAATTAGCTTAACAAGTTTACGGGCATCTTGCGCTGTATCATTTACTCCCTTCAACATGACATATTCAAAAGTTATTCGTTTAGAATTCTTTGACCGGGGGTATTCTCTGCACGCCTTTATAAGATCTTTAAGGGGGAATTTCTTATTTATAGGAACAATATTATTTCTCAACTCATCGTTTGTTGCGTGCAAAGAAATTGCCAATCTTGAGTCAACTTCATTACCCCATTTAATAATTTCAGGAACAATGCCAGAGGTGCTTAGTGTAATTCTTTTAGTAGATAACTGTATGCCTTCTTTATCACCCATAATTTCAGCAGCATTTTTAACATTTTCATAATTATAGAGAGGCTCTCCCATACCCATAAATACAATGTTTGAAATTTTACGGTCTTTTCCATTTGGCCAATCTGAAAGATTGTCCTTTGCCAAAAGAAGCTGGGAAATAATTTCACTTGAAGTTAAATTTCGAACCAGTTTTTGAGTTCCAGTGAAACAAAACTTACAATTAAGTGTGCAGCCTACTTGTGACGAAACACATAACGTTCCCCGATTTTCTTCAGGGATAAAAACTGTTTCAATAAGGTTACTATCATTTAATTCTAAAAGCCATTTTTGTGTTCCATCTTTAGATATTTGATGTGACTTTATTTTCGGTCTTTTAATAATAAAATGATCTTTTAGTTTTTTTCTAAGGTCTTTTGAAACTGTTGTCATTTTATCAAAATCAGTTTCACCTCTATAATAAAGCCAATGCCAGAGTTGTTTGGATCTAAATTTTTCTTTAGCTTGTATTAAATCTTTATTAATTAAAGTTTCAGATATTTCTTTAAGACTTAATCCTATTAAGTCGAGTTTATCTTCTGTCATTGTATTTTAAGAGCAGGCTTTATCGATTGCTGCTAATGCTTTTGTAAATCCGATTAAAGAATATGTATCTGTAATTTTTGTTCCACGGCTTGAGATACTTTTAACTTTCACGCGCGCTCCATTTTTCATATCTTTGATAAGCTGCTTGCCGTTCTCCCCATCTGCTAACCAAGCTCTTGATTCAACTGTAAAAAATTTGTAGTTATTGCTTCCAATACTCACTTCGACCATACTTTTAGGTTTGAAAGTAAAACCTGTATCGACACTTGGCTCATGAAAAGTCTTATCATCTTTGAAATTTGTAATCATCAGAGCATGCTCACCGCGATTAAGATCTGATGGGTTTGTTGCTATTGGCTCTGATATGATGTAGCAGATTTTTGCCGTGCCATCTTTAAACTCTTTAGCTTGCCATGCACCACTTTTACCAAATGAACCAAGATGGACTACGTCGATAACTGCAAAAGCACTTATTGAACTCATCAGTAAAATTGATAGAATAAGTTTGAAATTTATTAATTTCATAACCGCTAATTTATAACGAGATTCACAATTATGAAAGCAATTGTTTGTAAAGAATTTGGCCCTCCAAGCTCGCTAGTTTATGAAGATGTTGAGTTACCTGAACTTAAAAAAAGTCAAATACAGATAGATGTACACTCTGCTGGTGTCAATTTTCCAGACACTTTAATTATTCAAGATAAATATCAAGTTAAACCTCCGCTACCTTTTTCGCCAGGTGGTGAAATATCAGGAGTCATTAGTGCGAAAGGTGAAAGCGTTTCTGATTGGAAGGTTGGTGATGAGGTAGTTGCTATGATAGGCTTTGGTGGTTTTAGGGAACAAGTAATAACAAGTCCATCCAATATATTTCGAAAACCAAGTAGTATGGATTTTACTACCGCTTCTTGTTTTACATTAACTTACGGCACATCACACTATGCCTTGAAAAATCGTGGCCAACTTAGAGAGGGTGAAAATTTACTCGTCCTAGGGGCTGCTGGTGGTGTTGGTATTTCTGCTGTTGAAATTGGAAAAGCAATGGGTGCCAGAGTTATTGCCGGTGCATCGTCTGATGAAAAATTAGAAGTTTGTAAAGAGTATGGGGCTGATGAAGTTATTAATTATGGCAAGTATGATTTAACCAACCGAGATCATGTGAAAGAATTCAGAGCAGAAATTTCAAAAGCAACTGGTGGTAAAGGACCAGATGTGATTTATGACCCAGTTGGAGCAGATTTCACTGAGCCCGCTTTACGAAGTATTGCGTGGAATGGACGTTTCTTAGTTATAGGTTGGGCGGCTGGCTATATTCCAAAAATTCCAATGAACTTGTATTTAATTAAAGGCTGCTCTGCTGTTGGTGTATTTTGGGGTCAGTTTACAGCTTTAGAGCCACAAGAGCATCTAGCCAACATGAACCAACTTACTGGGTGGTATGAAGAGGGAAAATTAAAAGCCCCAGTGACTGAAGTGCTTCCGCTTGAACAAGGTCAACAGGCTTTGGAGACAATTCTAGCCCGTAAGGCTACTGGAAAAATAGCACTAACTACATCTTTTTATAAATCTCAGTAATTTACTTGGTTTTCTGGTTCATTTCTCTGGCCATATCTAGGTCCAGATTTGTCACTCCACCAGCATCGTGAGTCGATAAAGTAACTTCCACAGTGCTATAGACATTAAACCATTCTGGATGATGGTCTTTTTTTTCAGCATAAATTGCCATTGATGTCATCCAGCCGAACGCTTCTTGAAAGTTGTTAAACTTGAATGATTTTGTTATAGCACTTCGCCCTTTAACTAACTTCCAACCAGAGAGTCTTTTTAATTTTTTCGTAAGTTCAGTTTTGGAGATTTTTTTCATTATGGCGCTGGATTTGGAATTTCTTTATGAATACTTCTTATCTCATTCATAATTTCTTTTGTAATATCAAGATCAACACTGTCTATACAGGTTTTTAATTGTTCCATTGTAGTAGCTCCAATAATTGTTGATGTGACAAATGGTTGAATATTACAAAATTGAATAGCTAGTTGAGCAGGGTCAACTTCGTATTTTTTTGCGAGATTTACATACATTTCAATTGCCTGCTGTGTCTTATCTCCTTTATATCTCATCATTAAAGGACCATCGCCAAATAGCGCAAGTCTCGAACCTTGAGGCATCTGCCCACCTAAATATTTTCCAGTTAATGTTCCTTGTGCTAAAGGCGAGTAAGCAAGTAAGCCCACTTGTTCGTGCATTGCAACTTCAGACAATCCAATTTCAAAACCTCTATTAACCAAATTATAAGCATTCTGAATCGAAGCAACACGTGGAAGAGACTTTGTTTCAGCGAGCTCTAAATATTTCATAGTTCCCCACGGTGTTTCGTTAGATAAGCCAATCTGCCTGACTTTGCCCTGCTTAACTAATTCGCCAAGAGCCTCAAGAGTTTCCTCTAATGGAATTGAGTCAGATGTGTCCATATGTTTGTACTCAAGCCTTCCTGAAAATGCACCAAAAGGCCTATCAGGCCAATGAACTTGGTATAAATCAATGTAATCTGTTTGCAGTCTTTTGAGACTTTGCTCAACTGCATAGAAAATATGTTCTTTGGACAAACGAGGTATTTCCTCATTTTCTCTAAGCCACGACATTCCAGAACGACCAGCAACTTTAGTTGCAAGTACAACTTTATCTCTATTGCCTCTCGCTTTGAACCAAGTACCGATATATTTTTCTGTTAAACCCTGAGTTTCAGCTTTAGTTGGCACAGCATAAATTTCAGCTGTATCGATAAAATTAACTTCATGATCTAGAGCATAATCCAATTGATCGTGAGCATCGGCCTCAGTATTCTGCTCTCCCCAGGTCATGGTACCTAAGCATATCAAGCTCACGTCAATTTCTGATCTGCCTAATTTTCTGTATTCCATTATTTTGTAATCAGTCCAAGTTCTTCAAATTGTTTTACAGTTTGGATGATTGCCTCATCCGCACTTTCGAAATTAAATTTTAAAATATTTTTAGCATTTTCGGAATTAGTAAATTTTGTTTTACCAACAAAGCCCGATATTGCCCCAGCTTCTTTGCTAAATAAACCTAGAACTTTCATTAAAATATTTGGAGCCTCGATTGAGGGGGCTTTTTTATATCCATGTTCTCTTAAAAGCTTATTCATATCAGATAGCCACATACATTTTTCTGCAAGTATGAATCTTTTTCCATTCGCATCTGGATGTATCATTACTTCAACATGTGCTCTTGCTGTATCTTTAACAGTAACCCATCCAAAATGAACTTTTGGCACAACAGGGTAGGAGCCATCCAACATTCTTTGAATAAATACATTTGAAGTTCCAACATCATCAGATAATGATGGACCTATTACTAAAGTAGGGTTTATTGCAACGGCTTCTATTTTTTCATCGTCACTAAGACTGTTTAAGTAAGACCACATCTCTTTTTCGGCAATTGCTTTACTCTTGTTATATGCGCCAATATTTTGGCTTGGATCAGTCCAATGACTTTCATCATATATTTTTTCTTCATTTCCATAACCCACAGCTGAGAATGATGAAGTCATAACGAATCTTTTAATCTTGTTCTTTACCGAGCTTTTAAGCGCTCTTAGAAGACCTTCCTTGGCCGGCTGAATGATCTCATTTTCATCATCAGGCGCCTTATCGGTTAGAGGAGATGCAACATGCAATACATATGTACAGCCAGCAACTGCCTCATCCCATCCTTCATCCTTTAGTAGGTCTAATTTACAAAACTCTAAATTATTTTTTGCATCAACTTCTTTTGCTATTGCCTGCCTTACTTCTGCTTCACGATTTTCAGAACGTAATGATGTTTTAACTGAGTACCCGTTTTTGAGTAATTCAGCTATGCAATGCTGAGCAATGTAACCTGATCCTCCCGTAACTAAAACTTTTTCCATATATACTCTATTTTCCAAGTATCTTACCCATGGACAGTGCCATGTCACTTATTGTTTTTTCAACTGGTATAGGCTCCCAGTTAAAAATAGAAACTGTTAAGCTGTTATCAGTTTTATAACTACCTCTTTTGATATTTTTTAAAATGCCTTTCATTTGTAAATTGAACAATGCAAAAACTCTAAATAAAAAGGTTGGCATAATTTTAGTTGAAACCTTTTCAAAGCCACTATCTTTTACAATCTTTGCAATTTTTGTAATATGATAATCATTTGTTGAAGTTGTGAGTATTCTTTTACCATCGCTGGCTTCTGATTTAAGAGCCTTCACATGCAACATTGCCGTATCTCTAACATCAGATATATGCATATATACATCTGGTAACGCAGGAATTTTTCCAAGTATCAGTCGAGCCATAAAACTAGCAGACGCACCCATGGTATCATTACTTAAAAGTGGACCCATGACAAAACCTGGATGAATAGTTGTCATTTTTAGATCTTTGTTTTCTGGTAAATTTATAAATTCCCATGCAGCTTTTTCAGCTAAAGTTTTACTTTTATTATATGCACCGACATCTTTATCTGTGTTGGTCCAATCATTACTGCTACAAATTTTTTGATTATGTCCGTAGGCAATAGCAACAATTGACGATGTAAGAACAACTTTTTTTATACCAGCTTTTTTTGCGGCTTTAAGCGCTCTCATTGTTCCTTCTTTAGCTGGCTTTATAAGTTCATTTTCATTTTTTGGTTCTCCAACTATAAACGGCGACGCTACATGAAGCATATAATCACATTCAGTTGCACAACTGTCCCAACCTTCATCAGACATTAGATCAAGTTTACAAAATTCTAGATTATTGTCTGAGATTTCCTTTTTCACTGCTTCTCGTACTTCACTCTCTCTATTCATGCTTCTTAGAGAACCTCTTACAGCATATCCATTTTTCAATAATTCAGTAATGCAGTGTAGTGCTATGTATCCTGATGCTCCTGTGACTAAAACCTTCTCCACTTAAACCCCTAAGTATTTGTATTAATTCAATAAATTCTTGATAAATAATTACTTGTATTGATTACCTTTATAATTATGTATTAAAGTACATAAAATAATTTTTACAAGAGGTTTTTAAATATGGACTATCAAACTAGAGCTCAATCAACGCCAGCAATCGACGAAGGTCTAAGGCAATATATGATGAGTGTTTATAATTACATGGCATCTGGTTTGGCCTTAACAGGTTTGGTCGCATATATGTTATTTCAAGCAACGGCAGTAATGGGTCCAACAGGAGAGATAGTTGGTCTCACAAACTTAGGCGTGACCCTTTATACTGGTCCGATGATGTGGGTTGTTGCATTAGCCCCTCTTGGAATTGTGATGTATATGAGCTTTGGAATAAGAGGTATGTCTGCTTCTAGAGCACAGACAATGTTTTGGATATTTGCATTTTTAATGGGTTTATCTCTCTCTACAATTTTCCTAACTTACACTGGTGCAAGTATAGCTAGAGTATTCTTCATTACAGCAAGTACCTTTGGCGCAATGAGTATATATGGTTATACAACAAAAAGAGATTTAACTAATTTTGGATCATTTTTATTTATGGGACTTATTGGAATTATAATCGCATCAATTGTAAATATCTTCATGCAATCACCTGCATTATATTATGGAATATCTATTCTTGGAGTTCTAATTTTTGTTGGCTTGACAGCTTATGATACTCAAAAGATAAAAAATATGTATATGGCATATGATAGCGGTGAAGTTGCTGCAAAAAAAGCTATCATGGGTGCATTAACGCTTTATTTAGATTTTATAAATCTATTTATAATGTTGTTAAGACTTTTTGGCCAAAGAAGATAAGTTCAGGCTATACGTTTTACAGAAATTTTTAGGTATCGAGTAATATCTGATAGACGTTCGCTTACCTTAATTTTTTTGTTATTAAAATCGATTAACGCAAATGTTATATGCTTTCCCTTATTTTTATTTTTAATTATTCTTAAAAAAGCACTCTCGAAAGTACTTCGATAAATTGAAAAAACTGCAGTGTATTTACCGTGATCTATTGCATAGTCTTTCCAATGTCCTTGGCTGACTTTTTGTGCGTATACTGATAGTATCAGATTAAGCTCAGTTTTATGAAAACTCGTAATCTTATTTCTTGATCGACTAGAGCTTTTGAAGGTATGGCCAGTCCTGATGTAATGTATTGTCATTGTTATCTTATGTTATCTTGAAAAATATTTAAAAAACACTGAAAATAGCGAAAATTTTTGAGATAACCCCACTTAAATTGCCTTGAATTTCGATCGATAATTCCAATATAGTTTTTGAGAGTAAATATTATGCCTAAATCAGAAAAATTAGAGTTCCAAACAGAAGTCAGCCAGTTGCTGAAATTAATGATCAATTCTGTTTACTCAGAAAAAGAAGTATTTGTAAGAGAGCTTGTCTCCAATGCCTCAGACGCATGTGATAAACTTAGATATTTGGCTAATACAAAAGAAAAGTTAATCAAAGATGATCCAAATTTTAAAATACAGATTACGATTGATAAAAAAAGTAGCTTGATATCAATTTCCGATAACGGAGTTGGTATGAATAAAAAAGATCTCGTATCTAATCTAGGAACTATCGCTCGTTCTGGTACTGCCCATTTTTTGAAAGAATTGTCTGAGTCAAAAACTAAAGACCTATCTCTAATTGGTCAATTTGGTGTTGGATTCTATTCAGCTTTCATGGTTGCTTCCCAAACTAAAGTTATTACACGAAAAGCTGGAGAAAATAAGATATGGGTATGGACTTCTGATGGGGAAAGCAGTTTTACAATTGAGGAGACTGAAGACTCAAGTCTTCTCGCTTCAAATAGAGGAACAACAATTGAACTAACTTTAACAAAGGACTCAAAAGAATATTTAGATAAAGATAGGATTCAAAATATAATTAGAAGGTATTCTGATCATATAAGTATTCCAATTTATATTAGTGATGGTACTGAGAAAAAAGATGAAACCTTGGAGTCGGTCAATTCTGCGTCAGCAATTTGGACAAGACCTAAAAATAAAATTTCAGAGGAGCAATACAAAGAGTTTTATAATCATACAGGACAAATGTTCGATGACCCTTGGATGACGTCACACTACAAAGCTGAAGGTAAAATTGAGTACACAGTTTTAAATTTTATTCCATCAACAAAGCCCTTTGATTTATATGACCCTTCTAGAGAAAATAGATTAAAACTTTACGTTAAAAGAGTATTCATAACCGATAATTGTCCTGAACTTATTCCTCCCTATCTTCGATTTCTTCGTGGCATAATTGATTCAGAGGATCTTCCTCTAAACATAAGTCGTGAAATGCTCCAAAATAATCCAGTTGTAAAAAAGATAAGGTCTTCTCTTGTTAAAAGAACTATTTCTGATCTTAAAAAGAAATTAGAAAAAGATAGAGAGTCGTATGAAAAATTTTGGGTAAATTTTGGGCCAGTTCTTAAAGAGGGTATTTATGAGGATTTCGAACGAAAAGACTCAATTTTAGAAATATCATTATTCAAGAATTTGAAATCAAAGAAATTAATCTCATTAAACGAGTACACGAAGACTATGGCTAAAAAACAAAAAGATATCTACTTCATGACAGGGGATAGCTACGAAAATATAATAAACAATCCCAGCCTTGAGGGTTACAAATCAAGAGATATCAATGTCCTTATACTTGACGACCCTGTTGATAGCTTCTGGACCTCGTCGACCCCTTCATACTTTGAAAAAAACTTTAAGTCAGTTACTAGAGGAATGGATGATCTTGATAAAATTGATGGAGAGAATAAGGACAATAAGAATGACAAATCTGTCGAGCCTCTAATCAATTTACTTAAAGAAAAATTAAAAGACAAAGTGAAAGATGTAAGGGTATCCTCTAGACTTACAGATAGTCCTGTATGTCTTGTGAGTGATGAGGGAGCAATGGATCCTCAACTAGAAAAAATACTTCAACAGCATAATCAATTAAATCAAGATCTTTCTCTTAAAGTTATGGAAATCAATGCTCAACATAAGCTAATTAAGAAAATAGCTAAAATGAGTAAAGACAAAAGCTTGATAGGGGAAGTT
>CACHCK010000009.1 GCA_902578305.1 uncultured Pelagibacteraceae bacterium | reverse complement strand
ATATTATTTGACAATGAAGTTTGGATAGAGGTCGATAATACAGAGGAAATATTAATTAGTCAGGTTTTCAAAGAGGGTGAAGAGCTTAATCTTGAGGTATCAAAAAATGACAAAATATTTGTAACCTCGGGGAATATGGGTCTCATTTCAATAAAAGTTAACAACGGCCAAATAAAATTTTTAGGCTCTATAGGCGAGATAGGTAGAAAACAGATTTTTTAAGTTTTCAAATCAACTCTTTCATTATATTTAATATCTACCTAATTTATAAATAACTATGAGTCAGTACTCTCAAAACAAAATAATACGCCGGCGTACAAAGAAGATTAAGGTTGGAAGTATAGATGTTGGTGGCGATGCAAAAATTTCTGTACAATCAATGACAAACACGCTTACATCAGATGTCAATGCAACAGTAAAACAAATCAATGATTTAGTATCTGAAGGTGCAGATATCGTTAGAGTATCTTGCCCCGACCAAGAGTCTACCAAATCTCTTAAAGAGATCATTAATAATGTAGATGTACCAATCGTTGCAGATATTCACTTTCACTACAAGCGTGCGATCGAAGCTGCTGAAGCGGGCGCTGCTTGCTTAAGAATAAATCCTGGCAATATTGGAGTAGATAAAATTATTGAGGTTATTGATGCAGCTAAACAAAATAACATTTGTATGCGCATAGGAGTAAATGCAGGCTCCATTGATGAAAAAATTCTAAAAAAATACAGTGAACCCTGTGCTGATGCTTTAGTCGAGAGCGCAATAGCAAATATACGTCTGCTTGAGGACAATTATTTTGATAATTTTAAAATAAGTGTAAAAGCATCAGATGTATTTACTACAATTGAAGCCTATGAAAAATTAGCAAAACTTTGTGATTATCCATTTCACGTTGGATTAACAGAAGCAGGAACTTACTTATCGGGCTCAATTAAGTCATCCATAAGTATTGGCAATCTTCTCTCACAAGGGATTGGAGATACAATTAGAGTGTCATTAACAGCAGATCCAGTAGAGGAAATTAAAGTAGGTCACGAGATATTGAAGAGTTTAAATTTAGGTTCTAGGGGTATTAAAATTATTTCCTGCCCTTCTTGTGCTAGACAGGCTTTCCCAGTAATTGATACAGTTCGTGAGCTTGAACGACGATTGTCACATATCAAAGATCCTATAACTCTCTCAATTATTGGCTGTGTTGTAAACGGCCCAGGAGAAGCATTAAATAGTGATATTGGGGTAACCGGAGGTGGAAAGGGGAATAATATGATTTATTTATCAGGCGTTGCTGATCATAAAATAAAAAATCCCGAAATAGTTGATCACGTTGTTAATCTTGTAGAGAAAAAGATTCAATCACTTCATGATTAAGCAAGATGAATTAGAAAAAATTCAAGATAAATATAAAAATCTTGAAAACGAATTAAACCAATCAGTAAACGATAAAGATAAATATGTATCTCTTTCAAAAGAATATGCTGATTTAAAACCTTTATATGATCAAGTTAATTTATATTTAGCTCAACAGTCAGAATTAGAAGAATTAAATAGTGTTATCAACGGTAACGATGCTGATTTAATAGAAATAGCAAAATCTGAAATCAATAATGTCAAAGAAAAATTATTAGCGGCTGAAAATGTCTTGAAAGAATTAATGATCCCAAAAGATCCATTAGATAAAAAAAATGTAATTCTAGAAGTCAGAGCTGGTACTGGTGGCGATGAAGCAGCTTTATTTGCTAATGATCTTTTGCGCATGTATCAACGCTATGCTGAAAATCAGGGCTGGAAAATTGAATATATTTCCATTTCAGACTCTGAAAAAGGAGGCATTAAAGAAGCAGTTGCGAAAATCTCAGGTAGCAGTGTTTATTCAAAACTTAAGTTCGAATCTGGTGTCCATCGAGTTCAAAGAGTTCCAGAAACTGAGTCTCAGGGAAGAGTTCATACTTCTGCAGCGAGTGTAGTTGTATTACCTGAAGCTGAGGATCTAGATATTCAAGTCGACGATAAAGATATTAGAGTTGATGTATTTAGATCTAGTGGTGCAGGAGGGCAGCATGTTAATACGACTGATAGTGCGGTTAGAATAACTCATCTTCCATCTGGTATTGTCGTACAACAACAGGATGAAAAATCTCAACATAAGAATAAAGCCAAAGCTATGCTGGTTTTAAAAACAAGATTGTATGATTTCGAGCGTAAAAAACAAGATGATGATATAGCGGATAAAAGAAAATCACAGATAGGTTCAGGTGATAGATCAGAAAGGATCAGGACCTATAATTTTCCTCAGGGAAGAGTGACTGATCATCGCATAAATTTAACACTCTACAAACTAGAGCAAATATTAAATTCTACAGGATTAGAGGAAGTTATCACAAATCTAATACTTGAAGATCAAGGAAGATGATATGTCCTCATTAAATAAACTTCTATATTCTGAAGATTCTTCAATACCTATTTTAGAAAAAAAAATACTTTTAAAGTATATTCTAAATACTTCGAATGAAGAAATTAATATTAGTCATGATAAGCTACTAGATCACATTGAATTGGATCAATATAAAGAACTAATTCAAAGACGAAAAAAAAGTGAGCCAATTGCATACATAATTAATAAAAAAGAATTTTGGAAAGACATATTCTTTGTAGATAACTCAGTATTAATCCCAAGACCTGACAGTGAAATTATAATTGAAACTGCTTTCAAATACTTTCCTGATACAAACCAAAATCTTAAAATGTTAGATTTAGGCACAGGTTCCGGATGCCTGATAATATCGCTGCTAAGAGAATTTAAAAATAGTCAGGGCATTGGCATCGATTTCGATAAAAAGGCTTTAAAAGTAGCGAAGCAAAATAAAAGTAATCTACTAAATGAAAATAGATTAAAATTTTGCCATGCGGATTTTTCTAAATTCAATACAATAAATTATGATCTTATAGTTTGTAATCCACCATATGTTTCAACATCATCAAAAGATAATATGCTCAGGGATGTTCAAGACTTTGAACCTGAAATCGCTCTTTTTGCGAAAGAAAACGGATTAAGGTGTTTTAAAATGGTTTTAGATAATCTAATTAAATATGAAAATAAAAAACAATTGATCATTTTTGAAATCGGCTACAATCAATTAAAACCAATTCAAAAACTGCTAAAAAATACTGGTTTTCAGCTTATTTCAGTAGAAAAAGACATCTCTGATATACCAAGGTGTATCGTTACAAAAAGAATATAAATAAAAACTTGATTAATTTTGAACTTAACACTAGTTTACGTAATCTCGAATAATAAATTACCTAAAAATTAGGTTTAAATTTTCATAGTGAAAAATAGAAGAAGCCGACCTTTTAAAAGGTCAAACAATAGGAACAATGATAACTTTGCTAATGGTAATAATAATACCAGAGTCAGAGGCAATCTATCTACAGTTCTTGAAAAGTATAAGGTCTTAGCAAAAGATGCAGCAGCATCAGGCGATTATGTAGGTGCGGAAAACTATTTGCAGCACGCTGAACATTACAGCAGGCTTATCAATGATCGCCAAGATCGTTATAATGAGAAAAATGGTTCGATGAAAACTAATGGAAATGAACCCACTAGCGTTGATAAGACTGTTGAAACACTAGATCCTGCAAAGGCTATTGAAGAAGCTAATTCATAGAGTATAATTCAGATACTTCAGCGTTAATTCTTTCTTTCTCAGCTAAAAAAATTTCCAAGTTTTTGTCTTTAAGCTGTTTACCTGAAGGTAATTTCATTTTCATTGGATTAATTCTTTTCCCATTAAAGATTACTTCATAATGTAAATGAGGGCCTGTAGACAGTCCCGTATTTCCAACATAGCCAATTACCTGCCCTTGCCGTACTTTGACGTTTTTTTGAATACCGGAAGCATATTTGCTCAGGTGGGAGTAACTAGTTTTATATCCATTGAGATGCTTGATACGAATATATTTTCCAGCCCCCCCATTATTGCCAACAAATTCTATATGGCCTGTGCCTGCAGCCATAATAGGTGTTCCAGTAGGCGCTGCAAAATCAACTCCTTGATGTTTTTTATTGTAACCCAAAATTGGATGTTTTCTCATTCCAAATCCAGAGGATAGTCTTGCCCCATTAATTGGTGTTTTCATCAGTGCTTTAGTTGCACTCTTACCATCACTATTAAAGTATTCAACAAATTCATTTCCCTCTGATTGGAATCTATAAAGTTCGTAGGATTCATCATCAAGAATAATCTCTGAAAAATTAATATTTCCAGATTTAATATAATTGTTTTGTGAGTCTGTATAAATTTCAAAAAATATTTTGATCTTATTTCCTTTTCTAATATCTCTTTGAAAATCGATATCAAAACTATACAACTGAACAAACTCCATTATAATTTCATCTGGTGTATCTATTTTTTTAAGAGACTCATAAATACTGTTATGGATTTCAACTTCATAAAGTTTTAACTTACTGAATAGTTTTTTTTTGTCTTCACCAGCAACAAACTTATTATTAACTTTTTTTACATAGATTTTTTTTTCAATATCAGGATATATAATTATTTCATTAATTATCTTTTTATCATTAATGGACTTAGTGTAAGTTTCAATTAGTGTTCCTACATTTAATTTTCTTAAATCTATTTTTTTAGATATGATATTGACAACATCATTAATTTCGTCATCTTGAAGATCTGCTTGCTTTAAGGCTCCAGTAAAAGTCTCTCCTTCTTGCAGGTAGTATTTTTGGACGAGTGTAAAGTCAATTTCTAATTTTTCCTCAATATGGATTGGGTCTTCATCCGTTATAATTTTCTTAGAAACTTTTTTTTCTCTAGCTAAATTTTCTCCAAACGAAATAGACAAAAAATATGAAATACCAATTAACGAGATAAAGCTAAGTAACAGAATAATCTGATTTCTATTGATGAAGGTCATTTTGGGATATTGGTATAAACATTTTTAGAGTTTTTTCATAAATATTATTTTTGATTGATGCGAAACTCCTACACAATCAAATAAGTAATTGAATTCGTTATATAATTATAATTCTAAAAAAATGTTAGTTTTCTGCCTTTTATGTCCTTTGCTGCTTGACTTTTTGGCTCTATACAGTAAAAAACGCTCACCCTTGTTCGGTGATGCTCTGAGCTTGCGGCATATGACTATTTATAGTCTTAATATAATCGATCTGGCATTTTATTCCTTATCTCAAGGGGTAAGGATTTTTTGCTTGCGCGATTATGCTATTGGAAAAGTAAATTGAAAGAGAAACGTGGGCGGTAATTCCACAGTACAGAATAACCGTACACGTTTATTGGATTGCATAATTTATTTTATGCAACTCCGCCAATAAGTTTGTGTGCGTCATTTTTAAACTTGAGAGTTTGATCATGGCTCAGAATGAACGCTGGCGGCACGCTTAACACATGCAAGTCGAACGAGATCTTCGGATCTAGTGGCAGACGGGTGAGTAACGCGTGGGAACCTGCCCAGTAGTAGAGAATAACTTGGGGAAACTTAAGCTAATACTTTATACGTCCTTCGGGAGAAAGCTTTATGCGCTATTGGATGGGCCCGCGTTAGATTAGTTTGTTGGTGAGGTAACGGCTCACCAAGGCGACGATCTATAGCTGGTCTGAGAGGATGATCAGCCACACTGGGACTGAGACACGGCCCAGACTCCTACGGGAGGCAGCAGTGGGGAATATTGGACAATGGGGGCAACCCTGATCCAGCGATGCCGCGTGAGTGATGAAGGCCCTAGGGTTGTAAAACTCTTTCGTCAGGGAAGATAATGACGGTACCTGAAGAAGAAGATCCGGCTAACTCCGTGCCAGCAGCCGCGGTAATACGGAGGGGTCTAGCGTTATTCGGAATTACTGGGCGTAAAGCGAGCGTAGGCGGATTTGTAAGTTGGAGGTGAAATCCCAGAGCTTAACTCTGGAACTGCCTTCAAAACTACATTTCTTGAGTTTGGTAGAGGAGAGTGGAATTCCTAGTGTAGAGGTGAAATTCGTAGATATTAGGAGGAACACCAGTGGCGAAGGCGACTCTCTGGGCCAATACTGACGCTGAGGTTCGAAAGCATGGGTAGCGAACAGGATTAGATACCCTGGTAGTCCATGCAGTAAACGATGAGTGCTAGATGTTGGGAATTTAAATTTCCAGTATCGCAGTTAACGCGTTAAGCACTCCGCCTGGGAAGTACGGCCGCAAGGCTAAAACTCAAATGAATTGACGGGGACCCGCACAAGCGGTGGATCATGTGGTTTAATTCGAAGATACGCGAAGAACCTTACCGGCCCTTGACATACCAATCGCGGACTTAAGAGATTAAGTCTTTCACTTCGGGTGGATTGGATACAGGTGCTGCATGGCTGTCGTCAGCTCGTGTCGTGAGATGTTGGGTTAAGTCCCGCAACGAGCGCAACCCTTACCTTCAATTGCCAGCACATTATGGTGGGAACTTTGAAGGAACTGCCGGTGATAAGCCGGAGGAAGGTGGGGATGACGTCAAGTCCTCATGGCCCTTACGGGCCGGGCTACACACGTGATACAATGGTAACTACAAAGGGCAGCGAAGGAGCGATCTGGAGCAAATCTCAAAAAGTTACCTCAGTTCGGATTGCACTCTGCAACTCGAGTGCATGAAGTTGGAATCGCTAGTAATCGTAGATCAGCGCGCTACGGTGAATACGTTCCCGGGTCTTGTACACACCGCCCGTCACACCATGGGAGTTGGTTTTACCTGAAGCTGGTTTGCTAACCGTAAGGAGGCAGCCAACCACGGTATGATTAGCGACTGGGGTGAAGTCGTAACAAGGTAACCGTAGGGGAACCTGCGGTTGGATCACCTCCTTTCTAAGAGTAATTTTTTGAGTTCATAGGAATTTAAAAAATATTTTACTTAGTAATTATATGTGGCTTACCGTCCTCGTTTCTCTTTCATTATTTAAAACTATAAAGCCTAACGTATGGGCTTGTAGCTCAGTCTGGTTAGAGCGCACCCCTGATAAGGGTGAGGTCGGTAGTTCGAGTCTACCCAGGCCCACCATGACGTGGTATCTCTTGGGGCTGTAGCTCAGCTGGGAGAGCACCTGCTTTGCAAGCAGGGGGTCACCGGTTCGATCCCGGTCAGCTCCACCAAGTTTTAAATTTTACTTTTTTACATCGTGAAGTGACATCAATACTAAATTAAAATTTTATTGAGAATTCAAATCTAAGTGTGACAAAAAATAATAAGTTTGTTTTTTGTACATAGAATAATCAAGCGTTTAAGAGCATTTGATGGATGCCTTGGCACACAAAGGCGATGAAGGACGTAGTACGTTGCGATAAGCTTCGGGGAGTGACGAACACACTTTGATCCGGAGATTTCCGAATGGGACAACCCAACTCTTTTGAGTTATTGCTAACTGAATACATAGGTTAGTAAAGCGAACCCAGTGAACTGAAACATCTAAGTAACTGGAGGAAAGGATATCAACCGATACTCCGTAAGTAGTGGCGAGCGAAAGCGGACCAGGCCAGTAGCATTAATTGTACAACCAGAATTACCTGGAAAGGTAAACCCTAGAAAGTGATAGTCTTGTATGGGTAATGACAGTTAATGTTCTTGAGTAAGACGGGACACGTGAAATCTTGTCTGAATATGGGGGGACCACCCTCCAAGCCTAAGTACTCTTGTGTGACCGATAGTGAACTAGTACCGTGAGGGAAAGGTGAAAAGAACCCCGACGAGGGGAGTGAAATAGATCCTGAAATTGAATGCTTACAAGCTGTCGAAGCCCGTAAGGGTGACGGCGTACCTTTTGTATAATGGGTCAGCGAGTTAGTTTAAAGTGCAAGCTTAAGCCGTTAGGTGTAGGCGAAGCGAAAGCGAGTCTTAATAGGGCGACAGTACTTTGGATTAAACCCGAAACCGAGTGATCTAGCCATGAGCAGGTTGAAGATAAGGTAACACTTATTGGAGGACCGAACCAGTTGACGTTGAAAAGTCTTTGGATGACTTGTGGTTAGGGGTGAAAGGCCAATCAAACTCGGATATAGCTGGTTCTCCGCGAAAACTATTTAGGTAGTGCGTCATACTAATACCATCGGGGGTAGAGCACTGGATGGGCAAGGGGGGAGAGATCCTTACTAAGTCCAACCAAACTCCAAATACCGGTGAGTAATATATGGCAGACAGACTACGGGTGCTAAGGTCCGTAGTCGAAAGGAAAACAGTCCAGACCAACAGCTAAGGTCCCCAAGTTATTGTTAAGTGGGAAAGGATGTCGGACGACCAAAACAGCCAGGAGGTTGGCTTAGAAGCAGCCATCCTTTAAAGAAAGCGTAACAGCTCACTGGTCTAAATAAGTTATCCGGCGCCGAAGATGTAACGGGGCTAAACAATACACCGAAGCTTTGGACACAATTTATTGTGTGGTAGCGGAGCGTTCCGTACGTTGTTGAAGGAAGACTCGTGAGAGCTTCTGGAGATATCGGAAGTGAGAATGCTGACATGAGTAGCGACAAACAGAGTGAGAAACTCTGTCGCCGAAAATCCAAGGGTTCCTGCGCAAGGCTAATCCGCGCAGGTTGAGTCGGCTCCTAAGGCGAGGACGAAAGTCGTAGTCGATGGGAACAAGGTTAATATTCCTTGACCAGGTGAGATGTGACGAATGATGTAAGTTGTCTATCCTTATATGGATTGGTTAGGCAGCGAAGTTGTTCCA
Source organism: uncultured Pelagibacteraceae bacterium (assembly GCA_902578305.1). Lineage (GTDB taxonomy): Bacteria > Pseudomonadota > Alphaproteobacteria > Pelagibacterales > AG-422-B15 > CACNXQ01. Next base: position 21,833 of record CACHCK010000009.1, on the reverse strand, counting down.
GGAAATAGCCTCACCATAGACCGTACCCGAAACCGACACAGGTGGATAGGTAGAGTATACCAAGGCGCTTGAGAGAACTATGCTGAAGGAACTCGGCAAATTGCCTCTGTAACTTCGGAAGAAGGAGGACCTATGTTTGGGCAACCAGATGTGGGTGGCACAGAAATGGGGGTAGCAACTGTTTATTAAAAACACAGGACTCTGCAAAGCCGCAAGGCGAAGTATAGGGTCTGACGCCTGCCCGGTGCCGGAAGATTAAAGTGAGTGGTGCAAGCTACGACCTGAAGTCCCGGTGAACGGCGGCCGTAACTATAACGGTCCTAAGGTAGCGAAATTCCTTGTCGGGTAAGTTCCGACCTGCACGAATGGCGTAATGATTTCCCCGCTGTCTCCAGCGTAGACTCAGCGAAATTGAATTCTCCGTGAAGATGCGGAGTACCCGCGGTTAGACGGAAAGACCCCGTGCACCTTTACTATAGCTTTACATTGGTATTAGAAATTACATGTGTAGGATAGGTGGTAGACTTTGAAGTGGAGGCGCCAGCTTTCATGGAGTCGTCCTTGAAATACCACTCTTGTAATTTTTGATATCTAACTGAGGTCCATTATCTGGATCCAAGACAGTGTATGGTGGGTAGTTTGACTGGGGCGGTCGCCTCCCAAAAAGTAACGGAGGCGTGCGAAGGTAGGCTCAAGCTGGTCGGAAATCAGCTGTTGAGTGCAATGGCATAAGCCTGCCTGACTGCAAGACTGACAAGTCGAGCAGAGTCGAAAGACGGTCATAGTGATCCGGTGGTTCTGAGTGGAAGGGCCATCGCTCAACGGATAAAAGGTACGCCGGGGATAACAGGCTGATACCGCCCAAGAGTTCATATCGACGGCGGTGTTTGGCACCTCGATGTCGGCTCATCACATCCTGGGGCTGGAGCAGGTCCCAAGGGTTCGGCTGTTCGCCGATTAAAGTGGTACGCGAGCTGGGTTTAGAACGTCGTGAGACAGTTCGGTCCCTATCTGCCGTGGGTGTTGAAGAATTGAGAGGAGTTACTCCTAGTACGAGAGGACCGGAGTGAACGTACCAATGGTGTACCAGTTGTCGTGCCATCGGCATCGCTGGGTAGCCAAGTACGGACGGGATAACCGCTGAAAGCATCTAAGCGGGAAGCCTCCCTCGAAACGAATTCTTCCATGAGAGTCGTGGTAGACTACCACGTTGATAGGTCAGGTGTGGAAGTGCAGTAATGCATGAAGCTAACTGATACTAATAACTCGATCGGCTTGATTTTCTATGTACTAGAAACAAACTAGTGATGAACAAGCAAAACACATAGATAGAATGAGTATAAATTTTAAAATAGTATTGATTTCACGTTTTGTTGACCTGGTGGTTTTAGCGGAGAGGAAACACACGATCCCATTTCGAACTCGAACGTTAAGGACTCCAGCGCCGATGGTACTTTGTCTTAAGGCATGGGAGAGTAGGACATTGCCAGGTCTACTAAACGTGAAACTTGTCACTTAACGTATTTAGTGATTGAAAATTAATGAAAATAAAAGAATTTATGAAGATTACTATTGTCGGAGCAGGTTACGTCGGTTTAAGTTTATCTGCTCTTTTATCACGTGGTAATAATGTAGTCCTTGTTGATACAGATCAGGACAAAACTGATCAAATCAATAAAAGAATACCTCCAATCGAGGATAAGGATATAAAAAAGCTTTTTGAAAAACGTGACCTTAATCTTAATGCAACTCAACCATGCCAAGAAGCGTATGCTGGGTCAAAATATATTATAATTTGTACTTCCACTAATTATAATATTGAAACTAGTGAATTTGATACATCTTCTGTTGAAGCAGTGATCAACGATGCAATTAAATTCAATGACGATGCAAGTATAATTATAAAGTCAACTATCCCTGTGGGATATACTGAGAAAGTAAAAAAGAAATTTTGTAAAGACAATATTTTTTTTTCTCCAGAATTCCTTAGGGAAGGCTCAGCTTTAAGTGATAATTTACGACCCTCTAGAATTATTATAGGAAACCAATCTAGTGAATCTGAAGAATTCGCAAAATTACTACATAAAAATGCAGATACGTCTATTAATAATATTCCAATACTTTACATGACATCTGCAGAAGCTGAAGCTGTAAAGCTGTTCTCGAACACGTATCTTGCTATGAGAATAGCATATTTTAACGAACTGGATAGCTTTTGCGAAATAAATGAATTAGACACTGGAAAAGTGATAGAAGGTACAGGGTTTGATCCAAGAATAGGAAATTATTATAACAATCCATCTTTTGGGTACGGAGGCTATTGTCTTCCAAAAGATACTCAACAATTACTAAGAAATTACGATAAAGTTCCCAATAATCTAATTAGAGCAATAGTAGACTCAAACTCAACAAGAAAAGATTTTATTGCAAGCAGTATTATAGGTAAAAAACCAAATGTAGTTGGTATCTATAGAATTATCATGAAAGAAGGATCAGCAAACTTTCGTGAAAGTGCAATACAAGGAGTAATTAAAAGGATCAAAGCAAAAGGGATTGAGATTATAATTTATGAGCCTTTAATGAAAGAGAAAACTTTCTTTAACTCAAAAATAATAAATGATCTTAATGAATTTAAATCTCAAAGTAATATCATAGTTGCAAATAGAATGAATTCTGACATTTCAGATGTTAAGCATAAAGTTTATACTCGAGATTTATTTAATAAAGATTAATTAATTCTAATTAATAAATTCTTTAACTAAAAATTCAGCTATTTTAAAATCAAATTTTGTGTCTATATCTATTGATCTTTCTTCTGGAATGTGAACGGCTTTGACTTTACCATCAAAAATATTTGAATTTTTAAGTATAAACTCAGGAGTTGTAACATACACTGTAGGTACAATATTAAAAATTGACATTGCATCTTGTCTTCTTGCGATCTTTTTTTTCTTTTTCTTAAGAAGTGAGCAATAGCCTTGGTCATCAATAGTTACCATATTAAACTCAGGGTAGTGTTTAGAATTTGTTACGGAAATTACTACATCAGTTTTACTATCTAAGCAATTAATTGCCAATCTTATATCTTTTTTTTTCCTTATTGGAGCAACTGTAGGCAATGATATTATTTTTGAAAAGTTAAGTTTCTTTCTAATAAAAAAATTAACAGCATGCTTCCATGCTAAAAATTCAGGTGAATTGTCTTTAGCTAAATGCTTTGGTCGCTTTATAATTTTTGCGCCTAATGCAGAAGATATCTCCATTATTTTCTTGTCTTCAGTTGAAACAAATACATCATTTATAAAATTACATGATTTAGCAAAATCTATTGAATGCGATATGAGAGGATAATTATTTAATTTCTTAATATTTTTATTGGGTAAACCTTTAGAACCCCCTCGAGCAAAAATTACTGCCACATTTTTCATATACGATAATTTAATTCAAAAATTTTAATAATACAAAATTATTAACTTTTTTTAGCTCTGTTTTGTCGCCATCTCTATAATCAATATATTCATCAATATAACGAACCTCTAAATCTCTCAAGACTCTTTTTTGAATATAATAATCTTTAGACGTTAAAATACAATTTATTGATTTATTCTTATAATCAGGATAGTAAGAAAAATCTTTATATGGTGAATACAAAAAAATTTGCCTTATTTTATTCTTATTTATAAAGCTAAATAATGGTATTTGTTTAATATTATTTGATAATATCAAATTACAACCTTCAAATAAATCTGGTTCTATAATATCATATTCACCGAGTGTTAATTCTTGAATTGTATCATTTTTATTTTTAAAAATACTAGACCAAGAGGTATTTTCAATGCCAATCACATCAAAAATTGGTGAAAAAAATAATGTGAACCCAATAATTACTGCTTTCTTGAGTCTGTCGTTCAAGAATATGTATGACAAATAACTTGCAGTAAATAAAATCATAGGAATTAAAGAGAATAAGTATCTTTCCTGTGGATTTGAAATAACTACAGTTAAATTAATAATTACAATGCTTATTATAAGTAATCGTATTTGAGTGTTTACTTTTAAAGCATATAAAATCGATCCTACTAGAAAGAAGAGTAATAGGGCTAAGAAGAAATTATTTGTAGTAAAATAAAAAATAAAAATAGAAGCAAAGAATATTATCACATCTATTCTAACTGAAAAAAAATTTAATTTTAAATAATTATACTTCCACATAAAAAAGAACGTAATTAGAGTTAATAAAATTATGAAAAATATAATTTGTAGAAGAAATAACTTACTAGTTAATAGATATTTGGCATTAGCCAATACCACGCTAGATATAGAACTGCCTAAACCCTCAAAATTTCCAAAAACATATGCAGCAAAAAAAGAAGGATTATAAGTTATATAGTCGATTAGTTTTAGAGAATGTGTAAAGTCAAAATCTCTTATAAGCAAAAGGTGTTTATAGGGAGCAGAGCTTAAGCCTAAATCATAATATCTATTCAGTAAAGTTTGTATAACTCCGCCATTAAGTCCAGTTTTAAAATCACCTGGTAAAAAGATATTTTCATCAAAATTAAAGTTATTAATTGTTAAACTCGATTGATTTGTAATTATAATTAGAAGAAGTGTTAGTGAGATTAATACAGGAATGATATTTATTGTGTAAAATTTAATGTTGTTAATATCTTTTTTTGCATATAACTTTTTTGAAAAAAAAATATAAAAATCATAAATCAAATATATAATAATTATTGGCAAAAAAATTGATCTTGAAAGAAACGCTAAAATTAAAATACAATAAAAAAAGCTTATTCTATATTCGTTATTGCTGAATCTTATATATACAGCCAGAAAAAAAAGAGAAATAGAAAACAACTGGACTTGTGGTGTTATTACATTGAAAAATGGCAACCATATAAAAATGATTAATAAAAGAAAATATTCGTTATAGAATTTTTTAAAAAGAATAAAAAAACTAATTACAAATATTATTCTTACTAGTACAAATTCAATTTTTAAATTAGTAGGATATTCAAAAACACTGTTGATGCCTGACAGAAAAATAACATATAGAGGAGATCTATCTATTATTATAAATTCAAAGTTATTTATAAATTCAAAAGAAAATATATGATATCCTATATTTTCTTCACTAAAGTTAAAATAAAATGAAAGTATCAGAAGACATATCAATAATATGCCAAATAATACATAATATTTTATGGGCTTAACTGAAAACATTTTTTTAATAATCTAGTAAGGTAAACTGTTTAATTAGGTCACCCTTACTTTTGGGATAGTTAATAAAAGAAGTTTTCGCTTCCCTAGCAATAACACCATCAGTATCGTCTCTATCACCAACAATTAAACACTCTGACGATTTAATATTATTTTCGTTTAATATTATTTGTATACCCTTAAGATTGGGTTTCAGAATATTGATTTTTGATTGATTAGAATAGTAGTATTTTCTATACTTTATTTTCATTGCGTCTAATTTTTCTTTAACTGGATAATCAGAGTAAAATACATAATTTATTTTCTTATTATTAAGAAATTCAATAAAGTCTGATACCTCAGAATATTTTAGTATTTTGAGATACTTCAATGGCTTATGAATCATCCATTTGCTTACAATTTGTTTTTTGTTCTCAAGTGAAAAATTGAAATTAATTTTGTGATCTAAATATTCTTGCTCACTTAAAGAATAATTTTTAATACCTGACAAGTATTTTCTATTTTTTCTATAACTCCATATAAAATAAATCTCTCGATACTTGAACGGAAAAAATAGCAGATAAAAAAAAATTTCTATAGAAATAAGGATATTCAAAATATTTTTATTGTAAAGAGTTCCATCAACATCAAAAACAACCAAATTAATCTTCATTTCAATTTAATATTTGATTCTCAATTTTGAATAAGATTGTATCGTCAAAAAGGTATTGTATAAATATAACATCATAGATTGATAAGAATGTGAAACTGACACCTATGATTGAGATAAGTATATAGAAACGCCAATTTTTATATATTTTTTCAGGCCTCCTAACTTCTTTTCTTAAATTTATACACATTATAAAATAATATGAAAAGAGCACAGCTATGAAAGGGAGTATAAAAATATATTCAATGCGCCACTTTGCTAGAAAGATTGTTAAAGCACCATAAGATAATATTGAGTAAAGAACATTAGTAAATAATAAGTTTTCATAAGTGTAATTTTTAAATGATATTCTATAATTGATAAGTTCATTCATTGTATTTTCCTTTTGTGCAATTAAGTATTCTTGTAATCTTTTTGAATTCATTAAGAAACAACCTCCAAGCCAAAAAGAGATGAGTAAGGAAAAAGGTGGTATTTGTTCAGGTAATATTAATACCCAGCCTAAATATAAACGGATAGGATTATTGAATGCCTCAACTATTACATCAATAAATGTAATATTTTTTAATCTTAGGGGATTTGCATTATAGGCTAATCCAATTAATAAAAAAATTATGATAGCCAAAAGAAAATAATTATTAATATAAAAAAATGAAAGAGTACAAACTAATGATATAAGAAAAAAATATATTAAATAAATTATAGCCGGCTTAAGTTTATTTTTTATACTAACTCGATTAGATTTTTCAGGATTGTATATGTCGGTCTTTCTATCCAGCCATTCGTTAATAATGTAATTTGCAGAAGATGATATACAAACAATAAAAAAACCAAGCGTTATTAAAACAAACATATCAAAATCAGATTTAAGATTTTCATTGTTTATTACGATAGCTATAATTGTGCCTGGAAACACAAATATGTTTTTTACCCAATGATCAATACGTAATAATTTAATATAAGGTGTAAATGCAGCTATCATACAAGAAATTTATTAAGAATGGCCCTTTTTTTTGCATTATAATGTTTTCATATAAGAGAGAAAGTTTAAAGAAAAGTAAATATTATATAAGTCTGGATTTCCGCAAAATTTTATTTATAACACAATTAATTTATCGCGGGGTGGAGCAGTCTGGTAGCTCGTCAGGCTCATAACCTGAAGGTCGTAGGTTCAAATCCTACCCCCGCAACCAAATTAACAAATAAAAATACTTTGAAATTTTTTTTTAAATATAATTTTATTTTTTCTAAACCTAAAAAATGCAATAAATTAATTTATAGAACTCTACACAAAGACACGCTGCTCGAAATTTTAGGTGAAAATACTGGAATATTAGATTTAAACGAAATAAATATATTTATCTTTTTTTTAACAATATTTAAATTTGGATTTAATAAAAATGAATATATCAAAACTTATATATCATTTTGTAATCCAAAAATCCTTATTACATCTCAAGATGATGATATAAATTTTTATAAAATTGATGGAAAAAAATATAATTTAAAAAAAATTGCAATCCAATATGGCATTAGAAGTGATATAACTTGGATCGAGTTTGAAAAAAATAACTCTAAAAATTTAATGACTGTTGATTTTCTTGTATGTTTTTCAAAATTTGAAGGTAGCAAATATAAAAAATATATAGATATAAAAAAAATCTATACTTATGGTAGCATCATAAATAATAATTTTCCTAAGAAATGGAGTAAATCCAATGACGTAATATTTATCTCACAATTAAGGCTAAACTTCAGAGATAATCCTATATTATTTAAATTAAATAATAAAAATATTTATTTTAACGACTTTTATAAGATCGATCATGATATACTTCCTATGGTTGATAATTTTTGCAGAGATAAAAATTTGAATTTAGTAATTTGTGGGGCTTCTAAAGCACAAAATGAAAAAAAATATTATGAGCAAGTATTAAATCATAGTAATTTTAAATTTATTGATAGAGATGGACTATCCTCATATGAAGTCGTGTCAAATTCTTGTTTTGTAATATCTATTGACTCAACACTTGGTTATGAGAGTTTTGCAAGAAAAATACCTACTGTATTTTTTCCAGCACGGTTTAAATACATTAAAGAAGAATCATGGAAGTCGCCTCATTCATTTCATAAAATACCTACTACTTTTTGGTCAGATAATATTTCAGTGGATGTAGTGAATAAAATACTAAATACTTATTATAAAATAGAGTCTGATGAATTTAGAGAGATGTGGGCAAATCATCATGAAAGTTTAATGTGCTACGACAAGAATAATCAAAATTTAAAAAGACTAATAACATCGCTTTTAGATTGAAAGTATTTATTGATAATCATCATTAAAAACATTAAATTACAAAAAATTATTTTTCATGATCTGTTATGTATAAGCAATTATTACAATCAAATAAAAAAAGTATAGCTGTATGGGGTACTGGCTATATAGGACTTTCCACTATGGTATATTTTGCAAGTGAAAATATTTCTACAATTGGATACGATATTGATGAACAAAAAGTAAAAAATATCTGCGATGGAATTCTTCCGATTCCAGAATTAGAAAGCTGGTTTGGCTTTAAAATTGATAACTTAGTTGAAACTGGATATTTAAATGCAACAACAAATTATAAAGAACTAATAAATGAAGATACAATTATTCATTTTGTAGCTATACCTACTGAGAAAGATGGCAAGCCTTTCTTTAAAATACTCGAGGATGTATTAGAAAAAATTTGTGAGCTTAAAACAATTCACCTTGAACATAAGCCATTAATCATAATCGAATCTACTTTAACTCCCAAAACATCTGAAAATTTAATAATTCCAATATTCGAAGAAAGAAATATCAAAGTGGGAAGAGATATTCTCTTTGCTGTCGCGCCTAGAAGAGATTGGTTTGTTGAAGGCAATAAGTCTTTGAGGGAGTTAGATAGAGTTTTTGGTTCAACCGATGAAGAGTCAAATAAAGTAACAAGAGAAGTGTTGGAAATAGTTTGTGATAAACTCCATGCTGCTTCATCTTATCGAGTTTCTGAAATGGTAAAAAGTATCGAAAACGCTTATCGTCACATGGAGATTACTCTCGCAAATCAACTAAGTATTGCATACCCAAATGAAAATATGAGAGAAGTATTACAATTAGTTGGTACAAAATGGAATATAGGTACATTTTTTCCTGGTTTTGGTACAGGAGGTTATTGCATACCACTTTCAAGCCAATATGTTGTTCAAGGTATATCTAATGACAATCATTTATCACTTTTAAGAGAAACTATCAAAACTGACAATCAAATTAATATTCTAATAGCACACTCATTAATAAAAAAAGGTTTTAAAAAAATTGGTGTTTTAGGACTCTCATATAAAGGAAATTTAAAAGTTAGTATCTTGTCACCTGTAATACCTTTTGTAGAGGAACTGAAAAAAAATTCTGTATACGTTGAAATCTTTGATCCATTTTTTAATGATGAAGAAATTAAAGAAATTACAGGATTAAATTCATTCAATTATCCTAAAGAACTATCAAAGTTTGATGCTTTAGTAATATCTGTAGACCATGATGAGTTTAAGGTTTTCGAAGATGCAAAAGAATATCTAAAAAACTGTAAATATGTTCTTGACAATCTCGGTGTATGGGAAGAAAAGTTAAAATCTTATAAGAATATTGAATACCATGTTGCTGGAGATGAAAACTGGTTATCATAGATAATTATTATGAAAAAAAGAGTTTTAGTTACTGGTGGGGGAGGTTACATAGGATCTACTCTTTCAAGACATTTACTTCTAAATGGCTTTGATGTAAGGGTACTAGATAACCTAAGCATGGGAGGCGATGGAGTAATGTGTTTTTTAGGTTACCCTTCTTACCAGTTTTTCAAAGGTGATATTAGAGACAGACATGCTGTAGACGAAGCAATGAGTGACATTGATCACGTGGTTCATTTAGCTGCAATTGTTGGAGAGCCCGCTGCTAGAAAATTTCATGAAGATGCAAAAACTATCAATAATGATGGCACAGAGATTGTATTTGAAAGTGCATTAAGACATAACATTGAAAGATTTGTTTTTTTCTCTACTTGCAGTAGTTACGGAGTGCAAGACACTAATATAATGGCAACTGAAACAACAGAACTTAATCCTGTATCATTATATGCAGAAACTAAAATTAAAATGGAAAATTATATTAAAGATAATATTTCGGAAAAAATGTCATATATCATCATGAGGCCCTCAACAGTGCACGGCCCTTCGCCAAGAATGAGATTTGATCTAATTGTTAACCATCTAGCAAAAGACGCGGTAATGACTAATAAGTTAGATGTATTTGGCGGAAGTTTATGGAGACCGTTGATGTGGGTTGGTGAAGCGGGTAGAGCGGTAGAGAAAGTTCTCTCATCAAAAAAAGAATTAATTCACAATCAAATATTTAATTTAGGAAACACTGAAAATAACGTAAGAAAAAAAGAAATTGCTGAAATAATCAAAGATAAGTTCATAAATGATCTTGAAATAAATTATGCTGATGAAGATCCAGATTTGAGAAGCTATAGAGTTGATTTTTCTAAAATAGAAAAAACATTAGGCTTCAAGCTTGAAAAGTCTCTCGAAGATGCAATCGGCGAATTAATAAATCTTGTAAAAAATAAGCTTATCCTTAATCCTAATGATAGGTCCTATGGAAATCATTGAGGATAATACAAAAAATATTTTATGATTCCACTTTCTGTACCCAATTTAAAAGGAAATGAAAGTAAATACCTAAAAGAGTGCGTAGATACAGAATGGGTTTCTTCTGTTGGCAAGTTTGTGGAAGAATTTGAAGAACAAATCATACAATACACCAAATGTACGTATGCGGTAGCTTGCTCAAGTGGAACTACAGCACTTCAACTAGCCTTAATTGCAGCTGGTGTAAGAGAAGGTGACGAAGTAATAGTTCCAACAATGACTTTTATCGCTTCACCTAACGCAGTTACTTACTTAAATGCTTCGCCAATTTTTATTGATTGTGATCATTATTTAAATATTGATGTAACTAAACTTTGTGATTTTCTGGAAACTAAAACAGAAACTAATTCAAACTTCACTTTCAACAAAATAACAGGAAAAAGAATTTCAGCAATTATGCCAGTTCATGTATCTGGTAATGCCGTTGATTTAGAGAAGATCATTTCAATATGTGAAAAAAAAAATATTACCATAGTAGAAGATGCAGCTGAGGCTCTGGGAACTTTTTATACGTCTGGTAAATTAATTAATAAACATGCTGGAACAATAGGTAAGGTTGGATGCTTGTCATTTAATGGAAATAAAATAATAACATCTGGGGGTGGCGGGATGGTCATAACCGATGATAAAGATATTGCAATTAAAGTTAGGCATTTGTCTACTCAAGCAAACATAGATAATACTAAATACATTCATGACGAAGTTGGCTATAATTATAGACTTACAAACTTACAATCAGCTGTAGGTTTGGCTCAATTAGAAAAAATAAATAAATTTGTAGAAAAGAAAAGATATATAAACGATTTTTATAAAAAAGAACTATCTGATATTACTGAGCTAAAAGTTAGACCAGTTCCTAATTATGCTCAAAATAATTTTTGGATGTCTGCAATTGAAGTGGCCCCAAAAGATCAAGAAAAGCTAATCTCATTTTTGGCCAGAGAAAATATACAAACGAGACCGATGTGGCATTTATGCCATTTACAAAAACCTTATAGAAAGAACTTCTGTTTACAAATAGAAAATGCTCTAAAATATCAATCTTCAATAATTAATATACCCTGTAGTACAGGTATTACTAACCAACAATTAGTGGAAGTTGTTACCAATATCCGCGAGTATTTTAAAAAAAATGAAAAATAAAAAAAAAATAATAGGCATTGGAACGGGGGGGGAGTGCTAAAGTAATAGTTGATATCATAAACCAGACTAATTCTAATAATATTGTAGGATTCATTTCAAAATATTCTTCTGAGAAAGGAGTTTATTTAGGATTACCTGTTTTGGGGACAGATAAAGATCTAGATAATGTTTATAAGTCTGGGTTAAAAAATGCCTTCATTGCTGTAAATAAAATTAGAGATACAAAAAAAAATAAAAAAATATTTAATAAATTAAAAAAAATTGGCTTCAATATTCCTAATATAATTCATCCCAAAACAATAATTTCCCTCGATTGTAAGATCGATGAAGGGTTGAAAGCTTTTGCTGGAGCTACTGTTAATCCGAGTACTAAAATTGGTAAAAATGTTTTACTCAATACAAACAGCACAGTTGATCATGATTGTATGATAGGTGATCACGTACAAATTTCACCTGGAGCCATTCTAGCTGGTAATGTAAACATAGATGAAGGTACAGTTGTTGGTATGGGATCAAGGATAATTGAAGGTGTAACAATTGGAAAATACTGCATGATAGGTGCTGGGAGTATAGTTACAAAAAATGTACCAGATAATAGTCTAGTCATCGGCAATTCCTCAAAAAAGGTAGGTAAATGGTTAAAATAGCTTTTTTTACATCGTGCAGAGGTGATATGGGTATTTTAATGCCACTTATTAAGAAAATTTATAAAACTCGTAATTTTGAGTCATTACTTTTTGTTGGAGGAACACATTTATCAAAAAAATATGGATATACTATTAATGAGATAAAAAAACAAAAGCTTAAAATAACTGGCACTTATAATTATGTAAATGATAAGGACGATCCTTATGAATTAGCTAAATCAACAAATAAGTCAGGTATGCAAGTTGCTAGATTTTTCAAAAAATATGATTTCGATTATGTATGCATCCTTGGTGATAGATATGAACGTATACCAATAGTATTGAATTGTTTAATTTATAAAAAGCCCATAGTTCATTTACATGGCGGTGAGGTAACTCAAGGTATAATTGATGAGCAGATTAGACATTCAATTTCAAAAGCTGCTCATATACATTTTGTGATTTGTGATGAATATAAGCAGAATCTGATAAGCCTCGGAGAGGAAAAAAAAAGGATTCACAATGTAGGATCACTTGCAGTTGATAATATTTTGTTTCAAAAAAAAATAAATTATAAATCAATTTTAAAAAAATATGGTTTAAATGTTAATAAACCATTTGTTATTATGACCTATCATCCACAGACACTTGAATTCAATATATCACAAGAAAAACAAATTAATAATATAATGCATTCACTGAAAAATTATGAATATCAAGTTCTAATTACATCCCCCGGAATAGAAGTTGGATCAAATAATTTATTAAAATTAATAAAAAAGCAAATGGATATTTGTTTAAAAGGTAAAAGCGTTTTTATAGAGTCCTTAGGATTTTCAGACCTGTATAATCTAATTCCATACTGTGAATTTGTTATCGGAAATTCTTCCTTTGGGATTATAGAGGTACCATTCTTTAAAAAACCCACAATAGATATAGGTGATCGTCAAAAAGGAAGATTCAGACATAAAAGTGTTATAAATTCGAGTCATAATCAAAGATCTATTACCAATGCAATTAAAAAAGCTTTGAGTAGAAAATTTAGAACAAGTATAAAAAAAATGAATTTCATGTTTGGTAAGGGAAATGCATCAAATAAAATAATAGAGGTACTAAAAAAAAATAAAATTAATCAAAAGCTTCTTCAAAAACCCTTTTTGAAAGTTAAATAATTATGGAAATGTTTAAGAATAAGGATGTAATTGTTTTCTCTCCTCATCCTGATGATGAAACTCTTGGATGCGGTGGCCTTTTAATGAAACTCAAAAAAGAAAAAAATAATCTGCATTGGATTATTTTTACTGCCATTAAAGAAGAAGAAGGTTGGGATCGTAATCATGTATCGAATAAGAAAAAACAAATACGAAAAGTTTCAAAAAAATACGGCTTTAAAACAGTTGCTGAAATGGGATACAGTCCAGGAAGTTTAGACACAGTTCCAATACAAGAATTAATATTAAAAATTAAAAAAAAATTAAATGACATAAAGCCAAGTATAGTATTAATTCCACACCACGGTGATATTCATACTGATCACAAAATTTGCAACCAAGCTATTCAGAGCGCATCAAAAAATTTTAGATCTAAATATATTAAAACTATACTTGCCTATGAGACATTATCTGAGACTGAATTCGCAACCCCAGATTATGAGAATACATTTTTACCAAATTATTATGTCGATATCTCAAAATACATAGAAAAAAAAATTAGCATTATGAAAATATTTAAAGAAGAAATGATGAAAGAGCCCTACCCTAGATCGGTTTCGAGCATAAAAGCTCTAGCTAGATTTAGAGGCTCTAGAATTAGTGTTAAATACGCCGAAGCATTTATGCTTATAGTGGCTATAAATTAATGAAAATAATTATAATTGGTGGCCTAACGAATGGTAAAATATTGATAGATTATTTTTTAAAAAAGAAAAATATTAAAATAGAATTAATAATTACTCATCCCTGCGATACAAAAATACCTAGAATTACAAATTTTAATTATCTTAAAAAATATAATTTTGAAGTTATATTTGATTTAAATGCAAACAAGTATAGTGAAAAGATTAAAAGACTAAAACCTGACATAATATTTGTCATTGGTTGGTCAGGAATGTTAAATCAGTCAATAATCAAAAACGCCAAAATAGGAGTAATTGGTTTTCATCCCTCAAAATTGCCTAAGTATAGAGGTAGATCTGTGATTGCTTGGCAAATAGAAGAACAAGTGAAAAATTCTGCTTACACTGCCTTTTTTATAAATAATAAGCCCGATGCTGGAGACATAATAGTACAGAGAACATTTTCAATAAAAAGAAAAGATTACGTAAAAGATGTTTTAGATAAAGTTGATTTAGCTTTAAAAAAAATGCTTCCAAGTTTAAATAATATGATAAATAAAAACTCATTTATAAGAATTAAACAAGATTTAAGTAAAGGATTTTATAAGAAACTGAGAACTGATAAGAATTCTTTAATTAGATGGGATAGTTTATCGTGTGATATATATAATAAGGTAAGAGCTGTTTCTGAACCATACCCAGGTGCTTATTTTTATAAAAATAAAAACAAATATATTGTAACAAAATCAGAAATATTAAAAAAATTTAAAATGAATAATAAAAAAAGGTATGATGTTGGTGAATTTTATGATTTCACTAAGAATTTTGCCATTGTTCAAACAAAGGATTTCCCAATAAAAGTTTACTTCAAAAAGATATGAAAAAAAAATTGGAAAGAGTATTTATTATTGCCGAAGCAGGATGTAATCACAATGGTGATTTAAGTTTAGCAAAAAAGCTCATAGATGCAGCATCAAGGGCTAAGGCAGATGCCGTTAAATTTCAAAGTTTCAATGTGGACGAACTTGTTACCAGAAGAGCACCAAAAGCTCAATATGCAAGAAAATATACTAAAGAATTTAAATCCCAATATTCAATGCAAAAAAAATTACAACTTTCTGAATCTAATCACAAAGAACTTTTTGAATATTGTAAAAAAAGAAAAATAAAGTTTCTTTCTTCATCATTTGATATGAGAAGTACAGTGATGCTTAATAAATTAGGATGTAAAATTTTTAAAATTCCTTCAGGGGAAATTACAAATATCCCAAACTTAGAATTAATTGGCTCCCTGAAAAAAAATGTAATTTTATCAACTGGTATGTCAACTATCAAAGAAATAAAAAAAGCTGTAGATGTTCTAAAAAAATCAGGCACCAAATTACAAAATATAAAATTATTACATTGCACAACTGATTATCCAGCTAAAATGAATGAAATAAATCTGAGGGCTATGTGTGATTTAAATAATAGATTTAAGACCGATGTAGGGTATTCGGATCATACTCTTGGTATCGAGGCCAGTATTGCAGCAGTTGCACTTGGAGCTAAAATTATTGAAAAACACATTACAATAAATAAAAAACTACCAGGACCTGACCACCATGCTAGCTTAAATGAAGTTGAATTTATAAACTTAGTTCGGTCAATAAGAAATATAGAAAAAGCATTAGGCAAAACAAAAAAAGAACCAGAAAAAAGTGAACTAAAAAATTTATTTTATGTCAGAAAATCAATTAAGGCTAAATTAGAGATTAAAAAAGGAGAATTGTTCTCTGAAAAAAACTTATATATTGCTAGACCTGCAAGTGGGTTACCCCCATCTAAATGGAAAAAATTGATTGGTGCAATGGCCAAGAAAAATTATCAACCAGATAATGATATTTTAGATTAAAAAAATTTTTTAATTACCTCTTCTTCTAAGTTTATAATTATCGATGTTTTGTAATTTTTTTAAAACAGATCTATTCAGAAACTTATCATGGATTAAACTAAAATTTCTGCCGCCCACTAATTTCTTTTTTGACTTATCAAACCATAAGATGAACTTAAATATAATTTGCGAAATATTGTGATTATTAGTTTTAATTAAAGCTTTTTTTGTCTTAGAATAATTCTTTCCACTCTTATGCTTAGCTTTGATCGTTTTATTGTGTAATTTTGACTTATACCATCCTGGTCCAATAGTTGTAATTTTTATACTTTTATTTTCAGAGTCAATTAATTCTGAGAATTTAATTAAAGCAATTTTAGCAATCGTATAAGCTGAATAGTTATCAGCAACTCCATTAGTTCCACTTCCAGAAAAAGTAATGATTGATTTATTTTTACTATAATTTTTCACATTCAGTAAACACTTAATGACTCTGGTAACCGCAAAAAAATTAGAAATAAATGATTTTTCCCAGACACTATGGTTAATATTTTTAAATTGATCTATGGGCCCAAAATCACCATAAAAGAAAATTGCCAACCTCCAATTACTGAATAAATTCTTAAAATGTGTTGTATTAAGATTAGTTTTATAATCTAAAAAATGATAAAAAAGACGTTCATTTTGAATGACTCTAAGTGTCTTTTTTTTTCTATGAAAGCAATGAATTTCTAAATTTTTATATTCTTTATGACTCAATAATTTGGGAACTAAGTCTTTGCAAATGCCACTATTAGAGCCAAACAACAGAATTTTTTTTTGGTTTTGATTTATCACTGTAAGTAGATTATACATACTGAATGATTTATTTCGATCAATAAATTGCATTCTATTTTTTAAATTATGCCCTTTATCTCTGAAGAAGAAAGTAAAGTTTCAAATCAATTTCTTAATGACGGATATATTGTTCAATCAATTAATAAACTTCAACTAGTGAAAAAAATCAAATATGAAATTTATTATATTATTAACCAAAAAAAACCTGAAAGTGAATTTGATTTAAATGACTTCTTTGATAATTTTCACAAAAAAATTGAGTTATCAGAACTTAATGAAATAAGAGTAGATCTTATAGCAAAACTAAATGCGTTGTCTTGGGTAAGAGAAAGTTATTATGAAATTGCAAAGGAATATTTAGATTTAATAGTAGGTAATGAAGTATCGATGCAACTTAGAGTGAATTTGAGTATACAAATTCCTAATGATGACAGCTCTTTACTTCCTTTACACTCCGATACATGGTCGGGCGACTCTCCTTTCGAATGTGTTGTTTGGCTACCTTTAGTTGATTGCTATGAAACTAAGTCAATGTATATACTTTCGCCAGAAGAGTCTCGCAAGCTATACTCATCGTTTGGCGAATATATGGAAATTGATAGTGAAGAGCTATTCAACAAAATTCAAAATAAAGTAAATTTCATAAATATAAAATATGGTCAAGTTCTTATATTTGATCAAGGTATTCCTCACGGCAATCGAGTAAATAAAACAAAAGAGACAAGATGGTCAATGAATTGTAGATTCAAAGGAGTATTTACACCATATGGAGATAAAAAATTAGGAGAATTTTTTGAACCAATAAATCTTAAAGCTGCATCTAAAATGGGTATGAAATATCAGCAACCTAAAATATCTAAAAAATAATATGGCTTATAGAGGTTATATTTTTAGTCGAAATTTTATGGAAGAGAGAGTTCCACAGCATGTGCAGAATTTGGTAATTAGAGACTATTGCCGCGTCAAAAATTTAAACTATTTGCTTCATGTTACAGAGTACGGAGCCGAAAATTGCTACATTGTATTTCATCAAATTCTTGACGAATTAGATAATATTGACGGTATTGTAATGTATAGCTTATTTCAGCTTCCTCTAGATAAGTCTAAAAGGCTAGGAATTTATGATAAGATTCTCAGACAAAAAAAATCAATTCATTTTGCTGTCGAAAGATTATCTTTATTTAATGCTCAATCAATAGAACGTATAGAAAATATTTGGGATGTAAAACAAACAATCGAAAATTGTCCAAAAATTGTAGAAGGATTGAGTAATGGGTAATGAAATTGATTTAATGTCTAAATATCCAAAAACTAAGCGTGATGTTTTGGATCGTGGAATTAAAAAGACAGAACAAGACATAGCTATTGCAAGAAAATTTGATAAAGAATTTTTTGATGGCGATAGAAAATTTGGCTATGGAGGATACACTTATGATCCAAGGTTTTGGAATTCAGTCATACCTGATTTTATTAGCTATTATCATTTAGATGAAAATAGCTCCATATTAGATGTTGGTTGCGGTAAAGGTTTCATGCTTTATGAATTCAGTAAGTTTTTACCAAATGCAAATATAAGAGGCATAGATATATCATCTTATGCTATTGAAAATTGTAAATCAGAAGTTAGAGACTTTTTACAAGTAGCCAATGCAACAAATCTACCTTTCAATGACAATTCATTTGATCTTGTAATTTCAATTGTTTCTATACATAATCTGGATCATTCTGGATGTGCAAAAGCATTAAAGGAAATCAATAGAGTCACAAAAAAAAATGCCTTTATTACTGTTGACGCATATAGTAATGAGCAAGAGAAGCAGTTGATGGATGAATGGAATCTTACTGCTTTGACTGTAATGAGCTGTAGTGAATGGATAAAATTTTTTAGGGAAAATGAATATGAAGGGGATTATTATTGGTTTAAACCGTAATTATTATAATTATGAATAATAAATTATTAAATATTGAAAATATGGTAGTGGTGATTACTGGTGGGACGGGGCATATTGGAACTGAAATAAGTAAAGGACTTATTAAACAAAAAGTAAAACTAAATGTTATTTCTCGTAATGAGGAAAGTCAAAGGGAGCTGTTAGAGTTTGCTAAAAAAGAAGATTTAGATAGCCATTTAAAATTATTTATTCAAGATATATCAAATTATAATGAGGTAAACTTACTTATAAAAGATATTATTTCTAAAAATACTAAAATTGATGGCCTTATAAATAATGCTTATGACAATTCTCTCGCAAGTCGAAAAACTATAAATAATCTTGATTTTGAAAATTTAAAACATGAAGTTGGTAAGTCAGTTCTGAATGATTTACATATTACTAAATTAGTAAAAGAAAATATGATGTCAAATGGCGGTGGATCAATAATATTTACATCTTCGGTATTTGGATTTCTATCACCAAATTATAAAATGTATCTAGATTTAGGTAATCAGCCTTCGATACTTACAGGTTTTGATAAATCTTCAGTAATCCAGGCAGTAAAAGTATTAGCATCAGAGTGGGGAAGATATAATATAAGGGTTAATTCTATTTCCCCTGGTTTTTTTCCTAAAAAAAGAGGTAGGGATCGTCCTGATTATATAGAACAATTAACTTCAAGAATTCCTCTCCAACGTATCGGTAAGCCAGAGGAACTTTTGGGTTCATATATCTTTTTATTGTCTCAAGCTTCAAGCTATCTTACGGGGCATAACCTTATTATTGACGGAGGTTACAGTGTTTGGTGATGAAATATAAGTAATCTGGATATATTATCTTTCAAGTTGTTATATTATATTTGAAGGTTCAAATCCTTTATGCTAAGTAAATTTTTTTTATAAACCAAATATCAAATCAAAGTTATGAACTCGGAAATTATATCAGGTATAGACAATTTAAAAAAAGTTGGATTTCATAAGTTTGAAAATGTAATTGATAAAGATTTACTAAGTCCAATTCTTGATGAGTGGTCGGATTTTATAAAAGAAAAAAGAAAAGAAACTAGTATTAAAAGTAGTGACGAGCCTTTACTTTCATTATTTAATGCTAGAGAAGGTGGAAAAAAGATTATAAGACCGTTAAGTGAGTTTAAAACAATAAAAACTTTATTACACTCAAAAGAATTGAAATATCTTGCAAGCGAGATTGCAAATAGAAATAAAGTACGGCTAATAGAGTCAATTATATTTAGTAAAGAACCAAAGTGTAATAATGATGTTTGCTGGCATGTTGATGAATCATTTTTTCCACTAATTTCTAGGGACAGAATAAAACATTGGTTCATTACTTTTTGGATGCCTTTAAATAAAGTAACGGAGCAAAATGGTTACATGGAATATGTGGGAGGAAGCCATGAAATAACCCAAAGAGGCTCTGTAGATCTATCAACTGGTAAAGTTATTGAGGGAGATGACCGTCCTGGAATAGATTTGAAGGGCATAGAAGAAAAAAAATATGAAATATTTAACGGTATATCTGATGTGGGTGATGTATTAGTTCATTATGGTAATACATGGCACAGATCAACGCCCAATATAACCCAAAACCAGAGAAGACCAGCGGTTTCATTTAAATTTATTCTTGGAGAGATTGAGTACCATAGAAGAAAATTTGGAAATTCTGATAGAATAATATTCAGTAGGTCATTTCAAAATGGAGAATTATTTGAAGATCAAACTGTACCACTATTAGTTTAAGGTTAATTTTATGAGTGAACAAGATTTTAGCGACCTATATGATTTTGGAAAACAAATAGTCAATATTCCAAATCTTAAATATGTAGATAAAATAAAAAAAACAGTAATCGCAGTTATTAGAGAATATTTAAATAAAGAAGATTTAAACGATGATGATCTCTTAAATAATTGTCACAAATATATGAAATGTGAAGACCTTAATGAATTAAGACTTAAGATTATGAATAGGCTTAATTCAGACACTAATTCTAAAGAAAATTATTACAATGCTTTCAAGCCAATTATTCATAATATTATTGGAAGAAACACTGCAGTTCAGAAAAGAATAAATTTAGTTGTTCAATTTCCAGGTAATAATGAAATAACCCCAATGCATTCTGATGTAGAGGACGGCGATTCACCGTTTGAACTCACATTCTGGTTACCCCTTACACCAGTGTATGGAAGTAAAAGTATGTATTGCTTAGATAAGAATTTTGGAGGATCAATTATTAATCTTTGTGCAGAAAAAGATAAGGACTTGAAAAAAGTTACTGAAGAAGTTGTAAAGCCAGAACATTTTGTGAAAATGAATTATGGAGAAGCTTTATTATTTAATCCCTTGTTGCTTCATGGAAATATTATAAATGAAACAAGTGAAACTCGATGGGCATTAAATTGGAGAGTGAAATCGATTTTCAGTCCATATAGTTTTAAAAATTTTGGAGAATATTTTGAAATTTATGAAATGTCTCCTCATACAAGGTTAGCGATGGAATACTATAAAGAAAAGTTTAACGGCAGTAATGGACCAAATTTTAATTAACAATAAGTTTATGAGTTTAATAGGCAACAAGGGAAAAAATTTTCCCATACCTCATACACTTCAAGGCTTAGCCATTCATGACTTTGCTTCTCGAAAAAACTATAAGATTGTTTACAACGTTATCAGGCAAGCAAAAGATGGAGAATTTCTATTTTTCGATCAAAGATTAAATGAGTTACCAGATGTTAGAGGGTTCATTGCTTATTCTTCAGAAACTTTAGGAAATATTTTCTTAGCGCGCAGTTACCTAGAAAAAATGATAAAAAAAAATTACGTCCTATGGCTTGTTACCGAAAATTTCCTTATTGAAAACTATAATGATATAGACAAACTTGAAGATTCCTATGTTATAAAAAAAATTAGCAAACTAAATTCTGATAACTTTGATCAGATTTATGACTTAATACATTAAGATTTGTTTCTT
>CACHCK010000008.1 GCA_902578305.1 uncultured Pelagibacteraceae bacterium | reverse complement strand
TTTTTATGATTGAGCATGATATGAATTTTTTAAGTCAACTCTGCGATAAGGTAATTGTAATGACTGAAGGGTCTGTTCTCGTAGAAGGTAATATTGAAGAAATAAAAAAAAATGAAAAAGTAATAGAAGCCTATTTGGGTAGAGATGATAATCAATGACTAAGTTCTTAAGTGGCACAAATATGACAGGTGGATACGGTGGTGAAGACATTATTCATGGTTGTGATATTGAAGTAGATAGAAATCAAATAGTTGTAATCGTAGGTCCAAATGGTGCAGGTAAGTCAACTGCCATGAAAGCAATGCTTGGCATGATTTCTCTAAAAGAAGGTAGTTTGATATTAGATGGCTCAGATATTTCAAAATTAACACCTCAAGATCGAGTTGCGGCTGGTATTGCTTTTGTACCACAGACAATGAACATTTTTAGCGAGCTTACAGTTGAAGAAAATTTAGAAATGGGTGCTTTTCTTAGAGAAGATAATGTTAAGGAAACAATTGAGGAAATTTATAACTTATTCCCGGCTATGAAAGATAAGAGAAATCAGCTTGCAGGTGAATTATCTGGTGGGCAAAGACAACAAGTTGCAGTTAGTCGAGCATTAATGACAAGACCTAAGGTTCTCATGCTCGATGAGCCAACAGCGGGAGTTTCACCAATAGTTATGAAGGAAATTTTTGAGAGAATTATAACTATTAAGAACTCAGGAGTTGCAATTGTGATCGTCGAGCAAAATGCCAAACAAGCATTAAATATTGCAGATTTTGGTTATGTTCTGGTCGGAGGAGAGAACAAATTTAGTGGCGAAGGACAAGCGCTATTAAATAATCAAGAAGTAAGAAAGAGTTTTTTGGGAGGGTAAGTTGGAAAATTTTGAATTTATTAATGCAATGGTCCTGTTGGCAAATTTTGTAATTGTCCCAGCTTTGTCATATGGAAGTCAACTGGCATTAGCTACATTAAGTTTAACAATTATTTATGGTGTATTAAGATTTTCAAATTTTGCTCAAGCTGATTGGATGTCATTTGGAACGATGGCAACAATTTTATTTACATGGTTATTTCAGAGCGCAGGAATAAATGCTGGAATTCTTCCTACTGCGTTACTGGCTCTGCCTCTGGCTATTTTAGTAACAGCTTTGTTTTGTCTTTTAATTGATCGATCAGTTTACAGTTTTTATCGTAAACAAAAAAGTCAACCTATAGTGCTAATGATCGTTTCCGTAGGAGTTATGTTTATTCTACAGGCAGTAGTCAGATTTATTATAGGACCAAATGATAGAAAGTTTTTTGATGGCGAAAAGTATATAGTACATGCACTGGATTTTAAAAATTACTTTGGATTAGAAGAAGGATTAACAATCAAATCAACTCAATTAATCACGGTCATTGTAGCTCTTGTTGCAATGATAAGCTTATTCTATTTCTTACAGAGGACTAAACTGGGCAAATCAATGAGAGCGTACTCAAATAATGAAGACCTAGCACTATTATCAGGAATTAATCCTGAAAAAATAGTGATTGTTACTTGGATTATATCTTCAATCTTGATTACTACTGCTGGGGTTCTCTATGGGCTAGATAAGAGCTTTAAACCATTTACATATTTTAATTTACTATTACCGATGTTTGCAGCTGCAATTGTAGGTGGAATCGGATCACCAATAGGGGCAGTAATTGGGGGCTATGTTATTGCGTTTTCTGAAATTACATTAACCTATGCTTACAAGAAATTCTTTGTGTATCTTCTTCCAGAAAGTTTGGAACCTTCAGGGTTGATGCAAGTTCTCTCAACAGATTATAAGTTTGCCATTTCTTTCATTATTTTAGTGATTGTGCTGATCGTCAGACCGACAGGAATTGTAAGAGGTAAAATAATATGAACGATGAATTAAGAGCTCCAATTGCTTTCACCATAATGGGGATTTTGCTTGCAATTGTGGGCTTTACTCAGTCATGGTCTGTGTCTCTTAGTGTTATTAATCTTTGTATAATTTCTTCAATCATGGCGATAGGAGTCAATTTGCAATGGGGATACGGGGGTTTGTTTAATGCAGGTGTAATGGGTTTTACTGCACTTGGAGGTTTGACAGCGGTATTAGTTTCACACGATCCAATTTATGAAGCATGGGATAAAGCGGGTGTCGGAATTGTCATTAGTGCAATAATATTTGTATTATCAATCACTGCGCTCTTGTTTGTATTCAGAAATATTGAAAATAAGCAAATAAGAAACACTCTTATAATCTTAATAATTGTTTTTGGTTTAATTGGTATTAATAATTTTTATGGACCTTCAATAGATATTATCGAGTCGATTAATCCTGCTAAAACAGGTTTTCTTGGAGGTTTGGGATTACCAATTATTTTCTCTTGGCTGATTGCTGCAGTAGTCGCCGGACTTGTTGCATGGGTAATAGGAAAAATTACTCTCCGATTACGGTCAGACTATTTAGCTATCGCAACTCTTGGGATTTCAGAGATTGTCATTGCAGTAGTTAAACATGAAGATTGGTTATCTCGAGGAGTTAAAAATGTTTCAGGTTTAGATAGACCTGTTCCATATGAAATCGAACTTCAGCAATCTGAATGGTTCCTTAATCTAGTTGAGATAATAAACTTTTCAAAACTAGAAGCTATGCAATCTCTTTCATCAAGACAAGATTTGCTTAACGATCTTGTTATTGATAGTTCAGGAATATTCGTAAAACTCTGTTATGCAGGATTATTTTTTTCTGTTCTTTTGTTAATCTTCTATCTAAGTCAGCTTGCTTTAAACTCACCATGGGGAAGAATGTTAAGAGCCATAAGAGATAATGAAGAAGCAGCTAGTGCAATGGGTAAGAATATTTTTGCACAACATTTACAAATTTTTATAATTGGCTCAGCAATAATTGGTATAGCGGGAGCGATGCTCACTACCTTAGATGGCCAATTTACACCAGGGTCTTATCGTCCATTAAGATTTACATTTATTATTTGGTTAATGGTTATCATTGGAGGATCAGGTAATAACTTGGGATCAATTTTTGGTGGATTTTTTATTTGGTTTATTTGGATTGAAGCGGAACCATTGTCCATTGGTTTTATGAACATGTTAGCTGGAGGGCTTGAATACGATAATCCTCTTAGAATGCATCTACTTGGAAGTGCCGCACATCTTAGATTATTTATAATGGGGTTATTACTTTTATTGGCGCTGAGGTTTATGCCAAAAGGTGTGATACCTGAGAAAATCCAAAAAAAATAGGGGCCAAAATCGGCCCCTATTAATTAAAATGTTAAGATCTTAACGAACTGTAACTGTATTAAATTTACCGTTACCTATTTCAAGCTCTTTATAAGAACCAGAAGCTTCGCCGACATCAGAGAACTCAACATTTGTTGCGCCTTGATAGTTAACTTGGCCTCCATCTTTTAAAATTTGCAATGCTTTGCCTAATTCACCTGGAAAAATTTCTGTTCCAGGAGCGTTTGCAACTCCCATTACATTTTGAGCGATTGAAGATCTGTCCGCAGAATTACCTGCTTGTATTGCAAGCAATATTAAAGCAGCTGCATCATAAGACTCTGGTTCGAATGGTCCATCACCTGGGATACCGTTTGAAGATGCAATTGATTTAAACATGTTTGCTCCTTCTGATTCAGATCCTGGTAAAGTTCCAAATGTTCCCGTTAAATCACCATCTACATTTTCAATCAGACTGTCACCTATCATTCCATCGGCAAGAATAAATCTTGAAAATGCTCCAGTCTCCATTGAGTTCTGAATGATTCCTCGACCACCTTGGTCTACGTAACCAAGAACAGCAACTTCTGAAGCGCCTGAAGCTGATAGTGTTGATACTTCTGCTGAGTAATCACCTTTGCCATCTTCATGAGGTACTTCAGTTGTAACAGATCCACCCATTGCTTTAAATGCATTTACAAAACTATCGGACAGTCCTTTACCGTAGTCATTATTAGTATAAGTAACAGCAACTTCGTTGATACCTCTATCCATAACTACTTGAGCTAATACTTGCCCTTGTCTTGCATCTGATGGCGCAGTTCTAAAGAAGTAACCTTTATCATCAATGTCCGTTAATGCAGGTGAAGTAGCTGATGGAGAAATCATTGTTACTCCATTAGGCACTGCTACATTATTTGCAATTGCAGTTGTAACTCCGGAGCAATCCGCTCCCATTATTGCTGCAACATTATCTGATGTTACTAGTCTTTCGGCTGCTGAAGTAGCCGCACCAGCATCAACACATGTTGAGTCAGCACGAACAGAACTTACTGTTGCTCCGCCTAAAAGTAATCCAGAGTCACTTGCCTCTTTCATCGCGAGTTCGGCTGAGCTGGCCATTGTTGGTGTGAGTGACTCAATTGGACCTGTAAATCCAAGAATTACTCCAATTTTTATTTCGTCAGTAGATGCTTGATCTGACTGTCTGTCACAACCATAGAACAGTCCTAAAACCATCACCCCTGCGATTAAACTGAATATCGTTTTTTTCATTAATAATCTCCCATTTTAATTGACCTATATGCTAGCAAATCAGCCAATACGGATCAACTTTGATTTTATTAATTAAGTTATTATAGTTGATAAAAAATGACTATTTTCCAAAGTATATTTACAAGCACATTTTTTATACTTCTACTTATTATAGTTGTACTCACAGTTATTTATGCATTTAGCAGCTTTGAAAAAGGGGATTTAAAATCTTATCAGGAGAAATCAGACTATAATTTTGTCAATCTTTCTAAAGGGCTAACAGCCTATAAGGATTATGGAAATAAAAATGATCCTGCAATAATTATTATTCATGGCGCAACCTTGCCTTCAGAAGGATATGTTGGATTCTGCGATGGATTAAGTCAAAAAGGCTATAGAGTAATCTGTTATGATCAGTATGGAAGAGGTTACTCGGACAGACCTGTTTCTGAATACAACATGGAATTTTATCTAGATCAACTTAACGAATTATTAGGTTATTTAGAAATAAAGAAATCTATTTTACATGGTTCATCAATGGGAGCTCCTATTGCAATCAATTACGCTAACAAATATCCGAATCAAGTATCTGCTATTGGTTTACAAGTTCCTCTAGTAAATAGTAACAGTAAAATACTTAGTGCGTTAAAAACTCCAGTCTTAGGAAATTTTGTTTTAAGGGTCTTTGGAATTCCTTTTTCAAAAAATAGAGCTGAACAATGGGTAACAGATAATCCTGAACAGAGAGATTTAATTGACAGGTACATTGCTCAACTTACACTACCTGGAACAGAACAATCACTGCTTTCTTCAATACGAAATATTGCAAATACAAACTTTATTCCTGATTATGAAAAATTCTCACAATCCGATATTCCTATTCATATAGCCTATGCAAGTGATGATGATGAAATTGATCCGAAAACTGTTCAACAGGTTTTAAGCTTAATTCCAAGAGCTGAAAGTTTTATTTTTACAGGTGGTCACGGTGGTGGTGGTTTTATTGTAGATGAACTGAATAATATTTTTACTGACTTCCTTAATAAAAATTTAAACTAAGAGCAATCTATCAATCTGCGTTGTATAGTTTCTTGTACAGTTTTCTCTTTTTTGTTTCCAATTGCCAACTTTACATTCTGATGCCATCTGAAGTGTGTCCCGACCGTAACGATAGTTAATGGCATCGATTGCTGACATAAGATCAGAATTTTGATTATAATTTTTTTCGAATAGTGTCTCTTGAATTTCTGATTCATCACACAAACCACTAAGAAGCACACCTGCTTTTTTATACTGGTAGTTATTTTTAAAAATTCTCTTTGTAAGTAATAAAGCTGTTTCAATAATTGTTATGCTATCGTGAGTTGGATGAGAAAGCGTTCTTGATGCCCCGTTTGAATAATAAGCACTCTTTTTATCAAAAGGATTAGTTCTTACAAAGACCGAAACACAAGACGCCGCAAGGCTTTCAGAGCGTATACGTTCAGCAGCTCTTCGTGCAAAAGTTGTAACAGCTTGTTCTATGTCTTCTAAATTTGTCAGAAGTTTTCCAAATGATCTCGTGGTACAGCAGCTTTTTCTTGTCATTGAGTATTCTTCAAGAGGAATACAAGAAATCCCTCTTAACTCTGTAATTGTTTTCAAGCCATTGACACTCATCATTTTTCTTATCCATGAGTCACTGCAATTCTTTAGTAGTTTTGCATTATGTATTCCATGATTAATTAATTTTTTTGATAAACGTCTTCCTACTCCCCATACATCACCCACTTCAGTTAGTTCAAGTATTTGGTCAATATTATTATAATTCACAAGTGAACATACACCGTTCAAAGAATCATCTTTTTTAGCCTTATGGTTTGCAACCTTTGCAAGGGTTTTTGTTGAGGCGATACCTATGCTGACTGGAATTCCTGTATGCTGTAAAATAGTTTGTCTCAGTTGATGGGCATAAGACTCATAATCAATTGGTAAACTGCTCAACTCTACAAATGCTTCATCAATTGAATATATTTCTGTATAAGGGGAAGAACTAGAAATAATATTCATTACCCGGCGTGACATATCCGCATACAACGTGTAGTTTGAAGAAAATACAACCACCTTTTCTTTTTCTACAATATCTTTCACCTTAAAAAGTGGAACACCCATTTTTATTCCAAGAGCCTTTGCTTCTTTAGAACGTGATATTATGCAACCATCATTATTTGATAGAGCTACGACTGGTCTACTGTTAAGTTTCGGATTAAAAACACGTTCACATGAAACATAAAATGCATTGCAATCGATTAGTGCAAAAACTTTGTCTCTCATTAATTATCTATTCTTTGGACTTAAACTATGAACAACGTTTGTGCATACTCCCCATATGGTAAAATCCATTTCCTCAGAGACTAAAACATCAATATAGTTCTTGTTAGATGACGACAAACAAACTTGTTTATTTTCTATTTTTAAAATTTTAACACTCAGTTCCCCATCTAAAACTGCTATGATTATAGAGTTATTTCGAGGCTTAATGCTCCGATCAACAATGAGAAGATCTCCTGGATAAATACCTGAACCAATCATAGAGTCACCACGTGCTCGGACTATGAAAGTCGCATTTGGATGTGGAATAAGTTCCTCATTTAAGTCAATTGTCCCCTCTGTAAAATCTCTCGCTGGAGAGGGAAAACCGCACTCTACTGCTTCTTTATAAAATGTTAAAAACATTGGATAAATTCTATTTTGTTCTTGTTTTGTTCTAATTATTGCACTAGTGGAGGTAAGAGTCAATACCACTCAATAAATTTTTATGAAAAAAATTGTTTTTGAAAAAATGAAACAGCGTCTTTGTGACATTGCTTACGAGCCGCCCAATTACCTCCCGCGTGAGCTCCGAGAATATCAGGTGTTTCTTTTAACAAACGCATTCTTTCTTCAAGTGAGTCTAGATGAAAAGTATTATTGTTTTCATCAGTAAAAATTTGTCGTCCATCCATCTTTAAATCAATAAACATGTCTTTCAGCCTAATGGCATAAGGAATAAATTCAACAGGGTCAATAGAGTCAAAAGAATGGTGAGCGTTTGGATAAGTTGTAAGCTCTACACTACGAACTGGTTTCATATAATCAATCATTTTTTTACAAAGACTTAGAGGAGTATAGTCATCATCTTCTCCAAATAAAACATGCATTGGAGCATCTGACCAACGATTATCCTCGGGCTTAAGTAGTGTCCCAGGATAAATAGGTAAATGCGCAGCAAACTTTTCGCCATTCTGAGTGAGAGTATCAATAATAGGTTGCCAGGCCGCATAAAAAGCTGTGCTACCGCCAAGACTCCACCCCATGATACCTATTTTATCACTATCAACATCAGGATGTTTAGAAACTAATGTTAATGCACGAAAGGCATCAGTAATCATCGAAGCAAGGGTTACTTCTGTTTGATTTTCAACGATTGAAATAACTCCTCTAGATTCAAAATGATGAATCCTAAAAATAGCAAACCCAGCATCTAATAAATTGACCATGTGAGTGTGATGACCTTCTCTTAACCCTGCACTGCCATGAATTGGTATTATTAGAGGACATGGCTTTTTTGCATTTTCAGGAAAAATTAGTGTACCCCAAACATCTTGTTTATCATCCATGTTCTTACCATTTAGAAGATCATAAAACTCATATGGATTAGATGACTTGAAAAAGAAGACACCTTTTTTTTTCTTTTCAAATGGATTTATTTTGTCGGACATAACGGGGAGAGATTAAAGGAAATAGAATACGAATACAAATGTAAAAAAGGGTCCACTTGAATAATCATTGGGGAAAAAAGTGGACCCTTTTTATTAGTTTAAAAGAGTGAACTTAGTCTCTAATTGAGTAGGCGATAACACCTGTCTCAGCTACGTCCGTTCCTTCTTTTTCAGCTTCTTCGCTAATCCTTATACCGATTGTGGCTTTCATAATTGACCATATAATTATGGACACTACGAATACGAACACACAAATTGATGCTGTGCCTAGGAATTGGGTTCCAAAGCTAGTATCCGGATTAGTAATTGGTACAGCAAGAGTACCCCATACACCTGCAATAAGGTGAACTGGAATCGCTCCTACAACATCGTCAATTTTCATGGCTGTGAGTAATTCAGTACCAGCAAATACTAGTGCACCACCAATACCGCCAATAATGATTGCCATTAAAGGTGTTGGCATTAATGGTTCTGCAGTTATTGCAACTAAACCACCAAGCGCACCATTTAACATCATTACTACATCAGTTTTACCTCTGACCAATCTTGTGATAGCAGCACATACTAGTACACCAGCACAAGCAGCAAGGTTTGTATTAATGTAAATTGTAGCAACGGCTGTAGCATCGTCAAAAGATCCTAATGCCAGCTGTGAACCACCATTAAATCCAAACCAACCTAGCCATAGAATAAATACACCTAGAGTTGCAAGAGGTATAGATGAGTTTGCAAACGGTACTAATTTACCGTTATCAAATCTTCCAAGCCTTGGACCAAGAACAATTGCGCCAGCTAATGCTGCAGCACCACCTGCTGCGTGCACAAGAGTTGAACCAGCAAAGTCTGAGAAGCCAGCAGCAGATAACCATCCACCGCCCCATTGCCAACCCATCTCGATTGGATAAATTACACCCGTTAAAATTGCTACGAATAAAAAGAATGGCCAAATTTTTATTCTTTCAGCTAATGTTCCTGAAACAATTGATGCTGTTGTTGCACAGAAAACCATCTGAAAAAACCAGTCAGATCCATCAGAATAACCTGTAGCAATAGCAGAGCCGTCACTCCAAGCTGTAAATGATCCAATATATCCACCTTCTGGTATTCCGTAGGCCAAATTATATCCTACTAGCCAGAACATAATTCCAGCGATTGAATAAAGGCCAATGTTTTTTGCGGCTATCGTAGATACACTTTTTGATGTAACTAAACCAGACTCTAACATACAGAATCCAGCAGCCATCCACATCACTAGGAAACCACTAATTAAAAACAAAAGTGTGTTTAAAGCATATGCCGTTTCGTCATCGACAGCTGCAAAAGCATTAGCGGATAATAGTGATGAAAATAATACTGTATAAAGTATAACTTTTTTAAACATGTATTTTCTCCCTATTTTTTTTTGATACTGGCATCATTTATTAAATGGCGGGATTCACAATTATGGTTGAATGCCAATATGACAACGTGTGGAAAAAAATTAATATTTAATAAAATCAATAATTTAGCAATGACTTTCTAATGCTAAATATTCATTTATCTCGATTCCTCCAAGCATCTGCAGCAAGAAAAACTACACCAATCATCATCGATAAGTAAACAAAGTATAAAATAGTGAGTCCATATGCAGTCAAATATGCCCAGCTAAACAAGGAACCTACGACAACAGATATTATGCTTGGAATTAAAAATTTCATGAATTCAGAAAATTGATTAAGAGAGAAAATCTACATAAATTGGTGACGACCATGCGCGATGTTCATCAATTTCAGAACAAGTTTCAATATCTCTCGGATGTCTCCAGTCTTGCGTACACAATTTAAATTCTACACAATTACCTTCATCATCAAAAGTGCATACACCACCCTTCACATTTATCTGAGGTGATGGCAATTCAATAGCGCGGACATAATAACTTGCGTCTATTTGATCTTTAAGGAAATCCTCATCCTTAAATCTAAACGTACACCCAACATCATCTGGATTACAATAATGTACTTTCCACGTATCAATTATACGGTCATCTATAGGTTGATCAGAATATTCTTGAGGTAAAACTTTTATGACTTCAATGCGTTGTATAAAATTTCTTTTATCACTTGGATTATAACATTCGTTATAACACAATTCATCTACTCTGTCTTCTCCAAGAGCATTATACGCATCTTCTGGACATCCTGGCTTTTGTTCAAATGATCCCATAGCCTTGACTTCAAATTCTGGTACAGCATACATTTCAACAGATGAGCCCATAGGAATTTTTTTATCACCACTAATCATATTGAACCATAGAAGAATTCTA
Organism: uncultured Pelagibacteraceae bacterium; assembly: GCA_902578305.1. GTDB lineage: Bacteria > Pseudomonadota > Alphaproteobacteria > Pelagibacterales > AG-422-B15 > CACNXQ01. The sequence continues at coordinate 22,694 of CACHCK010000008.1, read as the reverse complement.
GTTCCACTTGTTGCATAGGTTTCTTTTCTTTTAAGTGCATCCCATATTTCTTCTTTTGAACGTCCATCTGAATGTACAGCAGCTAATCCACCTGTAGTGAAGAAGCCTCTTTGTTTTTCCCATTCAATTGTATTAAATCCAACAATCAACTCTGGGATTTCATATTGTTGAGGTTGAGAGTCAGATATGTATGAGTCTTTAACTGGGTTTGAATTCTTGCCGGTGGGGCTTAGACTTTTTGGAAAATACCAAGGATCCATATGAAGTAGTCTATCAAAAAATTTAGTAGGTGGACCGCTTCCATCAATGTTATTTCCAAATAATTCTTTATATCCACTTCCCGGCGCAGAAGAGTGATTGTCACTTGAGCCTATAAAGCCGTATCGAAACCTATGTTTTGTGCCATCATCTTTGAATTTAGTGAGAGCCAAACCGTATTGAGCACTTGCTCCAGGTACGTGATTCATTGGGGGACTGTAACAATCAGTACATTGGCCAGAAATATTACGATCTAAGAAAGTATTTTTTGGGACAACTTGATAACCAGCTCGACCCCTATCTACCACTGACTGTTTTGTTTCTTCTCTTCTTGATGCGCACTCAGACTCATCTGTGCCTTCATCGATGCATCTCTCATATATTATCTTGCCGGCCTGCCAACATTGAGGAATGTAATTGTCAGATGGATCAGGACATGTTTGAGTTCCAATATCGATTACTTCTTCCGAACCATCAGGGTTTTCAATGGTAAAAGTTCCTTGATTTAAATCAATATCACCCATTGTAAAAGTAAAAGGCCTTGACTCTTGTTGGCCATTTCTGACAACATCAACACCACGCCAAGAGCGATACTCTTCAGCGTTACCGTGCCCAGAATAGGTTTCGAGAAGCTCAAACATTTTTGGAAATTTTTTTGAGTGCTCTAAACTTTTATCAAGAGTATAGCCAGCGGGTGTATAAAGTCCCCATGATTGGCCATGAGGTATAACCATATAGTCACTATCGTACATCTCTAATCTTGTAACTAAATCAAGTGGCGTGACCGCTTGTTCGTAACAATCAAGCGGCAAATCTTTTGACGGTGTTCTTAAATTACAATCAGGTACTTTAACTGTTTCCACCTGATAACGTTGAAAGTCGTTGTAACGTTTGAAATTTTCAAGATCGACAAAAGGGTACAGTGTCCCTGGCAGCAATGGTCTTGCAGTCATTGCTTGTCGTGCTACAGATAATGATGCGATTGCTCGAGGTGGCACCAATTGATCATCTTCTTCCTTTAAAATTACATTGTGATGTCCCCAATGATTGCCTCTGACAACACCAACTTGTGTCCACTCCCAACCTAAGAATGCCACACAGTCAGGATTTGCTGGATCAACATTCAAGGCATTACATTTTCGAATAGTTTCTTTTGTTTCCATCCATCTCTTTGGAGTTGTTGCTTCTGCATGATCATTAATTGACCAAAAATCTAATGCTGAACAGTGTCTTGCAAAATCACAGGCATCTGCAACAGGATGTACGCCATTCCCTCCAGTAATAGGTAAGCTCATTGCATGCGCGTCAGCAGAAAAAGTTGAGTGAACATGCAAATCACCAAATAGGATTTGCTTTGTCGGTATTTCATTTAATGACTCCATGGCCTGAAGTTGTCGTTTTTTCTTATCTTCAACAAATTCAACTGTATTTATTTTTCCAGTGATTTCACCGGGCCCAAGGTCTTCACTGAATAAACCAAATTGTAAAACAACAAGACAACTAATGATAAAGAGAATAGATAGAATAAAAAAATATCTTATAACTTTTAAAATATTCATATAAAAAAAGTATAGTTCTGGCACTGCTTATGTCAAAAGTATTTTCGTTATAATGATAAAAAAACCTATGGTAATCTCTCTGAAATGATGAAAATTTTTAATAAATTAAATGTATTATTTTTTACTGCGATCCTAGCAGGACTGTTTTTGATTTTTTACGATACAATTAGTTTTAATGACAACTTATCTCTCAGCAATAAAAAAGCTGTTGCTTTAGTGAATGAGACAGTCATCACAGAAGACCAGTTCCTCAGATATGCAACAAATCTTGGAGCTGATTTAGACCTTAGTAACGATTTTGAAATACTCGATCTTCTTCTTGAACGTATGATTGAGGAGGAACTTTTGGTGCAAAGAGGTATAGAACTTAATCTTCACAAAAAAGATATTGGTGTAAGAAAGGAAATGATTACTCAGGTCATCGATTTTATTATTCAGGTTGAAGATAATCAGATAACTGAAGCTGATGTGAGAGACTATTTTAAAAAAAATATAAATAAGTATGCGCCAACGGAAAAAATTAAATTTGATTTTATTTTTTTAAAATCAAATAATCCAAATTCTGTTTTGCTAGGAACTGAGTCTGATCTTAAAACACTTGAAACAAAAATAAGTAATATTAACCTTGAGTTAGATACTAAAACATTTTCGGAGGTAAAGCAGAAGTATAATGAAAACAATTTGTTTGATATCCCTCAAAAATTAATAAATCTGAAAGATTGTGAACAATTATTAGGCAAAGGCATTTGTAATCAGATAACCATGATGGAGATAAATTCTATTTCTGAACCAATTTTCGGAACCAATGGGTTTTATATTTTTAAACTATACGATATTCAAAAATTAGAAGTGAATGACGATTACTTCGAGGAAATAAAAGATAGAATTATATTTGATTATAACAATCAACTAGATGATCAAAAATTAAAAGACTACCTTATATATTTAAAAGAAAATTCATCCATCACTAGGTATGATTTTCAATAAATAATGAATTATATCATTGCAAACACAGTCATAATCCTCTTTTTTCTTTTATCGCCATTGAATGCCCACTACTTTAGTGAGTCATTCTCTAAATGGAACGTTGTAGATAACAAAGTTGAGGCAAATTTTTCTCTTTTAACACTTGAGTCCACTCGTATTTTTCAAGTTGAAAACTACCAGAAGATTATGTTTGAAGAGAATTTGAGTGAGACCGATGTATTCAAAATCTACCTCAGCCAGCATCTCAAAGTCACCTCAGAAGGCAAAAGTTGTTCTCTTGTTGATGAAATTAAAGAATTAAATTCTCAAGAAGGAAGTTTAAATCTCTCACTAAATTTTGAATGTCCATCAAACAAAGAAATAAAAATTATAAATAATGCGCTGTTTAATCTTGTTCAAAGTCATATTCATATAGCACGTATCTACATTGATAATAATTTATATACTGAAAAAGCCTTATTTTTTAATGATCAGTCAATTGATTTAAATGAAGAAAAGGAAAATAATAGCTTCTCGAATAGTTTTTATAAATTTTTCTCATTGGGTCTTGATCATATTCTAAGTGGCTATGATCACTTGCTATTTATTCTTGGACTGTTGCTTTTAGTAACAAATTTAAAACGATTACTTCTGGTAATCACGGGATTCACTATTGGACACAGTTTAACTCTATCACTTTCAGTAATAAACATTATCCAAGTAAAATCCTCTTTAGTTGAAGCATTAATTGGTTATACAATAATGTTCGTCGGCTTGGAATATTTGTATAAAGAAAATAATGATCATAGAGTAAGTATGATCTTTATAACGACGCTAAGTTTATTACTTTTAATATTTGGCAATTTAATCAATCCAAATTTTCCGTATTTCTTAATATTAGGAATACTTCTATTTTCTCTAGGTTATTTTTACTTACTTAAAAATTTAAATTCAGAAAATAATTTGCTATCTATTATAACAATTATTTTTGGACTTATTCATGGATTTGGTTTTGGAGGATTTTTACTTGGCTCAAAAATAAGTAGTGAAAATATTTTCTCTGGATTATTAGGTTTCAATTTAGGTGTAGAAGTAGGTCAGATAATTTTTGTCTTATTAATTTTATTAATATACAAATTATTAATGACATTAAAAATTACAAAAATAATAGAAGTCATGAAAAATCTTTCATTCTTTGCGGTTGTTTTCTTTGGTTTCTTCTTTTTTATTCAAAGACTCATAGCTTAAAAAACAAATAAAAACATCAAGCTCGTAATAACTATCACTATTGATGAAAGAGATATTCTCATTGTTATAAACCATAATTGTGAGATTTTTTGCTGTTGATACAAGTAATAATCATGAACGGCAGATATTAGAAAGCTTACAAGAATTAAACCTAATGAGAGACTTAAATTCTTAATACTCAAAAGTGCAGCCCAAGCAATCAATGGAGGCATAACAGAAATAAAAAGTGGAATAAAGACGTAGTAAATTTTGTCAGCAAAAGCTGTGATTAGGCCCCACTGAATACCACCCAGAAACGATGAGATGATTGCTGCATATGCAACATAAATAAATAAAAGTAATCCATACAATTCCTCAGTTGGAGGTGATATTGCGCATGCAATTAAAATTAAGATAAATGGAATTAATCCAAGTCCACCTAAAATAAATGATTGTTTTTGGCCCATAACTAGTCGGTAAATAATCCCAAGAATTTTAGAAATTCAAGTTTTCCACCTTCTACTTCGATCGTGTTATTTGCTAGGAGAAGAGAGATAGCAGCTACATTTTTTAAACCGGCAAATACTTCCTTAAGAGTTTGTTGATCAGTGATGACTTTTACTTCAGCACTAGAATCTGGTATTTTACTTAACTGGGCTACTCCTTTTCTTATATGTATAGTGTATACTTCTTCGCTATCGATAAATCTAAATTCATATTTTTTTGTTATTTCAACAGATTTATCCGCGTTAAGATTTACGGGAAGCGACTTCATTATTGCTTTCATTGGTGTTGCTTGTAATTGTTCAGACGTAACACTATTCGGAGTTGATGGATTTACATCAATTTCATTCCTTAATTCACCTGCAACTGTTTTATAAAAATAGTAATCATTAGATGCTAGTTGAAACTTGGCTAATTGATCAGCTGCAGCAGCTTTTATATTTTTGGCTTGTGTATTGTTTGCATCAAGTGCGATTAACATATCTGCTAGTTCCAAGGCCCACTGATATTCTCCATTATCGAGAGCATTTTGTGCCTCATCAGATATTTTAGTTTGCCTTTGAGCCATGACCTCAAGTTTTTTAGCTCTCTCTTCAACAGTCAGAGGATGAAGGTCAGATATGTTTCCACTAAACCAGCCAATATACCCACTAAATGTTGATCTAACATAAGACGATATAGAGCCATAAAAAGGTTGTAAGTATGGAGACTCAGCTAGGTGCTTTGGTAATTTTACTTTTTGCACAATCTCATCAGGCGTTAATCCTTTATTTGCATATCTTATAGTTTGGTCATGAACAAACTGAATGCCATCTCTATAATCAGTGAGAGCTTTTTCTACATTTTCTTTTCCACTTATAGGACGCGAGTGACTTGGAACCAGATGCTCTGCATTAAGTAATCTGATTTTATCGAGACTATCGACCCATTCCATAGGATTTCTAAATTTTGTTCCTCTTATTGCGTATAAATTTGCAAATGATCTATAAAAATTATCACCAACCATCACAGCTTTTTTCTTAGGTATCCACACATATAGATGATCATCTGTCTCACCAGGCACATGCGCTAAGACAAATGTAAGATTATCAATTTCAATAGTTAACTCATCATCAAAAAGTATAGTTGGTCTGACAAGGCCAAGTGTTTCTTGATCATTAATTTCTAAAAACCCTCCAATGCCTTGATGAACTATTTCTTCCTCGGGTAGAGGTATTCCAAACTGCCTCGCCGATCTTTGAAAGATTATCGGTCTTATAGTTGTTGCTATATTATCTAAATTATAAATTATATTTTCTTGCGCATATATTTCTGTTTCATTTTCGTTATAGAAAACAGTTGCACCACCAAGATGATCTAAATGATTATGAGTGTAAACGATAGCTACAATTGGTTTTTCTGAAATTTCTCTAAAATCTTGATATAATTCTTCCGCTCTTTCAACAGAACCCAATGTATCAACAATTACTAAACTGTTTTCCGTTTCAATCATAATTGAGTTCGCAAGGCCATATCCTACACCAACATAAATATCCTCGGTTACTTCAATTAAATCCTTTTTAAATTCTTTTTTATGCTCCTGAGACAATCCTTGATCTGAGCTAAATGTCTCATTAGACTGGTTTTGATCACCACATGAAACCAAAAAAGTAAAAAAGAAAAAGCTTATTAATATTTTCATGAATTGATTATTAAGAAATAAGTATTGAAATATTTTCTACGAAAAAATGAAAAAATACAACAATGAAATTTTTGGTGCAATTTGTCTTCTAGCGGCTGGATTTTTTTTAAGTTTTGGTGGATTACTTATCAGGCTTGTAGATGACGCAACTACAATGCAAGTAACTTCCTATAGATCGATTACATTTTGCTTAGTAGCTTTAATTTACATTTTAATAAAATTTAAATCTGAAACACCAAAGGCCTTTATTAATATTGGTAAAGACGGATTATTACTTGCTGTAATTTTAGGACTAAGTAATATTTTTTTTGTTTTTGGGATGAGTAACACTTCAGTTGCGAATGCTGTTTTTTTAATGAGCACTGGACCTCTCTGGGCTGCCTTAGCAAGTTATTTTTTTTTAAAAAAAATCGTTGGTACGAAAACTATTGTTGCAATAGCAGGGTCGATGATTGGAATCTCAATTATGTTTTCCCAAGGATTTGAAACAGCTAACAGTCTTGGTAATTTAATAATACTTGGTGTTCCAATTTGTTTTGCATTACAACTCACATTAATTAATAGACGGTCAGATGTAGATTTTATGCCATCAACTTTTCTTTCTGGTATATTGGTTATTATTGTTGGCTTATTGATTATTCAAGATCATTCAATAAGTACGAAAGACCTGTTGCTTGTCTTATTTATGGGTGCATTTCAAGTAGGTCTTGGTTTTATGTTTATTACAATTGGATCTCGCTATATTCCACCTCACCGAGCAGCTTTATACATTCTATTAGAACCTATCTTAGCTCCAATTTGGGCATGGGCTGGTGTTGGAGAAAAACCTCCTATGATAGAATTGCTGGGTGGCCTGATAGTCTTTGCTTTTGTAACGTGGAGGCTTATAGATGAATTTATTGAGAAAGAAAAAAACAATTAATTATCGGCCAAGTTTTTTTGAATAAAAAATGCTTGTGAGAAAATAAATATAAAAGTAAGACCCATAATTCCAAATAATTTGAAATTTACCCAAACTGCATCAGAAAAATTTCTATAGACTATTTCATTGGCAGCTGCCAGGAATAAGAAAAAAAAAGCCCATCTTTTACTTAATTGTATCCAGCCATAATCAGTGAGTTTTATTGCAGTACCCATTAAAGACTTTAATAGTGGCTTTTTAAAATATAAACCTCCAAATAGTACAAAAGAAAAAATGAGATTAACCAAGGTAACCTTAAATTTAATAAAAAAGGGATCATTAAAGTAAATTGTTAAAGCGCCAAAAATAAATATTAAAATAGTACTAAACAACAGCATTGGAGAAACTTTGCGGTCTATAATATATGACCCTACAATTGCAACTCCTGCAGCAATCATTAGAGGTAGAATTGCTTCTTCAATTTTACCAGTCTTGATAAAAAAATAAAAAAATACGACAAGAGGGCCGAGCTCAAATACTTGTTTTAGTGAACTTCTCATTAAATTTAATTTAGTTATGTTTTGTCTTAGAAATATATTTTCCGTTTTTTATTCCAGTAAACATCTCTTCAACAAGTGGATGTGAAACAGGATCATCTGTTTCATCTGGTAATAAATTTTGTTGAGAGACGTAAGCAACATAAGAAGGTTGGCTGGGTGCTTCGGCCAACAAATGATAAAAAGGTTGATCCTTTCTAGGTCTTACTTGTAACGGAATAGATTGATACCATTCTTCAGTATTATTAAATTCTGGATCAACATCAAAAATTACTCCTCTAAAGTCAAAGTACTTATGCTTTACAATAGAACCTATTTGAAATTTTGCTTTATTAATCATTAATAAAGAGGTTACTGTATTCGTGATGAAATTCAAGCATCGAAATTTTATTTATTAAATAACTATTTAACTAAATTGCTTAACACTTCGTATTTAATATACCCGGGATAAATCGAATCATTAATTACAGATGCTGGGGTTCCTCTTAATCCTAAACTTTGTGCTAATTTAAAATTTTCATTAATCACTGCATTTTCAGTTTGATCCAACGCCTGATTAAAAATTTTTTGACCATCAAAATTGTTTTCATTTAATAGAGTAATTATTGAATCTTTTTTCATTCTTGGTCCAAGTTTCATTAATCCATTATGAATGTCAAAATACATATCAGGATAGTTATCCCAAATAATTAGTGCAATTTTTGCCGCTGTATCTGATATGTCACCAAAAATTGGCCATTCAAGATAAACAATTTTAACATTTTCTGACTCATTTAATATTTTTTCAAAATCTTTTGCCTGTTTTGCACAATAGCCGCATCTATAATCAAAAAATTCTACAACTGTAATTTCTGCATCACTGTTTCCAACTGTTGGGAGAGCACTCGCTTCGTGATTTCGAAGGATGAAACTTGCAAGATTCTGGTCATCTTGTGCAGATGCTAAAGTTGAGATAGTTATTAGAAGTGCGGTGATTATAAATATATTTATTCTTTTAATCATAATTTCTCGTCGTATTTTTTTAGAGCTGCTGTAGTACCTAGATGTAAAACATTTTTATTGAATTTGTAGCCTTTGATCAAATTTTTTGAAATTAAATCATCCCATACTTGATTAATTGAAAATACATTACTTTTTAAGTCTTTGAATGCTTCTTTCCTAATAATCTGAGCACCATTAAATACGTAGCCTTTACTAGTTGTATCATTATATCTTTGTATATAATCATCTTTCGTAAATGAAAAATCACCTTTACCATCATAGCCACTTATAAGATCTATCGGCGTTAGAGCAAGTAACGACATTGTATCTGCTGGAAAATTCTCTATCATTTCTCTAAAGAAGACAGTGTCTTCATCTTCCCATAAATTGTCACAATTTAAAATAAATACATGTTCTATTTTATTTTCATCCATAATTTTTTTTATTCCACCACCAGTATCCAATAGGTAATCTGTCTCATCAGAAATTTTGATTTTTGGATTATTTAGATTTTTTAAATACGAGATAATTTGATCAGATTTGTAATGAACATTTATGAAAATTTCCTCAAAGCCTAACTCCTCCATAATATTTATTGAATATTCTATAAAGGGTTTTCCGTTTACTTCAATCAGTGGCTTTGGTAAATCCAAAGAATATTCTCTTACCCTTTTGCCTAACCCTGCAGCAAGAATAATTGAAGACTTCATAATTGAAGCTCTTTTATCTGCAACTCATCAATCCATTTCTTCATATCAAAAAACAATGATGATTTTAAATTTGATTTAATAAAATTAAAAGTTGCAGGAAGATACTCTAAGTATCTTGCTTTTCCATCTCTAATCGAAAGTCTATTAAATATTCCAAGAATTTTTAGGTTTCTTTGAAGAGAAAAAAAGTTGATTTCCCTACGAACCATCTCATAATTTTCATTTGTCATACTAATATAATATTTAAGCAATTCCTCTTTTTCATTTTCATTTAAAGGCATACGTACATCCTCTAATAGCGATGCAAGATCATAAAATGATGAACCTAATAATGCATCTTGAAAATCTATCAAACCAACTTGTTTTAAAGGCTCCTTGTGATCCTTTAGAATTAAATTATCAACGTGGTAGTCTCTAAGAACAAGAGTATCGTTTTGAGATTTGATATTTAAAAAAGCTTGTTGTAAAATTTGATAAAATTCTTCTCTTTTTTTATTACTGATCTGCATTCTAAGTTTTTGCTCAATGAACCATTCAATAAATAAAATTGATTCTTTATACAGCTCCTCAAAGTTATAAGTTGTTAATTTGCTTAAAGAAGATTTATTTTGATTGGATTTAATCTTTATATCAATTAAAACATCAATTGCTTTTTTGTATAAATCTATTTTATTTTCTTTATTCATGAATGTAGAAAAAATTTTATCTCCAAAGTCCTCAAGTAGAATGAAACCTTCTTTTTTATTTACATTTATTATCTTTGGGGCACTTAGATTAAATGAATGAAGTATTCTTGCAATTTCTGAAAATTTTGAGACTGACTCACCCTTTTCAGGTGCTGCATCCATGACAAGGATATTATTTTCTAATCTGTAATATTTTCTAAAAGATGCATCACTTCTGATCGCAACTAAATTTTTGGTAGAGATTTTCTGTTTCTCTAAAAATAATAATAGCTGATTGAAACGATTATTCATTGATTTTTAAATTTTGAAACCTACCAAATTTTTTTATACCAACATTACGAGTATTATTTTTCAAAATTTTAAATAATATTTCTATTCGATCTGTTGGAAGAATTTCTTTGAATTTATCAGACCATTCTATTAAGCATGCATCGTCAAATGTTGATTCCATAAAATTTAATTCAACTAACTCTGCGGCTGAATTAAGTCTATAAAAATCAAAATGATTAATTTTAATATTTTTATGTTCATATACCTGTAATAAAGTGAAGGTTGGACTTGGTATTTCTTTTATTTTTGCGTCTTTTAAGTACTCTTGAATATAATACCTACTGAATGTGGTTTTTCCAGAACCTAAATTGCCATTAAGACAAATTACAATATTGTTACCCTTAGAAAATTTTACTAATTTTCTAGCAAACAGTTGGGTGTCCCTCTCATTTTTTAGGAGCATGAATAAATTCTAACACTAAAATGAAATTTAGTATCGATAAGCTTCAGGTTTATAGGGTCCCTCTGGAGTTACGCTAATGTAGTCAGCTTGATCTTTTGATAGTTGTGTGAGTTTAGCTCCTACCTTTTCCAAATGGAGACGCGCAACTTTTTCATCCAAATGTTTTGGCAGTACATAAACTTTTTTTTCATAATTTTCTGAATTATTCCATAATTCGATTTGCGCTGTTACCTGATTTGTAAATGAAGCGCTCATTACAAAGCTTGGATGGCCAGTAGCACAACCTAAATTAACTAATCTTCCCTCAGCTAATAAAATGATTCTTTTTTCATCAGGAAAAGTAATTTCATGTACTTGTGGCTTGATCTCATCCCATTTATAGTTTCTGAGTGCATCAACTTGTATTTCGTTATCGAAGTGACCAATGTTGCATAAAATTGCTCTATCTTTCATATCTCTCATGTGGTCTGCGGTAACAATATCTTTATTTCCAGTAGCAGTTACAACTATATCTGCTTCCTTAATCATTTCATCCATCAATACAACTTCATAGCCTTCCATTGCCGCTTGTAATGCGCAAATTGGATCTGTTTCAGTAACCATTACTCTTGCACCACTTTGACGTAATGAAGCAGCACTGCCTTTGCCGACATCACCAAAGCCAGCAACTATAGCTACTTTTCCTGACATCATGACATCAGTCGCTCTTTTAATTCCATCAACTAAACTTTCTCTACAGCCATAAAGATTGTCGAATTTAGATTTGGTGACTGAGTCATTTACATTAATAGCTGGCACCATTAACGTACCTTCACTCTCCATTTTTTTTAATGCTAGTACACCTGTTGTTGTTTCTTCTGAGAGCCCTTTTACTTCTTTTAATAAGTCATTATATTCTTTATGCATTAAACTTGTAAGGTCACCACCATCGTCGAGAATCATATTTGGTTTCCAGCCCTCTTTACCTTCAATCGTTTGTCTTACACACCACCAATATTCTTCTTCTGTTTCACCTTTCCATGCATAAACTGGTATACCTGCTTTTGCTATTGCAGCTGCAGCATGATCTTGTGTTGAAAATATATTACACGATGACCATCTGACATCAGCACCTAATTCTACTAATGTTTCAATTAGTACAGCAGTTTGTATGGTCATATGAAGACAGCCGAGAATTCTTGCCCCCTCAAGTGGTTTTTTTCCTTTATATTCACTTCTTAATGCCATTAATCCAGGCATTTCAGTTTCAGCAAGTGAAATTTCTTTTCTACCGAAATCTGCAAGATTTATATCTGCTACTTTGTAATCCTCATTAGCCATAGATCATAAAATATAGGTTATATACAACATTAATCAATCTTAATATTTCATCTAATCTGCCAATGGTAAATTAACAATGAACTTAGCACCCAGTATATTTCCACCTTCTATGACGTTGTCCGCAGATATATAGCCATCATGAGCATCTATAATTTGCTTAGCAATACTTAGACCTAAACCTGAATGACCTTGATCGCTTTGATTGTCTCTAAAAGAATAAAATCTATCAAAAATTCTTTTTATGTTTGGATCCTTAATTCCTGGACCTTCGTCAGAAATAGAAACGCTTAGATAGTTTTCCGTTGATGATAACACAATCTCTATAATACCGCCTGATGGAGAGAATGAGACGGCATTCATTATGATATTGTCGAAGGCTTGATAAAGAAAAGATTTTTGGCCGTTGACCAGAAGATTTTGATTTTCATTGGCAAAAAATTTTATATTTAATTTATTGGAAACTTTCTCTTTATAATTATGAATTAACTCATCTAAAAGTTCCCTAATATTAAAAACATTAGACTGACTTTTGTATAAGTTAACTTCATCCTTAATCATTGATGAATAGTCAGTGATAATATTCTCAATTCTTGAAATATCATTTAAGATTAAATCAAGAAATTTTTTCTGCTCATCATCTAATTTATCATTGATTACATCAGTGGCCATTCTTATGGATGCAAGTGGATTTCTTATCTCATGCATTAGATCAGCTGAATTATTTTCAGCATTATCTATCTTTTGATATAGGTTTTTAAGCATGGTATTAATAATTTTTGAAAGTTGACCAATTTCATCTTCTCTCCTATCTAGAACAGTAATTAATGGTTTCGATTTAACATTCGCATCTACATTTTCAGCAGCTTTTGCTAATTTTTTTATTGGCTTAAGAATTATGAAATTTAAGAAAAAAGAAAAAAGAATGAGACTAAATGCAATAGCTAGACCAGCCAAAAGTACATTAAACCTTATTTGATTATTAATCCTTTGGATTTCAGTATTATCTTCATAAGCAACTATATGAAAGACATCATCATTTAGACTCACAGGTAAAATTGAAAATAGTTCTAACTTTTTATTTTCTTGTTGAATGGAAAAACTACTCTTTATTCCTTTTTTTGAATTATTATATTTTTCAATAAAGATTTTGTTATTAAGAAAGTCCCTAAAGCTAGCGTTTTTTTTGTCCAAATTCAAAATTTCATTATCATTAGAATTTTTGCCAAGCTCCTCAATTTCAATAAGCGGGCTTGGAGTAATGCTGCCTGAAGCAACATCATACCCTTTTGTATCAATCACCACATTTCCTTCATTATCTAGAATTAATATAGATAAATTTTTAATCTCTAGCTTAGATAAAATAGTTTTGTATATACTTTCAGACTCATTATTTCTAAAAAAATTTGATGAATTTAAAAAATTATAAATTATTAAATTTTGATTATCGATCTCCTTGAGTCTTTTATTCAATTGATAGTCATTTAAAACAACTATTAATACTGTAGTTGCTATAGCTAGCAGCACTAATCCTAGCAAATTGTAAAATAAATATTTTTTTAATAAGCTGTTCAACTCTTTTATTTTAAACAGAAATATATTTTATTTCCATTGATATCCTGAACCATACAATGTGTGAATAGCATTGAACTTAGGATCTATTTTACGAAATTTTTTTCTAATCCTTTTTATATGACTATCGATCGTCCTGTCGTCTACATCAAGCTCATCATTATATGCTATCTCCATTAGACGATCTCTGGATTTTACAATTCCCGGTCTCTCAACTAACTCTCTAATTATTTTGAATTCTGTTGTAGTTAAATCTTCATCAAGTTCAATTTCTTTCCATTCACAAGAATATCTTAAGCAGTCTAGTCTTAAATCACCATGTAAAATTATTTCATTTACATTCTTACTATCAGAGTCAATTTTAACTCTATTTAGCGTATTTTTAATTGTTTCAATTAAAATTTCTTTAGAAAAATTACCTCCTTTTGTAACATAGCCATCAACACCCTGCATTAAACCTTTCAACTTATCTGCTTCTTGATCTTTTGATGTAAGAAATATTACTGGTATTTTAAGTTTTTCTCTTATCTTTCTAAAAAGCTCGTAACCATCCATACGAGGCATCTTTATGTCAATTACAGCTAAGGCGGGGGGATATCTAAACATCCCATTTAGAGCAGATTGACCATCAGCATAAGTATGAATTTCAAATTCCTCTTTTTTCAGTAGCTCTTCCAAGGAAATCAAAATATTTCGGTCATCATCTACGAGTGCAATTAAAGTCTTCATACTTCTATTTATTAATTATGAGTTATGGCATTAAAATGGCAGAAAATCATAAAAATATAACTAACAGGTATGTTAACTTTGTAAATATTTGCCCTTAACATAAATGTAATTATATGTTTTTATCACACACTCATATCATGAATAATCATCTAAATAATCAAATTATAGAAAATGCTTCTAAAGTAAGCCGTAACTTAAGTTCTGAGGAACTATATGAAATATCTCATAAGAATGGTGAAGGACAGTTGTCTAAACACGGCGCGTTAGTTGTCGAAACAGGAAAACACACAGGACGTTCGGCGAATGACAAATTTTTTGTAAAGGAAGATGATAATAAAGATAAAATCCACTGGGGTGATACCAACGTGCCCCTTTCTGAGGAAGATTATCAAAAAATAGCTAGTTCATTTATAGAATTTGCTAAAGGTAAATCGATATACGCTCACGATTTAATGGGTGGAGCAGATAGAAATCATTCTTTAAAAGTTACAATAATTACTGAATACGCATGGCATGGTCTGTTTGCAAGGCATCTTTTAGTCAGGCCAACGCCAGAGGAAGTTAATAGTTTTAGTGCTGACTTTACAATAATAAATTTTCCAAATTTAAAAATGGACCCTAAATTTCATGGAACCAATAGTGAAACAGCAATTATCGTAAATTTAAAAGAGAAGGTAATTCTAATTTCAGGAACTGAGTATGCCGGAGAGACAAAAAAATCAGTTTTCACTCTCCTTAACTTTTTATTGCCAGAAAAAAAAGTTATGCCAATGCATTGTTCAGTTAATACTGGGAATGATGGTGATTCAGCGATCTTTTTTGGTCTATCTGGAACTGGTAAAACAACGTTAAGTGCTGATCCAAAGAGATCTCTATTAGGTGATGATGAACATGGCTGGTCTGACGATGGTCTTTTTAATTTTGAGGGAGGATGCTATGCAAAACTTATTCGTTTATCAAAAGAAGCTGAGCCTGAAATATATCAGACTACTCAAATGAAGGGAACGGTCATAGAAAATGCGATAATGAAAGAAAATGGCCTTTTAGATCTTGACGATAATTCTCTTACTGAAAATACAAGAGGGGCGTATCCGTTAGACTATATTCCTGGCGTAATAAAATCAGGTAAAGCAAATCATCCAAAAAATATAATTATGTTAACAGCTGATGCTTTTGGTGTATTACCGCCAATTGCAAAATTATCACCTGACCAGGCCATGTATCATTTTCTTTCAGGTTATACAGCTAAAGTTGCTGGAACAGAAATTGGACTATCAAATGAACCACAGGCAACATTTTCTACGTGTTTTGGGGCTCCCTTTATGCCAAGAAATCCAATAGAGTACGGTAATTTACTCAAAGAGAAAATTTCAAAATATAATGTAGATTGTTGGTTAGTAAATACAGGTTGGTCTGGTGGTGTTTACGGCGTGGGAGAGAGAATATCAATAAAAAATACGAGAAGGCTATTAGATGCAGCATTATCTGGTGAGCTATCTAATGCAGAAATGAGAAAGGATAAAAATTTTGGTTTTTTTGTACCACTGGAAGTTAACGGAATCGATGGAAGCGTCTTAGACCCAAGAAGTACGTGGGCTGATACATCTGAGTATGATTTACAAGCTAAGAAATTAGTAAGTATGTTCATAGACAATTTTGTAAAGTTTGAATCTGATGTTGAGGAGAAAATAATAAATTCAGGACCTTCTCAAATTTAAGACTGCATAGCAAATTCTGTATCTTTTTTATAACTAAAACTTGCAATATAAAAACAAAGTATTGATACAATTCCTGTTGCTCCTACAGCAACTAAAGACCAAGTATATGGCGAAGCAGTATTATTAAACACATAATCAGCAAGATACCCTGTGACGAAGCTTCCCAATCCCATACCAATGATATTTACACCTAGGATAAATACTGCCAACATGGTGGATCTTACTTTGTATGGAGTAAGTGTTTGCATAGCTGCAAATATTGGCCCTACCCAAAATGTAACATTCACAGATATAAAAAATAAAGTGAAATAAAAAAATAAACCACTTGGCTCAATAAATCTGTAACTTATAGTAAGCGGAGTTAATATTAAATATGAAATCGTAAGAACAGTCATTGCACCACCCTCAAATTTGGGGCCAAATTTATCTGTTATAACACCACCTACTACAGCGCCAAACGTTCCACCTACAATGAAAAAAGTTCCAAATAGTAGGTTATAAGATGAACTTGTAAAACCTCTCTCATTGACTGCCCAAAGAAGTTCAAAATTGCCAGTACCAAGTGGTATATGCATAAAAATACCACCAATAATTAGAAATATGATTGATTTTGAATTTGAAAATGTCTCAAGAGTTTTTGAGATTATTTCTTTAGTAGATAAACTTTTTTCATTTTCATTTTGTATGTTTTCTTGTTCTCCTCTTTTAGGCACAGCAAGAAAATAGGTTATGATTGCCAGAACTATACCTATTAAACCTAATGTTATGAAAACTGTTCTCCATCCAAATATAGGTCCAAAGACCGAGGCTATAATTAAACCAACTCCAACACCAAGTGGAATACCTAGGTAATAAATAGCTGATGCTGTCGCTCTTTTATTTTGTGGAAATAAATCAGAAAGCATTGAGACTGCATTTGGAGTTAGTGCTGACTCACCAATGCCAATTAAGGCCCTTGCAATTATCAAATGAACAAAGCTTTTTGCAATACCCGTGAATGCGGTCATTAAACTCCACAAAAAGACACCTACTGCAATAATTTTCATTCTATTAAATTTGTCCCCAAGAACTCCCATAAAAATTCCAAATATCGAGTAGAAAAAAAGAAAATAAACACCTGTTAAAAGACCCCATTCAACATTTGAAAGATTAAAATCACTTTTTATTTCATTAGCAAAAGCCATTAATAAATTTCTATCTACAAAATTAAAGATATTAAGAAGTAGAAAGAAAGCTAAATACTTATTTGCAGGAAGCTTACTCATTTGCTTAATTTTCTATCATAATCGTCTTCATATCTGACAATATCGTCCTCACCAAAATATGTGCCTGTCTGAACTTCAATTATATTTAGTGGTGAGTCAGTATTGTTTTCCAATCGATGTTTGCTACCTACCGGAATAAAAATTGAATTATTTATTTTTAAATGATGCTCGCTGTCATCAATCAATACAGTTGCATCACCCTTAATTACTATCCATACTTCAGATCTTTTGGCATGTGACTGATAACTAAGTCTTGAATTTGGATTTACCTGTATTTCCTTTATTTTATGATCATCACTATCATCAATTACTCTAAACCAGCCCCATGGTCTGTATTCAAGTGGTCCTTGCCAATTTTTTAATATCCAACTAGATGAATTCTTTTTAAAATCTCCTCCAACACCAAATTCAAATTCTACATTTTTATTATTTTTAAATTTTTCCATCTCAGGAATATTATCTGAGGTTCTATCCCCTCCATTTGCAAAAATTATTTTATTATCTGGATATTGATCTATTACTTTTTGAATTGCGCCAGAAGCCGAATTTAATTCATCATCAGTAAATTCAATTGCTTTATCCACTACAGATAAATTTGATACTATTTCAATTCTTTCCTCGATTGGAAGAAAAGGACTTCCCTTTTTTTGCACCAACCATTGATCAGAATTGACTCCTACAATAAGTTTATCCCCTAATTTTTTTGCATCCTTTAGATATGCGATGTGCCCACTATGAATTGGATCAAAGCCTCCAGTAACAAGAACAATTACCTCTGACATTAATGAGCATCACTCCAATTTAGAGCATGGTTATGGTCAACTACTAAAGGTACAGAAAAATCAAATTTGGGCATTAATGCATTTTCCATTTCTTCTATAATAATTTTTTTAAAGTGGTCTAATTTACTTTTTTTTATTTCAAAAATTAATTCATCATGAACCTGTAAAAGCATTTTACAATCATTTGAATTTTTAATTTTACCATTTATTTTAATCATGGCTAATTTAATAATATCAGCTGCAGTACCCTGAATTGGTGCATTTATTGCTGCTCTTTCTTGAAAAGATCTAAGCGCAAAATTTTTGTCCTTAATTCGTGGAAAAAAGCATTTTCTTCCACAAATCGTCTCAACATAACCATTATTTCTACAAAACTCCTTCGTATGATCCATAAATTCTTTTATTCCTGAAAATTTCTGAAAATATTTTTTTATAAAATCCCCTGCTTCATAATTTGATATTGAAAGCTGTTTTGCAAGTCCATAGGCTGAGATCCCATATATGATCCCAAAGTTAACTGCTTTGGCTTTTCTTCTCAATTCGTTATCTACTTCTTTTAGTTTTACATTGAAAATTTCTGAGGCGGTAATTTGATGAATATCCTCATTATTTATAAACGCTTCCTTTAGTTGTGCTACGTCAGCCATATGTGCGAGAACCCTTAGTTCAATTTGACTATAATCGGCAGCAAACATCACATAGCCTTGATCAGGTATAAAGGCCTTTCTAATTGATTTCCCCTCCTCTGTTCTTATCGGAATATTTTGTAGGTTTGGATCTGATGATGCCAGTCTTCCTGTATTAGTTGAAGCCATAGCAAATGATGTATGTATTCTGCCTGTTTTTTCTACAATATGGTTTTGAAGTGCATCTGTATATGTATTCTTTAATTTAGAGATTTGTCGCCACTGAATAATTGTATCAGCAACTTTATTTCCTTCATATGCAAGATCTTCTAAAACTTCAATTCCTGTGGATTTTTCACCAGTTTTGGTTTTTTTAGGTGGCTTAAGTTTTAATTTATCAAATAAGATTTCAGATAATTGTTTTGGAGAACCAATATTAAATTTTGAACCTGTTTCCTTGTATATTTTTTTTTCGAGTTTCTCTATTCTTTGTGAGAATTGAAATGATAAATCATTTAGATATTTCTTATCAACTTTAATTCCATTGGTTTCCATTGATTGGATCGGATTAATTAGTTCTCTTTCAATGTTGGTGTAAATATAATTGCCTTTCTCTTGTTGAACTCTTTTTTTTAAAAACAAATATAATTTATAAGTTATTTCCGCATCTTCGGCTGCATAATTTAGTGCGTCATCAATTTTTACTTTGTCAAAAGTAATCTGCGATTTACCACTGCCAACTATATCTTTAAATTTAATTGTTTCTCTGTTTAAATGAATATTGGCTAATTCATCCATATTATGCCGATTGACGCCTGCATCGAGAACATAAGACATTAACATGGTATCGTGAAAACCCCTTACTTCAACTCCATATTTATTTAAAATTGAATTATCATATTTAATATTGTGGCCAATTTTAATTATGGACTCATCTTTCATTAAAGGGGCAATTATTGATAGAAAACTTTTGAGAGATATTTGGCTTTGAATTTTCTTTTCATCATGGTCAACATGTTGCACAGGAATATAGTAGGCAATTTTCTGGTTAAAACAAAAAGAAACGCCAACTAGATTAGCCTCGATTATATTTAGCGAGTCTGTTTCAACATCATATACAAATTCACCCGTATCATAGATTTCGCTAACCAACTTTTTAAGTTTTTTTTCATCATTTATTAAATTGTAAGAAGATTTGGAATTAGAAATTTTGATCGATTTTTTAAAATTATCATCTGTTTTTTCAATTTGCTCATTTAAATTTTTTAGTTTTTTGGTACTTGTTAGCTTTTTGGATGTAATTTTTATATTTGGATTTTTTTTTCTTATTCTTTCAGATAACTTCTTTAACTCCAGCTCATCTAAAAAAGGGACTAAAGTCTCAACAGAAATTTCTTTTTTAACTAAATCATTGAGAGCTGGAATATTGTTTACATCCCTTTTCAACGTAACTAATTCTTTGCTAATAAGGATATTTTTCCTACTATCCCTGATTGTTTCTCTGCGCTTTTGCTGTTTGATTTCCTCATGGTTTTCCAAAAGATTCTCAATACTCTGAAATTCATTAATAAGCTGCGCTGCAGTTTTAATTCCAATACCTGGTGCGCCTGGTACATTGTCAGAACTATCACCAGCCAGTGCTTGAACATCAATAACATTTTTTGGACCAACACCAAACTTTTCTAAGACTTCATTCGGGCCAATAGTTTTATTTTTCATTGTATCGATTAATTTCACCTGATTTGAAACGATTTGCATAAGATCTTTATCTGAGGAAACTATAGATACACTCCATTTTTTATTTTCTGCGAGTGATGCATATGTTGCAATAATATCGTCTGCTTCATAACCACTTAATTCAATAGATGGTATGCCAAAAGCTTTTACGGCATCCTTGATTATTTTAAATTGTGGTATTAAGTCCTCTGGTGGATCACCTCTATTAGCTTTATATTCTTTATAAATATCATTTCTGAAAGTTTTTCTGGCACTGTCAAAAATTACTGCTAGATGTGTCGGGCTAATCTTTTTGTCAGTGTCTTCAATTAATTTATACAGCATATTACAGAAACCATTCACTGCTCCGGTTGGTAGCCCATCACTTTTCCGATATAGTGGCGGCAATGCATAATATGCTCTAAAAATATATCCTGATCCATCAACCAAAAATAGGTGATTTTTTTCTGCCATTTATCTAAGTATAAATAATTTACTACAATATGGACAAACAATCTGATTATCGTTTCCCATATCAAGGTATACCTTTGGGTGTCCTAATGGACCTTCAACTCCAGAGCAACTTAGTTTTTTTGAATTTACGTATTCAATATCTTTGATTTCTTCACTTTTTATCTCTGGAGAATTCATAAACAGAATGATACAAGAAATTACTTTGAAAAACTATTAATTCTAATATTTATTATTTTTTTATGTCAAGTGATGTCGCTATATCAGTCAGAGGTTTAAATAAAATTTATAGTTTAGGATCTAAAAATGAAAAATTAGCTCTAAATAATATTTCTCTCAAAGTACAAAAAGGCTCGATATTTGGATTACTCGGACCTAATGGTGCGGGCAAATCAACTTTTATTAATATTCTAGCTGATCTAGTAAAAAAAACGTCAGGGCATATAGATATATTTGACATGAGTCATGATGAAAAGTTGAAAGATGTAAAAAAATTAATGGGTATTGTTCCTCAAGAATTAAATATTGATCCTTTTTTTACTCCTTATGAATTATTGGAAATCCAGGCTGGTTTATTTGGTGTTCCCAAAAATAGAAGAAGAACTAATGAAATCCTCGAGCTTCTTGCATTAGAGGAAAAATCTCACGCATATGCTAGAACACTTTCTGGAGGAATGAGAAGAAGATTGCTTATAGCCAAGGCAATGGTTCATGATCCTGAAATATTAATACTTGATGAACCAACTGCAGGCGTGGATGTTGAGCTAAGAGCTAATTTGTGGGCAAATATTAAAAATTTGAATAAGCGAGGTAAAACAATCATAATTACAACACATTATTTACATGAAGCTGAAGAATTATGTAATGACATTGCCATTATTGATGAAGGTAAATTAATCGCAAAAGATACTACTTCTAATATCAAATCTTTTATAGACAGAAAAAAGATAATAATTTCATTCGAAAATTATAGTTTTGATTTAGATTCTTTAACAAATTTAAATTTAGAACACAAGATAGATGGTGATCAACTTATAATAATATACAAACCAAGCGAAATTAAAATTAATATCATTTTAGAAGCATTGAGATTATCTAAAATTCAGATTAAAGATTTATCTATTAAAGAAACAAATCTAGAAGATGTTTTTTTAAAATTAATTAAGACTTAATTCTTTATTCTTTTTCTCGGAAATAGCTTGTCAAGAACGACAGCTAAAGCTGGCAATGTTGTCATAGCACAAACCATATTAATAATGAACATAAATGTAAGAAGAGAGCCCATATCTGCCTGGAATTTTAATGCAGAAAAAGACCAAGTTGATACTCCAATTGCTAATGTTATTGCAGTAAATACAACCGCAGCGCCAGTATTTGCGAAAGTATGTTCAAACGCTTCAGTGATATCTAAACCCTCTTTCATTCTCATATTCAATCTATTGTAAATGTAAAAAGCATAGTCAACTCCAACCCCAACAGCTAGTACCATCACTGGCAAAGTTGATACTTTTAGTCCTATTTGGGCTAGGTCCATAAAGGCATAACCAAGCATTGTTGCAAATGTTAGCGGCACAGTACAACAAATCGTTGCCCGCCAATCGAGATAAGTAGCGAAAACTAAGATTATGATTACTATATAAACAGCAATCATCATTGGAAGCTCACCTTCCTCAATCACTTGGTTAGTTGCATGTTGAATACCAACTGTTCCGCTGGCTAATCTATATTTAATTTC
>CACHCK010000007.1 GCA_902578305.1 uncultured Pelagibacteraceae bacterium | reverse complement strand
ACTTAATTACAACAATCACTTCAAAAAAATATTTAAAAAAAATTAGAAAAAATAATATCAATATTTTTAATTTGAGATTGAAACGTTCTAACCTTAATCCTTTTTCTGAGATATTAGTTTTATTAAAAATTTTTATGTATGTCAGAAAAATAAATCCAGATGTCATGCATAATGTAGCATTAAAACCAGTAATTTATGGGTCAATTTTAGGAAAATTTATGAATACAAAAACAATTATCAATGCCGTATCTGGAACAGGAATTGTATTTAGTAGAAAAGGAATACTAAATGTTATTTTACAACTATTTATTAAATCTATGCTTTATATATCTATTAAAAATTCAAAAGTAATAGTGCAAAATAAAAGCGATAAAAAATTTATTAAAACGTTGCATAAGAATCAAACAGAAATAATTATTCAAAATGGAGTAGGGGTTAATTTAAAAAAATATAATACAGTGAATAAAAAATTTTCAAATAATATTTTATTAGCATCAAGAATGTTATGGTCTAAGGGTGTTGGTGATTATATAAATGCTATCAAAATAATTAAAAAGAGAAGAAAAGATATAAACTTCTATTTGGCAGGATCCCCTGATATTGAAAATCCTGATCACATAAAATTAAAAAAGATTCATCAATGGGAAAAAGAGGGCATTATAAAATACCTTGGGTGGGTTGAAGATATGGTATCATTATGGAATAAAACAAATGTTTTTTGTTTACCTACTTATTACGGAGAGGGAATGCCAAAATCATTAATTGAAGCGACAGCAGCTGGAGTTCCATCAATTACTACAAATACTCCTGGTTGCAATGAAGTGATAATTAACAATTTGAATGGAAAGTTAGTTCCAATAAATTCCCCCGAATGCATTGCAAAAAATATTTTATTTCTAATTGATAATAAAAAAATTTATAAAGATATGGTAAGGAATTGTAAGGACCTAGCTGTAAAAAAATTTAATCAAAATAAGATAATAGCTGAAACTCTCAAACTCTATGAATAAAAAACTCAAAATTTTGGTAACTGGGTCTAATGGATTTATTGGCAGTAAATTAAAAGAATATTTAAAAAAAGATAAAAATTTGGAAATTTGGGAACTTACAAGAAATAAAAATCATATGAGACAAAATGTAAATTTTATTTATTTAAAGTCTTTTTTAAATGATTTTGATTTAACAGAAAACTTGAGTTCTATAGACTGTATTATTCATTTAGCAGCTATTGCACATAATAATTCGAAATCAAAAAATGATATATTTCAAGTTAATGCTAAATCTGTCGAAAAGCTGGCAATACAAGCAGAAAAAGCTGGTGTAAAAAGATTTATATTTTTAAGTTCTATAAAAGTTTATGGTGAAACCACACATTCCATTTCATTTGATGAAAAAAGTAGAACTAATCCTATTACGAGTTATGCCCAGGCAAAGCTGTATGCAGAAAAAAAATTAATACAGTTAGCCAGAAATAGTTCAATTAGTTATACAATTATAAGGCTACCTCTTGTTTATGGCAATAAACAAAAAGGCAATTTAAAAAAATTAATTGGTTTGTTAAATTTTAGATTACCAATACCATTAATAAAAGAAAAAAATTTAAGAAGTATAATAGCAATAGATAATTTAAATAACTTTCTTTATAAATGTATTATATCTGATATATCTAAAAATAATATTTATTGTTTGTCTGACGGAAAAGACATTTCACTTAGTGAATTAATAAACTTAATTGCAGAAGTTAAAAAATTAAAAACACGTACATTTTATATAAAAAAATCTATACTTTTATATATCTTTAAATTTATAGGCCATCAAACAACATTTGATTCTCTTTATTCATCCTTTAGACTGAACTCAAATAAAGCCATTAAAGAATTAAATTGGAGGCCTTTACTAAGTACTGAGGAAGCCTTTAGAAAATATTTTAATTAGTGTATGATTTATTTAATAAGGTTATCTATATGTTTTCTATTAGTTTTAGCTTTGATCATACCAATAATATTTGTTTCTTTGTTAATAAAAATTGACTCTAAAGGTCCTGTTATTCATTGGTCAAAAAGAATAGGTATCAACAACTCTATTTTTTATATGCCAAAATTTAGAACTATGACAATTAAAGCCCCTCAAATCTCTACAGCGCTTATGTCTGAAGATATCAACTATGTCACAAGAGTTGGTTATTTTCTTAGAAAATTGAGTATTGATGAAATACCGCAAATTTACAGTATAATAAAAGGCGACATGGCATTTGTTGGTCCTCGCCCAGCACTTTTTAATCAACGTGACCTAATTAAATTAAGGTCCAAGAACGGAATTGATAAAATTCTACCTGGAGTAACAGGTTGGGCCCAGATAAATGGTAGAGATAATATTTCAATAAAGGAAAAAATAGATTTTGAAGTTGATTACATCAATAAACAATCTTTATTTTTTGATTTTAAAATTGTTTTATTAACTCTTATAAAGATATTAAATCAAAATGATATTTCACATTAATTTTAAGCTATGTTAAAAGAAATATTACAAAAATTAAATAGAAAGCAAAAAATATCAATAGTAATTACGGCTGATGTAATCGCATGTTTATTAGCGTTATGGGGAAGTTTTATAATTCGGTATGAAAAGATAATATATCCGAAATTAGAATATTTTAATGTCGCAATTGTTTCCGTATCGCTTTTCATTTTTTCTTTATTATTATTTGGTGTTTATAAGGAAGTTTTTAGATATATAAGAACCAATTCTATTTATTTAATCTTCAAATCTTTCTTAGTCTATGCATTTATATTTAGCTTCATTGTTATTTTCATAAGAATAGATGGAGTACCTCGAAGTATAGGAATAATTCATCCAGTTTTATCTTTTATTATAATTACATTAATTCGTATTTTGGCTGCGTATATATTATCTGAAAGTCAAATAAAAATTAAAAAATATAATTTATTAATTTATGGTGCTGGAAATGCAGGGAGTAACTATGTTGCATCAATAGGAAATTCAAATGAGTTTAACATCATTGGGTTTGTTGATGATAAAAAAGATTTGGAAAATCAAACGCTAAATGGTTATAGAATCTTTCACTCATCAAAAATTGACCTGGCTATAAAAAAATATGGTATTACGCATATACTTCTAGCAATGCCTTATCTTGGACTGGCAGAGAGAGTATCAATCATAAATAGAATAAAAAAGTTTTCTGCTAAAATCGTATCTTTACCATCTATTGATGATCTAGCGTTGGGAAAATTAAAGATTAATGAGGTAAATGAAATTGATATTAATGAATTACTTGGCAGAGTTGAAGTCGAAAGCAATAGTGATTTGTTAAGTAAGAATATTCAAAACCAAAACATATTAGTTTCTGGTGCAGGCGGAAGCATTGGTCGAGAGTTATGTTTTCAAATTATTAAAAAAAACCCATTAAATTTAATCATTCTTGATCATAATGAGTTAAGTATTTTTAATATTTACAATGAGCTTGAGCAAATAAAAGTTGAAAAGTCTCTAAATGTTAGAATAAAACCAATTTTATGCAGCATCTTGGATGAAAAATCGTTATCAGAAATTTTTAAAAATAATACAGTTCACACAGTTTATCATGCTGCAGCTTATAAGCATGTTGATATGGTTGAGCGTAACATAATATCTGGTGTAAAGAATAATGTTTTTGGAACGCTCAATCTTTGCGATTTGTCTGAGAAATATAAAGTAAAGAATTTCATTTTAGTGAGCTCAGATAAAGCTGTGAACTCTACAAACATAATGGGTGCATCAAAAAGAATATCCGAAATGATTTTAGCATCTAGGCATAATTCAAATAATACAGTTTTTTCAATGGTGAGATTTGGTAACGTATTAAACTCTAGTGGCTCTGTGATAACTTTATTTCGAGATCAGATTTCTAAAGGGGGCCCAGTAACGGTCAGAGATAAAAAAGTGACTAGATACTTTATGACTATAGAGGAAGCAGCAACATTAGTTATACAAGCCGGTGCTATGGCTAAGGGAGGTGATATTTTTATTTTAGAGATGGGCAAACCAATAAATATCCTTGATCTTGCAGTAAGGATGATTGAATTATCTGGTATGAAGGTTAGAAATGAAAATAATCTATCTGGAGATATAGAAATCGAAATTACAGAATTAAAAAGTGGAGAAAAGATGCACGAAGAACTTTTTTTAGGTAAAAATATTACAAAAACACTTCACCCAAAAATATTAAAAGCAGACGAATCTAAAATTCAATTAGAAACAATAAATAAAAATTTAAAAGAATTAGAATATAATATTTTAAATAATAATATAAGCGGCACTAAAGACGTGATTTACAAAATTATAACACAATAGCTAATTTAGAAAACTTTTATAAGATTATTAACTGCTTCTATTTCCATTGCTAATCTTGTTTCAGTTGTCAAAGAACCAATATGTGGAGTTAAAATTAATTCTTTATAATTACACAACTTGCCCTGATAAGGCTCCTCATTATATACATCCAACCAAGCAGATGAAATTATTTTGTTTTCAATACCATATATTAAATTCTCTTCAGATATAATATTTCCCCGCGATGAATTCAGCAAAATACAACCCGACTTAATTTTATCAATATTTTTTCGAGAAATAATTTCAATATTTTTATCTATATGAAATGATATTATATCAGAAATTGGTAATGCATCTTCTAACGATAGTAAATTACTAATTGATTTATTGTTTATGCTAGGATCAACAATATTAATTTTACTGTTAAATGGTTTAAGTAATTCGTGTACTTTTTTCCCTATTTTTCCGTAACCAACTAATGTAATTTGCTTGTCGTAAATCAAACTTCCATACATTCGGTTCCAATTTTTTGATTTCATGTCACTATCCATCATAGAAATCTTTCTAGAGAGAGATATCATCATTCCAATAACTAATTCAGCAACAGAATTTATGGGTCCACTAGGTGTTGAAAAAATTTTTATATTTAAAGTCTTAGCTGTGTCTAAATCAATGTTATCTAAACCAGAACCTAGTCTTGAAATAACTCTTAAATTTGATTCTTTCAAAACTTGAGATGTATAATTCTCAAGACCACCTATTGACCCAACAATATTTTTATCTGATAATATTTCAATAAGCTCATTAGTCTTAATTTTTCTATGAAACTTATTTTTTACCAAATAAAAACCTAATTCTTCAAGTTTCTTTTCTGCAACGTTATTGATTTGGCTAAAGCTAGCAGGACCAATTAGAATTTTCTTCATAATTTATTCATATAATATTTTGATGTTAGCACATAGACAATTCCTTTACTTTTGTGAAGGAGTTTTATTACTGGCAGGGTACTTTCTTTTCGAAGTTTCATACACTCGTCTAGAATTTTGGTTTTTTTTAAATCTTGTATTAGAATTATAATTACAGGTATTCTTGCTAAATAGTCTAAACTTAATGAAATACGATTAAAATATTCGTATTTATTTTTACAAATTAACAGATTTTTATGTTTGACTATTTTTTTACTCTTTACATAAATTGATGCGATGTGTCCATCAGCTCCTACACCAAGTAAACATAAATTAATTTTTGCTGGACTGGGATATTTATTAGCTATCATATTCAAATTAAAATTTGGGTTTTCTAATAAAGAAAAAAATCTAATATTTTTTTTATTTTTATTATAAATACCTAAATATTTTAATATTTTTCTCTCATTTGAATTATTTGATTTTCTTTTGACCATTCTTTCATCAGTTAGATAAATATTCATTATTTTTTCTTTGAATTTTTTTTTTCCTAACAATAATAAAAACTTATTAAAGGTTCTGCCTCCTGAGATTAATAAATTGAATTTTGAATATTTTTTATTATATAAAGCGAAAATTTTTAATAAAAATTTGTTTAGATGAGATGCATTTGGAGAAATTAATAAAAAAATATTTTTATTAATTAATTTTTCTTCAATCAATATATCTTCATAATTTATTTTATCTTCAATTCTCATTTAATTGAATTATGACATAAACAATTGCAGAAAACTAACCTAAATCGAATATTGTAAAATAAGTTAAAGTAATATAATTATTTATAAATTCTTTATTAACATAGATACTTAAATGGATAAAACAGCTGATAATGATGATTATTTAGATTTATTTTCAATTATTTCTACGCTCTATAAAAATAAGTTTTTAATAATTCTTTCAATTATTGTAGGGGTCTTATTCACCTCTTTTTTATTTTATGAAAGAGTAAAATATAAAAAAAGCTATCTTGAAATAAACTTTACAGATCAGTTAGTGAGTAATTTGGAATACGATTTTAAGAGTAGACTTATAGATGAATTAACAAATAAAACTAATATTGAGAATAGTTTAAGAGAAAATAATTTATCTTATGATGAAATAGACAAAATCGATTATGCTAAAATTTCTATGCTTGAGTCCAGCATAGCATTAAATATTGTTGAAAGAAAAAATATCAATTTTAATATTAAAGATAAAGACTCAATCTTTATTGATCCAGTAATAAACGTTTCTTTGACACATACTGAGGAGACGGAAAATAATATCGATATAGGTAAGTTTTTGAGTTCTCTGGTAATTGAGGCGCAGTATTCCGTATTAAAAAAGTACATCAAACTCCTTGAAGAGGAAATAAACGTATCAAAAAAAATTATTTCTGAGGAAAAATTATTTATAAATAGTATTCATGACAAACAAGAGGCAGAATTACAACTCTTAGGTGTTGATTTAACGAATCAAGAAAATAAGAGGGCATATAAAATTAGAGTTATTACGGAAGCATTAAAAATAGCCAATAGTTTGGACTACGTATTACCTCAAATAGAGTTTGAATCTTCTAAATTGAGTTCAGAAACAATAGTGATGAGCACTATTGATAGTGAGTCGATGATAAATCGTGAAATTGAACTTCCTCAGTCACCAGATATTTTTTCATATTCTATAAATCAAGGAATACCTCTCTATTTATTTGGTTCTAATATATTGGAAAGTGAGTTACTTATCTTGAGAGAAAATACTCAATACGAGAACAAATATTTATTAAAAGAACTTGAAAATTTTCAATATCAAATTGATCAAAGCAGATTGCTTGAACTTGAGGAAATTTCAATGAGCGAAACAGGTAGAAAAATTAAGCAATTAGAAAGTGAAGTTGAAGAATTAGCAAAAGTTAAAAAAAATAATAGTCTCGTTATTGAGTATAATGACACTAATTTTCTCTACTCTGAAGAAGTTCCGTCAAATTTATTATTTAAAGTGTTAATCGGCGCCTTTTTGTTTTTTGTTATTTCATGCATAGTAATATTATTTAGAGCTGAGAGTGAAAGAAGAAAACTTTTACAGACTTAAGATTTTAAATGCAAAAAATAATAAAAACTATTTTAAAGAAAATATTTAGAATATTTAAAATTGAAGTAAGTTTATATAAAAACTCAAAGCATATCATTGATATGGACTATTTTTTGCCATTCAAAGAAAAAGACGTACATTTTCAACTCTACAACGCAGGAATAGATAAATCTAAAAATCAAAAAAGTGATAATATTTATAAAAGATTACGTTTTTTTTCACTTACCCAATTAGTTGATTATGTAATTCAAAAAAAAATCAAAGGTGATTTTGCTGAGTGTGGTTGCTGGAAAGGTCATTCCTCTTTTATAATTTCTCAAATCTTAGATAAAAATAATCAAAACAAAAGTTTTCATATATTTGATAGTTTTGAGGGGCTCTCTGATTTTAAAGATCAAGATGAAAACGCAAATTTTGAAGGTAAAAAGAATCAAATCTCAATAAAAAAACACTTTGAGTCCTCAGAAAATTTTGTAAAAAATGATGTATTGAATAATTTTGAATTCGTTAAAACTTATAAAGGATGGATACCGAGTAGATTTAAAGAAGTGGAAAAGTTATCTTTTTCATTCGTTCACATTGATGTTGATTTGTATGAGCCAACATATAAATCATTAGAATTTTTTTTTCCCAAACTTTCTAAAGGCGGCGTTATAATATGTGATGATTATAACGTAACCTCTTATCCTGGATCTAAAAAAGCATGGGATAATTATTTTTTAGACAAAAATTTTGACTTTTTTTACCAAACCCCAATGGGATCTTGCTTTATAGTAAAATAAATTCAAATTTATAATATAAATTCTATACTATTAAAAAAACAATATGTGGAAATTAAAAAAATCAAAAATTCATGCTTATGGAATTTTTGCGACAGAGAACATACCAAAAGGTAAGAAAATCATACAATATATTGGTGATAAAGTTACAAAAAGAGAGGGTGATCGGCGATCAGAAAAAAGAATAAAAAAATATTTAAATTCCAAAACTACCGGCTCTGTTTACATCTTTGAGTTAAATAAAAAATATGACATTGATGGTTCACCAAAATATAATAAAGCTAGGTATATTAATCATTCCTGCAATCCAAATTGCGAAGTCGAAATTGAGAATAATGAAATTTGGATAAAATCTATAAGAAAGATCAAAAAATTTGATGAAATATCATATGATTATGGTTATGAATTTGATGAGGAAGACTATAAGGATCATATATGTAAATGTGGATCGAATAATTGCATAGGTTATATTATATCTTCAGATGATTGGCCAAAATATAAAAAGTACATAAAAAATAATAAATAAATAGTAATAATGACTCTTCAATTAAACAGAGACATTTTTGATAATATTCTTTTTATACAGATTTGTTTAATACCATTAGCGTTACTTACTGGACCCTTTCTTCCTGACTTACTAATATCCTTAACAGCGATAGTTTTCGTGATTATTGCTTTAATATATAGATTAAAAAAATACTTTTATAATAAATTTTTCTTAATTTTTTTACTATTTTTCCTATATATCAATTTAAACTCATTTTTTTCGACTGATTATTTTTTATCTTTCGGAAGTACGATTTTTTATTTTCGATTTTGTTTCTTAGCTTTAGCAGTATGGTATATAATTGAAACAAATAAAAAATTTATAGAATTATTTTTCTATTCACTTTTACTTTGTTTTACGATTTCTATTATTGATGGCTATTACCAATATTTTAACGATATAAATATCTTTGGGATCACCTCTCCAGGTAATAGACTAAATCTACTATTTAATGATAAACGCGCATTAGGAATATTCTTTTCTCGTCTTTTTCCATTATTTTTGGCTTTATTTATAGCTGTTATTTACTATAAGAAATCAGGAAAATCAAAATATTTTACTCTTTTACCTTTATTCGTATTCATAATCACGGATGTATTAATTTATTTAACAGGCGAAAGAACAGCAATATCATTAATGTTTATTACTGCATTTATTTTAATTATATTTTCAAATAATTTTAAATTCTTACGCTTAATTTCAATTATTATTTCTACATTATTAATTATTTTAATTACAATTTTGTCTCCCCAAGTGAAAGAAAGAAATATTACTAAAACAATCGAGCAAGTAGGAGGTACAGGCAGTACTGAAATAAGATATTTAAGCAATGAACATCATAGCTTGGCGATCACATCAATTAATGCCTTTATGGAAAACCCGATTTTTGGACATGGAGCTAATACTTATAGGGTTACATGTTTGAACAAAGATTTTGCTTTTGATCATAGATCATGCAGTACACACCCTCATAATACATATTTACAAATAGCTTCGGAATTAGGAATAATTGGTTTACTTTTTTTATTTTATATAATTTTTATTATTTTAAAAAAATTACTTTCAAAAATTCTTTTATTTAAAAAAAAAGATGTAAAGCAATTTTCAGACTATCAGCTTTGTCTTATTTGTAGTTATATACTTCCTCTTGTTCCAATATTACCTTCCTTAGATTTTTTTAATAATTGGCACAATGCAATAATTTACTTGCCTTTAGGATTCTTGTTGCAAGATATATATAAAGATAAAAAAAGTTAATTTTAAGATTTTGATATTTTTTTGAACGGGTGTGATTTGTTTAAATTATCGGCATAATTTATTTGTTTTTGTCTGGTAATAGATCTCTTTTTTTGCTTTTCAGTTCTTTTATCATAACAATGAGAGCAACTAACTCCCTTCATATAAAATTTTGATTTTAGATCAGTTTTACTAAGTGGTTGCCTGCACCCATGACATTGCTTATAACTGCCCATACTCAGGGTTTTATCTACACTTACTCTTTCATCAAAAACAAAACACTCACCATTCCACATAGAAATTTGTTCCTTCGATTTTATGAAATTTAAATAATTTAAAATACCCCCTTCAAGTTGAAAAATCTTTTTGTATCCTCTCTTTTTTAAATATGCTGAAGCCTTTTCACATCTAATCCCCCCAGTGCAATAAATTGCAACCTGATCTTTTTTTTTAATGCCTAAACCTTCAATTTTATCAGGAAAACTTCTAAAGGTATTTATTTGTGGATTTATTGATCCCTCAAAAGAACCAATATTGATTTCATATTTATTTCTAGTGTCAATTACCTTTACGTTTTTGTCTTTAAGTACTTTATTCCAATTTTCTGGTTTTATATAATTACCAGATAGAAGCGAATTATCTATTTTCTTTCCGAAAGATACTATCTCCTTTTTTTTTCTTACTTTAATTCTATTAAAAGGGAGGAATGAATTTTTTGTGACCTTAATATTAAGTTTTTTGATTTTTAGATATTTTTTTATTAATTTAATTATATTATCAAGATCTTCCTTCTCACCTGATATCGTTGCATTTATGCCTTCATTAGCGAGAAGTATTGTTCCTCGAATGATAATTTTACCCAAATGATAATCCAAAAAGCTTTTAAAAGAATTGATATCCCTTATTTCTATAAATCTATAAAAAGTATATATTTCAAATGATTTTTGTTTCATCTTTGCTAGTTTTAAGATTATAAGTTGAGTTTTTAAGAAACTTTGTCAATTCTTGTCTATCTTTGATATTTTTAATTCTACTGTATTTTATTAATTTTCCAGGATAAATAATTACTTCTTTACCTATTTTTTTTCTTGTTTCATGAATGTAAGAAGAATATTTTAATGTCTGATTTTTAAGCTTTGAGGCAAATAAATGAAATAGAAAACCATTTTTTCCATCAAAAAAAATGGGTAAAACATCAGACTTTGTCTGGTGTATTAATTTTGCAGGGAAAAGTTTCCAGTCATCATCCTTTGCAGTGGATTTAAGTGATTTTGCCACAGAAACACTCCCCGAAGGAAAAATGATTAATGCACCTTTTGAATTTAGGTGATCTTTAGCTTTCTTAGCTATAGCAATATTTTTTTTAATTTTTTCTTTGTTCGTATCATCAAATTCAATTGGTAATATGTAATTACTTATTTCTGGAATAAACTGAAGAGTCTCGTGTGTCATAATTTTAAAATCATTTCTATATTTGGAGGTTAGTGAACATAAAATAAGCCCGTCAATAATTCCAAATGGATGATTAGCGATTATAATTAAAGGGCCTTTACTAGGAATTTCTAAATCTCTTGATGAAGCATTGATTACTTCTATGCTCATAAGTTTTATAATATCTGACCAAAAATTTATTGGGTCCGTGTTTGTCATAGAGTAATTCGAGTATAATTTTTCTAATTTTTTGCGACCCGTGGCTCTTTCTATCGCTCGAATTATGAGCCTTTGAGCAAAATTATGCTCAGACTTTGACGCATATGATATTTGTATTTTAGACACTTTAATATTCAACAGGTATTGGATCTAAACTTCTCCAAAAGTACCATGTTGCCACAGATCTCCAAGGTTTCCACCTTTTTGATAGTTTGATGGCACATTCTTTTGAAATTGGATATTTGAGATTATAGCAGTTACATATACCTTTAATTAATCCCAGATCGTCAGCGGGGAAAACATCAGGACGGCATAGATTAAAAATTAAATACATCTCAGCAGTCCACCTTCCAATCCCTTTGACCTGAATAAGTTCAGAAATAATATAATCATCTTCTTTCTCTCGCCAAATTTTTGGATTGATTGTTTTGTTAATAAATGCTTTTGAAAGTGCTTTCATATAAGATATTTTTTGTCTTGATAATCCAGCAGATTTTAAAGTCATAAAATGAGTATTATCAATTATTTTTGGATTTATTTTTTTAACTCTTTTTTCTAATTTATCCCATACAGCCTGCGCAGCTTTAACTGATATTTGCTGTCCAACAATAGATCTTGATAATGTATAAAACGGGTCTGATCTTGAAAATAAAAAATCTGTTTGATAATTAATGATAATTTTGCCTAATTTCTTATCTTTTTTAATAAGCTCTTTTTTTGCTTTTTCCCAAAATTCTGGTTTTTCCATAATAGTTCTAATTTTCTATTGTCATATAGCTTATTACATGTTTTATTTCCATTCTAAATTAATTAATGGAGATTACTTATGGCAGATGTAGCTTCGCTATTAGCTGAATTCCAAAAAGGAATAGAGGGCAAAGATACCGGCTTAGGTGCAACAGTGAAATTTGATTTCGAGGGTGCTGGTTGTATTTTTCTTGATGGAAAATCTAATCCAAACACAGTATCTGATGAAGACAAAGATGCAGATTGTACTCTTTCAATGTCATTAGAAACTTTTGAGCAAATGAGATCAGGTGAAGTTGATGGAACATCAGCTTTCATGCAGGGTAAATTGAAAGTTTCAGGTGATATGTCTATCGCAATGAAATTGCAGTCAGTAATGGATGCACTTGCATAAAAATAAACAGTTTTTTGTTTGAAACCCAGTGTATTTTTATACTGGGTTTTTTTTATTAAGTATTGATCTAGCTTTTTTAAACAGACCTCTTGAACTACTGGCTATAATACTTCCTCCATTAAATATTTTTTTATTTTCCCAAGTTTTAATAATACCTCCAGCATTTACAATTATTGGTTCAAGTGCTCTTATATCCCAAGGCTTCAAACTACTTTCAACTACTAGATCAACAAAGCCATCAGCTAATAAACAATAACTATAACAATCTCCTCCAAGTCTAGTACTTTTAACTTTCTTACTAAGTTTTTCGAACGCACTTTGATCTCTATTATTATTAAATAAGTATGGAGAAGTTGTATTTAAAGTTGCCTCTGATAGTTTTGTTGTTTTTCTTACTTTAAGTTTGGATTTTTTGCCTTTAGAAATTTTATATGCAACATTTGCGTATCCAATATATCGTTCGTCTAATACTGGTATGTCAGCAATTCCAAGAATAATTTTTCTTTTTCTTGAAAGTGATATTAAAGTTCCCCACATTGGCGCTCCTTCTATAAAGGACTTTGTTCCATCTATTGGATCAATACACCATTCATACTCACTGCTTTTAATATAGCTTTCTTCTTCACCTAGTATTGAATGAGAAGGATAATATTGCTCAACTATTTTATTTAGCTCTTTCTGAATTTTAATATCAGCAATTGTAATTGGATCAAAACCCCTAATAAATTTATTTTTGATTTTTATTTTTTTTTTAAAATAATATAGTGAAATATCTCTTGCATGATCTGCTAATTTATTTGCAAGTTTTAAAAAATTAGATATTTTATACGTCACTTCAAATTATTTATTACTGATTGTTTAAATCTTATTAGTCTTGTATCATAATTTCATGAATAAAAGCATTTTCCTTTTAATTTTCTTACTTATTATTCCAAAATTTACTTATGCTGATATAAGCAATATATCAAAAAATATTGGAAATAAGGAACCAATTAATGCTCCAATTGATGGCTATGATCCTAATTCAAATTCTTATCCAGATCCATACCCTAATGATCCAGTCTTAATATCAATCGATCAATCAAACTACTTAGAGTATGAAGAAATATTGCTTACACCTGGCCAAATAGAAATGTTTAAGATGTATCCTGATACATTTAAAATGGATGTTTATCAGTCCCGTAGGAGTTGTGCAGTACCAAAAGATGTTACTAACCTAACAAAGAATAATTCTGAGCTTACCGATGACGGCGATGGAATAATTGGCGTGATAGGAAGTATCCCTTTTCCAGAACCTAGTCATGCTTTGCATCACGTTTGGAATCACATCTTGAGATACAGGGGTGTAGACATTTTTGGTTCATCGCCTTTTTATATTATCGATCCAGATGGTTCGATAACTTATGGTGCTGGTGAAACAATAGCTAAAAATTATTGGAATCCATTCACTACTAATGATAAAGGACTGCAAGGAATGCTTATGTCTAAAGTTACTCATCCACCAAGGCTGGCGGACGCTTCAGTTTTAGTTATTGAGTCATTAAATGCAAAATTGACTCCTCGAAGATCCTGGGTTTATAACCCTGGGACTAGAAGAGTGAGAAGGGCACCTGATATAGCTTATGATTATAAACCAAGTGCTAGTCAGGGATTAACAACTGCAGATCAGGTTGATGGTTTTAATGGTGCAAAAGATAGATATGAATGGACATACTTAGGTACGCAACAAAGATTAATGCCTTATAATGCATATAAGTTTCACGAAACACCAACGGAAGAGATATTAACTCCCAATCATGTTAATCAAAACTACCTACGATATGAATTGGTAAATGTTAATGTAGTCGAAGCGAAATTAAAGCAAGATAAACGTCATATCATTCCAAAAAGAATAATGTATTTTGATAAAGATAGTCACAATATGTTAAGTGAAGAAACTTATGACAGTCAAAATAGCCTTATGGCATATAGAGAATTTCCAATTATAAATTTTTATGATCAACCAATGTGCTTATCTATACATGCGGCAACTTATGACTTTGCGACAAGGCGGTATCAACTATCAAGCGTTAGATCTATAGATATTCCCAAAATTCAATGGAGATTAAAAGAGGCTCATGATGAGAATAAATTTACACCTGAGGGCCTTAAAAGATTTGCTAGATAGAAAAATAATTGGTTAAATTGTTATGTATATCTGTTGATTAGGGCACGTAGCTCAGTGGTAGAGCATCACGTTGACATCGTGGGGGTTGTTGGTTCGATCCCAACCGTGCCCACCAAATAAGCTGTTGTCTTTTTTGGATCATTCGTATAAAAGTCAACTAGTTATGAAAAAAATTAATAAAATCAGAGAAGCTAAGCTAAATAAAATTCGTTTTAGAAAGAATAATATTCGTAAAGTAAAAGTAAGATTAAAAAAGCAACAAGAAGAATCCTCACAGGCAGAAGTAAATGAAAGTTAGAAGCTCACTTAAAAATCTCAAAACAAGAGATAGAAACAATAAATTAATAAAACGTAAAGGGAGGCTTTACGTTATTAATAAAAGAAATCCAAGGATGAAAGCAAGGCAAGGCTAAAAAAAATTTAGCTTAATGATATATAATAAAAGGATACTTTTAGTTGTTGACCACGCATCAAATTTCATTCCAAAAAAATATAGCAATCTTGGGATTTCATCAAAAGCAATTAAATCTCATATAGCTTTTGATCTTGGTGTTAAAACCCTCGCAGAAAATCTCTCACAAAGATTAAAATCAAGTTTGATTCTTGGACAGTATTCAAGATTATTAATTGATAATAACAGAGATATAAATGATCCAACTCTTATTCCAGAAATTTCTGATAAAAAAATTATTCCGGCTAATGTGAGCATTACTCAAAAAGAAAGGTTATATCGAATTCAAAATATGTATTATGACTATCATAGAAAAATAAAAAAACATGTCGAAAAACAGAAGATTAGATTTATTATTTCATTACATTCATTTAATCCTGTTTATAAAGGGCGTATGCGGGATATAGAAATAGGCATATTATCCAATAAAGATAGAAGACTGAGTAATTTAATGATAAAAGCTTTGCTTACTGAAAGAGTTATTGTGGGCGACAATAAACCGTATGAAGGAAATTTATATGGCGATACTTTATATAAGCATGCATTAAGCAATAATATATATCATACTCTAATAGAAATAAGAAATGACCTTCTTTCAAATAAAGTCATGATTGAAAAACAAACCAAACTACTTTACAAAATAATATGCAAATCAATTCGTAATTTATCTTAGTTAAGTTCTAATGAAGCCAGCAATATTTTTTGATAGAGATGGAGTTCTCAATATTGAAAAAGGATATGTATTTAAAATTTCTGATTTTGAGTGGGTTTTGGATGCACCTCAGGCCATTAAATTATTTAATGAAAATAATTACCATACATTTGTTGTTACCAATCAGTCTGGAATTGGTAGAGGAATATATTCAGAAAAAGATGTTGAAAATTTACACAAATATATGAATGATGAACTATCTAAAATATCAGCTAGGATAGATGATTTCTTTTATTCACCATATCATCCGGAAGGAATTAATAAAAATTATGACCATATTTCACATTTAAGAAAACCCAGTACAGGAATGCTAGAATTAGCATTTCAAAAATGGGAAATCATCAAAGAAGAAAGTTTTATGATTGGAGACAATAGCACAGATATTGAATGTGCTGAGATGTACGGGATTAAAGGTCATCTATTTAAAGAAAAAAGCTTATTAGAGTTTGTTAAAAAAGTTATAAAATTATAATGTATACTGATTAAATGAACAAAGTACGAAATCCAAGCTGGTTTGACAACGCTATTTCAAACAAACCAGATATATTATCAGTCAAAATAAAGGGAGTAAAAATATCATACAACGCATGGGGTGATCAAGCTAAGCCTGGATTAATTTTTATTCATGGAGGAATGGCCCATGCAGAGTGGTGGAGCTTTATTGCACCTTATTTTGCAAAATCGCACAGGGTAATAGCAATGAATCTTGGAGGAATGGGTGATAGCGGTTGGAAAAAAAAATACTCAGTTGAGTCTTGGGGGGCTGAGATTGTAGGTGTATGTAAAAAAGAGAAATTAAAGAAACCAATATTTATAGGACACAGCCTTGGAGGAATGTGTGGGGTTTATGCGGCATCTTTGATGAAAAAAAATCTGTATGGCTTGGTAATAGTTGATACTGCAATAATGCCTCCAACAGACAATCCTCCAAAGTTTGATTTAAAAGTAAGAGCAAATAAAGTTTACAAAAAGATGTCAGATATTATTGAACGCTTTAGATTGGTACCTTCCCAAAGCGAAGCGTTAGACTTTGCTTTGCAGTTTATAGCTGAAAAGTCTATAAAAAAGGTTAGAGGAGGATGGACTTGGAAATTTGACCCAAGTTACATGAATATATTTACAAGTGAAAACTTTGCGGAGAGGCAAGCGGTACTTAGGAAAACTCTTAAAAGCCTTAAGTGTAGAGTTGCTGTTTTTAGAGGTGAAAAATCTTCTATTTTTCCTGGAGTCAGCGCAAAGTACATGAATGAACTTATGGATAAAAAATCACCTATAATTAATATACCAGAAGCTCATCATCATATAATGGTAGACCAGCCTTTAGCGCTTGTTTCAGCTTTGAGATCGCTAATTATTGATTGGGATCATTCTAAACCCTCTAAAGCACTGTAAAGTATATATAAAACAAGCGGTATCAATCTAATATTATCTAAAAAAAACACTGTTAAATTCGATATTTAGAAATATATTAACTCCTTATCATGGATATATCAGAACAAAAAAAAACTTATAGTTTCTTTGGCAAACTCATTTTATGGGGTTCTGTTGGAATCGTCGTTGTTTTGGTTTTGATGGCAATTTTTTTAATATAAATCTTAAAATTATGCGCGCTTATATTTTAAAAGAGAGTGAGTCAGAATTACGTGTTTCAGCCTCTCCTGATAGCGTAAAGAAGATGGTTGAGTTAGGCATATCTGTGAATATACAAACTACCGCAGGACAAAATTCAAACTTTTCTGATGAAAGCTATAAAGCAAATGGTGCTAAAATTTTTAATAATATCTCTGAAATTTCAAATGCAGATATTATTATAAAAGTTAATAAGCCAACTGACGAAGAAATTTCAATTATGAAAGAAGGTGCTTTATTTATTGGTTCTTTGGATCCATACAACAGTAAGGACACATTAAATAAACTAAAGGATAAGGGTGTAACATCGTTTGCCATGGAATTAATGCCAAGAATAACAAGGGCTCAATCTATGGATATACTCTCTTCCCAATCTAACTTAGCTGGGTACAAGGCTGTAATAGATGCAACTTATCTTTTTAATAAAGCTATGCCAATGATGATGACAGCCGCCGGTACAATTGCTCCCGCAAAAGTTATGGTGTTTGGTGCTGGTGTAGCTGGTTTACAAGCTATAGCTACAGCAAAACGACTTGGAGCAATCGTTTCTGCGACCGATGTAAGAATGGCAGCAAAGGAACAAGTTGAGAGCTTAGGAGGAAAGTTTGTTATGGTTGAAGATGAAGAATCTCAGGATTCAGAAACCTCAGGTGGTTATGCAAAAGAAATGAGCGATGAGTTTAAAGCTAAACAGGCAAAACTTATTTCAGATACCTTATCAACTCAAGACATTGCAATATGTACAGCACTTATTCCTGGAAAGAAAGCTCCAACGCTTATCTCAGAAGAACAGGTTAAAACAATGAAACCTGGATCAATAATAATTGATCTTGCTGCTGAGAGTGGTGGAAATTGTGAATGCTCTGTAGCAGGTGAAACTAAAGAAGTCGGTGGTGTACAAGTAGTTGGCTCAAAAGATATTACTTCAACGATATCCGAAGATGCTTCTGCATTATTTTCAAAAAATATACTTAATTTTTTAATATTATTAATTGATAGCGAGTCCAAGTCTATAAAAATTGATTGGGAAGATGAGATTATTCAAGGAATACTTGTTACAAAAAACAACGAAATTGTTCATAAGGAGCTGAACTAATGGAAGCAATTGATCCAAATATATTTAGACTAACCATTTTTGTATTATCAATTTTTGTTGGTTACTACGTGGTTTGGAGTGTAACTCCTGCCTTACATACTCCTCTCATGGCTGTTACCAATGCGATTTCATCAGTAATTATCGTTGGCGGGCTATTTGCTCTCGTCTCAAGCACAGATCAGACATTTCTTGGGATTTTATCTAAAAGTTTTGGATTTATTGCGGTCTTGCTAGCTGCAGTAAATATATTTGGTGGGTTCCTTGTAACACAACGAATGTTAGCAATGTATAAAAAGAAACCAAAGAGCCAGGATAATAAATAATGTATAATCTAGTAGCAGTAGCTTACGTTATTTCAGGCATATTCTTTATCATTGCCTTGAGAGGCTTATCTTCACCAGAAAGTTCTCGAAGAGGGAATATCTTTGGCATGCTTGGTATGTTAATTGCTGTGCTTGCCACATTGTACTCTGTTAATTTTTTTACATCAAATATTCAAACTATAGGATTAGTACTAATTGCAATAGTTATTGGTGGATTAATTGGTTCAGTGATTGCTAGAAAAATTGCAATGACTGCGATGCCGCAACTCGTTGCTGCTTTTCACAGCTTAGTAGGACTTGCAGCGGTATTTGTTGCGCTCGCTGCGTTTTATGCACCTGAGGCTTTTAACATTGGGACTGTTGGAAAAATTAAAACTTTAAGTTTAGTAGAAATGTCTCTTGGTGCTGTGATTGGTGCTATTACTTTTTCTGGCTCAGTAATTGCATTTGGTAAATTGCAAGGCATCATGTCAGGTTCACCAATTGTTTTTAAGGGTCAACATCTTGTAAATTTGTTAATTGGTTTGATCATAATCGCAGGTATTGTTTATTTTTGTTTTAACCAGGATCAAAATGTTTATTTAGCAATTATCGCGCTCTCATTTCTGATTGGATTTTTAATTATTATTCCTATTGGTGGCGCTGATATGCCTGTTGTTGTATCAATGTTAAACTCTTATTCTGGATGGGCTGCAGCTGGAATTGGTTTTACTCTTGGAAACACTGCACTAATCATCACTGGTGCATTAGTTGGATCATCTGGAGCAATTTTATCTTATATAATGTGCGCTGCTATGAACAGATCATTCATCAGTGTTATTCTAGGTGGATTTGGAGCAGAGGACGCTGCGGTGTCTAGAGATGTAGAGCAAAGACCTGTCAAAGAAGGTAGTGCTGATGATGCTGCATTTATTATGAAGAATGCAGGCTCAGTTATTATTGTTCCTGGATATGGAATGGCGGTAGCACAGGCTCAGCATGCACTTAAAGAAATGACAGATGCGCTAAAATCAAATGGTGTAAAGGTTACATTTGCAATTCACCCTGTTGCGGGAAGAATGCCAGGACATATGAATGTATTATTGGCTGAAGCCAATGTTCCTTATGATGAGGTTTTTGAACTTGAAGATATTAACTCTGAATTCTCTCAAGCTGATGTTGCTTTTGTTATTGGAGCGAATGATGTAACAAACCCAATAGCAAAAACAGATCCTGCATCACCAATTTATGGAATGCCTATTCTTGATGTAGAAAAAGCCAGTACAGTTCTGTTTGTCAAAAGAGGACGAGGTCTCGGCTATGCAGGTATCGATAATGAATTATTCTATCGTGACAATACTATGATGCTATTTTCGGATGCAAAAAAAATGGTTGAAGGTATTGTTAAAGCTTTATAAAGATTTAGCTATAAATCTTTCTTCTAGCCATTTTACGTGAGCGACGAATGTTTTCAGCCTTCTCTCTTAATTTTTTTTGACTAGGTTTTTCAAAGTAAGTTCTCATCTTCATTTCTTTAAAAATGCCTTCTCTTTGCATCTTTTTTTTGAGAATACGAAGGGCTCCCTCCACATTATTATCTTTTACACTTACTTCGACTATTGTTCTGCCCTCCTTAAGAGCAAGTTAAAATTTGAAGGTTTTTAGCACTTGGATACACGCTTGTCCACATAAAAGAAAAAGAATTAATCTACATTACAAAATTAATATGGCCCATTTTACGGCCTTGTTTAATTGCTTTTTTACCAT
Source organism: uncultured Pelagibacteraceae bacterium (assembly GCA_902578305.1). GTDB lineage: Bacteria > Pseudomonadota > Alphaproteobacteria > Pelagibacterales > AG-422-B15 > CACNXQ01. The sequence goes on along the minus strand of CACHCK010000007.1, from coordinate 21,071 downwards.
AGTCGTATGCCTTCTTCTTTTTATAAACCTTATAGTTTTTCAACTTACTTATTTGTTTGGTTCTTTTGATCTCATTGCCAATAAGATTTCTCATAAGACCTTTTTTTATAATTTTTGGGGTTTTAATTTTATCTTTTGTGATTGCTTTAATATGCAACTCGAATTGACTCATATTCGCATTATCAAGTGTTATATGACCTGAATTGTGAACCCTCGGTGCAATTTCGTTTACATAGATATTATTTTCATCATCTAAAAAGAATTCTATTGTGAGTAAGCCAATATAATTAAGCTTATTTAAAATCTTTTTTGATATTATTATTAGCTGTTTATTTATTTTTTCATTTATTTGTGATGGAGATATTGTTTCAAACAAAATATGGTTTTTGTGAATATTCTCAAATGGTGGATAAAAACATATATTTTTTTTTATGTTTCTTGAGCAAATGACTGATAGTTCTCTATCAAACTTTATTACCTTCTCAATTACGCACGATTGATAATCAAGCTTTTTCCATTTATTTTTTAAGTCAGAGAAATTTTTTACTTTGTATTGACCTTTTCCGTCATAACCAAATCTGCAGGTTTTTAATATAACTGGAAAATTTATTTTATCTTTAAACTTATTTAAATTTGTTTTCTTATTAATAAAAAAAAGTCCAGCATGTTTAATTTTATTCTTTGAAAAAAATAATTTTTCTTTTTTTCTATCTTGGCTTATTTCTAATGCCGAAATCGGTGGGTATATTTTTATTTGTTTATTGATTTGTTTTAATGTTTTTAAAGCAACATTTTCAAATTCATAAGTTAGCAAATCAACATTTTTTCTAAATTCATCTAACTTCTTATGATCATTAAAAGAACCATAAATAATTTTATTAGCATATTTTTTTGCAGGGGCATCATCTGTATCAGAATAGATATGTGTAATAAGCCCAATTTTTTGACAAGCTTGAGCTAAAAACATGCCAAGTTGACCTCCACCGATTATGCCTACAGTGGAAACTTCAGCTTTCATTATTTAGGTATACTTTTTACAGACTTAGTTTGTTTTGATCTCCATGAAGCGTATTTCTTTTTCAGTTTTGTGTTATTGCTGCTCAAAATTGACGCTGCAAGTAATGCTGCATTTTTTGCTCCAGCTTCTCCAACAGCAAGTGTTCCAACTGGAACGCCTGCTGGCATTTGAGCGATCGATAACAAACTATCTAAGCCTTTTAGTTTTTTTGATTCAATTGGAACACCTAGCACAGGAATATTTGAAATAGAGGCTGTCATTCCAGGCAAATGAGCCGCTCCACCAGCGCCTGCAATTATTATTTTTATCCCTCTTTGTTCTGCTCTTTCAGCATATTCAAACATTCTTTTAGGCGTTCTATGGGCAGAAATAATTTTTACTTCGTGCTTTATATTAAATAATTTTAAAATTTTTGAAGCATGCTTCATTGTGGACCAATCAGATTGGCTGCCCATAATGATACTTACCAGTAAAGGATCTTTCATTTTAATATTTATTATCCATCGACAGCAGAAGTTTCTGACTCATTTATGTCTGAAACTATTTCATCTGCTTCTTGCAGTCTCAATCTCTCTTCTTTTTCTTTTTTCTTTTGAGCTCTTTTCATTGATCTTTCAGCTTTAGCTAAAGCCTCATCTAATTCAACTTGCCTACAAATTCCAAGTCCAATTGGATCTTGCGGACGGATATTTGCCATGTTCCAATGAGTTCTTTTTCTAATAGCATCAATTGTATTTTTTGTACTGCCAACTAGTCTTGCAACCTGTGAATCCTTTAGTTCGGGGTGATTTCTTATCAACCAATAAACTGCATCTGGCCTATCCTGTCTTTTTGAAAGAGGAGTATATTTTTTTTTCTTTTTTGATTGCTCTGTCTTTTCAGAGATTTCATTTTCAATAATCTTCAGTGACTCATCTTCATTATCCGCACATCTATCGATTTCATCTTTTGTTAATTGACCACTGGTTATAGGATTTAAACCCTTAATTCCTACACCGACTTCACCATCTGCTATGCCTTTAATTTCTAATTCATGCATTCCACAGAAATCACCTATCTGCCTGAATGACAAAGAGGTATTATCAACAAGCCATATTGCAGTGGCTTTTGGCATTAATGGTAATTTTGCTGTTTTCATAATAATTATAGAGTGCCTCTTATAAGTTAATTTTAGAGTTTTTCAAAGGATATCCTAAAATTTAAGCAGTAATTTGCCAATATTCTTATTATTTTCCATGTATTGATGTGCTTTTTGAACATTCTCATAATCAAATTTTTGGTCAATATGCAATTTAATATTACCATCTTCAATTAATGGCCAAATATGCTTCTTAAGATTATCGGCAATGAGTTTTTTTTCATCATTATTTCTTATTCTTAACGTTGAGCCAGAAACTGTTAATCGCTTCAACATAATTGGCAGTAAGTTTACTTCTACCTTAGATCCCTTTAAGTAAGCGATATTCAAAAGCCTTCCAAGTCTATTTAGGACATTAATATTTTTTTGAAAATAATCCCCACCTACCATATCTAGTATTACATCAACGCCTTTATATTCATTTTTAATTATGTTTTCAAAATCCTCAAGATTGTAATTAATAACTCTTTCTAAACCCAAATCCTTCAAATATTTATATTTTTCGTCTGATCCTACGGTCGCTATGCAATTAATTTGCATGGCTAATGCAATGGAAATAGCAGTCAAACCTATACCACTAGCACCACCATGAATTAATAATGTCTCACTTTGTTTTAGCTTTGCTTGATCAAATAGATTTGTCCAAACTGTAAAAAATGTTTCAGGAATTGTACAAGCATCAACAATTGAAATGCCTTTAGGTATGGGAAGAATTGTTGATGTATGACATTTTACAAATTCTGCGTAACCTCCGCCAGGGACAAGTGCACAGACTTTTGTGTTGAGTAAATTTTTATTTACATCTTCACCAACATCAACAATTTCCCCTGAAACTTCCAAGCCCAAAATTTCTGATGCACCGGGCGGTGGTGGGTAACCACCAGATCGTTGAAGAATGTCTGGTCGATTTATACCCGCCGCATGAACTTTAATCAAAACTTCATGTTTTTCAATTTTGGGTATCTCAACATCATTTGATACTCTTAAAACCTCTGGTCCACCAAATTCTTTGTGTAATATTGCCTTCATTTTAATCTTAGGAGCCACTATTTAAAGTGACTCCTAATTCTTTTTAGTTAATTTTTGAATTAATTTCAATTTTTCTAGGTTTTTGATGTTCTGGTATTTCCCTTTCAAGAAAAATGTGAAGTAACCCATTTTCGTAATTTGCATCAGTAACTTTTATGGTATCAGCTAATCTAAATTTTCTTTCAAAATTTCTACCTGCTATACCTCTGTGCAAAAATTCGATTTCCTTATTAGAGTCATTAGTTGATCCATTAATAACCAACTCATTTTCCTGTACAGATATATCTAAATCTGATTTTGAAAAACCAGCTACAGCTACTGTTATAGTGTAATTATTGCCTGATTTAACAATATTATATGGTGGATAAGCTCCACTGGACTCATTTAAATTAAAAACCGAGTCAAAAATATTATCAAATGCATCGAAACCAACACTAGAGCGTAGTAATGGTGATAAGTCAAATGTAGTCATAATTTAATCCTCCTTAAGCGATTAAAAATTTGCTTACTCTTTAAGAGCTAAGCTTTGTTTACTGACGCAGAATGCCATCAGCACCTTATATGTTGTGACTAATGATAAATTTTCAATACTAGAAATTTGAATTATGTCTTGAGGTTACTGAACCTTTTTTTGAAACGACTAACTTGGCCTTTATCCTGAATTTTTTGCTGCCCACCAGTCCAAGCTGGGTGGGAAAGGGGATCTATATCTAAAGACATTGTGTCACCTTCTTTTCCCCATGTAGACATAGTCTCAAATTTTGTGCCGTCTGTCATCACGACTGTAATTTTATGGTAATCAGGATGTTTATCTTTTTTCATATATGTTCTATTTTTTGTGAGTAGATATCCTATATAATATTATTGATCAACAGTTAATTGCTAAATTTTATGAATATAATTTCAATAATGATGAGACGGCTTAATATTCATAGTTTCTCTCAATTTATCGTAATCATGATTATTTTTGCAATTACAGGGTCATTGTCGCTTTATATCACTGTCGAATTATTTCAATTTATTGGTCTTCAGGAAGAGAATTTAAATCCAATAATTTTTTGGCCGCTTAGAATAATATTGCTTTTTGTAATCTATCAAATATTACTGCTACTTGTTGCACTGCCATTTGGACAATTTCAATATTTTTGGTCATTTGAAAAAAAATTTTTAAGTAGATTTGGACTTAAATTATAATTCAATTATTTTTTTAAGCTTTTCATGTATTCTAAAATTAGATGCTAATATTCTTCCACTTTTGAGAAAGTCCTCTTTTCCATCAAAATCAGTTACTTTTCCTCCGGCCTCTTTTACAATTAATGAGCCAGCTGCAATATCAACCAATTTTAAATTTTTTTCCCAATATCCATCAAATTTTCCTGCGGCCACATAAGCTAAGTCGAGTGATGCTGCGCCAAATCTTCTAATGCCGCATACTTTTTCCATAACTTGCTTTAACCCAGGAACATATTCTTCATGACCTTTCATACCTTTATGAGGAATGCCTGTACCAATCATACAGTCTTCAAGGTTTTCTTTTGAGGACACTCTGAGTCTCAGATTATTACAGTAGGCGCCCCTTCCTTTAACTGCCCAAAAGAATTCATCAGTAAGCGGTTGATATACACCTCCAACTATTACCTCGTTATTCTTTTCAAGCGCAATTGATATAGCAAAGTGTGGAATACTAAAAACAAAGTTGCTTGTTCCATCAAGGGGATCAATAATCCATCTAATATTTTCATCAGAATTTTTTATAACACCTGTTTCTTCGGCAATAATATTTATTTTAGGATATGAATAAGTTAGTTCTTTAATCAACATTTTTTCAGCTTTTGTATCTGCTAATGATACAAAATCAGAGACGCCCTTGAGAGACACTTGAAGTTTTTCAACTTCTCCAAAATCCCGAATAAGGCTTTTACTAGTTTTTCTACAGGCTAAAAAAATCGCATTGATATAAGGGTCTGAGTAGCTCATTAGTCAACTCTTTTTGAATATGATAGGTCCTCTGTATTAATTTCTATCTTTTCACCCTGTTCTATAAAAGGTGGAACCATTACTCTAATACCATTTTCAAGAATGGCAGGCTTGTTCGATGAAGCGGCTGTTTGTCCTTTAACAACAGCCTCTGTTTCATTGACAATAAAAGATAAGGTTTTAGGAAGTTGAATTCCTATTGGCTTTTCATTATACATTTCTAGGATGACCTCATCATTTTCACTCATTAAAATTAGCTTTTCTCCAACTATTTCCTCATCAATTTCAATTTGTTCATATGAAGTACTGTTCATAAAGAAAAGTTTGCTATCTTGCTTGTACAGATACTGATATTTTTCTTCATCCACTCTAACCCTTTCTACTTCTTCTGATGCTCTGAAACGTTCATTTAATTTCGTATTAGTTTTTATATTTTTCATCTCAACTTGATTAAATGCACCACCTTTACCAGGTTTTACAGACTGAGATTTATTCACAACCCACAATTCTCCCTTGTGTTCAACTATCATTCCTGGTTTAACAGCGTTTCCATTAATTTTCATTTTTTCTTAACCTTCGAGAGATTTATCCCACTGACCTTGTGCAGCCTTCATATTCATTACAGCTCTGTGGCTAAATGCTTTTTGAGCCGCTTCAAGATTGTCATCTTTGCCAGCCCAAGTTTTGAGAGCCGCTTGTTGTAAAGCCCTTCCATAAGAAAAACTTAGCTTCCATTTGAAGCCACCTATTTTATTCATTGCATCGAGATGAGCTGTTGCATCTAGGTCTGACTGACCACCAGATAAAAAAACAATTCCAGGTAATTCATCTGGAACAGATGATTTGAGACATTGAAGTGTTTTTTCTGCAACTTCTTCAATGGGGGCTTGGTAGTTATTTTCTGTTCCTGATACAACCATATTTGGTTTAAGAAGAGTTCCTTTAATATTGACATTTTTTTTATTAAGCATTTCAAATAAAACTAATAGTGTTTGATTAGTAACCTCATGACACCTTTCCACAGAGTGGGACCCATCCATAATAACCTCAGGCTCAACAATCGGTACCATATTGCTTTGTTGAGCAATGAGCGCATATTCAGCTAATGCATTCATATTTTCGCTTATACAATTGTTTGATGGTATTTCATCACTTACATTTATAACGGCTCTCCATTTTGTAAATTTCGCTCCAAGCTTCTCGTACTCTTGACAGCGTTCATGAAGTCCGTCTAATCCTGTAGTAATTTTTTCATCACTACCACCTTCAAACTCTTTTACTCCTTGATCAACTTTAATTCCCGGCAGTGAACCGTGATCAAGTATAACATTTCTTAAATAGCCTCCATCACTGGATTTTTGTCTGAGAGTTTCGTCAAAAAGTATCACTCCGCCAATTGCCTCTGCCATGACCGGAGATCTAAATAACATTTCTCTATACTTTCTTCTATTATCTTCGGTAGACTCAACGTTAATTGATTTGAATCGTTTCTCAATGGTTCCTGAACTTTCATCGGCTGCCAGAATTCCTTTGCCATCACTGACAATGTAATTTGCTATCTCTTCTAAAGTCTTTGGTATCATTTTCTTCTCCTTTTTATAAAGCTCCTAAGGCAACTAAACCTGGCAATTTCTTACCTTCTATTAGCTCAAGTAGAGCTCCTCCGCCAGTAGAAACATAAGAAAATTTATCTTTAACAGCTGCCATATCCAGCGCGGAAATTGTATCACCGCCCCCAGCAAAAGATCGAAGACTATTTTTTTCAGTAATTTCAGCAATGAATTTAGCGATCTCGAATGTACCTTTATGAAATGGTTTAGTTTCAAAGACACCCACTGGTCCATTCCAAAATACTGTTTCGCAATTTGAAATTTCATTCTTAATCAACTCGATAGTTTGTTTCCCAATATCTAAAATCATTTGATTATCTTTTAAAGTATCGACTGTACATTCGTTTATTTCTGTAGTTTCAGATACTTTCTCAGCTGTAACAACATCTAAAGGTAAAATTAGTTTACATTTTTGCTCATTAGCAAAATTAATAATTTCTTTTACGAGGTGATCTACATCATTTTCAATCAATGAATTTTTTACATCATTTCCTAAATATTTAAGAAAATTATTAGCCATCCCACCAGCAATGACAATTGAGTCCATTTTTTGCAGGAGATTTTTTATAACTGTAATTTTTGTAGAGATTTTTGAGCCACCAATGATAGTTAATGCAGGAGTTTTAGGGTTATTAACTACATCATTTAAGTTTAATATTTCTTCATGTAATAATTCTCCACAATAAGATGGTATGAAGTTTGTGATTGCTTCAATTGAGGCGTGAGCTCTATGAGAGCATGCAAAAGCATCATTAATATAGACGTCTGCTAATTTTGATAGCTCGGATGCAAAAAATTTATCATTTTGCTCTTCGCCTTCATGAAAACGGCAATTTTCAAGAAGAATAATTGAATCCTGGCTTAAAGAATTTATTTTTTTTTCAATCTCATCGCCTATACAATTTGAAAGAAATATTATTTTTTTTTGCAATACGTTTTCTAATGAGCTGATTATTTGATTAAGTGAAAGCTCATCATTTCTTTTTCCTTTTGGCCTTCCTAGATGAGACAGAATTACAACTTTATTATTCTTATTAAGAAGGTTTTGTATTGGATTTTTAATTCTCGTAATACGATCGCTTATTGTAGAGGCTTCTTTATTGAGCGGAATATTTAGGTCAAAGCGAATAAGTACAGTTTTATTTTTCTGATCAAATGTTTTTAGAGCTTTAACATTTAACATTCTATCTTGATCTTTTCATCGCAACTGCAGTATCACACATTCGATTTGAAAAGCCCCATTCATTATCATACCAACTTAAAACTCTTCCAAACTTTCCATCAATTACTTGTGTTTGAGTTAAATCAAAATTTGACGAGGCAGGATTATGATTAAAATCAGATGAAACCAATGGTTTAGAATTTACATCTAGGATTCCATTAAGTTTATTTGATTTTGCTGCAGCTGACATAGCCTTATTAATACTATCGACTGTCATTCTTTTTTTAGAGACAAATTTAAAGTCGATTAATGAAACATTAGGTGTTGGTACTCTAATTGCAGTTCCATCTAACTTACCAGAAAGCTCAGGCATAACGAGCCCTACTGCTTTTGCAGCTCCTGTAGATGTAGGTATCATTGACAATGACGCGGCTCGAGCTCTTCTCAAGTCTGAGTGAAATGTATCCAGAACACTTTGGTCACCAGTAAAGGCATGAATAGTTGTCATATAGCCATGAACAATTTTAAATTTATCGTGTAAAACTTTTGCAACAGGAGCTAGACAATTTGTTGTACAAGACGCATTAGAGACAACAAGGTCTTCTTTTGTAATTTCATCTTCGTTTACTCCATATACAATAGTTTTATCAGCATTTGTACATGGCGCTGAGACTAAAACCTTTTTTGCACCGGCCTTAATATGCATTGCCGCCTTATCTTTTGAAGTAAATAATCCAGTGCATTCAAGAGCGACGTCAATTTTCATTCTTTTCCAAGGAAGTTTTTGAGGATCTCTCTGACTCAATACCGTAATACTTTTTCTGCCAATGATCATTTTATTGCGTTTGAACGATACTTTTTCATTAAGAGGACCGTGAACAGTATCATTTGCAAGTAAAAATGCGTTTGTTTCTATTGGGGCTAAATCGTTTATAGCCACGACATTAATATCTTTTCTTTTACTCTCAATGATTGATCTTAAAACCAACCTTCCAATTCTTCCAAATCCACTTATTGCAACATTTACAGCCATATTTAGTATCTCCTATATTTTCTTACTTATTAATTTGAATATTTTTTTTGCCGTGATTCCGTAAAAATCGTAGAGCTTTTGATAAGGAGCACTTGCTCCAAAATCTTTCATGCCGATGTTTATTGTATTTTCAGGGCATACTTGGCTCCACCCAAAATTAGTTCCCGCCTCAATCGAGACATTAATTTCAGAGTTTCCTCTAATTATTTTTTGATACGTTTTACTTTGGATTTTAAACTGTTCCATGCACGGCACTGAAACGACTCTCACTAACTTTTTCTTTTTTTCAAGCATAGTCATTAATTGCAGTGCAATTTCGACTTCAGAGCCAGATGCGAAAATAGAAATATTAGGTTTTTTTGAATTACTTTTTAATTCGTAAGCTCCTTGAGCACTAATATTTTTTGCATGATACTTTTTTCTTATCATTGGAAGTTTTTGCCTTGTAAGCGCAATTACACTTGGTCCCTTTGAATTTGAAAGTGCTAATTCCCATGCTTCCGCAGTTTCAATTAAATCAGCAGGTCTAAAGACTTTTACATTTGGCGTTGCTCTTAATGATGCAAGCTGTTCAATTGGTTGATGCGTTGGGCCATCTTCACCAAGACCGATTGAGTCATGTGTTAATATATATATAGCTCTTTGTTTCATTAAAGCTGCAAGACGAAGTGATGGTTTACAATAATCTAAAAAAATTAAAAAGGTTCCACCAAATGGAATAATTCCTTTATGGAGTGACAACCCATTCATGATTGAAGCCATACCGTGCTCTCGTATTCCATAGTAAATATAATTGCCATTGTAATTTGTAGAATTAATAACTTCCATTTTACTACCTTTGGTATTGTTAGAACCTGTCAAGTCTGCTGAGCCTCCAACCAATTCAGGTAGTGATGATGAAATTGTATTTATTACCATTTCTGATGCTTGTCGTGTGGCAACATCGAGTGGTTTCTTAATATATTTCTTCTTAAACTGATTAAAGTTTTGAATTAATTTTAATGGAAGCTTTCCTTCGATTCTTCTTATGTAGTGAGCCTTTTTGCTTTTTGGAAGTTTCTCATAATTCAATTTCCAAGACTTATATGCATCTATTGATTTTTTACTAAGATTTTTCCACTCCTCAAGTATATTTTTTGGAACTGTAAATGGTTTGTGTGGCCAATTCAGTTTAGTTCTAGTAAGTTTTACTTCATCCTCACCAAGTGGTGAACCATGAACTGATGATTTTCCTTGTTTGTTTGGAGATCCAAAACCAATTTTAGTTTTACAAGAAATTAATGTAGGTTTCTTAGATTTTTGAGCTTTTTTAATTGACTGTATTATTTCTTTAGGTTTGTGACCATTTATTTTAATTGTATTCCATCCATAGGCTTTAAATCTTTCAGCCGTATTTTCTGAGTTTGCTAGTTTAACAGGCCCATCTATTGAAATTCCATTATCGTCAAAAAAAACAATTAATTTATTTAGTTTTAGATGTCCTGCAAAAGATGCGACTTCATGAGAAATCCCCTCCATTAAATCTCCATCACTTGCAATAACGTAAGTGAAATGATTTACAATTTTTTCGCCAAATTGACTTCTTAGTATTTCTTCTGCTAACGCCATTCCAACTGCATTGCCGATACCTTGTCCAAGTGGGCCAGTCGTCGTTTCTATTCCTTTAGCGTGCCCATACTCTGGATGACCTGCACACTTACTACCAAGCTGTCTAAATTTCTTGATCTCTTGAATAGTCATATCTTTATGACCGGTTAGATAGAGTAGTGAGTATAAAAGCATTGATCCATGACCAGCAGATAGTACGAACCTATCTCTATCATGCCACCCTGGAACATTAGGATTGTATTTTAAAAACTTCGTAAAAAGAACAGTTGCTACATCTGCCATACCCATTGGTAAACCTGGGTGACCACTTTTTGCTTTTTCAACCGCATCAATTGAAAGAAACCTTATTGCGTTAGCTAAATCATCATGAGTAACTGCAGACTGATCTTTTTTGTTAGGCATATTATCAATAAATTGAATTTTGAGCTTAATATAAGCAATTATCTATAAAGAGTCTTAAATTTTAGCAAATTATTAACAAAAAAATAATCTGTCTATTTGCAATATTATAAGTTGACTGAGAACAAAAAAGACAGTTAAACTCGATTAAAGTTTCAAGGGGTTTTAATGTCGAGTTATCAAGATTCAAAAGTTAAATTTAATGGTGCAATTGATAAACTCAGTGAGGAAATCGAGAAATTAACAAAAATGGCTCAAAGAGCTACAGAATTGGAAACGCAAAATCAAAAATTACAAGAAAATAACTCTCATCTAGAAAATGAAATTAAGATTCTTAAGTCAGATTTTATGGAACTTAAAAATATTGCAGGCAATATTTCTTCTCAACTCGATGAAAACATTTATACCATAAAAGATATATTAGATTCTTAAGCAATGCCTGAAATAATTGTAAATATTAATGATCAAGATTACGCAATTGTCTGCGATCCGGGTGAAGAAAACCATCTTAAACATTTAAGCTCAAAAATTGACTATAAAGTGAGAGAATTAACTAAGAGATTTGGAAAAATTGGAGAAACTAGATTAATGGTAATGGCTTCACTGTTAATAGCAGATGAAATACACGAGCTAAATAAAAAACTAGAAACAAATATTGAAAAAATAAATTCCCTTGAAGCAAACATTGGTTCAAAAGATAAAGAATTGACTGACCAGATAAAAGAGAGTCAGGAATATATAGACATTAGCAACGATAGATTAACAGATTTATTATCACGCTTGTCTCTTGTAAACTAATTTTAAAAATTAGATTTCATTTTATACATGACGAAAAGTGTGCAACTGAGAGAAAAAGAAGCATTAAGAAAGTTTTTAATCAATCGACGCTCAGAACTTGGTCCATCAAAAGATTTTCAGAGTAATATACTTAATAACATTAAGCCCCTCATAGAAGAAATAGAAAATGAATATATTGGAACTTATATAAGTTTCAGAGATGAATTAGATACAAAAAAATTAAACCAATATTTACTTGAAAGAGAACTTAATTTAGCTTTACCAGCCATAAATTTTCAGACTAAAGAAATTAATTTCTTCTTGTATCATAAAAACACTGAACTAATAGAAAATAAATTTTCTATTTTAGAACCTAAGAATAAAGATAAAGTTATCTTTCCAAAAATTATTTTAATACCATTATTAGGTTATTCCAAAAGTGGCTTTAGGTTGGGGTACGGGGGTGGATATTATGATAAGTATTTATCAAAGAATGGTATTGGTGATGTAAAAAAAATAGGAATAGCATTTTCATTTCAAGAAGTAGAAGAAATTCCTGTCGAAGATCATGATGAAAGACTTGATTGGATTTTAACTGAAAAACATTTATATAAAGTTCAATGAGAATTCTATTTTTAGGCGATGTAATGGGTCGATCTGGGAGACATGCTTTGAGAGATCATCTACCAGATGCTATTAAAAATAATAATATAGATTTTGTTATTGCTAATGGGGAAAATTCTGCAGGTGGTTTTGGAATTACAGAGCCAATATGCAACGAATTATATTCTTATGGAGTTAATGTAATCACAACTGGAAATCATTTATGGGATCAAAAAGAGATCAATAGTTATATCGATAAAGATGATAAACTTTTAAAGCCTTATAATTTTGCTGAAGGCTCCCCAGGTTTAGGTGTAAACACTTATATACATGAGAATGGACAAAAAATTGCGGTAATAAATTTAATGGGCAATCTATTTATGAGATCGTGTGATAATGCATTTTTTAAAATTGAAGAAGTTCTTAAAAATTTAAAAACTGAAGATCTATCATTTATATTTGTTGATTTTCACGCTGAAGCTACAAGTGAAAAAATGGCAATGGGACACCATCTTGACGGAAGAGTAACCGCAGTTGTTGGAACTCATACTCACGTTCCAACGGCAGATGCAACAATTATGGAACATGGAACAGCTTTTCAAACTGACGCTGGAATGTGTGGTGACTATGACTCAGTTATTGGCACAAAAAAAGAGGAGTTCGTAAGAAAATTTGCCACACAAGACACTGAGCGAAAAAGGGTGCCCCCGGCTGATGGCGAAGGAACATTATGTGGGGTTATTATAGAGTCAAACACTGAAAACTATTTAGCAAAAAGCATTAGCTCGATCCGCATTGGAGGAAAAATCGGCAATTAAATGGCAGGCCACTCTAAATTTAAAAACATTATGTACCGCAAAGGTGCACAAGATAAAAAGAGAGCTAGTTTATTTTCTAAACTTTCAAAGGAAATTACGGTAGCAGCTAAGTTGGGCGCACCTGATCCAGATCAAAATGCGAGATTAAGATCAGCTATACAATTAGCAAAAGCCTCAAGTTTCCCAAAGGAAAATATCGATAGGGCGATAAAAAAATCTTTGGATAAAGATACTGTTAACTATGATCAAATGAGGTACGAAGGATTTGGCCCAAACGGAACGTCGATAATTGTCGAGGCACTTACGGATAATCGAAATAGAACAGCTTCAAATGTAAGATCTGCATTTCAAAAATTTGGAGGTTCAATGGGTGAAACAGGTTCAGTCTCCCATGCATTTAATCATTATGGTTTTGTGCGTTATAACAAAGATGTGACAAGCGAAGAAGATTTTTTCAACTTTTCGATTGACGGTGGAGCTGAAGATTGTTTTATCGAAGAAGATACTTATGAAGCAGTATCTACGCCAGAAACACTATCAAATTTATATAATTATTTAGATAAAAAATTTGGTGAGCCTGTATCATCAGGTTTCCAATGGAAACCTGTTACGTATGTAGCTATTGAGGGTGATAAGCTTAAATCCCTAATTAACTTGCTTAATGAACTTGATAATGACGAGGATGTTCAACAAGTCTTTTCAAATTTTGAGGCATCAGACGAAGAATTAGCAAAGTTTGCTTAATTTATTCACTTTCAAAAAAAAATTATATGAATTAATCTTAAATTAATAAGTAATTCTGATTCGCTTTATGCCAGGTAGTTCTCCAAAAAGAAAAGGTGATGGATACGAGAGAGAGCTTGCGAAGTACTTTAATGAAAAGATTTTTAATGGAGAAGATAAAGTTCAACGTATGCCTTTGTCAGGTGGTGGTGCTATCAAATCTTCTGGAGGTAGTGATTTAAAAAATACTCCTCATATATACGTCGAAGCTAAAAGAACCGAAAAGTTCAAAATTCATGAGTCAATGAGACAAGTTTTAGAAAATATTGAAAAATCTAAATCAGACTCAATGCCAGTTGTCATAACGAGAAGAAATCGAGAGGCAACAGGGGACTCTCTTTGTGTTTTGAAACTTGACGACTTTATAGAACTTTATCGAATATTAATTAATAGTAAAAAAGGACTTTAGGATTTGCCCTAATTAAGACAATATTTAATAATAATTGAAAAATTATGGAAAACGAAGATTTAGTAAGTGTTAGTCAAGTAAACGATGAGTTCACATTAATTTCACTTTTTTTTAGAGCGGATATTGTCGTAAAGTTGGTGATTCTAATTCTATTTGCTTCGTCTATTTTCTCATGGACTATTATAATTCATAAAATTCGTTTATTTCGTTCTTTAAAAGAAATCAGTAAGCAGTTCGAGGAGGAATTTTGGTCGGGAAGATCAATAAAAGAAATCACTAGTAGTACAAGAGAATTACCAGAAAGTCCAATTAAGTATGTTTTCAATGAAGCTGTTGATGAGATTGAAAAGTCTAATCAGGAAACTACAAAAAAAATTGATAGTTTAGTTGATAGATTAAATCGTGTAATGGAGGCAGCAATAGATTTTCAAAATGAGAAGCTATCTGAATACTTTAGTTATTTAGCAACAATAGGCGCTACGACTCCATTTATCGGTTTATTTGGAACGGTTTGGGGAATAATGAATTCTTTTCAATCTATTGCCATTTCAAGAAATACCTCTCTTGCAGTAGTTGCTCCTGGAATAGCTGAAGCATTATTTGCAACTGCTCTTGGTTTATTAGCGGCAATACCTGCTGTTATTGCTTACAACATATTTACTAGTCAGGTGAATGATGAAAATGCACGAATGTATCGATTTAAAGAACATTTTAATGTTATTTTCTCAAGAGGCTTGAGTACGAAATAGAATTTTTAAATTGTGACACGTAACTCTCGATCAAAACCATTCAGTGAAATTAACGTAACACCTTTTGTTGATGTAATGTTGGTTTTATTAATCATTTTTATGGTAACCGCTCCTTTGTTAACAGTTGGAGTTCAGGTTGATTTACCTGAAACAAATGCTGATACTTTACAATCTGACAATGAACCACTTGAGGTAACAATTGATGCAAGTGGGAATATATTTATTCAAGAGACTGAGATAGGCATTTCTGAACTAGTTCCAAAAATGAAAGCAATAACAGAAAATAGGCTTGATACAAAAATTTATGTTAGAGGAGATGAAGCAATTGATTATGGACAGATAATGATGGTTTTAGGAGAGCTATCTGGTTCTGGTTTTACAAAGGTTGCTTTGATTACTAAGCCATTAAGTAAATAATTAAAGCTATTTATATATGAGAGTTTCTGTTTTAGGATCAATTTTTCTACACGTTTTTATACTTTTATTCACGGTCTTATCTTTGCCATTATTTAATAATAATGATTTAGAAATGCCACCGGTCATACAAGTTGAATTAATAGAAATCGCAGAAAAAACAAATGTCCCACAAATTAGTAAAAAAATCGAAGAACAAAAAGAACCAGTTGAAAAAAAGAAGGAAGAAACAAAATTAAACCAGCCAATTAGTAAACCCAAAGATGAAAAATCCAACGAAAAAGTAAAAGACCCGAGCGATGAAGAAAAAATTGAAAAGACAAAATTAGAAGAAAAAATGATTCAAAACATGCCTGTACGAAAACCTGAAGTTAAGAAGAAAGACAAATTTGATCCACTTAAATTAGCTGAGTTAATCGATAAACAAAAAGATACAAAAATTGATAATCCTGAAGAAATTATAGAAAAAGATTATGAAGCATTAGACTCAACACCTAGTCTCGACAAACGACTTACTTTATCTGAGGAGGATGCTATCAGAGCTCAATTTATGCAATGCTGGAGCATACCTCTTGGCATTCCATATGATGATACAATGATTGTTAAAATTAAGATTTACTTAAATACAGATGGTTCTTTGCTTAAACCACCGGAGGTTGTTCAACACGAAAGGATGAATAAGCCTAGTGAAAAATATTTTAGAACTCTTGCTGAAAGTGCCCTTAGAGCAGTAAGACGTTGTGATCCAATAAAAGTTCCAGATGTTGAAAGATATGAAAATTGGAAAAATTTACAGTTGAATTTTGATCCTAGGGAGATACTAAGGGGATAATTAATTATGAAAAAATTACTTTTATACGTCTTTATAGCTCTTAATATTTCATCTACTTCATTTGCTATTATTGAAATTGATATCACTGAAGGTAATAGAGAACCTCTGCCAATTGCCATTACTGAATTTTTTTATGACACTGAAAGTATTTTGGATGATCAAAATATACCATCAAACATACGTAAAGTTATAGCTGATGACTTAGAGAGAAGTGGATTATTTTTATCTGTAGATGAAAATGCATTTATTCAAAAAAATAGAGCAATGCATTTAAATCCACGTTTCGCAGATTGGAGATTGATAAAGGCTCAGGGACTATTAACAGGGGAGCTATCGATTGAAAATGAAAGACTTAGAGTAGAGTTTAGACTTTGGGACACGCTAGCAGAAAAGGAAATAGAGGGACTTGTCCTAATTACGACAATAGAAAATTGGAGAAGAATTAGCCACATGATTGCAGATAAGGTATACGAGCGCCTTACTGGCGAGCAGGGTTATTTTGATACTAGAATAGTTTATGTTGCTGAAGAAGGACCCAAAAATAAACGTATTAAGAAACTTGCGATAATGGATCAGGACGGGGCAAATCATAAATTTTTAACTACAGGCAAAGAGCTTGTTTTGACTCCAAGATTTAACCCAGTAAGACAAGAAATTACTTATTTATCTTATTTTAAAAATCTACCGCGAGTTTATTTGTTAAACATTCAAACGGGTATCCAAGAAGTGGTTGGAGACTTTCCAGGCATGACATTTGCGCCTCGTTTTTCTCCAGATGGAAATAAAATTATTATGAGTTTAGCTAGAGAAGGTAACTCTGACATATATGTAATGGATCTAGTATCAAGAGTAGTTGAAAGGTTAACAGACAGTCCTGCAATTGATACATCGCCAAGTTATTCTCCAGACGGAAAGAGAATTACATTCAACTCTGATAGAGGCGGATCGCAACAAATTTATGTAATGGATAGTAATGGCAGAAACCAAAAAAGAATCTCAAAAGGAACTGGTAATTATGCAACACCTGTTTGGTCACCAAGAGGTGATCTCATTGCTTTTACAAAAAATTTTCAGGGACAATATTTTATTGGAGTTATGAGAACAGATGGAACTGGGGAGAGACTTTTAACTGAGAATTGGTATCAAGAGGCTCCATCTTGGTCGTCTAATGGAAGAGTGTTAATATTTTACAGAGAAACTAAGTCAGATGATGAAGGTCAGGGCCATTCCTCAGCAATCTGGTCAATCGATTTAACAGGATTTAATGAGAGAAAGCTTGAAACTCCAGTTGATGCATCAGATCCTTCATGGTCGAAATTGATACAATAAGCAATTTTTGGACCAAAATATGACCATTTTAAGCAATTCGCAGCTATTTTATTATAGACTTGCGTAACTTAAATTAATAAAGTACTAGGACTTGGGCGATCAAATATTACGGGAGTTTATAATGTTATTAACATTTAAAAATTTAAACAGGTTTTTAGTTCTATCTTTTGCAGCACTCATATTAGCTGCATGTACAACAACACCACAAGATACTGCATCCACATCATCATCAAGTTCGGCTTCTAAAGTTGAAATCGTAGACGGAGTTTATGTTGGTACTGATACAGTAGAAATGCTTGCTGTTGATGTGCCGGATAGAGTTTTCTTTGCATATGATAGTTATTCACTAACAAGCGCAGCCCAAGCAACTTTAGCTAAACAAGCAAAGTGGCTGAAGGCAAATGGATCAGTTACTATTGCAATTGAAGGCCATGCTGATGAAAGGGGTACAAGAGAGTATAACTTAGCCCTTGGTGATAGAAGAGCAAATGCAGCAAAAGATTATTTAATGACGCAAGGCATAAGCGCTAGTAGAATTACTACAATTAGTTTTGGTAAAGAAAGACCAGTTAACAGTGCATCTAATAATAAAGCATGGGCTCAAAATAGACGTTCTGTAACAGTAAGAACTAACTAATTTATAAGTCGCCTTTTTTTAGACAAAAGATAAGCTTAATCTTTTAAATAAGATTAGGTTTAGATAATGTGATGTTCAAAAGAATTCAATTTATTTTCTTTTTTATTCTAATCTCTTTCACACAGATTATTCATGTTCAATCAGAAGAACTAGATATAGATCAGTTGTTGCAGAAATTGGACTCAATTGAAAGCAGAATAAAGGTTCTTGAAAAGGCAACATTTAGCAAAACGACGTCTGGTATTGGTAATAATGTTAGTCTTGATGATTACCAATCAATTATAACAAAACAATCTATCCAGATAGCTGAATTACAAAATGAAGTTCAATCACTGACAGCAAAAATTGAAGAAATGATATTTACAATGCAATCTACAGTAAATAATTTTAATACATTTAGAGAAGATACTGAATTTAGGTTTATCGATATAAATTCTAAAACTGAAAGTATTGAGAAAAATCAACTATCTATGACGTTACCCAATAATGAAACACAAATTAATAATCTAGCAGATAACACAAGTGAGGGGCTAAATTTGGAACCACAGTCACTTGGAACAATAAATGTGTCTTCGGAAGAGGAGCTGTCTGCTTCTCCATTTGAAATCAAAAATGTTGATGAAGAGGAAGAGCAAGAAATAATAAATACCATTTCTCAGGACAATATTGTCGCTTTTGAAGAACAAGAAATTGTACTAGCGGTACTACCTGAAGGAGATGAAAAAGGTCAATATGAATATGCAATGGGTCTTCTCAAGCAAGGTGACTATGAACTTGCTGAAAAAGCATTTCAAGAGTTTATGACTGTCGGAAATGACTCCAGCCTTTTAAGCAACGCAAACTTTTGGTTAGCAGAAACATATTATGTTAGAGAAAATTATAAAGACGCAGCTAAAAATTATTTAAGCCTATACCAAGTTTATCCAGACTCAAAGAAAGCCGCAGATGCGCTTCTAAAACTCGGAATATCTTTAGTTAATATGGACCAAAAGGAACAAGGGTGTGTAACTTTTATACAATTAAAGGATACCTATCCAAATGCAAATACTGCTGTATTAGACAGGGGTAAATTAGAAATTGAAAAAAATGGCTGTGAAATTAGTTAAGCCAATTAATCATAAAAAAGTCGTAAAAATAACTAATCAAGATTTCGAAGCAAAGATGAGAGAGCTTCGAGTTAATTCAGATATTGCCGTAGCAGTTTCTGGCGGTCCAGATAGTTTAGCACTCATGCATTTGTCTAATAGATATGCATTAAATAATAAATTTAATTTAACTGTATTAAGTATTGATCATGGAATTAGAGCAGAGTCATCAAAAGAAATTGTATGGTTAGAAAAGATTGCAAAAAAGAATAAAATTAACTTCTACTCAACTAAATTAAAAAAAAAGATCAACAGCTCTAATACCCTCTCTAAGGCGAGGACACTTCGATATGAGGCCTTATCAAAATATTGTAACAAGAAAAAAATTAAATTCTTATTAACAGCCCATCATCTTGATGACGAAATAGAAAATTTTTTAATGAGATTAGTGAGGGGTAGTGGGATAAAAGGTCTTTCATCATTAAAAGTTAAATCTAGATATAAGAATACAAAATTAATTTTAGTTAGGCCGCTACTCGAGTACTCAAAAAAATCCCTTATTCAGTATTTATCAGAGCAAAAGCAATCCTATTTAAACGACAGAACAAATTATAATAATAAGTACGATAGGTCTCGTATTCGGAAGCTATCTCAACAATTAATACAAGAAGGTCTCAGTAAAGTTAGGTTTAAAAACGTTTTAAAGAATTTAAAAAATGCAAATAACGCAATTAATACTGCAGTTAGCAATTATTTAGAAGAACAAGTTAAACTTAATGAAAAGAAAATTATTAGTTTTAGGTCTAAGGAATTTATAAATTTGCCCGAAGAAATCCAACATAGAGTGCTTGTGAAACTGTGCAGATTTGCTGGAAAAAGCAATAAAGTGCCTAGATCACGATCAATACGAGAATTGATAAATTCAATTGTGAAAGAAAAAAGTTTTAAGCGTACCTTAAATAGTTGCATATTTGTTGGGCAGAAGGGAGTTGTAAATATTCAGTCAGAGAGCGACATAGCTAAACCTAATAAGACTGAAAATTTGGCAATTTCTAAAAATTGGACAAAATCTATCGAGCATTACTAGACTAAGCTATTGAATATAATGTTAAATTTTATTGATATATTTTCTTGTATGCTGAAAAATAGTAATTATCTAATAATATCAATATCTTTATTATGATGAATTTACGAAATATAGTTTTATGGCTCTTTATTGCTTTAATCGTTTTTGGACTTTTTAATTTATTTAGCAATACCAGCGGTGATAGAAACACAGTTGATTTAACATATTCACAATTTTTAGATGAAGTTGAAGCTGGGTCGATCAAAGATGTTATTATTCGAGGTAATAATATCAATGGAGCTTTTGAAGATGGTAGATCTTTTAAAACTTATGCCGCTAATGACCCAACACTCGTTGATAGACTTAATGATCGAGGTGTAAACATTTCAGCTGCACCACTGGATGACGGCTATCCATCACTTCTTGGAGTTCTAATTTCCTGGTTCCCAATGCTTTTACTTATTGGTGTATGGATTTTTTTCATGCGTCAGATGCAGGGCGGAAGAGGCGGAGCAATGGGATTTGGAAGATCCAAGGCCAAATTACTAACTGAAAATAAAAATAAAGTTACTTTTAATGATGTGGCTGGAATAGA
>CACHCK010000006.1 GCA_902578305.1 uncultured Pelagibacteraceae bacterium | reverse complement strand
ATTATAGCCATGCAAAAAAAATGTCTGCAGAAATAGCAAAAGGTAATAATGATAAAATCATAGAGCTTTCAGAAAAAATGAGCGCAAATTACGATAAACTCATTGATCTTTTTCCTGAAAATTCAAAAACAGGTTATGATACAGAAGCTTTGCCTACTATTTGGCTTCAAAAAGATGAATTTAATGCTTTGATGATTGAAACTTCAGACAAAGTTAAAAAATTTACCCAGATTGCTGCTAGCCTTACAGGAGATGAATTAAAAGAGGCTCAGAAGAATTTAATTTGGTCGAGTTGCAAAGCTTGTCACGATAAATTTAGAATGCCTCATTAAGCAATCACTGTCATTGAAATAATTCTTTTTATTCCAAGATCATTATTCTTATATCGGTGCTCAAATAAATAAACTCCCTGCCATATTCCAAGGTCAAGTTTTTTTTCTTTAATTGGAATACTTAGCGTTGTGTTTGTCAGAGAAGATTTAATATGTGCAGGCATATCATCCGGACCTTCCTCACTATGTAAATAATTATCGTTATCGGGTACTATTTTGTCGAAGTAATTTTCTAAATCTTTTAGGACGTTAGGGTCAGCGTTTTCCTGTATAATTAGAGATGCGGATGTGTGTTTGATAAAAATAGTGCAGATACCTTTTGATATTCTATGTTTGCTAATAGCTTGATTTATAATATCTGTAATATTATAGAGCCCTTTTCCTTCAACTACTATTTCAAGTTCTTTTTGAATTAACATTTTGATATAAATATATGTAAAATTAAATTAAGTTTACAGCAACAATGAAAAATAATGTATCCCTTTCTGATTCAGGGTGGAATTTACAAAGTAGTTATACCCAAATATCTGACAAGCTGTTCTCAGAATTAAAACCAGATGCAGTTACTAATCCAAGTACTGTCATTGTTAATAATGAACTGGCCGAAAAGCTTGGCCTAAATTTAAAAGGTATCTCAGAAGAAGACTTATCCAATTTATTCTCGGGAAATTCACTGCCTCATGGTTCAAAGCCATTTGCACAGGCTTATGCAGGACACCAATTTGGACAATTTACAATTCTTGGAGACGGCAGGGCCCACATCGTTGGTGAGCAAGTAACTCCAGACGGTGAAATATTTGATATCCAGTATAAAGGCTCAGGGCGAACACCTTATTCAAGAGGCGGAGATGGTAAGGCTGCATTGGGACCAATGTTACGCGAATATTTGATAAGTGAAGCAATGTATTTTTTGGGTATTCCAACAACAAGAAGTTTAGCAGTTGTTGAGACTGGCGAAAAAGTCTACCGAGAAGTTCCATTAAAAGGATCTATTTTAACACGAGTAGCAAGCAGCCATATTAGAATTGGTACTTTTCAATTTTTAGCGGCACATAAAGATTATGAAGGCATGAAATCTCTTTTGGATTTCTCAATAAAAAGACATTTCAGTAATTTAAAATTTTCGGAAAATTTAGCGATTGAATTCATAAAAGCTGTCATGCAAAAACAGATTAATTTGATTGTAGAATGGATGCGTGTTGGATTTATTCATGGGGTAATGAATACAGATAATTCAACAATATCAGGAGAGACAATTGATTATGGGCCATGTGCTTTCATGGATCATTATGATGCCAATACAGTTTTTAGTTCAATTGATACGCAAGGAAGATATTCTTTTGCTAATCAACCTTCAATAATTCAATGGAACTTAGTGAGGTTAGCAGAGTGCTTATTACCACTCATCGATAAAGATGAGAAAAGATCAATTGAAATAGCTCAAAACTTAATCAACACATTTAGTTCATTGTTTAAGGACAAATGGCTTCAAATGATGAAAAAAAAGCTAGGTATTAATGATCATAGTGAAGATGATGAAGAACTCATCAACAACTTAATCAAATGGATGCAACAAAAAAAACCGGATTTTACAAATACTTTTTGTAATTTAATGAATTATGATCATGCAGACGATAAAGAGTTTGATGATGATGAGTTTAATAATTGGAAAAGAGAATGGAAAAAAAGAGTTAAAAGTAAGGAATATTTGGATGTGATGATGAGTTGTAATCCAATTTTAATTCCAAGAAATTATTTGGTTGAAGAGGCACTCAGCGAAGCAGAAATAGATGGAAAGCTTGATAAGTTTAATGAGCTTAACGAAATAATTTCTTCACCTTACCAGTTAAAAAAAGTAAACATCAAATATTTGAAAACACCAACTAAAACAAATATTCCCTATAAAACTTTTTGTGGGACTTAATAAACCTTAAGTCTCTTCTCAAGACGTCTTACTAAAAAAGAAACTACTAAAATGAGGACTAAATATTCTAATACTAAAAATGTATAAATTTCTAAAGGTCGATACTGACTCACTACGAGCTCATTAGCTTTTCTTGTTAACTCATTCAGACCAATGATTGATACAAGGGATGACATCTTGAGCATGTAAACAAATTGATTGCCTAATGCGGGTAAAATTATTCGAACTGCTTGAGGTAACGTGATGTGGTAGAAAATTTGAAAAAAATTCATACCCATAGATGAACCGGCTTCTTTTTGACCTTTAGGCACGGCTTGGATACCAGATCTGAAAATCTCTGCTATAAATGGGCTCTCACAGATACTTAATGCGATGATCCCTGCAGTAAATGCAGTAAAATTTAGGTTTAGCAAAACAGGTAATCCATAGTAAACCCATAAAATCATGACTAAAACTGGTATTGCTCGAATTATCTCTGTATAGCCAACATTTATGTAGTTAAGAGCTCTATTTCTTGAAATGCTTGCAACAGAAACAATTAAGCCCAAAAATATTGCAATTATAATTGAAATTACTGATAGAACTATGGTGTAACCTAAACCACCAATTAAGAATTCTATATTCGATAGTCCAATCTTATTATTTGGCAGAATTACATACCAGCCCCATTGATAATTTGATGAACATCCTGCTAATACTAATAAAGACAAAAGTATTAGGAAGACATTGATTTTTCCAGCTATGTTGAAATTCATGATAAAAAATATAATTATATTATTTAAATATAAACGTATAATTTTTAAAAAATATTAAAAAAAGGAAAATCATATGAAGTTCATTCAAGCCCTATTAATTTCTATTGCATTATTTATTTCATCTTTATCACATGCATCAACACTAGATGAAATTATGAAAACTGGTGTGCTTAAAGTCGGAACAACTGGTGATTTTCCAGGCTGGAGCTTTATGAATCCTGAAACGAATGAATACGAGGGTTACGATATTGATGTGGCAAAAAAACTCGCTGAAGATATGGGTGTTGATATTGAGTTTGTTGCAACAGATTGGAAAAATCTTGTTTCAGGTGTGGTAGCCTCTAAATACCACATGACATCCAGCGCTTCAATAACGACTCAGAGAGCACTTACCGCTGGTTATTCAAATTCATATTATGGTACTGGAACGGTAGCAATGACTCTTGCTAAGAATTTAGAAAATATTGGAAGCTGGGATAACATCAATAATGCCAATACAACAGTTGCTGTTACGCTCGGAACAGTCTTTGAAAATGAAGCTAAAAAATCGTTTCCAGATTCAAAAATTGTGATGGTTGAAGCTCCTGCACGTGAATATCAGGAAGTACTGTCAGGAAGAGCTGATGTATCATTAACAAGTAAAGTTGATGCTTTGAAGCTTATCAATTTATATCCAGAGCTATCAATCATAAATATTGACGAGCCTAAAAATGCAAAACTATTCGCAATTTTGTTACCTAGAGGTGACCAAGAATGGATAAACTTTATAAATCATTGGATTTCGGATCAAAAAAATAAAGGATTTTTCAATCAAACGGCATCAAAGTTTGGATTATAGTTTTTTTGCATAAAGCCGATTTGGTAAGTCGAAAATTTGTAGACTGCAGCTGCAAATATGTAGTTAATAATCAATATCACTAAAAACATTGTAGTAAAATCAACTTTTAAATAGAGAACTGCAACGGAAAGTCCGCAGACTGGCAATATCACCATTCTCATTAAATTAATTATCATTTGATAATTTGGTTTTTTAAGACCTTGAAGTAATGCTGACGAAATAAAGAAAATTGGATAGCAAGGTCCGGCAAATGCAGCGATCTTCAGGTAGGTTGATCCATATAAAATAATTTCTTTATTATCACTAAAAAAGTACATGATGTAGTCTGATAAAAAGAAAATAAATAGTCCACATATGACCATAAAGAAAGTTCCATAAAAAATTGACCTATTATAAGTCTCATGAATTCTGCTAAAATTCATAGCACCAAAATTTTGACCAACTAAAGCGAGAGTAGAAGCATTTAAGCCTAAAACAGGTAATAGAAAAAGTTGTTCAAAGCGGATCGCTGCACCATACCCGCCTGCTGAATAATCCCCGTAGGTTGAAACATAAAATAATAAGACAAAAACCCCTAAACCAATGAACATCATTGAAATTGTAGCGGGAACTGCTTGAGTTAAAATTTCTTTTTGTAAATTATATTTGGGTACGAAGCATTCTGGGTAAAGAAATTTTTTTAAATTTGTCTTATTTACCTTCATAACAACATAAATTAGACCAAACAGTTGTGAACATAATGTTGCTAAGGCTATACCCTTCACTCCCATTGCAGGAATAAAATATATTCCATAAATAAATGTGGGATTCAAAACTAGATTAAGAAAGAATGAAATAATTAGGACATTTCGTAGAGACTTTGTATCCCCTTTAGAAGCTAGAAATGAATTAATAGTCAATTGTAAAAAAAAAAGTGAGGCGCCAATAAAAATTATATCCATATAGTCTTTTGCATAGAATATAATTTCAGGATTTGTTTTCAAAAATATTAGAATAGGTTCTGTTCCATAAATTCCAACCAACGAAATTAGAACAGATATAATTAAACTAGTAAGAATAGCCTGTGCAAGAAGGAGCGATGCTTTTTTCTCATCATTTTTTCCAAGAGCATTTGAAATTAGCGCTGTAACTCCTATGGATAAACCCGCGGTAAACCCAATAATAATGAAGTAAATTGGAAATGATTTTGCAATAGCAGTGATAGCATCAGGTGATATTAATCCAGCAAACTTAACATCAACGATGTTATAGAGTGTTTGAAAAAGAGTACCAACACTTGAAGGAATTGCAATTTGCCTTATTAAAGTTGAAATATTATCTTTAGTGAGATCCATAAAATCAAGTTATACCATCTATTTAGATATGAGTATTTTGTAAATTTAAATGTAAAGTTAATTCAATTATTATCATTAAAACAATTTACTTTTAGTCTATATATAGCTATAAGATCCGTCTAAAGATTACGTTTTTGTTCCTTTTTTTGGAGTAATACGAAGTCTAAATTAAATAAAAAAGGAATAACAACTATGGCTACTGGTACTGTTAAATGGTTTAATCCAAAAAAAGGATACGGATTTATTGCTCCTGAAGAAGGTGATAAAGATATCTTTGTACACATCACAGCTGTTCAAGCTGCTGGTATGAAAAAATTGGATGAAGGCCAAAAACTATCATACGACGCTGAGGAAAAAGATGGAAAAGTCTCAGCAGTAAATCTACAAGCTGCAGAATAATTAAGCTGCTTTATCTATCATATCTAGCCACATAGTGAATTCATCAATTAATTCACTTGCTGGCTGGATTATCTTAACTCTCTTATCTTTTGAACTAACTTGAGTAACAAGTGATCCTTTACTTATTTCGTCGTTAATAAAATTAATTATAGTTGCTCTCGAAGCAAGATCTGACATGTTTTTTGTTAGATATTCTTTAGTGCACTCAATTTTATTAATATTTGAATCAAAATATAGTCTCATTATCTCATAGCATATTCTAATACCATAGACTGATCGGCGAAAGTGACTTAAACGGCTGAAAACTTTTCTGTCACCAGCACTTTCAAAAACTTTAATTTGTTTTAAAACTTGCTCAAAAATTTTTTCAGTTTTCATAAAATACCTCAATAGTGATTTCAGAAACTATTATTAAATAGTATGGATAATTATTAATAATAATTATTTGCCAGATTGGCGGCATATATTAGAATAATAAATATTAACTAACTGTTTTTATTTATTTTTATATTTCAGCTAAATATGAATGAAGATAATAAAAAAAAAATTTGGAAATTAATCCAGAAAACTGGTGATGAACTTATGGGTAGGTTGCCCGACCATCCTTCACACCCAAAAGGTCGAAATCCTTATGCTCATATTGCACTTGAAATAAAAAATCATTTTGGAATGTCATATAAAGATATAGAAGACGATAAAATACCCGAACTTGAGAAATTTATTGAATTTATTCAGAATAATCCAAGATAATCACGGCTTCCACTCAGGCTTACCAAAGAATGAGAGGAATCTTTCCTTTTGGTTTTTTGAATTTTTAAAATCCAAAACCATTTGCTGCCAAAACATAAAAGTTATTTTGATAGGATTAAATGTTTTCACATTTTCTCTGATACCAAATCTTACAGGCTCTATTTCCTCTGCAAAAGTTCCAAATAGTCTATCCCATACGATTAGTAAGTTACCGTAATTCTTATCAATGTAGCATTCATTGCTGCCATGGTGAACTCTGTGTGATGAAGGAGTAACTAAAATGTATTCTAAAATACCTAGTCGTCTTATCCATTGTGTGTGCCCAATTACGCCCCAAAGTGTAGACGCAACTCCTGCTACAGCAGTAATAATTGGATCAAACCCTATTAATGGCATTACAATAAAAAACGGTACTTTTGTTATCGGTCCAAACCAGGCTTGTCTTAATGATACAGTAAAGTTCATTTCTTCACTTGAATGATGGTTCATGTGAACAGCCCACATGAAACGGACTCTGTGTGAAAAGCGATGATACCAGTAGTACACAAAATCAATCATTACGAAAGTTACGATCCAAACAGCCCATGTTGGAAGTAGTTCATTCACAGTAATAAATTTATATTGGTACAGATAAACGTATAGAAAAAATATTGAACTTTTTGTTGAAAGTCCGATCATAAAATTTCCAATTAACAATCCCAAGCCCGCTAGCGTATCTCTAAATTTATACAAACCTAACCCGTTTACAGTTGAGTACATTACCTCTGCTGCAATGAGTAATAGCACAATTGGTACGCCATACGCGTATATGTCGAATTCAGTCATTTTTTCTATTGAAATGTATAACATTAGAATTATTTCAGGAAAATATGAAAAATATAATCTTTGTCATTATTATCAGTATCAGCTTGGCTTTTTCTGCTTCAGCTAAAAATGACGGTGGAGGAAGCTCAGGAGGAAGTTCAGGAGGTAGTTCTGGCGGTAGCTCAGGAGGCAGTTCTGGCGGTAGTTCAGGAGGTAGTTCTGGCGGTAGCTCAGGAGGAAGTTCTAGTAGTGGTGGTGGAGAATATTCTGGAAGTACTGGTTACGATAAAGAGTTAAAACGAATTCTGTTTGAAATTGAGAAGAATGAGAACTATCAGGGTGCACTCAAAGACTTAGAAATATATGTCTATGAAAATCCTCAAAATGCAAACGGTTGGAATTTAATTGGCTTTGCAAGTCGCAAACTTGGCAAATTTGATGACGCAGAACTATATTATAATACAGGTTTAGAAATTGAACCTCAACATGACGATATATTAGCTTATCAAGGTGAGCTGTATTTACAAACGGATCGATATGAAATGGCCCTTGAAAACCTAGCAATACTAACAGATATCTGTATCTTCAATTGTTCAGAAAAAATCGAGTTAGCCGAAGCAATAAAGAAATATGAGTTAGAGAATAATCTTTAACCAGTTGATTTATTTTCCCAGTCAAATTAATCTCTTAATGGAAAATTTGTCATGATTAAAATTTTAGTTTTTTTTGTTCTAGGTGCAGCTACTCTATACTTTATAATCAGGGCCTTAGTTAACACTGAGCCCGGCAAATTATCACGCGTCATAAAGATTATAATCTTTGCTGCAATTATAATCGCGATTGTCTTTATGCTCACTAGGGGTAATTTAGGTTTTCTTGCACCTATCATTGGACTTGCTAGAAGATTGTTAGTTGGTTTTTAAAAATGATAGCTGCAAAAAAAAGTTTTATTGTCATAATCTTCTTCCTATCATCTCTGATTTTTTTTACCTCTTGCGATAATGATCCAAATCAATCAGCAGCATTTACTGGAGTGAGGGTAATTGATAACTCATACTCTCCACCAGTAGTAAGAATAAATGAAGGAGGGAAGGTTAGGTTCAATAACTGGGGCAATAATCCACATAATGTAATTGCCGTTGACGAAACCTGGGGCTCATACGAAGAGATACCTAAAGGTGATTACTTAGATATTACTTATGAAGCTGAGGGATTATATAAATATCTTTGCTCTTTTCATGCATCACCTGATGGTGAGTGGGGGATGGTTGGGTCTGTTGTTGTTGGCGATATAAATTATGAGGATTATACAAACTTTTCAAAAATGGACGTAGTTCCATCTTTCTCTGGATCAGTAAGAAATGTACCTGATGATTATGAGACAATTCAAGATGCAGTTAATGCATCAAATCCTGGGGACTTGGTTCTTATTAAACCAGGAATTTACTATGAAGAAGTTGTTGTCAATGTTCCTTCAATAACAATTCGTGGTTGGGATAGAAATAACACAATTATCGATGGTGAATTTGAGAGAGGTAATGGCGTTCTTGTTGCAGGTGTCGATGGCGTTGTAATTGAAAATATTACTGCACGCAATGCATTGCTCAATGGTTTTTATTGGGCAACAGTTAAGGGATATCGGGGGTCATATTTAACAGCCTACAACAACGGTGACTATGGTGTTTATGCATTTGATGCTGTTGATGGAGTATTAGAGCATTCATATGCGTCAGGATCTCCTGATGCAGGTTTTTATATTGGACAATGCTATCCTTGTGATGCAATTGTGAATAATGTTATCTCAGAAAATAACGGACTAGGTTATTCTGGAACTAATTCTGGAGGTTCTCTCTACATTATTAGTTCAGTATTTAGAAATAATAAAGGAGGTCTAGCTCCAAATACATTAGATTCTGAATTACTACCTCCTGAAAGAGAGACATTTATTATTGGGAATTTAATTAAAAATAACAACAATAATGATGCTCCTGCTACAAAATCAACTTACTTATCTTTTGGTAACGGCGTAATCATTGCTGGTGGCAATAATAACATAATCAAAAATAATGTGATCGCTAACCATGATTTATATGGCGTCATTCTTACTGCAGCAGCTGATGTGAATTATTGGCCAGCCCATGGAAACAGAGTTGAAGATAATCTAATTTTATCATCTAACAGGGCAGACATGGCAATTAGTGGCATATCCAATCTTGGTAATTGTTTTAAAGGAAACTATTTTAACACTTCTATACCGCCAGGTTTACAGTCTTTAAATAATTGTGACGCAGGGTACATTCCACTTAGCTCAGATCTCTCAGGTATGTGGTCATCGCTTGCAAGAATTATTCATGCGAGTGACGGTGGATATCAACAAGGTGACTGGAGATCTTTTCCTAAACCTGAAAATCAACCAAATATGCCAATCATGGAAAAGTTGTTAAATCAAGGATATGATAAGAAAAATTTACCTACCTATATGATCAGAAAGTCTGTAAAGCCAGCTGTCGAGGTTTTTCAACAATTCGAAGATGTACTGAATGATATTGAATTACCAGAAGAAGCAAGAAACTATTTGAACTAATAGTTTAATTGTTTAACCTATTTATAGGAGATTTTAGATGCCAGGTGTTACTTTTTTTCCATTAAATGATGTACCGTTTTTATCATTATTTTTTAACTTTTATGGCTACTATCTCCCCATATTTTTATATGCGACATGGACTTCTACTGCATTATTTGATTTATTTCTTTCAAAATACAGAGGCACGACTGGAAAAGTAATTTGGACTTTTATTGTCATGTTCATTCCTTTAATCGGCTCATTAATCTATCACCTATTTGCAGCTAGGGAGTTAGATGTCACGATTAGGGCGACCATGATCTTTGGTGGTATTGGTATTTTAATAATTGTTTTTCTCTATCTCGGTCTTGCCCTTTAATTTTACGAAGTGATATTTGATTCAAGAATTACTCCAATTAGAAGAGATTTAGCTTCAGCTGCATATAAAGCTATTGTAAAAAGAAAAAAATATGTGAACGCAAAGCTGGCTACAGTTAAGAGCACATTTTCTCCACTTTATTCAAATAAAGGTTCAAAATTAAGTACTCAACTATTGTATGGTGAAGAATGTGATGTTTTTGAAACTAAAAATGGGTGGTCTTGGATTCAGTCTCGAAGAGATAATTATGTTGGATATACTCCTTCTATTAATCTAACGAGAAAAACTTATAAACCTAATTCAAAAGTAATCTCCTTAAGAACAGTTATTTACACTAAACCAGATATAAAAAGTGCCACAAAAGGTTACTTGAGTTTTAACTCATTAGTTGAGGTAATTAAAATTAAGGGAAAATATTCGCTTATTAAAAATTTGGGTTGGTGTCCAAGTCTAGATCTTGTAAAGGTTAAAAGTAGCAAATTCAATCATATATATTTATCAAAACAATACTTAGATACCCCGTATCTATGGGGTGGAAGAGACTCAATGGGCATAGATTGTTCAGGGTTAATCCAAAATCTCCATCAGATTAATAATAGGCCTTTTCCAAGGGATACAGATATGCAAGAGATATTTGTTACTAATGAAGTTAAGTATGAAAAAGATCTAAAAGCAGGAGATCTAGTATTTTGGAAAGGGCATGTTGCAATGATGATTGATAATTTGAATATTATTCATGCAAATGCTTTTCATATGAAAACTGCGATTGAGCCACTAAGTACAGCGAAGAAAAGAATATTAAAATCAAATGGTAAGATTAAAAAGCTTGGAAGGCTATAGATTAATTGAATGAAAATTTATTTCTAATAAACCAAAGCAAAATCAATGAAGGAATTACCATGACAGCGGTAATTATAAAGAAAACACCCCAATCTCCCTGCAACCAGTCGACTAATGATCCTGAAGATGATGCCATTAGTGTTCTTCCAGCTGTTCCAAGCGATGCCAAAAGGGCATATTGAGTTGCGGTATACGTTCGGTCAACAAGTAGCGAAATAAAGGTAACAAAAGCCACAGTTGCAAAAGCTGCAGCCAAATCATCAAGTAATACCGCGGCAGCAAAGAGTAAAACTGATTTCTCAGACCATGCCATCACACTAAACATTATGTTTGTAATCGCCATTGCAATTCCTGAAATGAATAGTGCTCTAACCACACCTGATTTTATGGAAAACCAACCGCCCAATAATGTAAATATAATTGTTGTTATCCATCCAAGTCCCTTTGAGTAAATTGCAATATCAGATTTTGAAAATCCCATTTCGTCGTAAAATATAATGGACATGCGCCCCAAAAATGCCTCACCAATTTTAAATAAAAATATGAACCCAATTATTAATAGACTGATGGTTAACCCATTTTTTTTGAAGAAACTAATTAATGGACTTACGATAGTGCTTACAAACCAGGCTGAAAATTTATTTAATTTTAAACGATCTTGATCACTCTTTTGAGCAATTTGCCTTTTATTCGATAGATCTTCTGGAATAAATAAAAGTCCAATATTAAAAAGAAAAATGATTAAGCAAATGAACAGAAAAGTTAATTGCCAATAATTAGCTAAGCCTTGCTGTTCAAAATAATCAGCAACAAAAAGTGTGAGCATTCCGCCTATTTTATAACCCGTCCACCAACCAACCACAGCTATTGATGCGCCAGCCGCCATTGATGCTTTTTCATCCTCACCTATTTGCTCAATTCTTAAAGCATCAATTGTTATATCTTGAGATGCCGAGGAAATAGCTATCAATAATCCAAGTAAAATAATTAATTCTAAATTTGTAATTGGATTGAGTGTCGTCCAAATAAATAGACATACCAGTATTATTGCTTGTAAAGTAATAATCCACGATTTTCTGTGGCCAATTTTTTGAGTTAAGATAGGAATTTTTACACGGTCAATAATTGGAGCCCAAATAAAGTTAATTGCATATACACTAAAAATAAGACCCGCCCATCCAATTGTACTTCTCGATAATTCATAGTCTTTAAGCCAAAGTGAAAGAGCACTTCCAATTATTACCCAAGGAAAACCACTAATTGCTCCAAGCAGCAAGATGCGCAACATTCTATTATCAAAATAAATTGATAATCCTACATTTTCTCTCGTCATTAAATATTGCGCCGATATATAAATAAATCTTATTTCTCGTTTAGTTTCAGTTACTTGCCCGTTTCCCAAAACCTAAATACAACACATCATACGATAATTTCGACACATTTTCAATGAGGTCCATTAACAGGCACATCTGTAGTTAAACTACATAAATATATCAGTAAAAATTGATTATTTTTTTTTATTAATAACAAGTTAAACCTTGTTCCAATGCAAGGTGTTTCAACATTAAAGTTGCTCAAACTTACCATTCTGAGTTCTTTATTTTTTTTAAGCTCATATAAAATTTTGTACGCTGAAATGTCCAGCTTAGGCGTATTAGAGGTTGGTGAAAATAGTTACGCTGCCGGCGTTAATAGTGATGGCTCGATAATTGTAGGTTCTGCTGATACATCAGCTGGCAGGCGAGCATTTAAATATGTTGATGGCACGATGACTAACTTAGGTACATTAACGGGCGGTAGTGAAATAAGTACCGCTAACGGCGTTAGTAGTGATGGCTCGGTGATTGTGGGTTATTCAGATTCAACAGATGGCAAACGAGCATACAAATATGTTGATGGCACGATGACCAGCTTAGGTATATTAGCGGGCGGTTCTTCAATTAGCCTCGCTTATGCTGTTAGTAGTGATGGTTCAGTGATTGTGGGTTATTCAGATTCAACAGATGGCAATCGAGCATTTAAATATGTTGATGGCACGATGACCAGCTTAGGTGTATTAACGGGCGGTTCACAAAGCCGCGCTTACGATGTTAGTTGTGATGGCTCTGTGATTGTGGGTTATTCAGATTCAACAGATGGCAATCGGGCATTTAAATATGTTGATGGCACGATGACCAGCTTAGGTGTATTACCGGGTGGAATACGTAGTTACGCTCGAGGTATTAGTAGTGATGGTTCGGTGATTGTGGGGAATTCATATTCAATAGAAACTGAAAATCGAGCATTTAAATATGTTGATGGCACGATGACCAACTTAGGCGCGTTAGAGGGTAGTAACGAAAATGGTTACGGTAGTTATGCTCAGAGTGCTAGTAGTGATGGCTCGGTGATTGTGGGTTATTCAGACTCAACAGATGGTAGGCGAGCAGTTAAATATGTTGATGGCACTGTGACCAGCTTAGGTGTATTAACAGGCGGTTCATCAAGCGTCGCTCACGATGTTAGTGATGATGGCTCGGTGATTGTGGGTTATTCAGATTCAACAGATGGC
Source organism: uncultured Pelagibacteraceae bacterium (assembly GCA_902578305.1). Taxonomy (GTDB): domain Bacteria; phylum Pseudomonadota; class Alphaproteobacteria; order Pelagibacterales; family AG-422-B15; genus CACNXQ01. The sequence goes on along the minus strand of CACHCK010000006.1, from coordinate 47,351 downwards.
AATCGAGCATTTATTTATAGAAATGTAATGTTAGATGTTACAAATACCACCACCGCTCTTGCGACTACTGGTTCACAATTACATTCTATTTTAAATTATAAAAATAATGTTCTTAGCCAAAGTTTAAATGCGAACTGTAATGTTTTTGGGATAAATAAGGTTTGTGCACAATTATCACTACGTCAAGATAGTGATAATCACAACGATGAATTTAGTAGCAATAGCGCGCAAAGTGCATATACCTTAGTTGGCGCTTATCAACTGCAACCTAATTTATCTCTTGGTGGCTTAATCGATCAAGCTGATCAGGAATTACCTAGTAATTATCAAGATACCCGCAATGAACCTACAGTTGGACTCTTTGCCGCGTATAGTGGAACTTATGCTGGTCGTGAATATACCGCTAAACTCTCAGCAGCTTATAATAATGAAAATTATAACATTACCCGTGACGTATTAACCAATACCGAAGCTGGAACTGGTAGCAGTAGCATTGCTAGTGAGGGTATGCAATTAGAAGTAGTTACTGCCTTACCTAGTTATCAAGGCATTGCTTTAACTGGAGTGGCTAAATTAAATTATAAAAATTCAAATCGTGCTGGGTATATAGAGACTAGTGCAGTCGATTTTCCCGTTACATACAGTGCCGTGGAACACAATGCGGTGACCAATGAACTTAATCTTTACGGTGAAAAGAAATTAGCCAACCAGTGGATAGCGGGTGGCTATATTGGAATGGAACATGATCTGTCCAACAAGATCAGTAGTTATGATGCTACCGGCCAGTACATTAATAGTGTTTCACTTACCCCGCAGGTCTTAAAAACTACTCGATATGCGGCAGGGTTATATTCAATTTATGTACTGCAACCCAATCAACATATAAAGTTATCTTTGAATTATCGGGATGCACCATTTCTAAGTGAAGGCCTGACTTCAACAGCGATTCAGTTTGTAACGGCATTTTAAAGTTCCACACAAGTTTAAGAAATAGTCTTCACCAATTCGACACAATTTCAATGAGGTCTGCGCTAAACCTTGATTTGAAAATGATACATAAAAATCAATAAGATAAATCAATAAGACGATTTTTAATTATTAGAATAGGTAATAGTGCCGACTGACGTCAATCAATATATTGCAGATTATTTGTACTTATTCAATTGGCGCAGGATTATCGCTGAAGCTTCTAAGATAAAGTATGACGTTTGCTCTATCTTTTTCTTTTTTTAGACCCACAAAAGACATTTTTGTACCTTCAATATATTTTTTTGGATTTAAAAGATATCCGTTAAGTTGCTCATATGTCCAGTTGCCTCCGTATGCCGCCATTGCATTTGAGTATTTATAATCCTCTTTTGAACCAATATCTTTATTTACTATATCCCAGAGCGCTGGCCCAATTTTATTTGCTCCACCTTTTTCTACAACATGACACTGTGAACATTTCTTAAAGACCTTTGCACCTTTTTCTATATCTGCTGATGCAAGCAGAGTCTGAATTGGTATTTCAGGTTCCGCAGTAGCAGTATCGTCTGCCATTGCTGTTGATGCAGACACCACCATATCTTCAGCGCCCTCAACTTGATAAGCTGCTACCTCAGGTTTTTCAACATGATATAAAATCTCACTGAAGTTTGCTAAACCGATAAATACAAGGGCCACAACTAATACACAGGCTACAATTTTATTAATTTCGAATGAATCCATGATGTCTCTTGACGTAATTAGATAATTATTTAAACAATAACCGAATTTAATCAAGTTTTTATGCGTCTTCTAGTCGCATAATTTATTTATGATAAGCCAAGAAAACACAGCGATAATCATCCCGGCCAGATTACAAGCGAGCAGGCTACCAAATAAGCCTTTGCTCGACATTGCTGGCAAACCAATGATCCAACATGTTTGGGAGTCAGCCATTGCTTCTGATTTGGGTCGAGTAGTGGTTGCTACAGACAGTGATGAAATCGCCAAGTGTATTGAAAGTCTTGGGGGTGATGTATGTATGACTTCTGAAAATCATCAGACAGGTACTGATCGCATGCATGAAGCGCTTCAAGTAATTGATCCAGGTAAAATGATTCATTACATCATTAATTTACAAGGCGACTTGCCTACAATTAACGCGATGGCTTTAGAGAAAGTTTTAAATTTATTATCATCAGAAGAAAATGAAATAGGCACACTGGTTACCCAGTTTGAAAGAGAGGAAGATCTAAAGAAAGAGCAATTTGTAAAAGCAGTCTGTAATTTATCTGGTAGTGAAACTGAATCTTATGCAGAGAATTTTGTTAGAAAACAAGGAGATTATGATTCTAAGAACCTTTTTCATCACATAGGTATTTACTCTTTTAAGAGAGATGCTCTAGAAAAATTTGTAACTTTGTCTCAAACTGATCGAGAAAAAAATGAAAAATTAGAGCAATTAAGAGCACTTGATAACAATATGAAAATAAAAATTGGTTTAATTGACTTTTTACCTCTCGGAGTTGATACTCCGGGTGACTTAGAAGAAATTAGAAAGATATTAAGCAAATGAAAAAAATAGCTTTCCAGGGTGAACTCGGAGCTTATTCACATCTTGCGTGCATTGAAGCTGCGCCTGATCACAATCCTGTTGCGTGCAGAACATTTGAGTCTGCCATGGAGCAAGTTAATGCATCAGAGTGTCATTTAGCCATGATACCAATTGAAAACTCGGTCGCGGGGAGGGTAGCGGATATTCACTACTTACTTGGTGGATATGATTTAAAAATATATTCAGAACACTTTCAAGAGATCAATCATCAGTTAATGGTAAAACCAGGCGCTTCCTTAGATACAATTAAAAATGTACGCAGTCATTCTATGGCCATTGGACAATGTCATGCTGCGATAAAAAAATATAATTTAGATGTCATTATAATGGCGGACACTGCAGGATCTGCCAAATTTATTAGTGAGCAAGGGACAACTGAAGACTCAGCGATTGCCTCAACACTTGCAGCTGATACTTATGGATTAGATATAGTAGATACAAATATTCAAGATATGAAAAATAATACAACTCGATTTTTAATAATGTCAAAGGAACTTCAGCAAGATAGGAATGAAAACCTTTCATACCTGACAAGTTGCATATTTGAAGTAAAGAGTGTTCCTTCAGCTCTTTATAAGGCACTCGGAGGTTTTGCAACTAATGGGGTTAATCTAACTAAATTAGAGAGTTTTATTGTTGATGGTGATTTTAATAAAGCTCAATTCTATATTGATCTAGATGGCCACGCTGAAGATCAATCGGTAAAAGGAGCTTTAGAAGAACTATCCTTTTATACTGAAAAACTGAAAGTCTTAGGTGTTTATCCAAAACATTCATATAGAAACAATTAGTTTACTTATTGTGCATCCAAGCAACAATTAATTGGTGAGCTACAGCCATTGCAGGAGGTATCCATATCCTGTCAGGGCTTTTACCAACGAATATACGATTTAAGTCTTCTCGAGATAACCATACTGCATCTTCAATTTCATCCTGATCTAAATCAGTTGTATCACCATCTGTTTGACAGAAACATGCGATCATTAATTGAGAAGGAAATGGCCATGGTTGGGTAAATTTATACTCAACACTTGTAACATTTAATCCCACTTCTTCTTTAACTTCTCTAATAACTGCATCTTCGATGGTTTCACCCGGTTCTAAAAAACCTGCCAGTGCTGAGAACATTCTGGGTGGAAATATTTTTTGGCGACCGAGTAAACATTTGTCTTTAAAAATAGGAAGCATGATTACGACAGGGTCAACACGAGGAAATAATTCTACGTTACAATTTTTGCAAATTTTTTTGCAACCTGCATCAACAGTTTCAAGTCGGGAACTTTCACATCTGGTACAAAAAATATTAGATGAATTCCATTCGACCATGGACTTAGCCTGGGCAAGAATACCTGTGTCTTCTGGGGAAATACTCTGCGCTATCGATCTTAAATCAATAAATTTACAGTTAGGAAATGCAGTTTTGTCGAAGTCTTTGTTACTTTTTGATAAATCTATGGCGTAGTAGCTTTTATTTTTTAACTTGCCTAGGAAAAGCAAATAAGCATCTTCAATAAAATTTTTTATTTGATCATATGTGGCTAAAAAAATTGTTGAATTTGAGCCAGGTTCACTGCTCACGTGTATCAATGGTTTCCCTGAGTGAAAAACAACAAAACGTGTTTCATTGTCCAATAAATTTGCTTTTTGCCAGTCTTTATCGCTTCTAAAACCTGACATTCTATCGAGAGGATTATTTGCAAATATTATTTTGTTCATTAATTTATTATTTATTAAACAACATTTTATTTTCGTTATGATACAATATTTTGGGAGATTGAGTAGACAAGTTATTCGCCAATCCGGTCAGGTCTGAAAAGAAGCAGCCGTAACGAAGATATTTGGGTTACGTTGATCTCCCACTAAAGATTAGTGATTTTTATGTCCGAAACAACCAACATACCTATTCCATTAAAATATAGACCGCTAAAGTTTAGTGAACTTATTGGTCAAGATCTCATGTCTAAGACAATACAAAATGCAATTGAGATGAATAGAATTGCCAACGCTTATTTACTCACAGGGGTTAGAGGTGTGGGGAAAACAACGACAGCTAGAATTATTGCAAAATCATTAAATTGTTTGAATATAACGGAGCAAGATAACAACGAGCCATGTGGGGTTTGTGACAATTGTAAAGCGATAACAGAGTCTAGAAGTGTTGATGTTTATGAAATGGATGCAGCATCGCGCACCGGAATAGCTGATATAAGAGAGCTGATTGAAGGCGTTCAATACTCGCCTGTATCATCAAAGTATAAAGTATATATTATAGATGAAGTTCATATGTTATCGACCGCAGCCTTTAATGGATTACTTAAAACATTGGAAGAGCCGCCACCTCATGTGAAATTTATTTTTGCAACTACTGAGGTAAGAAAAATACCTACAACAATACTATCAAGATGCCAAAGATATGATTTAAAAAGAGTTGAACCTGATGATTTAGTTATTTTTTTAAAATCTATATGTGAAAAGGAAACTGTTGAGTTTGAAGAAGGTGCATTGAAAATTATCGCAAGAGCTGCAGATGGATCTGTAAGAGATGGCCTATCTATACTTGATCAATCTATTGCATTTTCAGGTAAGCATATTTCTGAAGAGCAAGTGAAAGAGATGATCGGTTTAAACGATCCAACCAAAATTTTAGAACTAATCAAATTCATTACTGCTGGTCAAACTCAACAGTCACTTGAAAAAATAAATGAACTTTATGACAACGGAGCTGATCCATCAATGATTATAAAAGATCTAATAGAAACTGTTCATAGTTTGACTATGATTAATATTGATGCAGCTGAGGGGGTCAAAAGCTCACTTACAGACAGTGAATATAATGCAGTGCAAGAGGTAGCAGGTAATCTTGATGTATCCACTCTCTCAATGATCTGGCAAATGCTTAATAAGGGATTGCATGAAGTTACAGACTCATTTTCTCCCATAACTTCGCTTGAAATGTTGATCATTAGGATCATTTATTTAAATGATATACCAAAACCTAATGAATTAATAAGTGAACTAAATAATATGGTTGAAAAAAATGATAATAAAATACAGGATAAACCAGGAGAAACATCTTCAGAAATGGATCCAAAAGTAAAAGAAATCATTGATTTCTTTCCTGGGACTGAAGTTGAACAAATTGAAGAGAAATAAATATGAATAATTTTAACAATATGATTAAGCAGGCCCAAGACTTGCAAAAAAAAATGGCTGAGGCTCAGGAAAAGGTAGAAACACTGGAAGCCGAGGGTATCTCAGGTGGAGGAATAGTTAAAATAACTATAAATGGAAAAAATAATGTAACTTCTGTGAACATTGACGAAACAGCGATAGATAAAAATGAGAAAGAAATTTTAGAAGATTTGATAGTTGCAGCTTTTAATGATGCGCGAGACAAAATTCAAAGAAAAATTGCGGATGAAATGAGTTCTCTTACCGGTGGTATAAAACTTCCTCCAGGAATGAAACTGCCTTTCTAGTATGAAATCTCGCATATCTAATCCAGAAATTGATAAGTTAATACTTTTAATAAGTAAACTGCCTGGTTTTGGACCCAAATCTGCGAGCAGAGCAGCACTTCATTTAATAAAGAATAAAGAACAGTTAATGGTCCCACTCGCTGAGTCGCTTATATCATCGAGTGAAAATATTGTTACATGTGAAATTTGTGGAAACATAGATGTAAATTCTCCATGCATGATCTGCACAAATGAGGGTCGATCTAAAAATCAAATCTGTGTTGTTGAAAATATCGCAGATCTATGGGCACTTGAGAAATCTGAAGTATTTAACGGACTGTACCATGTGTTGGGTGGTAACCTATCTGCTATAAACAGCATTGGGCCCGATGATTTAAATCTAAAAAAACTTATTGATCGAATTGAAGGTGAAAAAATTGACGAAGTCATATTGGCTTTAAGTGCAACCGTTGATGGTCAAACAACCGCTCATTACGTAGCGGACACGTTATCAAAACACAGTGTTGAAGTGAGTCGTTTAGGACACGGCGTGCCTGTTGGTGGTGAGTTGGATTACATGGATGAAGGAACAATTGCTGCCGCTCTCAGTGCACGACAAAAAATTTAGTTTTATTGTATTTTCCCAATTTTTTTATTCAATCTTGACCTTATATCTAAGTTAGCCTATCTAAAGATTATGACAGTAAAAAAGATTTTAACTGCTCCAGATCCGTTTTTAAAACAGATTTCAAAACCAGTTGATGAAGTAACTAAAGAGATACAGGATCTAATGGATGACATGTTGGATACCATGTATGACGCACCTGGAATAGGTCTAGCAGCGGTTCAAATCGGAGTTCCTTTGCGTGTAATTGTGATGGATATAAGCTGGAGAAATGAAGAGGGCATAAAAGAACCCCTTTATTTTGTTAACCCTGAAATTACAGTAAAAACAAAAAATCTTTCAACATATGAAGAGGGATGTTTATCAGTCCCAGATCAATACGCGGAAATTGATCGTCCAGAAGAATGTGAAATAAACTTTCTTGATTATAATGGAAAAAAGTCGACTCTAAACGCTAAAGGATTATTAGCGACCTGTATCCAACATGAAATGGATCATCTTGAAGGAATTCTTTTTATTGATCATTTATCAAATATGAAACGCAACATGATTGTAAAGAAGCTCATCAAAACAAGAAAACAATCAAAAAAAGAACGAATCGTCGCTTAGATAAAATGAAAAATTATCGCATCCTATTCATGGGCACAGCCCCATTCGCAGTTCCATCTTTAAAAAAAATTGTTTCTTCAAATAATCATTTGGTGGGTGTATATACATCCCCCGCAAAAAAGGCTAACCGAGGAATGAAATTATCAATTTCACCAGTGGCAGAATTTGCTGAAGCTAAAAATATAGAAATTAGCTCGCCTCCTTCGATTAGTTCATCAGAGGAAATAAAAAAACTACAAGAAATGAATTTGGATATAATAATTGTTGTTGCTTATGGACTGATATTACCTGAAGAAGTAATCAATTTACCTAAACTTGGTTGTTTTAATGTACATGCATCTTTACTTCCTCGGTGGAGGGGTGCTGCACCAATTCAAAGAGCAATGATTGAAGGTGATCAGACCACGGGTGTTACAATTATGAAAATGGATAAAGGCCTTGATACAGGAGATATTGGGCTGCAAAAAGAAATAAAAATAGAACAACAAAATTATATTGAGTTAGAAAAAGAACTCGCAAATGAAGGAGCTGAATTGCTTATAAACTTTATTGATAGATTAGGTGGCTCTATTCAGTTTGCTAAGCAAAATGATACGCAAGCCTGTTATGCGAAGAAAATACAAAAAAAAGAAGCTTTAATAGACTGGACTGAAAATGCTGAGAAAATAAATAGACGCATAAATGCTTATAATCCTAGCCCATGCGCTTGGTTTTCACTAAATAATAAAAGAATTAAAATACTGAAGGCTGAGGTAATTCATGAGAAAGGAGAGGCCGGAAAGATCATGAATGAAGAATTTTTAATTGGTTGTGGCATTAATTCACTTAGACCGTTGCTTCTCAGAGTTGAAGGTAAACAAGATTGTTCAATCAATGACTTTCTTTTAGGACATAAAATTGAAGTCGGCTCTTATATTCAATGAACAGGTACAAAATAAAAATTGAGTATGATGGCACCCCGTTTGTCGGGTGGCAAAGACAAGAAAATGGACAATCAGTTCAAGGGTGTATTGAAAAAGCAATAAATAATATATTTGAGGAAAACATAACTATTTTTGGGGCTGGTAGAACAGATGCGGGTGTTCACGCAATGGGGCAAGTCGCTCATTTTGATGTTACAGAAAAATTACTAGAACCATATGTAATTAAGAACGCATTAAACGATCACTTGAGGCCATTTCCTATTTCCATATTAGAAGTAGAGAAAGCACATAATGATTTTCATGCAAGATTTGATGCAACTCAGAGAAAATACCTTTATAGAATAGTAAACAGAAAGTCGCCACTCACTATTGAGAAGGGAAGAGCTTGGCAAGTACATAAAGAGATTGATGTTGATTTGATGAAGGAATGCATTCCTTCAATCGAGGGTCAGCATGACTTCACAACATTCCGTTCGGCTCATTGCCAATCTGATAGTCCAATTAAAACTTTAGACAGCCTAAAAATTAGCCAATCAGAAGAAAATATCTATTTTGGTTTCACTGCAAAATCATTTTTGCATCACCAGGTTAGATCCATTGTTGGTAGTCTTAAATTAGTTGGCGAAAATAGTTGGTTACCTAATGATTTTATGAATGCATTAAACTCAAAAGATAGATCTCAATGTGGAGCACTAGCACCCCCAGAGGGGTTATATTTTATGGAAGTGAAATATTAATTATTGTGCAGAATTTTCGATAGTTTGAACACTTATGTTTAATTTCTCGTCACTATCTCCGTAAAAAATTCCTCTTATAGGGGCTGCAAAACTTGCGTCGAGTCCACAGGAAACTCTTATATATCTTTCATCAGGACAACATTTATTTGTAGGATCGAAGCCAATCCAGCCAAGTTTATCAATATATAGTTCAGCCCAAGCATGAGTTGCCTGAAACTCTGAGTCATTTTTATTTTTGTGCATATATCCATTAACATATCTTGACGGAATATCTAAATACCTTGCCGCAGATATCATTATATGAGCTTGATCCTGACAAACTCCTTTTCCTAAATTAATGGAATCAGCAGCGGAGGTATTGGTATTTGTTGTATAAGGTACGTATTCAATTTTATTTGCTACCGCAAGCATTATGTTATGAGCTACTGATATTTTATCCAAGTTAGAATTTTTACTTGCAGCTAAATTTGCTAAGTTTATTATTTTTTCGTTCGGTTCCGTTAATTTCGTATTTCTAAGGTAAACCAGAGGATTTGTTTTATCATTTAAACTTTCATAAATGCCATTAGTATCTAACGTTTCTACTTTACCTTTTACTTCAAACTTTACAGTTTTTTCTAATGCTTCGCTTTTGAAATTAACAATATTATTTCCCTCACCATCTCTAAAAACCACTCCACCTTCTTTGTTATTTCTCTTTACCGACCACTCAATTATTTTTAGACCGTTATAAGGTGACGGTGTAAGTTTTGTGGTTTGAATTAATCCAAGAAGATTATCATTATATTCGTAATTAGTTGTATGATTAATGGTAAGTAACATAATTATCCAAAAAATTGATCTTGAATTTGATTATCTAAGTAAGAAATTTTACTTACAAAATTAGTAACATATTCATGTAAGCCATACTCAATAATAGACTCAACTGTTTCATTCTTAATCGTTTCATGCACCCCTTTAAGACCCGAATAAATATCACTTATTTTATTTGGGCTACATTTTAAGCTGTTTAAGTGATGAACAATATTATTAATACAAAAACTCAACGATCGAGAACAATCGTTATTTAGTATGAAGAAATGTGCAATTTTTGAAGATGTAACATCACCTTCATAAGCCCACCTGAAAGCTCTAAAAGATGAGAGTGATCTCAATAATATTATCCATTGTAAATTATCGAGATTCCCTCCTATGTAGTCTGCAGTAGGAAGTAAGACAAAATATTTTACATCTAATAGTCTTGCTGAATTATCAGCTCTTTCAATGAACGTCCCGAGAAAAATGAAATGATAACCATCATTTCTCAATAATGAATTTGCTGAACCACGGAACATATTTACTTGTTGAATTGTCCATTCAGTAAAGTTGGGAAGATCAGATCTAATAAATTTACCTTTTTTAAATTCCAGCATTTCTTTATAGGACTTATTTAAGGCAACCCATGCCTCTGGCGTGAAAGCTGTTCTAACCAATAAAGCATTATTTCTTGCTTTTGATATGCAGCTGTAAACTGAGGATGGATTTTCCTCGTCAAAAAATAGATAATCCTCAACATTGTCTTGATTGATTTCATTATATTTTGAAAAATAACCTTGCGAAGCTCCTGCAGCAGATAAAACTGAGTCCCATTCATTATGGTATCCTTTAGGGTTGGGAAAAAGTGACATTCTATAACCTACATCTAAGAGCCTTGCCATCGTTTCTGCCCTTTCCATATAGCGACTTATCCAATAGAGATTTTCAGCTGTTCTACTTAGCATATCAATCAGCAAGGACCCAAGTATCCTTTACCCCTCCTCCTTGTGATGAATTAACAATGTAAGATCCTTTACCTAAAGCTACTCTTGTCAAACCCCCTGGACACAATTGGACCTTTTCTCCAAGCAAACAGAAAGGTCGTAAATCTACTCTTCTTCCAGAAATTTCATTATCAATTAAAGTTGGAGATGAGGATAAATCTAATGTTGGCTGAGCAATATATCCCTCCGGGTGTAATTTTAGCTTAGAACTAAAATCTTCAATTTCCTGTTTTGTGGACTTTGGACCAATTAGCATCCCATGCCCACCTGAGCCATCAACTTCTTTTATGACCAATTCGTCAATATTCTCTAGAACATATTTAAGATCATCATCTCTTTCACATCTCCATGTTTGAACATTATCTAGTATGGGAGTCTCACCTAAGTAAAATTTTATCATCTCTGGAACGTATATATATACCGCTTTATCATCGGCGATTCCTGCCCCTGGCGCTGAGCAAATATTTACTCCTCCAGTTTTATAGACATGAGTTATACCTGGAACTCCTATTACAGAATTAGGATTATAAGCAAGAGGGTCTAAATAATCATCATCAATCCTTCTATAAACTACATCAATTTTCTTTGGTCCATCCACAGTCTTCATGTAAAGAAAATCATTTTCAACAAATAAATCTTGGGCTTCAACCATTTCAATACCCATCTGATCAGAAAGAAAAGTATGCTCGTAATAAGCACTGTTCAAATGGCCAGGTGTCAGAAGGACAACAGTTGGAACAGAGCTCTCACATTTTTTTGGAGCTAAGCTCATTAGAGTTTGAAGCAGTCTGGTTGGATAATCGTCAACGCGCAAAACTCTATTTGAGTGAAACAAATCTGGGAACATCTTCATCATTATTTCTCTATTTTCAAGCATGTAAGAAACTCCGGAAGGTGTTCTGCAATTATCCTCTAATACATAAAAATCGTCTTTACCAGTTCTTATGAGGTCTACTCCTACAATGGGACTATATATTTTATTTGGAGGCGAAAAATTAATCATAGATTGATCATATGAGTCTTTTTTTAAAATATTTTCTTCTGGAATGATGCCGGCTTTAAATATTTCACCATTGTTATAAATGTCATATAAAAATGCGTTAAGCGCCTTGGATCTTTGAATGACACCCTTTTCAATTTTTGACCATTCATAGTTAGTTAAAATTCTTGGGATTAGGTCAAAAGGGATGATTCGCTCAGACATATCATCATCTTTGACTGAAAATGTTATACCTATTCTTTTAAAGTGTGATTCTGCTTCGTAATTTTTCTGACTAATTACTGTTGAGGACATTGTTCTAAGCCATGAATTAACTTGCAAATAATGCTGTCTAATTTGAGCATCTTCACTGTACATCTCATCAAACATGGGCTCATATTACTCAAATAGTGGTTCTAATTAATTTTATGCCTTTGCCAAATTGACATGTGATTGCTCTGCCGCTGGCAAAGTAAATTATGTAAACGGTACGTATGAAAAAAATATTTGAGCAATCATTCAACTACTTTCTTAGGGCTTTCCCAGTAATTTTGACTGTTTACTTCGTTTTTCAATTAGCTGGAGCAATTATTTAGGTATTTATTATGTTTGGAACTAGATGGAATTTTAATCCTTCCCCCCTTAAATTGGATATAGCTTTGACCATCATGCTTATGTTGCTGATAGTATAATACCTAAATAGCTCTGAAGTTGATAAAATAGTTAACGTTTATTGGAAGTACTTACTGATTATAAGACTGTAAATGTCTTTAAGTTTATTTATATCTTCAGTTTTTACATTCTCATCAATTTGGTGCGCAGTCTCTCCGATAAGTCCAAATTCAGCCACTTCGCAGTAGTCTTTGAAGAATCTTGCATCTGATGTTCCGCCAGTTGTTGTGAGAGATGAATTCATACCTGTTATCTCATCAACAGAACTTTTCACAATCTCTGTAAATTTGCCTTTTTCAGTTAAAAAAGGTTCTGCCGAATTATTGAAAGTAACATCAACTTTGTATTCACTGTTATCAATATTCTTTGAAACAACTTCGTTAATCATTGACTGGAGACTTTCTTTTGTGTGATTAATGTTGTACCGAATATTGAATGTTCCTGTCGAGGTTTGTGGAACAATATTAGTTGCACCTTCGCTTGATGCGATTTTTACAATTTCCATGTTTGAAGGCGGAAAGTCTTCTGTGCCTTTATCAAGCTCTAAATTACATAATGTATTGAGTATTGATGTTAGTGGATTTATTGGGTTAAGCGTCCACTCAGGATATGCGACATGACCTTGTTTTCCTGAAACTTTAATAGTCGTGGTCATGCTGCCTCTTCTTCCAATTTTTATCATTTCGCCTAAATTATTCGGGCATGTTGGTTCTCCTACTAAGCAACTATCTATCTTCTCACCATTTTTATAAATTTCCTCAAGTACTTTTCTTGTCCCATTGATTGCTGGGCCTTCTTCATCATTTGTAATCAAGAGACTTATGGTGCCTTTGACTTGATTATTTTCTAAGTATTCCCTTACCGCTGACACAAATGCGGCTATAGCAGATTTCATATCACTCGCACCACGGCCATATAACTTTCCATTTTTCTCAGTGGCTTCAAATGGATTTGAACTCCAAGCATTTTCATCACCAACAGGAACAACATCAGTATGACCACCAAAACATAAATGTGGTGCACCACTCCCAATCTTTGCAAATAAATTGTCTACATCCGGGGTATCAGTATCACTGAATAAATATCGATCGCATGTAAACCCCATGTCAGTGAGTTCCTTTTGGAGCAGGTCTAAGACACCTTCATTATTCGGTGTAACACTCGGACAAGAAATGAGTGATTTTGTTAGTTCAACGACGTTCATACTTTATTCTCTGAGTAAATCGTTGATGGATGTTTTCTTTCTTGTGTTTTCATCAACTGTTTTAACGATTACAACACAATATAAACTTGGCTTTTTAGGGTCTTCATTTGGAAGGCTTCCTGGAACTACTACAGAATAAGCAGGCACTTCACCGTAACTAATTTCACCTGAAGACCTGTTCACAATTTTTGTTGACGCACCTAAATATACTCCCATTGAAAGAACCGATCCTTCTCTAACAATTACACCCTCGGCAACTTCAGCTCTCGCGCCAACAAAACAATTGTCTTCAATTATTACTGGATTTGCTTGTAGCGGTTCTAAAACACCGCCAATACCAACACCGCCTGATAAGTGACAGTTTTTTCCAATCTGAGCACATGAGCCAACAGTTGCCCATGTATCAACCATTGTGCCTTCATCAATATAAGCGCCAATATTTACAAAGGAAGGCATCAGCACTACACCTTTACCTATGAATGATCCCTCGCGAACGGTACCATTTGGAACATGTCGGTAGCCAGCTTCTTTCCATTGATCCTCATTCCAATCAACAGTTTTACCTTTTACTTTGTCAAACCAAGACGTGTAAGGTCCTTTTAAAATTTTATTATCATTTATTCGAAATGATATAAGTACGGCTTTTTTTAACCACTGATTAACAATCCAATCATTGCCGTTTTTTTCTGCAATCCTAAATTGTCCATTATCAAGTTTTTTTATAACTTCATTTACAGCATCAGCGATGTCTGTATCGTTAGGTGAAATTTTAGTAATATTTTCCCAAGCACTTTCAATTTTATTTTTTAATTCTGTATTATCACTCATTTCTTTATCAGTGTTCCTGCACCTTTCGTGGTTAAAAGCTCCATAACCACTGCATTTTGTTTACGACCGTCGATTAAAGCAACTCCTTTTGCCCCATTTTTAAGGGTATTGAAACACGCCTTAATTTTGGGAATCATACCACTTTTTATAGTGCCTTTTTTTATGTATTGAAATGCTTTTTTACGATCCAGCTCGGTAATTAATTTTTTGTTATTATCCATTACCCCTTCTACATCTGTCAAAAGCAGAAGTCTCTCGGCTTTGACTGTCTCAGCGATAGACGCAGCCGCAGTATCAGCATTAATATTTAGCGTATTTTTATTTGAATCATATCCCAACGGTGCAATCACAGGTATTTGATTTTTACCCAGCGCTGCTTGAATTAATGATTTATTAATTTTTTTGGGCTCTCCAACAAAACCAATATTCCCATTCATGGCTATTTTTGCATTGATGATTTTTTGTCTTATTCCATTAAAACGTTTGGGTTTACCGCCATATTTTGTAATTTCATTAGAAATAAGTTTATTTAGATCATTGGCTAGAACCGTCTTAACAACACTTAAAATCTGTTTTGTTGTAACCCTTAAACCTTGGTATTCTTCATTCTTAATTTTTTTCTTTCTCAAATGATTTTCAATTTGGGGTCCTCCACCATGAACAATAATAACTTTCATTCCCAATTGATTTAGAAGAGAAATATTTTTTGCAAATGATTTTACTAAATGAGGTTTTGTAAGAGCATAACCTCCGTATTTAATAACAATAATTCGATTTTTATATCTTTTTATAAATTGATCTGTACCTTCAAAATATTTTTTTCCAGATGGCCAATATTTCTGTAAAAGCTTAGAGCTTTCACTCACATTATTTTTTATAGACATTTTAATTTGTTTTGACCGTGGTTCTTTTATTGATTATCCACTGTTGAATAATTGAGAGTACGTTATTTGTAGTCCAGTAAATTACAAGACCAGCAGCAAATTGTGCTAAGAGAATTGTTATAAAGAGCGGAAAGAACATGAATATTCTTGCTTGTATTGGATCGGGAGGAGCTGGGTTGAGTTTTTGTTGTATATACATAGTTAAGCCCATCAACACTGGCCAAATCCCTATAATCATAAATGATGGCGGATCCCAAGGTATGAGACCAAAAAGATTAAATATGGTCGTTGGATCCTTTGCAGCAAGGTCTTGAATCCATCCATAAAAAGGGGCATGTCTCATTTCAATTGAAACAAATAACATTTTATAAATCGCAAAGAAAAATGGAATTTGAATAAGTATTGGCAAACATCCTGAAATTGGGTTTACTTTTTCCTTTTTGTACAAAGCCATTAGTGCTTGTTGTTGCTGCGCTCTATCATCTTTGTGAAGCTCTTTAATTCTTGTCATTTCAGGTTGAAGCATTTTCATTTTGGCCATGGAGATGAATGACCAGTTTGCAAGAGGAAAGAAAACTATTCTTGTAATAACAGTTAATATAATGATAGCTAAACCAAAGTTTCCTGATAATTCAGAGAAGAAGTAAATTACATTGAATAAAGGTTTTGTAAGAAAATAGAACCAGCCCCAGTCAATCGCTAAATCAAAATTATAGATTCCATAATCTTCTTGATATCGATCGATGAGTTTAGCTTCTTTAGCACCAATAAATATTTGATTCTCAACAATGTGATCACTACCAGCTGCAACTTTTGTTGCATTTAGAGATCTATAGTAAGCAATGTACCCGTTATCATAAGTATAAATAGCTTTGAATGATTTATTCTGATCTGGAATGAGCGCGGCTAACCAGTATTTATCTGTAATGCCCACCCAACCGTTATCGCTTTCAAAGTTTAGTGTTTCTTCGTCATCTTTTAGGTCGTCGTAATCTATTAATTCAAGTTTTTCTTGTAAGACACCTAGCAGCCCTTCATGCAGAATAAACATACCAGATAAAGAAGGCGCCTGCTTTCTTGTTACCTTACTTGCGTTATTTATAATAATTGCTTCTTTCGAATTATTTTTAACTTCTTGTGTAATATCAAATAAATAGTCTTCATCTAATCCAATTGTAGTTACAAATGTCTGGCCAGTTTTATTGCTCCATTCAAATTCAACTTCATTGTTCGATGTAAGAGTAGCATTGTTATTAGACACTTTCCAAATAGACTCAGCATTTGGTGTTTCAAAATTAGCGTCTTGATTTTTTATCCATCCAAATGTTACTTCATAGCCGTCATAAGTATCAATTGGTTGTAAAACTCTAATTTTTTCTGAAAACTCCTCTTGAGTTTCATTATATTTTTTGAGAACAATGTCATCAATTCTTAGACCTTTTAGATTAATTGACCCAACAATGCTGTTCGTTTCAATTTTTACTCTTTTGTCTGCACTCAGCGCCTCGTCTAAACCAATGTTATCATTTTCAGTAATACCGAGAGATCTCTCAATTTCGTCAATGGCTTCCATATCAAGTTCATTTGAGTTAACCTCTGACACGTCACCACTTTCTATTTCTCCATTAAGCATTTCTTGCTCAGGCGCTTCAAAGAAAAAGCTCCAGATAAATAGAACACCTACCGAGAGTATTATTGCAAGTATTAGATTTCTACTTTCCATAGATTACTTCTTCTCTTTTGGAACAGGATCATAACCTTCCGAACCACCTAAAAGCTTTATTGGATGACATTTTGTTATTCTCTTCATACCTAAATATGTTCCCTTAATTAAGCCGTGCTCTTCAATTGCCTCTTTTGCATACTCAGAGCATGTTGGCATAAAACGACACGATGAGGGAATATATGGAGAGATTAATCTTTGATATACTACTATAAGAAATATAAAAATTGATTTCATTTGTTAACTATGAATTTTTTTAATTGCTGTATTCATTTCAAATTCTAGATTTTTAAAATCTTCAATAAGCGAATTCTTCTTACCAATAATTACGTAATTCCAATTTTTAATACCATATTCCCCAATAATATTTTTTGCAATTACTCTTAATCGCCTCTTTATTTTATTTCTTACGACAGCGTTTCCATTTTGTTTTGAAACTGTGTATCCAACTTTTACCTTATTACACGATTTATCCTCGTAAGCCTGCAATAAAAAGGACTTACTTCTAAAGAAGAGTCCACTTTTAGCTCTTTGAAAATCCTTTGAGGATTTTAATGTCTCTAATTTGTTCATTGAATATCTTGTTCTAAGCTGAGAGAACTTTTCTGCCCTTAGCACGGCGCCTAGCCAAAATAATCCTTCCATCTTTAGTCGCAGAACGTGCTCTGAATCCATGACGTCTTTTTCTGACTAAGTTGCTTGGTTGAAATGTTCTTTTCATAACTCTATTTTGTTAGGTGATTGGCTTATAAATTGCATTCTATTGATAGTCAATTAATATTCATTAAATAAGAAATATGTTTAAAAATAAGTCATTAAGGTTACTGGGGATTGGTCTCGCTATCATTCTAATTTTATATTTTCTGGGGAAATATAACCCTATATCCATGGAATTCTTAATAAACCAACATGGATATATTCAGGATTATATTCTTTCCTATCCATCATTCTCAGTTGTTATATGCATCCTAATAATTGCAGTGATGATTTCTTTAATGGGTCCAATAACACCAGTGTGTATTTTAGCAGGATTTTACTTTGGTCTATATATAGGATTACTCATAGCTATAATTGGTGAAATCACGGGAGCAGTAATTGTATTCTTGTACGGTAGATACTTATTTAAAGCTTATATTTTAAAACAATTCGGTGAAAGATTTAAAAAGTTCAAAGATGGTTTTAATCGTAATTCGATAAGCTACTTACTCTTTATAAGAGTAATAGGAGGAGTTCCATTTGGAATACAAAATTTACTTCCAGCTGTCTTGGATATGAAGTTTAGAGACTATTTTATAGCAACGATCTTTGGTGTTATTCCCTGGGCATATATTTTAGTGAGTATTGGAAATGGAATTCAAAATATTATGGAAACGCAAAATTTCTCATCAAGTGATATTTTAAAAATAGAGTATTTACTTCCTGTTTTATTGATAAGTATAATTGTAATAGTTCCTGTAATTTACAAATTTATAAAAAAAAGATTTTTGGTTTGATTATACGAAAATAAACTATAATCAACCTATATGCGCCGGTGGCTCAGCTGGATAGAGCACCAGACTACGAATCTGGGGGTCGGGAGTTCGAATCTCTCCCGGCGCGCCATTAAAATTTATGTTTAACAAATTATCAAATACACAAAAGGGAACCCTACTTGCATTTATTGGAGTAATGATTGTAACTCCAGACTCACTAATTATAAGACTCGTATCAATTGATACATGGAACCTTTTGTTTTATAGATCTCTGTTTCCTGGAACTGCATTATTAATTGGCTATTTTGTTTTCTTCAGTGCTAGAGCTGTTCCAGATTTTATGAGTATCGGAAAACCCGGGCTATTAAATGCAATCTTAATAATGGGATCTAACATTACATTTATTTTAGCTTTAGCGAATACAGATGTCGCAAACGCTTTAATAATGATTAGTCTCGTTCCGATAATTGCGTCAATATTTTCATTTATCTTTCTTAACGAGAAACCTCAATTGATCACGTGGATTTGCTCTCTTGGTTGTTTGATTGCTGTAATTTATATTTTCTATGAGTCATACGAGCTTAATCGATATCTAGGTGATTTTTATGGACTCCTATGTGCAGCTTTTGTTGGAGCAAGCTTAACTGTAATGAGAAGTTCGCCAAATATCAATTTTGTACCCTCGTATATATTAGGAAAACTTTTAACAGCTTGCGTAGCAGTATTCTTTATTAATAGTTTCATAATTAATTCAACTGATTTGACACTTTTGTCATTAATGATTGTAACTGTAGGTGTATCTTTTGTATTCATAAGTATTGCGCCGCAATTCATTAGTTCTCCTGAAGTGGGAATTTTCTTTTTACTCGAGACCGCCTTAGGACCTTTATGGGTATGGTTTTTTATCAGTGAAGCACCAACACAAAAAACCTTGATTGGTGGCATTTTTATAATAATTATTATATTTATTCACTCGTACTATATGATTAGAAAAGAACGCTCAGAACGGATATGATAAAAAAATTCTCAATTTTAGCTTTGTTGTTTCTTATCTCTTGTGCCCAACCGCAAACACAGCTTCCAGACTACAGTACAACAATAACTGAAAAAGAGAGAGATATACAAAACCAAATGTTTGCCGATTCGTGGCTTGATACGTATTTACCATTTTCAACGATGGCTACAGATATATTGTTCAGTGCTTCAGATTTATGTGCTGAGGATGACCGAATATTTGCTTTAGGAATGAATCTTGCAAATGAGTACTCCGCATATGAAACGATCCGTAAAGAAATAAATAAAAGTCTTTCACTAGGATCAAAATTAAAAGTCGTGAGTTTAGGCACTAATTCGCCTGCAAGTAAAGCGGGTGTCTTAGTTGGTGATGAAATTTTAGAAATAGACGGTGAAAGCTTAATCCAGGGGGAAGATGCATTTAAATCTTATATTGAAAAGATTGATAAAGAATACCAAAAATTATATGAATTTAAGATTCTTAGAGGAGATGAGTTTAAAAATATAAAAATCAGAAGCGAACAAAGGTGCCGTTTTAACTTTGTCATTGATCTTGATAACAATACGTTTAACGCTTTTGCAAATGGTGAGATTATGGTTTTTTCACTAAGGATGGCAAAGTGGCTAATACAAAATGAAACTGGAGCAGCAATTGTTTTTGCTCATGAATTAGGTCATAATGCCAATAAGCATGTTGCAGACAAAATTCAAAATGCAAATACAGGGGCGTTACTTGGATTATTGGTTGGAATATATGTCGGTCTACCACAGGACATGATGGAGATGGGTCAAAGTATTGGCGCTACTGCTTATTCAATTGAATATGAGAATGAGGCTGATTATCTTAGTATGTATATTTTAGCACAAGCGGGATATAACTTAGATGACGCAGTAAATTTTTGGAGAAGATTTGCTGTAGAAGTTCCAAATTCAATTTACTCAACTGGAGGAACTCATCCATCAACTGCAGAAAGATATGTCAGAATGGAGTCAACAATTAAAGAAATTAAAGAAAAAATAAGTAAAGGTGAAAAACTTATACCATCTTATAAGAAGGAATAAAAATGAACTTAATTAACGGAGTAATATTTGTAATTGTAATCTTATTAATCTTTTCTTTTGGTTTAAGCCTCTCTCTTGAGTTTTTATTCTAAGAAATTCTAAATTTCTTTTTGATTTTCTTTCGTTCTCTTACTTTGCTCAGTGGTTGATAAGCTTGTTTATGATGAGCTTGACAGTAGACAAATCCTTCATTCGTATTCCTTCCGCAGAATTTAAAATCTATTTCCTCTGGTTCTCCAAGTGGCCACCTACATAAGCCATCCTTAATATCTTGAAATGATGTTGGATTCATTGGCTCATCAATACCAGGTGAGATATCAATTACTTTTTGACTTCTTGATACACTTATTCTTTTTTTTCGTATTATGGATATTCCATTATTCTTACTTTTCGAGGCCATTCTGCCCGAAAGACCTAATCTGTGTGCTTTACCAATTACCGCATTTCTTGTAACTTCACCTAACTCCGCTGCAATTCTGCTTGCTGTTAGACCTTCGTCCCAAAGCTGTTTGAGCTTCTCAATTCGTTCATATGTCCAGGGCATAATTTCTCCTTAATTGATGGCAAATGTTACCACTACATTTTGATAGAATTCAATATAAATATACTAAATGTTGATATTATTGCTCAATCTGTGAGTATAAAAATTTATCTATAAATATCAGTTGAATAGAATAATTACTGAAATCTAAATATTAATGACATTTTAAGAAATTTAATTAAACAGACGCTATGCAGTACAATCCAATAAGTATTATTACTTTATACAAAAAAGAAGTACAAAGATTTACTAAAATCCCACTCCAGACAATTGTTGCACCTGCAGCTACTAGTTTGCTTTTTATGGTAATCTTTACTACAGCGATTGGTTCTGTAAGAACTAACTATCCACTTGATAGTTTTAAAAGTTTTCTATTCCCAGGTTTGATAATGATGACCATCATTCAAAATGCCTTTATGAATAATTCTTCTTCCATCTTGATGTCCAAAGTGCAGGGCAATATTGTTGATCTCTTGATGCCGCCTCTTAATAATATTGAAATAATTTTAGCTTTTACTTTAGCAGGAATTACCAGGGGGGTAGTTGTTGCAGTTGCTTGTGCTCTTATGATGTACCCTTTTGCTGATGTTAGTATTTATAATATCTATATAATTCTTATTTTTGCTATAATAGCTTCAGCAATCATGTCATTAATTGGAACTATTTCAGGAATATGGGCTGAAAAATGGGACCATCTTGGAACGGTAGGCAACTTTGTAATTGTTCCGTTGTCTTTTCTTTCTGGTACATTCTATTCAATAACTGTGTTACCAGGACCCATTCAAACGGCAAGTTTAATAAACCCATTTTTTTATATGATTGATGGTTTTCGTTATGGCTTTCTAGGTGTAAGCGATTCTTCATACCTTACAGCTATTTTTATATTGTTAGTAATTTTTATATTTCTTATCGCGATAAATTATTTAATGTTAAAATCAGGTTATAAATTGAGACCATAAAATGACCAATGTTCTTCCAACATATCCTAGATCAAACTTAGAATTTACCCATGGAGTTGGTAGCTATTTGTATACAAAATCAGGGGAAAAGTTTTTAGATTTTGGTACAGGAATAGCAGTTAATTCCCTAGGTTATTCAAATCCATATCTAAACAATAAATTAAAAGATCAAATTGATAAATTATGGCATTTATCAAATGTATATCAGATACCAGAACAAGAAAAACTCGCCCAAAGATTATGTGATAATTCTTTCGCAGATTATGTATTCTTTTGTAATTCAGGTACTGAAGCTATTGAGGCAAGCATAAAAATTGCTAGAAGATATTTTCATAGTTCAGAAAATTTTTCACATAAAACAGAAATCTTAAGTTTTTCAGGTTCATTTCATGGCAGAACAATAGGGGCACTTGCAGCGGGAGGTCCAGACAAACTCAGTTCTTTTAATACCACAGTAAATGATTTTAAATTTCTTGAATTTGGTGATCATGAGCAGCTTCAGAACTCAATAGGTGAAAAAACCGCTGCAGTAATTATTGAACCAATACAAGGTGAGGGCGGTATAAGAGAAGTTCCTAAGCAATGCCTTGAGGGATTAAGGAAAATTTGTGATGAAAATAACTGCCTTCTAATCTTTGATGAAGTGCAATGCGGCATGGGTAGAACAGGAAAATTATTTGCATATGAATGGTCTGAAGTAAATCCAGATATTATGACAATAGCCAAAGCTATTGGAAATGGTTTTCCATTAGGTGCATGCCTGACATCAAAAAAAGTTGGTGAAAAAATGGACTTTGGTTCCCATGGTTCAACTTTCGGAGGTAATCCGCTTGCTTGTACGGTTGGAAATGCCGTTTTGGATATAATGCTAAAAGACAAATTTTTTACTGAAATTAATGTTGTTGCAAAAAAACTCTATGAAGGACTTCAAAATGTGATTACGGATTTTCCAAGCGTTATTGAAAATATCAGAGGAAGAGGGTTTATTTTAGGGCTAAAGTGTCAAGTTGAAAATGATAAGTTTGTTAATCTAGCAAGAGAAAAATATATTCTAACCGTAAAAGCGTCAGACAATGTAGTAAGACTTTTGCCTCCAATAAATCTTACCTTAACAGAATGCGATGAAGCATTAGATAAAATAAGAGCTACTTGCAGCGAGTTAAAATAATGAAAAATTTTATAGATATAAAAGATCTCTCAAAGAGTGAATTAATTATCTTATTAGATAATGCCTTACAAAATAAGAGGTCTAAAACAACAATACAAAATTATCTGAACGGTAAAAATCTAGTATTGTTTTTTGAAAAAAAATCGACCAGAACAAGGCTGTCATTTGATATTGCAATAAAACAATTAGGTGGCTTCACAACAATTTTAAATAAGGAAGATATTCACCTAGGTAACGATAAAGAAAGCGTAAGTGATACTATTAATACTTTTGGGCTATATGCCGATGGACTTATTCTTAGGGTTAACGATCATAAAACGATAATGAGTGCTTCGAAATTATCTAATTTACCTGTGATAAATGCACTTTCTAACCTATCACATCCTTGCCAGTGCTTGGCTGGACTGATGACGTTATTGGAGGAGAGGGGCAGTTTACAAAAATTGAATATTGTGTGGATGGGACCAATAACAAATGTGGCAAATTCCTGGATTGAGGCTTTTAAAAAAGATTTAGGCTTCTCACTCAATATTTTTTGCCCAGAAGCATGGTTTGAAAAGTATAAAGAAAAAATGAAGGAATACGATATTTCAATTGATATAGATGATATTGTACATCATCGAATAAATGATCAAATTCTTGCTCAAGCTGACGCTGTGATGACGGATACTTGGAAATCAATGGGAGAGAATATAAAGAAACAGGATTATGATTTATTAAAAGAATTCAGAGTTACCGAAAAAGTTATGAATAAGGCTAAATCGGATAGTATTTTTATGCACTGTCTTCCAGCAAACAGAAATGAGGAAGTTGAGGCAAGTGTAATAGATGGAAATAATTCAAGGGTTTGGCAAGAAGCGAGCAATAGACTTTTTGTCCAAAAAGAAATTTTAAAAGAAATATTTTGATTATTTCTTCCAAAAAGCAGGGTGAAAGATAACTAATACAGTTAATATTTCTAATCTCCCCAACAACATTGAGAATATAAGTATCCACTTTGCAGGATCAGATACGGCATAAAAAGAATTTTCTGGACCTATTGTGGCTCCAAGTCCTGGCCCAACATTGGCAAGAGAAGTTGCAGCTGCTGATAATGAAGTTACAAAGTCCAGCTCAGTCATTGATAAAAGTAAAGTAATAGTGATGAAACTGAGTATGAATATAAAAAAGAAACTCATGACTGAAGATGTTACTTCATCCTGAATCTTTCTATGATTATAGTGTGGAACAAATACGCCATGGGGGTGTAAGAGTTTTTGAATTTGCATTTTTAGAGTTTCAAACAATATCTGAAATCTGAATACTTTGATTCCACAAGTTGTCGAACCAGCACATCCACCAACAAACATGCCAAAGAAAAGTAAGTAAATTGGAAATGGCCCCCACAAATTATAATTATCTGAAGTATAACCTGTACCAGTTATAACTGAGACAACATTAAATGCACCATGCCTTACAGACTGTTCAAAATTTTTAAGATCAAATATCCATAAGTATGAAATTACTAATAAAGAGCTTACAAAAATTATGATTAAAAAAGTTTTTATTTGGGTATCTCTAAAAAAACTTTTGATACCACTACGTGTAACCTCAAGATATATTAAAATTGGAAGGCTACTTAAAATCATAAACAAGATTGCAATGTATTCTGTTGATCGATTGTCAAAGCTAGCGAAGGAGTCATTCCTTGTTGAAAACCCCCCTGTAGCTATCGTTGTCATTGAATGAACTAAAGACTCGAAAAGTCTCATACCACTTAACCAGTAGGATATGAAACAGAAGAAGGTTAATAATAAATATATTATGATTACCGCAAAAGATACCTGTGCAGTTCTTGGTAAGATTTTTTCTGTTGTATCTGATGATTCTGTTCTGAAGACTTGCATGCCTCCTACCTGTAATACAGGAAGTATACTAATGGCCATTACGATTATACCAACGCCCCCGATCCATTGAAGAAGTCCTCGCCAAAGCAGAATACCCTCAGGCATAGACCTTATGTCACTTAGAATTGTCGATCCTGTTGTGGTAATGCCTGACATGGACTCAAACATTGAGTCTGTGAAATTAATATTAAGGTTCGCTAAAAAGAAAGGTAGGGAACCAAAAATACAAATAAAAACCCAGGATAATGTAGTAATTAAAAATGCATCTTGGGTTTGGATTTTATTTTCTATAGAATTTCTTGTTGAAATAAAAAAAGTAATACCGAATCCTAGAGTAATTATTGAACTTATTATGAATGATTGCCATGTTTCATTGTTAAAAGCTAAGTCCAGAAATGCTGGTATTAGTAATATAAAACTTAATGCAATCAACAAATAACCTAATACATTAAGTATTATTTTAAAATTTATCATTTTTTAAATTTTAATTTTTTTTGAGAATTGATCCCTGATTGATCATGCTATAGAATTCTCTTCTTGTAGATGCATCTGTTCTAAATTTACCTAATAATTGACTGGTAACCATTGAAATACCTGGTGTGCCTACGCCACGTGTAGTCATACATTGATGTTGTGCTTCAACAACCACAGCAACTCCTTTTGGCTTTAGGACATCTTGTATGCAATGTGCAATCTGTGCAGTGAGTTTTTCTTGGATCTGCATTCTTTTCATATATATCCTGGTAATTCTAGCAAGTTTACTAATACCAACTACTCTTTTATTTGGAAGATATGCAACATGTGCTGAACCAATAAATGGTGCGATGTGATGTTCGCAGTGCGATTCAATTCTAATATCTCTGAGCATTATTATCTCATCATATCCCTCAAGTTCATCGAAAGTTTTTTTTAATACTTCCTTTGGATCTTCATTATAACCTGCAAACCAGTCCTCGTATGCTTTAACGACTCTTTTTGGTGTATCAAGCACTCCTTGGCGTTTAATATCTTCACCCACGAATGCCATAAGGGTTTTAACAGCATCTTCTGCTTGCTGCCTTGTAGGTTTAACTGCTTTTCTTTTTTTCATAAATTGCAGAGTGAGTACTATATGAAAAACTATAAAATTTATAGTTTTATTATTTGATAGATTTATTAATCAGTAAATCTACAATGAATATTGTCAAAAAATTGTTTATTTTTCGGCGAATTGTACGATATATATGCTAATGTCAATATCATGTTACTAAATAGCCAAATTAGTGAAAACTCAAAAGCCTGGCCAATTTTGGAAGCTAGAAAGATCATTAATCAAATCCAAAAAAAAAATAAGAAAAAAATAAGACTTCAAACCGGTTACGGGCCAAGTGGACTTCCACACATTGGGACTTTTGGAGAGGTTGCAAGAACCACCATGGTACTAAACGCTATAAAAGCGGTATCCGACTATGAAGTTGAATTGATTGCTTTTTCTGATGACATGGATGGATTAAGGAAAGTGCCCGATAATGTTCCTAATCAGCAAATTTTGGAAAAAAATTTACACAAACCACTTACTTCGATTCCGGATCCCTTTAAAACATCCAAGAGTTTTGGAAATCATAACAATGAAAAGTTACAAGAATTTCTTGATAAGTTTGGGTTCAAATATTCTTTTAAAAGTGCGACAGAGCTTTATAAAACAGGATTTTTTAATGACCAATTAATTAAAGTTTTAAATTCGTACGATCAGATTAAGAAAATAATATTACCTACACTAGGAGAGGAAAGAAAAAAAACTTACAGCCCATTTTTGCCTATTTGTCCAGAAACAGGACATGTTCTTGAAGTTGAAATAATTTCAATTAATACAGAAAAGAATACGATTATTTATCTCCAGAATAATAAGGAAACCGAACAGTCTATCTTGAATGGTAATTGCAAACTACAATGGAAAGTGGACTGGGCAATGAGGTGGTGCGCTTTAGATATTGATTATGAAATGTATGGTAAAGACTTGATACCAACTTTTCAACTTTCATCAAAAGTATGCCGTGCGTTAGGACATCAACCTCCTGAAAATTATTTCTATGAGTTGTTTCTTGATCAAAATGGTGAAAAAATCTCAAAATCAAAGGGGAATGGTTTGAGCATTGAAGAATGGTTATCGTATGCGCCTAAGGAAACACTAAGCTACTTTATGTATCAAAATCCAAGAAGAGCTAAAAAACTATTTCTGGATATTATACCTAAATCAGTTGACGAATTTTTGAGTCATCTTAATAAATTTAATGATCAAAATGATGACGAAAAAATTGAAAATCCAGTATGGCACATCATGAATAGTCAAAATTATATTGGTTCGATTCCTATCTCTTTTAATTTAATATTAAATTTAGTTTCAGCAAGTGGAAAGAATGATCCGGACTTTATTCTAGACTTTATAAAAAAATATGATGGTTCAGTTGTCAATTCTGATCATAATTTTATGTTAGAACTTATAACAGGAGCAATTTCATTTGAACAAAACGTTAATGCCAATAAAATTCAGTATAAAGTACCTGATGAAGATGAGAAAAATATTTTTTTAGATTTAATTAATCGAATTGAGCTTTTGCCAGACAATGTGGATGCTGAGACTATACAGACTGAAATTTATCAAATCGGAAAAGATCATAACTTTGATAATTTAAGGGACTGGTTCAAACTTATTTATCAAGTTTTATTTGGTAAAAGTGATGGACCAAGATTCGGTACTTTTATCGCTATCTATGGCATCAAAGAAACTATTCAGCTTATAAGAGAAAGAATAAAAGTGAGTAAGTGATGAATTTCTTAACTGGTTTGCTTCAACTTTTACCACCTGAGACTGCTCATAACTTCACAATACAATTAACAAAATATGGGAGCTCATTTATAGGTTCAGGTTTTCATGATCAATGTTTGCATACTAATATAAAAGGTCTCAGCTTTAGTAACCCATTAGGAATTGCTGCAGGCTTCGATAAGAATGCTGAATTGATAGATCCTTTATTAAAGATTGGTTTTGGATTTGTGGAATGTGGAACTGTTACACCAATGCCACAATTTGGAAATACAAAGCCAAGAGTTTTTAGATTAAAAAAGGATAATGCGATAATTAATAGATTAGGTTTTAATAATAAGGGCGAGAAGAGATTTATTAAGAATCTTATGTCTGCAAAAAAGACAGGTATTGTAGGATCAAATATTGGACCAAATAAAGACTCTAAAAATTTCATTGATGATTATTTAAAAATTTACAGAAAGATCTCAGTCTCTTGCGATTATGTTACCATTAATGTTTCATCTCCAAATACTGAAGCCCTACGTGAATTGCAAAGAAAAGAATATCTTGAAGTACTTTTAAGAGAAATATCTCAAATTAGGGATGAGGAAAAATATAAAAAGCCTATCATGCTAAAAATTGATCCAGATAATACAAATGACCACTACAGTATGATTTTGAATCTTGTAAATAAATATAATATCGATGGAATTATTGCTACAAATACCTCACTTTCTAGACCAGAAATTTTACGAGATCTCAATAAGAAAAGAGAAGGTGGATTATCTGGCACCCCGATAAAGGATTTATCAGATAAAGTTCTAAAATTTTTATACCGAGAGACAAATCAAGAATTAATTTTAATTGGTGCTGGTGGAGTTGGTAGTGCATTAGACGTATATAATAAAATCAAATTAGGTGCATCTTTAGTACAAATTTATACCTCACTCACTTATAGTGGTCCGCAACTGATAAATAAGATTTTGATTGATCTTGTTAAACTTATCAAAGATGATGGATTTGCAAACATTTCAGAAGCAGTGGGTGTAAATAATAAATGAATAAAACCATTGATCTTCCTTTTAACAAAAGAAAGAGGCAGCTTAACAAACAACAGAATCGTGACTCGATAATTTTAGCTTCAAGAAAAGTTTTTACTGAAAAGGGCCTTGATAGTTCTAATGTAAGAGAGATTGTATCCGAGGCTGGTTTGGGCTCTGGGACATTCTATAATTACTTTGATGATAAAGTTGAAGTATTTTTAGTTATTGTAAATAGGCTTATTAACGAATTTAGTAATTTTATAATTCCTGAAATTAATAAAGCTAAAACCTTTGATGAATTAGTCAGTATTGCTTTTAATAGCTGGTTTAATTGGATATCTAATGACGCAGAAAATTATATTTTTTTCAAAAATAACAAAAAATATATATTAGATCTTAAATGGTTGGGTCAAAATTCGAGAGAATACCAAAATTTTAATAAAAAATTGTTAGAAGTAACAATAAACATGTCAAAAATTATTAGATTTCCTCAAAACGATATTTCACTTATGGTAACATCTGTCATTGCTGTTAGCGTTAATCTTGGTGACCAATTATTGGAAAGAAATGATTTGAAACCAACTGAGGTAAGCTCATTTGCAACTAAATTATTTTTAAAAGGACTTTAGCTATAGATGACAAAAAGTATTTTTATTACTGGAGCAGCATCAGGAATCGGTAAGGCAACCGCAATATCTTTTGCTGAAAATGGATGGAATGTAGGGCTTTTTGATATTAATCAAGAAGGCTTGAAAGAGGTAGCCGAAATCATTGGTCATAATAAATGTATGTATCAAAAGTTAGATGTAACTAATATTGAAGATTGGATTGAAGCAGAAAAAAGTTTCTCACAATATACAGGCGGTAGGTGCGATATATTTTTTAATAATGCAGGTATAGCAAACTTTGCTGGAGCATTTGAGGATATAAAGATTGAGGAAATGAACAAAATAATTGATGTAAACTTTAAAGGTGTTGTTAATGGATGTTTTACAATGCTTGAAATTTTAAAAAGGACAAAAAACAGTATGCTACTTAACACAAGTTCAGTTGCGGGACTTATTACAGCGCCAGGCATATCAGTTTATGGAGCAACAAAGCATGCAGTAAGCTCTCTTACTGAAAATCTGCGTATTGAGTTTGAGCGGTATGGCATCAAAGTATCTGAAATTAATCCTTGGTTTACCGAAACACCTATCTTAGATGCTGAAGCAGTTACTACTGGAGTAAAAAGTCAATTAGACCGTGAATTTGTCAATCAAAAAACAAAAGTTTATCCAGTTGAGAAGGTCGTAAGCTCAGTTTGGTCAGCTTATGACTCAAGTAGAATCCATCATCCAGTTGGATTTGAGGCAAAATTTGCGTCTTTTTTTATGAGACACCTTCCATCACTTATAAGAGGTTTGAGCAAAAAGCTTTTTAAGGATTCCTTTATCTAGACAGATCTTTTTGCTTTATCTGCATCATTTGAGGCTTTAATCATATTTCTGAGTTGCTCCCACTCTTGATCGGTTACATCTTTTAACATTTCATAGAAATTACCCGCATGATTTAACCATTGAGCCCCGTCAATTGTAATGATTTCTCCTGTTAAGTAATCAACTCCATCTGCCATCAAGAAAGTTGCCAAATTTGCGAGCTCACTAAGCTCTCCTGTTCTTTTCATTGGAATTGACTCCATCATATTTGCACCTTTTCCACCTGGCGCCAATCTATCCCACGCACCTTTAGTCGGAAAAGGTCCAGGCGATATAGCATTTAATCTTATACCTCTATTTCCCCATTCAGCTGCAAGAGATCTAGTCATTGTCGCTAAACCAGATTTAGACATTGCTGATGGAACTGTATATGGGCCACTGCTATCAATCCATGTAGTTAAAATAGAAATTATACTTCCTTTTAAATTTTCAGCTAACCACCTTTTACCTATTGCATTCGTCATATAAAATGTTCCATTGAAAACAATATTAGAAATAGCAGTAAATGCTCTTGGAGATAAATCTTCTGTTCTCGAAATAAAATTTCCCGCTGCATTGTTTAATAACCCAGTTAGTGGTCCTTCACTCCAAATTTCATTTACCATATCCTCAATTGCCTCAGGAACTTTGATATCACATGAGATTGATTTTACAGATCCCCCATGCATATCCATAAGCTCTTTAGCCGTTTCATCTAATACTGACTTTCTTCTACCGCAGATATAGACATCGGCACCAAGTTCTAAATACCTTGTTGCCATAGCTTTACCAAGTCCCGATCCTCCACCGGAAACTAAAATTCTTTTATTTTTTAATAAATCTTTTTGAAACATATTTACTCCTTTATCCAAATTGCGCTAAGAATGGAAAATACTTTATAAAAAAGAAAGCCAATTCTTGAATTCTGTTTGTTAGTATTAGGATACCAAATAAAATTAGCAAAAGACCAGTAAAAATTTCAATTACCCTTATATAATTTCTTATGTTTGATAAAAATTTCATAAAGCCATTTATTGCATAGGCCGCAATTAAAAAAGGTATTCCTAAGCCAGCTGAATACAGCATCAGTAAAACAATTCCATACGTTACTGTCTCTGAGCTTGCGGCTATTGATAAGACACTTCCCAGAATAGGTCCAATGCAAGGTGTCCATCCAAATGCAAATGATAGCCCAATTACGTAAGAGCCAACTACACCTGGTTTATAGCTCTCGATTTGGTATCTCATCTCCCTGTTCAAAAATGGTATTTGCACGATTTGCATAAAATGAATACCAAATATGATAATTATTATTCCCCCAGCAATACGTAAAAAATCGAGATATTCATAAACTATGCTGCTAAGTAAAGTTGCAGAAGCACCCAGTATTACAAATACCGTAGAAAAACCTAATACAAAGCTTAATGAAAAACTAAAAACCTTTTTTTTAATTTCATCACCTTCATCCAATTGTAATTTATCCAAACTAGTCCCTGCCATAAAACATAAGTAACCTGGAACAATTGGTAATACGCATGGGGAGAGAAAACTAAGGAGACCCGCAAGAACTACATACAAATATGAAATTTCAGTCACTATACTTTTCTAAATCTCTTAAATATTTCGGCACCACTCCAACCAATAATTATTGCAATTACTAGAGAAATCAATCCGTAAAAGAACGGATAGTTTTTTGAAAATGAGTAAATTGCCTCCTCAATTCCAACTCTAGCAACCATAAAATTATATGAATATTCCTGTGAAACCTCATTGTCTATAATTAGATAAAGATTAACATTGTATTCTCCTACAGGAACTGTATTAGGAATATCAATGTAAGATCTGAATAGATTTCCATCAATTATTTCAATTTCATCAGAAACTTGTTTATACAAACTATCATTTTGTTTTGTTCTAATTAAAGCATTATAAAATTCTTTTTTTTCCTTTTCATTTATAACGCTGCCCCAATCAGTAGTTAGTGAGCTCCAATCGATCATCTCTGATTTCTTTTTCTCAAGTAGTCCAATCTGATTATTCGCTAAAAATTCATTCGTAAGTTCGGATGTACTCGAAAGATAATAGAATCCAGGCACATCTCTGAAAGTTACACTTTTAGAATTTAACCAAAATCCAAAATATGAGTCTTTCTTTCTCAGTGCAACATCCTCTAGAGGGCCAACAACTTCGATAAGTATGTCACTTTTACTATCTCTTGACTGAGATGGATCAGAATAAAACGCCCCGAAAACAAGGAGCTCTTCGCCTGAAAAATTTGCATCAATGTATATTTCTTCTTGGTCTGAGCCAATAACAAGTGCAATTGATATTGAGGG
The DNA here is from genome assembly GCA_902578305.1 of uncultured Pelagibacteraceae bacterium. Lineage (GTDB taxonomy): Bacteria > Pseudomonadota > Alphaproteobacteria > Pelagibacterales > AG-422-B15 > CACNXQ01. Next base: position 14,606 of record CACHCK010000006.1, on the reverse strand, counting down.
CGTCATCATTCCAATCAAAAGATAAAATAAAATAAATAGTTGTCTCATCATTAAAAAATTAATCGTATTACAGATAAGTTAAAGATTTCATTAGGTTCTACCAACAAATCAAGTGCAATTTTAGTTGCAACACCTAATACGATAATAGCCAGTAAAGCCCTTATTTCTTCACCTCTTAATTTATTAGCCGCTAATACCCCGACTTGAGCACCAATAACAGAAGAGAGTATTAAAAAGAAAGCTAGTACCGCATCTAAAGCAAAAGTAGTAGTTGCATGAAGAATAGTGACTATTGCAGTTATAAAAATAATTTGAAATAATGATGTGCCAATTACTTTTGATGTAGGCATTCCCAGAAAATAAATCATCGCAGGAATTAATATGAAAGCACCACCAATTCCCATTGTTGCTGATAAGATCCCAATTACAAAGCCAATTATAATAGGAGGAATAACACTTATGTATAATTTAGATTTATAAAATCTTACTTTGAAAGGCAGTCTATGCGCCCAGTTATGATAATGAATTTTTCGTTTAACACTTTTTCTTCTTATTCTATCTCTTATTACTTGAGAACTTTCAATCAGCATTGATAAACCAATACCTGTTAAAAGAGTAAAATATAAAATTGATATTACAGTATCAATTTGTCCGATTGCAACAAGCTTACTGAATATCCAAACACCCAAGATTGATCCAAAGAAGGCACCAATAAGCAATACCCCTCCCATTTTGAAATCTACAAGACCTTGTCTCCAGTGACCTAATGTTCCAGAAATTGAAGATGCAACGATCTGATTTGCTGATGTTGCAACAGCAACGTTAGTAGGTATACCTATGAATATTAGTAATGGTGTCATTAAAAAGCCTCCACCTAAACCAAACATGCCAGATAGAAATCCTACAACTCCGCCTAAAGACAATAATAGAAAAATGTTAACTGAGAGCTCTGCAATAGGCAGATAAATACTCATAATTCTAAACTTTTCAGACTTTCCCCATCGATGTGGTCAACAAAATTAGAAATTTGCAATTTATGAGACAAAGGTTATATATATTTAAATTACAATAATTATTCATAAACCTATGTCGTACAAAAGTCCAATAGAAGATTTCAAATACAATCTGGCTATGCTTAACTACGATGAGGTTATTGCTGGCATAGAGAAGTTCAAGGAATATGACTCCGAAACACTCATGAGCGTTGTTTCTGAAATAGGACGCCTTAATGAGCAAGAAGTACTAGATAGTAATAAAATTGGCGACAGAGAGGGCTTAAAATATGTAACTGATGGAGCAGAGGGTCCTGAAGTTCATACCCCTGAAAGATTTAAAAAATTGTATGATGCAGTAAAGTCGTCAGGCTATGTTGGTGCAACTATGCCCACTCAATATGGTGGCGGTGGAGCACCGTTTACGACTGCCATACTTGCAGGTGAGATTGGTATAGCTGCTAATATGGCATTCTATATGGGTCCAGGATTAAGTCATGGAGCAATGAAAACCATCTTAAAAAAAGCTACAGAGGAACTTAAAGATAAATATCTACCTAACATGACTTCTGGTGAGTGGATGGGTACTATGTGTCTGACAGAACCACAGTGCGGAACTGACCTTGGCTTAATAAAATCAACTGCAGTTCCTAAAGATGATCATTATGAATTAACAGGTCAAAAAATTTGGATTTCATTTGGTGAACATGACTTAACAGAAAATATTATCCATCTTGTGCTTGCAAGAACACCAGATGCACCCGAGGGTATTAAAGGAATAAGTTTATTTCTTGTACCGAAGAGACTGGATGATAACTCTCGAAATACAATTTATTGTGGCGGATTAGAACATAAGCTTGGAATTAATTCTTCGCCAACTTGCGTTATGAATCTTGAAAATGCAAAAGGTTGGCTTGTTGGAGAAAAAAACAAAGGTATGGAAGCAATGTTTCTGATGATGAATGATGCACGTTTAAAAGTTGGACTCCAAGGTATAGCAATGTCTGAGATCTCATATCAAAACGCCTTAGAATTTGCAAAAGAAAGAAAACAAATGAGGTCTGTTGTCAAGGATAAGCAAGACAAAGATAGTAAAGCTGACAATATAATCGTTCATCCTGACGTAAGAAGAATGTTAATGAATGTCAAAGCAACAACTGAAGCAATGCGTGCATTATGCATTTATACAGCAATGAAAATTGATCTTGCAGAAGATCATCCTGATGAAAAAGTAAGACAGGAAGCTGATGATTTTGCTGCATTGATGACACCAATAATTAAAGCTTACTGCACTGATAGAGGTTTTTTAAATTGTTCAGAATCTTTACAGGTCTTAGGCGGTAGTGGTTTTACAAAAGAATATCCTCTCGAGCAGTACATGAGAGATGTAAGAATTACAATGATATATGAGGGTACAAATGGCATTCAAGCGTTAGACTTAGTTGGAAGAAAATTAACAATGCACCAGGGACGGTTGTTACAAAATTTTCAAAAAGAGGTTCAAAAATTTCTATCTGAAAATAAAGATAATGAGGAAATATCCTCATTTATTAAACCTCTCGAGAATGCTCTCAATGAAGTTACTGCATCAACAATGTGGTTAATGCAAAACGGTATGCAGGATCCCGAAAATGCTCTTGCTTCTGCTACTGATTACCTAAATTTAGTAGCTCTATCTTCAATGACATATATGTGGGCACGTATGGCAAAGTTCTCAGTTGGAAAAAATGAACCTATTCATAAAAATAAAATAAAAACTGGAACGTATTTTGTTGAAAAGATTATGCCAGAGTTAACTATGTACTCAAAAAAAGTGCAAGCAGGCAAGTCATCAATGATGGATATGGAAGTTGCAGAGTTTTAATTAAGATCTATATCCCAATTGTCTTGCAGCTAAATCGTACATTATTTCTTCTGATCCACCGCCAATAGCATTAACTCTTACTTCTCTATAAATCCTCTCAACTTTTCCAGGCCCGCTATTAGCTCGAAGGTATCCTGCGCCACCTAATATTTGCATCGCTTCCCTCGCACATAATTCCATCGCTTTACTTGCATGTACTTTCAGCATTGCCAAGTCTGCAATTGGGCTTTCACCATTCATTACTCTCCAAGATAGCAATTCAGTCCAAGCTCTTGATGTTTTAACTGCTCTGTTCATATCAACGAGTTTATGTTTTATTACTTGATTATCAATCAATGGCTTACCAAATGTTTTTCTCTCTTTTGCCCAAGCTACTGCTTCATCAATACAAATTTGAGAGTAAGCATTCATACCAGCTGCCATACCAAGTCTTTCTTGACTGAAGTTGCTCATTACGCCGATCCAGCCACTATTTTCTCCACCAATCAAATTTTCTACAGGCACTTTACAATTATCAAAGTAAAGTACAGCTGTATCAGAGCTGAGCCATCCCATTTTTTTGAGAGGTGTTTGCGTGAAGCCAGGCGTATCCTTTTCAATAACCAGAACTGATATTCCGGTAGCACCTTCACCACCAGTTCTTACTCCAACTACGTATGTATCAGCACGCATTCCACTTGTAATGAACATTTTTGAGCCATTAACAATGAAATGGTCGCCTTTTCTAACTGCTTTAGTTTTCAAACTTGCAACATCTGATCCTCCCGAAGGCTCTGTCATTGCAAGAGCTGCTATCTTCTCACCTCTTACAACTGGGGGAATAAATTTTTCTTTTTGCTCTTCTGTACCCAAAGATTGTATTAATGGTATTGCAATATTGTGTGATAAAAGACTTGCTGAAACACCACCACATCCATGGGCGAATTCCTCAGCTGTTACGATACCGTGAAAAATATCAATACCTTCTGTTGTACCGCCATACTTTTCATCATAGCCCATTCCCATTAGACCTACATCAGCAGCTTTTTTATAGAGTTCTCTTGGAAACTCACCAGCTTCTTCCCATTCTTCAACAAAAGGAGCTATTTCCTTTGAAACAAATTTTCTTACTTCTTCTCTCCATGCATGATGAGACTCATTATAAAAAAGAGGTTCTTTACCCTCAGAAATTCCAACTTTTGGTATCATATTATTTCACTAACTCCATTTTTAATTACCATTTTATCACGTTCTTTTACTTTGGACTGATAATAAACATTATTACCATCTTTCCACATTTCTGTAACTATTGTTTCTCCAGGATATACAGGTGAAGAAAAACGACAATCAAATCTTTTAAGTTTTTTTACATCTTTATCACAGACACTTTCAATAATTGATCTACATGCGATACCGTATGTGCACATGCCATGTAGAATTGGCCGTTCAAAACCAGCAGACTTTGCAAAATTTGGATCAGAGTGCAATGGGTTGTAATCACCTGAAAGTCTAAAAATTAATGCTTGATCAGGTTTGGTATTTATTTCATGTACATAGTCGGGTTTACCCTCAGGTCTTGCTAATTCTTTTTTTGGAGACTCAGGTCCACCAAAGCCACCATCCCCCCTAGCGAATGTTGTACTTACAAGTTTACAGATTTCTGTATTATCTTTTTTAAGATTTACAGTTGTTTCAACCTCAATAATTGCACCCTTACCAGGACCTTTATCATAACAACCTATAACTTTTGCGTTGGTTATAAAATCTCCTGAGACAGGTATAGGATTAGTTACTGATAATCTCTGTTCACCATGAACAACCATAATGAAATTAATATTTGTCTTCAGCAATAATGGCGAGTGATATTGAAAATTAGTAGCCATTGACGGCAATGCAATTTGTGAATTTTCATAGACAAACTTTAATTCATCTAAATTCATTGGGTCATTCCCAAGACCGACGCCTAGACTATAGAGAATTGAATCTTTATCAGTATAGGAAACTTCAATGTTTTCTGAAGTCATGGACATTATTTCTTCGTAATTAATAGCCATTTTTTATGTATTTCTCTAATTTTTAAATGCATATATACTTTATATAGATCACTTATCTAAAGCGAGGAAAAAAACATGCCAAAACCCTTTGATGTTGAAATAAATAATTCAATTGCTCATATCAGGTTTAATAGGCCTGAAAAAAGAAATTCAATGAACGAGGATTTCTGGAGATTATTTCCAAAGGAAGTTGAAGAGCTGGATGATAGTGGTGAGATTAGAGCTTTAATTGTATCTTCTACGGGACCACACTTTTCCGCTGGAATAGACCTTAGCATGTTTAAAGATGATGTTGTCGAACACGAAACAAATCAGGAGCTTGGCAGAAGTAGGGGGTATTTTATTCAACAGTTAAAGTTTTTGCAACGTGCTGCTTCATGTTTGGAGGATGCGAGATTTCCAGTTGTTGCCGCTGTTCAAGGAGGATGTATTGGTGGAGGTATCGATTTAATCACTGCCGCTGATATAAGACTTTGTACAAAAGATGCATTTTTTTTAATTGAGGAAATAAATGTAGGTTTGGCAGCAGATATAGGAACGATCCAAAGATTACCAAAAATTATACCTGCTGGTATAGCGCGTGAGTGGACTATGATGGGAGAAAAGATATCTGCTGAAAGAGCAAAAGAAGTAGGCCTTGTGAGCTCTTTGCATGAGAGTCATGAAGAAATGATTGATAGTGCTTTTGAAATGGCTGAAAAATTAGCATCAAAAACACCACTTGCGATGTGGGTTACAAAAGAAGTTCTCAATTACTCAAGAGATCACTCTGTTAAAGAAGGACTAGATAATGTAGCGCTTTGGAATGCAGCTACGCTTCATAAAGAAGATGTAATGACTACAATGATGTCAAAAATGCAAAAGAAAAAACCAGAGTATAGAAATTTAAGGGATAAAAATTTCTTGAAACATAAATCAAGTAAATAGTATTTTTAACAAATTAAATTTTAATGAGATTTAAAAAAGGCATTATTCTCGCTGCCGGCAAGGGAACTCGACTTTCGCCTGCAACAAAAGTAACAGTGAAGCCTCTTCTGCCTTTATATGATAAACCTTTACTTTATTACGCGTTATCAAACTTAATTAAGGCTGGTGTTCGCGAGGTGCTTTTTATATCTCAAAAGAAAGATATACCAGAATTTAGAAAACTATTTGGCTCGGGAAAACAGCTTGGCATGAAATTCAGTTACACATTTCAAAAAAAACAAGTTGGAATTCCTGATGCAGTTAATATTGCCAAAAAATTTATTAATAAAAAACCATTTGTTTTAGCCTTAGCTGATAATTTATTTGTTGGTAAGAGCTTCACATCAACTTTAAAAAAAGTTCAGTCGCTCAAGGATGGAGCTGCTGTCTTAGCTGTAAAAACAAAATATCCACACAAATCAGCAGTTATTGAATACGATAGAGGAAAAAATATAAAATCAATTATTGAGAAACCAAAAAAACCGAAGAGTAATCTTACAATACCTGGTCTTTATTTTTACGATAAACGCTCCATATCAATTGTTAAGAATTTAAAGCCCTCTAAAAGAAAAGAATTAGAAATAGTTGATGTGCATCAATCTTATCTTAGAAAGAGTCTCTTAAAAGTTTTTGCATTAAAAAATGATGTTCAGTGGTTTGATACTGGTGATGCAGAAGAAATGCTTGAAGCCTCAAACTATATTCACAAATATCAAAAAAAGGGAAAAAAGCTATTTGGGTCTATTGAAATGGATTCATATTTAAATGGATGGATTACAAAGAAACAACTTAGAACTCTAATTGATCAAATGCCCAACTCAAAATATAAAGAGAAATTAAGTTCTCTTGTTTAATGTTTGATAAAATTTCATTAATTAATTTATTAGACTCAGAGTCTATTAGTTATAAGATTACTGAACATAAACCGCTGTTTACAGTCGAAGACTCTAAAAATCTTCGAGGTTCAATCGAAGGAGCGCATTCAAAGAATCTTTTTTTGAAAGATAAAAAAAATAATTTTTTTTTAGTAAGTTTTATTGAGGATATTATTGCTGATTTAAAAAAAGCATCAGTACCTTTAAACTCCAAAAAATTGTCTTTTGCAAATGAAGATTATTTAATGAATATTCTAGGTATCAAACCCGGATCAGTATCTCCATTTGGATTATTGAACGATAAAGAAAAAAAAGTTAAATTTTTCTTTGATCAAGAGTTTATGGAATATGAAATTGTGAATTTCCATCCTTTAATCAACACGTCAACAGTGTCAATAGCTCCAAATGACCTGATAAATCTGATTGAAGAGCATCATTCAAAAGTCGAATTTATTAATATGAGAGATTTTCAAAAATGACTCTAAGAAAAGCAAAATTTATTAAAACCAAGAAAAGAATTAAAGCGAATGTTTTTGATTTACATTTTGATGAAGTTAAATGGGTAAATGGAAATAAAACTATTAGGGATCTTATTGTACACAATGGCATAACTTGTATTGTTCCAATAATTGATAAGAAATTTATAGTTTTGCTCAAACAATATCGATACGGATCAGATCAAATTATGCTTGAAGTCCCAGCAGGAACTATTGACCCAGGAGAAAAGCCATTAAGTTGCGCCAAAAGAGAATTAATTGAAGAAACTGGTTATCATGGAAAAAATTGGAAAATGATAGGCAAATACTTTTCAACCCCAGCATATAACACTTGCATAGTGCACTGCTATCTAACTCATTGCTATAAGAAGAGTGAGACAAATTTTGACGAAGATGAGGTTCTAGAGACAAAAATATATTCAGTCCAAGAAGTAAGAAGGCTACTTAAAACAAATAAGATTAATGATATGAAAACTTATATCAGCCTTGACCGATTTATGAATTATTATTGATTCAATATTTTCCAAATACCTGAGGCAGATAAAATAATTTTATCTTGTGAGATCAAATTACCCTCAATAAAGACGAGTGATTTCGTAGTTCTTGTAACCTTAGCATCGCATTCTACAATATCATCCTGAAGACCGGGACTTACAAAGTTGCAATTTAGTGAAATAGTACTGCAAGGTTTTTTTTCACATGCAGCAAATACCATAGATCCTAAGAAAATATCTGCTAATGACATGGAGTAGCCACCATGTGCAATACCATGAGCATTGAGATGCTTATCCAAAATTTTAGTAATGAATTTATATTGGTTATTCTCTTCTCGCTTAAAATACATTGGTCCAATTAATACATCAAAGCCAGCATGCCATCCAAGTTTTTTGTATCCTTCTGGTACCCAGCTTGGTACTGATACTTCTGTCTTTAACATGACCATAGAGAATCTCCCTGATTCAAAGAATGCGACTTTCTAGACTTCAATTCGGATATGGTCAAGCAGAATAAAGAAAAATATTTGCCAAAATTGAGGGTATTTTTGATGTATTTTTTTAAATAAAATTAAACTTTTTTTTTTATATAAAAAGTCTATCTTACGGTTTTCTAAATATTTATAAGGGCAATATAGTATGAGAGAAGCTGCAATAATTTCAACTGCAAGAACTGGATTAGCAAAAGCTATGAGAGGTGGATTTAACAAAACTCACGGCATTACAATGGGTGGCCATACTGTTAAACATGCTATTGAAAGAGCAGGAGTTGAAGCTGGTGAAGTAGAAGATGTAATTTTTGGATGCGGACAACCAGAGGGAGCAACGGGTCATAATATTGGAAGAAATGTTGCAATTGCAGGAGGATGCCCTGTAACTGTTCCTGGCACTACTATAAATCGTTTTTGTTCATCAGGTTTACAATCAATAGCGGTAGCTGCTCAAAGAATTATTGTTGATGGAATTAAAGTAGCTATAGGTGGGGGAGTAGAGTCAATCTCCATGACACAGCAGAACATGAACATGAAACACCTTATTGAGCCTGAACTTCAAAAAATTTGTCCTGCATTATGGATGCCTATGATTAATACTGCAGATGTTGTAGCAGATCGATACAAAGTAAGCAGAGAATACCAAGATGAATATTCTCTACAGAGTCAACAGCGAACAGCTGCAGCTCAAACGGCAGGAAAATTTAAAGACGAGATTGTTCCTCTAACGACAAAAATGGATGTAATGAACAAAGAAACAAAGGAAGTTACAGAACAAGAAGTAACAGTTGATAAAGATGAGTGTAATCGACCACAAACTACACTTGAGAGCCTTGCTGGTTTAATGCCAGTTATGGGACCTGATAAATATATTACTGCGGGTAATGCTAGTCAGCTGTCAGATGGAGCATCATCATGCTTATTAATGGATCTTAAAGAAGTAGAAAAAAGAAATATTGAGCCAATGGGAATTTTTAGAGGACTTTCTGTTGCAGCTTGTGAGCCCGATGAGATGGGTATAGGACCAGTATTTGCTGTCCCAAAACTCCTAGAGCAACATGGCTTAAAGGTTGATGATATCGATATATGGGAACTGAACGAAGCATTTGCAGTTCAAGTTTTATACTGTAGAGACAAGCTAGGAATTGATAATGAGAAATTAAATGTAAACGGAGGATCAATTTCTATTGGACACCCATATGGTATGACTGGCTCTAGAATGACTGGACATATTTTAATAGAGGGTAAGAGACGAAACGCTAAATACGGTGTTGTAACAATGTGCGTTGGTGGCGGAATGGGAGCAGCAGGTCTTTTTGAGATTTTATGATAGATACAATTAAATACATTGAAAAAATAGCTCTGGTAATAATTATCTTTGCTACAGTAATAGCTATTGGCTATGAAATATATGCAATGTATGAAAAAAATCTCGTTGAACTTGCTGATCTACTTTTGTTATTTATTTATCTCGAAGTTATACAGATGATTAGAGAATATTGGACACTAAATAGAATCAGAATCAGTATACCGCTGTTTATCGCTATTACTGCTGTTGCACGTTTAATAATCTTACAGGGCAAGACTATGAATCCAAGCATGCTGCTATACGAGGGAGGTGCTATTTTATTGATTGCTATAGCTGTTCTTATATTAAAAGCGAGAAAGCTTAAAATATTTGCTGATGTTGACGATTAAGATTGTCAAAGGATTAATACTTCCATTTTTGATTGTTCTTTTAATAAGCACATCTGCGTTTTCACTTACTGATGAAGATGAACAAGAGATTATTTCTGTAGTAAGTCAGCAGCTGCAGGCATTTCAAGATGATGATTTTGAGAAAGCATATTCTTTCGCATCACCGATTATCAAGAAAATATTTCCAAGTTCAAAAGTATTTGGTGAAATGGTTGTAGGTCAGTATCAGGCCGTTTATCGTCCCAAAAGTGTTAACTTTGGCAAGATATCACTTAAAGATGGAGTGCCTTCCCTAGAAGTATATTTAGTTGATCCTGAAGGTGAATTCGTAACTGCAATTTACTCAATGCAGCAACAAGAAGATGGTGAATGGCTGATTAATGGATGTTTTCTTACTCAGGCAGAAAGTAACGAAATTTAGGATTGAGAGTTTCTTATAACTTGCTCGTAAAATTTTAGGCTTTCTTTGCTTTTTCTTTCTAAAGTATCTCTATTCACCTCGATTAAACCAAAACGCGGCTTGTAGCCATATATCCATTCAAAGTTATCAAGAAATGACCAATAGTAATAACCTCGTATATCTAAACCGTCATCTAAACAGCTTTGTAGTCCTTTTAATGCTGTAGTGATGTATTTTATTCTTTGATTATCATCATCTGTGCCAATCCCATTTTCGGTTACAATCATCGGGCAGTTTATTTTTGGGGCAACATACCTCAATACATTTTCTAATGACTCAGGATAATATTCATATCCCATAACAAGCATATTTTCATCATTCACGTTAGGCTTCATAATTCCTTCAGGTCCATAAGTGTGACGTGTATACGTTTGAATGCCAATGAAATCATCATCTTTAGTTTGATCCAAGCACACATCAACAGTTTCAGCGTGAGCAATATCACGTGATTGTTCGCCTCCTTTTGCTGCTTGGTAATCCATAATTGAAAGTGTAATACCAACAGGCTGGTTTTTTGTAAGTAGACCTTTGATAACTGTAAAAGCTTTTACATGCGCCGCCATCATACAGTCACGTATTTTATAGGGATGGCCAAATAGAAATGGGCCAAAATTATCTAAAGTTGATCCGCATGATTTAGCTGCATCTTCAACAAATGGCATGATAGTTTTCATACCTTGTTCAGGGTAGCTAGGAAATGTATGTGCAAAACATGCAGTTAGATTTGCCTCATTTATTGTACAAACCGTATCTATACGGTCACCCAGTTCTTTTGTTACAAATTCAGCATATTTAACATATAAATCTGCGTTTTCCTTTTTTTCCCAACCTCCTTTAGCTGTAAACCAAAGTGGGGAAGTGAAGTGTTGGAATGTGACGCACGTTTGAAGATTATTTTCATGACAACAATCTAAAACTTTTTTGTAATGATCAATCGCCTCTTTTGAAAATTCTCCCTCGGACTCTTCGATACGAGCCCATTCAATAGATAGTCTATAGGACTGTATTGCGTGAGATGACATAAGCTTAATATCTTCCTCATATCTATTCAATTGATCACAAGCAATTCCTGACGGTTCAGCAAATGTGGTATTTTTTGTATTTTCAAGCAGCCAAAAATCTGAGTTTGTATTATTTCCTTCTACTTGATGAGCAGCAGTCGCTGTACCCCATATAAAGTCTTTTGGTAAATTAAGTTTCATAATTATATAAATTTAACATTTGGATACCCATCAAGAATATACTTTTTAAGTTCTTCAACCAGCTCTTTTTTTACTAAAGTTACGATTGCCCCACCAAAACCAGCTCCAGTTAGTTTAGATCCTAAAGCACCAAAGGAATTAGATAGATCAACCAACTTATTTAAATTATCAGTTGAAACTCTATAGTGTCGTGATAAAGAAATATGACTTTCTGTCATTAATTTTCCAAATTCTTCAGCTTTATTATCTTTTAAATATTGAGCTGCTTTTACAACTCTCAAATTTTCCTCAATTACATGTTTACTAACATTAAGCTCTTCGTCTGAAAGTAATTGAATATCATTTTCATCAATTTTTGTTTTTGCACAGAGGTTTTGAATTTTCATTTTTTTTGCAGCACTGAGACATAATTCTTTTTTTTTGTTAAACTCACTTTCTGATAAAATCCTTTGAGTGTTGCTATCAATTATTAGAAATAGATAATCTTGAAAAATTGGTATCAATTCATAATTTTTATTAAAGGTATCAAGAAAAAGAGCTTCATAACGATTTCCTAAGACCGATACAAATTGATCCATAACTCCACCGCCTACACCAACAAAATCATTTTCAACCTCAAATGCTAAATTAATTAAATCTTCATCTGCTAAATTTTTTTGAAAATAGCAACTTAGCGATTTTAAAGTGCTAACGGTGATTGCAGCAGAGGAAGAGAGGCCGACCCCCAGTGGAAGACTGCTTTTGATATAAATTGAGATATTGTTAATCTTAATTGAAAATTTCTTCTCAAAATAAAGACATGATCCAATAACGAAATCTGCCCAATTATTTCTTTTTTCAAGTTTCTTAATAATCAATGAGTCCTCATATTTATCTGAAACTATCGAAATAGACTCACTATTTTTATTTTCAACGATCTCACAGATAATTGAGTTCTTAATTTGTAACGGTAAAACATGTCCACCATTATAGTCTAAATGCTCCCCAATGAGGTTAACTCTGCCAAAGCCTTCACCAATCGAGACTGTGTTCATAACTTAACTTTGTCTCTGTTTTAATTCAGAAAATATTCTTTCATAAAAGTTACTATCGTACTTATTAAAGTACGTAACTATTATTGCTATAGTTCCAGCAACAGCTGGAAAAATATATCCCATAATAAATAGACCATTCAATGTTTCTGGACTTTGATCTATTGCATTTGCCACATAGTCTGTGCTTTCAAGAATTACTCCAGCAAGCCATGCACTAAAACCAACACTTAATTTAAAAACAAATACGTGAGCTGCGTTTAAGACTCCTTCAGCACGAAATCCAGATTTCCATTCACCATATTCGATTGTATCAGCTATCATTGACCAGGCCATGACACCTGCCATACCGAAACCAATGAAACCAAAGGTTGCAATAAAAGCTAATAACCAAAAGTTTTCATACCCAGTAATATAATAGATTATTAAATCTGTGATCACGTAAAGAAATGTTCCAATCATGAATAAAGTCTTTTTCTCAAACCTATGTTTTATTAAGTTAACTAAATATGCACCAAACATAATTTGTAAAATCACACCAAGCAAAATTGGACTAAAGTAAGCCTCTAATTGAAGATTATATTTTACAAAATAGACAACTGTTAGTTGCTTGATATTATTTGCAACCCAAGTTGTTAAAAGTGCCAATATTACGAAATGTAATGGATAATTGTTAAATACCATTTTAGTAACTTTTTTAATACCAATGGTTTCTTCATATGGCTTTGAATAAACTTCTTTAGTATTAAAAAAACACAGAAATGCAAAAATAGCCCCAAGCACTGCCAAACAACCCACTACAATTGGAAATCCGAACTGTGGTGAGCTAAAAAGGCCAACCAGAGGCAATGTTAGAACTGCAACAGCAATTGATCCAGAGCTGGCTCCTAAATATCTAAATGATGCGAGCGATGTTCTTTCATCTCTGTCTTGAGTCATCGCCGGAATGAGCGATCCAACTGGAATAGCAATGATTGTATATAAAGTGGTGAATGTAATGTATGTAAAAAGTGCCCAATAAAATTTACCTGTTTGTGACAAATCAGGTGAGGTAAAGCATAAAATAATCATTATTAGCGCAGGTACTGATCCAAACAAAATATAAGGTCTGAATTTCCCCCATCTGGTCGAAGTATTATCTGCAATATACCCCATAATCGGGTCAGTAAATGCGTCCCAGATTTTCGCTAAAAAGAAAACTAAGCCAGCGTTTGCAGGCGATAATCCAAAAATATCTGTATAAAAAAATAGTAAGTAGAAGACAGTCAGTTGCCACATTATATTAATGGCAAAATCACCACCACCGTAAAACAATTTTGATCTAAAACTTAGTTTCATAGGGCATCATATATTGTTTCAACTAATTTAAGTGCTCTTTGATCACCGAGCATGGATCCAGTTAATAAATTCATTGTGTATGCGCAGCTAATTCCATTTTCAGGATCCCCAAATGCCATAGAACCGCCCCATCCAGTATGACCAAATGATTTACTGCTTTTACCAAATAATTTTCCACCACCGACACTATAACCTGCATGTGACCACTGCATAGGTGACTTCATTACATGATCGTCTCCACTTACAGCAACTGTAGTAAGGGTTTCAAAGGTATTTGATGAAATAAATTTATTTGATAAATGTGATAAGAAAAAATCATAAATTTTTGCAAGTGATCTTGAATTAGAGTGACAGTTCATAGCTGGAATTTCTGCAAGTCGCCATTCAGCTGTATTTGCTGTTTTTGTTCTGTTTGCAGGATTAAGAAACGCAGTAATTAGATACTCATCTACATTTGTCGGATCACTGAAAGCTTTTCTTAGGCTTTCAGAACTAATTAGTTCAGCAATATTATCATGATATGCTGAAGGTGTACCTATAAAACATTTAGTTTCAAGAGGACTATTCAGTAACTCTTCTAAGTTCTTACCGACTGATTTATTGGTCACCCGTTTAATTAATTCACCAACTAAAAAACCGATTGTTTTTGGATGATAACATATTTT
>CACHCK010000005.1 GCA_902578305.1 uncultured Pelagibacteraceae bacterium | reverse complement strand
ATCGTAATTGGTGCGGGTCATAATGGTTTGACCGCTGCTAGTTATATGTCGAAGGCAGGACTAGATGTTGTTGTTTTAGAAAAAAATGAATGGATTGGAGGTGCTGCTGTTAGTCGCGAGCTCTATCCTGGATGGAAATATTCTAACTGTTCATATGTTTGCAGCTTACTAAGACCTGAAATCATGCGTGATCTTGAACTCTACAAATATGGTTTACAAATTATTCCTTACGAGGGTAGCGCAACAATGATGAGAAATGGGGACTACTATGCCCACTATCATGATCATGATATGACGATCAATTCTATCAGAAGACATTCTCACAAAGATGCAGAGGCCTATGAAAGGTACAGTCGTGATGTCTTGAGGCAATGCAAAATTATCAAACCTCTATTAAAAATGACACCACCTGATTTAACTTCTTTTAAACCAAAAGATTTATTTGGCGCTCTGGAGTTTGCAAAACATTTTGCAGCTAAAGACGAGTTAGGTGGACTCGGTGAAAAAGAAATTTATGACACTATTCGATTTTATACAATGAGCATCAGAGACTATTTAGATGAATATTTTGAAAGCGATATTACAAAAGCACACTTAGCTGGAAGTGCAATTATCGGAACTGCTCTTGGTCCTTGCTCACCTGGCTCTGCTTACGTATTACTGCACCATTATATGGGAGAAGTAGATGGTTCAGTTGGAGCGTGGGGGTATTCAAGAGGAGGTATGGGCTCTATTACAAAAGCAATGACAGGCTGCCTCAACGCTCACGGCGGTGAAGTAAAACCAGATAATGAAGTCGTTAATGTCATTACTAAAAATGGTCGTGCGATTGGAGTTGCTACCAAAAAAGGTGATGAATATTACGCAAAAAAAATTGTATCTAACTTAGATGTTAAAAGAACATTCTTAAAAATTACTGAAGAAAACTCTTTACCTGGTGAATTTGTTGAAAGAGTTAAAAATTTTAAAATTAGAGGCTCATCGGGAAAACTCAATATTGCCCTAGACGGCCTTCCTGAATTTCCATGTATACCAGAAGGTGATCCAGGTGGTGGAGGTGATATGCACTTCACAGAAACTATTGAAGAAATGGAAGGAGCATATGATGATTGGAAACGAGGTGAATGGTCAAGAAATCCTTATGTAGATATGTGTATCCCTTCTAAAAGCGATCCAACAATGGCAGCTCCGGGAAAGCATTATATGTCTGTCTTTATTCAATATGTTCCTTTCAATCTTGCAAACGGCGGATGGAATGAAGAAAGAAAGCAAGAATTTGGAAGACATATTGTTGATTGTATTGCTGAGTTTTCTCCTAATTTTAAAGATTTAATTAACCACTACGAAGTTCGTACTCCATTAGAATTAGACAATGAAGTAGGATTGACAGAAGGAAACATCTTTCAAGGCGAATTAACAATGGATCAACTCATGTTTAATAGACCTGTGCCTGGATATGCACAGTACAGAACACCACTTAAAAATATGTATATGTGCAGTTCATCAACTCATCCAGGTGGTGGAGTTATGGGTGCACCAGGAGCGAATGCTGCAAGGGAGGTTCTAATTGATATGAATATCCCTCAAACAGGTAATTATTATTAATGTCAGACAATTACGACGTAATAGTTATTGGCGCAGGCCATAACGGTCTTGTTTGCGCTAATATTCTCGCAAAAAAAAATCGTAAAGTTCTGATTTGTGAGGCACGTGAGAATTGCGGGGGACTTGTTGAAGAGAGTATAACTAACTTCGTTCCTCAGATACCGCTGAGCGTATCAAGCTCTCTTGGTGGACTGCCAGTAAAGTATAAAGCAAAGTCTACGATCGCACTGTCAGAGTCTGGTCAACATATTCGCCTAGTTGGAAACCAACATATTGACCATAAAGTTATTTCTGGTTTCTCTTCGAAGGATGCAGACAGATATGTAGAATTTCATGATAAAATGTCGTCCTTTTCAAAGGCTTTAGGTTCTTTCATGATGGCTTCACCTCCAAGGATCATGAATAATACTTTCTCTGATTATTTTAAATTATTCAAACTAGGCATGAATGTTCGAATGCTTGGAAAGAAAAAATTTAATGAGTTTGCAAGAATGATAGGGCTTAATATTGCGGATGAATTGGAAGACAATTTTGAAAATACTCTTTTGCAAGGCCTAATCGCCCATGACGCGGTGCTTGGTTCTAACTTGGGCCCAAGATCACCCGGTTCATTGATTAATCTACTTTATCGCATGGCCACACATGACAACTCAATCTTTGCGGGAATATATGAAATTGATGGTGGCAGTAAAGCTTTTGTAGATACTTTGCTAGATATCAGTAATAAAAATAAAGTTGAAATTAAAACTTCTTCATCGGTTAAAAGATGCATTACTGAAAATGATAAAGCAATAGGAGTTGAACTTCACAGCGGTGAAAAAATTTATGCAAAAAAAATTATTTCTAATGCAGATCCAAGATCGACTTATTTCTGTCTTTTAGGAACTGAGAATTTAGACACTGATGTGAAAAGAAGAATCAAACATCATCGATCAAAAGGAAAAGTTGCAAAATTATCATTAAGTCTCAATAAACAACCTGAGTTTATTAACTGCGATAAAAATGATTTAGAGAGTAGAATGGTAATTGCTCCTTCAATTGATTATATAGAAGAGGCATTTAATCCAAGTAAGTTTGATAAACTTTCTATGGAACCTATTTTAGAAATGAAACTAAAAAATTCTGACCAGAGTAATCCTGTATTAAATATTCAAGTTCAATATGCTTCCTACGGTGCGCAGGAGGGTTGGGATAAAATTAAAGATAACTATGTAGATGCTGTTATAAAATTAATAGGGAAATATGCACCTGATATTCAAAGCTGTATAGAGACTAAAACAATTGTTACTCCCGACGACATAGAGAAAAATTTTTATGTCTCAGGCGGACATTGGCATCATGGAGAAATTCAAATCGATCAGCTTTTTATGCTCAGACCAATTCCTGGGGCATCACAATATAGAACCCATCTTGACGGACTATATATGTGTGGTGCAGGCACTCATCCGGGTGGAGGCTTAACTGGAATTCCAGGAAAAAATGCAGCTCAAGCTATCTTGGAGGACGCATAAATATGAATAGAGATTTAAGATTTACAGCACTTAAAAAAACTCCTTTTCACTCTAGAACAAGCTTAGCTTCAAGAACAAATAAATATTATAACTGGAACGGTTTTACCGTACCCACAGAATACTCAACAACTGAGTTGGAATATACTGCTGCTAGAAATGGCACCTCAGTTATGGATCTCACACCTATGTGCAAATATATGATCAATGGCAGCGATGCTAATAAATTTGTTGATTATCTTGTAACAAGAGATTTATCACAGATGGAAGACAATACAGTAGCATACATAATTTGGTGTAATGAAGATGGTAAAGTAATGGACGATGGTACCATATTTAAATTTTCGAATACAAAATTTATGCTTTGCTGTGCAGTAAAAATCTATAATTGGCTACATGACTCTGCTGAAGGTTTTGATGTTTCTTTTGAGGATGCAACAGACACAACGGCTGCATTAGCAATCCAAGGACCTACTTCTTGTTCAACACTAAAAAACTACGGAGCAGATGAACTTGAATTATTAAAACCATTTGGAATGAAACAATATAATATTAATGGATATGATGTTTTGATATCACGAACAGGCTTCACAGGTGATTTAGGATATGAATTATGGACTGATCCAGCTAATGCAGAAAACATGTGGGATAGTATCATGGAAGCTGGAAAAGAATTAAAGATAAGACCTTTTGGCATGCATGCTCTTGAGATGACAAGGATTGAAGCTGGTTTTATTCAAACCAATACTGATTTTATGGCAGCTGAAGATTCCTTAAGACCAGTGAGAATGCGTTCACCGTATGAAATTGGAATGGGTTGGCTTGTTCATCTCAATAAAGAAAGTTACTTTGTCGGTAAACGCGCTTTAAAGAGAGAAAAAGAGACAGGTAATTCTGAAAGATGTTTAGTTGGACTGGACATAGATGGCGATAAGCCCGCAGTAGGCTCTGTGATTTATAATGAAAAAAAAGAAGATATAGGCATTGTTACGGCAGCAATGTGGTCACCCACTATGAAAAGAAACGTTGCGCTTGCGTCTCTAAAGCGTCCATATGGAATTAAGATTAAAGAAAATATTTTTGCAGAAATTTATCACCCAGAGGAATTGGAATATAAAAAAATATGGGCAAAGTGTAAGGTTGTAAAAAGACAATTTTTTAGCCCTGAAAGACGTAACAAAGTACCTGCAGACCTTTATGAATAGCCAAAAATAGGCTGTTTTTTTAAAATTCAATTATTGAACAGCTGTTCAATATAGGCTATACTTCAATATGCCCAAATCAACTCCGATTCCCGAAAAAAAAGTTCTCCTTAATACTCTCGACGATAGAATTCTATACCCATGGCAGTATCTTGAGTATCGCGGTGAAGACAGCAGGACGTTCATTGATAAGTCAAAAGGAATTTATCTTTACGATCAAACAGGAAGACAGCTTATTGATGGCCCTGGAGGAATGTGGAATGTTAACGTAGGACATGGCGTAAAAGAAATTGCTGATGCTGTTTATAATCAGATTACAAAAATGCCCTACGCCAGTCCATTCACGGAGTCCACTGAGATTGCATATAACTATGCTTCACGACTTGTTAAATATGCGCCCGGTGATCTTAAAAGAGTATTTTTCACGTCCGGAGGATCTTCAGCAGTAGACTCTGCATTAAGATTTGTAATGTTTTATAATAATGTTCGTGGGTTAAGAGATAAGAAACAAATTATCTCACGTCATGATGCATATCACGGTAGTACATTTTTAGGAGCTTCATGCTCAGGTAAAGAAAGAGATAAAAACAACTTTGATTTTGCAGATAACTTAGTCCATCATTTGTCTGCACCAAATCCGTTTAAAAAACCAGATGATTTAAGTGATGAAGAATTCTGTGATTTAAAAGTTAAAGAGTTAGAAAATAAAATTTTAGAACTTGGCCAAGATAAGGTTGCAGCATTTATTGCAGAGCCAATCCTAGCATCAGGTGGGGTAATTGTTCCTCCTACAGGTTATCACAAAAAGACAAGAGAAATTTGTACTAAGTACGATGTTATTTATATTTCTGATGAGATAGTAACCGGATTTGGAAGGTTAGGTCATATATTCGCTTCAGAAAATTATTTCGATTTAGAACCTGATATCATCCTTTTAGCAAAAGGGATTACTTCAGGATACGTACCTTGTGGTGCAGTTGTTATTTCTGAAAAGCTTATGTCTCAACTTGATAATAAAGAAAAAGTTATATTCTCAAATGGATTTACTGACTCGGGTCACCCAGTGAGTATGGCAGCAGCAACAGCAACACTTGATTATATTGAAAAAAATAACCTCCTTGAACATGTACAGGAAGTCGGCCCTTATTTTCAATCTAAATTAAGTGAATTAATTGATCTACCGATTGTAGGTGATGTACGTGGTGAGGGATTAATGGCGGCTGTTGAATGTGTAATCAGTAAAGAAAAAAAAGATCCTCTGAATTTACAATACGAGATCGCTTCTCGCATCAATTCTCATTGTCAAAATCTTGGTTTAATTGTTAGGCCGCTATTTAATACGTGTGTCATGTCTCCTTCTTTGATCATCACTAAGGAACAAATAGATGATCTCGTAAGTATACTCAGAAAAGGAATTGAGTTAGCTACAGACGATATCAAGAAAGAAGGCCTTTGGTCTGCATCTTAAATAAATGCTTGAGTTTAACCATCTGCTAAAAAACTATCAGGAGGGTAAAACCTTACCCCAAGACTTTTATACAGATTCGAATATTTTTTCCGAAGAGATGAAGCGAATTTATTTCAAACAGTGGTTAATGGTAGATCACATCAGTCGTATTCCTAATCCAGGTGATTATTTTGTTTTTGATGCCGAAAAAGAGTCCATCATAGTTATTAGAGGAAGAGATAATGAAGTAAGAGCATTTTATAATGTTTGCACTCATCGAGGATCAAGAATTTGTTTAGATGAAGAGGGTTCAAAAAAACTTTTAGTGTGTCCCTATCATGCTTGGAGTTTTTCAGCAGAAGGTGAGCTTAAAGCTGCACGTTTTATGCCGGAGGATTTTAAAAAAGAAGAGTGGGGTCTTAGAGAGTGTCATCTTAAAATTTATGAAGGATTAGTATTTATTAACTTATCATTAGACGAACCGATGAATTTTGATGAATTCATTGAGCCCTTAAAAGAAATGATGGAATTTCATCAGACGAGTAAGTCAAAAATTGCGATAAGAAAAAAATATCCTACTCATGCAAATTTTAAATTAGTTCTTGAAAATTTTCAGGAGTGTTATCACTGTCCTACAGCACATCCTGAGCTTTGTGCAGTACAGGACAAAGACTGGGTTGTCGCAATGGGTGCCGGAATAGGTACCGCGCCTCAAAAAGAGACTGATGAATATTTAAATAAAATTAAACCTTGGGTCGAGGAATGTAAAAAAAATGGAACTCCGTCTGAGGTTTATCTTGAAACAGAAGAAGGATTGAAAAAGGGCTTAAATAGATATGTTGATAGAACTCCAATTGGAAACGGAAACTTATCACAAACCAAAGATGGAAAGCCAGCTTCTTCATTAATGGGGCAGTTTAAAGATTTTGATGGAGGATTAACCCAAGTAAGCTTTAATCCATTTGGCTGTTGTTATTTCACAAATGATTTTGGCGTCATGTTTATTTTTAAACCCATCTCACTTCTAGAGTCTGAAGTTGAACTCATATGGCTTGTAAACGAGAAAGCTGAGGAGAATAAAGACTTTAAGCCCGAGGAAGTTAGCTATATTTGGGATGTTACTACGGCGCATGATACAACAATAATTGAAAATAACCAGGAAGGCCTTCTATCTCAGTCTTTTAAACCTGGAGTTTTATCTGAAAATGAGTCAGCGGTAACTTACTTTTACAATTGGTATTTTACCAACATGCAGTTACCATAATCTCTGGGCAAGAGAGTATGAAGCAACTTTATAACAAAGATATTTACGACGTTAATAAGCCAGTTAAAAGTTATTGGGAAAAAGTCAGTCAAATAGAACAAGACAAATATCCTAAGCTCATAACTGATGAAAGTTGTGATGTTTGTGTAATAGGCGGCGGCTTTACTGGAATAAGTACAGCTTATCACATTGCAAAAAATTATAGCGGTGACGTAAGATTACTGGAGGCAGGACATTTTGGATTTGCAAGCAGTGCAAGGAATGCTGGCTTTTGTTGTTTGCCTGCAACAAAACTATCGGTCAACCAACTGATTGCAAAGTTTGGCCTGGATGAAACAAAGAAATTTTTTTCTTCTCAAATTGAAGGTGTTGAACTTTTATCCTCACTTATTTCGGAAAATAATATTGACTGTGAAAAAACTGGTACAGGCAATCTAGATGTTGCTCATCACCCTGATAGCAGTGAGGAACTAAAGGAGTGGGGCAACGATCTTAAAAAATATTTTGGTATTAACACCAAGTGGATACCCAAAGAGGAGTTTGATGAAGTTGGACATCAATCAACAGAACAATTTGGAGCTGTTTTTACTGAAGCAGGATTTGCAATGAACCCAATGGCTTTTATGAATGGCTTTGCATCAGCAACTGTAGATGTGGGAGCAAAACTTCATAGTTTTTCTAGAGTGAAAAAATGGGAGAGAAATGGTTCTCATAAATTAATTACAGATAGTGGATCGATTACTGCAAATAAGGTTGTTGTTGCAACAAATGGATACACAGATGAGTCTCTCCACCCAAGTTTTGCAAATAGAATGATGCCCGTTTTATCAAATATAATTGTTACTAGAGAAATGTCAGAGGATGAGTTTAAATTACAAAACTATAAAACTCTTAATCCAATCTGCAACTCTAGAGAGATCTTGTATTACTATAGAAGGATGCCTTCAAACAGGATGTTATTTGGAACTAGAGGCGACACTTACGGAGATGAAAAGAGCGCTGAGAGAATGCAAGAATTTATGACAAAAAAATTTCGTGGAGTATTTCCAAATTGGGATAACGTTGATATTGATCATTATTGGAGAGGTACCGTTGTTATGACACGTGACTTTGTACCGGCATTTGGTGCTTTAGAAGAAGATAAGTCTGTATATTTTTCATACGGTTATCAAGCTAACGGCAACAATACAACTGTGTACTGTGGTAAAAAATTAGCTGAAATGATTTACGAGTCAAATAGTGGGGAAACAAACATTTCAAAAGTCTATCAGGGCCTATCACCTAAAATCCCATTTGGATTTTTAAGACTTTGGTATTTAAGATTATATTTGTGGTATGCTAATCTCACGGATAGAAGCAAAAAAGAAATATAAATTGCATCTATTATTTATATAAATTAAAATTTTCTTATGTTTCAAGCTTGGCGAAATTTATACTCTAAGAGTGATAATGTAAAAGCATATTCATTACTGTCTCCTGCATTATTTTTAATAATTCTCGTAATGCTTATTCCTATGGCATTAATGCTAAGTTTTAGCTCTTTTACACAAGTAAGTATGATGGAGATTGATTTCACTCCCACAGTTCAGCGATACATTGACTTTTTTGAAAAAAGTTTGCTTGTCTCGCTTCTCATTAAGTCGGTTAAAATATCATTCATTGTAACACTGATCACTCTTCTAACAGCTTACCCTGTATGCTATTACATCGCTTTTTATGTGAAAAAAAACAAAATGTTATGGTTAGTTTTATTAACCTTACCTTTTTGGACTTCATACCTATTAAGAGTATTTTCTTGGAAAATCATACTGGGCACCAAAGGAGTTTTCAATTCAACATTATTAGGTGCAGGCATTATTAGTGAGCCTCTTACATTTCTTATGTATTCGGAGGAAGCTGTTATTATTACTCTAACACATGCTTGGGCAGCATTTGCTTTATTACCACTTTACGTGTCTCTTGAGAAAATAGACTTTTCATATATTGAAGCTGCAAGAGATCTCGGTTTATCAAAATTTGAAGTATTTTGGAAAGTGACATTTCCTCTATCCTTACCAGGTGTCATTGGTGCGATTTTAATAATATTTATTCCAACTGTAGGTGATTATGTAACGCCTGCCTTAATTGGGGGTACTGAAGGAAGAATGTTATCAAATATGATCCAAGCTTATTTCGGAAAAATAAACAATATACCACTTGGAGCGGCATCAGCCACAATCATGCTGACGACCGTTATTCTCATAACAGCAATTGTCTCATACACAACAAAAAGACTTACACAGAGGCTTTCTTAAATCATGAATGAAAAAAACAATTCACTGCTAGTTTACACATTAATATATTTTGGTTTTCTCTATATACCGGTTCTTTTTTTACCGATTTTCAGTTTTAATGATGCAAATTATATGTCATTTCCATTAGCAGGATTTACCACAGATCATTATGAGGAAATGTGGTCAAAGCGGAACTTACATAAAGCTTTATGGGCGAGCGTTAAAGTTGGCGTTGTTGCAAGCGTTGTAAGTACAGCAATTGCACTTCTCGCTGCAAAGGCATTTGTTAGATATAAATTTAGGGGTCAGAATGTTTCATACGGAGCCATAATGATGCCGTTTTTAATACCAGAAATTATTTTAGCAGTATCAATATTAATTATATGGATCAACCTTGGTTTTCCATTGGGTCTGGTTCCAGTAACTATAGGACACATATTGTTTTGTACTCCATTTGCAATGTTGATATTGATTGCGCGAATAGAAGGTTTTGACTTTTCTTTAGAAGAAGCTTCACGTGATTTAGGGGAAAATGCATGGGGAACTTTTTACAGAGTATCACTTCCTTTATATTTGCCAGGTATAATAGCAGCTTTATTGTTAAGCTTTATTATATCCTTTGATGAATTTATTCTGGCATTCTTTTTATCTGGCAGTGATGCAACTTTACCAATGTATATGTGGAATCAAATGCGATTTGTGAAAAAACTCCCACATGTACTTGCTTTGGGGGCAGTAATAATTGTGTTTACTACTTTTATTGTTTTGTTAGCATTCTGGCTGAGAAATGTTGGACAAGGCAAAGAGAAACAGGACATAGCTATTAAATTATAAAAAATATGAACGAAAATTTTATTCAGATAAACGGAATTTCAAAACATTTTGGAAATGTCAAAGCAGTTGATGACGTCTCTTTTTCAATTAAAGAAGGAGAGTTCTTTTCTTTGTTGGGTCCATCAGGATGTGGAAAGACAACTTTACTTCGATTGTTAGCAGGATTTGAATATCCAACAAATGGTAATTTATTAATCGATGGCAGTGATATCACCGCATTGCCTCCTGATAAAAGACCTACAAATATGGTATTTCAAAACTACGCCATATTTCCTCACATTAATGTTGAGCAAAATATAAAATTTGGATTAAGAAAACTTGGTTTGACTGATGACGAAATTAAAAAAAGAGTTGATGATGTTTTGGCCCTTGTAAAGCTTGAGGGTTATGAGGAAAGATTCAGTGGGCAATTATCTGGTGGGCAAAGACAGCGTGTTGCGTTAGCAAGAGCTTTAGTTAGACAACCAAAAGTTCTTTTATTGGATGAGCCTCTTGGAGCATTGGATAAAAAATTAAGAGACGAAATGCAACTTGAATTGAGAACGCTACAGAAAGAAATTGGAATTACCTTTGTATTTGTAACTCATGATCAACAAGAAGCCATCAGCATGTCTGATAGAGTTGCTGTTATGAGTGAAGGCAAGATACAACAACTTTCTGCTCCAAATGAACTTTATAAGAACCCAGAAAATATCTTTGTAAGTGATTTCATTGGAGAAACAAACTTTTTAAAAGCATCTACAAAGTCAAAAGATGGCGATCAAATTAATGTTGCGATTGAAGATCTTGGTGATTTTAAAGTCAAGAATAACCTAAATATTCCAGAGAATTCATCTGATGTTGTTTGTAGTGTTCGACCAGAGTCAATGATGATTTCTAGAGATAAATCTGATTGGGATATTTGCTTAGAAGCAAAAATAAATCAGACTTCCTACTTAGGGGAAATGACAAGATTTTATGTTGAGGTATCAGGAATAAATAAAGTAATAACTGTATCATCGCAGCATTTTGATAATCAGTCATTTGACAATAATACTTGTTTTATAAGTATCAGTTTAGAAGATATTAGCTTACTGCAAAAAAAATAGCCTGCTCTCAATAAGAGAACAGGCTATTAATGATTTCACAAATTTAAGATTAACCGCCAGCAGTCATTTCTGCCCACTGAGCTTCCATGTAATCCGTTACATCATCTGGTGGCATTACTGAGAACGCACCATTCGCTAAGTGTTCAGCTGGGTTTGGAGCAACTCCTCTTTCAGCTAGCTCATCTGCAGTAAGTGAGCCAAAGCCTTTTTGGTTAGAGTGTCCATAACCCCATTCGCTTAATAGGTAAGCTGAAGTTTCGGCACTAGTTGCAGCGTTAATCATGTCATAAGCAACATCAAGATTTGCACCTGTCGCAATTGCAAGTCCGCATGCCCATGTCATTGTACCTTCAACAGGACGCATCATTGGGTAACCAGTCTCCCATGATGTTTCATTCCAACAAATTGAAGCCCAGACCTCTTCGTTTCCAATTGCTTCAGCAATAGAAGCAGAGTCAGCGAAGAATGTTCTAATGTTTCCATTATCTCTGAGTTCACGGAACTTATTGATACCTTGATCAATTGCCGCTTTATTTAATTGGTTAATGTCCTTAATGTCTGTTCCTAGATAATGCATCATCAAGAATAAACTATCTGCAGCACTATCAAGTACTCCAACTTTACCTTTCATTCTTGGATCTTCTAAAAGATATAGACTTTCATTACCTGGTTGCATCCAAGTGACTTTATCAGTGTTGTACACAATACTTGTGTCTCCCCAGTCAACCGGTGCAAAATAGTTTTGTCCGTTAACTATACCACTTGGTAAGTCTCTAACTTCTGGGAACATATCTCCCCAGTTTTCTAATCTTGATGTGTCAAGTGGCTGAATAACACCAGCTCTTACCCATCGTGCAATTTCACCTTGGCAAGGCCAAGCAACATCAACTTCAAAACCAGCTTTTAATTTTTGAAGACCTTCTTCCGCATCTCCAAAAGTTGAATATTCTGGTGATCCGTGAGCTTCAACATATGGCCCAAATAGACCATCGTCATCATAACCGCCCCAAACAAAAGCACGTCCAGTAGATGCAAATGCATTTGTAGCAGGAACAAGACCTGATGTTAAACCTAGAACACCAGCTGCACCCATACCCTTTACAAAAGACCTACGACTTACCTTGCCTTCTCGCAAGTTATCAATGAACTTTTTAGTTACATCGTATTTTGGCATAATTAATTATCCTTTTTTTTGTTTAATCTGAAAAAATTGTACACCTCTGGATAAACTGGTCAATACTATATCAATCAAAAACTGGCCGATTTTTCGCATTATTTAGCCATGGATCCACGATTTCGTAGTTGTATCCTCCTTGAAATACTAGTTCATCACTGTAGGAGCGTGAAATAATCTGAATGCCGGTAGGCACTTGATTTGAACTAAAGCCAGAGGGTACGGAAAGGACTGGCAGTTTACCCAACATATTGAATGGGTGAGACATGCACCATGCAAAGTCAGCACATTCTTGTTCTTTTCCATTAATAATGACGCGTTCGTTTACTATATCAATATCTGCTTTGATTGCTGGTAAGGCATTGGTAGGGCAAATAAATAAATCATATTTTTCCAATATTGGACCAATTTCTTCATACATTTTTCCAGTCACCATTGCACTTTCTTCAACGCCATAACCCAAGTGAGCGCCAATTTGTTCGTGGAAAATTTTTTTATTATTTTTTAAGGAGTCAATGTGCATTTCAGTAACGCCACTGAACATTTTTGTGTAATCACTCAGCTGTTCTTTGTCAAAGTCTGAAAGCTCAGAAATTTCTTTATAAAAAGAATTCGCATAATGACTGAAGCAAACCGAATTTACTTCATCTTTTTTCCAATTAAGTTTCACCTCTGTGACCTGACATCCAAGACTTTCAAATTTTTTTAATGCTGTCAGCGTGTTCTGTTCTACTTCTTTATCAATCTCAAAAAATCCTAAGTCCATTGAATAGGCTATTTTCCAATTTTTAATATTTTCGTAATTTAATGGTAATGTTTTTTTTGGACGTAAAGATGTTATGTCTTTTTGGTTTGGTCCGCACATAATGTTTTGCATCATTGCAGTATCAACCACTGTTCTTGCGAGTGGTCCTGTTACACAGTAAGGGTCATGATTGAATGGATAACTTTGAGCATTTCTTCCATGAGGTGGCTTGAATCCAACTACGCCGCATGCGCCTGCTGGTATTCTTATTGAACCTCCGATGTCACTTCCTGTTGTCAACATTGCACAACCTGAAGCTAATGCAGCCGCACTGCCTCCACTCGATCCACCAGGTGTCATATCTAAGTTCCAAGGGTTTCTTGTTACGCCATTTAGTTTTGAGTGACAAAAAGAAGTGAGAGAAAATTCTGGATTGGTTGTG
Source organism: uncultured Pelagibacteraceae bacterium (assembly GCA_902578305.1). GTDB lineage: Bacteria > Pseudomonadota > Alphaproteobacteria > Pelagibacterales > AG-422-B15 > CACNXQ01. The sequence continues at coordinate 50,332 of CACHCK010000005.1, read as the reverse complement.
CGACCGTGAAGTATCGCTCCTGAATTGACTATTGTTTCAACATCAATATCAGTTTTTTGTGCGATATTATTCTTGAGAAGTAAGCAACCATTACGATTTGGTTGTCCTTTTATATTCACTTCGTCTTTTATTGCTAAAGGTAATCCTTCAAGAGGCAAAACATCATTATTATTGGAAAATTTTTTCTCAGACTCTTTTGCAAGTTCTATAGACTTATCAAAATCAAGATAATTAAATGCATTTATCTTAGGATTAACTGTTTCTATTCTTTTAATTACAGCCGACAGGACTTCAACTGGAGATAATTTTTTTTCTTTATACTTCTTTAATGTATCTGAAGCGGATAAATAACAAATTTCAATATCAGTATCATTCATGATGATTTTTTATTTAAATTTAACAATTATTAAAATATATTGAAAATTATTTATGATAAGCGAAAAAATCAAAAGTTTAATACAGAGCCAAGATCCACACGCAGGAATGGATCAACTTTTCTTTACAAATTCAGAGATATTTCATGCAAGTTATGATGCAATTTTCAAAAAACAATGGGTTTTTCTCACACATCTCTCGCACTTTAATCAAACCGATATCTTTACATACAACTTAAATAAAGGATTTATAGAGATAAAAAAAACAGATGATAATCAACTTTCAATTTCTGCATCTGATCCAAATATTAAGTGTCATTTAAAAGTGTATGAGAGTTTAGTATTTATCAATTTATCAAACTCTCCCTATTCATTTGATGAATTCATTAAACCACTTGAACCATACATCAAAATACATGGACTGAATGATGGTAAGATTGCTTTTCAAAAAGATTTTATTTTTAATGCTTCACATTTAGCTACAATTCATAATTTTAAAGAATGCGCTCATTGCTGGGGAGGCGAATTTACACACAAAGATTATTTAAGTGTGCATGGTGAAGATTATTGTAATTCTTATGGAGCAGGTGTTGGTTCGGGAATTGAGGCCCCTAAACTTACAAAACGTATTAAAGAGTGGACAGAACAAACTTTAAAAAGAGGTTTATTTGTTGGAGAGTTCAGTGAACATGACTCAAAATATTTTAGAATCGCAGAGCGCACACCTTTACCTGAAGGTATTGCATCAGAAACAATGGATGGCAGTTATTCTTGTTCAACATTGATGGGAGATTTTAGGGAGATTGGTGCTGACAATGGTTATACTGCAATTGGTTTCAGTCCATTTAACAGCTTTGTTGCAAATAACGAATTTGTGATACTTTTTTTATTCTCACCAATTAGTCAAAATAAAACAGTAGTGACCCAATATTGGGTAACTCATAAAGATGCGAAAGTTGATGTTGATAAAATGATTTTTTTGTGGGACCAAACTTCTACTGAAGATTCCCAGTTATGTGAAATGAATCAAAAGGGAATTGAAAGCAGGTCCTATCAGCCTGGCAAATATGGGGATTTAGAGACAAGCTTAGTTCAATATCAGAAATTTTACCTTAATCATTTACAGACACACCTGAACGACTTAGTCTAATCTTAATTCGATACCTATATGGAACTTGCAACACAATCAGAATTTGATGAAGTGCTTAATCGTCATCATAATATTCAATATGTAGATGCAATATTTACAGACCTCTGTGGATATGTGAGGGGAAAAAGATTTCCAGTACTAGAGGCAGATAAAATTTTTTCAGATGGTGTATTATTACCGTTTTCAGCATTTTATTTAGATGTCCTCGGTGGCGTAACTAACACAATGAATCTTGGTTGGACTGACGGAGATCCAGATGGGGTTTTAATGCCCGTTAAAAATTCTATTAAGCCCGTCCCTTGGGATAGCAAGGTTCTTCAAGTACTAATTTCTATGAGAAAAGAACAGGAAAAATGGGGTGTAATAGAAAATCCAGCGGAAGTTGACCCAAGAAATATTTTAGAAAAAGTAATGAATAAATTCAAAGGCACCGGATTTAATCCAGTAGTGGCTTTTGAATTAGAGTTTTATTTGTTGGATAAGAAAAGAAATGAGGAAGGCAAGCCAGTTCCTGCATTAGGTGCAAGTAAAACTCATGTATATGGAATTCCCGATCTTGATATGTTTGGGGATTTATTTAATGAAATTAACGAGAACTGTAAAATTCAAGATATCCCTGCAACAACAGCTTCAAGTGAATTTGCTGCTGGTCAGTACGAAATTAATTTAAAGCATACCGGTGATCTGCTTAAAGCAGCGGATGATGCAGCAATGTTAAGAAGAATAATAAAAGAAACAACTGCAAAGCATGGGTTTGAAGCAACATTTATGGCGAAGCCATTTCTTGAGGAGACTGGAAATGGAATGCACCTGCATATTTCAGTATACGATGATAATGGAAAAAATATTTTTGCAACTAAGAATCGTTACGGAAATGATAAGTTAAAAAATGCTTTAGCTGGTTTTCAAGAAACTTTTTATGACTCATTTCCAATATTTATTCCAAATAGAAATGGTTATCGAAGAATACAAACCCGAAATTTTGTTCCAGTGAATAAAAGTTGGTCATGGAATCGAAGAGATGTTTCATTAAGAATACCTGCTGGATCAGATAGTGCAAAAAGAATTGAACACCGGGTAGCATCAGCTGATGCAAATCCATATCTTGTTTTAGCTTGTATCCTTTCTGGACTTCATTATGGACTTACAAAAAAACTCTCACCAACAGACCAAGTGAGTTTTGATAATACTGAAGGTGCTGATAAGACTGCTGATCCTGAAATGCCAAAAAATATGGAGTCTGCATTAAATCGTTTTCAAGAATCAAAAATTTTATCTAAGTATTTAGGAAAAGAGTATCTTGATTTATACGTATCAGCCAAAGAAGGTGAATTTGAACATATGGATAACAGTTTCATACCTTCAGAAGAATACGATTTTTATTTATAGATTTATGACTGACCTTCTTTTCAATCAAGATAGTTACTTAAAAGAAACAGAAGCCAGTATTATTGGAGTTGAAGAAAATATAATAAAATTGGATAGAACAATTTTTTATGCAGAGTCAGGTGGACAACCTGGAGATCAAGGCGAGATTGTATTAAAGGACCAAGTTCTCAAAGTTGTAGACACTAAAAAAGGATCAAAGCCGAATGAAATTTTGCATATTGTTGATGGTCCCATCGATCAAAGCTTAATTAATCAATCCGTCGAACTTAAGATCAATTGGGAACTTAGATATGCTCACATGAAAATGCATTCGAGTTGCCATATTTTGTGTAGCTTAGTTGATGCTCTTATAACAGGCGCGTCGGTTGGAAGTGCTAAATCAAGAATAGATTTTGATGTTGATCCATCAATGCTCAATAAAGAAGAATTAAATGAGAAGATTAGGGATATTATTAGTAAAGACTATCCCATAATCATAAATCAAATTACTGGAGATGAACTAAAATCAAATCCTCACTTAGCTAAAGGGGCTGCCGTTTCACCTCCGGTTATAGATAACAAAGTACAAACAGTTCAAATTGGTGAGGGAGAAAACATTATCGATCTTCAATGTTGTGGAGGAACACATTGCCAATCTACAAAAGAAATTGGACCACTTGAGATTGGAAAGATTGAAAATAAAGGTAAGAGAAATAGGCGAATTAATATAAGGTTTAGTTCATGACGGATATTTTAATCAGTAAAGATGATGGACAAGTTGTAACGCTCACTCTTAATGATGCACCAGCAAATTGCCTGACCATGGAGATGATGTCAGCAATTAAAATGGAGATAGATCGTGTAAATCAATCCAAAGATCACAAACTTGTTATATTTGAAAGTTCAAATGAAAAAATCTTTTGTAGCGGACATAGTTTTAATGAAGTTCAAGAGATGATTAAAAATAATGATAAGAAATCACAAGAACTTCTATTTGCGGAGTGCTCTGAAATGTTAATGAAAATTAGAACAAGTCCAAAGATTTTTGTTGCTAAGGTAAGAGGTATTGCAACCGCTGGCGGACTGGGATTAGTCAGTATAATGGATTGTGTTTTTAGTTCTAAATCAGCAAGATTTGCGCTCGGTGGTATAAACTTTAATTTTGGCTGTCATCAACCTTCAGTATCTGTAGCCCGTGCAATATCCTCAAAAAATGTTATGGAATTATTAGTGAGCGGTCAGCCTCTTAATGCTCAAAGAGCACAAGAAGCAGGACTCATCAACGAATATTTAGAAGATGACGAATTGGATAAAAGGGTCGAACTATTTTCTCAACAAGTTTGTGATCATACACCCGAAGTGCTCGCGCTCACGAAAGAAACATTATACAAGCAGTCAGCAATGAAAATTTCAGATGCCTACGACTTTGCAAGCAAAGCAATGGTTGAAAATCTACAAATGCCTGAAACTAAGAAGGGTATAGACACTTTTTTAAATAAAAATTAACGCTGAATTGAAAATTTTTCTGGTTGGATCTCTTTTTTAAGAGCAGTCTCACGTCTGAGAATAAATATTGCTGATAAGATAATAAATCCAGCACCGACATAAGTGTTCCACGCAGGTATCTCATTCCAAATCATATAACCAAATATTATTCCATAAATTAAACTAAGATATTTCAAAGGTGTAACTAGAGAGACTTCAGCATGTTTAAACGCTGAGGTAAGAGCAAGGTTTCCAATTCCACCAAAAATCCCAACTGCTGTTAAAATTCCAAGGTCAAACCAAGATACTGGTATTTTCCATCCTCCAAAAGGAATCGTAAATAAAGATGCAATGAAACCGAATAAAGTAAAATACCAAGCAATCAAATAGGAAGGTTCGGTCTCGCTTAATAAACGGATTGAAATCGACACCATCGCAAAGAATACACAAAATAAAATTGGTAATAACATGTAGACACTAAACTCACTGGATGTTGGATTGATTATGATCAAGACTCCAGCAAAACCAATCACAATTGCAATCCATCTTCTTACTCTTACAAGTTCACCGAGTATAAATATTGACAGCAGCGTACTAAAAATTGGCGAGGCAAACGTGAGACTTACTGTTGTTGCAAGAGGTAAATAATGAAGACTTGCATAAACACAAAAAAGTGCAGCTGTTCCAGTGAATGCTCTAATAAACATCAAGCCGGGTTTAGTAGTATGAAAAAAATTACCCCATCTCTCTTTTGGTACAACAAGAAAAAGAGGGATCAAGCCTCCAATCATACGTGCCGCAATGACCATACCTATAGAATATTCAGCAGTCGTCCATTTTACTGCAATATCCATGATGCTGAAACCTGTAACAGATATCAGCATATAGAGCGCGCCCAACTTAATATTATTTCTGTTCATATAGATTTTATTAAAATTTAGATTATCATTAATCAAATTTTAAACCTATGAACATTTGGAAATATTTAATCGCAGCCTCTTTGGGAAATATGATAGCGGGCCCTTTAGGCGCACTTGCATTTACTGCAGGTGCATTCTTTCTTGGAAAAAAAACAAACTTTAGAAATCCTGGAGCTAACTTTAATAGTAATCAAGGTGTTTATGCTCTAGGGCTTGTAGTTCTCTGTGCAAAGTTGGCAAAAGCAGATGGAAGAGTCACTGAAGACGAAATAAGAAAATTTAAAAAAATATTTAAAATACCTCAAGAAAACATGAAACAGGTTGGGGCAATATGGAAAGAAGCTGCACAAACCAGTGCAGGATTTGAACCTTATGCTCAGCAATTAAGAGATACTTTCTACCGGACTCCACAAATGTTAGAGCAAGTCATATTAGGCCTATTTGAAATTGGATATGCTGATCATGATTTATCGTCTCCAGAACTAAAATATATAAAAAAAGTTAGCCAGATTTTTGGAATTGATCAAGCAACGTTCAATAGATTAAGAAATTCTCGACCTGAATTTGTCAAAGAAGACCCATACAAGGTGCTTGGTGTTTCTAAATCTCAAACTTCTGTAGAAATTAAAAAAGTTTATAGAAATTTAGCTCGCAAAAACCACCCCGATATCGTTCGGGCAAAAGGCATTACTGATAAAAGCCTTATTCAAAAAGCAAAAGAGAACTTTCAAAGAATTAATGATGCATACGAACAAATTTTAAAAATTAGAGGTGAAAAGTAGGCAAAATTCCTATTCTTTTTTATCATTTTTAAATATGCATTTAGAGCTATAATAACAGCATGGAATTTTTAACATTCATTGCTGTTTGTGTATTAATTTATCTCGTTTATTTAATTCGACAGGACTTTAAAGATCATTCTGTAAGGATTGAAAGTCAAATGCAGCGTGTTACTGAAGTTGTTATTAAGAACCAAGAAAAGCAAGAATAATTACTTCTTTTTACTCCAATTATTACGTTTTCTATTTCTAATTAAAGGTGGATACACACCTGTTGATAGATAAATTTTGATGAATCTGAGTTGTAAAAACCAAATTTTTTTTAACACTTCAATCATTATTTTTGATAATGCATCTCATTCGCTCTTATTTCAATTCAATTTTTTTACAATTTGACTATAAGTAAGCTCATGAGCAATGATATTTCTAATTACAACAACTGGTTAGATGCGTGGAATAATTTTTACGAAAAGGAAAAAGAATTAGTGGAACTCGATCCTAATGCTGCGCTTGTTTCCTCAGTCGATGAGGAAGGCAATCCAAACGCACGAGTTATACTCATTAAAGATGTATCAAACAAAGGCTTTGTTTTTTATACAAACTATCAGTCTCAAAAAGGTAAGGAACTTTTCCATAATAATAAAGGACACCTCACATGGTATAGTAGAGCACAAGGTGTTTCTATTCGCATTCAAGGTGAAGTACAAAAGATTGATGCTTCAATTTCAGATAATTATTTTGCATCTAGGGATCGTAATGCTCAAATTTCAGCAAGTATTTCTAAACAGTCAGAAGCGGTTGAAAGCAGAGAAGTACTTGATGCTGAATTTAAAAAATTTGCAGATGATTATGAAGGTAAAGAGATACCCAGACCCGATCATTGGGGAGGGGTTATAATACATCCTAAAAAAGTAGAAGTTTGGAAAAGTAGAGACGATTATAAAACAAGACTTCACGATAGAATTGTCTTTACATTATCAAATGATCAATGGACTAAATCAAGACTTTATCCCTAATGACTTACGTAAATATTTCGCAAAATGAGTATGGAGAAAAAATAAAAAAATCTTCTTTGATCACTCTCGGAGTTGTTCTTTTATTAATTATCATCAAAGCATTTGCGTATTTCGCTACTGGCTCAATTATAATTTTGTCATTGCTTGCAGATAGTTTTTTTGATCTCATTATCACTCTAACTACATTTATTTTAGTTAGAATATCATTAAAGAAAAATACTTATGAATACCGTTTTGGTTACGGTAAAGCTGAAGCATTGTCTGCTTTTATAGAGGGAATTGTTATTTTACTAATTTCGATATTCATACTTTATATGGCCTACCAAAACTTTATTGATCCTGAAATTACAATTATTAATTCCGAAATAGCACTTATTGTTATTGCAATCTCAATATTTGCCACCCTTATGTTGGTGAGGTTTCAAACAAGAATAATGAAAGACACTGCTTCATTAAGTGTGGAGTCTGAAAAGCTTCATTACCTTAGTGATTTATTAACTAATATTGCAGCCTTTGTTGGAATTATGCTTGTAATGTTTGCTGATTTCTCAAGAGCGGATCCATTAATTGCCGCTTTAATTGCGGTTTATATGATCTATACAACAATTGCTATTTTTCAAAAATCAATTGCTGTATTAATTGATCGTGAAATTGATGATGATCTCAAGTCTGAGATTTTTGACATTGTAAAAAGCCACAACAAAGTTCTTGGATTTCATGATGTTCGTACTCGTCAAAGTGGATCGAGTAAAGGTAAGTTTTTTATGCAAATGCACATTGAGGTATCAGAGCATGTAAGTTTAGAAGAATCACACAATATTGCTGATCAAGTAGAAGAAAACATACTTCATAAATTTCCAGATGCAGAAATAATTTTACATGTCGATCCAAGTAATGTTATTGAGGAAAAAGAGTTTGTTGATGCATAAAATACTGATACCAATATTTCTTTTACTTTTTACAACATTATCAACGTCTTCATCTGACCTTCCTGTTCCTCGATGGGTTTCATTAAAAGGTGATGCAAACTTAAGAAAAGGCCCATTCCCTGAGGCCACAATTATTTATCGTTATCAACTTAAAGGTTATCCAATGGAGATTATTAGGGATATTGAAGGCTGGCGACAGGTGCGTGACCCAAAAGATGGAGTAACTGGTTGGATGTCTCATATTCTTTTTTCAGGTAAAAGATATGCGCTTACATCAAAAGAACCTTTCAGTTATGGATATGATAAACCAAACAAAAACAAGATACTTGCTAAAATAGATCCTTTTGTTCATGCAAAAATTAATAAGTGTGACTCAAGTTGGTGTAGGATTACAATCACAGATGATGAGAAGGAAATTAAAGTCTGGATTGAAAAAAATAATTTACTAGGAGTATACCCTCACGAAATTATCAATTAATATTTATTAATGATAAGAATTTTCTCTGTTCTAATTTTATTAATCTCTAATTCATTTGCAGATATACAAATAAGAAAACAAAATGATCTTTTTTGTTACGATGGCGATACATGCTATGTAATATATGAAGGAAAGAAAGATAAAGTTAGACTGCTTGATCTAGATACTCCTGAAATCTCAAATCCTAAATGTGAAAAAGAGTATATACTTGCGATTGAAGCGCGTGAGTATATTAACCAATTAATTTCAGAAGGAAAAAAAATTGAATTTGAAACCGAATACAATAGAGACTTTTTCGGCAGAATCTTATCTTATATAATTATAGATGGTGAAAATGTTTCAAAATTGATGGTCTCACACAGTTTAGGAGTCGTGTATGATAAAAATAATAAGAAAGACTGGTGTGAATGAGTGAGGACAATAGCCTAGAGCGAGATATAGGAAAACTCAGTTATCTGTTAAATCAAATCAAAGAGCCAATTGTTTGCGTTAAGTGTTCTGATGAATTTATGACTGGCCAGACAGATGCAAAATCACTTCAGGATTACTCAAGAATCGATGTAGGTTTTACTGATAGAGGCATTCAATTATGGTGCCAAAGACACCAAATAAATATTTGTCATATAAATTTTAATGGGCAGAAACCAGAGGTTGATTTTAGATGTTTGGAGAAGAAGGAAATTAAATGAAATATATTTTCTGGGATCTCGAAACATCAACGTTGAATGCTGCCTATGGATCAATAATACAAGCAGCCGCAATTTGTACTGACGAAGATTTCAATATTTTGGACCAATTTGATTTAAGAGGTCGGATGAAGAAGGAATACCCTGTTCCATCAGCAAAAGCATTATTAGTAAATGGGGTTTCCATAGATCAATTAAAAAATCATGAAAACTCTAATTTTAGTTTGATTTCCCAAATGCAAAGTAAATTTCTCTCCTGGGGCGAGTCTTTATTTATCGGATACAATTCAATATCATTCGATGACATGCACTTAAGACAATCTCTTTATCAATCAGCGCTTCCACCTTACATCACTAATACAAATGGAAATAAAAGAGGTGATGCAATGAAACTGCTTCACTCTGCCGCTGCCGTTTATCCGAATGCTTTTGTAAGACCACTTGATGATGAAACAGGAAAAATAACTTTTAGACTTGAAAAATTTGCTGCAGCAAACGGCATAGAACACTCTAAAGCTCACGATGCTCTTTCAGATGTTGAAGCAACACTTGGTGTGTGCAAGCTTGTTAAAGAAAAATGTAATGATGTTTGGGAGAGTGCTCTTCAAACGGCTTCAAAGCAAGATGTGTATACATATGTGAATCAAGATAAAGTATTTTGCGCAAGTCGCTTTTTCAGAGGAAAAGAATATACGCATGGTCTTGCCTATTTAACAAAAGATCCATCTTATGAAAACCATGTCTATTGTTATGACTTAACTGTCGATCCTGATTATATTTTTGATTTAGATCGATCAGAACTAAAAAAATTATTCAAAGGAAAAAATAAATGTTTTCATATGATCAAAGCAAATGAGCAACCGATACTTTTGAATGAAGAATATTTGTATCGATCAGAAAACTATAAAGACCTTACGCCAGAAATTGTAAATGAGAGAATGAGAAAAGTTAGGGGCAATAAGAATTTTATTGAGAAATTTACAAACTTACTTCTTGATAAATGGGAAGACAGAGAATTAACGCAAGATCAAACCGAAAAGCCAGTTGAAGAGCAGATATACAATGGTTTTCCAAGTTCCAAAGACAATTATTTGATGTCAGATTTTCACGCAGCAGAATGGGATAAAAAATACGAAATTGCGGAGAAAATTACAGATATTAGATCAAAAGAATTCGCAAAAAGGGTAATTTACAATGAAAAACCAGAATATTTACCTAAGAAAGAAATTCAAAAAAGAGATAAGGAAGTGGCTGAAAAAATATTATCAATGGATAAATGTACTTGGAATACTATTCCAGCGGCAATGACAGAAATTGATGATTTAAGAGAAAGTGATGATGAAATTGACATGAATCGTCTAGAAGAAATAGATACCTACATTCAGGAGCTTGATGAATATCATAGAGGTAAACTAAATGGATAGTATTATTACAATCATAATCTTTGTAATCGGGGCAGTAATTGGTGGATTAACTGTTCATTTATTAAAAAGAAATTCGAATAATATCGAAGAAAGTGAAAGTTTAAACGATGTAAAAGATCTAGTTAAAGATCTAAGTGATAAAATTTCTCTTAAAGAAGGTAAAGATGAAGAACGTTATGAAATGGTCAATAGATTAACTTCTGCATTTACAGGAGGAACAAAAAAACAAGGTGCAGCTGGTGAGATTTTATTAATTAATATTTTGCAACAATCGGGGTTAAGGGAAGGAAAGGATTTTGAAGTACAAAAAAAGTTTGATGATGAGGTGAATGGTGAGCTAAAAAGAAAATATCCAGATATTATTTTACATCTACCAGATAGCAGAGACATAATAATTGATTCAAAAGTCTCACTCAGTGCTTGGCAAGAATATTGCAATTCTGAAGATCAATTAATAAAAGAAGATGCTCATAAGAGACATATTCAATCGATACGCAGTCACTTAAAAAAACTCAGTGAAGCAAATTATCAAAAGATATATGAAATTAAAACATTAGATGCAGTTATAATGTTCATGCCGTATGAGAGTGCTTTTGATTCAATGCTAGATAAAACTGAAGAAATCATACTTGAGGCAAACAAATATAAGATAATTTTAGCAAGCCCATCTACTTTGATATCTGTACTAAAAATAATTGATAATATGTGGTCAATTAACGAAAGAAATAAGAATGCAGATCTAATAGCAGGCACAGCTCTTGAAATTTATTCTCAAGTTGAAAAGGTATATAGTGCTTTTGAAAATGCAGGACATGAACTGAGTAAATCAATGGGATCAATTGAAACTGCAAAGAGTAGATTAAAAGATGGAAAAGGAAGCTTGGTATCGCGAGTCAAAAAAATGATTAAACTGGGGGGTTTAAAACCTGATAAAGAAATCCCAGAAACAGAAGAAATGTCTTCCACAAAAATAAAAAAAATCAAATAATATCAGTTATTTAGGATCAAATTATCTTGTATTTAGCCTTGACTTTGGCCCCCCTCATACATAAATTACAGACAACTTTAGGGAGGGAATCACTATGGCAACGATTAATGTAACAGACGCATCTTTTGAAGAAGAAGTTTTGAAATCAGATAAGCCTGTTGTGCTTGATTTTTGGGCACCTTGGTGTGGACCTTGTAAACAAATTGGCCCATCTCTTGAAGAGATATCAGATGAAATGGCTGATAAAATCACCGTTGCTAAAATTAATATTGATGAAAATCCTAATACACCCACACAGTTTGGTGTTAGAGGAATCCCAACTATGTTAGTTTTTAAGAATGGTGAGGCTGCCGCAACGAAAGTAGGAGCGGTATCAAAAACTGCAATCGTTGAGTGGATTGAAGACTCAATCGCTTAATTCATTTCTAAAACTTTTCCGGCTAAATATAAAGATCCACATATTAGGATACGTGCATCATGATAATTATTATTTAAATTAGCCAATGCTTCCTGAATTGAGTCGGCTCTATTTACATTTGCATAATACTTTTTAAGCCCAGCATATAATTCATTTGAATCGATTGCACTTTCTTCATTTGGTATCGTAATAACAGTTAGAGCATCAATTTTATCAAACTTGCTTAAATAACTAATTGGATCTTTTGTATTGATCATTCCTAAAATTATACACAACTTTTTATTCGTAAGCTGATTAATTGTTTCATTTAGATTACTCGCAGCGTCCTCATTATGAGAACCATCTAAATACAATTCATTTGTTAAAGCTATAGTAGATCCTAAGTTGCCATCAGATATCTTTTCCATTCTTCCTGGAAAGTAAGTTTTATTGTGAAGATTTTTAGAGACAAAAGACTCGATATCAATGTTGGTTAGTTTTGAAGCTGCAGCCAATGCAAGTCCAAGGTTCTTTTTCTGAAATACATTATGTGTATATAGGTTATCAAATTCAATCTTATTTTGGTTATCTTCATATATTAACTTGTCATTATGTTCCGTTAAGTTCCACTGAATTCCATGGGCAAATATCGGAGCTTTTTTATACTCCGCCTGATCCATAAGCATTTCTCTAGCTTCTGGGTAAGGCTGATAACCAATAATAGCTGGGATATCACTTTTAATTATTCCAGACTTTTCAAATGCTATCATCTCAATGCTATCTCCTAAAAAATCCTGATGATCCCTAGAAATTGAGGTAATAACCGAGATTGCAGGAGTTATTACATTACTGCTATCCAGCCTCCCACCTAAACCTACCTCAAGAAGTGTATAATCAGCCGGGCTATTTGAGGCTGCTTCAAAAAAAGCGGAACTAGTTATTTCAAAAAAAGTAATTGGATCGCTATGATTAAAATCTTTCACTTTATTTAAGACGGAATACAGCTCCTCATTTGATATTTCTTTATCCATAAGCTGAAACCTCTCATTAAATCTAATTAGGTGAGGAGAGATATAGGAATTCGTCGATTTACTATTACTTTTTAAGATGTCCTGAATAAATTTCAGTGTAGAAAATTTTCCATTAGTTCCAGCAATATGAACAATATTATTTATTTTATTTTGAGGGTTATCTAATTTTTCTAATAGGTTGCAAACTCTATCAAGTGATAAATCTATTCTTTTTGGATGAAGTTCAAGAAGCTCGTCTAAAAGCTTATCAATTTGTTCATTTGATATTTTCAATTAAGCTACCCTTTTTAGTAATAATGAAATTATTTGAGATAATTTGTCTTTAAGTTCTTTTCTATGAACCACTTGATCTATAAACCCATGTTCTAATAGATATTCTGATCTTTGGAACCCATCAGGCAGAGTCTCACCTACAGTATTTGAAATTACCCTAGGACCTGCAAAACAAATTAATGCATTTGGTTCAGCCAATGTAATTGATCCCAATGATCCAAAAGACGCAGACACACCTCCACTTGTTGGATTTGTATTAACAACTATATAAGGCAACTTAGCATCTTTAACCATTTGACAAGCTATGGTTGTTTTTGGAAGTGATTGAAGAGAATGCTGATTTTCATCCATTCTTGCGCCTCCCGAACAAGTGAATACAATTAATGGAGTATGGTTTGTGACCGAGTGTTCTGCCGCTTTAATCATTGCCTCTGCAGCTGAAGCTCCCACAGAACCACCCATGAAATGAAAATTTTGAGCAGCAATAGTTACATTGATATTATTAATTTGCCCGTAACCAATAAGAAAACAGTCATCCATGTCTGTTTTTTGACGAGCATCATTAAATCGCTCTTTGTAAGTTTTTAACGCTTTAAAATTAAGTGGATCAGTGAATCCAGAAGGATATTTTATTTCTTCAAATACACCACCATCAAAGAGATTTTTAAATCTAATTCGAGGATGAATTTGTAAATGTTCATCACAATTGGGGCATACAAAAAGAGTTTTTTCTAAATCACTCGAATAGAGCATTGTTTGGCATTGAGAGCATTTAATCCAAGCATTTTCTGCGATATCTAAACTTTTTTTCTTTCTAGGAAATACCTTTGAAATAGTTCTTGTTAACCAATTCATGAGCTTAGCTTTTGTTTTAAATCACTTACCATATTGCCTACATTTGTGGCAGGATTAAGTTCCTCGTCTATTGATCTTGTTATTTCTCTGCACAAAGCCGATCCTACAACGCATGCATCAGTATCCTTAAAATCATTTATTGTATCTGCTGTAATTCCAAAGCCGATTATACATTTTTTATCGGGAGATATCTTTTTAATTAAATTAAATCTTTTCTTTATCTCGTCTGAACTTACTTTTAATTTTTGACCTGTAGTTGAAAGCATTGAAATATAGTAAACAACCTCATGAGCATCATTTAATATACTTTTTAGTCGGTCTTGATTTGTAGTAGGGCAAAGCAATTGTATGAATACAATACTATTTTCTTTACATTTTTTTGCAAAATCAAGATTAAGTGGCCATGGCCAATCAACACATATAATGCCTGAAACTTTACTACTGACGCATTTCTCTAAGAAATCTTCCTCCCCGTAAGCCATAATTTTGTTCTGGTATGTCATTATGATTACATCTGTCTCATAATCTTTTTTGAAATCTTCAATAATTTCAAAAATATCATCTGTTTTAATCCCACCAGATAGTGCTCTGTAAGTACTGTCTTGAATTGCGCCGCCATCACCAATGTTGGCTCCATGTCCCAGTCCGCATTCAATGATATCAGCACCTGACTCTGCAATTGATTTAAATATATTCAGTGAAGTTTTTTTATCTGGGTCTCCTCCAACTGTATAAGTTAATAGCGCAGCTCTATTATCTTCTTTTGCTCTTTCAAAAGATTTAATTAAAGTAGACGATGTCATATTTTGTAACCAAGTCTCTCAGCAATAATTTTTGAGTCTTTTGCTGAGTCTCCGCAAGAATCTACAACAATAACTGTATCTTTACTTAACTTTGGTGCAATTTTGATTGCTTCTGCGAATGCATGTGAAGGTTCAAGTGAGGGGCTCACAAACCCTTCATTTTTACTGACCAGTTGAAAAGCCTCTATAGCCTCCTCGTCACTTGCAGAAGTGTATCTTGCTCTTCCAGTTTCTTTTAGAAAACAATGAAGCGGGCTTACACCTGGGTAATCAAGCCCAGCACTGATTGAGTCTGTCTCTTCAATTTCCCCCTGATCGTCTTGAATAACATATTGAGTTGCTCCATGAAGAACCCCAATGGGTGAGTCATTTGTCAAAGGTGCGGCATGTTTTGAGGACCCCTCTGGTCCACCAGCTTCTACCCCTATGAGTTCAATATTATCATAATCAATCCATTCGTTCCAAAAACCTGCAGCTGACGATCCTCCACCAACGCAATTAATTAATTTCATATCTTTTGGAACTTCACCAAATTCATCCATTACTTGTTTTTTCATTTCTCTTGATATTTGAGCGGTAGACCAAGCACATATTTTGACAAAAATTGTAGGGCCAACAGTACTTCCAACACACATATGCGCTTCTTCGTTCTCGCTTGTCCACCATCTCATGCACTCTGACACAGCATCCACTAAAGTTTGTGAGCCAGAGTTTACAGGAACGACTTCAGCACCGTAACTTCGCATAGAAAATACATTTATAGACTGTCTTTCTACATCCTTCGCACCCATGAATATTTTACATTTTAAATTAAATTTTGCCGCAGCCATGCTTAGCATCTTTCCTGCATATCCGGCACCAGTGTCACCCCCTATATAAGTTTTACCTAACCGCTTACATATTAAGCTGTGAACTACTGCATTATAAGCTTTGTGTGCTCCACCTGTTGCTTTAGAAACCAGTTTGCAATAAATTTGAGCACCACCAAGGTGCTTCGTAAGGTTCTCTAATTTTATAAATGGAGTTGGTGCTCCAACAAAATTTTTAAAATAAAAATCTCTCTCAGCAATAAATGTCTTATCGTTTCTCAATTTTTCAAATTCACGAGTTAATTCTTCAATTGGATAATTGAGACTTTCAGCTATTTGGTTTCCACCAAATTTACCACCCCAATATCCATTTTCATCATGTTGGTCAATTAGAGGAATTCCTTTTTCTAGTTTCATTTTACAGCTTTGTTTGCTTTTGATATGAATTCGGATATTAATTTTTCATCTTTTATACCCTCTGAATTCTCAACACCAGAGCTAACATCAAAATATTCAGTTTTTTTTAAATTTAATGCATCTGATATATTGGTAGTGTTAAGCCCTCCTGATAGAAAAAATGACTTATTTGGGTAAAAATTTCTGATAATCTTCCAATCAAATGTCTGGCCAGTCCCTCCAGGCATATCTTGCTTTTGCTTTGAGTCTAATAAAATATGCTCAATGAAAGGACAATATTCTTTTATTTTATCTAAATCAGACGCTGTCGATATGCTAAAAGATTTTATTATTTTAAGATTATAAGTTTCATTGATTTTTCTCACTTCATTCAAACTTTCATTTCCATGCAATTGAATGTGCGTAAACTTCATTTTTGAGTAAGTCTTTAAATCACTAAGTGTTGGATTTACAGTTACTGCAACAGTATTCACTTTACCGTTTATTTCATCTAAAATTTCAGTGCATTCATTGATTGAAATATTTCTGCTTGAATTTTCAAAAAAAACAAAGCCCAAAAATGATGCACCACAATTGATTGCATGTTTAGCAATTTTAATATCTTTTACTCCACAAATTTTAATATACGCTTTAGTCACTTTATGCTTTGATGAAAAATTTCAGCTGCTTTCCCCGGTTCTTCTGCAGAAGTTATTGGTCTTCCCACTACGATAATATCTGCACCAAACTCAATTGCTTTCTTAGCTGAAAGTGTTCTCTTCTGATCATCATTATTTTTTGTTTGATTTCTTATTCCAGGCACAATAACTTTTAATTTAGATCCGAATGTTTCTCTAACATTTCTTATTTCCATTGGACTACAAACAATACCATCCATTCCACAATCAAGTGCAAGCGCAGATAGATTTTTTACATTCTCATTTACTGTGCCACTTATACCAATTTCATTGATTGAATCATCATCAAAGCTAGTTAGCATCGTGACACCAATTAAATTTGTATTACTATTTAATTCTTTTTTTAAATCGACACATTCTTTTAACATATTGGAACCTCCTGAAACATGAAGTGTTGTATATGTTGGATTGTAAGATAAGATATTTTGAAGTGATTTTTTCACTGTATTCGGTATATCGTAGAGTTTAAAATCTAGAAATAATGGAAGATCATATCTTTCAATTTGTTCAATTCCCTTGATACCGCAAGAGGTAAAGAACTCGAGACCTAATTTAATCCCACCAATGTGAGGCGCGATTTGATTTATAATTTTTTCAGCATCATCAATACTGCTTGTATCGATTGCACAATAGATTGGATTTTTAGTCAAAATTTATGTTTTTAAAATATATCTAACTTTCGTTAGTTGAATTTTCTTGTTTATTAAGTTTAAGTCTTAGTTCTTTTCCTGTTTTGAATCGAGGAATATATTTCTCTTCAACATTTACAGCTTCACCTGTTCTTGGGTTTCTTCCTGTACGTTGTTTTCTATGTTGAACCGAAAATGCACCAAAGCCTCTCAATTCTACTCTTTTTCCATCCGCTAATGATTGAGTGATCTCATTAAAGATTGTATTAACTATTCTTTCTACATCACGAACAAAGAGATGGGGATTGGCTTCAGTAATATTTTGAATCAACTGTGATTTGATTAAACTCATATAAATAATTATAGGACATTAGATTTTATTGTAAATAATTGATTTATATAGAATTCTTATTCTTCTTTTTTGTCTCTACCCAACGCTTTTCCAAGAATAGCGCCAAGTGAAGCACCAGAATCTTTAGACCCATACTTTTCTAAAGCTTCTTTCTCAATGGCCTCTTCCATAGCTTTAATTGACAGGTTAACTCTATAATTGTTTAGCTCGATATTTACAATTGAAGCATCTAATTTATCATTTTTAGCCCATCTATCAGGCCTTGCGTCTGCTTTTCTGAGAGCAAGCTCAGATTTTTTTATAATCGTCACTGGACCTTTATCGCCAATCCTTACCTTGACGCCAAAATCGCCAGTTTCAATGACATTGCAGGTAACGATCTCACCTTTTTTCTTATTTTTAATTTCATCGTAAGGGTTACCATCAACTTCTCTTAAAGATAGTGCAATTTTTTCGTTTTCATTTGAAATAATTTTTACCTTTATATTATCTCCAATTTTAAATTTTTTAATTTCCTCTTTTGGGTCATTTTCCCACGATAAGTCTTTACTAAATAGTGCCCCATCGATTTCACCATCAAGATTACAAAAGATAATGCCATCTTTGATGCTAGTTACGGAGGTTTCTAATATTTTTCCAATTGGATTTTCATCATTAAATTTTTGCCATGGATTTGGTATTAATTGTTTGATACCTAAGCTAAGTCTTCTTTTATCATGATCAATCTCAAGAATTTGACAATCTACTGACTGTGATCTTGCATATAAATTACCAGGCTTAGAATTTTGTTTGGTGCTCCAAGTAAGCATATCTTTATGACATAATCCCTCGACACCATTTTCAATTTCAATAAATATTCCATAATCTGTTACATTCGTAACCACACCTGTCACTTTATCATTAACGTTAAACTTATCTTTAACCATATTCCAAGGATCTTCTTCTAGTTGTTTCATGCCCACTGAAACACGATTTTTCTCTGGATCAACTTTAATAATCTTTACTTTAACTTGCTGATCAATTTTTAATACTTCAGATGGATGACCAATTCTTTTGTAAGTTATATCGCTGCTATGTAGCAATGAGTCATAACTTCCTAAATCAACGAAAGCTCCGTAATCAGTGATTGCTTTAATCTTACCATCTACGATATCTCCCAGTTTTAATTGTAGAAATCTTTCTTCCCTTACTTCTTTATGCATCTCTTCAAGCACTGCTCTACGGCTAACAACTATATTGTTTCTTTTTAAATCCATTTTTAAAATTTTAAACTTTTGTGGTACATCAATTAAATGACTTACATCTCTTACCGGTCTAGTGTCAATTTGACTTCCAGGTAAAAAAGCTGTTACGCCAATTTCACACGATAATCCACCCTTTACCTTTCCGGTTATTATTCCTTCGATTAATTCACCTGCCTCAAAAGATTTTTCAATTTCTCCCCATATTTCTTTTGATTTAGCTTTTGATCTTGAAAGAATGCATTCTCCATTATGGTTTTCAATTTTGTCTAAGTAGACATCAATTTTGTCACCAACTAAGAGTTCTTCTTTATCTTTCTGAAACGCAAATTCTCTTTTAGAAATCCTACCTTCAACTTTGGCACCAATATCAACAATAATTGCATCATCTTCAATCTCTGCAATTGTTCCTTTAATAATTGTACCTTCCCTAAGTTCATTATTTTTAACTGACTCAGCCAATAACGAATCAAATTCAGTCAGGTTGTTTCCATCTATTGAGGTTGGGTTCATAAAAAAATTTACTTCAAGATAGTATTCATAACATTAAAAGTCTGTTCTATATCAAGATAAGTTGTATCTAGCAACACTGAATTTACAGCAGGTTTAAGAGGAGCTATCTTTCTATTTAAATCCTTGGAATCCCTTAAAACAATTTCACTATATACTTTTCTTAGGCTTACTTTTTGGCCATTTTTTGTTATTTGTTCAAATCTTCTTTTTGCTCTGACTTTTGCATCTGCCCACATAAAAATCTTGTAACGAGCATTTGGAAATATTTCTGTGCCAATGTCTCTGCCTTCTATTATTACATATTTCGCATTTCTTGCAGATCTATTTGGAAACTCTTGTTGATATTTTTTCAATCTATCTCTTATATATTTTTTTGATGATATCTTTGAAGCAATTTTATCAATATCACTTAAAAATAAATTCTTAGAATTTAAATTGAAATCTTGTAACTTATTAATAATGCTTTTAACTCTTTTTTTATCACTAGTATCTATTTTCTTATTCTTGATCTCTAGTGCAATGGATCGATATAGCTTTCCACTACTTAATAATGGTGCACTATAATATATTGATATTTTCTTTGCTAAAGTTGATTTTCCCGATGAAGCTGGTCCATCAATTGTAACTATTTCGACCATTAAAGACTTCTAAGCAGGTAATTTAAATGATTATTGAATTCTGGGTAACTAATTGCAATACACTGTAAATTATCAATCTTTAACTTTCTTTTATAAAGTAAACTTAATATTGAAAATGACATCGCAATACGATGATCGCCATAAGTTTTTATTTTTATTTCCTTATCTATTTTTAAATTTTTTCCATGTATTTCTAAATTGTTACCCTTCTCCAAAATATCAATACCAATTCGCTTAAAATTGTAAGTAATACTTTTTATTCTATCACTTTCCTTATGTCTTAATTCTTCTAAACCCTTCATCGTAGTTTTACCTTTTGCTTGAGAAGCAGCGATTGATAAAATTGGATATTCGTCAATTAAAAAAGAGGATAAACTTGAGGGTATGTTTATGCCCTTTAACTTGCTATATTCTATTTTTATTGTACCAACACTTTCACCGCATATATTTTTGGTTTTCTTAACAGTTATTTTACCTCCCATTTTTTTTAATATTTTTATGAATTCAATTCTTGTTGAATTAAGTAATATATTATTAAGAGTGATTTTAGACTTAGGCAATATCAATGCACCAACTATAAAAAAAGCTGCACTTGAGGGGTCACTTGCCACTTCTATATCCTTTGACCTTATTTCATAAGGCCCATTCATTTCAATAATATTAGTTCCCTTTTTTAGCTCGGAGATTTTAAATTTTACATTTAGATACTTTAAAAGATTCTCTGTATGATTTCTGGTCCGAATATTCTCAATTATCTTTGTTTTTCCATGTATGTTAAGCGCTGCAAGAATTAAAGCAGATTTAATTTGTGCTGAGGCTTTTACCATTTGATGTTCCAATGGTAACAAATTTGCACTTCCTTTAACTGTCAGAGGTAAAAAGTCCCCTCTCGTAACATTAATCTCTGCACCAACCCTCTCCAGATATTTTGTTACTCTTGACATGGATCTTTTGCTAAGTGAGTCATCTCCAAAAAATGTACAATAAATTGGGTTTGACGCTACTGCGCCTATCATTAAGCGTGCTGTTGTACCGCTATTACCACAATTAAGAGGTTTTTCTGGTTCGATAAATCCATTCGTACCATTTCCATGAACAATCCAACGAGAGCCATCTTTAAATATTTTTACACCCAATAATTTTAGAATATTTAATGTGCTAAAGATATCTTCAGACTCTAATAAATTGGTAATTTTTGTCATACCAGTCGACATTGAAGATAATATTAGAGCTCTGTGCGAGATTGATTTATCACCTGAAATTTTAATTGAGCCTTTGAAATAAAACACTTTTATATTGTCAATTTATCTTGTTATTCTAAAGTTATATATTATTATTTTTTTTGTTGTATCAAAATCTTATATCATAGAGATCAGAGGTAGTTGTCATGCCAAAAGTAGAATGGGGGAAAAAAGTAGTTTGTTTAAACTGTGAAACAAAATTTTATGACTTAAATAGAAAACCTGCAATTTGTCCTAGTTGTGGTACAGAGTATATTGATCCTTCCATTAACGTTATTCCGACTAATGCAAAGCAGGTTTTTACTGATAATGTCGATACAGTAGTTGATGACAATTTAGTAGGTAGTGATGCATCTGAATCTATTGCAGAAGTTGAAGATATTGAAATAGATGATGCTATTGATGAGGATACTATTAGTCTTGAAGAGACGGAAAATGATGTTCAAGTTATTTCCGAAGAGGTAGATGATTTAGATATTGGTGATAGTAATCCTGAAAATATTGATGAGCAATAATATGGGGCTATAGCTCATCTGGAAGAGCGCATCGCTGGCATTATTAATATTTAAAAGAGTCTCCTAAATAAAATTTGCGGGCTTCTTTGTTTCCTAGTATTGCATCACTTTCTCCTTCCGCAATTATTTCTCCTGAGTGCATCACATAGGAGTAATCACAAATATCTAAAACTTCTCTTACATTATGATCAGTGATTAATACACCAATGTTTTTTTTCATTAATTGTTTTATTAAAATCTTAATATCATCAATTCCAATTGGATCAACACCAGCTGTTGGCTCATCCATTAGAATTATACTTGGATTAGAACAAAGACATCTTGCAATTTCGGTTCTACGTCTCTCACCACCGCTAAGCATATGTGGCATAGCTCTTCTCAAATGTGTAAGTGAAAATTCTGTTAGTAAGTCTTCTAAAACGTTTTGTTTGTAATCTTTTGGATAATTTTGTATTTCAAGGATCGACAATAAATTATCTTCAACAGACATACCTCTAAAAATTGATGGCTGTTGCGGAAGAAACCCAATACCCAATCTAGCTCTCTTATACATTGGTAGAGTGGTTAGTTTTTTATCATCAAGAATAATTTCACCACCATCACACTCTATTAGGCCCATGATCATATAAAATGTTGTAGTCTTACCTGCACCATTAGGCCCCAAGAGACCAATAGTTTTACCTCTTTGCAATTTCAAACTGACGTCTCTCACAATTTGTTTTTGAGATAGAGATTTTCTTAAATTTTTAACTTCTAGACCACTATTTGAAGAAACTAATTTAGGTTTTATTGTCATTTTTATGATTAATTATTAATAAAAGCCTCAACCCTATTAGATGAAGCACTCTTCATTATACTCGTTGAATTTTTGATATCTAGCACTAATTCGTCGCATTTTACATAATTCTTATTTTCTTGAACTTCTACATTTCCTCTTAAATTAACTACATTTAATTGAGGAATATAAAAGCCTTTATCACCAAATGCTGTAATCTCTTGTTTTATTATTTTCACATTTTTTTCTGCTTGGATTTCTTTGATTTCATCGTCCTCTTCGTTGAAAAATACAGTTAGTTTTTCACCCCAGAGTTTTAGATCCTTATTATATAAATATACATTTCCAGTAAATATTGAGATTTTATTACTGCGATCAATTTCAAGTTTATCTGAGGTTATTTTTAATTCTTCTGAGAAACTATTTAATATAAAAAGAAAATAAAAAATAAATATATTAAAAATTGTTCTCAACATAATTTAATTATTAATTACTGACGTAACATTACCTTGG
The DNA here is from genome assembly GCA_902578305.1 of uncultured Pelagibacteraceae bacterium. Lineage (GTDB taxonomy): Bacteria > Pseudomonadota > Alphaproteobacteria > Pelagibacterales > AG-422-B15 > CACNXQ01. The sequence continues at coordinate 27,056 of CACHCK010000005.1, read as the reverse complement.
TAAACAATATTGCTAAAGTTATTAGTAATAGTTGAATTATCTGAGAGGATTAGCCCGCTTGGACTCTCATGTCTTACATTATTTTGTAAGATAATCATATCTTGCTTCATATCAAAAGAAGCTAGGTCTGATTTAACCGTTTCACCATCTTCAGTATAAAATTTGATATTATTTTCAAGTATAATATAATTAGACGCTTGAATAAAATTACCTTTATCAGCTTCTAAATAAATCCATTTTCCGTTATTTTCTGTTTTAAATTTTCCAACAACTAAAAAAAGTTCAAGGGTGTCGTTTGATTTAAGTCCCTTATTTGCTTTTATTTCGTATATTCTGTCGTTCAACCCTTTTTCTGAAAACTTTGGATTATCTATTTCAATTACTAATTCATCACTACTTAGAATTGTTATACTAGCTAGTAAAATTAAGAGAATTTTACATTTTGATTCGAGTAACTTAGTTAACATATCTCAGGCAATCATGAATATGTACAACTCCAACTGGAGATTTTTTTCTATCTTTATTCACTACAAAAAGACAAGTTATTTTATTTTTATTCATCATACTAAGCGCGTCAGTAACGAGGAAATTTTTACTTATCAATTTCGGATTAGGTGTCATGATTTTTCTAGCATTGAGCCCAAAAAAGTTTTTATTTATATTTCTTCGCAAATCACCATCAGTAATAATGCCAATAAGTTCTTTTTTATTATTTTTGACTCCTACGTGTCCAAAAGATTTTTGAGTCATTTCAATGATTACGTCTTTCATGTTTGCATTCTCGGAAACTAATGGCATTTTATTTTTAGAATGCATGATATCTTGTACTTGAAGCATTTGAATTCCTAGGGATCCGCCTGGATGCAATTTTTTGTAATCTGAGATTTTAAATTTTTTCAATTTCATCAATGATACACATAAGGCATCACCTATAATCAGTGCCATTGTTGTTGAAGTTGTGGGAGCTAATCCAATAGAGCATGCCTCTGAGGCGCTTGGTAAGATTAAACTAATATCTGAAGCCTTAATAAGATCACTATCAGAGTTTGAAGATATACCTATTATTGATATTGAATACTTTTTTGCAAAATTCAATACGTTAACCAGCTCGTTACTATTTCCTGAATTAGATATGATTATAAGTGCATCCTTTTTTGATATTACACCCAAGTCTCCATGACTCATATCTGTAGGAGAACAGTATTGTGAGGGAGTTCCTGTTGAACTCATGGTGCTAGATATCTTGCTTGCAATATGACCAGACTTTCCTACTCCAGTGATAATAACTCTGCCTTTTACTTTTGCGAGCACTTTAACAGCTTTGTCAAAATTTTTATCTATTATTTTATTAAGTTTTTTTATACCTATTAACTCAATATTAATTACTTTTTTTCCATCGTTGATTATTTTATTTTTTGTCATCTTTTAACTAGAATGTGAGAATATATCATTGTTCCAGCCTCTCAAATCTAACTCAACTCGTGTAGGTAAAAATTCTATACATTCTTGAACAAGCTTACTTCTATTTTGTCTCTCTAAAATTTCGTTTAATTTTTTTCTAATATCATGTAAGTGAATTACATCTGTTGCAGCATAATTAATTTGTTCTTTTGATAAATTCGGATTTGACCAATCACTCGATTGTTGTTTTTTTGAAATATCAATATTTAAAAGTTCTTTACATAAATCTTTATAGCCATGACCTTGCGAATAAGTTCTTGCTATCTTTGAACTAATTTTAGTGCAATAAACGTTTTTTATCATGATGTTTAAATCATGTTTAATTGCCGCTAAATCATGTCGGGCATAGTGAAATATAAATGTTTTATCACTACTTAATAATTTTTTAAGATTTGGAGCATCAAAATTTTGATCTATAAATTGAACTAAATGACAGTCACCTTTTCCATCATAAAGTTGTATTAAGCAAAGCGGGTCCCTATTAGGTTGCAGTCCCATCATTTCGCAATCAGCTGCAACAATGCTTGAAAAATTAATGCCGTTACTCAAATCATTTTTGTGTAAAATAGTTTGCATTGTGTAAGATTTACTCTATTTCAAATCTGTACATAAAGGTATATTTAAAAAATATGAAGAAAAAAACGATCACATTAATTGGCGGATCTGGGTTTTTGGCTAAATATTGTATTTCCGAACTTCTTAAAGAGGGCCACAATTTGAAAATTGTATGCAGAAATCCTCATTTGGCTGGTCACTTGAGAATGATGGCGCCAATAGAACAATTAGATATTGTAAAAGGCAACATTATGCTTAAGCACACAATTGAGCCATATATAAAAAACTCTGATGTTGTTATTAATTTTGTAGGTGTTTTAAATGATAGTTCTGGTGGTCAATCTTTCGAAAATTGTCATTCTTTAGGGCCCAAAAATATCGCAGATTTATCTGCAAAATATAAGGTTGAGAAATTTATCCATTTTTCATCCATTGGAGCTGATATCGAAAGCGACTCAAAATATCAACAATCAAAAGGTTTAGGAGAACAAAATATTCAAAAAAGTTATCCCAACACAATTATAATTAGACCATCGATAGTTTTTGGACCTGGTGACGGTTTCTTTTCAGTTCAAGCCAAATTATTAAAAAGTTTACCAGTTGTACCGTTATTCGCTAATAACAAATACCAATGTGTTTATGTTAAAGATATCGCCACAGCTATAAACAGACTTATTTTGGATGATAAATATAATGGTAAGATATTTGAATTTGGTGGACCGGAAAAAATGAGTCTAAAAGAAATATACCAGTTGATCTTAGACACTTTAAAAATTAAAAGACTAATAGTTCCAGTTCCTTTATCTTTTGCGAACTTTATTGCGTTTATGATGCTGCCCTTACCCTCTCCACTAATAACTTTTGATCAAGTAAAACTTCTAAGAAAAGATAACGTCATCTCTAAAACTGAATTTAATTTAGAAAAATTAGGAATTGAACCAAGTTCGCCAAGAAGTATTATAAATACATATATTTGATTGCTTAAGTGAAATAAATCAAAATTATTGATCCAAGTATTATTCGATAAATTACAAATGGTATCATCGAATTATTTTTTACCCAATTTAGCAATATTCTTATTGATAAGTATGCAGTAATGAAAGAAATAATAAAACCAGAAAATAAATACAAAAAATTTATTGCAATTGAGTCATTCGCTATTTCAATAGCAGGAATTGAGGCTGATATTAGTATTACAGGTATTGATAAGAGCATTGAAAATTTTGCAGCCTCGACTCTATTTAAACCAACTATTCTTGAACCAGTATAAACAACACCTGCTCTTGAAGCACCTGGAATAATCGCGAAAATTTGAAAAAAACCAACAACAAGAGATTTCTTATAAGATAGATTATCCACTTTAAGACTTTCCTCATTAGATCTGATATCTGCAAAATAAAGCGCTAAACCAAAGACTATAGTTGATAGACCTATAAAATGTAGATCTCTAAAGATTTCAGCAAAACCAGACATATAAGCTAAGCCACCAATAAAAATTATAGGTAATGATGCAACGATCAAATTTTGATTTATCTTTGTTTTAGATATTTTGTTCGACGAAAAGAAGGGCATTATGAATTTAAAGAAGTTAAGTGCCTCAGTTCTAAAATAGATCAATACAGCCATCAAAGTGCCTAAATGAAGGCTTATATCGAGAGATAAATTTTCTCTTATATTCATCATTTCTGCAGTAATAAGCAAGTGAGCTGAACTTGAAATTGGTAGGAATTCAGTAATTCCTTGAATAATTGCTAAAATAATTACAGGAAAAATATGCATAACAGATATGAAAAAATAGAGTTTTACGCCAAATAGGCAAGCAAAAGTTCTATTTATGTCATAATGTATGACTATTAATATATTATTAGACTGATATAAAACTATTCAAATTATTAATGAGATTCTATATATGTCAACAATTATGACATAATTAAAAATTATGCTTAAATTTACTGATCTAAATCAAGAGTATCCTGATAAAAGATTATCGAAAGATAGAAAAAAAGACTTTCGAGAAATCTATGATAATTTCATTAAAAATAGTGCAAAAGAGCAGTCTAGCAGATGCTCTCAATGTGGCGTTCCATATTGCACAGTTCACTGTCCACTTCATAACCATATACCTGATTGGCTAAAGCTTGCTGCAGAGGACAGGCTGGAAGAGGCTTATGAAATTTCATCAAGTACAAATAATATGCCTGAGATATGTGGCAGGATATGTCCACAAGATAGATTATGTGAAGGTAATTGCGTAATCGAGCAATCAGGACATGGATCCGTAACAATTGGCTCAGTAGAGAAATATTTAACAGATAATGCATTTGAGAATGGATGGATTACTCCTCTCAAGGTTGAAAAGAGCATAGAAAAAGAAAATAGCATAGGTGTAATTGGTGCAGGACCAGCAGGACTAGCAGCAGCAGAAGAACTTAGAAAAAAAGGTTACAAGGTTCATGTTTATGATCGTTACGACAGAGCCGGTGGATTATTAATTTACGGTATTCCAAATTTTAAATTAGAAAAAGATATCGTTCAAAGAAGAATGCAATACTTAAAAGATTCTGGTATTAATATTCATCTTAATGTTGAAATTGGAAAAGATATAAAATTTGAAGACCTTCAAAAAAAACATGATGCAGTTTTAATAGCTACAGGTGTTTATAAAGCTAAAGAAATTAACCTGGGTGAAAGTACAAGTAACATAATTCCAGCATTAGAGTACTTAACCGCATCTAATCGAAAAGGACTTGGAGATGAAGTTAAGAAATTTGATGAAGGTGAGTTGGATGCAAAAGGTAAAGACATTGTGGTCATTGGTGGCGGTGACACGGCAATGGACTGTGTACGAACTGCTGTAAGACAAAAGGCTAAATCTGTGAAATGTTTATACCGTAGAGATAAAGAAAATATGCCTGGTTCTGCAAGAGAGGTAAATAATGCTGAAGAGGAAGGCGTCGAATTCATGTGGCAATCTCTCCCAATTAATATGAATGTTTTAAAAAATGGTTACCAAATTGAATGTGTCAAAATGAGATTGAGTGAGCCTGATGCCGATGGAAGAAGAACACCGCAACAAATAGAAGGATCTGATTTTAATTTGAAGGCTGATATGGTCATAGCTGCTCTAGGTTTTTCTCCTGAAAATTTACCCACACTTTTTAATGTTAAAGACTTACCAGTGACAAAGTGGGGCACAGTAAGAGTTGGCTTCAATACTATGATGACTGATATTGATGGTGTCTTTGCTGCAGGAGATATCGTTAGAGGGGCTTCATTAGTAGTTTGGGGAATAAGGGATGGTCGAGATGTGGCTAATTCAATACACAGTTATATTGAAGCTAAAAAACTGGCAGAGGTTAGTAAGGTTAGAGCATCATGAGTTCAAATTTAAATAGATACAGAAAAAATAAGCAAGTCTTGGAAGAAGGGCACCTTTATAGTCCTAAACAAGAGCACGATGCATGCGGTGTTGGCTTTGTAGCATCAGTTGATGGTAAGCAAAGAAGAGAAGTTGTAGAAGGTGGTATCGATGCACTAAAAGCTGTGTGGCACAGAGGCGCTGTTGATGCTGATGGTAAGACAGGGGATGGTGCCGGCATACTTACTCAAATACCTATAAACTTCTTTGATGACGAAATTGCTAAAACAGGCCATGAAAAAAGAGACGAGCCTCTAGGCATTGGTATGATGTTTTTGCCAAGAAACGACTATGCAGCATTAGAAAAATGTCGAACAATAATTGAGTCTGAACTTCTTGATCATGGATACTATATATATGGCTGGAGACAAGTGCCTATCAATAACAGTGTTATTGGTGAAAAAGCTAATTCAACTAGACCTGAGATTGAGCAGGTTATGTTTGTTAATAACATTGAAAGAGAAAGTAATTTTGATTATTCAAAAGAATTATATCTAGTAAGACGTCGACTTGAAAAGAGAATAGCAAAACAGCAAATTAATGGATTTTATGTATGCTCTCTAAGTTTTGAGTCAATCATTTACAAGGGACTATTTTTAGCTGAACAACTTTCCATATTCTATCCTGATTTAGCTAATAATAATTTTGTTTCTTCTTATGCAGTGTTTCATCAGAGATATTCTACAAATACCTTTCCATCCTGGGGTTTGGCGCAACCATTTAGAATGTTGGCTCACAATGGGGAGATAAATACAATTTCCGGAAATACAAACTGGATGAGAAATCATCAAACAAGAATTACATCAGAAATTTTTGGTGATGATAGTGAACAAGTTAAACCAATTATAGAAAAAAATGTTTCTGACTCTGCTGCCTTAGATGCTGCATTTGAATTATATGTTAGAGCTGGAAGATCAGTTCCTCTTGTTAAAACTCTTCTAATACCAGAGGCGTGGTCAAAAAGAAGTGAACTAATGCCAATTGAGCATAGAAATATGTATGAGTTTTCTAATGCTATTGTAGAACCATGGGATGGACCCGCAGCAATAGCTGCAGTTGACGGAAATTGGATTATTGGTGGCATGGATCGAAATGGCTTAAGGCCAATGCGGTACTCTGTATCAAATGACAACATAATATACGTTGGCTCTGAAACAGGAATGGTCAGGGTTGATGAGTCAAAGATAGTTGAAAAAGGTAGACTGGGCCCTGGAGATATAATTGGAATAAATTTGAAGGAAGGAAAAATTTATCGTAACTCTGATTTAAAAGACTATCTTGCGAAAGAAGCTCCTTATGAAGAGTATGTCAAAAAAATAATTCGATTAGATAAAAGAGTAACAGTTTCAAGAGAGTCGACAGTTATAGAAACTGAAAAATTAAGAAAAAGAATGATCGCAGCTGGTTTCACAATGGAAGAACTAGAACTTATTCTTCATCCAATGGTGAGTGATGCCAAGGAATCTACCGGAAGCATGGGTGATGATACTCCTGTTGCAGTATTATCGGACAAGTATCGGCCATTATCTCATTTTTTTAGACAAAAGTTTAGTCAGGTAACAAACCCTCCAATTGATAGTCTAAGAGAGCAAAGCAGAATGAGTTTAAAAACTCGATTTGGAAATTTACAAGATATTCTATCTCCTAATCCTTATGAAGAAAATGTTTTTGTAATTGATAGTCCATTTATAACAAATGGGTTGTTCAAAAAGATTTCTGCTCGGGGACAAGAGTCTACAACTGTAATTGATTGTACAGTTCATAAGGATAATTTTAATTTAAAAGAGGAAATAAAGCGTATTCAATTCGAGTCTGAGACTGCAGTTTTAAGCGGAAAGTCTCATATCGTACTGTCTGATATTAGTGCGGACCACGACAAATTATCTTTACCAATGATATTGATCACCGCTGCAGTTCACACAGATTTGACACGTAAAGGTATAAGATCTTTTGTATCATTGCATGTAAGGTCTGCAGAGTGTCTGGATACTCATTACTTTGCTGTACTTATTGGTGTTGGAGCCACGACCGTAAATCCTTACTTAGCATTGGACTGTATTTATGAAAGACAACAAAAAGGACTCTTTGGAAATCTATCTTACGAGGAATGTGTTGAGCGATATAAAAAAGCAGTAGACCAAGGCTTACTCAAGGTTATGTCTAAGCTTGGAATTTCAGTTATCAGTGCTTACAGGGGCGGATTTAATTTTGAAGCTGTTGGCTTAAGCCGTTCAATGGTTAATGAATATTTCCTGGGTGTACAAAGTCGTATGTCTGGCATTGGTTTATCCGGAATTGAAAAAAAACTAACCGATCTTCATAATTATGCGTATTCTAATAGCGTACAAACATTGCCAATTGGTGGAATATATCGGTACAGAAATGGTGGTGAAACTCATGCTTATGAAGGAAAGTTGATACACCTTCTACAAACAGCAGTGGCAGATGATTCTTATGAGATGTTTAAAAAATATTCAAACTCCATGAGCAACTTTGCTCCAATCAATATTAGAGATTTGCTCGAGTTTAAAGAAAGTGAAAGTTCAATCGAATTAAGCGAAGTAGAATCAATAACTTCTATCAGAAAGCGCTTCGGTACAGGTAGTATGTCACATGGAGCACTTTCAAAGGAGGCCCATGAAACACTAGCAATAGCAATGAACCGGATCGGAGGTGCTTCTTGTTCAGGCGAAGGCGGTGAATCGATTGAAAGATCGAAGCCTCTCAATAATGGAGACAGTGCTAACTCAAGAGTAAAACAAGTAGCTTCCGCAAGGTTTGGTGTAACAACTGAATATTTAAATAACTGTGAGGAAATAGAAATTAAAATAGCACAAGGAGCTAAGCCAGGTGAGGGTGGTCAGCTTCCTGGATTTAAAGTAACTGCTGAGATAGCCAAGCTTCGTCACTCAACAGAAGGTGTTACACTAATCAGCCCTCCACCACATCACGATATTTATTCAATAGAAGATCTTGCTCAACTTATTTATGATCTTAAACAGGCAAACCCAGATGCCAGAGTTTGTGTAAAGCTTGTAGCGTCATCTGGAATTGGAACAATAGCAGCAGGTGTTGCGAAGGCTAAAGCTGACGTAATTTTAATTTCAGGACATAATGGTGGAACTGGAGCAAGTCCTCAAACAAGTATTAAATACGCAGGTATCCCGTGGGAAATGGGCTTAACAGAAGTGAATCAAGTTTTGACACTTAACGGCTTAAGGCAAAACGTTGTGCTTAGAACTGATGGAGGTATCAAAACAGGTCGTGACGTTGTAATTGCTGCAATTATGGGCGCCGAGGAGTTTGGTGTTGGCACAACTTCACTGGTTGCGATGGGCTGTATAATGGTAAGGCAATGTCACTCAAACACATGTCCAGTTGGAGTTTGTACTCAAGATGAGGACTTAAGAGCAAGATTTTCAGGTAGTCCTGAAAAAGTGGTTAACCTTTTTAGTTATATAGCTGAAGAGGTAAGAGAAATCTTAGCAAAACTTGGATTCAAAAGCCTTAACGAAATCATTGGAAGAACTGACCTTTTGTATCAAATATCAAGAGGATCAACTCATTTAGATGACTTAGACCTTAATTCATTGCTCATTCAAGCTGAAAAGGATCCAAACGTAGAATACTTTAGCCACTCAATTATTAATGACGTTGGGTCAACACTTGACCAAAAAATTATTGAGGATGCATCTAAATTTTTACAAACAGGTCAAAAAACTGAACTAAACTATCCCATTAGAAATACCGATAGAGCTGTTGGTACAAGATTATCTTCGACTATGTACAGAACTTTCAAAGATAAAGAAGTTAATAAAGAACATCTGACTATTAATCTGACTGGGTCAGCGGGTCAGTCACTAGGAGCTTTTGCTATTAAAGGACTAAAAATAAATCTTTATGGAGACTCAAATGATTATGTTGGTAAAGGTTTATCTGGTGCAACTATTTCAATTCGACCTCATAAGAATAGTAATTTAGTTACAAATGAAAATACAATAATCGGAAATACAGTTCTTTACGGTGCTACTTCAGGAGAGTTATATGCTGCTGGGCAAGCAGGCGAGCGGTTTGCTGTAAGGAATTCAGGGGCGATTACAGTTGTAGAAGGATGTGGCTCTAACGGCTGTGAGTACATGACTGGCGGCACTGTTGCTGTGCTTGGAAAAACTGGAGATAATTTTGGAGCGGGAATGACAGGAGGCATGGCTTTTATTTATGATGAGGATAAAAAATTTAATCAGAGAGTTAACGCTGAAACTCTAATTTTTGATACTATAGCATCTGATTATTGGACAAATGAACTTAACCAAATTATTCTCTCACATTATCAAAATACGGGAAGTCTTCACGCGAAGAGCATATTAGACAATTGGGAAACTGAAATACAAAAATTTATACACGTATGTCCAAAAGAGATAGTAAACATTCTTCCTCAGCCATTAGGCTTCAAAGATCAGTTGAAGAAGGTCAACTAGATAAAAGTAATGAACTAAAAAAATTAATAGAGCAGCATGGTTTTGATACTTTTGGTGTTGTAGATATAAACCCGAACTTGGATTTTAAAAAAGAACTAGATGAGTTCTTGGAAAAAAATCATCATGGCGAAATGGCATGGATGGAGAAAAGATCTAATCTTAGGTCAAATCCAAATGTTTTATGGGATGAAGCTCAGTCAATAATTGTTCTTGGTATCAACTATCACTTTGAATGTAATTCGCTTGAGTTATTGTCTGAAAGAAATAAGGGTATAATTTCTGTTTATTCAAGAAATTCTGATTATCATAAAATAATTAAAAAAAAATTGAAAAGTCTTTCATTTGAAATTTCAAAGTTGCTTAATTGTAGTTTTAAATACTTTGTGGATACAGCTCCTGTTATGGAAAAGCCTATTTCTATGAAAGGCGGCATTGGTTGGCAAGGTAAGCATACAAATCTAGTTTCAAAAGACTTTGGATCATGGTTATTTCTCTCATCAATTTTTGTGAATAAAAAAATAAATAATACTCATCCAGAAATTGATCATTGTGGTTCATGTACAAACTGTATCGATATATGCCCAACTAGTGCAATTGTTGAGCCTTACAAATTAGATGCTACTAAATGTATTTCATATCTCACAATAGAACATAAAGGAATTATAGATAAAAATATGAGAAAACTAATTGGAAATAGAATTTATGGCTGTGATGATTGTTTAGCAGTTTGTCCCTGGAATAAATTTGCAAAAAAATCTAAAGAAATTAGTTTTTATCCAAGAGATGATCTTATCAAGCCTGATTTAAGTAGTTTTTTAAGTTTAACAGATGAAGACTTCAGAAAAAAGTTTTCTAAATCCAGCATCAAAAGGATTGGTAGAGATAGATTTTTAAGAAATGTATTGATCGCAGTTGGAAATAGTAAAGAAAAAAAATATAAGAAAGATATTGAGGCACTTTTAGAAGATGAATCTTCTACTGTAAGAGCAATGGCCGTTTGGTCATTAAAGCAAGTGATCGATAGTAATCATATTGAAAGCTATAAAAAAAAATATTTTGCTCTTGAAAAAAATAAAAGTGTCCAAGAAGAATGGTTAAATTAAACTTATGATTTTTATATTTGGTTATGGATATACAGCCAAACATCTTGCAAGCAAGGTAAGCGATAAAGATATTTTTGCCACTTCTCGAAGTCTAAATAGTTTACAAATTAATCAAAAAAACATTCGAGTTATTGACCCTTCGAAGACCCCAAATATTCTCGAAAAATATAAAAATGAAATAACTCATTTAGTTATATCTGTGCCACCAGATCAAAGTGGTGATATTTTTTTAAAAAATATAAATTTTAATTTACATGAATTAATTAATCTTAAATGGATTGGCTACTTATCTGCTACCAGTGTTTATGGCGATCATGACGGTCAATTTGTGAGTGAAACCTCAAGATTACTTACTAAGTCTAAAAGAGGAATTAGCCGCAAGCTTGCAGAGGATCAGTGGATTCAGTTATCTAAAAAATATAATCTACCCTTACATATTCTTAGAATTGCTGGCATATATGGACCAGAAAGAAATATTCTTGGGAGAATTCAATCTCGAAATTTCACAAGAATAATAAAAAAGGGACATTATTTTTCAAGAATATACATCAATGATTTAACAAATATTATTTTAGCTTCAATGAACAAACCGAATCCTAATTCTATATACAATATTGCTGACGACTGTCCATCGACTCTAGATGATGTGATTGACTATATTTCAAAAAAGATTTCAATTATCATACCAAATGAAGTTCTTTATGAATCGTTAAGTAAAAAAGAACAAATAGAAAGTTTTTTTTCTGAAAATAAAAAAGTGAGCAACAGGCTTATCAAAGAAGAACTTGGTATTATTTTAGAATACCCCTCATATAAAGAAGGTTATAATCAAATCATTAATTTAAATAATTAAATTCCTGTATTCGACTCAACTTGTAATCTACTAATCGCGATCCCAACTACTACAAGTATAACACCAATTAATAATGAAAATTTCAGTGGTTCATTCATTAATGCCCAGCCATAAAATATTCCAAATACAGGAATTAAATATGCCACCTGCATCATGAAAGTAGTTCCCGCAGTTCTAATCAATATTTGTCTCAGACTAAATGCTAGGCCAGTTGGAATTATACCTAAATAAAATAATGCAGATATCGCTGTAAGATTCATTTCATAATTTATTGGTTCAGCAAATAATAGCATCAATGGAATAAGCCATATACTTCCCCATGCGAGCGTATTCATCGTAACCATATCGGAAGGCAAGTTTGAAACTTTTCGAATAATTAAATTTGATACCACATATGAACAACCCGCTAAATAAATCGCTAGAGCGCCGATAAAACTTGATATATCAGTTACAAAAACTTGCACGCCAACCGCGAACACAACTCCAGAAAAACCAATTATAGTTCCTATCATTTTTCTAAGGTTTAATTTTTCATCATCTGTAAAATAATGTGCCAATATCAATGCAAGAAATGGGTTGGCTGACATTATAATAACACCTATGTTGCTAGGCAGTGTTAATAATCCGTAAGGGATCAAAGTGAAAGGGATTGCGGCGTTAAATAATCCAATGATTGCGTAAGTAAATGTATTTTCTTTAAAAAGCTGAAGGTTTCCTGCTCTATATAGAACTGCTAAAAGAAGAAAAATCGCCCCAATAAATGTTCTAAAAAACCCTATTTCAATTGGATTAAACATAAAGTTGCAAAACTTTATTGCTACAAAAGAGGCTCCCCAAACAGCACCAAGAAATACCAAAAGTGAATAATTATTAAGAGTGGAATTCATTACAATAATTCTTCGATATTTTTGTATAAAGTATTTAGATCAGTTTCTCTTGAAAGACTATGATCTCCATCTTCAATAATTGTCAGTTTTTTATTTTTACTTTCTAATAATTCAATAATTTTCTCAGAGGTTTTAAAACTTACTACCTGATCTTTCCTTCCATGAAGAAGCCTTACAGGACAAGAGATATTTATTGGCTTTGTTAAGAGCATATTTTTTTTTCCATCTTCAAGAAATTTATAAGTTATGGTGTAATCCTCAGCGTACTTATCCCAATTGATTATAATTTTACCTTCAGACTTAATTTGTTCTTTTTGTTCAACACTTAGTCTATTCCATTCACCTACAACAAAATCTGGTGCAGATGCTATGCCTACTAGACCATGCACATAATTTGATTTTTGCTTAGATACGATCAAAGAAATCCATCCACCCATACTCGAACCGATAATAATATTTTTATTTGATTTAAATTTTTCAAATATTTCACTCGCTTCAATTGACCATTTACTAATTCCACCATCTTCAAATCTACCCTTTGACACGCCATGACCAGAATAGTCAAATCTCAAAAAATTTAATTTATTTTCAATGCACCATTTACTCAAAGCGGTTGCCTTTGTTCCATCCATGCTTGAGCTATATCCTCCAAAAAAGAAAATTGTTGTTTGCGATTTAAGATCATCTTTTGAATAAGCGATTTGTTCATCAAAAGAAGAATTAATGTAACTAATTTTATTTTGCATAATGATTTACTATTCATCATTTAACTATTAGAAATACTATATGCAATCAAAAATTTGCGTATTACAAGTAATACCTAATCTTGATGTAAGTGGTGCTTCTCAAGGATGTGTAGATGTTGCAAATTTTTTGTCAGAGAAGAACTATAATTCTTATATTCTAACGCATTCAGGGCCTAAAACATCAGAAGTAAAAGACTACAATGAAAAAGTTTTTTATGCCCCCGTTAACTCTAAAAATCCACTTAAAATTTTTTTGAATGCAATTAAAATTATAAAACTTATCAAAAAACTAAATATTACAATTGTTCACGCTAGAAGTAGAGCACCCGCATGGAGCTCATACTTTGCATGCGCTGTAACTGGCACAAAATTTATTACCACATTTCATGGTACATACAATTTTAGTAATCCACTAAAAAAGTACTATAACTCCATTATGTTAAAAACAAATGGAACAATAGCAATTTCAGAATTTATTAATGATCATATAAATAATTGTTACCAAACTAAAAATAATAATATTAGAACTATTGCTAGAGGAGTAGATCTGGATTTTTTTGATCCAAATAACTGTAAAACTCAGCAAGTAGAATTAATTATAAAAGAATTCAATATTGATAATGATGCAATAAAGATTCTTCTTGCTGGAAGAATAACGGGATGGAAGGGACATAAACTTCTTCTTCAAGCGATTTCTAGTATTCTTAAAAAAACAAATCATAAATTTGAGATAATTTTTGTTGGTCCCGATGAAAACCATAAACTTAAGACTTCATTAAAAAATTTTGCAAACGAACATAACCTTGCAAAATCTCTTCATTTTGTGGGCCCCAGGAATGATTTAAATAATTTTTATAGTCTGGCTGATTTAGTAATATCTGCGTCAACAGATCCAGAAGCTTTTGGCAGAATTTCTGTCGAGGCCCAAGCAATGGGTAAATTTGTAATAGCGTCAAATCATGGAGGGTCAGTCGAGACTGTGAAAGATGGCGAAACAGGCTACTTATTTGAAAACAATAACTCTGAGGATCTATGTGAAAAAATAATTGATGCAATTTCTTATGAAAAACATAAATCAGATAAGACTTCAGAAGCATGCATTTCACATGTTAGAGAAAAATATTCAAAAATTAAAATGTGCGAGGAGACAATAAATTTTTACGAAGAAGTTATAAATTAAATGGTAAAAAATATTTTGGTTATTAAACACGGTTCTTTTGGAGATATTATTCAAATAAATGGATGTTTAAGAGATATCCGAGAGCATTACTCAAAATATAAAATATATATTTTAACGACACCGGCATTTAATAATTATTTTAGTAAGTGCCCTTTTGTTGATGAAGTAATATTAGATAAGAGAAAGTCTCGATGGAATTTCATTTATTTATATCGGTTAAAGCAATTATTCACTAAATATAAATTTGAAAGAGTTTTTGATTTACAAAATTCTTATCGAACTGAATTTTATCGAAAGTATCTGTCATCATCTGAGTGGATTTCTTCGAGAACAATTTTAAGATTGAACGAGACAAAAGAAGATTTTGATAAAAAAAGTATCTTAGAGCGATTTAAAATACAGCTATCAAGAGCAAAAATAGATACTAAGTTTTCAGAAAAACCACAAGTCTCTTGGATGGTTGATAATGACTTTCAAATTTCTTCTGAAATCAAAAAAAACTACATAGTCTTGTTTCCTTTTTGCTCTCCTAAACACCATCAAAAAATCTGGCCTTACTATGAAGAGCTCATTTCAAAGTTTAAATTAAAGTTTTCTGATATGGATATTGTTATTGCTCCAGGACCAGGAGAAATAAAGGCAGCAAGAAAATATAATGTAAAGTTGTGTTTACATAACAAACAGCCAACAAATTTTTTTCAATTAGCAAAATTGCTTATAGGTGCAAAATATGTAATTTCAAATGATACAGGACCTGCCCACTTAGCTGCCCACTTAGGTTGCAGAGGTTTAGCAATATTTGGCGGCCATACTACACCAGAGAAGGTAAGCATTGAAACAGGCAGTTTTTTATCAATTTCTTCCAAGAATATAAGTAATATAAGTATAGAAGAAGTCTTCGATAAAATAGATTCTCATTTATAGATACATGATATAATACTTAAATTCTATGAGTAACAACGAACCATTTATTGATATTTTAAGGCATGATACAGCCCATGTTTTGGCTATGGCTGTTCAGGAGTTATTTCCTGATGCACAGGTTACCATTGGTCCTGTAATTGAAAATGGTTTTTATTATGATTTTGACCGAAAAGAGCCGTTTACTGAAAAAGACCTCGGAACGATCGAAAAGAAAATGAAAGAAATTGTAAATCGGGACGAAAAGACTTCATTTAAAGTAATGAGCAGGGAAGATGCGATTAAGCTATTTTCCGATAAAGGTGAAAACTATAAAGTAGAGATCATTAGAGACTTGCCTGAAAGTGAAGAACTTAAAGTATATTATCACGGTGAATGGTTTGATCTTTGCAAGGGACCACATTTAGAGTCAACAGGTAAAATTGGAAAAGCATTTAAATTAACAAAAGTAGCAGGAGCTTACTGGCGAGGTGACTCAAATAACCCAATGCTTCAAAGAATTTATGGCACAGCTTGGGAAACACAAGAAGATCTCGAAAATTATCTAAATTTGTTAAAGGAAGCTGAAAAAAGAGATCATAGAAAACTTGGTAAAGAGCTCGATTTATTTCATTTTCAAGAAGAGGCTCCAGGCTCAGTTTTCTGGCACGCAAAAGGTTGGACATTATTTAGAACACTTATTGATTATATGCGTCACCGACAAGAAGAGGCTGGTTATGAAGAGATTAACACTCCCGATATTATGGATAAGTCATTATGGGAAAGATCCGGACACCTTGAAAAATTCGGTGACAATATGTTTACCACAGAAGCAAGGGAAGAACGTGTTTATGCTCTTAAACCAATGAATTGTCCTGGATGCGTACAAGTATACAAGCAAGGACTGAAGAGTTACAGAGATTTACCGTTAAGGGTTGCTGAGTTTGGAAAAGTTCACAGATATGAGCCATCGGGTGCCCTTCATGGTTTAATGAGAGTCAGGGCATTTACACAAGATGATGCACATATATTTTGTACTGAAGACCAAATTACTGAAGAAAGCAAAAAGGTATGCGATTTAGTTTTAAGTATTTATAAAGATTTTGGATTTGAAAATGTATCAATTAAATTTTCCGACCGTCCTGAAAAAAGAGTCGGCAATGATGATGTATGGGATAAATCTGAGGCCGCTCTTCGTGAGGCAATGGAAGCTACAGGATTAGAATATACTTTAAATCCAGGTGAAGGAGCATTTTATGGGCCAAAATTAGAATTTATTCTAAAGGATGCCATTGGCAGAGAGTGGCAATGTGGAACATTGCAAGTTGATCTTAACTTGCCCGAGAGACTTGGCGGTCATTATGTTGCAGAAGATGGTCAAAAGCATAATCCGGTAATGTTACATCGAGCATTGTTTGGATCTTTAGAGAGGTTTACAGGAATTTTGATAGAACATTATGCTGGCAATTTACCACTTTGGTTAGCGCCAATACAAGCTGTGGTTACACCAATTACATCTGACATAAACGAATACGCAGAGAGAGTATTTTTATCTCTTAAAAACAAAGGTATTAGAGTTGAAAAGGACTTAAGAAATGAGAAGATAAGCTATAAAATCAGAGAAAACTCTCTAAAAAAAATACCTTATCAATTAATCCTAGGTAAAAATGAAATGGAAGACAATACTGTAACATTGAGGGAGTTTGGTAATGATAAGCAAGAAAAAATTAAATTTGAAAAATTAAATGATTTTTTTCAAAAAAAATGTATGATGCCGTCTCATCAATAGATAAAGGAGATTAAAATAGCACTTCAAAGAAAAAATAATAAAGCCCAGCTATCTACTAAAGGTCCAAAGTTTCGCATAAACGAATTTATAACTTCTTCCACTGTAAGATTAATTGATGAAAAAGGTAACAACTTAGGAGTTGTTAACACTGATGAGGCAATGCAAAAAGCTTCAGACGCAGGTCTTGATTTAGTTGAGGTATCTCCACAAGTTGATCCCCCTGTGTGCAAAATTCTTGATTTTGGTAAATTTAAATATGAGGCCCAAAAAAAAGCTAGTACGTCCAAGAAAAAACAAAAAGAAATTACAATTAAAGAAATTAAGATGAGGCCGGGAATTGATGTTCACGATTACGACTTCAAGGTAAAGGCTGCTCAAAAATTTATCGCTGCAGGCGATAAAGTAAAATTTACTATCCGATTTAAAGGTAGAGAGTTTGAACATCATGATATTGCTGAAAATTTGATGGAAAGAATTCGAGAAACAATGGGCACGACAAGTAAAATCGAGCAAGAGCCAAAACTTGAAGGTCGCCAATTTACCATGATTTTCACTGCAAATTAGCAGCAGTAGTTAATTCTTATCATTAATAAAAAACTTTTGATTTTTTCTTACCTAGGGTCTATAAACCGTTGATCCAATATGAGTAAATTAAAAACAAAAAAAGGCGCTAATAAAAGATTTAGGCTTACAGCTTCTGGTAAAGTCAAATCGTATCAAAGTGGAAAAAGACACGGTATGATTAAAAGAACAAATAATCAGATAAGAAACCAAAGAGGTTCTACAATTTTATCTGATCAAGATGCCCGAATAGTAAAAAAGTTTTTACCCTACGCTTAATAAATAGGAAGATATAATGGCAAGAGTTAAAAGAGGAGTTACTGCACACGCGAGACACAAAAAAGTAATTAAGCAAGCCAAAGGATATAGAGGCAGAAGAAAGAATACTTTTAAAGTCGCAAAGCAAGCTGTAGAAAAATCAATGCAGTATGCCTATCGTGATCGAAGAGTGAAAAAAAGAGAGTTTAGATCACTTTGGACCCAAAGAATAAATGCTGGAGCTAGATTACATGGAATTTCTTATTCAGTTTTCATGAATGGTCTTAAAAAATTAAACATCGAATTAGATCGTAAAATTTTAGCTGATCTTGCTATGAATGAACCTACTTCTTTTGAGCATTTAGCAAAACAGGTTCAGTCCTCAGCCAAATAATTCATTTGGCATCATATTCTCAAGCATATTATTATTACAGAAAAAACTAAATCTGATATTGTTGTTCTACGATGAAAGATTTTAGAGAGTTAGAAACTGAAATTAAAAAAGCTTCAGATAAATTTACAAATATCGAAAGTATAAATGAATTTAGAATAAAATTTCTTGGTAAGAAAGGCATTATCTCTCTCGAAATGAAAGAGCTAGCCAGTCTTTCTGGTGATGAAAGAAAGCAGCATGCTGAAAAATTAAATAAAATTAAAGATTCTGTTCTAGAAATAATAGCTTCAAAGACTGAAGAGTTAAATAGCAAGGAATTAGAAAAAAAACTTAACTCTGAAACTTTAGATATCACTCTATCTACTTCAAAGTCATACGGAACTATACACCCAATCAGTCAGGTTATAGAGGAAGTTATAACTATATTTGGCGACTTAGATTTTTTTGTTGCTGAAGGACCTGAAGTTGAAACTGATTACAATAATTTTACTGCTTTAAATACTTCTGAACATCATCCTGCACGACAAATGCATGATACTTTTTATGTTGAAACTGAGACTGATGGAATGCCAAATGTTTTGCGAACTCATACCTCGCCAGTTCAAATAAGAAGTATGTTAAAGCAGAAACCACCAATTCGATTAATAGCTCCTGGAAAAACGTTTAGATGTGATAATGATCAAACGCACTCTCCTATGTTCCATCAAGTTGAGGGTTTGGTAATAGATCAAGAAAGCAATATGAGCCATCTCAAAGGATGTTTAGAAATATTCCTCAAGACTTTTTTTGAGACTGATAAATTAAATATGAGATTTCGACCTAGTCATTTTCCTTTTACTGAACCATCTGCAGAAGTTGATATTGGATATACAAAGAAAGGAAACCAATTAATTATCGGAGAGGGTGAGGATTGGTTGGAAATTTTAGGATGCGGAATGGTTCATCCAAACGTGCTTGAAAATGTAAATATCAATTCAAATGAATATCAAGGTTATGCATTTGGTATGGGCATAGAGAGGCTTGCAATGCTCAAATATGGAATTAGTGATTTAAGAACTTTCTTTGATAGTGATCTTAGATGGAATAAGCACTATGGCTTCTCACCTTTGAACATACCTTCGATCATAGGAGACTTAAGCTAGATGAAATTTAGTTATTCGTGGTTAACTGAGCATCTTAAGACAAATGTTCATTTCGAAGAGATTGAAAAGAAGCTCACTTCTATTGGCCTTGAAGTTGAAGATATTCAAGACACAGGAAAAGCATACCAAGATTTTATTGTTGGACAGGTACTTGAAGAAAAAAAACACCCAAATGCGGATAAATTAAAACTATGCAAAGTTGATATTGGCAAGGAAAAGGTTGATGTAGTTTGTGGTGCGCCAAATGTAGAGAAAGGCATGAAGGTAGTTTATGCGCCGGTTGGTTCAACTATTCCGGTTAATCAAATGAAAATTAAAGCTGCCAAGATTAGGGGAGTTGAGTCTTATGGAATGATGTGTTCTGAATACGAGCTTGGTATCTCAAATGAGCATGACGGAATAATTCGACTTGAGGAAAAAGAGACTATTGGAAGACCTTTTTCAGAGATCTACGGCCTTAATGATATTGTAATAGAAATTGGTATCACTCCTAATCGACAGGATTGTCTAGGTGTAAAAGGAATTGCCCGAGATCTTGCTTCAGCTGGTATGGGGGAATTGTTAGAGAGAAAAATATCTAAAGAAAAAGGCTCCTTTAAATCACCAATTAAAATTGAAATACAAGATAATAAAATATGCTCGGCTTTTGCTGGAAGATATTTTAGAAATGTAAAAAATACTGAAAGCCCCGAGTGGCTTAAAAACAAACTTAAGTCAATAGGTTTAAGGCCAATATCTGCGCTGGTAGATATAACAAATTTTGTAATGTATGACGAGAACCGGCCACTTCACGTTTACGATGCAGACAAAATAAATGGCAAAATTATAGTACGCGCAGCAAATGATGGAGAAAGTTTCCAAGCGCTAGATGAAAAAGATTATCACCTAAAAAATGGTATGTGCGTAATAGCGGATGAAAAAAAAGTACTAGGCTTAGGGGGGATCATGGGGGGCGAAAGTACAGGTTGCAGCACTGAGACAAAGAACGTTTTACTTGAATCAGCATTATTTGATGAGATTAATACAGCCAAGACGGGAAGAAACTTGTCAATTCTAAGTGATGCAAGATATCGTTTTGAAAGAGGCATTGATCCAAATTCAACTTTAAAAGGGATAGACCTTGCAACACAATTAATTCTTGAAATATGTGGTGGTGAGTGCAGTGAGGTTGAGTTGGCTGGAAATATAAAAGAAAATAAAAATGAGGTATCAACTTCTAGTAGTTATATTTCGAGAAGACTTGGTTTTGAAGTATCTGACAAAGAATTGATATCAATACTTAGTTCTTTAGGAATTGAAACGAGCCAAACAGGTGATGTTATCAAATGTTCAATACCTTCTTGGAGACAAGATATTCACGGCGAAGCTGACATAAGTGAAGAAGTTATTCGTATTAAAGGATATGAAAATATTCCGACAAGTAATATTAGATTAAAAAGTAAAATTAATAAAAATATCTTAAATTACGCACAAAAGAAGCTGATGAAAGCTAGACACTTTATTGCTTCAATTGAATATGATGAATTAGTAACATTTTCATTCACAGACTCAAAAAATTGTGAAGTATTTGGCGATATAAATAACTTAAAAATTGTAAATCCCATCTCAGAGGAGCTGGATATATTAAGACCTAATCTTCTGCCCAATCTTCTTCAAGCAATTAAAAAAAATAAGAATAGAAACTTTGACTCATTCTCGATCTTTGAGATAGGTAGTCAGTACAGATCAACCTTTCCTGAGGATCAGTTGAACGTTGCATGTGGAATTAAATCTGGAATTAAGACAGAAAAGTCTTGGAAGAATATGCAGACGGAATTTGATATATATGACGTGAAACAAGATTTAACTTCCTTAATTGACTATTTAATGCCAGGTAACAAAAAAATATCTGTCTCTAATGACTGTCCTTCCTGGTATCATCCAGGAAGATCTGGTTCGATAAAAATTAATAATTCGGTAATTGCTGGATATTTTGGAGAGCTACATCCAAGTGTTGCAAATCAATTTAAGATTAAGAATAAAACAAATATATTTGAGTTATACCTTGATGAACTGCCAAACACAGAAAAGAAAACCACCAACAAACCTGTACTTAACTTAAGTGATTTTCAGATTGTCACAAGAGACTTTGCCTTTGTTATTGATAAAAAAGTAAAAAGCGAAGAAGTTGTTACTTCAGCCTTTAAGGTAGATAAGGAATTAATTAGAAATGTTGAAATCTTTGATTTATTTGAAGATGATAGTCTTGGAAAAGACAAAAAGTCTATTGCTATTAAGGTTACATTACAATCTAACGAAAAAACTCTTGCCGAAAATGACATTTCTGAAATAAGTTCAAAAATAATTGAATCTGTGGAAAAGTCTACTTCCGGAACTGTTAGATCCTAAATTAAAATACTATGACTGGCACTAAAAACATAAGAAATTTTTCTATTATAGCTCATATTGATCATGGAAAATCTACTTTAGCTGACAGATTGATTCAATTTTGTGGAGGGCTTTCTGAAAGAGAAATGAAAGCACAAGTGCTTGACTCTATGGATATTGAAAGAGAACGTGGAATAACAATCAAAGCTCAAACTGTACAATTAAAATACAAAGCAAAAGATGGCGAAACCTACACTCTAAATATTATTGATACACCTGGCCATGTTGACTTTAGCTATGAAGTTAACAGATCATTGTCTGCTTGCGAGGGATCGCTATTGGTTGTTGATGCAAGTCAGGGAGTTGAAGCTCAAACATTAGCTAATTTATATCAAGCTGTAGAAAATGATCATGTAATTATACCCGTTTTAAATAAAATAGATTTACCAGCAGCAGATCCCGAGAGAGTAAAAAAACAGATAGAAGATATTTTAGGTATTGATACCAGTAATGTAATTGAAATTTCTGCTAAATCAGGTCTCGGCATTGAAGAAGTCTTAGAAAATATTGTAAAAGAATTACCATCTCCAGTAGGTGATGAAAGCAAACAATTAAAAGCAATGCTAGTAGATAGTTGGTATGATGCCTACCTGGGTGTTGTGATATTGGTTCGTGTGATAGATGGAGTTCTAAAAAAGGGTATGGAGGTTCGTTTTCATCAAACTAATACAAAACATTTAATAGAGAGAATTGGCTGTTTCACACCAAAAATGGTAGATAACGAGCTTATCAATGCTGGTGAATTAGGTTTTATAACAGCTGCAATTAAAGAAGTAGCTCAAACTAAGGTTGGGGATACAATACTACTAGCTAACGATAAACAAACAGAGCCTTTACCTGGCTTCAAGCCAAGTCAGCCGGTAGTATTTTGTGGATTATTTCCAACAAATGCTGCTGATTTTAAATTCTTAAAAGATGCGTTAGCCAAGTTAAAGCTTAACGACTCTAGTTTTCATTTCGAACAAGAAACCTCAGCAGCTCTTGGAATGGGTTTTAGATGTGGTTTTCTTGGATTATTACATTTAGAAATTATTGTCGAAAGACTTGATAGAGAATTTAATTTAGATCTAATAACCACAGCTCCAAGTGTTATTTATAATTTAGTATTAAATGATGGAAGCTCACTTGAATTACATAATCCAGCAGATATGCCCGAGGTTATGAAAATTAAAAGTATTTCTGAACCTTGGATTAAAGCAACAATTATTTGTCCTGATGAATATTTAGGTAGCATCATATCTCTATGTGAAGATAAGAGAGGAATGCAAACAGAATTATCTTATTCTGGATCAAGAGTAATTTTAAATTATAAGTTACCTCTAAATGAAATTGTTTTTGATTTTTATGATCGCTTGAAGTCAATTTCTAGTGGATATGCAAGTTTTGATTATGAAATTGATGAGTATATTGAAAGTGATTTGGTAAGACTTAGTATATTAGTAAATGATGAGTCAGTAGACGCTCTGTCAATTATTGTTCACAGAAGTTTTTCTGAAAAAAAAGGTCGCGCTGTTTGTGAAAAACTAAAAGAATTAATTCCTCGTCATCAATTCCATATTCCAATTCAAGCAGCAATTGGTGGAAAAATTATTGCTCGCGAAACCGTCAGAGGATATCGAAAAAATGTTATTGAGAGAATACATGGTGGCGGAGCTACTGATAGAAAAAGAAAATTACTTGATAAGCAGAAAAAAGGAAAACAGAGACTTAGAACTTATGGTAAGGTCGATATCCCACAAGAAGCCTTTATCGCTGCTTTAAAAGTTGAATAAGGAAAGGTGGCCGAGTGGTTGAAGGCGCACGCTTGGAAAGCGTGTATGCGGGTGACCGTATCGTGGGTTCGAATCCCATCCTTTCCGCCATTTTAAAGTTATTTTCAATGTAAAATTTTTCTATAATCTGATGGCAATGAATTTAGATAAATTTGAGAAATATTCACTTACTTTTGGTCCTACCCCAATTGAATATTTGCCTCGTTTAACCAAAGAAATAGGAGCTGATGTCGAAATATACGCCAAAAGAGATGACTGTAATTCAGGTCTGGCTATGGGTGGGAATAAACTAAGAAAACTAGAATACATCGTTCCGGACGCCATTGCATCCGGAGCTGATACATTAGTTTCTATTGGCGGTGTTCAATCTAACCATACTAGAATGGTAGCTGCAACTGCAGCGAAAATTGGAATGAAGTGTGTTGTTGTTCAAGAAAGTTGGGTTCCTCATGAAGATGCCGTTTACGATCGTGTTGGTAATATTTTAATGACGCGTTTGATGGGAGCAGATAGCAGGCTAGTACCTGACGGTTTTGATATTGGGATTAGGAAAAGTTGGGAAGACGCAATTCAATCCGTGAAAGATAGCGGGGGTAAGCCTTATGCAATTCCAGCTGGGGCATCTGTTCATAAATATGGTGGACTGGGATACGTAGGATTTGCTGAAGAAGTTCGAATGCAAGAAAAAGAGATGTCATTAAAATTTGATTACATCATTGTGTGTGTAGTTACTGGCTCAACTCAGGCGGGGATGATCGTTGGGTTCGCAGAAGATGACCGTGCACACAGAGTAATAGGTATTGATGGATCGGGCACACCAGATAAATTAGTCAAGCAAGTAAGAGAAATTGTAGATAATACAGCTGACTTAGTTGAACTTGGAAGAACAATTAGAGATGATGAAATAATAATAATTCCTGACTATGCATATCCAGCATATGGAGTTCCGAGTGAAGAAACTAATGAGGCTATTCGTATGGCAGCAAAAACTGAAGCCATGATTACCGATCCTGTTTATGAGGGCAAATCTATGCAAGGAATGATTGATTTAGCCAGGAAAGGTTACTTTAAAAAAGGATCTAAAATACTCTATGCTCATCTTGGTGGAGTTCCGGCTATTAATGGCTACTCATATACCTACCGTAATGGATAAATACATTTAAAGTCTACCGGTAATTAGACTTATCATTCTAAGTACAAGCCATAAGACAACCATTGTTTTTTAGTTATTTGCCCAGCGCAATTCCCTCACGTCTAGGGTCTGAGCCTCCATAAATTTCTGTATCAATGTATATTCCATTTAGGCCTGAATAGTATTTTCTTATTTTGGTATCGTATCCCATAGTCTTTAAAGAATTCTCAAGAGTTGTAGAGTATGAAGATTCTTCTATTTCAAATTTTCCCCATTTATTAATAGCGTGAGGATGAGAGACTGCCTCTTGAATATTCATATCCCATTCGAGTAATGCGATAATTGAATTGACAACAAAGCTGATAATATTACTGCCACCTGGAGAGCCGATAATAATGATAGGCCTTCCATCTTTTAGTACTATTGTTGGTGCCATAGATGATCTTGGTCTTTTCCCAGGCTCTAATCTATTTGCAATCAGCTTGCCATCAATTTTTTCATTAAATGAAAAATCAGTAAGTTGATTATTAAGTAAAAAACCACTTTCTGTCATCAATCTTGATCCGAATGCATTCTCAATTGACGATGTCATCGAGAGTGCGTTTCCATACTGATCATAAATTGAAATGTGCGTTGTAGATTGCAGCTCTAATGAGTTGCCTATTCCGTAATTGTAAACAAAGTCGTTAGACGGTTTACCTGAAGTTACATTTTCAGTTTTCTTTCCAATTTTAATTTTATTTGACCTTTCAATCAGATAATTGTCATTTAATAGACCAGACAAAGGTACACTGACATAATCACTATCTGCCAAGTATCGATTGCGATCAGCAAATGCAAGACGAGTCGCATCTCCAATTATTTGCCATGTTATAGGATTTGAATAGCCCAGAGACTGAAGATCATAAGGCTCTAAAATTTTCAATATTTGCGCTACTGCTACTCCTCCAGACGATGGTGGGCCCATGCCACATATTTTGTATACTTTATAGTTTACACAAACTGGATCTCTTTCTATTACATTATAGTTGCCCAAATCTTCAGCTTCTAGAAAGCCAGGATTTTTGGTGTGATTTTTTACTGTGCTGATAATGTCCTTCGCAATTGATCCTTTATAGAAATCTTCAATGTTATTGTTAGCAATGTTTTGCATTGTGCTTGCATAAGCATAATTCTTCAATACCTGCTTGTGCTTTAAACTATTCCCGTTTGGTAAAAAATATTCTTTCGTTTTATCTATTTTGCTAAGTCTATCTTTATCTCTTTCAATTGATGAGGATAATTTTTTTGAAACTTTAAAACCATTTTTACTTAGGAAAATTGCTTCATCAAAGAGGTTTTCCCAGTTTTGATTGCCCCATTTCTTATGAGCATCAAACATTAATGCAAGAGTACCAGGTGTACCGACTGATAAACCACCTACGACAGCATCAAAAAACTTCATTTTAGTTCCATCACTTTTTAGAAATTGATTTGAAGTTGAGTTTTGTGGTGCAGTCTCACGACCATCTAAAGTAACTATTTTACCCGTTACACCGTCATACCATAATAAGAAACTACCCCCACCGATTCCAGAGGACTCTGGCTCGACTAAGCCTAACACAGATTGAGCTGCAACCATTGCATCTGCTGCTGTACCTCCAGATTGTAATATTTTTGCCCCAGCAGCTGAAGCATAGGCGTTTGCCGTAACAATCATCCAGTTTTTACTTGAAACAGATTTTCCATTTTCTTTGAGATTGAGTGACTCTTGAATTTCTAATCTATCAAGCTCTACTGAAATTCCTTCAAATATTTCTGGAGAATTATCCTTAATATTATTGTCAGAATATGAATTTTTTAGTGAGAAAAATAATATTAAAAATACAAGTAAAATTTTTTGCATAAAAACCAGATCATCGTACCAGTGCAATAAATGTTTAGGTGTTACAACCCTCCAGTGATGAGACCAACCATTCCAAGTACAAGCCATAAGATTAACATTGTTCTTTCATTAAATG
>CACHCK010000004.1 GCA_902578305.1 uncultured Pelagibacteraceae bacterium | reverse complement strand
GCTTTTGTGGAAATAAGTCCACTTCACTTTCATCAAGATCTTCAATTTTATAAATAACTTTTTTTGAAATTTTTGTCTCTTTACTTAAATCATCTACTGAACAGCCCCTTGCTACTCTCTGGTTCTTAATTTCTAATAGAAAATTTTGGTACATATGCCTTGAATTAATTAAACCTTAATCCAAAAAAAATAAACCAATCAATTCCCCAAAATGATTATTTCTTAAAGAATAGTAGTTAATATCAAGCATAGCCACTATATCTGGTCGAGCTGAAATACAGCATGTAGCGCATTTACAGCCTTTTCAGTTTTATCTTTATTTATTAAGACGCTTATCTTTATTTCAGATGTTGAGATTACTTCGATATTGATTTTATTTTTGGATAAACATTCAAACATTTTTGCAGCTATACCTGGCTGATTTCTCATTCCTGATCCAATAATAGAGACTTTTGAGAGGTTTTTTTCGTTTAAAACTTTTGAAATCTTAAGTTTTTTTTGTAAATTTTCTAAAATTTTTAGTGCTTTATCAAGATCTATCATTGGAATTGTAAAAGTAAGATTCGTCATTTTTCTTTCAACAAAGTTGTTCTGAACTATCATATCAACATTAACAGAATTCTCTGCAAGCCTATTAAAAATCTGTGCAGCAACTCCCGGTTTATCTTCTACATCAATAAGAGTTATTTTTGCCTCATCTTTAGAATAAGCAACTCCTGTTACGGCCCTATCATTTTCATTATTCACATCGTTTGAAATTAAAGTTCCCTTATCAGATGGACTGAATGTTGATCGAACATATACGTCTACATCATTACTCATGGCAGACTCAACCGAAGCTGTTTGCAAAACTTTAGCCCCTTGTGAAGCCATTTCGATCATCTCTTCATAAGAAATTTTATCTAGTCTTCTTACATTTTCTGTCATTCTAGGATCGGAGGTATAAACTCCATCAACATCAGTATAGATATCGCACCTTTCGGCTTTTATTGCTGAAGCTATGAATACTGCAGTGTTATCTGAACCTCCACGACCAATAGTCGTAATTCTGCCCTCATTTGAAATACCTTGAAAACCAGCTACGACAGCAATCTTCTTATTTTCAAAGTCATTAATGATTTTATCCGGTATCACTTTATCAATAAATGAGTTTCTATGCGAGCCTCTAGTTATTATTGGAACTTGCCAACCAAGCCAAGATCGAGATGGTAGACCGATTTTTTTTAGAGCCAATGACATTAATCCTGCTGTTACTTGCTCTCCTGATGAAACAACAACATCATATTCGCTATCATCACTATAATTTATCTTATCGACATGTTCTATTAGCTGATTAGTGGCTCCAGACATAGCGGAAACAACTACAACAATATTATTGCCTTTATCATATTCAGATTTGACAATATTAGCTGCGGACTCAATTAATTCAGTTGTAGCTACTGATGTTCCCCCAAATTTTAAAACTATAGTGGACATTTTACTTTTCGTTATTAAATTGTGTTACGTAATACTCTAAACAAAAACAAGGATTACTTTAATACGATACTTTAATCAAGTATTAGTTAAATGACTGATTTATGGACATTTCTTCGATTGATAAAACTGAAATTGATAAGTTTAAAAACCTTGCCAAGGAATGGTGGAAGCATGATGGCAAGTTTAAAACACTGCATAAATTTAATCCCATAAGACTGGAATATATAGTCAATACAATCAAAGATCATTATGTAATAGACCAAAAAAATAAATTACCTTTAAGAGGATTATCAGTTTTGGATATTGGATGTGGTGGGGGACTAATGAGTGAACCATTAGCAAGGTTAGGTGCAGAAGTAACCGGCATTGATGCTTTAGAGAAAAATTGCATCACTGCAAAAATTCATGCTGAAGAAAATAATTTAGATATTAATTATCTTAATACAACTGCTGAAAATCTAAACAAAAATAAAAAGTATGACGTCATTTTAAATTTAGAAGTAATAGAACATGTAAACAATCCAAAAAATTTTA
This sequence comes from uncultured Pelagibacteraceae bacterium, assembly GCA_902578305.1. Classification (GTDB taxonomy): domain Bacteria; phylum Pseudomonadota; class Alphaproteobacteria; order Pelagibacterales; family AG-422-B15; genus CACNXQ01. The sequence continues at coordinate 86,465 of CACHCK010000004.1, read as the reverse complement.
TTAAAGAGTGTAGTGCCCTGGTTTCTGATAATGGTATAATGTTTATAGCAACTATTAATAAATCTATCTTTTCGCTTATTTTTGCAAAATTTATGGCTGAATATGTATTAGGATTTCTTCCAAAAGGTACACATGACTGGAATAAATTTTTAACTCCTGAGGATATTTATTCTTTTTTTATTCAAAACAACTTTGATGTTATTAGTAATACAGGTGTAAATTATAATCCGTTAAGAGACGAATGGTTTATGTCTAAAAGAATGGATGCAAATTTTATTGTTTCTGGAAAAAAAAATTAATTATCTTCTTTTATCCATGGAATAGAAGTTACCTCAATACCCTCATCATTTAAATCAGTAACTTCTTCTTTAGTTGCATTACCGTATACTGGCTTTTTATTAGATTTACTGTAGTGAATTTTTCTTGCTTCGTATGCAAATTGATCTCCGACAAACTCAAAATTTTGTTTAACAAATTTATTTACTTCTTTTACTTTATTTCGAAAGTCTCTGAGTGCATTTTCGTTTGGGGTAACGTTATTTTTTTTTACGGATACATTTGGCCTTGAAAGTTCTTTAGTAATATTTGAAGACCCACACGAAACACATTGAACTAACTTCTTTTTGATTTGTGTTTCACATGACTTGGATGACCCAAACCAACCTTCAAATGAATGAGAACAGTCACTGCATTGTAAATTAAAAACGATCATAATAACTCTATATTGTAATTATATTGTTTATTTCAATATTTGTGTCCTGAAACTTGGTAAATTAGCCCTAATTTTAGCAAGCTTTTTAAAGTCTAAACTAGCCATTATAATGCCTTTTCCTGCCTTTTTTTCAGCCAATATTTCACCCCATGGAGATACAATTAGACTGTGTCCATAGGTATGGCGCTTTAATGAATTTTTTCCAAATTGTGCAGGAGCTAAAACATAAGAACCATTTTCAATAGCTCGTGTTTTTACAAGATTATGCCAGTGAGCTTTACCTGTAGTGGTTGTGAATGCTGAAGGAATAGTTATTAACTTTGCCCCCATCATCACTTGTTTTCTATAAAGTTCAGGGAATCTTAAATCATAACAAATTGATAAACCAATTTTTCCCCAAGGAGTATTAGTTACCACAACTTTTTTACCTGGTTTAAAGATTTTGGACTCTTTATAGCTTTCTTTTTTGGATATTTTCACATCAAACATATGAATTTTATCGTACTTGCATTGAATATTGCCTTTGCCGTTTATCAAATAGGAGCGATTATACAATCTGTTCTTATTGTCTTTGATAACAATAGAGCCAAGCAATATCCATACTGATTTTTTCTTTGCAATTTTTGTAAATTCAACAAGAAATGGATCTTTCTTCTCCGGAAATACTGACCTTTTTAATTTTTGTCGATCTAATGAGATAATATTTGTAACTTCTGGTGTTAAAATAAAGGAGGCGCCTTTATCAATAGCTTTATTTGAAAGATCTATTGTCTCTTTTAAGTTTTTATAGATATCTGAACTTGATGTAAGCTGAAGACAGGCGGCTATTAAATTATTTTTCATTCAAAATTTTATCAAGCGTGCCCGACATCTCAAGCTTATTTAAATCTTCAAATCCCCCAATATGCAGCTCTTTAAAAAAAATTTGTGGAACGGTTCTTTTCCCATTAGCTCTCTCTAACATAATATCTCTTTGAGAGGGATCGTCTTGAATGTTAATTTCTTGGTATTTAATTTGTTTTTTATCAAGGAGTTTTTTTGCTAAGTCGCAATATCCACAATTATAGGATGAATAAATAATTATTTGGTCACTCATAAATTTAGATCCTATTATCAAAGTAACTTATGATTTCAGAAATATTTTCAATAACTTTATCATCTTCCATATAAGTTTCACCTAATCGAACAACGATCATATCCTTAGACGGAATAATTAATATATATTGCCCGCCAAAACCTGCGGCATAGTAAGTATCCTTTGGAAGTCCACGTGTAAATGCTGGATGAGGCATCCAAAACTGATTGCTATACATTTGGTAGGAGTTTTTCGCTGGAGTTCTTGTATCATCAATCCATTCTTTTGATACAATTCTCTCTCTATCCCATAATCCATCTCTCAAATATAAATATCCAAATCTTGCATAATCCCTTGCATTTGCAAAAATTGAGCTACCACCAATGAAAGTTCCAGAATTATCAAATTCGAAGATCGAATTTTTTATACCTATTTTATCAATAAGATTGCTTTTTATGAAATCTAAATATTCAATTCCTTGAGCTTCAAGCCTTGTTTTTATTATTTGACTTATAATATTAGTTTCTCCTGTCGAGTAGTTATATTTCATACCTGGTAGAGGAGTCTTCAGTTTCATGGATGATGCAAACCCAGCTTGATCAAACCTTCCCTGTCCAAATAACATCTCTAATGTATCTGACCTTTCGCCTAAATCATATTCCTCAACATAATCCAGCCCTGACTGCATATTAAGCATATGTCCTATGGAAATATTTCTTCTATTGTCATTCCAGCTTGGTAAGAGATTTGTTTCGTTTTTTGATTGTATGAATCCCCTATCAATCATCATTCCAGTCAATAGACCAATATAGCTTTTTGCCATTGAATAGGAGACAAGTTTTGTATCTTTTGTAATAGGTGAATTGTAATTTTCATAAACAATACTTCCATCTTGAATTATTAAAAGCGCGTTCGTGCGTCCTAATTCATCATAAGAATCATCAGAAAAAGTATAGTTAATAATTATATTAAACTCTTCGTCATCAATTTCTATTAAATTTTCTGGCCATGTATTAGTAGGCCATTCGACGGTTTCATTTTGTGGTAATTGATTAACTATAGCTAATGATGGATTGACCCAAATCAAAATAAAGGATAAACACGTTATAAATTTTATAATTTTATGCATAAAGTATCTCGATTTATTTATAACATATTAGTAATATTTACATCATTTTTTTTTATAAATACTAATATTGCAAAGTCTGATGAAACTCTCATTGGATTGAATGCTTCGGCAAAGCACTATTGTGTTTGTTTCTTTATTTCAGAGATGAAAAGTGATTATTGTAATGAAGCATATGATCGTGTTATTGCTACTTCAGTTAAAGACGATGAATTGTTCAGTCAAATTAAACTATTAGGTTATAATAAAGATGAGGAAAAAAAAGAAATTTCAATTGAATATGGAGATTATAAAATAGTTTCTGTTTTCACTGAAGAAACAGGTTGTTATTTTAAAAAATAATTAACAACTTTAGTATTTGCAGGCAATAATTTTGCTTTCTTCAAGTCCTTTGCGGACACCCATCTTAAAAGCTCACCTTCTTTACTTATAATTTTTCCTGTCCATTCAGTTACCTCGAATACATACATCATTAATAAAAATGAACGATACTGGTGCTTAAAAAATTCATATTTTGATAATTTGCTTATATCTATTTTAATATTTAATTCTTCCTTTAGCTCCCTAAATAATGCAACTGCAAAATTTTCGTTATTTTTCAACTTTCCACCTGGAAACTCCCAAGAATTGTTAAAAGAATCTTTTTGTTTTCTACTCATTAAGAGAATTTCGCCCTTTTTATTTTTAATAATTGCGGAGGAGCAAAATATTACCTTCATGTCCTGTATGCTGCATTGATATCAACATATTTGTGAGAGAAGTCACATGTTTGTGTTTCGTAAGAATAATTGCCTTGTCCAAGATCAAGTTTTAGATCTATTTTTTTGCTTGCCATATATTTTTTTAATTTTTGTAAATTTAATTTTTTATACTCTGCTCCATTAGCGACAACTGTTTGCTTACCTATATAAATCTTAAGTTTTTTTGGGTCTATTTTTTCATATGTTTTACCAATCGCCATTACAATTCTCCCCCAATTTGGATCATTTCCGTAAAAAGCTGTTTTTACAAGTGAGGAATTTGCAACTGCCTTAGCAATTTTTTTTGCCTGCGGTGAATTTTTAGCACTTTGAACTTTTATGTTTATTAATTTTGTTGCACCTTCACCATCTCGTACAATTTGTTCCGCTAAATATTTAACAACAGGAAGTAAAGAGTTTTTTATTTTTGATATTCTCTTATCTTTTATTGATGAAATATTATTTTTTAATGAAACACTATTAGTGCTAGTCATAATTACAGTATCATTAGTAGATTCATCTCCATCAACAGTTATTTGATTGAATGACTTATCTACAAGATCTTTTAATAATTTCTGCAAAATATTTTGAGGTATTAAACAATCTATAAAAATGAATCCCAACATTGTTGCCATGTTTGGCTCTATCATTCCAGACCCTTTTGCAATCCCTGTGATTGTGATTGTTTTGTTTTCAATCATTGTTTTTACAGAAATTGCTTTTGGAAAAGTATCTGTTGTCATAATTGATTGAGCTGCTTGTAACCAATTATTAGATTTTGATTTATCTTTTTTTAATGTATTTATTATTTTATTTTCTGGAAATTTTTCTCCAATAACGCCTGTAGATGCAAAAAATACCTTCCTAACTGAGACTTTGAATTTATTAGAAACAAAGTTACTTATTTTCGTTAACGCATTAATGCCTGCCTGACCTGTAAAAGTGTTTGCATTTCCTGAATTAACAATCAATGCTTCTATTTCTTTATTTTTTAAATTTTTTTCATTCCAGTCCAGTGTGCATGATCTTAATGAGGACTTTGTAAAAACTTCAGCAACCGAGGTTTTATTTTTGAAAAGAAATAAAGCTAAATCCAGTCGTTTCTTATTGTATAAGCCTGCAGAATATACATACAATTCAATGCCCTTAATCTGTTTAATCTTTCCAATATTTTTTGGCGCTAAAGGTGATTTTTTTAACATTTTTAGAACAATCAAATATGAGTGATTTCAGTAATTTTATCTTAATTGGTGTTAGTATTTAAGGTATAAATGCTTGCAATTAAATAGAAAATACAAATATCTACTCAAATGTTAAAAGTTAACTCATTTTTAAATACAATTTTTAGCCGAAGCGAAAAGAAGAAATTAGCGGAATTTCAGCGTACTGTGCAATTAATTAATGATTTGGAGCCTGAAATTGAAAAGCTATCTCAAGATACACTTCTTAAAAGAATTTCAGAAATTAAATCTGAAATATCAAATGGAGAGAAAATTGATGACTATTTAGTAGAGTCTTTTGCAATGGTCCGTGAGGCTTCCAAAAGAACGCTTGGTCAAAGACATTTTGATGTTCAATTGATTGGTGGCATGGTTTTGCACAATGGTGGAATTTCAGAGATGAAGACTGGTGAAGGAAAAACACTTGTATCTACTCTGGCTGCGTTTCTAAATTCTCTTTCTGGAAAAGGTGTTCATATTGTTACAGTAAATGATTATCTTGCAAGGCGTGATGCAGAATGGATGGGTTCTATATTTAATTATTTGGGTCTATCAGTTGGATGTTTAACTAACGATTTAGAGGGGCGTGAAAAAAGAAAAGAACAATATGCCTGTGACATTACTTACGGAACCAATAATGAATTTGGCTTTGATTATTTGAGAGATAATTTACGTGTATTGGAACAGAACATTGTTCAACGAGATCATAACTTTTGTATTGTTGATGAGGTTGATAGTATATTGATAGATGAGTCTAGAACACCACTTGTAATTTCAGGTGCAATAGAAGATAAAACAACTCTTTATAATTCAATTAATAAAATAATTCCTTTTCTAAATAATGATGATTTTGAAATAGATGAAAAAACAAAAACAGCAAATTTAACGGATGCAGGAAATGATAAAGCTGAAAAAATATTGAAAGAAAGAAATATTATATCTGAAGGAACTTTATATGATGTTTCTAATGTTGCGATTGTACACCATATAAATCAAGCTTTAAGAGCAAACAAACTATTTGAAAAAGATAGGGACTATATTGTTAAATCAGGAAGTGTAGTAATAGTTGATGAATTTACAGGTAGAACAATGGAAGGCAGAAGATACGGGGATGGACTGCATCAAGCAATAGAGGCAAAAGAGAATGTTAAAGTTCAAAATGAAAGTCAAACGTTAGCCTCAATAACCTATCAAAATTATTTTAGACTATATGAGAAGATTTCTGGTATGACGGGAACTGCACTTACCGAAGCAGAGGAATTTAGCGACATATACAATTTGTCAGTTTTTGAAATACCTACAAATATTCCAATTTCACGAATTGATAATGAAGATGAAATCTATAGAACTGCTGAGGAAAAATATGATGCTATTGTAGAACAAGTTAAAAAATGCAATCAAAAAAGCCAGCCTGTGTTAGTTGGAACAACAAGCATTGAAAAATCTGAACAAATATCAAAAAAACTACGAAACAATAAAATTAAACATGAGGTGCTTAATGCGAAACATCATGAGCAAGAGGCAAAGATTATAGCTAATGCCGGTGAACCAGGTGCTGTTACAATTGCAACAAACATGGCAGGAAGAGGGACCGATATTCAACTTGGCGGTAATTACGAATTTAATTCAAGCACAAAGAATGGTCAGGAAAATTTAGAAGGGCTAAAAGAAACAATTATACAAAAAAAAGATGAAGTGATTAAAGCTGGAGGTCTTTATGTAATTGGAAGTGAAAGACATGAAAGTAGAAGAATAGATAATCAGTTAAGAGGAAGGTCAGGTCGTCAAGGCGATCCCGGGGAAACAAAGTTCTTTATAAGTTTAGAAGATGATTTAATGAGAATTTTTGGATCAGAAAAAATAGATAGTGTTTTAAAAAGCCTTGGCTTGAAAGAAGGAGAGTCAATTAAGCATGCATGGATTTCAAAAGCACTTGAGAGAGCACAAAAAAAAGTAGAAGGAAGAAATTTTGACATAAGAAAAACTTTGTTAAAATTTGATGACGTCTTAAATGATCAACGTAAAACGATATTTGAACAAAGATTTGAGTTAATGAATGCAGATAATATTTCAGAAATAGCAAATGAAATGCAATACGATGTTGCTGATGATATTATTGAACGTTATTGCCCGGAAAAATCTTACGCTGATCAATGGAATTTACAAGATCTGCAAGATGAAATAAGTCAATACTTTTCAAAAAAAATCGAGGTAAAAATAGATAACTCTGAAGGTGAAATTAACCAGCAATATATTAAGGATAAAGTTTACGCGCTCATAAAAGAAAACACTGTAAATAGAAAAGGTAATCATTCTAAGGAAGATATTAATTCTGCAGAAAGAATGGTGATGCTTAAAATTCTGGATGATAAATGGAAAGATCATATTAATAATCTTGAACAACTTAGATCAACTATTGGTCTAAGAGGGTATGGCCAAAGAGACCCTCTTAATGAATATAAAAATGAAGCTTTTGGATTGTTTGAGGAACTGATAAATAATTTAAAAATTGATGTTTCAAAAATATTTTCAAGAATGAGAATTAGAGAAAGACAAAATCAAACTTCAAATGAAAATGGTATATCTGAAAAAATTAATCAATCAGCTATAAAAACAAAAAAAATATCAAGAAATGCTCCCTGTCCATGTGGTTCAGGTAAAAAATATAAACATTGTTGTGGAAAAATTAATTAACTAAGTAAGTTAATATACCAACAAACAGTAAGGCAAGAATTGTTCCTAAGATAATTCTTCCAAAAAAACTGTTATAAATCCATTTTTTATTGCCAGATTTCCCAAACTTTTCGTCAAGAACAGTGTTAGCTGCTGTAGTCTTTTCACTAAATAACCCCGACCTTCCTATTTGAAGATATCTTTCTTGTCTTGCGTGTTTTAAATCATTTCCATGTTGATTTGACAGCAAATTTAAATATTTCTCAATTTCATCTCCAACAGACTCGATCGCCCGATGAGGATTTCTATGTGCGCCACCTGTTGGCTCTTTAACAATTTCATCAATTACATCAATTTTTAACATATCTTCTGCTGTAAGCTTAAGGGCTGATGCCGCCTCAACAGTTTTTGTATTATCTTTCCATAAAATTGATGAACAGCCCTCTGGAGAAATTACTGAATATATGGAGTTTTCCAACATAAGGACTGTATTTCCTGTACCAATAGCAACCGCACCGCCTGATCCTCCTTCACCAATTATTATTGCTATAATAGGAACACCTAATGACAAACAACACTCAGTTGTTTTTGCTATTGCTTCAGACTGTCCCCGCTGTTCAGCTCCTACTCCAGGGTAAGCACCAGGAGTGTCTACGAAGGAAATTACTGGAATATCAAAATCCTCTGCAAGTTTCATTAATCTTTGAGCTTTTCTGTATCCCTCAGGCCTAGGCATTCCAAAATTATGTTCAATTCTTGATGTAGTATCATGTCCTTTTTCATGACCAATAACCAAAACTGTTTTACCTCTAAATTTTCCAAACCCTCCAAGAATGGCTTTATCTTCTGAAAAAAAACGATCACCTGATAATGGAAAAAAATCCTCAATTAGATTTTGAATATATTCTCTAGTTTTTGGTCGTTGAGGATGTCTTGCAACAAGTGTCCTTTGCCAAGGCGATATTGCAGTATATATCTTTTTATAAGTTTCATTTATTTGTTCTTCAACTTGCGTAATTTCTTCAAGAAGATTATCTGATGGAGCATTGTCATTTAAGCTTTTGAGCTCATGAACCTTATTGTCAAGTTGTTCGATGGGCTTTTCAAACTCAAGATAGGTGTACATTTAATAATAAATTATTTACTAAGAGTTTCTATTAATTTTGTTTGTTCGATAATTTGCTCGGCTTGCCTTATTGAAGCGGCGTCTATTAATTTTCCATTTAGTGTAGCAGCACCTGCGCCTGACTCCTGTGCTTTTTTCATCGCATCAAGAATATCTCTGGCTTTTTGTACTTCTTTTTCCGGTAGTGTGAATACCTCATTTGCAAGATCTACCTGACTAGGATGAATTGCCCATTTTCCCTCACATCCAAGAATTGCTGTTCTTCTTGCGTGAGACTTGAAACCTTCTGGATCTGAAAAATCTCCAAAAGGACCGTCAATAATCCTTACGCCATGAGCCCTTCCAATAGTTGTCATTTTTGATATTGGATAGTGCCACATATCATTCCAGTGAGTTTTTCTCTCTCCATCAATTTCATCAGTTAATATTGAATAGTCTTGATTAGATCCGCCGATATTTGTTGTTCGCATTCTAACTGATGCTGCATAATCAGCGTAACCAAAATGGAGAGATTCAATTCTTTTACTTCCAGTTAAGATCTTATCTAGGTTTGTTATTCCCATTGATGTTTCGACTATAAGTTCAAAGCCTATTTTCTTTTGTCTTTGAGTTTTATCTTCTATTTGCGTCACTAACATATCAATCGCATAAACATCCTCTGGAACACCAACTTTTGGTATCATGATTAAATCTAATCGCTCACCACCATTTTCCATTAAGTCAACAACATCTCTGTAACAATAATGAGTATCCAATCCATTAATTCTTACTGAAATAGTTTTTTTCCCAAAATCATGATTGTTTAGTGCTTCGATTACATTTTCTTTTGCTTGTTCCTTATCTTGCGGTGCCACAGCATCCTCAAGATCTAAACAGATTATATCTGCATTGCTTGCTGAAGCTTTCTCAAACAAATCTGGCTTTGACCCTGGAACAAATAGCTGAGATCTATTTATTCTTATAGTGTTAGAGGGTACGGGCGTGAAACTCATTTTGTTGGTTTATCATCATAAAATCCTCTTTTCAAGGACAACTTGAATTACAATTATTCTTTGAATACCTTAGATAATGGGTGATTATCTTCCACCGTACTCTTTAATCTATCGCTAAGAACATGAGTATAAATTTGTGTTGTAGATATATCTGAATGCCCAAGTAGCATTTGTAGTGATCTCAAATCCATTCCATTAGCAAGTAGATGTGATGCAAAGGCATGTCTTAGCTTGTGGGGGCTAACGTATTTTGCATCGATATTGGCTTCTTTGCACAATACTTTTAAAAGTTGATGAAATCTTTGCCTTGAAATATGACCAAGCTTTGAATTTCTTGAAGGAAAAAGCCATTTGTCTTCATTTTTATCTGCATTTAAAAATTCTACTCTTACTTTTAGATACTTTTCTATTGTAGATAAAGTGTTTTGATCAACGGGCACAAGTCTTTCTTTATTTCCTTTACCTGTAACAAAAATAAAATTTTCTTTTTCATATAAAGATGACAATTTTAATCCAACTAGCTCAGAAACTCTTATTCCTGTTGCATATAATATTGCTATCATAGTGAATAATCTCAACCCTTTAATAGAGTCATCAGTTTTAGCTGTCTCTAATAGCCTATCTACCTGATCGTTTGTTAAAAAAATCGGTAGCTTAGAGTTTTTTTTGGGTATTGATATTTGCGAGAACGGATTATCTTTCAGTATATTTTCGGTAACTAAAAAATCAAAAAAGTGTCCTAACGAAGATAATTTCCTGAGGATTGTTGACCTCTCAAATCCTAAATCGTTCATCATTGAAATATATTTTTCAATTGATTTTCTTGAAAATATTAGTTCAGATGATTTGCTTGTTGTTTGTCTTTCTAAAAACTGATTTATATCGCTTTTATAAGACTCAATCGTATTTTTACTTAAACCTCTCTCAGATATCAGTGATTCCAAGAAGTTCTCAATAATAGATTTTTCTATTTTCGGCACTATAAATTGTACGTTGAAAAATACTCTAATATATAGTCTTGTGCGTAAGCTTTATTAATCTCGAACAATGAATCTATTATAAGAAAAATCGAAAACTCGTCATTCTCATTAAAATTATCATCTCCATGCAATATGTTTAGTAAAATTATTTTCTCACCTAATTGATTTTCAAGAGACTCAAAATAATTATGAAGTTTTATATTTGCAGTTATTGAGGAGACTTTATTTAATTCATTTGGAGTTTTCCAATAACTAATTTTTTTTGAATTTGTAATAAGTTCGTAATACTTAACTATAATATTCTTCTGCCTATCGGAAAAACCTTCATAGTCAATTAATTGATTTAAGTTAGTCTCTTTTATTGCTTTACCGTTCGCCAATGAAAGATAAAACTTAGCTTTAGAAAGCTCTAATGTGTTTGAATTGAGACTCAATTGACTCACCCACTCATTACATTTTTCTGGGTCATCATTTAGTATAAAGACCAGGCAAATACCCGATGCATTATCGATATAATCTGGTTTTGGCTGAACTATTTTTATTTTATCATAAATCATTAAAGACGCTGTATCCAACATACCATGCGCACTAAATAAACTAACATATTCAGGTATTTTATTTACTAATTCAGCCTGAGATGAAGTTTTTCTTATATCTTTAAAGATTCTAATTCGCTCTATTAAAGCTAAATTATCATCACCAGCGTCCTTAGTGTTACTCAGATCAAAGGACTGGTAAATCTCTGCAAGGTATTTGTGTTCAACCAAGCCTTTTTTGACAAGTTCTTCAGCAATTGAAATTTTTTTAAGGTTGTTCTTCTTATAATTTAAAAAGTAGAACAATTTAAATTTTATTGGTGAATTTATGGAAATATATTCATCAATATCGACATTGTATTTTTGTAATAAATTTAAATTAATTAGATTTATTTCTTTGAGATTTTCAGCTTTAATTTCATCACTGTAAATAATTTCAGATAATAACGATAAATACTCTTCATTATAAGAATTATTATCATCTCGCATTAAAGAGATATTTAGATCAAGAGTTAGTTTATTAGCTGACATTGCATTGCAAAATGATGCAAAATATAAATCACTTAATCTTTCTGATATTAAATTAGAGTTGCTATTACAAATTCTTTTGTATTGATTATAGATAAGTAAATTATCTATCATTCCATCACTTAAAATATCGTTTATTTCATCACTATTTAGTAAGCTAAATAATTGAGATATATTTTTATAATAACCTCTTGAGATTAAAAAATCTGATTTAAGATTTAAAAAAGATAATGAGTCACTATTTGATTTATCGGGTGGAGCTGCTGTAGTTAAGATTACATTTTTTACTAGGTTCGTAAGAGTTGAACTAGTACTTTCTACAGGAGCTGTATTAATTAAATATGCTATATCCTCTATATTAGACCCATCCCATAAATTAGCTTCAAATCCGCCATTAGTTGGATCATATAAACCTATAGCATCGGCTTTAGTGAATAGAAAATTTTCCTGTTTTACGGTTTGATTAGTCAAGTTTACTGCTTCCTGCGTATTTGATTTTTCAACAGAGCTTTCAATTTCGCTTATAACACTGTTCTCTTGCCAAATTTCATATGGCTCTTGACTCAAATTGCTTTCCGCCAAAACATCAATATTAATGAAAAATGAGCTTATAAGAGATAAACTAATGATATATAATATTACTTTATTACGAATGCTTTTATCAAACATATTAATTTCTTTTAACAGAATATTTTAAAACTGTGAAATTTATTCACATTTAATAATGTCAAAAAAAAGACTCTCTCAAACAAAAAAAAATATAGTTTTTCTAGGCCATATGGGCTCTGGTAAATCAACTATTGGCAGAGGTTTATCAAAAAAACTAGGCTTAGATTTTTATGACACGGATAAAGAAATTGAAAAAGAAATGGGTCAAAAAATTGCAAAAATTTTTGATGAAAGCGGTGAAAGTATCTTCAGAACTATTGAGAGAAAAATTACTTTAAAATTACTAGATAAAAAAAACTCTATTATTGCACTAGGCGGAGGTGGCTTTGAAGATTTAAAAATAAGAAAGTTAATATTGAATAAATGTAATTCAATATGGCTAAAATGTGATTTGAATATTTTAGAAAAAAGATGTAGAGTGTCAAAAAAAAGGCCCCTTTTATCTAATAAAAATATAAAAGCAGAATTTGAAAGATTAAATAAAATTAGGCAGAAAAATTACTCAAAAGCTAAATTCACAATTGATGTGAGCAAAAAAAATAAATATCAAATAATTAAAGAAATTACCGAAGCTTTAAAAATCTAATAATGAAAAAAACTTTAGAGGTAAAGACCGGAACAGACGAATATAAGATATTAATTGGTGATAATATTTTATTGAGCTCAGGCTCATTAATAAAAAAGAAATTAATAAATCCACGAGTTTTTATAATTACTAATAAATTAATCTATAAGCTTTACGGAAAAAAATTAGAGAACTCACTAAAAAAAAATAAAATAAGTTTTAACAAGATAATAATTAATGATGGTGAGAAATACAAAAATATTAAAACTATTAATTTAATTACGTCTAAACTTCTCAAATATAAGGTTGATAGGAACGATACTTTAATTGCTTTTGGTGGAGGTGTTATTGGCGATATTGTTGGTTTTTCAGCAAGTATCACATTAAGGGGTATTAATTTTATTCAGATACCTACAACATTATTATCGCAAGTCGACTCTGCAGTAGGGGGTAAAACAGGAGTCAATACTAAAGAAGGCAAAAATCTGATAGGTACTTTTTACCAACCTAAATTAGTGATTTCGGATGTTTCACTATTAAAATCTCTTCCAAAAAGGGAGATTTTATCTGGCTATGCTGAAATAATTAAGTATGGACTTATTATGGATAAAAGATTCCTTAATTGGCTTTTAGATAATGAGTCGAAGCTTATGACATTTAACAAAAAATATTTAATTGAGGCTGTTTTCCACTCTTGCAAAAATAAAGCAATAATTGTAAGAAAAGATGAAAAAGAAAAAAATATAAGAGCAATACTTAATTTAGGCCATACTTTCGGACATGCTATTGAAGCAATAAATAATTACCAAAAATCATTAACACATGGAGAAGCTGTATCTATTGGCATCTTGATGGCTCTAGATATGTCTTCACTTCAAGGGAATAGTTTAAATAAAAATATTAATAAAATAAAAGATCATTTTCAAAAATTAAAAATGAAAACCAAAATACCTAACAATATTAAAAGAAAGACATCACTTAAAAAATTTAAAGAGACAATGAATTCTGATAAAAAAGTAAAAAATAATCATATAAATCTGATTCTTTTAAGGAATTTAGGTAAAGCTTATTTAGCCAATCGATATTCAACTAGAAAATTAGACAGCGTGATAAATAATTATATAAATTAGATGATATTTGAAATTATCGTATTATTTTTAGCCATAATAGTTCTTTTAGCATTTTCTGCATTTTTCTCGGGATCAGAAACAGCGCTAACAGCAAGTACGCGAAGTAGATTAACAGGCCTTGGCATGAAGGGTAAAAAGAATTCTAATGTTGCAATAGATTTATTAAATAAGAAAGAAGCCTTAATTGGAGCGATTTTACTTGGTAACAATTTAGTCAATATTCTTGCTTCAGCTTTAGCTACGAGTTTATTAATCAAAATTTTTGGGAATACAGGTGTTGCTTATGCCGTAATCATAATGACAGCATTAATTGTGATTTTTGCAGAAATTCTTCCTAAAAGCTATGCTATTGCGAATGCAGAAAAAATGGCACTATTAGTAAGTCCATTTTTAAAACCATTTGTAACTATCTTAGCACCGGTGACATGGCTGATGGAAAAAATCGTTTTTACTATTTTAAATATAATTGGAATTAAACATGACCAGAACGCAAGAAGTTTATCAGTAGCTGATGAAATTAGGGGAACTGTAGATCTACATCATAAAGAAGGTAGATTGTTTAAAATGGATAAAGACATGGTGACTGGAATTTTAGATTTATCAGAAACAACTGTTGAGGATATTATGGTGCACAGAAGCAATATCTTTACAGTTAATATTGATGAAGATCCTGAAAAAATAATAAACCAAGTTGTTGAAAGTCCTTATACAAGAATACCTGTGTGGAAAGACAATAATGAAAATATTATTGGCTTAATACATGCAAAAAATCTGTTAAGGAAGCTAAATGAACTTAAATCTGTAAAAATTTCGAGAGAGGATATTAAGAAATCATTAATTAAAACTTGGTTTGTACCAGAAACTACGCCTCTAAAAAATCAATTACAAATGCACCTAAACAGAAAAATTAAATTAGCCATGGTGGTCGATGAATACGGTGTGTTAAATGGAATGATAAGTCTTGAGGATATTATTGAAGAGATTGTCGGAGAGATCAGCGATGAACATGATATTGATTTAACTGATATTGTGAGAAATAAAGATGGCTCAATTAAAGTCCAAGGATCTACAGAAATAAGAAACATTAATAGAAGTTTTGGTTGGGACCTACCTGATGAAGATGCAAATACTATTTCTGGTTTAATAATAAATGAATCAAGGTCCTTTCCTAAAGCTGGGCAAGTTTTTCAATTTTATGGATTTAAATTCGAAATAATTGAAACGAAAAGAAATTTGATTTCGCAAGTCAAAATTGCATCACTTAATTAAATCATATTCTGACTTTATATAGAGTTTTAATCTTATTGAGTGTATCTCTGTCAATATTTCTTCTTTAAGTATGTTATGAACAATTCTCTCTCTTTCAATTCTTGAATGTCCATCAAAAGATTCTGAAACAATAATGATTTTAATATGTGAAGTATCTTTGTTATCACCTTCATAATGATTTTTGTGTTGATCAGAAAAGTTTATAATTTTAAAAAAAGATGGGTTTAGATTGTCATTAATTTTCTTATCTATGGATTCTTCTAGAGTCATGTATATTAATCTAATCTAACATATGAAAAGGCAATATGAACAAAAGAAAATGTCATTTTAAAGGGTGCGAAGAAATAGGAGAATATCGCGCTCCGTCTTCCCCAAAAGATCTAGGAAAATACATTTGGTTCTGTCTAAAACACATAAAAGAATATAACAAAAAATGGAATTATTTTTCAGATATGACAGCCGATGAAATTGAAGCATTTATCGAAAATGACATAATTGGCCATAGAAAAACTAAGCAAATAGGATCAAATGATACGAGTTATTTTGAAAAAATATCTAAAATTTCAGAAAGAATGTTTCAAGGGATGAATAATCTTGAAAATTCGCTCGTACATCCTAGTTATTATAGTTCTAAGTATTTAAATGCTCTTGCAACATTAGGTGTTGATAATAAAGAAAGTTCACTCAATGAAATCAAGTCTAAATTCAAAAAGATTGTAAAAGAATTACACCCTGATACAGTTGGTAACAATGAAAAAAATAAAGAAAAATTAACTAAGGTTTTAGAAGCCTATAAAACAATAAAGGAACAATATGACAACAACAGAAAATCTCATGCAAAGTAAACCAGATATATCTATATCTGTGAATCAAGCGTTTGGATTTGATACAGATCTTCATGTTGAGGGGTTTTCAAAGAAATCAGAGTATGTTCCTGAAATCGACTCTAACTATTGTTTTGATAAGGCAACTACCATGGCAATACTGTCTGGATTTAAATATAACAGAAGAGTTATGGTCCAAGGATTACATGGAACTGGGAAATCAACACACATTGAACAGATCGCTGCTCGGCTTAATTGGCCTTGCGTAAGAGTTAATCTTGACAGTCACATTAGTAGGATTGATTTGATTGGTAAAGATGCAATCGTATTAAATGATGGAAAGCAAGTTACGGAATTTCAAGACGGGATCTTACCTTGGTCATTACAAACACCTACAGCTTTAGTATTTGATGAATATGATGCTGGAAGACCAGATGTTATGTTTGTCATTCAAAGAGTATTAGAGTCGGAAGGTAAATTTACATTATTGGATAAGAATAGAGTTTTAACGCCAAATCCATATTTTAGATTATTTGCAACCACAAACACCGTTGGGTTAGGAGATACAACTGGACTTTATCATGGCACACAGCAAATAAATCAAGGGCAGATGGATAGGTGGAGCATAGTTACTACTCTTAACTATTTAGATCTTGAACAAGAAAAAAAGATAATGCTTTCGAAAGTTCCTTCATTTAATAACCCTGAAAAGGAAGAGATCATTGAATTGATGATAAAGGTTGCAGATTTATCCAGAAAAGGTCTTGCAAATGGAGATATATCAACGGTTATGAGTCCCAGGACAGTTCTAACTTGGGCCCAAAATTCTGAAATTTTTGATCACAATTATTCCGCAGCATTTAAACTTACTTTCTTAAATAAGTGTGATGAAAGTGAAAGACAAATTATAGCCGAGTACTATCAACGCTGTTTTGGAGAAGAGGTCACAACTGAAGCAAGCAAATTTGATTTAGTTTAGTGAAAGAAGATTTTTTAGAAGATATCAAAAAAGCTATATCTTCCACTACGCGAGCAATAGCTGAAGATAAAGAAATTGATGTGGTATTCGAGGATAATCTATCATCAACTGATAATAAAATTGTACTACCTAAAATTGAGAATAATGAGGACTTAAAAAATTTAAATCAATTACGCGGGCATGCTGATAATGAGGCTCTTAGGTACAAATATCATAACAAAGAAACCTATATACAATTTGAACCCTCTGGTGAAAAAAATAGGAAAATTTATGAAGTTCTAGAAAATACTCGAATCCAGCTTATAGGCAGTAAGTTAATGCGAGGAGTTAAATCTAATTTAAAAACACTCTATGAACAAAAATTTAGAGAGAAGAACTTAGACACTGTTTCAAAGCAATCAGATTTGAATATTGAGGACGCAATTGACTTGTATTTAAGAAATAAAATCAATTCTGATTATCTTCCATCTAACTCAAATAATGCCCTTAATCTATGGAAGAAATGGTTGAATAATAAAATTAGTGATTCATCTGATCAACTTTTAAAAAATATACATGATCAAAAACTATTTGCTGAAAATGTGAACGAACTAATTAGAGAGCTAGACTATTATGATAATGAAAATAGTGATGATAAAGACAATAAAGAAGAAGAAAATCAAAATATTGATCAACTAGAAAACAATGAGACCAATGAAATGGAGAGCCAGTCTTCCTTTAGTGATGAAGAATCTACTCAATCTGAGGAAGAGGTTGGTTATGATGAAACTGAGATGAATATTGATCAACAAGAAGACGATGAATTAAGTGAAGTAGATGAGGGTAATACTGAAAACGCAACTCCTCAATACAAAGCAGAAAATTCAGTAGAAAAAATACTCAACGAATACGAAGTTTATACTGAGGAATTTGATGAAGTTATTACTGCAAAAAATATCTGTGAAGATGAAGAACTAAATAGATTAAGGGCTTATCTGGATCAGCAATTAAAAGCTTATCAAATGATAATTTCAAGATTAGCCAACAGACTGCAAAGAAAGCTATTGGCTAAACAAAATCGAAGTTGGGATTTTGATCTTGAGGAAGGACTGCTTGATACCTCAAGACTTACGAGAATAATTATGGATCCATACCATTCACTGTCATTTAAAAAAGAAAAAGACACAGATTTCAAAGATACCGTGGTTTCATTACTTATAGATAACTCAGGTTCAATGAGAGGTCGCCCTATAACAGTCGCAGCAATGAGTGCAGATATTCTTGCGAGGACACTTGAAAGGTGTGGCGTAAAAGTTGAGATACTTGGCTTTACCACTAAAGCTTGGAAAGGTGGAAAGAGCAGAGAGCATTGGATGCAAAATAAAAAAATTCCATCTCCTGGAAGATTAAATGATTTAAGGCATATAATTTATAAAGCGGCTGATGAACCATGGAGAAGGTCAAAGAAAAATCTTGGATTAATGATGCGTGAGGGACTTTTAAAAGAGAATATAGATGGTGAAGCATTGTTATGGGCACACAAAAGGCTTCAGGCAAGATATGAAGCAAGAAAAATATTAATGGTTATCTCAGATGGTGCGCCTGTCGATGATAGTACACTGTCAGTTAATACAGGTAATTATTTAGAAAAACACCTTCGAGGTGTTATAAATTGGATAGAGTCTAAATCTTCAATTCAGTTGCTTGCTGTTGGAATTGGCCACGACGTAACAAGATACTACAAAAGAGCTGTTACAATAGTTGATGCAGAACAATTAGCTGACGTAATGACTGAGCAGTTGGTAGATCTTTTTGAAGAAAACGAAAATAATTTAAATAGTCAGACTATTAACTAGCTTTTTTTTGTGCATTATTCATAGCACGTTGTACTCTCTTTGCTTTTTGAGACAATTTCTTACTTTTTGTTTGTGTTAAAAATTCATCAATACCACCAAATTTGGAAACTGTTCTGATTGATGAAGTAGCCACAGAGAACTTTATATTCTTATTTAAAATATCACTTTTAAAAGTTACAGACTGAAGATTAACATTAAATTTTCTTCTCGTCTTATTATTGGCTTTGCTCACATTATTACCAAATTGTACTTTTTTTCCTGATAAATCACATGCTTTTGTCATAGTAAGTTTAAGTAAAGTTTTTGGTAATTATTGTCAATATGATTATTGCTTGAGGGTATCTTTTGTGATTGTTTCAACTGCCTCGTACATAGACATTTCATTTTTCATTACTTTTTTAGAGTATTTTGGAATATTTCCCTTACTTGCCAGTCGTTTTGTTATGTCTGATGCAATTATATTTTTTACCTCTTCTTCGATCCAGTATTCGAGCTGATCAGCGCGTCTTTCATCAAATATCCCTTTTAGCTTATTTTGATCTATTATCTGATTAATTGTTTTAATAACATCCTCCATTCCAGTTTGCTCAATCGCAGATACTAATAACACCTGCTTTTCAAGCGCATCTAATTTCTTATAGTAACTCAGTGCTGATTTATAGTCAGCGGCAGTTTTTGAAGCTTCCATTTTCAATTCACCATCATTTTTATTGACTATAAATATATCTGCATATTCCGTAATACCTTTTTTTATTCCTTGCAGCTCATCACCAGAACCAGGGCCAACAATAAGAGTAAATATATCAACTAAATTGCTTGCAACAATTTCTGATTGTCCCACACCAACTGTTTCAATAAATATAAAGTTATAGCCTGCAGCATCTAATATGATGGATGCTTCGCGAGTTCCCATTGAGATACCTCCTAAAGTACCTCTTGATGGTGTAGATCTTATAAAAGTATTTGGATTTTTTGATATCTCTACCATTCGAGTTTTATCTCCTAATATTGACCCACCGGTAATTTGCGAGGATGGATCAATAGCTAAAATACCTAACTTATAATTTTGACTGACTAAATAACTTCCAAAGGACTCAATGAATGTTGACTTCCCAACTCCTGGCGGGCCAGAGAAACCTACTCTTATTGATTTACCAGGCTTCTTAATTAACTCTGATATTAGCTGCCTACTAATTTGTTGATCAGTGTCTTTTGAGGATTCAACTAATGTAATAGCTTTAGCAATGGCAGCTCTTTCACCCTTAATAATCTTGTCTACTAATTCCATTAACTATTCTTTACTTAAGTTATCTGAAATCAAATCGATAACTTTTTCAGCAGATTCTATTATGTTGGAACCTGGACCAAAAATAGCTGATACATTATTTTCATACAGAAATTCGTAATCTTGTTCTGGAATTATGCCCCCCACAAAAACAATTATCTTTGACTTAGGATCAATCTCTTTTAGGCCTTTCATTAATTCAGGTACAAGTGTCTTATGTCCTGCCGCTAAAGTTGACACTCCAATTGCGTGAACATCATTTTCAATAGCATCCTTTGCAACATCTTTAGGCGATTGAAATAGTGGGCCCATATCAACATCAAAACCCATGTCAGCAAATGAGGTTGCAACAATCTTTGCCCCCCTATCGTGGCCATCCTGACCCATTTTAACTACTAGAACTCGTGGTCTTCTACCATTTAAATTTTCAAATTCCTTAATTTTACTCTCAACTTTCATAAATTCTTTATCACCCTCAAAATGTTTACCATATACTCCTGAAACACTTAAGCTTTTTGCAAAATGTCTACCATAAACTTGCTCTAACGCTTTCGAAACTTCTCCAACCGTTGCTCTTAATTTAATAGCTTCTATACAAGGAATAAGAAGATTTGTTTCATCTTTAGCAGCATTAGTTAAATTAGTAAGTGCTTTTTCAACAGCTTTTGTGTTACGTGACTGTTTTATTGCATGTATTTTCTTTATTTGATCATCTCGAACGCGATTATTATCAATTACTCTCACATCAACTGAAGGTTCTTTTGGGTTTTTATATTTATTTACACCAACCACAACCCTTGATCCGCTATCGACTTTAGCTTGTTTTTTAGTTGCAGACTCTTCAATTTTTAATTTAGGAATCCCTGCTTTAACAGCTTTGGTCATCCCACCTAATTCTTCAATTTCTGTAATAATATCCCAAGCTTTTTTTGATAATTCTTCAGTTAAATTTTCAATAAAATATGATCCTGCAAGAGGGTCAACCGTTTTTGTAACACCAGTTTCATTTTGAAGTATCAATTGAGTATTTCTAGCGATTCTTGCGGACTCGTCTGTTGGTAAAGCAATTGCTTCATCGAAGGAATTTGTGTGCAAACTTTGTGTTCCTCCAAGTATAGCAGATAAAGCCTCATAAGATGTTCTTATAATGTTATTATAAGGATCTTTCTCAGTTAAAGATACGCCAGATGTTTGACAGTGTGTTCTTAAAATAAGAGATCTTTCATTTTTAGCTCCAAAGTCTTTCATGATCTTAGCCCACAGAGTTCTTGCAGCCCTGAGTTTAGCAATCTCCATAAAAAAATCTGTTCCAATTGCAAAAAAGAAAGAGAGCCTTGGTGCAAAATCATCTACATCTAGACCTTTTGACATCGCTGCTCTTACATATTCTATTCCGTCAGCTAAAGTATAAGCTAATTCAAGAACATTATCAGCACCGGCTTCTTGCATATGATAACCTGAAATCGAAATAGAATTAAACTTTGGCATTTCTTTTGAAGTAAATTCAATAATATCGGCAACAATTTTCATCGATGGCTCAGGAGGATATATGTAAGTATTTCTAACCATAAACTCTTTCAAGATATCATTCTGAATTGTTCCTGATAGCAAACTTCTATCAACACCCTGTTCTTCTCCTGCAACAATAAATGATGCGAGTACTGGCAGTACTGCACCGTTCATAGTCATTGAGACTGACATTTGATCTAGAGGAATATTATTAAAAAGTATTTTCATATCCTCAACAGTATCTATAGCTACACCAGCTTTACCCACATCACCCATTACCAAATCATCATCTGAGTCATATCCCCTATGTGTTGGTAAATCAAAAGCGACTGAAAGACCTTTTTGACCAGACTCTAGATTCTTTTTATAAAATTCGTTGGACTCCTCAGCAGTTGAAAATCCAGCATACTGCCTGATCGTCCAAGGTCTATTTGTGTACATTGATGCCTTTGGACCTCTTGTGTATGGCCATTGTCCAGGAAGAGAGTGTTTTTCTACAAATGAAAAGTTCTCCAGGTCCTCTTTAGTATATACTGGCTTAATATCTATTCCTTCATCAGTCTCTGAATTTGCATCACTTAAGTTTTTTTTTGTTTCCTTTTCAAAACTCTTTTGCCAATTATTAAAGCCATTATTCGAATTATTAGTCATTTTCATTGAAACTTTTAAATTTTGATTAAGTGATATATATAGTTAATTAAGAATAAAAAAAATTAGAATATTTAAAGAACATTATAAGTTGATGATTCGGACTTAAAATCTACACCTTTTGTTCTAAAACGGGTACTAGATATAGTATTCTTTAAATACTAATATACAAAAAAATCATTATGCTAGACAAATTCAAAACACTATTATCTGACAAAAAAGAGGCGAAAGAAGAGGAATTTGATGCTTCTCAATTAGCAGTTGCATCTTTAATGGTTACCACTGCTCTTCACGATGGTGAGTTTGACGAGATTGAAAAGAATGAAATATTAAAATTGCTTGGTAATTTTTATGATTTAGATAACGATAAATTAAATAAACTTTTTGAGGCTTCTTATGAACTTGTTGATAACGCGAATGATATTCACCAATTTACCTCAAAAATTAACAGCTTACTAACTGATGATGAAAAAATAATGATAATTGAAATGATATGGAAGATTGTAATTGCAGATGGAAGAATTGATGATTATGAAAATGCTTTAGTACGTAAAATATCTGGTCTTTTATATATCGATGACTTTAAAGTTGGTGAAATAAAGAAAAAACTCTCACAATAAAAAATGACCTACCTAGTTAATGAAAAATGCATAAAATGCAAATATACTGATTGCGTAGAGGTATGTCCGGTTGATTGTTTCTACGAAGGTGAAAATATGTTAGTAATTAATCCTGATGAATGTATAGATTGTGGTGTGTGTGAACCAGAGTGTCCTGTTGATGCAATCATCTCTGATACAGACGATAAAGATGAAAAATGGTTAGAAGTGAATCAAAAGTTTTCAGAAATATGGCCAAACATTACCATGAAGAAAGACTCTCCAACTGATGCAAAAATGTATGAGAGTGAAGAAAATAAATATGATAAATATTTTTCCGAAAAATCTGGAGGTTAGGTAATTCTATGAAAAAAAAGAAAAAAGTTAGTAAAGTTGATAAAAAGAAAATTCTAAAAAAGAAAACTGTAAAGAAAAAAACTAAAGTTGTAAAAAAGAAAACCTTAGTAAAGAAATCACCAAAAAAGAAACAAGCAAAAAAAGTTGTTAAAAAAACAAAAGAAGTAAAGAAATTTGTAGAGCCTAAACTTCCTCCACAATCTGACAAAAAAGTTAATAATCGAATTATCAATCCTGCTCACTATCAAGCAAAAAAAGTTAAAAAGTTTTTAGAAATAAAGACCATTAAAGAAAAAAAAGTTAAAAAAATATTTAATACAAAGGATCATGTTGTTTATCCTACACACGGTGTAGGCCAAGTTATAGATATCGAAAAAAGAGAGGTCGTTGGACAAAAACTAGAGATGTATGTGATAGAGTTTGTACGAGATAAATTAATTTTGAGAGTTCCGGTTGAAAAGGCAAAGTCTCTTAATTTAAGAAAAGTATCAAAGCCATCTAAAATTCAGACTGTATTAAAAATCCTTTCTCAAAAACCAAAAATAAAGAGAACAATGTGGAGTAGAAGGGCTCAGGAATATGACCTTAAAATTAACTCAGGTGACATTGAACAGATTGCTGAAGTTGTTAGAGATCTTAACAGGGCAAATAATCAAATAGAGCAATCTTATAGTGAGCGTCAGCTTTTTGAATTATCTTATGATCGATTTTTGAGAGAAGTGATTGCTGGACTCAAAATTACTGAGGAAAATGCGATAAAAAAAGTCGATAAGATTCTTGGTAGAGATAAATTAAAAAACGCCCCTAGTTTGTTGAACTAAGGGCGCAAAAAAAAGCATTGATTAATCAATGCTATTTATCTTCTTTTTTTTCTTCTAGCAGCTTTCTTTTTCTTTTTAGGAGCGGCTTTTTTCTTAGCGGCTTTCCTTTTTTTCTTTTTAGGAGCTGCTTTTTTCTTAGCTGGCTTCCTTTTAGCTGCTTTACGCTTTTTCTTTTTAGGAGCTGCTTTTTTCTTAGCTGGCTTCCTTTTAGCAGCTTTACGTTTTTTCTTAGGCGCTGCTTTTTTCTTAGCTTTTTTCCTTGCTTTCGCAAAGATCACTTTAAGTTCCTCCATAATTATCTCCCCCCGTTTGGGTTTAGTTAGAGGTTAGTAGATGAATCAAAATTGATTCGTTCTAACACTATGATTAAACTTTTATGAAAAACTGTCAATTTTTCGCTATTTTTTCAAATTTTTGAATTTTAAATTTTTTTTTCAATGTATTTTAAATTGTTAGTAAATGTATTTAAATACTTATAGTTATTAGATTTTTTTATAGTAACAAAAATTTATTTTTTTTTATTAATTTTAATTAAAATAAAATAAAAATTAATTTTTTTTTGAAAGAATCTTTGACTATGCGCTCGTAGCTCAGCAGGATAGAGCACAGGATTCCTAATCCTGGGGTCGGATGTTCGAATCATCTCGAGCGCGCCAATATAAATCAGCAAACATTCGATCCATTATTTACTTTTTGTTGTGGATGAAGCAAGATTACCTCTTTATTTTCATTTATTGCACCTAAAATTAATACCTCTGACTCAATGCCTGCGATATTTTTTTTCTCAAAATTACATACTGCAATAATTTGTTTTTGAAGAAGCTCTTCACTTGAATAGTTTGTTATTTGAGCAGAACTTTGTTTGATACCAACTTTTTCACCAAAATCTATTTTCAGCACATAAGCTGGTTTTCTAGCCTTTTTGTTTATTTTTACTTCTAGAATAGTACCTACTAAGATCTCAATTTTTTCAAAATCTTCATATTTTACAATGTCTTTCATATTAAATTAAGCCACATTGGCAGTTTTTATACCCTCAAAATTGAAGATTCAAATTGTATTTTCACATTGAATTTGTATTTTTCATGCATGTCAAGTTTTGATGATACTAATGAAATGAAATCTTTTGTTAAAAAAGCCATGTCTATTCCTTTACTTGAAGAAAATCATGAAAAGGTTTTAGCAAAAAAATGGATCAAAAATAAAGATGAAAAAGCATTGCACGAACTAACTCAATCTCACATCAGATTGGTTATTGCTTTCGCGGTAAAGTATAAGAACTATGGCCTTAATTTAAGCGATCTAATTCAAGAAGGCAATATAGGTCTAATGAAAGCTGCAGAAAGATTTGAATTGGATAAAGAAGTGAGATTTTCAACTTATGCTGGATGGTGGATAAGGGCATCAATTCAAGATTTTGTTCTTAAAAATTGGTCATTAGTGAGAATCGCAACTACCTCAAAACAAAAAAGCCTATTTTTTAGTCTCAGAAAATTAAAACAGAAAATTCATCAAACGGAACATGGATCAATTGATTTTCAGACCGCGCAAGGAATTGCAAATGATTTAAATATTTCAACTTCGGATGTTATAAAAATGGATAGCAGAATTAGTCAAAACGATAGTTCTCTTAATCATAAAATTAATGACGAAAGTGAAAGTGAGTTTATGGAGCTCATTGAGGACGAAGATGCAAGACCCGATGATAAGGTATTTGAAAAAGATCAAATAAATTTCAAAAAAGACTTGATAAAACAAACTTTGGAAATACTCGATGAAAGAGAAGTAAAAATAATTAAGGATAGACATCTTTCGGAAGAAGTAAAAACATTAGATATACTTGGCAAGGAGTTAAAAATTTCCAAAGAGCGCGTAAGACAGATCGAAAAAGGTGCTATGATGAAGATGAAATCGTATATATCAAATTCTCAAAAAAAAGAGTTTCTTTTTTAATTTATCATATTGGTAACATATTCTCCTATAACAAGTGAAGATGTCAATCCAGGCGACTCCATTCCGAATAAATTAACAAGATTCTTAATGCCATGAATCTCTTCTCCTTGAATTAAAAAGTCACTTTTACCCTCACCTTTATTCTTAAGTTTAGGTCTCACGCCTGAATATCCGGCTTTAAGATCTTCAATTTTAATTGAGGGAATATATTTTATGATATCATTATGAAACAAAACTTGTCTTTCTTTTTTTACTTCGTAATCAATTTCATCTACCCATTCAACATCAGGTCCAAATCTAACTTGCATTCCTAAATCTAATCCCAAATGCAAACCAAGACTCGCATCATTTGGTATCGGGTAAATAAGATGACGAATCTTTAGATCTTTTCCCGTTTCGAAATAATTACCTTTGGCGAAATATGTTTTGGGAATATGTTTTTTATCTAAGGGTAGAATATTATTTGCAATATTTTCAGCGTTTAGACCAGCAGCATTTATAATAACTGACGATTCTATAATTATTTCTTCTCCATCACTCAGCACAGTAGAGCAATATTTCTCACCATGAATTTCAGAACGTAAGAATTGCGAATTAAAAACAATATTGCCAGAACATTCCTCCAATTCACCAAGATAAGACCTCATGAGAGAGCTTTGATCAACAATGCCAGATGATGGCACGAATAATGCCTCATTACATTCCACTAAAGGCTCTTTGCTGGTAACATAATTTCCTGTTACTTTCTCTATTCCTTCAACACCATTGTGTTCTGCTTTGGAAAAAATTTCCTCGAGTTTAGGAATTTCATTGGAAGATGTTGCGACAATGAACTTTCCTGTATTAATATGAGGCACGTTAAATTTTTGACAATATTCATACATACTACGGTTTCCATCGGCACAAAATTTAGCCTTCATTGAGTCCTTGTCATAATAAACACCTGCATGAATTACTCCGCTGTTTCTGGAACTGGTAACAGAACCAAAAGTATTTTCTTTCTCCAACACAATGACATCACGACCTTTGGTGGCAAAACTTTTAGCTATGGCTAACCCAATAACCCCTCCACCAATTACTAGTACATCCACAAAATTAGGACTCATTAGATATTTTTAACCATTAATGAAACTTTTTTTGTATTATTTTCAGTAAACTGAAAGCCTACATTCTTATAGTTTAAACTTTCATGAAAACTTTTAGAAATTGGGTTTGGAGGTTCTATGTTAAATTCGCATGCAATCATCTTATATTCACCTAGTGATCTTTCGAGATCTAGATACAGACTTTTACCTATACCCAATCCTCTAAATTTACTTGATACAGCAATTCTATCAATGTAAGCAAAATCATTATATCTTTCCGTAAACCACTTATAATTTAAACTCTGATATTCAAGGCCAGATGGTAAAACAAGTAAAAACCCGCAAATATTATTATCATTATTGATAGCTACTTTAAAATAAGTTTTTTTTTCATAAAAATTTAAAAACTCTTCATATGATACGGAGTTCACAGCAGGTATAGCATCATCATTAATTAAAATGATATCTTTTATATCATCAATAGTGACATTTCTTAATTTAAACATCACAAGTAACTTCATAACTATTTTTATAAATTTCAGGCATTCTTACAGGCTTAAAATTAATAAGACTTACACACGCATAGTCAACATTTGAAGTAAAGACAGTTTGATTTTTTTCAATATTTATTATTTGAAAAAATCTGCTCAATCTGACTTTTTTATCAGTCTTTATAATCCATGTTGAAATTGCAATTTCATCGTCAATGAAAAGTGATCCAGAAAAATTATTTTCACTCCTAATAACAACACATGCGCATTGATATTTTTTATATACATCAGGAGTAATACCTAATTTTGCCGAATGATCCCAACTGACAAGTTCACACCAGTTCAAATAAACTTTATTATTAACATGTCCCAAAATATCAATATCACTCTCTTTTATGGAGAACTTTAAAATATGAGGGTTACTATAATCCCATTTTAAATCTTTTAAGTTAACCAACTCTCAATTCCTTTGGTAATTTAAAAGCTACATTTTCATTTCCTAAACTGAGCTCTTCAATCGTAACTTGATAAAATTCTGCAAATTTATTAATTACATTTTTAACTAGTATGTCAGGAACCGATGCGCCTGAAGAAATACCAATTGATGTCATAAGCTCATAGTCTTTTACATTTAAATTAAATTCATTTTCCAAGAGGATTGAGTTCTCACAACCTGCATTTTTTGCGACTTCCACCAAACGATTAGAATTAGATGAATTACTTGACCCAACAACTATAAAAGCATCACACATTTGGGCGTATTCTTTTATTGCTTTTTGACGATTTGAGGTTGCATAACAAATATCTTCTTTTGGAGAAGAAATTATTTTAGGTAATCGAACTTTTAATGCTTCTATTATTTTTTTTGTGTCATCAAGTGAGAGTGTTGTTTGAGTTAAATAAGCAAAATTATCATTGTCGTTTATAGACAGTTTCATAACATCACTTACCGTTTCAACAAGTTCTATGGTGCCGCTTGGAAGCTGGCCCATGGTTCCTATTACTTCAGGGTGGTTTTTATGTCCAATAAGAATAATTCGGTAACCCAGTTCAAAAAACTTCATAGCTTGAACATGAACTTTGGTTACAAGCGGACATGTTGCATTAATAACTATTTTATTTTTTTTATTTGCATGTAACTCAATATCCTTTGAAACACCGTGAGCGGAAAAGATGAATGGACGATCTGGGGGCGCATCATTAATATTATCTAAAAAAACTGCACCCTTATCACTCAATTCATCTATGACATATTTGTTATGAACGATTTCGTGATTCACATAGACTGGTGGGCCATATTTTTTGATTGCTAGTTCAACTATTTCAATTGCGCGGGTAACGCCAGCACAAAATCCACGAGGTGATATTAAATATATTTTCTTACTAGTTTTCATACTGTTTTAATTTATAAAAGAAGGTATATATTTTTCCATATGAATTTAGAAGACAGAATTGAAATATTTGGCAAGATTTTAGTAAACCATCGTATTAAAGTAATATTAGGCAGTTTATTAATCATTTTCACAATATCATTTGGTATGAAATTCCTAGAAACGCCCTCAGGATATAGGGGCTTTGTTGAGGAAGATTTTAAATACTACAAAGATGTACTGGATTTAGAGGAAAAGTATGGAAACATAGATGTTCTTACTTTTGTTGTTAAACCAGAAAAGGGTAACATATTTCAAAAAGATGTATTAAGTCTTATTCAAGAACTCACTGAAATCTCCTGGCAAACACCATATTCATCAAGAGTAAGCTCAATTACAAACCATCAATACACTACAGTGGACGGCGATGACATATCAATAAGTGACTTTGTTGATAATGTTGACTTATTAAGCGCAAATGAAATTGCAAATTTATATAATGCTGCAGTTTTAGAGGACGCAGTTGTAAATTTTGTGATGTCTGAAAGTGGAAAAATCGCTTTAGTAAATATTAATCTTGAAATGCCTGAAGATATCGCTTTCCAGGAACCAATTTCATTTGCCTGGGAACAAAAAAAATATTTTGAAGACAGATATGAAGACATATTTGTTGGTGTAGCAGGCTCTGCTCAATTCTCACATAATTTTCAATCTACCTCGGAGTCTGATGCATCAAAAATGTATCCAAGTTTTTTACTGCTGATAATTATCTTAACTTATATTTTATTAAGATCTGTCGTAGCTTCAATAATCTCACTAATTGTAATTATATTGTCTATTCTGCCATCACTTGGAGCTGCTGGATGGCTTGGGTTTGAAGTACAACCTCCACTTATTACTGCACCAATAATTATACTTACAATATCACTGACGCATGCAATACATATGTTGTCAATTGGTTTGACTAATATGACTGAGGGTATGACAAAGAATGATGCTATTATTGAGAGTTTAAAAATAAATTTTGTACCAATATTTCTTACAAGTTTCACAACAGCTGCAGGGATCGCAGGTATTAACTTTGGGGATATACCAGCTTATAGCGAAATGGCTAATACTGTTGTAATTGGCGCAGCTATTGGATTTATTTTAAGTGTGACGATGCTTCCAGCTATGTTTTCTTTACTTCCAATTAATGCAAGAAAAAGAAAAAGTTATGTTCTAGAAGTTCTAAAAAACTTAGGTGAATTAATTTATAAATTTAAGGAGAGGTTCGTTATTGTAATAACTGCGATTTGTATAGCAGTTTTTAGTTTACTACCAAATTTACATTTTGATGATTATTTTAGTACTTATTTCGATAGAGTCCCTGAATGGCTAGAAGTAAAAAATACTGTTGACCCTGAATTTGGAAGCTCTTTTTATATATTTTCTGATATGCAATCAAATGAGCCGGATGGTATAACAAATCCTGAATACCTTAAAAAGCTTGATGAGTTCGAAAGCTGGCTCCTTACTCAACCTGAAGTAGCTGATGTATCCACTATTTCAGATGTTATTAAAACTTTACATAAAAACATGAATAGCGGCTTGGATGAGTATTATGCAATTCCAGACAATAAAGCACTCATTGCGCAGTATCTGCTATTGTATGAGTTTTCAGTGCCCTATGGGATGGATTTAAAAAATCAAATGACTGCAGATAAATCAGATTCTAGAATTCTTATCAGAACAAATAACTCTACATCAATGGAGTCAGTTGCATTCAATGCACGTGTGGATGAATGGGTTAATAAAAATATTTCACCTTTTAGCACAAATGGAGTTGCTGGGATTCCAATTATGATGCCACAACTATTTGTTGAAAACACAAGAGGGTTAGTAATCGGGCTTTTAATCTCTTTTACGTTTATAATTATGGTTGTTGGAATTTCTCTGCAAAGTTTTAGGTACGGCATAATAAGCATCGTTCCAAATATTATTCCTTTTGTACTTGGTTTCGGTCTTCTTACTCTTGCCACAAATATGGTAACGGCCGCTCATCAATTTGCTGTTCTTATTTCAATAGGCCTTGTAGTTGACGCAACTATCCACTTTTTGTCAAAATATAAAAAAGCTCTTGCAATAAATTTACCCCCAAGAGAAGCAATACAATATTGTTTTAGATTTGTTGGTTATCCTATAATTGTTGCATCAATTTGTCTTTTTTCTGGGTTCTTATTTTTAACGCAATCAATGTTCTACTATAATTTTATAATTGGTGGGATGTGTGCTTTAATAATTATGATAGCTTTACTCATAGACCTATTGCTTTTACCGGCTTTGCTTTTAATATTTGGAAAAAAAGTTTAAAATGAAAAGAATGAAATATGTAAAAATTATATTTATCGTATTTACCCTTTTTCCATTTCATCTCAGTGCCGAAACAGCTGAGGAAAAAGGACTCAGAATAGCTAAAGCGTCATATGAAAATGGCAGAGGCTTTACTGACATGGTGTCAGATCAGTTGATGATACTTATTGATCCCAAAGGTAATGAAGTAACACGCGAAGTATCAGGTAAAACACTTGAGAATTTAGATCCAAACGATGGCGATAAAAGCTTGACTTACTTTAAAACTCCCAAAGACGTAGAGGGCACAGTTATGCTGTCTCATACACACATAAGTGACGATGATGACCAATGGCTATATTTGCCTGCTCTGGGTCGTGTAAAAAGAATTTCTTCTAGTAATAAATCAGGAGCATTTATGGGCAGTGAAGTGGCTTTTGAAGATTTTTCGGGAACTGACTACAGAAAGTACGAATGGAAATTTCTTGGTGAAGAAGTAGAAAATAATGAAACTTTTTATAAGTTAGAGTCTTACCCAAACTATGAAAATTCTGGATATTCAAAAAGAATTTCACTTATTGATAATTTAAATCGAACACACAAATTAGACTTTTATGACAGAAAGGGTGAACTTTTAAAAACGCTGTATTTAGAGGATTATGTTTTGTACAAAGATAAAATTTGGATGGCAAATACAATGAAAGTAGAAAATATTCAAAACAAAAATATAACTATTCTCAAATGGCTGAATAGAGAGTTAGATGTAGGCATCAATAAAAAAGATTTTGAGAAGTCTAGTATATTGCGACTAGCAGATTAGCAGTGCTAAAAAAATATATTATTTCGTTTCTTTTTTTATTTTTACAATATTTGGTTGCTTCTCAAAATGCATCAGCTATCGATTATAAAGCGTATGGATTTATTCAACCTGAGATAACCACATTTTTAAATGGAGATGGAAGACACGATCAATCAAATTCTAATCAATCAATTTTTGTAAAAGGGACATTCATTACCTACTTAAATGATGGAGATCAAAAAATTACAATTAATACTACTGGACGTATAGATGAGAAAGATAGTGAACGCAGTTATATTGACTTTCAAAAATTAAAGTATGAGCAATATTTTGATGACATAACTCTCAAAATTGGAAATGAACTAATTTTTTGGGGTGTAAACGAAAGTTTTAATATTATTGATATAATCAATCAATCAAATTTAGCTGAGGATATTTCTGGAACAAAAAAATTTGGGCAACCGATGATTTCATTAAATTACAATCATTCATATGGTAATTTTGATTTATTCATAATGCCATTTTTTAAGGAAAGGATTTTTCCAGGAAGAAATGGAAGGCCCAGGCTAGCTCTCGAAGTTGATAAGAGCACAGTTGTCTATGAGTCTTCATCAAAGAAAAATAAAATTGACGCCGCTGTTCGTTATTCCACAGTTTACGATGATTACGATATTGGTATAGCTCATTTTTATGGAAATAACAGGTCTCCGGAGCTCAACGTAAATCCTTTATCTCAAAAATTAGATGCTTACTATCCTATTTTATCTCAAACTAGTTTAGATATTCAATCAACGAAAGGTGCATGGTTATACAAACTTGAAACACTTACTGCAAAAAATGGGGAAGAACGGCACTTTGGAATAGCAGGAGGGACAG
Organism: uncultured Pelagibacteraceae bacterium; assembly: GCA_902578305.1. Lineage (GTDB taxonomy): Bacteria > Pseudomonadota > Alphaproteobacteria > Pelagibacterales > AG-422-B15 > CACNXQ01. Next base: position 53,362 of record CACHCK010000004.1, on the reverse strand, counting down.
AGTACACTATTTATGGTTTGAGAGAAACCACAAGTGATTTAGGAATTATAGTTGAATACACATTTGATGATAGAAATGACTTTGCTTTCAATAATGAAGGAGTCTTAGCATTAAGATGGACAAAAAATGATATAAAATCAACAAGCCTACTAGCTGGTTTAGTCGCTGATATGAGTGGAAGTTCAAATAGATTTTTCGCTGAATTTGAACAACGCATTAGAGATGATCTCAAAGTATTTATAGATATGAGTATCAACGGAGAGATTGATGCTGATGATTTTACATATGCGTTTGAAGAAGACTCTCAGCTAACATTAAAAATTGCAAAATATTTTTAAATTCTAATATCTCTGCTATTAATTTTATTAAAAGACTCTTGATCTAAATTTAAATATTTTTTTTCATCTCCTGAAGCAAAATAAATTGGATCTTGAATTTTTGTTGGGTCATAACCATCTTTTACTAAATCAGTTTTCTTATACTTGAACGTCCCAGTTTTTTCTATTTCTGGACTTATCCTAATAAATACTGGAACACTATAAGCTGGCAATTGCTCTGTCAGATATTCATAAAGTTGCTCTAATTTAAATTCATCATTTACAACTAAGGAAGCCATTCCGGCTCTGCCGTCTTGGTTGGGTACTTCAACTCCATAAACGTTGACTTCATCAATACCTTTATACGCAGAGATGGCTTCACTTACTTCATTAGTTGAAACATTTTCTGATTTCCATCTAAAAGTATCACCTATACGGTCAACGAAATAGTAATATCCCTGCTTATCTTTTTTAAGTAGGTCTCCAGAAGAGAACCATCGATCACCTTTTTCAAAGACATTCTCAAGAATTTTTTTCTTTGTTGCCTCTTTGTCTGTATAGCCTTCAAATTTACCCGTGAACTTATCATCATCAGGTATAAATCCAATCGCCTCACCGGCCTCACCATCTTCACATTCTATACAAAACCCATTCTCATCTCTGATCACTACCTCATTTTCTACATCGAATTTAACTACTTTAGTTGGCAATACACTTTTTAGGTATGGGGGTATTCTTCCAATTGAACCGAACTTACTATCAACATTTGTTAGTGAGATATTTCCCTCTGAGGCCCCATAAAACTCAACAATCCTATCTATACCAAATCTTTCTTGAACAATCTTCCAAACTTCAGGTCTGAGACCGTTACCATATATGCCCCTAATTTTATGCTTCGTTTCGTATTCACTTTTCTTTGTAGCAACTAAATAACGAAACAGTTCACCAATATATGTAATTACTGTTACATCATGCTTAACGCAATCTTCCCAAAAACTAGCAGCAGAGAATTTCTTTCTCAATACTAGTGTGCCACCAGTACAAAATGTCGAACCAACACCAACAACTCCACCAGTTGCATGATAGAGTGGTAAGACCATGTAAGTTTTATCAGTTGGTTTCATATCAAGTGAAAACATTTGCAGACCACATCCAACTAAAAATTTTTGATGGCTGAAGTTTGCGGCTTTCGGCATGCCTGTAGTTCCACTTGTATAAATATAAAATAATGATTGGCTATTTGATAATTCTTCTCTTAACGAAGATTTGGGTCTTACTTTACTATTTTCAATTTGTGAGCCATCTAAAGTTTCATAACCTTGAACGTCCTGACCTGCTACGTAAACATCTAAATTACCTTCAATATATTCTTGAGCTGATGCAAGATTTTCCATTAAATCAGAACTTATGATTAGACTTTTACTTTCCGATTTTTTAATGCAGTGAGCGAGCGATTTACTTTTTATGTTATTATTGAGACAAGCAACTGTAACGCCGATCTTCGCAAGCCCGAACCATGTAAATATATATTCAGGTTTATTTTCCATCAAAAGAGATATTACATCTCCCGTCTTATAACCTTTATTAATTGCCCAGTTTGCAATCTGGTTCGCTTCAGCATCCATCTCACGATATGTGTATTTCTTGTCTTCAAACTCGATAGCAATATTGTCAGGAGTTTTATCAACCTGTTCCTCCATAATATCAGCTACAGTTGTATATTTTTTTTTGTCGAAACTTCTTGATCGTCCAACTAATTTTAAAAAAAACTTAAAATAACTAAATTCTCTTGAAAATGCACTTGCAACACTCATTTTAAATACCTAATTTATTCAAATATTCCGTAATTTTTTCAGTTATTGGCCCGTTTTTAAAAGAACGGTTATTAATTTTACTAACTGGCCGCAAACCAATGCTATTTGTAAGAAATATTTCACTTACATTGGAAAGATTATTCAATGATATGCTTCTAACTTCAACCTTTTTCTTTTCAATTAATAAACGCCTCACAGTGCCATCTAAGGCGCCATCATTGATTGGAGGGGTAAAAATTTTATTTTTTTTAACAAAATAAATATTTGAGCTTGAACAGCAGCAAATTTTGTCACTTTCGTTAAGCATTAATGCGTCGTCATAGCCATTTTTCTGCGCAATGAGTTTTGATTGGATATTCTCAAAATAATTGTTTGTTTTATTTCTAGATAACAAAGAATTTGAGAGTCTTTTGATTTTTGAAACTTTAAGTTTCACTGGCTTTATGGTTGTATGATTACTGGTTAATTTGGAAATAGTAATAAGAAAATTTGACTTTTGATTGTTTTCAATATCTAACCCTCTTCTCTTTGCATACCCTCTGGTCAATGTATATCTTATTGAAAGTTTGCTATTTAAAAGATTATTTTTTTTTATTAATTTTAAAATTATATTTTGTAAATTCTTCTTTGATAACTTGAAATTAAAATAATTATTTCTTATTGATTTATTAAATCGAGCAAAATGAAAATCAAATAAAATTATTTTGTTTTTATTATATAATAAAGTATCAAAAATACTGTCTCCTAAAAGTAAGCCGCGGTCTTTTACGTTAATAGTTGCTTTTTCTTCATCTATAAATTTATTATTGAGATAAACTTTCATTATATTTGTTTTTTCTTAGACATAAACTTATTCAATGATTTTTTATTAATCTGTAATAGATTCTCAACTTTTTTATTCAGTTCATGATATTCATTTAAAGGTTTTGAGTCTGCTACGATCCCTCCCCCAGAATTTAGAAATACTTTTTCATTATTGACAGTAATGGTTCTGATTGGGATATTAAAATCTGCATAACCACTAAATGAGACAAAACCTATAGCTCCACAATAAACACCTCTTTTGAAAGTTTCTAATTCTGAAATAATTTGCATTGCTCTTACTTTTGGTGCCCCAGTTACGGATCCTCCAGGCATACAGTGTTTTATAACATCAAATATATTCATACCTTTAGATAACGTACCCTCAATATCAGAAACAAGATGGTGAACATTGTTATAGGTTTCTAGTTCAGCCAAACGAGAAACTTTTACCGTTCCAGGTTTACAGACTTCAGAAATGTCATTTCTCAAAACGTCAACTATCATTAAATTTTCAGCATTATCCTTCTTACTTGAAGATAATTGTTCTTTTAATTTTGCATCTTCGAATTCACTCTCACCTCTTTCAATTGTACCTTTTATTGGCGAAACCATAATTTTGTTATTCTCTAATTTTAGAAATCTTTCAGGTGAATAAGAAAATATATTAAAATCCTCACTTCTAATTAAGCATGAAAAAGGTGTCTCTGTATTTTTTCGATAATGCAAATAGTACCGAACGACATCATAATCTTTTGGAATCTTAGATAAAAAACGTTGAGTGAAGTTAGCTTGGAATATGTCACCATTTTTTATGTAATTTAGTATTTTATTAATTTTTGAAATATATTTTCTTTTATCAAAATCTTTTTTCCACTGAAAACCAAGTAGTTTGTTAATTGGATTATTTATCCGCGGCACCGAGTACAAGTTTTTTGCATTTTGTAATCGAATTTGATGTGATAGCTCAATCTTAAATTCTTTATCTAAATTAATTGAAAAAAGATAAGCTCTTTTCAATTTGTTATCGAAAGCAATCACTATATCGAAGAGACCAAAAAATAAATTTGGCAATATTTTTTCTAATGGATTTGCACTTTCAATCTTTTCCTTTGCAAGGCCCGCTTCATAAGAAACATAGCCTGCTAAACCACACTGAAACTTTGGTAATGATTTAATTTTTTTTGCTTTAAAACTTGATATTAATTTATTTATTCTTGCAAATTTTTTTGAATTTAAATAATTTTTGCTTGCATTGAACTTTATGGTGTAGATTGGATCAAATGCAATATAGGAATACCGATTATTTTCAGATATCGTTTTATTTGCACTATCTAAAAAAATTAAATTTCTTTTATCTTGAAATCTTATTAATACTTCTTCCGGATTAATGTAATCAAGTTTATTTATCTTTATCTTTTTTTTTCTCATATAAAATACTGGTAGGGATATCCGGAGTCGAACCGGAACGCCCGAAGGCACCAGATTTTGAGTCTGGCGCGTCTACCAATTCCGCCATATCCCCATTCTTAAAGACTTATTATACTTTACTTATATTCGTCATAAAGGCTTAGTAGAATTATGTATGCAAATATATATATTAGCAATGGTATGTTAATCTCAATTTATCATAACTTAAAAGCGTATTTTGTCTCACTTGGTGAGCGTTTTATAAAAACTAAGTTCGCTTATCCGTTTATCTTTTTGATGGGATTAATTGAAGCAATTATTTTTCCATTCCCTCAAGAAATATTCATGGTTCCAATGATGGCATTAGACAAACAGAAAATATTTAAAATTGCTGGACTCTCAGCTCTTGGCTCAATCACTGGAGCGATAATTGCATATTTTATTGGTGTATACTTCTTCAATAGTGTGGGAAATTTTATTCTTCAGAATTTAAATTTGGTTGAGTCATTTAACTCATTTGTTAATGACATAGATAATTATGGTTTCCTTTACGTTTTCATAGGTGGTTTTACTCCTATTCCTTTTAAAATTGTTACACTGACAAGTGGTTTTTTAGGTATTAATTTTTTTATTTTCTTAGTTGCAAGTGTGGTCTCAAGATCAGTGAGATTTTTTCTTATAGGCTATTTAATCTATCGATTTGGAAGCATTGCACTTGAATCATTTGAAAAAAGAATAAATTTATATTCATTTATTCTTATAACTTTAGTAATTTTAGGCATTTTATATATTACATACTAGAATTATGAGTCTTATTAACATCAACTTTATTATCTCAGCATTAGTAATAATTGCAGTATTCGTACTGCAATACGTATTTAATATGGCTCCTTGTGACATGTGTCTCGTTGAAAGGTATCCTTACTATTTATTAATTATAATAGGTCTGGCATCAATTATTTTTAAATTTGAAAAAAGAGCAACAATTAAAAGGATCGCAAACTATGCTTCAATTCTGATTTTACTATTTGGATTTTTGTATACCTTAAGACATGTATTGGTCGAAAGAGGCTTGGTTAATTTAAATTCAGGATGTACCTCTAATTTGTCTGATTTATCTGACAAGTCTAAACTTTTAGAAAGTCTTAATCAAACTCCATTGATTAGATGTGACGAACCTACTTATTTATTTAATTTTATTTCGGTAGCTGAGGCAAACTTGATTATGACATTTTTACTATTATCTATAACTTTATATTTTGTATTTTTGAAAAATGAACGTTAAAGAAAAAATTTTAAAAAAGATTATTAGAGTTGACCAGGCAGGTGAGCTTGGTGCTCAGCAAATATATCAGGGCCAGAAAATGATATTCAAAATTCAAAAAAATAAGAAAGATTTTGACCAAATATCAAAAATGGCTAAAGATGAAGAGGAACATTTAGATTTTTTTGACAATATCGCCAAAGAAAAAAAGATCAGACCCACAAAACTGAAAGGCCTATTTGGTATTGGTGCTTACGCAATGGGTGTAGGTACTGCCCTCATGGGCCCCAAAGCAGCCTATGTGTGCACTGAGGCAGTTGAAGAAGTTATTGAAAAACATTATCAAAAACAAATTGATCAACTAGAGGGAGTGGACGAAGAATTAAGAAAAAAATTAGTAAAATTTCGCGATGATGAAGTTGAACATAAAAATACCGCTATTGATGAAGGGTCGCGAGAAGCCTTTGGTTATTCTGTTTTAAGAAAAACAATCAATGAAACAACAAAAGCTGCTATTTTTTTGGCTGAGAGAATTTAATTATCTTTCTAGTTGAATATCCCAATATAAGAAATCCATCCAGCTTTCATGCAAAAAGTTAGGAGGAAAAGATCGGCCACATTTATCTAAATCAGCCATTGTAGGTACTTTTGGAATATTGAGAGGCTTCATACCCGAGTTTTTCAAAAGTTTTCCTCCCTTTTTTACGTTACAACTTGAACAAGCTGTTACAATATTTTCCCAAGTTGTTTCACCGCCGTGTGATCTAGGTATAAGATGATCAAATGTTAAATCTTTCTTTGAACCACAATATTGACAACTAAACTTATCACGCAAAAAAACGTTAAATCTTGAGAATATTGGATTTCTATTTGGCTTGATGTACGTTTTTAGACTAATAACGCTTGGCAAATACATTTGAAAACTTGGACTTCTAATTTCTCTTTCATAGTTTGATACAATATTTACCCTTCCAAGAACAACAGCTTTTACACTATCCTGCCAACACCAGAGAGAAAGAGGATAATGGCTAAGAGGCCTGAAATCTGAATTTAGAACCAAAGCTGGACATTTTTCTAAAGGAACTGCAATACTCATTATTAATTAATATATGCAATTGTATAAATATTTCAAAAAATATTTTAATTTGAGAACTTTTCGACTAAGAATTTAATAGCTATATCTAATCCGTCTTGAGCAATTGAATGCTGAGTGTTTGTAGAAATATGAGCCTTAACATCTATACTCAATTGTGATAATTTTTTTTCAGCTTCAATAGTTTCTTGATAAGGAACCATAGGGTCCATATCTCCATGAATTAGATAAATTGGAGGTTTTGACTTTAATTCATTTTTAAGAAGTTCTGGAGCAATTAACCTTCCTGAAAAGCCAACAATTGCTCTCATTGAATTTTCTCTTCTAAGGCCGACATGTAAACTCATCATTGTGCCCTGACTGAAACCTACGAGCGCCAAATTATCATCACTTAACTCATAATTCTTAAGTTGTTCATCAATATAACCATTAAGTGTATCAGCTGCATTTAACACACCTTTCCAAATAGTTGCAGGATCACCCGATTGAAAATCAAACCATTGATATCCCATTGGGTTTAATCCACATTTTTCAGGTGCATTAGGAGATAAAAAAACTGCATCGGGCATTTGAGGCTGAATATAATTAGCAAGGCCAATTAGATCATTGCCATCTGCGCCGTATCCATGACAAAATATTACAAGTTTTGATGGCTTTGAAGAGTCTTGGGGTTCTAAAACTGGTCCAGTTAAGATTGGCATTAAGATACTTTTCTCTCAACAATGCTCACAATGTCACTCATTATATCTTTCAGCTGATAATCCTTTGGAGTATAAACTGCTTGAACTCCATTTTTAATTAAGATCTTTTCATCTTCTGTTGGAATTATACCTCCTACAATTACCGGGATATCATCTACTTTATTTTTTTTCATTTCATTCATAATTTCCTCGACAAGCTGCACATGAGAACCAGATAGAATAGAAAGTCCGATGATGTGTACATCTTCTTCAACAGATGATTTTACTATTTGTTCTGGTGTTAATCTAATTCCTTCGTACAAAACATCCATTCCACAATCACTCGCACTTACAGCAATTTGTTCAGCTCCACTAGAATGTCCGTCAAGGCCAGGTTTGCCTACAAGAAATTTAATTCTTCTTCCCATCTTATCTGACAATGATTCAACTCTTTTACGTATTGGGCTGTAATCGTCATTATTGGATGGTTGAATATTAGTTATACCAGTCGGTGCTTTGAACTCACCAAAAACATCCCGAAGTATTTGAGACCATTCACCTGTTGTTACACCTGCTTTTGCAGCTGTAATAGAAGCTTCCATTATGTTTTCTCCAGATTTTGCAGCTTCGCTTAATTGATTTAAAGCACTATCAACCTGTTTTTGATCTCTGTTTTGTCTCCAATCAATAACTGCTTTTACTTGTTCATTTTCAATTTTTGGATCAATTGTCTCTATGCCTCCATCATTTGATACAAGAGGTGACTCTTCAGTCTCAACAAACTCATTAACTCCAACAACGATTTGCTCTTTATCATTAATTCTTTTTAGCCTTTCTTTTTGAGAATTGACCAATTCCTGTTTTAAGTAACCACTTTCAACTGCAGCTACTGCACCACCAATTGATTGAATGTGATTAAATTCTTTCATCGCAGTCTCTTTAAGATTTTTAACCTTTTCATCAATTACTTCAGAGCCATTGAATATATCGTCAAAATGTAGAAGATCTGTTTCATACGCAACAATTTGTTGTAATCTTAAGGACCATTGTTGATCCCATGGTCTTGGCAATCCCATTGCTTCATTCCAAGCTGGTAACTGAACTGCTCTTGCTCTTGCATCCTTTGAGAGAACGACGCCTAGCATTTCAATTAATATTCTATATACGTTGTTCTCAGGTTGTTGCTCAGTTAATCCAAGACTGTTTACTTGCATGCCATATCTAAATCTTCTGTTTTTAGGATCCTTAACACCATATCTCTCTTTTGTAATTTCATTCCACAAAGATACAAATGCTCTCATTTTACACATCTCAGTAATAAATTTGATTCCAGAATTAACGAAGAAGCTTATGCGACCTACTACATTTTCAAATTCTTCCTCTGATAACACATTTGAGGTTTTAACTTTATCTAGATACGCAACTGCAATTGAAAGACCAAAAGCTAATTCCTGCTCAGGAGTTGCGCCTACTTCAACTAAATGGTAAGGACATACATTGATTGGATTCCAATTTGGCATTTCTTTAAAAGTAAAAGTAATCACGTCAGATATTATTTTTAAACTTGGGTCAGGTGGAAGAATATATGTTCCTCTTGAGAGATATTCTTTTAAAACATCGTTTTGAGTTGTTCCCCGTAATTTATTTCTGTCTATGCCCTGTTCATCTGCAACGGCTACATATAAACTTAGCAACCATGCAGCTGTAGCATTAATGGTCATTGATGTATTCATTTTATCTAATGGAATTTGATTAAAGAGCGATCTCATATCGCCAATATGACAGATTGGAACACCAACTTTACCAACCTCCCCTTTAGCGAGAATGTGATCACTGTCATACCCAGTTTGAGTAGGTAGATCGAACGCTACTGAGATACCTGTTTGACCTTTTGATAGGTTCTTAAGATAGAGTTCATTTGACTTTTTGGCAGACGAATGTCCTGCGTAAGTTCTTATGAGCCAAGGTTTATCCATTGTTTTTCAACGTTTTTTTTTGGTTTTATTAAATCCTTTTGTTTAAAATGTATATACTAATCTAGCTAAAATGGCTATAAACCTAGAAAAAAGAAACATTAGTTTTATATAAACTACACTACAGGAGCAGATTTATGACCACTGAAGAAAAAGACATTTATGCAATAGGTGAAGTTCCACCTCTTGGTTTTGTCCCTAAGAAAATGCACGCATGGGTAATCAGAAGAGATCGTCATGGAAACCCAATGCAATCATTTAAAGAAGAAGAATTTGATGTTCCTGAAGTTGGATCCAATGACGTTTTGATATTTGTAATGGCCGCAGGTGTAAACTACAACGGTGTTTGGGCTGGTCTTGGAAAACCTGTATCTACGCTTGATATGACTAAAAAAGACTATCACATCGCAGGTTCTGATTGTTCTGGAATTGTTTGGAAAGTTGGTTCTGGCGTAAAAAAATGGAAAGTGGGTGATGAGGTAATCATTCATGGTATGCAGTGGGATCATGAGGATGCTGAGGTTAATGGTGGTGAACCAATGATATCAAAAACAAATAAGGTCTTTGGTTACGAAACAGCTGATGGAACCTTTGCTCAATTCACAGCTGTTCAAGCGCACCAAGTTTTACGTAAGCCACCAAATTTATCTTGGGAAGAAAGTGGTTGTTATATGTTAACCCTCGCAACTGCATATAGAATGCTATTTGGCCACGCTCCCAATGAATTAAAGCCGGGTGAGTTTGTTTTAATATGGGGCGCATCAGGAGGCCTTGGAAGCATGGCAGTGCAACTTGCAAAAATTGTTGGCGCTAAACCAATTGGTATTGTTTCTGATAACTCTAAAATTGATTATGTAAAAGATCTAGGAGCTGTAGGCGTTCTAAACAGAAAAGATTTTGATTGTTGGGGTGAACATCCTGACATTGATGACGCTGAAACATATGCAAACTACATGAAAGAAGTTAGAAAATTTGGAAAGGCTTTATGGGAATTTACAGGTAAGGGTAATAATGTTGACATGGTATTTGAGCATCCGGGCGAAACTACCGTTCCTGTTTCATGTTTTGTAGTAAAACCAGGAGGAATGGTTGTTATTTGTGCCGGTACTACAGGATATAATCTCACATTAGATGCTAGATACCTTTGGATGCAAAGTAAAAGACTTCAGGGTTCACACTTTGGAAATTCAAAGCAAGCGAATGCAGCGAATGAACTTGTTATTGACGGTACATTAGATCCTTGTATGTCAGAGCTTTTTGCATGGAACAATATTCCTGATGCTCATGAAAAGATGCTTAACAATGAACATAAAGGTGGAAATATGGCTGTCCTTGTTGGCGCTGCAAAAAAAGGACAAAAATCTCTAAACTAGAAAGTTAAACATGCACGAACTAATTTCTAAATGTCAAAAATCCCTTATTACTGTCGATAAGTATTACGATGCTGCCCTGCAACATGTAAGAGGTGAGTTAATTGTTAATGGAAAATTATCTCGTGATAATCTAGATAGGGAACAACATGCTGCACATGGCTTATCTTGGGTTGCTGCATACAGAGCTACTTTGAAAGAAATGGTTAATTGGGCCTCAAACCTAGACTCGACCGGGACGTTTAATGAAACAGAGCAATTAATTTTGCAAATTACTTTTTCGGAATACTGTGCGCAAATTAAATCTGGGATACCAATGTCACAACTTGAGTATGTTCGTCCTCAAGATTTAGGATTAAAAAATGGTCTCTTTCAAGAAACAGGGACTGAAGAATTTAATGATCTGATTTTGAATGGCAATAGCACTGCAGATCGCATGAAACTTGCTCAATTATTGAAAGATGGATTTTCGAGTAAAAACTTCGGTAATAGCGGCTTAGATGAAACCACATCAATAATTCAAGAACAATTTAGAAAATTTGTTGAAGATGACGTAACGCCAAACGCTCATGAATGGCATCTTAAAGATAACCTCATTCCGATGTCTGTAATTGAAAAAATGTCTGAACTTGGTGTATTTGGTCTGACGATACCTGAAGAATACGGTGGACTTGGAATGACAAGATTTGTTGACTGTGTGGTAACTGAGGAACTTGCAAGGGGTTATATTGGCATTGGCTCACTTGGTACACGCGGCGATATAGCTGCCGAACTATTGATTACAGGTGGTACCGAAGAACAGAAAAATAAGTATTTACCGAAAATTGCATCTGGTGAAATGCTTCCATGTGCTGTTTTAACCGAACCTCATTCAGGATCTGATATGGGCTCATTCAAAACAAGGGCAGTTGCAAATGGAGAGCACTATACAATCACAGGAAACAAGACATGGGTTACACATGGAGCTCGAAGTGACGTGATGATGTTGTTAGCACGCACAAACCCTGATGAAAAAGGCTACAAAGGTTTATCAATGTTCCTTGCTGAAAAACAGAGGGGTGATGACGATAATATGTTCCCTGATGAGGGAATTAGTGGTGGCGAAATTGAAGTTTTAGGCTACAGAGGAATGAAAGAGTACGAAATGGCTTTTGACGGCTTTAAAGTTAAAAAAGAAAATTTACTTGGTGAAAAAGAAGGAAATGGCTTCAAACAAATGATGGAAACTTTTGAAGCAGCTCGTATACAAACTGCAGCTAGAGCACTGGGTGTAGCACAATCAGCTTTTGAAACTGCAATGCAATACGCAATAGATAGGCTAGATACAAATGGTGGTTCGCTGTATGACAAACCTAGAAATGCATCGAAAATTGTTTCTATGGCTACTGAGATTATGGCTGCAAGACAATTAACTTATTATGCTGCAAGAGAAAAAGATAAAGGACACAGATGTGATTTGGAAGCAGGAATGGCAAAAATGTTGGCTGCTAGAGTTGCTTGGGCATGCGCAGATAACGGAGTCCAAATTCATGGAGGTAATGGGTTTGCGCTTGAGTATCCAATAAGTAGAATTTTATGTGACTCCAGAATTTTAAATATATTTGAAGGAACTGCAGAGATACAGGCCGACATTGTAACACGTCGACTTGTTTCTACGAACCCTGCTTAATTTTATATGCCAGGTTTTTTATATTACTTATTAATTCCTATATCACTTCTTGCTGTTTTAGCGGTTTTAGGAACAGGTATTTACGCTATGTTTAAAGGTGGAGATTTTAATAAAAAGTACTCAAATAAACTTATGAGACTTAGAATTACTCTGCAGTTTATTGCGATTGTAATAATTATGAGTGCTCTTTACTTTTCAACTAGTTCTTAATGGTAAAACTCAATAAAATTTATACAAGGGCCGGTGATAAAGGCAAGACAGGGCTAGTATCTGGCAAACGTGTATTTAAGGATAATATAAGAATAAAAGCATACGGGACTGTCGATGAACTGAATTCTATACTTGGAATTTTAAACACGAGTGCCAAATCATCTCTGAAAAAAATAATTTCAGAAATACAAAATGACTTATTTGATTTAGGTGCTGATCTCGCAACTCCAGTTGAAAAAAAACCAAAATATAAACCGCTACGCGTTACAAGCAAGCAGGTTACAAGAATTGAAAAAACAATTGACAAATATAACGCAAAGTTAGCACCCCTTAATTCTTTTGTGCTACCGGGAGGGTCTCAGTCTGCGGCATTTTTACACAACGCAAGAACTGTAACGCGCCGAGCTGAAACTCAGATTGTCGCACTTGCAAAAAAAGAAGAGGTCAACGAAGAAGCAATTAAATATATCAATCGGTTATCTGATTTATTTTTTGTTTTATCGAGAGTTGTAAACAACAATGGCAAAAAAGATATTTTGTGGAAACCTGGTAAGAATGTATAATTTATGTTTACTCAACTAAAAAGATATTATAACACATAAATCATGAAAATTTTAGTCCCTGTCAAAAGAGTTATTGATCCGTACGTTAACATCAGAGTTAAATCTGATCAAACTGGTGTTGAAACTGAGAATGTAAAAATGTCTATGAACCCCTTTTGTGAAATTGCAGTTGAAGAGGCAATTAGATTAAAAGAAGCTGGTAAAGCTGAAGAGATCATCGCTGTTTCAATCGGCAATCAATCCTGTCAAGAAACTATTCGAACGGCTCTTGCAATGGGAGCTGACCGAGGAATACATGTGCTCACAGAAGAAAAAGTTGAGCCTATTTCAATTGCAAAAATTCTAGCAAAAATTTGTGAAAGCGAGTCACCTGGACTAGTGATATCCGGAAAGCAAGCGATTGATGGAGATAACAATCAAACTGGTCAGATGCTTGCTGCACTAACAGATATGCCTCAAGGAACTTTTGCTTCAAAAGTTGAAATCGACGGCGACAAGGTTAAAGTTACCAGAGAAATAGATGGAGGTTTACAAACTGTAAATCTGAATATGCCCGCTATTATTACCACCGATTTAAGATTGAATGAACCTAGGTATGCTTCTCTGCCCAATATAATGAAAGCAAAAAAGAAGCCAATTGATCAAAAATCTCCTGAAGACTATGGAGTTGATGTTACACCTAGATTAAGCATTTTAAAAGTTATTGAACCTCCAAAGCGTCAGGCTGGAATCAAAGTCGAGAATGTTGGAGATCTTGTAGAAAAATTAAAAAATGAGGCAGGAGTTATATGACATCACTTTTTTATATCGAGCATGCAAACGGAAAGGTCAGCGATCAAAGTTTAAAAGCTATAACAGCGGCGTCTCAAATTGAAGGCGATGTTCACGGACTTATTGTGGGCTCAAATATTGATGAAGCTGTTGCGGAGGCTTCAAAAATTAATGGATTGAGTAAATTACTCCACTTGGATGATGCAGCATTTGATAATGTTTTGGCTGAAAAACTTACTCAAGTTATTTTTAATATTGCCGGCGATTATGACTACTTTTTGGCTGCCGCAACAACAACTGGTAAAAATGTGATGCCTAGACTTGCTGCAAAACTTGATGTCTCTCAAATATCGGAGATCGTTGCTGTTGAAAGTGCAGATACATTTATTAGAACAATTTATGCTGGTAACGCTATTGCAACTGTACAAACATCTGACGCAAAGAAAGTTCTCACAGTTAGACCAACTGCTTTCAAAGCTGCAACAACTGACTCTGCTGAATGCGAGGTTGCAAAGATAAATGCTGAGAATATTCCATCAATTTCAGAATTTGTGGGCGAAGAGCTAACAAAATCTGATAGGCCAGAACTTACTTCTGCAAAGACAATTATTTCAGGTGGACGTGGAATGCAAAATGGAGAAAACTTTGAACTTTTGGATAAAGTAGCTGAAAAACTTGGAGCTGCTGTTGGAGCATCTCGAGCTGCCGTTGATGCAGGCTTTGTTCCAAATGATTATCAAGTCGGACAAACCGGTAAAGTTGTAGCACCCGAACTGTACATAGCGGTCGGAATATCTGGAGCGATCCAGCACTTGGCTGGCATGAAAGACTCAAAAATTATAGTTGCCATAAATAAAGATGAAGAAGCACCTATATTTGATGTGGCAGACTATGGTTTGGTAGCAGACTTGTTTCAAGTTCTTCCCGAATTAGAACAAGCCTTATAATTATTTATAAATTACTATCAATATAATCTTGAAAGTAGTTACTGTCCCATTCAGTTGGACCAATAAACTTTGCTATTTGATTTCCCTCTTGATCAATAAAAAATGAAAATGGAAGTCCTGCTGCTCTCACTTCTCGTGGTATATTATTTTTATCGTCAAAGAATAAATCTATATTTTGGATTTCGTATTCATTAAAAAAATTTACTGACTTTTTCTTCGGCCCACGATCAACGCTTATTGCAAGTATCTGAAAATCTTGTTTATCATATTTTTGTTGTAATCTATCGAGTGATGGCATTTCTTCTTTGCAAGGTTCACACCATGTTGCCCAGAGATTAATTAAAAGCAACTTGCCATTAAAATCATTTAAAGTGACATCATTGCTATTGATATCTTCGAATTTACTTAAAAAACCTTGTTTTTTTTCTATTATCAACTCATTCGCGTATGAATTTGAAGAATATAAACTGTTGCAAAAGATAAGGATTGTGGCATATACCATCAAAATTATAAATCTACTGCATAAAGAAATCATCATTATTTGAGAAATAAATAGTTTTAGTAAAATGTCCATTAAAAAAAATAAGTTAAGAGATAGATTTAATAAAAAATCGAGTGAGTCTTTTATAAATATTAATTCATCTTTGGAAAATGACAAATTTTTATTTGAAGAGGATATTGAAGCATCGATTGCACACGCTACAATGCTCTCGTCTCAAAAAATAATTTCTAATAAAGACTCAAAAAAAATTATTTCCGGATTAAAAAAAATTAGAACTGAAATTAAAAATAATAAATTTATATTTGATGATGATCTTGAAGATATCCACATGAATATTGAAAGTAGACTAGAAGAGCTTATTGGTGATGCCGCTGAAAGGTTACATACTGGTAGATCTAGAAATGATCAAGTTGTAACAGATTTAAAATTGTGGATGAAAAAAGATAATATACTGATTTCAAAAAAATTAAAAAAACTGAAATCTGCGTTACTACAGGTTGCAAGTAAAAATATTTTGATTACGTTTCCAGGCCTTACTCATCTGCAAACTGCGCAGCCAATATCAGTTGGACATTTTTTTATGGCGTACTTTGAAATGTTTAACAGGGATACGAATCGATTCAGCGACTCTTTTAGAAGAATGAACGAAAATCCACTTGGTGCAGGAGCCTTAGCGGGAACTAATTTTCCAATTAATAGAAACAAAACAACGAAAATGCTTGACTTTAAAAAACCTACAAAAAATTCATTGGATACAGTTTCTGATCGAGATTTTGTGGTAGATTTTTTATCTAGTTCATCCTTAATGGCTGTTCACTTATCAAGGTTAGCTGAGGAAATTACTCTATATAATTCCGATTTAGTGGGTTTCTTTAAAATCGGAGACCAATTAATGTCGAGTTCTTCAATTATGCCTCAGAAAAAAAATCCTGATGGCGCTGAATTAATTAGAGCAAAATCTTCGACAATTTCAGGAAATCTATCATCTATGCTTAACTTGCTTAAATCTCTTCCACTAACTTACAGCAAAGACCTTCAGGAAGATAAGGCGCTTGTAACCTCAACAAGTAAAAACATTCATCTTTGTCTCGATTGTATGATCGAAATAATCTTTACAATTAAAATTGAAAAATCAAACATCGAGAAAAAGCTTAAATCTTCTTTTGCCAATGCAACTGATTTAGCAGATTGGCTAGTTATAAATCTTGGTTATTCTTTTAGAAGTGCGCACAATTTAACCGCTAAAATTGTCAACTTTGCAGAAAAAAAGAAAATAAGTTTAAATAAGATATCGATGAAGGATTATAAAAAATTTGATAAAAATATAGACAAATCTGTGTATGGATTTTTAGATTTGAAAAATAGTATTAACAATAAAAAAAGCTATGGCGGGACAGCAATATCTGAGATAAGAAAAATGATTAGTCAAGCTAGAAAAGAATTAAGTAATGAAAAATATTAGTATTTTGATTATTTTCTTATGTATTCTTGGTTGTGGGAAAAAAGGCTCTCTTGAATTTCCCCCAACAGAATCAAAAAGCAATTATAAAATAGAGATCTATAAGGCTTAAAAATGTCCTTTCTACAATATGAAAATGATATCCTTAAATTTGAGGATATCTCAATAAGAGAAATTGCTGAAGGTAGAGCTACACCATTCTACTGTTATAGCAAACAAACTCTCACAAATAATTTTAGAGAGTTTTCAGATTCACTTACTTCACTTGATGCAACGGTGTGTTTTTCTCTCAAATCAAATTCAAATCTAACAATACTAAAAACTCTAACCGAACTCGAAGCGGGAGGAGATGTTGTTTCTGAGTGGGAAATGAGAAAAGCATTACAAGCAGGGATGAAACCAAATAAAATAGTTTTTTCAGGCATTGGCAAAACTGCTAGCGATATTCAATTTGCGATCAGTAATAATTGTTTACAAATCAATGCAGAATCACTCGATGAACTTGATCATATAAATCGAATAGCTTCTGTGTCGGGAAAAATTCAGAAAGTAGGAATTAGGATTAATCCAGATATACAATCAGAAACGCACAAAAAAATTAGCACAGGCAGTCTCGAGGATAAATTTGGAATCAGTATAGAACAAACTTACGAAATTTTTCAGAATCGACAAAATTATCCAAATTTAGAGATTTCATCTATAGCTTTTCATATAGGTAGCAATATTAAAGACCTAACACCATTTCAAAGAACATTTAAAATTATTGGTGAATTAGTTGCTAAAATAAATAGTGAAACAAAAAAAATAAATACCGTTGATGTTGGTGGGGGTATTAGTCCTGAAAAAAGAAATTTTACTTTTGAAGACTATAAAAACTTAATCGTAAAATATTTTGATACAGAGAATCTTAAATTTATCTTTGAACCAGGTAGGCTTATAGCTGCAAATGCAGGAATATTAGTATCAAAAGTACTTTATACAAAGAATATAACTGGAAAAAAATTTGTCATTATCGACGCAGGTATGAACGATATGATGAGGCCTGCATTATACGATGCTCATCACGAAATAATGCCAGATGTCAGGACAAGTGAATATGATGAAATAAATACAGATATAGTTGGTCCAATATGTGAGAGTTCTGACGTATTTCTTAATATTCAAAAATTTAATAAAGTAAAGAGTGGTCAATACGTCATATTAAAAGATGTTGGGGCATATGGTTCAACGATGAGTTCAAACTATAATGCTCGACCACTTATTGAAGAGCTCATGGTAGATGGATCTCAAATAAGAATAATTAGAAAAACTCAGTCATACGAAGACTTTATTAAAAATGAAATTTAATAAGAAAAGAAGCTTCTTATTTGTTCTAATATATAATCAATATAACTGTTAATTGACCTGCTCAATTCAAATGCATTTACACTAGAGTTTTGTATAACCGCATCGATTGATATGAAAATTACTGGGGTCAATAAAAGTAGAAATGGGAGTGGAATACTTGTTTTGTTTTTTTCATAAACAACTGGTAAATTCTGATCCTTTGAATGATCCCGTTCTGCGTAAGTATTAACAATTTCCTCTATTTGTAACTTTTTATCATTTTCATAATTCTTATTTTCATGAAACCATGAATGGTTGCATCTTGTACATTTAACCTGTCTGCCAAAGCCAATATCCTCTATATTTACTAGATACTTTGCCGAACATGATGGACAGGATATTATCATAGTCTTACTTAATTTTATTAATTGTAATTATTAGCAGTAAAATAGTGTAACTTATTTAAAATGATTAATGAATTAAAATCACATTACATTCATTTTTCTCTACTTTTATTTGTAATTATCGTACTCTTACAATTTAATTTCTTTCTCTTCAACATTCAAAGCTATAAAAATACAGACCTCAATGAAAAAGAAATCGAGGGAATTGTCGTACTAACTGGTGATAAATTTAGAATATTAGAGGGACTTAAAATACTTAATAGTGAGATTGGGTACAAACTTTTAATATCAGGAGTTAATAAAGATATTCCTATTGAGGAAATAAAAAAAGAATTTCCAAAATTCAATCAGCTGTTTAATTGTTGTATTGAACTTGAGAGCATTTCAACAAATACCTTCGAAAATGTTAGAGAAATTTTTTTTTGGAAAAAGAATAATAATATTAAAAATATTCTATTAATAACATCTGATTA
The DNA here is from genome assembly GCA_902578305.1 of uncultured Pelagibacteraceae bacterium. Lineage (GTDB taxonomy): Bacteria > Pseudomonadota > Alphaproteobacteria > Pelagibacterales > AG-422-B15 > CACNXQ01. The sequence continues at coordinate 34,316 of CACHCK010000004.1, read as the reverse complement.
CCATCTACCAAGAGTTAAACTCGAGGTAAATCGACTTTTATTAGATAAAGAAACTTTCTATTATGGTGTAAAATATGACAATCAAAAAATAAATATTCGTATGAAGAAATTAATTGTAGAGTATATAAAATATTTAAGGACAAAAATAAGTTTGAGTATAGGACTTTAAATCATGATTTATGTAAGATCACTTTTAGCAAATTTAGCATTTTATATTGTATTATTAATTTGTATTTTTTTTGCACCTATACTTTTTTTCTTACCTAAAATACATATGCTTGGCATCATACGTTTTCAGTCAACACATACAAAATTAAGCCTTAAGCTATTTGCAAATCTAGAAGTTGAGTACCGTGGGTTAGAAAACATTCCAAGCACTCGAAAATATCTCATAGCTGCTAAACATCAATCTCTTGCAGAAGCTATTTTTCTTAATGAAGCAATTGAAACACCGTCAATAATTGCAAAAAAACAATTATTATTCATACCAATTGTTGGACTTTGTTTTAAGAAAGCCAATTTCATATATGTCGATAGGAGAAAAGGGGAAACAAATATTCAAGCAATGGTGAATTCTGCAAAAAGAAGTATGGACAATGATCCCCGTCCTTTATTAATTTTTCCTGAAGGGACCAGAACACCAGTTGGTGAACGTCGCCAATATAAGTATGGCGTTACAGCTTTGTACGATGGTCTCAAAATTCCTTGTCTACCAGTTGCAATTAATTGTGGTTACTTTTGGTCAAGGAGACGATTTCTTCGTTATCCTGGTAAAATGGTAATTGAATTTTTAAAACCAATTGAGCCAGGACTAGATAAAAGTGAATTTACAGAAAAATTATATAATTCTATTGAAAATCAGTCTGATAAACTGCTTGAAGAGGCCAAGATTAAATATCCAAAATGAAGATATTTTCATTTAATAGAATAATCGTTTTGGTATTGGCTATTTTGGTCTTTTATTCAATTTATTGGATGTTTATTTCTTTTCAGTTGAAATCCCAATTATCAAGTAACCTTGAAAGATACAACATTAAGTATAACAACTTGAGGGTGACGGGGTATCCTTACAGAATATCAGGTTTGATTGTAAATCCTATTCTCAACAGATCAGATAACCTATCTAATATAGAAATAGGAAATATAAAAATTGATATGAATCCTTTCGATATAAGTAAACTAATGATGAGAACGGATAAAATAAATAGTTCTTTTAATGAAGACGATTCTTTAAATTTTTTTTTGAATGATATTCAGCTGAGATTGTCGATGGATAAAGGGCAAATTAATGAGATTTATTCAATTTCAAATGATATGAGTCTGAATATAGGTGATTACAATATAGAGAATATAAAAAAAATTATTTTTAAAATGAATAAAGTTAATGAGAATGGCTATCGCGTTTTTTTTACAGCCGTTGCATCAAATGTTTTAGACTCATTTAAAAATGAAACAAGAATTTTGCTAGAGGGAAAAATTTCTGATTTAAGTACAAATTTAAATGGCAATATTCAACTAGACGTATCAAATGTTGAAAACAATGATAATTTGTTTAGTACCCCTTTGGTAATTAAAAATGGAATTATTTCTGTGCTTTTCATCCCTTTGATCGATTTAAAGGAATTATTTTCTTTTTGATCTGCCAAAATCGGCATCAGAAGTGTCTTGACCTGCTTTAATTATTTTCTCACGCACAATTCTTGTTTTTGAAAATAACTTATGCAAACTATCTCCGTCTTCCCACCGTATTGATTTTTGTATAGCACTCAGGTCTTCAGAAAATCTACCAATCATTTCTAATACAGCTTCTCTGTTTGCCAAAATTACATCTCTCCACATAGTAGGATCTGAGGAAGCAATTCTTGTGAAATCTCTAAATCCACTCGCGCTATACTTAACAATATCTGATTTTGTAAAGTTTTCTAAATCAGCTGCTGTATGAACCATATTATAAGCAATTAGATGGGGCAAATGAGAAGTCACTGCCATTACTTTGTCATGTCTAGAAGGAGTCATAGTTTCTACTTTGCTTCCCAATTTTTTCCAAAAAGTTTTTACTTTATTTATGTCTCTGGTTTTATTGCCTTTTAAAGGTGTAATTATGCACCATCTTTCTTCGAATAGTTCAGCAAAGCCAGCTTTTGGCCCACTTTTTTCAGTACCAGCAATAGGATGAGCAGGTACGAAATTTATCTTTTTTTTAATTAAACTCTCGACTTCTGAAATTGAAAACTCTTTCGCAGATCCAACATCTGTTACAATGGCATCTTTAGTAAGATGAGGTGATATCTTTTTAAAAATACTTTTGTAACTGCTTAAGTGAGTACAAATAATAACCAAATCTGAATTCTTTACGCAGTCAGATATATTGTTTTTTATTTCACTAGTTAATTTAAGTTTTTTCGCGATAGTTCTTGTTTTTAAAGACCTAGAGTAACCAGAGGTAATTTCTGCTAGTTTTTTCTTTTTTATAGCTAAGGCAATAGAAGAACCTATTAAACCCAAACCAATTATACTAATTTTTTTAAATGTTCTCTTCTTACTTGGCATTATAAAACTCTTTCATAGCTTTAAGGACTTTTCTATTTTCTGTAGATTTACCAATAGATAACCTAATGCAATCTGGAAGATTATACTTATCCATTAACCTTACAATAATTGATTTTGACAATAAATACTGATTTAGTTTTTTTACAGATTTGCCTACATTAATGAGTAGAAAATTTGCTCTGCTATCATAAACATTTACTGGCAATCTACTTAGTTCACTATTCATTTTTTTTAGCCAAAATTTGTTATGGTTTATCGCATTTTTTTCATATTTTTTATCTTTTAATGCCTCAACGCCAGCAAGTTGGGCAATTTGATTTACGTTAAATGGCCCTCTCACTTTATTCATTAATTTTATTATATCTGTATGGGCGTAACACCAACCCAATCTCAAGGACGCCAAACCATAAATTTTTGAGAAAGTTCTAGTGACAATGATATTTTTATATTTTTTGGCAAAGTTAATGCCATTAGAATAATCTTTATCAGTTACATATTCTGCATAGGCAGAATCAATAATTATAAATATCTTCTTAGGGACACGTGAGATAAGCAATCTTAATTCTTCTTTTGATAGATAAAATCCTGTTGGATTATTGGGCTGGGCAATAAATATAATTTTAGTTTTTTTTGTGATTTTATTTAAAATACTTTTTACATCAAAACGTAAATTTTTTGTTGATGAACGTTTAACGACGCCCCCACTGATTTTAGAGTAAATTTCAAACATTAAAAAACTGTGCTTAGGAATAATAACTTCGTCTCCTTTATTTAGAAAAAGTTGACAAGCCAGGCCTAGTATCTCGTCTGATCCATTTCCAACGAAGAGGTTGTTGATATTTAATTTGGTTTTTTTTGATAAGGCATTTTTTAATTCCAGACTATTTCCGTCAGGATATTTGTGAGTTTTTGACTTAGCCGTTGATATCGCCTTTTGTACTCGCAAGCTCGGACCAAATGGTGACTCATTAGAGGACACCTTAATAACTTGCTTTTTGCCAGGAATTGATGAAATGCCTCCTTCGTAAAGCTTTATATTTTTAAGTTTTTTCATATTTCAATTGGCTATAAATAGGTGAATATCGCTAAATTTGAAAGAAAATCTTTGAAATAAATAAATCTTCTAATTTGACAATATCCTATTGAATATATAATACATGAATTGCGCCGATTTGAGCACAGCTTGCGGGCGCAATAAAAATGCAGCTAAAGAGGTAGTTGAAACCGCCAAACTTAGTTGTTGGGCGGTTTTTTTTTGGAAAAAATTATGAGTGAAAATAAAATTGTTACTTTAGCAGAAGATGAACCATTAAATTTGGATGGAGGTGGAAGTTTATCTAAATTTAAAACTGCATATACAACATATGGCAAACTTAACGATAAAAAAAATAATTCAATCTTAGTTTGTCATGCCTTGACTGGCGATCAATATGTGGCAAGTGATCATCCCATTACAAAAAAAAATGGCTGGTGGTCGATGGTTGTAGGGCCCGATAAACCAATTGATACGAACAAGTTCTTCGTCATTTGCCCTAATGTTATTGGTGGGTGCATGGGATCAACGGGTCCAAAAGAAATAAATCCTGAAAACGGTAAAGAATTCGCGACTGATTTTCCTGTAATTACAATTGCAGATATGGTCAGAGCTCAAAAATTATTAATTGATTATTTGGGAATTGAGAAAATATTCTGTGTTACTGGCGGATCGATGGGGGGCATGTTGGTACTCGAATGGCTTTCAAAGTTTCCTGAAATGGTACATTCAGCAGTTCCTATTGCAACTGCAACAAACCATTCGGCTCAAAACATTGCATTAAATGAGCTTGCAAGGCAGTCCATAATGGCTGATCCAAACTGGCAATCAGGAAATTACTATCATTCTGATAAAAAACCCATGAAAGGGCTTTCAGTAGCTAGGATGGCAGCACATATTTCATATCTATCTAAAGAAGCTCTACAAAGTAAGTTTGGAAGAAATCTCCAAGATAAAAATAGCTTGGATTATTCTTTTGATGCCGATTTTCAAATTGAAAGTTACTTAAGACATCAAGGATTTACTTTTGTTGATCGCTTTGATGCAAACAGCTATCTGTATATCACTCGAGCAATGGATTATTTTGATGTTTCCTCAGCAAATAATGGCTCCTTAATAGAGGCCTTTAAAAATACGCAATCTAAAATTCTTTGTGTGTCATTTACCAGTGATTGGCTATACCCAACATCTGAAAACAAAAAAATTGTAAAAGTTTTCAATTCTCTTGGGCTTAATGTCAGTTTTATTGAAATTGAAACTGAAAACGGTCATGACTCATTCCTATTGGATGAACCAAAGTTTTTTGAGGCGATAAAAGGATTCATTAATTCAACATTTGAAAATTTATGAGCTTAATAAACGAAAACAAAGATTTTGGTGTAATTGCTGAGCTAATTCCTAACAATGCTTCTGTTATTGATGTTGGGTGCAATGATGGGTCTTTGTTGGAGTATTTGAGAGAGTATAAAAATATTGATGGTCGCGGGATGGAAATTGATCAAAAAAAGGTTCAGCTTTGTTTAGCCAAAGGCATTTCAGTAATTGAAGGAGATGCAGATACTGATTTGTATGATTATCCAGATAAGTTATTTGATTATTCAATACTTACTTACACTTTACAAGCTACAAAAAGTCCTAAAACAGTAATGCAGCAATTGGTTAGAATTTCTAAAAAAGCAATTATATCCTTTCCGAATTTTGGCCACTGGAAGATTGGGGCTAGTTTATTGTTGAATAGAAAAATGCCAGTAAGCAAGAAACTAAGTTATTCATGGCATGAAACTCCAAATCTACATTTTTGTACAATTAATGATTTTATTGATTTATGTGAGGAGTTAGAAATCAAAATTGAAAAGAAAGGTGATCTTTCTAATAAAAAACTTTCCAATTTTAGTGGAAAAAATTTTCTTGATAGCTACTTTAATGAAGTCGGACTTTTTTTAGTTTCAAAGGATTAAATATGAATGAAATACTTATTGTTAAATGCTTAAGCGATAATTATGCTTATATATACTCAAATAAAAATGGGGATGCATTTGTTGTTGATCCTTCTGAAGCAGGTCCTGTAATTGATGTTCTAAATAAACACAAACTTAATTTAAAATTCATACTTAATACTCATCATCATTTTGATCATGTAGGAGGAAATTTTGAACTCAAAGAAAAGTATGGATGCAAAATAGTTGGCAGCAAAAAAGATTTTGAGAGAATACCAGGAATTGATATACAAGTTTCAGAGGGTGATATTTGGAATTTTGATGAACACAATGCTCAGATAATTGAAATACCTGGGCATACTACGGGCCATATCGCTTTTTATTTTGAATCCCTAAAACTTGTTTTTACTGGTGACACGCTATTTTCACTTGGATGTGGTAGACTTTTTGAAGGTTCACCAGAAATGATGTGGAAATCTCTTACAAAACTAAGGGATCTACCTGATGAAACAAAAATTTACTGTGGCCATGAATATACTTTAAGTAATGGAAGTTTTATAAGCTCTATTTACCCGTCGGATGAAATAGAATCAAAAATGGATCGTCTGAAAAGCCTAGATAAACAAAACATACCATCTATTCCATCAACAATTGGGGATGAAAAGAGATTAAATATTTTCTTAAAGGCAGATGATGAAGATTTGATCAACTCTCTGGGGCTTACGGGTAAAAGTCCAGAAGAAGTATTCGGTCATATAAGAAATCTCAAAGATTCCTTTTAAGTAAAATATTGTCCACCGTTTGCAGATATCGTAGAACCTGTTATAAAGCCCGCTTCATCACTAGCAAGGAATGTAACTATTCGTGAAACCTCATCAACTGTTCCAAGTCTTCCTACAGGAATTTTTCCAATTAAACTTTTCATAAAATCCTCGGAGGCATCCGCTAGAATTTCAGTATCGATATAGCCAGGTGCAATAGCGTTAACTGTAATATTCTTTCTAGCAGTTTCTTGCGCTAATGCTTTGGTAAAACCTAATAAACCAGCTTTTGCCGCACTATAATTTATTAGACCCATCTCACCTTTTTGACCGTTAATAGAAGAAATGCTGATTATTCTTCCAAAAGATTTTTCTCTCATGCCTTCAAGTACACATCTTGTCATATAAAAAACTGAATCTAAGTCAGTTCTTATTACATCATCCCATTGTTCAACTGACATTTTATGAGCCATTGAGGCTTTGGAAATGCCTGCATTATTCACTAAAATGTCAACAGTGCCCAGCTTATCAGCAACTTGCTTTACGCCAGCTTCACATGCAGCTGCATCAGCAACATTCCATTGAAATACCTCAATACCGTTTTCGGATGAAAACTTATTTGCTGCATCTGAATTTGAACTATAGGTTGCAGCAACATTGCACCCCTCCTTTTTTAAAGCAAGAGATATTGCAGCACCTATTCCTCTTGTTCCTCCAGTTACTAATGCTACTTTAGACATAATTTTCTCCTATCGTTCGACGCACAGAGCGACACCCATGCCGCCACCAATGCATAATGTGGCAAGTCCTTTTTTAGCGTCCTGTCTTTTCATTTGATTTAATAATGTTACAAGAATTCTAGCTCCTGACGCACCAATTGGATGTCCTATGGCAATCGCTCCTCCGTTAACATTAACTTTTGAAACATCCCATCCCATTTCTTTATTTACTGCACAAGATTGAGCGGCAAATGCTTCATTTGACTCAATTAAATCTAAATCAGAAACATCCCAACCTGCTTTATCAAGAGCTTTTCTGCTTGCAGGTATAGGTCCTGTACCCATCACAGATGGATCAACCCCAGCACTTGACCACGATACAATTCTTGCCATAGGCTCAAGGTTTCTTTTTTTCATTTCATCTGAGGACATTACTGCCAAAGCAGCTGCGCCATCGTTTATACCACTTGCATTTGCCGCTGTAACTGTTCCCTCTTTTGCAAATGCAGGTCTTAAAGATGAAATTTTTTCTAATTGAACATTGTCTTTAATATATTCATCACTATCAAAAACTACTGTCTCTTTTCTTGATGGGACTTCAACTGGAACAATTTCATCCTTAAATACTCCATCTGCTTTAGCTTTACTTGCTTTCTGTTGTGAGTTAAAAGCAAATTCATCTTGTTGATCTCTAGTAATTTGCCATTGTTGTGCAACATTTTCAGCAGTTGTTCCCATGTGATATCCATTAAAAGCATCCCACAAACCATCTTTGATCATTGAGTCGATCATCTTATCATCGCCCATTTTGGTTCCATTTCTTAGGTGCGTACAGTGCGGGGATTGACTCATACTTTCTTGTCCACCAGCAATAATAATATTTGCATCGCCATTCATTATAGATTGGTAGGCCAAAGCAACACTTCGTAAGCCAGATCCACAAACTTGATTAACTAGCCATGCTGGGGTTTCTTTATTTAAACCAGCATTTATTGATGCTTGTCTAGCAGGGTTTTGACCGGTTGCTGCAGTTAGTACTTGTCCAAGTATCACCTCATCTACATCACCACCTTCAATGCCTGATCTATTAAGTGTTTCTTTTATAACTATTGTGCCTAAATCGTGTGCTGGCATACCCGATAAAGATCCATTAAAAGAACCAACGGCTGTTCTAACGGCAGATGTAATAAATACTTCACTCATAACTTTCCCTTTTTATTCGCCAATTATTGGCAATTTTTGTGCTCTGGAGGCATCAAGATAACTTGCGGAGTGAATTTTGCAACTATTATTTAGGCTGATAACTAGTGGATTTGCAGTTGGTATTTCTAAGCTTGTTATGTCTTCATCAGATACGTCAAACAAGTACTTACATAGAGCTCTTAAGCTGTTTCCATGTGCTGAAATAATAGTGGTATTTTTTAGTACTAAAGGTTTTATAGAATTTTTCCAGTAAGGAATTACTCTCGCATACGTATCTTCTAAACATTCCGTTAGGGGTAAATTATTTATTCCTTTATATAAATCGTCTTTATTAGGATTCATTTCACTATCAATTGGTAGTGCAGGTGGTGGTGTGCTGTAACCTCTCCTCCATTTTAAAAACTGATCTTCACCATATTTTTTTTTAACTTCATCTTTGTTTAATCCTTGCAGTGCTCCATAGTGTCTTTCATTTAATTCCCAGGCAGTTTCTGTGTGAAGATTATATATATTTAATTCCTCAAGAATTATTTGAAGCGTATTTTGTGCCCTTTTTAAAAATGATGTAAATGCGAATGAAGGAACTATTTCAGCTTCTTTGAGTAACAATGCTGACTTTAATGCCTCTTTTTTTCCTAAATCGTCTAATTCTACATCAACCCATCCGGTAAAAATATTTTTTACGTTCCAAACACTTTTACCATGTCTGATTAATATCAGAGTATTAGACATTTATTTGTTTACTTGGTTAACTACATTATTATTTAAAAGATAATCGACCATTTGCTCTGCAATTTGTATAGCAACTTTTTCTTGCGCCTCTGCAGTACTGGCGCCGATGTGAGGTGTCATTACAACTTTTTTCATACCTGAGAATATACTATCAGTTTGTGGCTCTTTCTCGTAAACATCGCAGCCATATCCTCCTAAACCATTTTGATCAATTGCATTCTTAACATCATTTTCATTTACAATTCCACCTCTCGCACAATTAATAATAATTGCTGTTTTTTTAATTGTTTTAAGAGTGTCTTTATTAATCATATATTTTGATTTATCTGATAGTTTATTATGAAAAGTTATAATATCTGAGTGTAACAAAATTTTTTCAAAAGATACTTTTTCAACTTTATATTTTTTTTGTTCTGTATCGCTTAATGAAGCACTATGAACAAGAACATTCATTCCATATGCGTGTGATATTTCAGAAATTTTTTTTCCTATATTCCCAAATCCTACGATGCCAATAGTTTTGCCCAACATCTCAGATCCAATGAAATTCTTTTTCTCCCATTTTTTACTGTGCATTGACTCATTTGCCTCTGTAATTTTTCTCATTAATGCATGTATAATAGAAAATGTAAGTTCGGCAGTTGCTTGAACATTTCCAAGAGGAGTGTTCATGACTACGATGTTATTTTTAGTAGCTGAGTCAAGGTCAACATTGTCAACCCCTACGCCTGGCCTACCAATAACTCTCAGATTTTTAGCGCTGCTTATTATTTTGTCAGTTACAGTGACTGCTGATCTAATTACTAACCCGGCGTAATCTACGATTTCTCTTGAAAGCTCGTCTTCACTAAGACCTGTTTTCTGCACATATTCAATGTTATTTTCATCAAATACTTTAAAAACAGCGTCAGAAACATTATCGGCAATAAGTACTTTATTCACTTTTTAAAGGCTTCTTTAGTTGTTAAATAAGCCCAATCAATCCAAGGTAGAACAAGTTCAACATTTTTATTTTCAACTGTTGAACCGCCCCATATTCTAATTCCCGGTGGCGCCGTTTTATAGGAGTTTAGATCATATCCTGCTTCATTGCTTTCAAGCAATGAACAAACTTCCTTCATAAAATTTTCTTTGTCTTCGTCATTAAGAGTTTTAAACCACTCATCCTTTGGAAGTATACAAATTGAAGTACAAGATCTGGTCTCTGGATCTTTAGCTAGAAATTCAAAATTATCATGCTTATCAATCCAATTATTAACTAATTTTAAATTTGTTTCTGATATATCAATTAATTTATTTAAACCGCCTAACTCTAATCCCCAGTTAAGGGAATTTAATACATCTTCAACACTGATCATGGATGGAGTGTTTATTGTTGCTCCAGAAAATATTCCTGAAATTAATTTTTGATTATTTGCTAGACGAAATATTTTTGGGATGGGCCATGGTGGAGTGAAAGTTTCAAGTCGTTCAACTGCACGAGGGGATAAAATCAACATACCATGAGCAGCTTCACTTCCTAAAACTTTTTGCCATGAGTAAGTAATAACATCTAATTTATGCCAATCCATTTGCATTGAAAAAACTGCTGATGTGGCATCACATATTGTTAATCCTTTTCTTTGATCACTTATCCAATCAGTATTTTTTATTCTTACACCTGCGGTAGTACCATTCCATGTAAAAACAATATCGTTATCAGGATTGCTATCAGAAAAATCAGGAAGTTCACCATATTCTGCTTTAATTAACTTTTTATCTTTTAGAGGCAGTTGTTCTCCTGCGTCTATATTCCAGTCATGACCAAAATTTTCCCATGAATAAACTTCAACTCCTCTTTGACCAAGCATACACCACATAGCCATTTCAACAGCGCCAGTGTCAGAAGCTGGAACAATACCAATTAAGTAGTCATCAGGAATTTCCAACAGTTGTCTTGACTTATCAATTACCTCTTGAAGTTTTTTAACAGCTGCACCAGATCTGTGAGACCTTGAAAGAGCTGCATTTTTTAAATTATCAAACGACCATCCAGGAGGTTTGGCGCAGGGACCGGATGAAAAATAAGGATAATGAGGCTTCTGAGCGGGCTTTTCCATTAAATTAAATATCCATAAGCAAATTAACCAAGCCATCAGCAGGCTTCGGATCAAAGTAAGTTGACTTTTTAGGGACAATCTTACCTTTGTCTGCGATGGACATTATCTTTTTCATCGGTAAAGGGCAAATAAAAAATCCTATATCTGCCACACCTTTATCCACTTCATTTGCTAACTTTTTATGATCAAATTTACCAGGAATATTCGACAAATTTACTAAAGAACAATTACATTGTTTTTTAATGATACTATTTATCATTATTTTCTCAACTATGTCAGTGTCAGTTTCATATTTAGTATAGAGTTTTTTATTTGATGTGAGTGAAACATTGTACCAAGTTTTATTTAAATATATCATCACACTGCCTGGGTCACACGGATTTTTAAATTTTAATTTTTTTTCTAGCTTAAATTTTTTCTTTAAGGCCTGAATTATTTTTTGTTGATTAAAATTTCTAAATTTAGCTAGTCGATGAAAGCTCAATATATTAACAGAATGCTCATCAAATATTGCCGCAAGAAGGTTTATTTTTTCTTTTTTAATTTTATTAATATTTTTCTTTCTATTTAAATTTTCAATTGCGGAGTACCTGTGATGCCCATCAGCAATATAAAATTTTCGAATTTTTGATAATTTCTTTCTCAAAGATTGGATTTCATTTTTTTCACTTACTTTCCAAAGAGATCTAGTTGTACCGCCTGGCGACTTAAATTTATAAAGAGGTTTTTTTCTTTCGTATTTTTTAAAATCAATGGGTCTGCTATTTTGATTTTTATAGGATAAATAAACTGGACCTATTTGCATTTTTGTATGTTCAATTGTTTCCATGATAGAATTCGATCGTGCTTTAAATATTGCTTCATGTTTCAGAATTTTATTATTCCCTTCCTCGAACTCTATTGATGCAACTATACCAAACTGCTTCTTATTATATTTATCTAAACAATATATATAAAAACATTCTTCCTTCTCCTGAAAAATAATATTATTCTTAATCATAGATTCTAAGTGCTCGTATGCGTGCTTTTTTGAATTTTTTTTGGTAATGTTAGGGTAAAATGCTTTTGGGCTTACTACGTTTAGGAAATTATATTCTGACTCTTTTAAAATTTTATTTAACTGTTTGTTCGTTAAATTATCAAAAGTTGGCAATACCACTTCCTCTACTCTTTTCTGTAAAGGCCTAAAGGCTTTGAATGGTTTTATTGATAAGGTCATATTTATTTATTTGATAAAACGCTGATTAAGTAGGGTATTTATATGTATATTTTATGCATAAATCTCGCAGATTTTAAGTTTTTTATCTGAAATTATGGCTATTGACATAAGAAAAGTGACGTTTATATTCAGGCCACTTTTAAAATCAAATAGTAATTTCTATTATGTTTGCGATTATTTCAACTGGCGGAAAGCAGTATAAAGTTAGCGAAAACACTATGTTGAGTGTGAGCAAAATTGATGGCAAAGATGGTGATAAGATCACTATCGATGATGTCCTTTTCGCTTGTGATAAAGAACAATTTTCTGTGGGATCTCCACAAATCAGTGGCGCGAAAGTTAATGCTGAAATTGTTAAACAAGACAGAGATAGAAAAATTTTAGTATTTAAGAAGAAAAGAAGAAAAAACTATCGAAGGCTTAATGGTCACAGACAGGATATAACTTTTTTAAAAATTAATTCACTTGATATACCTGGATTCGCTTCAAAAAAAGCTGTGAAGAAAGCAAGTGATACCAAGTTAGAAACTGAAAAGAAAACAGTTACAAAAAAGAAAACTACAGTTAAAAAGAAAACTGTAAAAAAAAAGGATAGCTAATAATGGCAACTAAAAAAGCCGGCGGCTCATCGAGAAACGGAAGAGACTCAGCTGGAAGAAGATTGGGTATAAAGAAATACAGTGGTCAAACTGTAATACCTGGTAACATCATAGCTAGACAAAGGGGTACTAAATGGCACCCAGGTGATAATGTAGGCCTTGGAAAAGATCATACAATTTTTTCGCTTGTTGATGGCTTTGTAAAGTTTGGTAAGAAAAAAAACGGAAAAACATTTATTTCTGTTGTTCCCAAACAGTAAATCTAAATCTTTTTTCTAAAAATATTTCCTTAAAATGAAGTTTATTGATGAAGCTAAAATCTTTGTAAAAAGTGGTGATGGTGGTGATGGCTGCTTGAGCTTCAGAAGAGAAAAATATATCGAATTTGGTGGACCCGATGGCGGCAACGGTGGAAAAGGTGGAGATATTATTCTAGAAGGAACAAAATCTTTAAACACACTTGTAGACTTTCGATTTCAAAAACACTTTAAAGCACAAAAAGGTAGAGGTGGAGCTGGCAGGAATAGAACAGGCGCGTCAGGTAAAGATTTAATTTTAAAGATTCCTGTTGGAACTGAAGTATTATTAAATGAAGAAATAATTGCTGATATAATTAATGATGAAAAAGTAACTCTTTTCCCTGGAGGAAAAGGAGGGTTAGGAAATATTAATTTTAAATCATCAACTAATCGAGCGCCGCGCAAGATAACACATGGAGAAAAAGGCCATGAAGCTGAAATTGTATTAAGGTTAAAAATTCTTGCTGATGCCGGGCTTGTGGGATTTCCGAATGCAGGAAAATCAAGTCTTTTAAGAAAGATATCTGCTGCTAAACCCAAAGTGGCTGACTATCCTTTTACAACTCTTGATCCAAAGCTAGGAGTTGTAAGAAAAGACGACCAAGAACTTGTAGTGGCAGATATACCCGGCTTAATTGAAGATGCTCACAAAGGCGATGGTTTGGGATTTAAGTTTTTAAAACATATTGAGAGATGCCATTCAATTATTCATGTAATTGATGTAACTGACGAAGATGTTAAAAAATCTTATAATACAATTACCGGTGAGTTGAATAATTATGATGGTAATATAACAAAGAAAAATAAAATAGTTGTATTAAATAAATGTGATCTGATTGATAAAGAAGAAATAAAAATTAAAAAGAATATCCTTGAAAATGAAACACAGTTACAAGTATACACAATTTCAACTATTACAGGTGAAGGAGTAAGTAATTTAATAAATCATATTTTAATTATTAAAAATTAAATGAAATTAGAACAAACAAATAGAATTATTATCAAAATTGGATCTGCACTTCTATTCAATGAAACTTCGGGAAGTCTTAATAAAGAATGGCTTAATAGTCTTGCTGAAGATGTTAAATATTTAAGAGAAAATGATAAAGAGGTTATAATTGTTTCTTCTGGAGCAATTGCGATGGGCGCAAAAGATTTAGATCTTGATATGAAAAATATGAAGATGGATATGAATCAAGCTGTATCTGCTGTGGGCCAAATACATTTGATGGGCTCATTTAAGAGTGCCTTTGAAAAAAATGAAATTAAGATTTCCCAAATTCTTCTTACCTTGGATGATACTGAACAAAGAAGAAGATCAATAAATGCCAGAAGAACAATAGATACATTATTAAAATTGGGTATTGTTCCAGTCGTTAATGAAAATGATACGATCGCGACAAGTGAAATAAGATATGGAGACAATGATAGGCTTGCATCAAGAGTGGCTCAAATAACAAGTGCAGATTGTCTTATTTTATTATCTAATATTAATGGCCTTTATTCTGCTGATCCCAGTACTGATGAGGATGTAAAATTGATAAACAAGGTAAGTGAAATTGATAGAGATATTGAAAAAATGATTGGGCAATCAATATCGGATTACGGAAAAGGTGGAATGAAGACAAAAATTCAAGCCGCAAAGACAGCCATGCTATCAGGCTGTCACTTAGCAATTACTAATGGTTCAATAATGAGACCTGTAAAGTCCTTATTTGAGGGACGTCCATGTACATGGTTTGAGCCAACTAAGACCCCCTTGGCAGCACGCAAGCAATGGATCGCGGGAACAATGAAGCCAGTAGGTAAAATAATAATTGATGATGGAGCTGTTGATGCACTTAAAAAAGGAAGCAGTCTCTTACCAGCTGGTGTAAAGTCAGTAGAAGGAAACTTTGAGAGAGGAGATGTTATTGAAGTATTATCGGCCAACCTAAATAAAATAGGTATAGGGTTAGCAGGTTACGCTGCAGAAGAAAGTATTAAAATTATGGGACACAAAAGTGATGAAATAGCTAACATTCTAAGTTACTCTTACAGAGAAGAAATGATACATAAGGACGATTTAGTTTTGATATGAGCATAGAATTAGAATTAGAAAAGATGGGCGAAAACAGTGTTAGGGCCTCAAAAGACATTAGGTCTTTGAACGAAAGAGATAAAAATAATATTTTAAAATCAATTATAGTAAGTTTAAAAAAGAATAAAAAAAATATTCTAGATGCTAATTCATTAGATATTAGTAACTCTAAAAATAGTCTTTCAAAAGCAATGATTGATCGACTTATGCTAGATGACGAACGATTTGATGGAATATTATCGTCAATTGAAAATGTTATTTCTTTAGAAGATCCAGTTGGAAACAAACTTTATTCTAATAAACGACCAAATGGAATGTTAGTTGAAAGAGTGTCTGTTCCTCTTGGTGTTATTGGAATTATTTATGAAAGCAGACCAAATGTTACAGTTGATGCAACAGTTTTATGTCTAAAAGCTGGCAATAGCGTAATACTAAGAGGAGGATCTGAGTGTTTTAACACTAACTCAGAAATGGTAAAATCTATACAAGAGGCTTTAAAGGAAAATTCTGTTAGCGAACATATTGTTCAATATGTAAGCACCACAGATAGAGCGGCAGTAGATTACATGCTTGCTAAAATGGGAAAATATATTGATGTTGTAGTACCTAGAGGCGGTAAAGGTTTAGTAAAAAAAGTTCAAGATACCGCAAAAATACCTGTTATCGGACATCTCGATGGAATATGTCATTTATATGTTGATGAAACATCAGATACAGAAGTAGCAAGTAAAATTATAGAAAATGCAAAATTGAGAAGAACTGGAATTTGTGGTGCAGCTGAAACTATATTAATTGACAAAAACTGTGTCGATACTCATTTACCAAAAATTATTACTGATTTAATTAACGGGGGCTGTGAAGTAAGAGGAGATAATGTATGTATGAATGTCTCAGACAAAGTTCAAAAAGCATCTGAAGAAGATTGGGGAACAGAATATTTAGATGCAATTATATCTATAAAGACTGTTAAAGGGGTAGATGAAGCAATAGAGCATATTGCTAAATATGGATCAGGTCATACAGAGAGTATTATTTCTGAAGATAAAGAGAAAGTTGAAAAGTTTTTAAATACCGTAGGTAGTGCAATTGTTATGCACAACACTTCAACCCAATTTGCTGACGGAGGTGAATTTGGTTTAGGTGCTGAAATAGGAATTGCTACTGGCAAATTGCATGCCCGAGGGCCAGTTGGATTAGAGGGACTGACAACTTATAAATATGTAGTGAGAGGGAATGGACAGGTTAGACCATAAATGAAAATTGGCATTTTAGGAAGTTCATTTAATCCAGCACATTTAGGACACTTAAAATTATCAGATAAAGCAATTCAAATTTTTGATCTTGATGAAGTCTGGTGGATGATCACAAAGCAAAATCCATTGAAGGAAAAGAATGATTACATGTCATTTGAAGACAGAAATAATCAAGCAAAAAAACTAATAGGCAATAACAATATTAAACTGAAATTTTTCGAGGATATTACCAACTCAAATTATTTAATTGATAATTTGAAACATATCAAATCTAACTTTACCAAGGATGAGTTCATATTTTTGATGGGTAGTGATTCTTTTGAAGAAATGGATAAATGGAAAAATTATTTAGATATTTTCAATCAAATGCCTATTGCTGTATTTAATCGTAATGAAAAATTATATAATCCACATACTTCTATAGTTGCGGAAAAATTTAAAAACAACCAAGTAAAATTATCTGATGCAAAGTTGATATTTACCAAATCACCTGCTTGGATATTTATTCGTGACTTCAATGTAAGTGAGTCATCAACTGCCATTAGAAATAATAAATGACGCAAATACTAAAAAAAATATTAAGTGATTTAGAGGATAATAAGGCTCTGGATATAGTCTCAATTGATATATCTAAAAAAACTTCACTAGCTGACCACCTAGTATTTGCAACCGGAACATCAAATAGACATATAAACGCAATTTCCCAATCAGTTCATAAAATGCTTAAAAGTCTAAATATTACACTGCCATCAATTGAGGGAAATCAAGACAGTGGCTGGATAGTGATTGATAGTGGTGACGTTATTATACATTTATTCAAAGATGAAATTAGAAAATTTTATAACTTAGAAAATATGTGGTCCGCAGAAATTGAATGATTAATCCATAAATGAAAATTGAAATTCTACATTTTGATAAATTTAAATTTGATCATGAAGAACAACTTCATGATATTTATATAAAACGTATTTCACAGTTTAGAAATATTATAACTGATATAAAAACAGTAAAAATTAATAATAAGGGAATTGAAAATAGAATAGTTAAAAAGAAGGCCAATGAGTTTTTTGTAAGCCTTGACGAGAAAGGTGAGCATTTTTCAACTGAAGACTTAAAAGTATTCTTATTTAATAATAATTTCAAAAACTTGAAATTTATTGTTGGCAGTACTGATGGTATTCAGAAAGGTATACTAGAAAAAAGTAATAAGGTTATTTCCTTGAGTAAAATGACATTAACACACTCATTTGCACTAATAATTTTATTAGAACAAATATATAGATCTGCTACTATTGTATCTAATCATCCATATCATAGAGTTTAAAAATGAAAATTTTGTTTATTACGCTATCGTTTGTTATATCACTTTTTAGCTTTAATTATATCTCTGCAAATAACCAAGACCTTTATAAAAAATTGGATGTCTTTGGGGATGTTTTTGACATTATAAAAAGTAATTATGTCGAGGATATAGATGACGAGAAGGTAATTGAATACGCAATTAACGGTATGCTTCAATCATTGGATCCATTTTCAAGCTATATGGATTCGGAAATTTATACTGATATGCAAGAAGAAACAAAAGGTGAATTTGGGGGACTTGGAATTGAAGTAACAATGGAAAATGGGTACGTAAAAGTAATTTCTCCAATTGATGATACTCCGGCTGCGAGAGCAGGAATGCGCCCCGGTGATTATATTACACACATTGATGAAATTGATGTGCTTGGATTAACACTGAGTGAAGCTGTTGAACTTTTACGAGGGCCTGTAGGTAAATCATTGACTATAAAAGTGGTTAGAATCGGAGAAGAAGACCCTATAGATGTGACATTAAAAAGGGCAGTTATAACTGTACAAGCAGTTAAATTTAATGCGGAAGGTAATGTTGGATACATAAGATTGATATCATTCAGTGAACAAGCCGATAAAGGTATTAGAAATGCTGTAAAAGAATTATCAAACAGTATTGGTGAAAATAATGTTGAAGGCTACATAATTGATTTAAGAAATAATCCTGGTGGTTTATTAGATCAGTCAGCAAAAGTTACAAATAACTTCCTAAAATCTGGAGAAATTGTATCAATTAAGGGAAGAGATAAAAATGATATATCAAGATTTACGGCGTCAGGTGGGGACATTGCTAAAGATAAGCCAATTATTGTTCTTATAAATCAGGGATCGGCATCAGCCTCCGAAATTGTTGCGGGTGCGCTTCAAGATCATAAACGCGCAATTATCCTTGGAGAACAATCATACGGAAAAGGGTCAGTTCAAACGATCTTTCCATTAAAAGACTCTAGTGCCATCAGAATGACGACAGCACTTTACTATACACCCTCTGGTGATTCTATCCATAGAGTTGGAATAACTCCAGATATTGAAGTTGAATATATTTATGATGAAGACGGGGAAACTGATAATCAATTAAATTATGCTCTAGATCTTTTCGATAAAGAAAAGATGATTGAATAAAATTAATAATTCCAACAACAGAGAAGAATGGATCAAAAACCAAGGTATAGAAGAGGAGTTGGAATGATCATTCTTAACTCTAAGAATCAAATTTTTATTGGACAAAGATTTGATAAAGATAAATCAGCTTGGCAGATGCCACAAGGTGGAATTGATAAAGGGGAAAGCCCTGCAAAAGCTGTTATACGAGAAATGAAAGAGGAAACTGGAATTAAAAAAAATTATAAAATTATATATGAATGTAAAACTTGGTATTTTTATAAACTTCCTTCTTATTTAAGAAAAAAACTTTGGAAAGGTAGATTTATTGGTCAAAAACAAAAATGGTTTATAATAAGTTTTACTGGAAAAGATGAAGATATAAATATTAAAACAAAAAAACCGGAATTTAAGAAATGGGAATGGTCTACACAAAATAATATACTAAAAAAAATCGTTCCATTTAAAAGAAGGCTTTATACAAGCATATTTAAAGAAATTAATAATATTGATAATTAATTTAAAAGAAGTTTTAAACTATCAATTTTTTTCTGAATTTTCATTTTTTGAGTCTCATCAGCGGTCTCAAGAGCTGAAGAATAATTCTCAATTTTATCATTAATAAAGTCATTATTCAAAGCAGCTTCTTCATCCAAACCCACAGCTATAACAAGTAGCTCGTTATTAGAGAATTTAATGAAGCCCTCTTCAACAAACAATGATTGAGTTTGATCTGAATTAGTTACTTTTATGATTCCTGGCCTTAGAGAGGTAATAATATTTGAGTGATTTGGAAGCACTCCAAGATCACCTTCCGCACCAGGTAAGACAACCATTTGGGCATCACCCTCAAGATATATTTTTTCAGGCGTTACTAATTTATAGTTAAATTGATCAGACATTCAAGTTACGCAGCGGCTTCTTCAGCCATTTTTTCTGCTTTTTGAATAGCTTCTTCAATTGTACCAACCATATAAAAAGCTGCCTCAGGTAGATGATCATATTCACCCTTACAGATCGCATCAAATCCTTTGATCGTGTCCTCTAATTCAACATATTTTCCCGGAGTTCCTGTAAAGACTTCGGCAACAAAGAACGGTTGGGACATAAATCTTTGAATTTTACGTGCTCTAGCCACTGTTAATTTATCTTCTTCAGATAACTCATCCATACCTAAAATTGCAATAATGTCTTGCAGAGACTTATAAGTTTGAAGTACAGCCTGTACATTTCTTGCAACTCGATAATGTTCATCTCCAACAACACGAGGGTCCAATATTCTTGAAGTACTATCTAACGGATCAACGGCAGGATAAATGCCAAGTTCTGCAATCTGCCTTGAAAGCACAGTTGTTGCATCAAGGTGTGCAAACGAGGTTGCCGGAGCAGGATCGGTTAAATCATCAGCAGGAACATATATTGCCTGCACAGATGTAATTGAACCTTTATTTGTAGATGTAATTCTTTCTTGAAGTGAACCCATGTCAGTTGCAAGAGTAGGTTGGTATCCTACGGCAGATGGAATTCTACCTAGCAAAGCTGAAACTTCTGAACCAGCCTGAGTAAATCTAAAAATGTTATCTACAAAAAATAATACATCTTGGCCTTCCATGTCTCTAAAATACTCAGCAACAGTCAAACCTGTTAAAGCTACACGAGCTCTCGCTCCTGGAGGCTCATTCATTTGTCCATAAACTAATGCACATTTTGAATCTTTACCTTCTAAATCAATAACGCCAGATTCAATCATTTCATGATAAAGGTCATTACCTTCTCTAGTTCTTTCTCCAACACCAGAAAATACAGAATAACCACCGTGAGCTTTTGCAATGTTATTTATTAATTCCATAATAATAACTGTTTTACCAACACCTGCTCCTCCAAAGAGACCAATTTTTCCTCCCCTAGAATAAGGCGCTAGTAAATCCACAACTTTAATGCCCGTAACAAGAATTTCTGTTTCCGTAGCTTGATCAACAAAGTCAGGAGCATCTCTATGAATTGACCATTTATCTGTAGATTTAATTTCACCCCTTTCATCAACAGGCTCGCCAACAACATTCATAATTCTACCCAAAGTCTCAGGGCCTACTGGAACCTGTATCTGATTACCGGTGTCAACAACATCGTCACCTCTAGTCATTCCATCAGTTGACTCCATAGCAATAGTTCTAACTGTGGACTCACCTAAATGCTGTGCGACCTCAAGGATCACAGTTTTATCACCAACTTTACATTCTAATGCTGCAAGAATTGGCGGCAAGTTTTCTTCAAAGCGTACATCAACTACAGCTCCGATAACTTGTGATATGGTACCTTTATTATTTGTTGTCATATTTACTCCTTAATTAAACTGCTTCTGCTCCAGAAATTATCTCAATAAGCTCTTTAGTAATAACAGCTTGTCTGGAACGGTTATAAAATAGTGTTAAATTATCAATCATATCAGACGCATTTCTTGATGCATTATCCATAGCGCTCATTCTAGCACCTTGTTCGCTGGCTGCACTTTCTAGTAAAGCTTTAAATATTTGTATTGTAAAGTTCAGCGGAAGTAGTTCATCGAGTATTTCACTCTCACCAGGCTC
The DNA here is from genome assembly GCA_902578305.1 of uncultured Pelagibacteraceae bacterium. Lineage (GTDB taxonomy): Bacteria > Pseudomonadota > Alphaproteobacteria > Pelagibacterales > AG-422-B15 > CACNXQ01. Next base: position 12,790 of record CACHCK010000004.1, on the reverse strand, counting down.
AAATTCAAAAAAAGTATTGTCATTTTTAGTTGTATCTGACTCGTTTTCAGGAATATCAATTGGAACAATTTGTTGTTCAGTTGGAATCTGTGATATTACTGATTTAAACTTATTATAAAAGATAGAACATTTATCAAATTCTTCGTCAAAATACATTTTTATTATTTTGTCAGCTATATTTTTTGCATCCTGATAAGAAGCAGACTTAACAGATCTCATATCAATAACTTCGATAATTTTTTCTTCATGCTGTCTTTTAATAATGTCATAACCCTTTTTTCCGACACAAATAATTTTTACTTGTTTGCCTGACTCCTCAAGACTTGCTACTTTATCTCGAAGTGATTTAGTGACAATTGAATTAAATCCACCACACAGTCCTCTCTCAGATGTAAAGAGGATCAACATATAAATTGAGTCCTTACTATCTCCGGTTAATAAATTTCTTTCATTTGAAGTTGGAGAGTACCCAGATGATATAGATGATATAAGATCTTCCATGGTCTCAGAATAAGGACGACTTGACTCAGCAGATTCTTGGGCACGCCGTAATTTTGCAGCAGCAACCATTTTCATGGCTTTAGTTATTTTTTGAGTAGACTTAACGCTACCAATTCGTTTTTTTAGATCGTCTAAACTTGGCATTTACCTATTTTTTTTAAATTCTTCAATTATTGATGTTAATTTACTGGAAGTATCATCATTCAAGTCTCCAGATGAATTGATAGACTCAATAATATCTGAATGAGATGATTTTATAAGTTCAAATAGATCTTTTTCGAAATCCCTTATCTGATTCAACTCCAGATCATCTAAGTAACCGTTCACACCAGTAAAAATTGAAACAACTTGCTCTGCAATTGTCATCGGTGAATACTGGTTTTGCTTTAATAGTTCGGTAAGTTTTGAACCTCTATTTAATAACTTCTGTGTCGAGGCATCTAGGTCTGATCCAAATTGGGCAAATGCTGCCATTTCACGGTACTGCGCCAGTTCAAGTTTTATCGAGCCTGCAACCTTCTTCATCGCCTTGGTTTGCGCTGCAGAACCAACTCGGGATACACTTAAACCTACATTAACTGCAGGTCTGATACCTTGGTTAAACAATTCAGTTTCTAGGAAAATTTGACCATCAGTGATTGAAATCACGTTTGTTGGTATAAATGCACTAACATCATTTGCTTGAGTTTCAATCACAGGCAACGCTGTTAATGAACCACCTCCATTTTCATCATTCATCTTGGCTGCTCTCTCAAGTAATCTACTGTGAAGATAAAATACATCTCCTGGAAATGCTTCACGTCCTGGAGGTCTTCTAAGAAGTAATGACATTTGTCTATAAGCTACTGCTTGTTTTGATAAATCATCATAAATTATTAAAGCATGCATTCCATTATCACGGAAATATTCACCCATTGAACAACCAGTATAAGGAGCAAGAAATTGTAGTGGAGCAGCGTCACTTGCTGTTGCTGCAACAACTGTAGTATATTCCATGGCGCCAGCGTCTTCTAAGGCTTTCACTGTTTGAGCAATCGAAGATCTTTTTTGACCTATACCAACGTAAATACAATAAAGTTTCTTAGTTTCATCGCCAGATTCATTAATAGATTTTTGATTTATGATAGTATCAATAGCAATTGCTGTTTTTCCAGTTTGTCTGTCACCAATAATTAATTCACGTTGACCTCTGCCAATTGGTATCAAGCTGTCGATCGCTTTAAGACCTGTTTGCATTGGTTCGGACACTGATTTTCTTGGTATTATACCTGGCGCTTTAACTTCAATACGACTTCTATTCTGTGACTCAATGTTTCCTTTTCCATCTATTGGATTTCCAAGTGCATCTACAACTCTTCCTAGCAGCTCTTTACCTACTGGAACATCAACAATAGAATTTGTCCTTTTAACCGTATCACCCTCTTTAATATTTGCATCACTTCCAAATAGCACAACACCTACATTATCATCCTCCAGGTTAAGGGCCATTCCTCTTGTACCATCATCAAACATTACCATTTCACCGGCCTGAACATTATCAAGTCCATAAATTCTTGCGATACCATCTCCAATTGAAAGAACTTGACCAACTTCTGTAATTTCAGAGTCAGATCCAAAATTTTTAATTTCTTCTTTGAGTATTTTTGATATTTCTGATGGTTGTATTTCCATTAAGCGACCTCTTTCATTTTTTCTTTTAATGTTTGGAGTTGATTTTTAATACTGCTATCAATCATTTGACTGCCAACTTGTATTTTAAGACCCCCTATTAAAGTCTCATCAACTATAGTGTTAATATTAAATTCTGAACTAAACTTATCTTTGAGTTTATCTTTAATATGCTTTAATTCTTCTTCTTTTAGAACTTTAGCTGAAGTAATTGTTGCTGACATCTCACCCTTAAGTCCAGACATTAATTCTTCAAATGAATTAATTATATCCATTAAGTAGTTTATTCGGTTTTTATTAATTATTACTCCAATAAAATTTTTTGCCAGCTTAGACATTTCAATTTTCTCAGAAAGTGAATTAAAAAAATTAAATTTATTAGATTTGCTGATTGAAGGGTTTTTAACCATGGATAATAAAGTATCATCTTCATTCAATATTTTTTTTAAATTTAAAAGTTCACTGGAAACAGTTTCGAGTACTTTGGCTTCTTTTGCCAGCTGAAATAATGCATTAGCATATCTATCAACTGATGCGATTTGTCTTGTACTTGCGTTAGCCATTATGTGGAAATTCCTTAAAAATTCACTCTTTCCGTACCATTAACTCTCATATTTTTCAAGTATTGGAATGTCGCAATTCGAATTTTATACAAAGCTAAATGGGTCGATATCCACAGATATGTTTACGCTCGATAATGATTTGGAATTCTTGAGCCAAGCATTGACTATTTTTTGCATATTTCTGGCTTTTTTGTCATGTATCAAAAATCTCTGTCTGTGGCGTCCTTTTAACTTGGATAATGGGGCTGGCGCAGGACCATATATTTCAAGTTCTGAAATATTTGGAATAGAACCAAACATGATACTGCATTGCTCCCTCACCTTGGCAATATTATTTCCACTAACAATTATTGCTGCCATTTTTCCTGAGGGTGGAAGGTTATTAAGTTTGCGATAATATATTTCATTTTCATAAAATGCATCTCGATCTAATTGTGAAAGAGACTGAATAGTTTCGTTTTCAGGATAATATGTTTGAATAATCACTCTTCCTTTTGTTTGAGCCCGTCCTGCTCTTCCGGATACTTGGTATAAGGCCTGATAAGTTTTTTCAGAGGCTCTCAGATCACCACCTTTCAATGTCATATCCGCATCAATTATTCCAACACATGCAAGGTTAGGAAAGTGATAACCTTTAGTTATAAGTTGAGTTCCAATAATAATATCATATTCATGATCTTTAATTTGTTTTACCTTAATTTCTAATTCATCTTGCGATTTTATATGATCACTAGAGAATAGGCATATCTTTGCCAAGGGAAAAGTTTTCGAAATTTCTGTAAATATTTTTTCAATGCCGGCTCCATAATCAATAAAGTGGCTATCATTATTTTGACATGAAGGACATTCTAAGCCCTTAGTTAAAATACTATGACCACAGTGATGACATAGTAATTTTTTATTATTTAAGTGTTCTACTAAGTAACTCGAGCAGTTTTTACATGTTATTTTATGCCCACATGTCTTACAAATAATTACGGGTGCATATCCTCTTTTGTTAATATAAAGCAATGTCTGCTGTTTTTTTTTCAATGTCTGACTGATTTCTTTAATGAGTCTTTCAGACAACCATTGATCTTTTTTTAATTTTTCTTTTTTCATATTAACTATGAAAATTTCATTTTCTTCTTGATTAAAATACTTATTTTTGATCGAAACTTTATTATATTTTTTATTCATCACATTAAAAATTGTCTCGAGTGATGGGGTAGCGCTTGCTAAAATAATTGGAATATCTTCTATTGAACTCTTAACGACTGACATGTCCCGTGCGTGGTATATACCTTGTTCTTCTTGTTTATAAGAGCTGTCATGTTCTTCATCTAAGACAATCATTGATAGGTTTTTGTATGGTAGAAATAAAGAGGAACGAGCACCAACAATAATTTGAGAAGTGCCATCAATAATACTTTTTAATACTTTTGTTTTATAAGCAGTACTTATCTTTGAGTGCCAAACTACTGGTGAAAACCCAAATCTTTCTTCAATTCTATTTACAAAGTCTCCTGTCAATGAAACTTCTGGGAACATAATTAAAACTTGTTCACCGTCTTTAACAAAATTTTTTATAACATCAAAATAAACTTCTGTTTTTCCAGACCCAGGGACACCATCAAGTAGGACAGGCTTAAAATTTCGTTGTTGAAAAATTTTTAGTATATCTTGAGAAGCCCTTTTTTGCTCCAAACTTAGCTTTATTGTCTTAACATTTTTTTTAATATTCGAAGTGAGTTCTTTTGTTTTTTTCTTTTTAAAATAAAATTTACTATGCGACAAAATCATTTTGAGAACTAACCCTCTATCAATTAAATTGTAATTACTAACCCAATTTAAAAACTTTATCATTTTTGAATTCAGTCTATATTCGGGTGAAATTTCTTTTATAAATTTCAACTTTATTTTTGAGTCATTTAAAACACTGTTTACTTTGGTGATAATTCCAACTTTTTCTCCTGAGCGCAGAGGAGCTAAAACAATCGTTCCAACTCTAGGTTTTTCAATCGTTTCGTGTTTATAGGTAAATTCTTCACTTACATTGTGAGCTAATAAGACATCTATATAGTAAATAATTTTATTCATAAATTTTGTTTGAATCTCTAACTATGATATAAATATATCAGTCAAAATATTATTTGTTATGGAATTCTTTTTAGATACAGCAGATGTAGAAGTAATTAGAGAATTTAAAGAAACCGGCTTGATTAATGGAATTACAACCAATCCATCATTAGTGGCTAAATCAGGAAAAGATTTTAAAAAAATACTTAAAGAAATTTCTAAAATGATAAAAGGGCCGATTAGTGCTGAAGTTACGGCCATTGAATGCAAGGGAATGATTGCTGAAGCAAAAATACTATCAAAAATATCTAAAAATATTGTTATTAAGTTACCTTTAACAGAAGAAGGACTTAAAGCTTGTAAGATACTAAGCAGCAAAAAGATCAAGACCAATGTAACCCTATGTTTTTCAGCTGCACAGGCATTAATTGCTGCTAAATGTGGAGCAACATATATATCTCCATTTGTTGGACGGTTAGATGATATAGGTGAAAATGGAATGAACCTAATTAGAGAAATCAAAGCGATATATTCAAATTATAAAAATATTAAAACAAAAATATTAGTTGCTTCAGTTAGAACTGTTGATCATGTTATTGAGTCTGGAATGATTGGTGCTGACGTAGTCACCTTGCCGCCTGCAACGCTTGAAAAGCTATATAAGCATCCCTTAACAGATAAGGGTTTAAAAGCTTTTCTCGATGATTGGAAAAAAACGAACCAAAAAATTCTTTAGTGTGTGAATAATCAAGTTAAAGAATGCTTTCACGATTGGATTGAGAATTTACAGAAAGTAAGAAACTTAAGCGATAACACGCTTATAAGCTACAAAAATGACATTGAAAAATTTTTAATTTTTTCAAAGGATCATTTTGGGGGTAGCTTATCAATGAGTGATCTTGATAGTATGCAAATTTCTGACTTCAGAAGTTTCTTATCCTTTTTAAGAAATCAAGGCATTGGAACTACATCAATTGCACGAGTGATATCATCATTAAAATCTTTTTTTAATTTCTTAGTAAAGAATGAAAAAATAAAAAATAGTACGATACAATCCTTAAAATCTCCTAAAGCAAAAAAGTCTTTGCCCAGACCAATTTCAGCTGATCTTGCAATTGAAGCTATTAAATATTCTCAAGAAATTGAAAAAGAGAAATGGGTAGGATTACGAAATAAGTCAATCCTTATGCTTTTATATGGATGTGGATTGAGAATATCTGAGGCATTAAATTTGAATTATGATGATATTAATGAAAATGAATATCTGGTTATTAGAGGAAAAGGTAACAAAGAAAGACTCGTGCCTTTAATGGAATTTATTAAGCGCGAAATAAATGAATATATAAAAGAGTGTCCAAAAGTTTTTGAAAATGGTGATCCACTTTTTTTAGGTAAAAGAATGAACCGTCTTAGTCCGAGAATTATTCAATATACTTTGGAAAAAATTAGACATAATTTGTCTTTACCTGAAACTGCAACCCCTCATGCGTTGAGACATAGTTTTGCTACACATTTGCTGGACTCAGGTGGAGACTTGAGAACAATTCAGGAATTATTGGGACATAGCAGTCTTTCCACAACTCAAAGATATACAAAAGTTGAGACTGAGCGACTATATGAAGCATATTCAAAAACCCATCCGCTTGCTAAGAAATAAATAAATTATATATTAATATATATGCAAAACCCGATATCAAGATGGCATGATGTTGTTAATCTTCGAGACTATAATGCTCTGACAGAGATATTAGATGAGCATGTTATTTTTTATTCTCCAGTTGTGTACACACCTCAGCGAGGAAAAGATATCACATTAAAATATTTAATGGCTGCATCAGAAGTATTTAATGCATCAAATTTTAAATATCATAAAGAAATAATTGGAAAAACAAACGCAAGCCTTGAATTTACTTTGACTATTGAAGATACTGATATTAATGGAATCGACCTCATCACATGGAATGAAGCTGGACTTATTACTGAATTTAAAGTATTTATCAGACCACTCCAGGGAGTTAATATAATACACAAGATGATGGGTAACATGTTAGAGAGTTTTAAAAATGTCAGTTGATTTTTTGTTCCAATATTCCGCTCTAGAGCTTTTTTGGTTATTAGTGCCAATTTTAATTGGAATAGCAGTTGTAGAAACATTAGCTATATATTTCTTTAAACTGAAAGGTAAAAATGATTTTAAAGAATGGATATTAAATATCTCCATGGGAGTTTTAAGTTACCCTGTTAATGGAATATTTGCGTTTATAACACTAGGAGCTCTATTTTGGGCTAAGGAATTTCAGATTTATACATTCCCATTTACTTTAAGCGCTTTAGTTTTATGCTTCATACTTGATGATTTAACTTTTTATTTACATCACAGAATTTGTCATCGATGGCGATGGGGCTGGGGGCTGCATCGAACTCACCACTCTTCAGAAAGAATGGGCATCGATGTGGGTGCAAGACAACCATTTACAAAACATTTCACTGGAACTCGAATGCTCAAAATACCACTCGTAATCATTGGCTTTGATCCAGTAATGGTTTTATTCTGTGTGTTTATAAACGGTTACTACCAATATTTATGCCACACTCAAACTATATATAAGTTACCACGCTGGTATGAGTATTTATTTAACACACCTTCACACCATAGAGTTCATCATGCAAGAAATCCGAAATACCTTGATGCAAATTATGCTGGAACACTAATGGTTTGGGATAGAATGTTTGGAACATTTGTTGCTGAAGATCCAAAAGAACCTTGTGACTATGGATTGGTGGTTCCGATGACATCTTTGAATCCTCTTAGGATATTATTTGAAGAATATGCAAATATATTTAAAGACATTTCAATGCGCGGTATTTCGCTTAAAGATAGATTTATGTATCTTTTCGGCCCTCCTGGATGGTCGCATGACGGAACCCGAAAAACCTCAACTCAAATTAAAGAAGACTATAACAGGGCGATTAAAAGTCATTAATGACACCTCCAGCTCATTTTGCTCTTTCTGAAATACTGATTGTAATAGCTGGTGCATACTCAATAAGAGTCTTTTTGCAACATAAGCTAAACTTTGCTGCTGCTGGAGTTTTAGTACTGGCAGTCGCAGCTTTTTTAGCAACCCTTAGGTTTGGCTTGAACATGCATACCGAGCTGAAGTCTTCACATCAATTGTTCACAGCTCTATCACTTCTATTCGGAGTACCCCTCATCACGATAGACGTCATTAAAAAAAGTCAGTTAATTAATGAAAAGATAATTTTAATTTTTGCACTTATAATGGCATTGATAAGTATATATATTTTCTTTCAAGCAAAGAGTTTAATCATTATGTATGCTGTTATGTGGCTTGTTTTTGGAATAATTTTTTCTTTTTTGATACCAAGAGAAAAAATTTCTTCTCGTTTCGTATCAAGCTTCATTTTTTCAATAATACTGGTTAATTTTATTATTAGACAGGTTCAGCTGTTTGAACCAAATCTCAGCTGGCATTTTTATCATGTAGTTGTAGCAGTCTGGCTGTACTTGATGACTTTATTAATAACAATAAAGGAAGCTAAATATGAATAGCTTGATTATCCACGTTTAACGCAGCTTCTTTTATTGATTCTGTTAGAGTTGGATGTGCGTGACACGTTCTTGCGATATCTTCAGCTGATGCTCCAAATTCCATTGCAATTGTGAGTTCGCCAATAAGGTTGCCAGCGTCTGCTCCAATGATATGAACACCTAATACTTCATCTGTATTTTTATCAGATAAGATCTTAACAAACCCGCTTGTTTCATTCATCACTTTAGCTTTACCATTTGCTGAAAACGGAAATTTACCTATTTTGTATGTGATGTTGTTTTTCTTTAATTCTTCCTCTGTTTTTCCAACTGATGCAACTTCTGGGGCAGTATAAATAACCGATGGAATTGTATTATAGTTAACGTGTCCAGCCTGACCGTCAATAATCTCAGCTACAGCAGTACCTTCTTCTGAAGCTTTATGGGCAAGCATTGGTCCTACTTTACAATCACCGATTGCATAAATATTTTCAATCGAAGTATTAAAATGCTGATTAGTCTCAATAAAGCCTTTATCATTCATTTTTACTCCTATCTTCTCTAAGCTCAGCCCAAAAGTGTAAGGTTTTCGACCAGTCGATATTAAAACTTTGTCACAATCCATATCAAGAGTTTGACCATTGTTTTCAACCGAAACAGAAAGCGAGCCATTGCTTTTATTTACCTTTCTTAGAGCAGTAGAAAGCTTAAAATCAAATCCTTGTTTAATGAGTATTTTTTGAAAAGCATCAGAAATTTCTTGGTCCATTCCAGGAAGTATTCGGTCAGCATATTCAATAACTGTTACCTTTGATCCTAGTCTTGACCAAACAGATCCCATTTCCAAGCCAATGTAACCTGCGCCAATAATCATTAAGTGCTTTGGAACAGACGATAAACTTAAAGCTCCAGTGGATGATAAGATATCAATTTCATCAATGATCACTCCCTCAGGTGAAACAACTTCTGAACCTGTAGCAATAATTGTTTTAGATGATTTAATAACCTCAGAGCTATCGCCGGTTAAAATCTCAATTTGCTCATTATTAATGAACTTGGCAAATCCCAATTTTCTTGTAACTTTATTTTTTTTAAAAAGAAATTCGATACCATTTGTAAGTGACTCGACGCTTTCATTTTTAGATTTCATTATTTTATTTAGATCAAACGATACGTTATCAAAATTAATTCCTAATTGATGAAGTTCTGAAGCTTGATGAAATAAATGAGAAGAATGCAATAGAGATTTTGAGGGAATACATCCAATATTTAAGCAGGTACCGCCAAGCGTTTGTCCCTTTTCGATACAACAAACTTTGTATCCAAGTTGTGATGCCCTAATTGCACAAACGTAACCAGCAGGCCCGCTACCAATCACTGTGATATCAAATTGTTCCAAATTAAACTCCTAACAATAGTCTACTTGGATCCTCTAGACCCTCTTTAACTCTGACTAAAAAAGTTACGGCTCCTTTACCGTCTACTATTCTATGATCGTATGAAAGGGCAAGATACATCATGGGTCTAATTTTTATTTCACCATCAATAGCTATCGGTCTTTCTTCTATTTTATGCATTCCCAATATTCCTGATTGAGGTGGATTTAATATTGGAGTTGACATTAAAGATCCATAAACACCACCATTGGATATTGTAAATGTACCACTCTGCATATCTTCAATACTTAATTGGCCAGAACGAGCTTTCTGTCCCAGTTGATAGATTTCTTTTTCTACTTCAACAAGAGATTTTTTATCGGCGTCTTTAACAACAGGCACGACAAGGCCTTGATCAGTTCCAACAGCAACACCAATATTGTAAAAATTTTTATAAATGACGTCGTTGTTTTCAATTTCTGCGTTTACTTCAGGAATATCTCTCAGCGCAGTTATACATGCTTTCACGAAAAAAGACATGAAGCCTAATTTCACGCCATACTTTTTTTCAAATTCTGATTTATGATCATTACGTGTCTTGATAAGCTCACTCATATCAACCTCATTAAATGTTGTGAGCATAGCAGCATTATTCTGAGCATCCTTTAGACGTTTCGCTATGGTTTGCCTTAATCGCGACATGGGCACTCGTTCTTCTCTTTTATCGGTTTGTCTAATTGTTTGAGGAGTATTTTCTTGTTTTTCTATGTTTTGATAATTTATGACGTCAGATTTAGTAATTCTACCATCCTCTCTTGAAGAGGTAACAGTATTAATATTTATATTCTTTTCAGCAGCAATTTTTCTTACAGCAGGGGATAATTTTTGATTATTTAAGTTATCAATTTGAATGGGCATCTCTTCTTTTGGTGGAGACTTTACTTGCTCAGGAATAATTTTTTCTTGAGTCGTAACTGATTTTTCATTTACTGGTTCTGACTGTTCAACTTTTTGTTCTATAGAAGCATTTTCGTCAATAGACCCTAAGATTGCACCAACTTCAACAGTTGAACCTTCTTGTGCGTTGATTTTTTGTATACAGCCATTTGATGGAGAAGGAACTTCAAGAGTTACTTTATCTGTTTCAAGCTCAAGCAGCGGTTCATCGACGGATACAGAGTCACCTTCATTCTTATACCATTTTGCTACCGTTGCCTCTACAACGCTTTCTCCGAGGGAAGGAACTTTGATTTCAACAGACATATTTAATATTTAACACTTTAAGATTATTATTCAATCGGCAGTTTAAATTTAACTAATGTTACGCCATCCTTGTGTTTTTTAATTTCATTTATATCGCTCTCTACAGCCAGCTTTATAATATTGGCTTGGTTTTCTGCGTGACGATTAGCTATACCAGTAGCAGGAGATGCGGATGCCTTTCTACCTATAAATAGTAGTTCTTTATATTTTCCTGTTATTACCTGTAATACTGACTCAATACGATGTTTAACAAATCTGAATGCTCCCATATTTGATGGCTCTTCTTGAACCCAAATTATTTCCGCATTTGGAAACTGTAACACTTCTTCTTTTAAAACTTCATAAGGAAATGGATACAATTGATCAAATCTTAAAATGTGTACGTTATCTTTTTTTAATTTTTCAAGATGGTCATCAAGCTCAAAATATATTTTTCCAGAACATAAAAGCAATCTATTTACTTTTGATTTTTGATCTGAAGTCAGTTCTTTTCTTAAAATTCGATGAAAGGTTGATCCATTTGTAAATTCTTCAATGCTAGATGTATTTTTTTTGTGCCTTAATGTAGATTTAGGTGTCATGATAACCAGTGGTTTTCTGAAATCTCTATGAAGCTGTCTTCTAAGAGCATGAAAATAATTTGCGGGTGAAGTACAATTAACAACTTGAATATTGTCCTCGGCACACATTTGTAAAAATCTCTCTAATCTTCCACTTGTGTGTTCAGGCCCCTGGCCTTCATGGCCGTGTGGCAAAAGCAATGTCAGACCTGACATTCTTAACCATTTTCTCTCACCAGTAGTTATAAATTGGTCAATTATTGTCTGAGCATTGTTTGCAAAGTCACCAAATTGACCCTCCCAAAGCACTAGAGTTCTTGGATCAACTTGTGAATAACCATATTCGAAACCCAAAACACCATACTCAGATAAAAAACTATCAATGATTTCAAAAAATCCTTGTTTTTCTCTAAAATGTCTCAATGGTACAAATCTTTTCTCGCTTACTTGATCATAAAGAACTGCATGTCTTTGACTAAAAGTGCCTCTGCCCGAGTCTTGACCTGAAAGCCTTACTCCATAACCTTCTGATAGCAATGAAGCAAATGCAAGAGACTCAGCGGTTGCCCAGTCAATTCCATTACCTGTTAGTATACTTGATAATCTATCATCATAAATTTTTTTTATTCTTCTATGTGGGTTAAAGTTTTCTGGAATGGTATGTATTTCTTCCCCAATTTTTAAAAGCTCATTTTCAGTAATAGCTGTTTTACCTCTTCTTGCATCGATTGACGCTACCGTTATACCTTTCCATGAACCTTCAAGCCAGTCAGCTTTATTTGGCTTATACGACTTTGCAAATTTTAACTCTTCATTCAATTTACTGGCGTAAATTGATCTTTCATTTTCAACATCATCATTAGTTAAAACACCTTCTTCAATAAGTTTTTTTTCATAAATTTTAAGAGTAGACGGGTGAGATTTAATTTTTTGATACATTAGCGGCTGTGTAAATTCTGGTAAATCCATTTCATTATGGCCAGATCGACGATAACAAAACATATCTACTACAACGTCAGTTTTAAATTTATTTCTAAATTCAACTGCTAGTCTGCATACATGAACGACTGCTTCAACATCATCTCCATTAACATGAAATATCGGCGCCTGTATGATTTTTGCTATTTCGGTACAGTATGGAGCTGAACGACCATAATGTGGCATTGTGGTGAAACCTATTTGATTGTTAATAACAAAATGAATTGTACCTCCTGTGCGAAAACCCCGTAATTGCGACATCGCAAAAGT
>CACHCK010000003.1 GCA_902578305.1 uncultured Pelagibacteraceae bacterium | reverse complement strand
AATCAAGTGGTCTCGTTGCCGATCTCGGCGGTGGCAGCTTAGAACTCGCAGAAGTTAAAAAGAAAGAAATAATGAATACATTGTCCTTGCCACTAGGTGTTCACAGAGCAAAAACTAAAAATAAAAAAATAATAGAAAAATTCAAAAACTCTCTACAAAATACTGAATGGCTTAATGAAAATAAGTTTAAGAGGGTAATCCTTACGGGCGGTACGTGGAGAGCTTTAGTTAAATTATATTTTGATAAGTACAGCTATCCTCTCAAAGTCATTCATCATTTCAAACCTGATTTTGATAACTTTGTATCGATGCTTGAAGAAGTTTCAAATTTTAAAAAAAGGGACTTGCTACAATATTCATTAATTACAAAAGATAAAACACCATTTATACGATACGCAGCCAAGGTCGCGTTGGAAATAATAAATAAGACCTCTGCTAGGCAAGTAGTTATTTCATACACAGCTATCAGAGAAGGCTATATTTCTAATAAAATAAACTTAAGCTCAAATAGCGACCCGCTTGAATATCAATCATTAAAAGTTGCTGCAATTTCTAACGAATTAAATCCTAGCACCGTAAATTATGAGAATATTAAATTATTTACAAATAATTTTTTTAAAAGAAAATCCTATTTAAATAAAAGAATAAGAGTGTCCTCTATAAGTTATTTATCAACGGGAGACAGTATAGCTCGTGACGAGAGGGGATTGTTTGTATTTAAACAAATATTAAAATCAGAAATATTAAAGTTTAGCCATTCTGACAGAGTTACACTCGCTACTGTTATTTATGTTTTTCACAATGGAATAGATCTAAATGAGATAAAAGATTATAGAAAAGTTATAAATAAAAATAAATTATTAAGCTGTATTGAGCTTGGATTATTCTTAAGAATTGTATATGAAATTGGAAAATTATCTAATTTTAATTACAGCAATATCAGTATTTATGTAAAAGATTCAAATTTGATATTTTCTATCCCAAAAAACTATTCAGAACTTTTAAACAGTAGATTTAATAAATTTATTTTAATGCTTTCAAAGCACAAAAAATTATCACAAAAGATTATATTTGTTTAATCAATGGAAAATATCAGTTTTATTCTTAATAAGCTAGAAGATGCAATCATCGTTCTTGATTCCGATCAAAAAATTGTTTTTCAAAATTCCCATTCAATAGATTTATTTGAAAATAATTATACTGGTCAAAATATAACAAACTTAATTAGAAGCCCAATAGTTTTAGAGGCATTAGAAAATGTATATAAAAATAAAGAAACAGAAATAATTGAATATAATAGTGAGTACGGAAGTTTATCACCTAGATCAACAAATTTTTACAATGTGGAGATTAGTTATGAGAAAAATCATCTCCAATTAACTAACACAAGAGACAATTATGTTATTCTCATGAAAAATATAACTCCTTTAAAAAATATTGAAAGAGTACGCTCTTCTTTCATTGCAAACGTAAGTCATGAGCTAAAAACACCTCTTGCTACAATCATGGGTTTTTTGGAGACTATAAGAGGTCCAGCAAAAGATGATCAAAAATCTATGTCTAAGTTTCTTGGTATTATGGATAAAGAAACAATTCGCATGAAAAGACTGATAGATGATTTAATTGTCGTATCTAAAATAGAGTCTGATGAGCATATTCATCCAACCAAAAAAGTTAATTTATTGAAAACAATAGATAATGTGGCTGAAAGTCTTAAAGAATACGCATTGACAAAGAATATTAAAATAAGAGTTAACCATCAACTTAGTGAGGGTTTATTTGTATTGGGAAATGAAGATGAGTTGGTACAGGTTTTTACAAATATTATAGATAATTCGATTAAATATGGAAAACTAAACAGCTCAATAGATATATTGGCAGAAAAAATCAAAAAGCAAACTGATTATAGTGATAATAAAAAGCTATTTCCACAACTTGTATCAAAAATCAGCGTTAAAGATGAAAGCGAAGGCATTCATCCTAAACATCTAGCAAGATTAACTGAACGTTTTTACCGTGTAGATGCAGCAAGATCAAAAGAAATCGGTGGAACGGGTTTAGGGTTAACCATAGTTAAACATATTTTAAATAAGCACAGAGGACATTTAGATATAAAAAGTGAAATAAATCAAGGCAGTACATTTTCAGTAGAATTGCCTATTGCACCCATTTCATAAGGTGCAATAATAGTTTAACAAATCTTGGTTAAAATAAGATATGGCGACTCAATTTGTTTTGTTTGGTTATCATCATTTGGCAACAATTTTCACAATTGTGACTATTTCAATTTTATTTCCTTTCTTTGTTCGATTTATAAATAATAAAAATGTAACTAGATCAATTTTTTTGTTAATTGGTTTTATATTAATTTCTCATGAGATAATAAAGCCATTTTATCGAGTGATATTTTATGATCATTCTATTTACGAAGTATTGCCATTGCACATTTGCCATATAGCTGCAATATCAATGGGATTATATGTGTATACAAAGATTAAATTTTTTTTCGAAGTGGGTTATTTTTTTGGATTAAGTGGAAATTTCCTTGCAATCATTACACCAGATTTGGATTTCTCATTTCCTGATGCAGAGTATATTACTTATTATTTCGGTCATGGTTTATTACTGCTTTGTGTAATATATGCCTGTGTATGTACGAAGGTTCAATTAACCTGGTGGTCAGTTTTACGAGTTCTTTTGTTTGCCGTTTGTTTATTACCTATAATTTATGGACTAAATATTTATATTTCTCAATTCTTTAAAGGTGTAAATTATTGGTATTTAATGATAACGCCTGCCGCGAACACACTTTTAGATATATTTCCATCTCCTCCAATGCACATTCCTTATTTGGCTGTGTTAACAGTTATTATATTCACATTAATTTATCTTCCCTTTAAATATCTTAATAAAAACAGTTATTTAAACTATCAACAATAAACTGACATTCATAAAACTGTAATAAAACTGTTATAAACATGTAACCAAGTCAAAATAATTTATTGATGATTCTAAACCTTAATGGAGAAAATAATGAGATTAATCAAAATAATGATTATTGCAGTTTTCGCTTCATCAATTTTTACATTCAGTTCTCAAGCTAGAGATACTATAAAAATCGTTGGTTCGTCGACTGTATACCCTTATGCAACCGTAGTTGCTGAGAGATTTGGTAAGACTGGATTTAATACACCAGTGATTGAGAGTACTGGTACTGGCGGTGGAATGAAATTATTCTGTGCTGGAGTTGGTACCGATCACCCCGATATTACCAATGCGTCTCGTAAAATTAAAAGTAAAGAAAAAGCATTATGTGCTAAGAATGGTGTTACTGACATAATTGAAATTACAATTGGTAATGATGGCTTGACACTTGCTCATAGCTTAGATGCTGCCGATGCAGACTTTACGCAAGAGCATCTTTTTTTAGCAATCGCAGAAAAAGTACCCGCTAATGTTATGAAAGATGGAGACGGCAATGTTGTTTCTGGAAATTTAATTGATAACCCATACGAAAAATGGTCTGACATTGATGCTTCATTACCTGATCATAAAATTGAAATCCTAGTTGCACCACCTACATCTGGTACAAGAGATGCTTGGAATTCACTTATTATGAAAAAAGGCTGTAAAGCAGCAGGTGCATATAAATTATGGGAAAATGCTGGTGAAAAAGCAAAGAAAAAATGTGCAGTAGTGCGAGAAGATGGAAGAGTTATTGAAGCTGGTGAAAACGATACTTTAATAGTTCAAAAATTATCTGAGGATCCAGAAAGATTTGGTTACTTTGGTTACAGCTACCTTCTAGCTAACGAAGATAAAATTAAATCTGCTTCGATCACTGGAATTCAGCCAACGCTTGCTGGTATCCAGGATTATTCTTACCCAATTGCACGACCATTACAGTTCTATGTGAAAAAAGCTCACGTAGGTGTTGTGCCAGGAATTGAAGAGTTTCTTGAAGCTTTCACAAGTCCTGATGCAATGGGTGAAGATGGATATCTAACTGATATCGGTTTAGTTGCATTATCTGATGGTGATGCATCTGATATAAGATCAAGAGTTGCTAACTTAGAAACACTCGATCTGGACTAAAAGACTTGATTAATCCACAACTGAGGCAAGTTATGCTTGTCTCAGTTGTTGAATAAGCATTATGGTGAAGCATGGGATTTATATTAATTTCTTTAATTATTCTAATTGGTATCGCCAGCTATTTTCTAGGAAATTTAAGAGCAAAAAATCTTAGGACTTCAAATCAAAAAAATCTTAAATCACTTAGTCATTATTATGGGTACTACGTAGCTCTATGGGCTGTTGTGCCAGCGTTATTGATACTGTTGATGATTACTTCGTTTAAATCATTTTTTATTGAGCAATATGTATTAAGTGATTTCATAGCACTTGGCAGTTATACAGAAACAGAACTAAGTTTATTATTTACCCAAATCGAAAACACTGCATTGGGCATAAAACTTTTTGATGAAAATACTATTCTTATAGATGGTGCCGTAAATAAATTAAATTATATTAATAAGACTAGTGAAAACTTAACTTATGTTACAGTTCTTGGGTTGTCAGGTTTACTGGTTCTTTACTCATTATTCAATATTAATAACAAACTTAATTCTAGAAAGATTGTCGAGAAATTTTTACTAGTCTTGTATTTTACATGCTCACTTGTCGCTATAATGACCACTGTTGGAATAATTTTTTCTTTATTATATGAAACGTTGCGTTTTTTTTCTCAAGTTCCAATAACCGATTTTTTATTTGGATTAAATTGGAGTCCTCAAAGAGTTTTTGTAAGAGAAGCTGGAGATCTTGATACAAGAGACTTGGCCAATGCATTTGGCGCTGTTCCATTATTTGCTGGAACATTTCTTATTGCATTAATTGCAATGTGTGTCTCAGTCCCAGTTGGTTTACTCACAGCCATTTATATGTCTGAATACGCTTCTCCAAAAGTCAGAGATTGGGCTAAGCCAATTATTGAAATTCTTGCTGGTATCCCAACGGTTGTATACGGATTTTTTGCAGCGTTAACTGTTGCACCTTTAGTGAGAGATATCGGTCAGGGTGCTGGACTAACTGTTTCTTCTGAAAGCGCTCTAGCTGCGGGATTTGTTATGGGAATAATGATAATACCATTTATTTCATCACTTTCTGATGATGTAATAAAATCTGTACCTCAGAGTTTAAGGGAAGGCTCTTATGCCATGGGAGCAACCAAAAGGGAAACAATTGTTAAAGTATTATTGCCAGCTGCGTTGCCAGGTATTGTAGGTTCTTTTTTATTAGCTGTCTCAAGAGCGATTGGGGAGACAATGATTGTTGTTATGGCTGCAGGATTAAATGCAAAATTAACAGCTAATCCGCTTGATGCGGCAACTACAATTACTACTCAGATTGTTGTTATTTTAATCGGTGATCAAGAATTTGATAGCCCAAAAACACAGTCAGCTTTTGCTTTGGGTTTAACCTTGTTCGTTGTTACATTGGCTCTAAATTTTATAGCTTTACAGGTCGTAAAAAAATATACGGAGAGATATGACTGATAGAATAGAACAAAGAATAAATAGTTTAAATAAAAGGCTAAATTCAGAGAAAAGATTTAGGATTTATTGTATTGGTGCAATGAGCTTTGCGCTTGCATGGGTGCTTATTTTATTTCTAAATATATTTTCATCTGGCTATTCAGCATTTTATAGAACTGTTATCCAGGTAGATGTACCTTTTTTAAATCTTATTGAAGACACGACACAATTTTCTGAAATGAGTTCAGAGGATATTAACAACCTGTCAATGTATTCTTTTTCCAAAAAGGCTATTTATGGACTTTTCCCAGATATTGAAGAGAAAAAAGATAAGAAAATGTTGATACGATTATTCAGTATTGAATTTGAGCAAGAAATAAGAGAATTTTTAAAATCGAATAAGTCAAATATAAATGAAACAGAAACAATATATTTAACTGCCTCCGACGATGTAGATCAGGTTAATAAAGGAAACTACCCAAGGGACTTAGATGAAGACAAAAGAAGAATTAAAGATATTCAACTTTTATTTTTTGATGACCTTGTAGATAGGGGACTTGTCAGCTATGAATTCAATCTACCATTTTTAATGAGGGGTGACAGCCGAGAACCTGAACTGGCAGGAGTAGGAGGTTCAATAGTAGGTTCTTTATTCACAATTTTGGTAGTTTTGATTTTGTCTTTTCCTATTGGAATTTTTGCAGCTATTTATCTTGAGGAATTTGCACCAAAAAATAGAGTTACCGATTTTATTGAAATTAATATTAATAATTTAGCAGCGGTACCTTCTATTGTATTTGGCTTATTGGGGCTTGGTATTATTTTAAATACATTTGGATTGCCAAGGTCAACACCACTGGTTGGAGGCATAGTCTTATCTTTAATGACCCTACCAACAATAATTATTGCAACTAGAGCCTCATTAAGGGCGGTGCCACCATCAATAAGAGAAGGAGCATTAGCAGTCGGAGCAACCAAAATGCAAGCAGTAATGCATCATGTAGTTCCTGTAGCAATGCCTGGTGCATTAACAGGTACAATTATAGGCCTTGCTCAAGCACTTGGAGAAACTGCGCCATTATTATTAATTGGTATGGTGGCATTTGTTGTAGATGTTCCACAAACACCGCTGGATGCTTCTGCCTCTTTGCCAGTTCAGGTTTATTTATGGTCAGAAAGCGCAGAAAGAGGTTATGTTGAAAAAACTTCAGCTACAATTATGATGTTACTTGGATTTTTAATTTTAATGAATTTAGCTGCAGTATTAATTAGAAGAAAATTTGAAACAAAATGGTAAAATAGAATATGAAAAGTATAAAAATAAAAGCAGATAACTTGAATGTTTATTATGGAGAGAAACAGGCACTCTTCGATGTTTCCATGTACATGGAAGAAAAACAAGTCACTGCTTTAATAGGTCCATCAGGTTGTGGTAAATCAACCTTTATTAGATGCTTAAATAGAATGAACGATGTTATTGATATATGCAAAGTACAAGGAAAAATAGAAATCGATGGCAACGATATTTATGCACCAGACATGCAAGTTGAACAACTAAGAGAACGCGTGGGCATGGTTTTTCAAAAGCCGAACCCCTTTCCAAAATCTATTTTTGAAAATGTAGCTTATGGCCCAAGAATACATGGAATTGCAGAACATAAATCTGATTTAGAAGAAATTGTTGTTACCAGTCTAAAAAAAGCAGCTCTCTTTGATGAGGTTAAAGATAGATTAAGCGACTCAGGAACAAGCCTGTCAGGAGGGCAGCAGCAAAGACTATGTATTGCAAGAGCTATATCCGTAAATCCAGATATTATTCTAATGGATGAACCTTGTTCAGCTTTAGACCCAATTGCTACAGCTAGAATTGAAGAATTAATGGGAGATCTTAAAACAGAATATACAATAATTATTGTTACACACTCGATGCAACAGGCAGCCAGGGTTTCATCAAGAACAGGTTTCTTTCATTTAGGTAAATTAGTTGAAGTTGATAAGACTGAAGCAATTTTTTCAAATCCATCAGATCAGAGAACTCAAGATTATATAACAGGAAGGTTTGGCTAATGAGTGAGCATATAGTTTCATCTTATGATGAACAATTAGATTTAATAAATAGTACATTAATTAAAATGGGAGGGTTGGTAGAAACACAACTTCATAATTCTCTTGTTGCTTTGGGCGATAAAGACACTGCTTTTGCAGAAGAAATTATTAGAGATGACAATAAAATTGATGCCTTAGAAAAGGAAATTGATGCTTTAACATACAAAGTAATTGCAATGAGGCAACCGCTTGCTAATGATTTAAGAACTGTTTTATCAGCTCTTAGTATTGCAAACGATCTCGAGAGAATGGGTGATCACGCTACTAATATTGCAAAGAGAGTTGCGAATGTAAAAATTAACATGCCCGACACTCCAGTTTCAGAAATTGTCAATATGGGTGAGAATGTTCAAAGTATGATAAAAAATGTTTTGGATGCCTTCGTTCAAAAATCGGATAAACTAGCAATTACTGCATGGGATTTAGATGTAAATATTGATGAGTTATATTTATCAATTTACAGAGATCTTCTTAAGACGATGGCAGAAGACCCGGATACAATTACAGGCTGTTCACACTTATTGTCGATTGCTAAAAATATAGAGAGAATAGGAGATTATGTTCAAAATATCGCTGAAGACATTCACTTCATTACAACTGGTGACGCCTTAGAACGTAAGTCGGAAAAAAGAATTAAATGGGAAAAGGTGTAATGAAGCCTAAAATCCTTGTAATTGAAGATGAAGTTTCAATAGTTGAACTATTAAAATACAATCTAACAGCTAGTGGATTTGATGTAGACGTATGCTTTGATGGCGATAGTGCGTTGGATAATATATTTGGTGATATTAAATACGATCTTATAATCGTGGATTGGATGCTCCCAAACATTTCTGGGTTAGAATTATGTAGAAGAGTTCGTAAAGATAAGACTACAAAAAACATTCCATTAATTATGCTCACAGCCAAAGGAGAAGAAGAAGATAAATTAAGAGCATTTGAAACTGAAATTGATGACTACATAACAAAACCATTTTCAGTCAATGAGTTAGTAGCTAGAATTAAAGCAGTACTTAAACGCCTAAGACCTATTTTTTATAATGAAGTTCTTACATATAAGGGGATTCAATTAGATGTTTCAACGCATCGTGTCACAAGAGATGAAACAGAAATAAATCTTGGACCTACGGAATTTAACCTTTTACGTTTTTTAATGGAAAACCAAGGTAAAGTATTTTCAAGACAACAATTGCTTGATTATGTATGGACTACAAGTCCATATGTCGAACCCAGAACAGTCGATGTTCATATCAGAAGATTAAGAAAAGCACTAAATGAAGGATTTGAGTACGACCCAATTAGAACAATAAGATCGGCTGGATATTCTCTTGGTATATGAACATTAAAAATGTTTTATATTTATGTACTCAAAATTCAGCTAGAAGCATTATAGCTGAAGCAATTACCAATTATAAATATAGCGAAAGTCTGAAAGGTTTCAGTGCTGGAAGCACGCCCTCAGGAATAATAAATTCTAAAACTCTCGATTTATTAGACGAAATGAAAATACCAACAGAGAAACTCTATAGTAAAAGTTGGGACGTATTTGGTGAATCCAACTCTCCCTCTATGGATTATGTAGTTACTGTATGTGGGAATGCCGCTAAAGAAACATGTCCGATCTGGCCGGGTGCTCCAAAAACATTTCATTTTAATATTGAAGATCCTGTTAAACAGAATTTAAACGAAGAAGAACACAAAAAGTTTTTTAGATCTACATTTGATTATATTGATCAATTAATAAAAGAAAACTTGCTGAAATAATATGCTTCAAAAACTACTTTCTGAATATCTGGGTACACTCTTACTTGTTTTCTCGGTAGTCGGATCAGGGATAATGGCTGAAAACCTATCGCCAACAAATGAAGGCGTTGTATTGCTAGCTAATGCAATAGCAACAGGAGCAATGCTTTACGTGATAATATCAATATTCAGCCCCATATCTGGAGCTCATTTTAACCCGATTGTAAGTTTATATTTTAGATTAAAATCCAAAATTACTTCGATTGAGATGTCATTATTTATTATTTTACAAATCATTGGTGGTATATCAGGAGTTATTATCGCTAATTATATTTTTAATGATTTATTTATTGAATTATCTGATAAACAAAGGACTGGTTTAAATATTCATATTTCAGAAATTATAGCCTCGGTAGGACTTCTTTTGACAATTGTATTATCACTTAGAGCAAAACGAGATCCAGCAATTGCAGTTGCACTATATATTACAGGTGCTTATTGGTTTACGTCCTCTACATCGTTTGCAAATCCAGCAGTGACCATAAGCAGATCACTCACAAATACATTTACTGGCATTGATCCTGCTCATATATTAGGATTTATTGTATCTCAGATTATTGGCTTAATTATTGCTTTTTTAATATTGCGTTTATTTAACGAGTAAAAAAACTGAATTATGATACGTATTCTAATAAGAAAACTCCTATAAACAAAATAACAGCCGCAGCAAGCCTTCTCTTTAACCCTTGTTCTTTAAAAAATAATAATCCGATTAGTGAGGCAAATATTATACTGCTCTCTCTTATTGAAGCGACATAGTGAATTGGTGCTTGTGTATATGCCCAAAGAACAAGTGAGTACGAGGTTACAGAGCCAATTGCAGCAATAATCAGTGGAAACTTGTTTTCTGTGAATGTTGTTACCAATAAATTACGCTGATTGCTTATAGAATAAAGCAGAATTGGAATAGGCATCAAAAAAAATAGCCATACAATATACTGCATTGAACTTTCGACAGTTTTCACTGCGTATGAGTCAACTAAAGTATAAAACGTTATAGATACTGGAAAATATAATAAGGCCAATACGTTTTTATAATCTAAGCTGAAACTTTTACCGATAAAAAGCACAAAAATACCTGATATAATTATTCCAATTGCTATGATTTCATTTAATGAAATTGTTTTGTTTAAGATAAATATTAAAATCAAAATTGTTAGTAAGGGTGCAAGACCCCTTGCAAATGGATAAGCGACCGAAAAATCCTCTATAGCATATGCTCTTGTTAATGAGTGCATGTACATTGTATGGGCAATGACTCCAAAAAATAAATATATTGCTGCAGTAGAAGAGGGCAGGCCAACGTAAAATAATAAAGGCACCATAAATAGAGCAATAATCGTTGCTAAGATAACCATCTTCGCAAATCCATTACCTTTATTTTTTATGAAAGCATTCCAAGACGCATGCAATATTGCTGAAAATAATATGACGCTTAAAATTGACATATTACGGAGTAAGCCATTCTTTTTTTAAACTGCCATTTGTGGATGTAAACAATGCTCGGCGATGACCTTGACGATGCAAATAAAGCCACTCAATTGAGTGAATTTGAATTTCCACTAAAGTAAAGTTGTTATAACCATTTTGTAAAAGATCTTCGTCTGGCAGTTCGTTTTCATGCTCTGGTAAGTACCCTGAAGTTGGTTCATCCGATGGAGTTCCAGGTGCCTTTTCAACAACATAACATTTCTTGCTAAATGACCTTGAGTTATCCCATGCCATTTTTGCTTTATCATTTTTATGATTGATTTCAGCTTTTCCTGACACTTTAATTTGTATCTTTTTGCCATGATCGTAAAACAGCATGGTCACAGCGTTATTTTTTTTGATTTCATCAATTTTACTAGATCGGATATCTGTATGAAAGCTTATGGTATTATTTTTCTTATCAACATGCCTGAGGACAACTGTTCTAACCGATGGAAATGAATCATTGAATGTTGAAATATACCCTTGATGTAATTCAGATTTTGACTTTGATTTACCAATTATGAGTTGATCCCAAATATTTTCATAAGTCTTTTCAAGATCATCATAGAAATCAGGTTTATCGTGCGCTTGATCTTTTACCATTCGAGCTTTTTTCCTTCATAGTTTAAAAATGAGCCAGAGCTATCAAGATTTAGTTCATTTATAACATTGATCATCTGGGTAATGCTCTCAGGTATCTCTAATTTGGCGCTTGTGCCACCCATATCGGTTTTTACCCATCCTGGGTGCAAAATAAGAACAGATATACCATCTTCTTTCCAATCTATTGATAAGCTTCTTGCTGCAGAATTAAGAGCTGATTTTGATGAGCGATAAAAATAAAATCTACCAGAGTAATTGTCATCAATACTTCCCATTTGACTGGATATAAAAACGACTTTCTTATCAGATCCCATTTTTAAGTTATTTTTTAATTTTTGTGCAAGAATTATGGGTATCACAGCATTAATTCTCATTTCATTCATCCAGGCATCTGTATCAAGATCTTCTTTTAATTGCTCGTCACTAAAAATACCTGCGTTGTGAATGAGTATGTCAATTTTTTGAGATTCGATACTAGTTACAAAACTATTCACGCTTGCATCAGAAGTTAAGTCAAGTTCGGCTATATCGATGTTACTAATTTCACTCAACTCTTTTGAGCTATCTTTATTTCGAGTGGTTGCAATGATATTATGGTTTGTATTGCTGTATTGCTTTACAAACTCAAGCCCAAGACCTCGATTGGCTCCTATGATTAATATATTGCTCATTCTATATATAAACTTATAGTACGTTCATGAGCATTTTAGCAAATCCTCTTCGACTAATCTTCTTTTTTTATTTATTTTATCTTTATTACTCATATGTGCGACCTGTGCCTACTGACTCTACAGTAAGAGAAGTAGCAAATTTAATTACTGATTATGGTATACACTTTATCTCATTTTTCATACTCGGCGCCTTAGCTCAATTGGCAAACAATAAAAACAACGACTTTGTATTTGGTATCAGCTTAGCCCTGATCACAAGTGTTTTTATTGAGTTTATACATTTTTTTATACCGTTTCGTGATTTTGTAATAATGGAAGGTTTTGCAAATATAGTTGGTTGTGTATCAGCTATTTATCTAATAAGTTATTTAAGAAAAAAAAATGAGTAAACTTTTAATTAGAAATATATGTCAACCACCGGATAGCAATCCTTACGGCACGGCTCATGGAGCCTGGATTGTGAAGCAAATGGCTCATGGAGGTATTTATATGACTCAGCTTGTTTCAAAAGGAAATGCCGTATTAGTGGAATCTAAAGTTAAATATAAAAATCCAATGCATGTTGGTAAATTCATCAATGTTTACGGATCAATTGTATCTGTAAAGCAATCCAAAATGATATTTAAAATTACCGCGATGCGTTCTGAAATGAATCAAAAGGAAGTTGAAGTGGCAGTGGGGGAGTTTTCCTACGTTGCTATCAATGACAAAAATAAAACAAGAAAATTTAAACCAAATTTAAAGATCTAAAAAAAGCCCCCAAATTAATGGGGGCTTAATGTAGTTAAAACGGAGCTCCACTCAAAAAGTGGAGGTTTCCACATCTACAATCACATGGAATTTCACTACTCGAGCAAAGCTCCTCTATACTACCTATAGACATAGACCACCTCCTTTCATTAAATATGGTTAAAACTGTATTAGTATATATAATTTACTGGATTCTTATTTCAATCAAGGAGTTTATTATGCAACCCGAATTAATTTTTGAGCCAGTCATCAATATGCTGTGGCTTTCTTTGGCTGTTTTTGCCTTTGGGACAGTGCTTAGACTAAAGGCCATTGTCATCGATAAGAAGAATACAGAAGATGATTTTAAAATACCCACATTTGAAAACGGCAGCGAATTAATTCAAAATAGTCAGCGAAATTTGACAAATTTGTTCGAATTTCCAATCTTCTTTTACGCTGTTTGCATTATGATTTATGTAACGGGAACAGTTGATGAGTATTTTATGTTGTTAGCAACATGGTTCTTTTGGTTAAGAGTTTTACACTCAATTGTTCACATATTTTATAATAAAATCATACCTGGTGTTGCATTACCAGTTAGAACGCTATTTTGGTTACCGTCTACGATCATCATGGCATGGATGGCTTATCGAGCTTGCTCTTTAATGATCTGATGTTAACTAATATTTTAGTTCCAGCGCTTGGGCTTATTTTATTAACTTTTGTTATTGGATTAATTCATACAATCGCATCAGTTAATCTAATGGGTAAAGGCAAGGACTGGGAGGAAAGTGGAATTCCTATTGAGCCTTATAAAGATGCACCGCTACATTTAAAAATTATAAAAAATAATATTTCAAATATATTTGAGTTTTCAGTTATTTTTTATTTTCTAATCGGAGTTATCGTTTTTATTGAAGTTGAAAGCACATTTTTGCTAATTTGTGCATGGTTATATTTAATATTTAGAGTGATCCATTCCATTGTACATATCTGTTTCAATAACACTGCAGCAAGAGGTTCTATCTGGATTTTTTCACAAACAGCTTTGCTGTTATTATTTCTTGGAACAGCGTATTATGTTTTAAGTGCCTGATACACCAGCTTCAGATAATCTTTTCTTAAGTTTACCTGTAAGCATCAAATAAGCCATATGGTGATCACCAATGAGTGACCATAAAGGGTATTTAAATGTAGCCGGTTTATTTTTCTCTATAAAGAAATGTCCAATCCAAGCTGGCCCATAACCGGCGAGTAAGATTAGTGGTAAAAACAAGTAGTTTTGAGTTAGCAAAAGTGACCAGAACAATACTTGATAGCCAATTGTTCCAAAATAATGCATTACTCTCGTACTTTTCTTACTATGCTCTCTTAGATAAAAAGGAAAAAAATCATTATAATTTGTATATCTTTGTGGATTTTCCATATGTTCGATATTATATTTCACTCATGAATCTTGACAATAAAATAATGTACGTGATGGTGGCTGCGTTCGTTGTTTTTATATTATACTCCAGTTTTTCAGCATAAATCATGAATACTTTTTGGGCAGTTCATATTCCTCGATTTGTAATTGTATATTTTATACTAGCGAATCTTGTGGCGATAATACTCTTTCCTGGTGGAAATCATCTTGATAGCACGCAAGTCGGTTACGATTTTACGCGAAATTTTTTCAGTGAATTAGGTTTCTATAAAACTTTTTCTGACGATATTAATTTTCTATCTGCTTTTTTCTTTAATAGTGCAATGTTTTTATTTGTTGCCCAAGGTTTTGGCTTTCTTTTTATGCCATTCTTTTTTAAAGAAAATAAAAAAGCTTATATTTTTGCTTGGTTAGGTGCGATTTGTATATTTCTATCAACTATTTTTTATGCAATGGTCGGTTTAACTCCTGGCGATTTATATTTTAATGCACACGTATTTGCTGTTTTCACTGCATTTCGACTGACTTTGCCGGGCGTATTATTTCTAATGTTGGCCTTTTATTTCAGTAAAGCTAGCAACATATACACAATTGGCGCTTTTTTGCTTCTCGCTAGTGTTGTTGCTTATATCATTTTCATGGGAGATATGCCTCAAATTGATCCTATAAATGATCGAGAGAACTTTGTTAGATTTGTTTCAATGGACGTACTCATGCTTAATGTAATCTTGCAAAAACTTATTGTGATCGCAATGCTCGTCTCAATGTTTATGTTTACATTTGGATTTCAAAAACTAAAGCAGCTGAGCTAAATTATACGTTAGGTATTTTATCTATCCACGGCGATGCTTCTTCTAATTGAGCAGCTAGAGAAATTAATGTTTCTTCGTCTGCATATCTTGATGCAAATTGTACGCCCAAAGGTAGATTGTCACTAGTCCAATATGTTGGTAATGAAATTGATGGCTGCCCGGTGATGTTCTGAAGCATTGCATCAGGCGAGTACCATAAACTCTCAGGTGCTAAGTTATTAAGAATGGAGTCTCTAATTGAATGAATACGAAATACCCAACCCAATTTTAAAGTCATAATGATTTCACTTAAAATACTCGCTTGTTTGTTTGGTCTAATTTCGCCAATGAGAGGAGGTTTCTGAGATATGATAGGAGTCAAGACTACATCATACTTATCAGTTTCTTCCATTACTGATCGAGCAATCTTTTGCATAGTATAGCGTGCCCAAGTGTAATCACTCGCTCTGAAACTTTTTCCCAAGTAATTAAATAGTCTAGTTGCCGTTTCAACTTCATTTTTCTTAAAGCCTCTTCCAACAACATCTTTCAATTCATTAAACATCTGGGTTACATGAGACGATATAGTTATTGTAAATGCTCTTGCCGCGAGCAGTCCGTCATAACTGAAATTCATTTCTTCAACATCATGACCTAAGTCTTCGCATAATTTGGCATTGAATTTAATTGCTTCAATTGCATCAGAGGAGGGTTCAATTCCAACAGGACTTTTAAGATTAAACCCAATCTTAAGTTTATTTTTTTTACTCAATGCTTCAACAAGAGAACCTTTTTTGTATGGAATTCCATAAGGATCACCCACAACGTTTCCGAACAAACAATCATACATATGAGCCGTATCTCTGACTGTTCGAGAGACAATACCGGAGTGGGTAAGACCTCCCCATTTATCACCGTGAGAAGGTGCGAATGATGTTCTTGCTCTATTAGGCTTTAATCCAACCAGACCGCATGATGCAGCAGGAATTCGAATTGATCCACCACCATCACTTGCATGTGCAATAGGAACTATGCGACTTGAAACAGCTGAAGCTGCACCACCACTTGAGCCACCTGTCGTTCTATCGGTATCCCAAGGATTTCTTGTTGGGCCAAATTCAGTTGGCTCAGTTGTAACCATGAGACCGTATTCAGGTGTTGCAGATTTTCCACATATAACAGCACCAGTTTCTCTAAATTGTCTTGTGAGGTGATTGTCGTAAGGCATTTTAGTGTTTTTTAAATACTTACTGCCTTGCATCATGTGATAGTTAGCTAAAGAACTATCCATATCTTTCATAAGAAATGGAACTCCAATAAAAGTTCCATTTAACTCTTTGTTTCTGTTTATTGACTCGAATGCATAGTGATACATTGTACGATGCACTGCATTTAATTTAGGGTTCAGTTTTTCAATTAGATCAATGGCACTATCAAGAGGATCAATAGGGGATATTTCTTTATTTCTAATTAATTCGGCTATGCCCAAACCATCATAATTTGTATATTCTTTGAAAATAGCCATTATTGATTATATTAACCCCAAAAATATGATAATCTCTTTAAAATTTTTTTAATGATTCAGTCTATTTAAAACCTATGACAGATGCAAATAAGAAAAAAGGAAACCCAGTCATTAATTTTATTAAAAGGTACTTTTTTACAGGTCTTTTAATATCGGCTCCAATAGGAGCGACGATTTACATTACAATATTTATTGTCGAATTTATTGCTGGTCTGGTTCCAGACAGATTTAACCCAAATGGGCTGCTACCTGAGATCATTGGCTATAAAATTCCTGGCCTAGAATTAATTATAGCATTTCTATCTTTTATCTTAATTGGTCTAATATTTTCAACCTTATTTGGAAAAGCCATTCTTGGTTATTTTGACAATCTTATTACACGTATTCCATTAGCTGGTAATGTCTATAAAGCTATCAAACAGATCACTGAGACATTCTCAAATACTGATTCAGCATATCAAAAAGTTGTTCTCATCGAGTATCCAAGAAAAGATATATATGCAATTGGCTTTATGACTGGTGAGACAAAAGGTGAGATTAAGGAAAGACAAAAAATAGAAATGGTCAATGTATTTGTTCCAACCACACCAAATCCTACCTCAGGGTTTTTACTCTTCATACCTAAAGATGATATCGTTGAACTCGATATGTCTGTTGAAGATGCGATTAAATTGGTTGTATCAGCCGGTATGGTGGTTCCACCAAGGAAGTAGTTAGCCAGTTTTCAAATAATCGATTGCAACTTGATTTCTAAATAGATGCAAAAGTGTCCTTTGTGCTTTGCCTGCAGATTTTTTTAAATCCGGATCTTCTATAACGATATCCATGGCAACACCTCTCGCTTCCTCGAGTATATGCTTATGCTTATCTAGATTTGATAATCTAAAATTTGGAATACCACTTTGTTTTGAGCCTAATATTTCCCCAGCACCTCGAATATCAAGGTCTTCTTCGGCGATTAAGAAACCATCGTTTGTCTCCTTCATCACTTTTAATCTTCGTTTAGCATTATCGGTGAGTGGCCCTTCAAAAAGTAATATGCATGTTGACTGTGCATTTCCTCTGCCAACTCTTCCTCGAAGTTGATGAAGTTGTGATAGGCCATACCTCTCAGAATTCTCAATAATCATTACAGTTGCATCAGGGTCGTCTATTCCTACTTCTATTACTGAAGTTGCGACTAAAATATCTATTTTATTATCTTTAAACTTTGACATGACATCATTTTTTTCATCTTGAGACATTTGACCGTGAACTAAACCAACAATGTTTGATGAGTAATATTTTTTTAAGTCATTGACCCTTGAATTGACTGATTGCAACTGAAGCTTTTCAGACTCATCAATTAAAGGGCAGACCCAGTAAATCTTTTGTTTCTTATTTAATATTTTTGTAAGGCTTTCTTTTAGTTGGTCAATTTTATTGATATTGATTGATTTGGTAATTATTTCCTTTCTGTTTTTAGGTTTTTCAGAAATTTTGGATATATCCATATCTCCATACGCTGCCAATTCCATCGTTCGAGGTATAGGAGTAGCAGTCATCAATAAGATGTCACAACTATTTCCTGCTTTTTCATTTAATAAAATCCTTTGGTGCACTCCAAACTTATGTTGTTCATCAATGACAACCAAGCCTATATTTTCAAAGTTTACTTTTTGCTGAAATAATGCATGTGTTCCAATAATAATGTCTGCTTCAAAATTATGATTATTTTTATTAGAGGATGTAATTAGTGAACATGTTAGGTTTAAATCACTAATAAATTCTTTGATTGTATTAAAATGCTGCTCAGCAAGTATTTCTGTTGGTGCCATTAAAACTGATCTTTTATTATTTTCAATGCATTGCATCATAGCAAATAATGCAACAATGGTTTTCCCGCTACCTACATCTCCTTGTAGAAGTCTTAACATTTTACTTGAACCTTCTTGATCTTTTGAAATTTCTTCAATAGTTGTTTCTTGATCACCAGTGAGTTGAAATTTCAATTGATCTCTTAATTGTTTTGATAATTTATTTTTTCTAGGAAGTGAAATTCCATTTTTATGACTAATTTTGTTTTTAATTAATCTAATTGTTAACTGTTGAGAGAACAACTCATCAAAAACAAGCCGTTCTATATATTTATTATCATCATTTTCTTTCACATCTTTTGGGTTATGCATTTGATAAATAGAGTCTTTCCATGATGGCCATTTGTTTCTTTCTAAAACTTTCTCAGGTATCCATTCAGGCAATTCATCAACCATACTTAGTGCAGAATTAATTGATTTTTGGATAATTTTAGATGTCATTCCTGCCGTTAAGGGGTAAACACACTCAATCTTTTTAACAGAATCTAAGTTTTTAATATCAACTACATGATGTGGGTGTGTAATTTGATACAAATCGTTAAATTTTTCAATTTTACCACTAATAACCCTAGTGCTTCCTATCGGTAAGATTTTTTTTATGTATGGACCTCGTAGATTAAAATAAACGACCGACATTTGTCCGCTGTCATCCGAGACATTTACTCGATATGGCATTCTTCTATTAAAAGCCGGTGTGTGACTATCAATTTTAACAACGACAGTTGCAATACTTCCTTCTTCCAAATCAACAATCTTAGGACTGTTTCTTCTGTCTATGTATGCGGCTGGTTTATGGAATAATAAATCAACAATGTATTTACCGCATAATCTCTCAATTATTTTAGCGTTCTTTGGTCCAATCCCTTTAATCGTCATTATATTTGAAAAAAGCTTGTATAAGATCTTTGGCCTCATATATGTATTGTATCAAAGATCGATAAAAAAAATATGAACGATTTACATACACTTCAAAAAAAGCTTCAGTTCAAATCCTCCCATCGGGGGTCAAAGGAAATGGATATTCTCTTGGGATCTTTTGTTGAGAAATACATCAAATTGTTTAATGAAGGTGAGCTTCAAATGTTAGAGGGTATATTAGAACTTGATGATAATGACATATATCGATATGCGCTAGATAAGGTGACAATTCCAAAAGAAATTGACAATCGCGTCATGCATTTACTCAAAGATTTTACGATGCTTAAAAAATGACGAAACCACGCTTAAAGACTCAAGTTAATGAGAATTTAAATATCAACATTGATGAAAAATTTGATTATGAAAGAACAATTAACTATTTATCTGCCAATGGTTATGCACGCGTAAGTTCAATTCGTGAAAATGGTGAATTCTCTGTAAAAGGAGATGTTATTGATATTTTTCCAACAGACTTCAAGAATCCAGTTCGTATTAACATATTTGGTGATGAGATCGAAAAATTTGAGGAATTTAATCCTAAAAATCAAAAATCAATACAAAGTCTGTTCAGACTCATAATCAAACCCTTTAATGAGTTCTCTTTCAATCAAAGCAAACGCACAATTAAAGCAGATACTTTTTTAACTGATCTCAGTACTTTTGAACAAGATGATCTAATTGTTCATGTTGATCATGGAATAGGAAAATTTAATGGATTAAAAAATGTTACTGTCCTAGAAAACGATCATGATTGCATTGAGATAACATATTTCAATAATGATAAACTTTATGTACCTGTTGAGAATATTGAACTTTTGTCAAAGTACGGTGGGAATAGTGAATTCGCACAAATTGATAAACTTGGAAGTTCAAATTGGCAATTCAGAAAAGCTAGCGCAAAAAATAAAATAAATGAAATTGCCGAAGATTTAATAAAAGTTGCGGCAGAAAGATCTCTAAAAGAAGCGACAAAATATACCGTTCAAGAACCTTATTATTCAAATTTTATAAATGAATTTGAATTTCAGGATACCGAAGATCAAGCAAATGTAACATCAGAATTACTGTTTGATCTAAACAGTGGACTTCCAATGGACCGTTTGATATGTGGCGATGTTGGCTTTGGTAAGACAGAAGTTGCATTAAGAGGAGCATTCAACGTAGCCATGAGCGGTGCTCAAGTTGCATTTATTGTTCCGACAACACTACTATGCAGTCAACACTATGAAAATTTTACAAAAAGATTCAAAAACTTTCCATTGAAAGTAGACCAAATCTCAAGATTAAACTCAACTTCTGAAAACAATAAAATTATTGAAAGAATTAATAGTGGAGAAAGTGATGTAGTTGTTGGGACACATGCACTTCTTAACAGTAAAATTAAATTTAAAAAATTAGGTATGCTGATTATTGATGAAGAGCAGCACTTTGGAGTTTCTCAAAAAGAAAAAATTAAGTCATTGCGGTCAAATGTACATGTGCTTGCTTTAACAGCTACGCCAATACCACGCACGTTACAAATGTCACTTGTAGGTCTCAGGGATTTGTCAATTATTTCTACAGCACCATTAAATAGGCAAAATATAAATACTGAAGTTATTGATTTTAATGATGAAAAAATAATCTCTGCAATTGAATATGAATTAAGTCGTAATGGCCAGGTGTATTATGTCTGCCCAAGAATTAACGAATTAAAAGAAGTTGAGGATTTTTTAAAAAGTAAACTTCCAAATGTAAAGTATCAAATTGCCCACGGTCAAATGCCAGCCAAAAACCTTAAAAATACGATGATTGATTTTTACAATAATGAATTTCAATTATTACTGTGTACCACAATTGTCGAGTCGGGTCTGGATTTGCAGAAAACTAACACAATGATTATTCATAATTCTGATAAATTTGGATTATCTCAACTTTATCAGTTAAGAGGACGAATTGGCAGATCTAATATTGAAGCATTTTGTTTTTATACAGTTAAAGACATCAATGGAATAACTGAAAATGCTTACAAAAGACTTATGCTTCTTAAAAAATTTAATTCTAGAGGCTCAAGTTTTAATCTTTCGAGTCATGATTTAGATATGAGAGGATCAGGAAACATTATAGGCGATGCTCAATCTGGGCATATTAGAGAAGTTGGTCTCGAACTTTACCATAAATTGCTAAAAGATAAGATATTGGAATTAAAATCAGATACATCGACAGTTGATAATGAGTGGTCTCCACAAATAAATCTTGGTTTAAGCGTCTTAATACCTGAAAAGTATATGCCAAATTTAAACACTAGACTGTTCTATTACCGGCAGCTTGCCTACTTAAGTTCGAGTGAGGAATTAAGAAAAATTAAGGAAGAAATGAGTGAGCGATTTGGCAAAGCTCCAAAAGAGGTTGAACATTTGTATAACATCACTGAGCTTAGAATTATATGTAAACAGTTGAAAATAGAAAAATTTGATATTGGAAATAAAGGTTTAACTATAAAATTTAAAAATAATCATTTCGAAAAAACAGACCAACTGGTTGAATTTATGTCAAAATATAAGTATGACTTAAAGTTAAGATCAGATCAAACATTGGTGTATAATTACCAAAAAACATCAAATAAAGATCGAATATATAAAGCTTTTTCTTTTGCAAAGGAATTGCAGGCATTATAGTAGAAACATGGGTGTTTTATCTGGATATAAGATAATCGAATTATCAGGGATTGGGCCAGGGCCATTGTGTGGAATGTTGTTTGCCGATCTTGGTGCTGAGGTTATTCGTGTTGATAGAAAAAATACCGTTATGCCTAATCAACAACCAAAATTTGATATTACTGGAAGAAGTAAGAAATCTATTTGTTTAAATTTAAAGGATCCCGAGTCTAAAGAGGTTTTATTTAAATTAATTAAAAATGCAGACGCGCTAATAGAAGGTTATCGACCAGGGGTAACTGAAAAACTAGGGATTGGACCTGAAGAATGTTTAAAACAAAATGAAAAGTTAGTTTATGGAAGAATCACTGGTTGGGGTCAAAATGGTCCTCTTGCACAGGCAGCTGGTCACGATATTAATTATATCGCATTAGCAGGCGCTCTATATTCAATTTGGGGTGAAAATAAACCATCAATACCACTTAATCTAATTGGTGATTATGGAGGAGGCACCATGTTTCTTGCATTCGGTGTATGCGCAGCTTTACTGTCAGCAAATAGAACGGGTAAAGGACAAGTAGTTGATGCCGCTATGATTGATGGAGTTTCGGTTCTTACATCAATATTTCATAGTTTATCTCAGTCAGGAGTATGGAATGTAAATAACAGAGGTAATAATTTATTTGATGGCGGCGCGCCCTTTTATCAAGTTTATGAGACAAAAGACAACATGCACGTCTCAATAGGTTCTTTAGAGCCTCAATTTTATCAACTCTTAATTGATAAATTAAATCTTGGTAATGAATTTAAAAATCAAATGCAATTAGATCAGTGGGATAATATGAAAAGTAAATTAGCTGAAATATTTAAAACCAAAACAAGGGATGAATGGGATGAAATCTTTGAAGGGTCTGATGTTTGTTATTCACCAGTTCTCTCTATCGAAGAGGCAGCTAATCATAAACACATGAAGGCGCGTGATAATTTTGTAAATATTAACGAAGTACGTCAACCATCACCAGCACCACGTTTTAGTGTTACGCCATCCGAAAAACCATCTCCTGCACCTGAAGTTGGTCAAGATAACAAAAGCATAATGCTTGATATTGGTTTTTCTGAGGAACAAATCAAAGAATTAGAAAATAAAGGAGTTCTATTATAGTGCCTAGTTTCGATGTTGTTAGTAGAGTTGAAATGCAGGAGGTTGATAATGCTATATCTAATTCAATGAAGGAAATTGGACAGAGATATGACTTTAAAGGTTCTGCTTCAAAGCTAGAGAGAACTGAGGGAGGGATTATTTTATTATCTGAAGATGAAATGAAGGCTAAACAGGTATTAGATATTCTAATTTCAAATTTAATAAAACGTAACGTTGACCCAAAGGTAATAAAACTAAAATCATCTGAAAGTGCATCTGGCAATACAATCAGACAAAATTACGATTTATTAGAGGGTATTGATCAAGAGGTAGGTAAAAAAATTACAAAATTAATCAAAGAGTCAAAATTGAAAGTGCAAGCAAAAATTCAAGGAAATGAGCTGAGAATAAGTGGCGCAAAAAAAGACAATTTACAAGAAGCCATATCGAAAATTAAAGAGCTAAAATTAGACTTACCTCTTCAATATATTAATTTTAGAGACTGAGTTATCTTAACGGTTGGTCTGTTGTTATTTCTTGTTCTTTAATTTTCTCTCTGTACAGAATAAAAATTCCTGCTGAAACAATAATTAATATTCCTATTATTGTTCTCAATGAAACAGTTTCACTCCAAATAAACCATCCCAATAGTACGGCCCAAATTAAAAATACATACTCAAACGGTGCAACAATATAAGGTTTACCGTATCGATATGCGTTGAAAATAAATACAAAACCAAAAATTACACAAACACCAACTAAAAATAACATCAAGAGAGTTGTTGTGTCATTGAATGACCAGTATCTAAATAAAAATTCTAAAATTTCATTTCCAGAATTATCCATATCTAAATAGAAACCAGAATAGGTAATTATGGGACATAAAATTATAGTAGCGATGTAAACATGAAGTGTTTGTGTGTAAACATTATCCTCATTTGAGGTATATTTTATTATAATCATACTTCCTGAATATCCTGCAGCACATAGTATTGGAAATATCATAAATATATTAATGGTCTCGAAATCTGGTGAAACAATGAGCATTACACCTGCAAAACCATAAACAATTGTTAGCCATCTAATGATACCAACTTTTTCTTTCAGAAAAATAGATGTAAATATAGTTATAAAAAATGGTGCCGTAAAAAAAAGAGCGGTTGTAACTGCAAAAGACAAGTACGCAAGACCAATATAATAAAATACGAACGCAAATATAAACATTATTGTTCTAAAGATTGTTAATTTTGGATAATGAGTTGTCCAAATTAGTTTTTGGCCTGTAAAATAAAAAAATAGTACAAGAAGAACAATAGCAATTACGCTTCTTGCAAACATGACCTGAAGTATTGATATGTCAACGGCTAATAACCTTACTGCAGTATCTTGAAATGCAAAAGCAGTCATGCCCATTAAAATATATGCTATTGCTAAAAAATTATTCTCTTTTGCCATTAATAAAATATTAATACATAAGTTTTAGTAATAAAATATATTAATTGCTCTATAAGATTTGATATTAAATAATCTGCTAGTCAAAAAATATTGTGCAGTATAAAAAAAGTAATTTATTATGGTAAAAATTGATACTGAATACGACTATATCATTGTTGGCGCTGGATCTGCTGGCTGTGTATTAGCGAATAGATTGACCTCAAATTCAAAAAATAATGTCCTTCTTCTTGAAGCGGGTGGGGAAGACAAATCCTTAACTTTAAAAATGCCTGCTGCCGTTTTATCGAATCTTAAAAGTACTAAACACAATTGGGCATTTAAAGGTGAGCCAGAACCCGAGCTAAATGGTCGTCAACTTCAACATGACCGCGGTAAAACTCTTGGTGGCTCATCATCAATAAATGGAATGGTCTATATAAGAGGAAACACTCTTGATTATGAGGGGTGGAGACAAATGGGATGCGATGGATGGGGATACGCAGATGTCTTGCCATATTTTAAGAAAATGGAATGTTACAGTGGAGGAGGCGACGATTTTCGAGGTGAGTCAGGTCCATTAAAGGTACATAGAAGCATTCCCAAAGACCCACTTTCACTGGCTTTTATTAAAGCAGGAAAAGAAGCAGGATATAAAGAAACAGATGATATAAGCGGATTTTGTCAAGAAGGTTTTGGTATATTTGATCGGACAGTATTCAACGGTGAGCGATGGAGCGCATCAAAGGGTTACCTTGATCCGATACGTAATAGAAAAAATTTAACAATTTTAACAAATACGCTTGTTCGCAATTTAAATTTTAAAGATAACACAGCAGAAGGCATATGTTTTAAAAATAAAAATAATGAAATAGTAAATGTAAAGGCAAAAAAAGAAGTAATTCTGAGTGCTGGTGCAGTTGGATCACCACACATACTTATGCTTTCAGGGATTGGGCCGAAAGAGCATTTAGACTCAATAGGAGTTAATACATTAGCTGATTTACAGGGTGTTGGACAAAATCTTCAAGATCATCCTGATTTTATTATGAAATATAAATGCTTAAAACCTGTTTCACTTTGGCCAAAAACAAAGAGATTAAGTAGTATAGGATCTGGCATCCAATGGCTATTAACTAAAGAGGGTATGTGTGCATCTAATCATTTCGATACTGTTGCATGTGTTAGATCAGCTCCTGGTGTTGAGTACCCTGACTTGCAATTATGTATTTCACCAATTGCCATGAAAGACAACAGTTGGGAACTGCTTCAAGAACATGCATTTCAAGTTCATGTCGGTTTGATGCGAACTCACAGTCGTGGTAAGATCGAATTACGATCAAAAAATCCTGCTGATCCGCCTCGCATTCTTGTTAATTATCTCAAAGACAAACGTGATAGAGAATTGTTACGAAAGGGCATTCATTTGGCGCGCGAACTACTTAACCAACCTGCTTTTTCAAACATAAAAGGTGATGAAATCTTTCCTGGTGAAAACTACAAATCAGATGACGAACTTGATGCAAAATTAAATTCCAACATTACGAGTCAATGGCACTTGTGCTGCACGGCACGCATGGGACTAAAAACAGATAAATATGCAGTTGTTGATAATCAAGGCAGAGTTCATGGTTTCAATAGTTTGCGAGTTGTTGATGCTTCAATTATGCCTTTTGCGACAAATGGAAATACAAATGCACCAACAATTATGATTGCTGAAAAAATAAGTGACAATATATTAGGTGGTAAGCCTCTGCCTCGAATAGAATTAAAAACTTGGCAAAGTCCTAACTATCAGATGTATCAAAGGTAAGTATTTAGATCGTAAAATATTAATACATAAGTATTAGTGTTAAAATATACTAATTACTCACTCAAATTTCATACCTAACATAAAGTCAATCAATAATTTTTTTACAAAGGAGATCTTATGTTACACATAAGCAAATGGGAAAGACAAGAAAATGCAAGCAGAGATAAACTGGGAACAGCTGCATTGAATTTGTGTAAGGTTGCAAAAAGTACTGATGGAGTTCATTCAGCAAAGTTCTATTGGCCAAATCCAAATATGGTTGCATTCGTAGTTGAAGCTGAAACAGGCTCATGGGGAATTGGAGCTGAGCCTACGGGTGAGGCAATGAAGGCATTTTTTGATTTAGGTGATGCCGCATCTTGCGTAATGGATGAAACATGGGTTGATGCTAGTCTTGGTCAAAAAAGGTCTGATAGAGCAGGTTAATTGAAATTCTTCTGGCGGAGAGGGTGGGATTCGAACCCACGAACGAGTTTCCCCGTTGCTGGTTTTCAAGACCAGTGCTTTCAACCGCTCAGCCACCTCTCCCTTGAAGAAATTAATTTATTGAATTTATTATTTAAAACAATAATTAATTTAGAAATCCAACTTTGCTGATTGTATATACAGTCAGTAGTGAAATTGCAGTACAAAGTGCCATACCCCATGCAATATCTGAAATAACAATAGTCCAGTTAAATACATTAAACACCGCTTTTACAGTTAGTGCATATGTTGCGTAAGTAGCAAGTCCATACATAGCAGCTGGCACTATTACACTTGTCAAAGAAGCATTCTTAAATGGAGCCACTACAAAATAAACTAGCCCGAATACAAATATTAGATAAAAAATTACAGCGGAAGTTATATCGAGATTAATTTTTAGATTATCTGGAAGATTTTTATTATAAATACGTACAACAAATGTTTGAATACCGATTGTATCGATTATCAAAAAGTAAAATAGGGTAGTCAAATAGAGTTTTATCATAGACAATTAAATTAATGAATAAACAAGCTTTGATCAATGCATTATTTAGTTCATTAGGAGCTTTTGTGTGTATAGGATTTTTAGCTTATTTGAATTCTTCAATTGAAGGTGCGATATGGCTCATACCGCCCTTTGGCGCATCAATGGTTTTAGTCATGGCTGTTTATGATAGCCCACTAGCAAAACCTAAAAATTTAATACTTGGCCATATACTATCAGCACTTTCTGGGGTAATTATTTTTTATCTTCTCGGTAATACGTTTATCTCATTAGGCTTAGGAGTGGCTTTAGCTGTTTTTGTAATGATGATGACTAACACCGTACATCCTCCAGCAGGAGCAAACCCAATAATTGTGATATTAACTGGCCAGAGTATAAGCTTTGTTTTCTTACCTGTTGCTGTTGGGGCTTTTATAATCGTTGTTTTTGCTTATTTGTATAACAGGCTTCTTAAGAGAAATTATATCTAAGAGATTTTATTAAGCTTTTTTACTTCAGTGCAATACTGATCAATAAAAGCTGATCTCATTGGATTTGGAGGCAAGCGATCGAATTTAAACGATTCAATGTTCTTTAGTTGATTTGTAGAGATTTTTGTTTTTGAAGCGATGGTTTTTAAATCTATTGAGATAGATTTTCTTAATTTTGAAATTTCCTTAATTTTATTTACTAGCTCTTCGTCCATATCAGTTTTGCTGTTATCAAGTTTTTTATATGGCATGACAAACATTCCAGTTTCATTTTGTACCATATAAGTGATTTCTCCAAGTATTAATTTGTAGGTGCAGAAAAACCGCACCTACATTGGGCTTTAAGTTAATTATCTAATAATATGGTTTAAAATTAAAGCTTATAAATACCCATTTTGGGTTATCTTAACAATCTATATTTTACTTGGACCTTCAAATAAAACGTCAGCTTTTTTTAATCTATCAATTAATGTTGACCCTAGGCCAGTTGAAGTGGTTAAGACACCACCAGCGTTGGTATTGGGGAGATTTTCACTATTTAATGCAAGACATAGAGCGGACTCGCATATTAATTTAGCAGTTGATTTATAACCGGGATCACCTTTGCAAAACATCCTCAATTTATATTTTTCGTTATTCTTATTTTTTCCAATAAAAATACTCTCAAACCAACCATTTTCTCTTGTTTTTTTATCAGGTCCATTACCAGCTTTAGTAAATAATTTTCTAAAGAGACCACTTATTGGACTTATTAACATCAGCCCAAAAACAGCAAGCCCGGCTGTTACAAGAAATGCAGAACTATATTTTTTTAACATCATATATTCTTGATATTTAAACTCACTTCCATAACTTGCCTGATTTTTATCATGGATTTCAGAGCTTCTTCTGACAACTCTAGTGTTTGCAATTGCCATAACAAAGGGCGCTGACCATAATTTAATATCATCGATGTATTTTATTTTGAAATTATCCTTATTTTCAGAAATATTTTGAGTTTTTATATATTCCTTTGAATTGAGTAAAAATGGATGTCCCATTGAATATTTGCTTTTGTAGTTACGCATGGAAAATGCACTTTCAATCGTGCCGCCACTTACACCTCCATTACCTCGATGATAACCATCAATTCTCTGTAACTCTTGATTGAGACTTCTTTGCAAGTAA
This sequence comes from uncultured Pelagibacteraceae bacterium, assembly GCA_902578305.1. Lineage (GTDB taxonomy): Bacteria > Pseudomonadota > Alphaproteobacteria > Pelagibacterales > AG-422-B15 > CACNXQ01. The sequence continues at coordinate 169,009 of CACHCK010000003.1, read as the reverse complement.
AAGCACCCCATATCTGATGGAATAGAGTCATAACCACATGATGGAATAATTTTTATTTGCTTTTTTTCTGCTGCCTCGTGATGTTTATCAATAAGATCACGTACCCATATATTTTCCCCAGTAATGTCTAAATAATGAGTTCCAGCTTCAACGCATTGTGTAACTAAATTATTACTATACTTGTTAAATGGACCAGCTAAAGATGCAATAACACGAGTTTTGGAAGCAATTCTCAGCAGATTTTCATTATCATTACTGTCTGCAATAAAATAATCAGGTTTACACTTACTATTTTTGGATATGTTGACTAATTTATCCTCATTACGTCCCGCTATAGCCCAATTTAGGTCGCTATAGTTTTCATCTAAGTACTCAACAGCTAATCTTCCGGTAAAACCAGATGCCCCATAGATTATTAAATCGTATTCTCTATTCATATTTATGTAATATTTGCAAAATTATGTTAAAATTATCGTATGTTAGACTGGATAATAGGTGGCCTAGTAACGATCTCATTCTTATATCTACTTTATTGGGCATTGACACTGATTTTTGCATAAAGTGATTGAGTTTTTAATTTCATTATTTCAAGACCTTTCACTTATATTTTATGCATTTTCATTCATTATTTTGATTTTGATAGTGGGAGCGTATTTATTTAATTTTTTTAAAAATATTAAGTAAAATCAGTATATTATAATATTATATTAAAATAATACTTTAATATCAATTTTTATTAAAAATTTACTTTATTAAAATGATACAAAATATTGATTATATTGACAAAAATAGAATTACTAGAGGTATAGTTGCAAATGCTAATAATGATTTGATTCTGAAGACAATTATGGATGCAGAAAGTCAAAAATTAATAAATCCAGTACTCATAGGAAATATTGAATTTATGACAGCCTTCATTGATAAGCATAAGTGGTCATTATCAAAAGATAAATTAATTGAGAGTTCTTCAGAAGAAGAGTCATCAAAAATTGCCTGTGAGGTAGCGAGTAGGGACACCGGTTTAGAAAAAAATATAATCATAAAAGGTCATCTTCATACAGATGTTTTGATGGGTGAGTATATAAAAAAAGAATATAATTTAAGAATAAGGGGGAAGCGCTTAAGCCACATTTGGTTTATGACTTTTCCAAATGATTCACGTAATCCAATTATTATTACTGATGGTGCTTTGAATATATCCCCAAGTTTGGAGACAAAAAAACATATTTTATCGAATGTACTCGATTACATTAAAAAAATTTCTTCTTTCAATCCATATGTTGCCGTTTTATCAGCAACCGAAGAGAAACTAAAGCAAATGCCAAGCTCTATTGAAGCACATGATCTCGTTGAATGGGCAAAAATTAATCACTCAGATACTCCTGTTGAGGGACCTTTTGCTTTGGATAATGCTATTTCACAAGAATCCGCAAAAATAAAAGGAACACTAGGGAAAGTTCCAGGTAATGCCAATGTTATTATTGTTCCAAATATAGAAACAGGAAATGCACTCGTAAAATCTCTTGTACATTTTGCGAACGCTACTGCTGGAGGATTTGTAATTGGCGGTAAAAGTCCTGTTGTTATAACAAGTAGATCAGATGATGAAAAATCTAGAATGGCATCTATAATAAATGCTGTAATTTGCACCTATTAATTATTTAAAAGCTTGATTTAAGTCCTCTATAAGATCATCACTGTCTTCTATGCCAACAGATAATCTGACTAGCTTTTTGGGCACTTGATTAAAGGATTTATCGTCTAAATATGCATGTGTCATTAAAGCAGGGGACTCAATTAAAGACTCAACTCCCCCCAAACTCTCAGCTATAGTAAAAATTCTTAATTTACGCATAAACTTGGATATTTCTGACATATTCCCATCATAGATAAAGGTGATCATTCCACCAAACCCGTTCATTTGTTTAAGCGCAATATCTTTCTGTTTATGATTAGGTAACCCAGGATACGTTACGTTTAATGCTTTTTTATGTGATCTTAAAAAGCGAGCAACTTTAATTCCATTTTCATTATGTTTTTTCATTCTAATAGCTAGTGTTTTAATTCCTCTCAAGGTAAGAAAACAATCAAAAGGACTTGGAACGGCGCCCGTAGAATTTTGTATTAGGGCTAATTTTTTCTCAAGTTTTTTATTCTTTCCAATTACCAAGGCTCCACCAATAACATCAGAGTGACCGTTGATATATTTTGTTGTCGAGTGATTAACAATATCAATTCCATGTTCAAGCGGTCTTTGATTGTAAGGTGTGGCAAATGTATTATCACATACAGTTATAAGCTTATTTTTTCTTGCAATACGGGCTATTCTTTTTAAGTCCGTAATTTTAAGTAGTGGATTTGTTGGAGTTTCAATCCAAATCATTTTTGTATTCTTTTTAATTTCTTTTGAAAAATTTGTATTTAAATCAACGAATGTGAATTCAATATTTGATGACTTGCTCTTAATTTCATTAAACAACCTAAAAGTACCACCATATAGGTCATCAAAAGCAATTACATGATCTCCAGGCTTTAAAAGATCTAAAACCGCTGTTTGAGCAGCAACCCCTGAAGCAAATGCAAATGCTTTATGTCCGCTTTCTAATTCAGCAATTGAATTTTCTAAAACTTCTCTTGTGGGATTTTGACTTCTTGAATATTCATATCCTTTATGCTCCCCAGGTCTATCATGAGCATAAGTGGATGTTGCATAAATAGGAGTCATTACGGCTCCGGTTAATGGATCTGTTTTGACCCCAGCATGCACTGATAAAGTATCAAGCTGATTTATTTTCTTTATATAAGATTTTTTTCTTTTAACCATTCTTCATTATACGCTGTATTTAAATATTTTTCACCATTATCACAAACAAATGTAACTACATTTTTTTCTTTATCTTGGTCCTTGCAATATTTAATTGCCGCTGAAATAAGAGTTCCACTTGATGAGCCTCCCAAAATTCCCTCCTTCAAAGCCAATTCTCTAATCATGCTAAAAGCTTCTTCGTTTGTAACTTCATAAGCTTTTTTTATATATTTTAATTCCAAAGTATCAGGAATGAAATCTTCACCTATACCCTCAACAAGCCATGAATAGTCTGCTTTTTTTAATGGTTTGTTTTCAACAGCATCTTTAACTATTGAACCTTTTGGATCTGCAAGAACCATTTCGGTTTTTGGACTATGCTCTGAAAAAAATTTACCTAAGCCTGAAATTGTCCCTCCTGTACCAACCCCACAAACAACAGCATCAACATCATTACTCATTTGATCCAGAATTTCTGGACCAGTTGAATATTCATGAGCCTGGGGATTTGACATATTTGTAAACTGGTTGGCCATAAATGAATCAGGAGTATTATTTGCAACTTCTTTAGCTACATTTACATAATGCTCAGGACTATCAGGTCCCACATCACTTCTTGCCAAAATAACTTCTGCGCCGAGGGATTTAAGATGAAGTATTTTGTTATGGTTCATCTTATCAAGAATTACAACTTTTGACTTATATCCTTTTAAAAGTGCAATCAATGCTAGACCAAGGCCGGTGTTACCAGCTGTAGCTTCAACAACTGTTGATCCTTTCTTTAACTTTCCTTGAGCTTCAGCATCCTCAATGATTCTTAGAGCCACTCTATCTTTTATGGAAGAGCCTGGATTAAGGCTTTCCATTTTAAGAAAAAGATTACATTTTCCGGTGTCTAAATTTTTAGCTTGAACAATAGGAGTATTACCAATTAAATCAACCAATGACTTTATTTTCTTCATCAAATTTAATTATTTATATTTCTAAATTAGTTAGTTTATTCTCCGTAATAACAGTATTTACTATAATTAATTTATCTTCATTGCAAGCAGATGAACAAGGATCTTTTGAAGATTGGCTTATTTATATTGAAAATCTCGCACTCAAAGAGGGGATCTCAAAAGAAACACTAAATAATAGCATCAAGAATATTACACAGAATGAAAGAGTATTAGAACTTGATAGATCACAGCCTGAATTTACTCTTACACTTGAGAAATATTTATCGAATACTACTCCCGCAAGTAGAGTAAAAACAGGGAAAAGGCTCTATAAAGAAAATAAAGATATTCTAGAAAAAGTTTCAAATGAATTTGGTGTTCAACCACGCTTCCTTTTAGCTCTATGGGGCATAGAAACAAGTTTTGGTAAATTTACTGGATCGTTTAATGTAATACGTTCACTCTCAACATTATCTCACGATCTTCGTAGAAGAGACTTTTTTACTGAGGAGCTAATTAATGCACTTAAAATTATTAATGAAGGACACATTGATGCAGAGAATATGATGGGTTCTTGGGCAGGTGCAATGGGTCAAAACCAATTTATGCCTTCAAGTTTTCTAAGTTATGCAATTGATTACAATGAAGATGAAAGAAAAGATATATGGACCACCCTAAATGATGTATTTGCATCTTCCGCTAATTATTTAAGCAGCTCAGGATGGGATAATAATCTTACATGGGGCAGGGAAGTTATTACTACTAAACCAATAAATAAGGACCTTATTACTACTTCTGCAAAAAAAATAGAAGTTTCAAGAAAATTATCTGAATGGTCAGAATTAGGAGTTTTAAAAGTAAATGGAGAAAAACTTCCAAATAAAAACTTAGATGCATATTTAGTGTTTCCTGAAGGCGAAGATGGAAAAAAATTCTTAGTATATGAAAATTTCAAGGTCATCATGAAGTGGAATAGATCGCTGTTTTTTGGAATATCAGTTGGCACTCTTTCTGATATGATAGAATATCATTGATGAAATATATTTATTTATTATTAATTCTTTTGTTGTCACAATGCGCTGCTGTTAATATTGTTCCATTAGTAATTGAAGATAGCAATAAAAACAAAAATATTTCATTAATAGAAAAATATATTGAAGGACCTTACCAAGTTGATGGTAAATGGTTTTATCCAAGAGATTATAAATCATATACAGAAGTAGGAATTGCTGAAATCGAGATAGAATTAAACAATGGTGACATGACAACAAATAAGGAATTTTTTCATAATGATGTGCATTCTGGATCTCATAGATCACTTCCATTGCCATCAATACTTGAGGTTACAAACTTAGAAAACGGCAGAACAACTAAAGTTAGAGTCAACAATAGAGGAGCATATTCATCTACGCATATAATTAATTTATCATCAGGAGTATTTAAAGAATTAAATTTGAATAGCGGAGGTGGGTTAGTGAAGATAGAGCTAATTAATACAAACGAAAGCTTCATTCTCTCTGAAACACAAACTTTTGAAGAGGAGAAGAAGGTGGTAGAAGCACCTATTTCAGATGTTGTTGTGATAGGTGCTGAAATTCCTAATACAGAAATAGTTACTAATGTGTCTGATATTAAGACTATAGAAAAACGACAATATAATGAAATATATCTAAATATCGCAACATTTTCATTTTTAGAAAACGCGAAAATTGTTTTAGATGAGTTATCAAAATTCAAAGCTAAAGTCTATAACATGACAACTAATGGAGGTACTCAAATATTCAGAGTACTTATTGGGCCATATGAAGACGTAAATAATTTAATGAATGATCTCAAAGATGACACATTTAAAAAATATGAAGATTTATCAATATTTTTAATATAAAAAGATAATATGCATTTACTTAGACTAGTAATTTTTTACCTAATATTTATTCCAATTCCTTTTGTACAGGCGTCATTTATAGATACTGAAGCTGAAACAGCAGTAATTATTGATGCTACTACAGGGAAAGTTCTTTTTGAAAAAGAAATGAATAAAAAAACATACCCAGCCTCAATGACAAAAATCATGACAACTCTAATAGTATTTGAAAAATTATCAAACGGAACTCTCTCTTTGGATGATAAATTTCTTGTTTCAGAGAAAGCTTGGAGAGAGCGAGAAGGGTCGTCTATGTTTGTCGAAGTAGATAAAGAAATTAGAGTTGAAGACTTATTAAGAGGAATTATTGTTCAATCTGGAAATGATGCTTGCATAGTTATTGCTGAAAATATCGCTGGATCCGAAGAAGCATTTGCTATCATTATGACATCCAAGGCTAAAGAAATTGGTATGTTGAATACAAATTTTACTAACTCAACTGGTATGCACAGTAACGATAATTATTCGACTGCATACGATATAGCAATTTTATCTCAATATTTAATCAATGAGTTTCCAGAGTACTATCATTTATTTGCAGAAACTGAATTTGAATGGTCTGGAATAAAACAAAAAAATAGAAATCCATTGTTATATAAAAAAATGGGTGTGGATGGCCTTAAAACAGGTCATTTATCAATTTCAGGTTACGGACTTGCGGCATCTGCCGTTGAAGGAAATCGAAGAGTAATTTCTGTAACAAACGGCTTTAGTTCACAGCAAAAAAGGTCTCAAGGCTCATCAAGGCTTATTACTTGGGCATTTAGAGAATATGAAAATATTGAGCTTTTTAAAAAGTCTCAAGAGATTGATTTAATCAAGGTTCCTGGTTCAAATGAATCATTGTCATCAGTTAGTGCTTCGTCAGATATAATTTTAACAGTCCCTAAAACTAAAAATAAGAGTTTAGATTTTAGTATTGAGTTGGACAGTCAAATTAGCTTTCCAGTTGCCGCTGGAACAAAAATTGGACAATTAAAAGTAAACATACCTAATGAGTCACCTGAATATTTTGACATCTATTCTACAAATGAACTAAAAAGAACAAATATTTTTTCAAGATTTTTTAGCTACATTTATCAATCTATTATTAATTTATTTGTCTAATCAGTGATTAATTCACGTTTCATATCTTTTGAGGGCGGAGAAGGGTCTGGCAAATCAACTCAAATCAAACTTCTTGCTAAAAAATTATCAAAAAAAAGAAAAGTTGTTATCACTAGAGAACCTGGTGGAACCAAAGACGCTGAAAAAATAAGAAATTTAATTGTAAAAGATAAAAATCAGAAATGGTCTGGAACTGTTGAAACGATGCTGCTTTTTACAGCGCGTAAAGACCATATAGATAAGGTCATTATGCCTAATCTTAAAAAAGGATATTGGGTATTATGTGACAGGTATATTGACTCAACTATGGCTTACCAGGGTTATGGTAAAAAAGTTGATGTTAAACTTATAAATTCATTGAATAAAATTTTAATTAAAAATTTAGTACCAAGTATTACTTTCTTGCTTGATATTGACCCTAAGACAGGCCTAGCTAGATCAAAAAGAAAAGGTAACAATGAACTTAGATATGAAAATATGCATATAAATTTTCATAGAAAAGTAAGAAACTCTTTTTTGAAGATTGCAAAAATAAACAAAAGAAGAATTAAGATTATTGATGCCAGTCAGAAGAAAATTGAAGTTTCAGAAAAGATATGGAAAATATTAGAAAGAAGTAAAAGAATATGAGCACTTTAGATCAGATTTATTATAACCAAAAGCAAAGATTATTTAGTTTATACCAAAACAATTTACCTCAATCTATAATTTTATCAGGAGGGGAAGTCGAACTGTTATCAGACATAGCTATCTCATTCTCAGAATTAATAGTTAAAAACAAAACTGATCAAACATTTGAAGATTTTCTTAATACTTGCATAGATGATAATCATATAAATTCACCGTTTGTATACATAATATCGAAAATTTATTTAGAAGATAAAAAAAGATTTAAAAATCAAATTTATAGAGATGACATATCAGATGTTCATACATTTTTTCAAACAAAGGACGATATTGGTCAAAAGAGAGTATGTATAATTAAAACAATAGACGATCTATCGATAGAAGCCAGTAATTCACTACTTAAATTAATAGAAGAGCCGCATAAAAACTCTCATTTCATAATCATAAATCATAATAAATCAAAAGTTTTGCAAACGATTAGATCAAGATCCTATATATTAAATTTTAATAAAGTAAACGAAGAAATTTTTTTTAAAAACTTAAACGGTAATTCTCCCATTAATAAAGATTTACTCAATCTAACTAATGGTTCTTTAAGTCTTTCAAGAAATATTATAAATTATGAATTACATGAGATTCAGAGTCATTTTAGGGAGTTGTTAATTGATCGTAAGTTAGTAAAGTCAAATACTGCTTTGCATTATTCTAACTTTATTTCAAAAAAATTTAATAAAGATGAAGATATTTCTATTTTTTTTGATTACATCTACTTATTAACATCTTACGAAGCAAAATCCATGGCTAGACACGGAAAAGAAAAAGAAGTTCTTAAATTGCTTAAGATATCTGAAATAATTAAAACTTATCGAAATTATTTTAGAAGGTTAAATCTAGATTATACCACTCTAATAGTTTCTCTTTTTTATAAAATAAAAAATGTCTAACAAGTACTATATTACAACACCAATTTATTACGTAAATGACAAACCTCATATAGGCCATGCATATACTTCTGTGGCAACAGATTTTATTGCAAGATTTATGAGTTTAAGAGGGTATGATGTTAGATTTCAAACTGGAACAGATGAGCATGGACTTAAAATACAAAAAGCAGCTGAAGCAAAAAAAATAAATCCCATAGAACTTTGTAATCAAAACTCACAAATCTTTAGAGATCTTACTATCTCATTAAATTTATCAAATGATGATTTTATAAGAACTACAGAAGAAAGACACATTAATGGCGCCTCATATTTATGGAAACGACTTTATGAAAGAGATCAAATTTATTTAGGTGAATACACTGGATGGTATTCAATAAGTGATGAAACATTTTATAATGAAAAAGATTTGATAAAACAGAATGATGGCACTTTTAAAACAATAACTGGTGGTCCTGTTGAGTGGATTACTGAAAAATCATATTTTTTTAAGCTTTCAGAATGGTCTGATAAATTGTTAGATTTGTATAAGAGCAATCCAGATTTCATAAGTCCAGCTTCAAAGAGAAATGAGGTTATTAAATTTGTAGAGTCTGGTTTAAATGATCTATCTGTGTCAAGAACATCTTTTAAGTGGGGAATAAAAACACCAACAGATGAAACTCATATTATGTACGTTTGGCTAGATGCATTAACATGTTACGCAAATGGAATTAATTATCTAAATGAATATGAGAATGATATGAAGGAATACTGGAATAATGTAGTGCACATTGTTGGTAAAGATATATTAAGACACCATGCAGTATATTGGCCGGCATTTTTATTAGCAGCAGAATTAGACCTACCAAAAAAAATATTTGCCCATGGATGGTGGACAAATGAAGGTAATAAAATATCAAAATCTCTAGGCAATGTAATAGATCCAATTGAAATCATTAAGAATTACGGTCTTGATCAGTTAAGATATTTTTTGCTAAGAGAAGTTCCTTTTGGAAATGATGGGGACTTTTCAAAGAATGCATTAATAAATAGAATCAATAGTGATTTGGTAAATGACCTTGGTAACTTATGCCAAAGATCACTCTCTATGATCGAAAAAAGACTCGATTCAGTGATTCCTAAAATTTCAAACAAAGGGAATGAAGAGGATATTTTAGACAAATCATGCGAAGAATTATTGATAAAAGGATCAAATCTCATAAATGAATTTAAGATACATGATTATATTAGGCTTGTTTGGGAGCATATTGGTAAAGTAAATAAATATTTTAATGACAATAAGCCATGGGAATTAGAAAAAAATGACAATCAAAAATTCTTAAATGTATTAGCTGTGACAGCAAATCAAATTAAAAATATAGCAATATTTATCAATCCAATCATGCCTCATACATCATCTAAAATATTTCAAATATTAAGTATTTCTGAAACTAAATTATTCTTTGAAAAAATGAATACTATAGATTTACATGATAAAAAGTTATCGAAAGTAAATCACTTATTTAATAGGATCCACTCATGATTGTTGATAGTCACTGTCATTTAATATCAAATCGGTACAAAAAACCCTTACATGAAATAATTGATACATGTATGGCCAGCAACATTGGTCTTTTGTTAAATATAGCTACTAAAGAACAAGAATTTGATGAAATTGTAAATCTTAGTAATAAATATAAACAAATTTATAATAGCGTAGGTATCCATCCTCATGAAACAGAAAATTTAGATGCAGTTATTTTTAATAAAATTAACAATGTTATAAAAAATAATAAAAAAACTATAGCAGTGGGGGAGACGGGTTTAGATTTTTATTATAATCATAGCAAAAAGAAAGATCAAATAGCATCATTTGAAAAACATATAAACATAGCCCTAGAGCACGATTTACCGTTAGTAGTTCATAGTAGGGAAGCAGAAAAAGAAACAAAAGATATTCTTTACTCACATAAGAACAATTCCAATCTTTCTGGTGTCATTCATTGTTTTACTGGCACTGAAACATTTGCAAGAGATATGATGAATATAGGTTTCTATATTTCCTTTAGTGGAATTATTACATTTAAGAACTCTTCATATTTAAGAAATATTGTTTCTCTGGTAGATAGAGATAAAATTTTAGTAGAGACAGATTCCCCATATTTGGCCCCAACACCTAATCGTGGAAAAACAAATATTCCAGCATTCATAGTACATACAATTAAACAAATTAGTGATATTCTTAATATTGAAGAAGCGGAAGTTGAAAGTATTACTTCTAGTAATTTTTTTAATCTATTTAAGAGAGTAAAAGCTAATAATATTACTTAATTCATATGATTATCAATGTACCAATATCAGTAGGTGAGCTTTTTGATAAAATATCGATTTTAGAAATAAAGAAATATAAATTAAAAAATAAAGATAATATTAGAACTGTTAATTATGAGCTTAGAAAATTAAATATGATAGTAAAAAATAAAAAATTATCATCTAGGCAAATTAAAAAAGAATTTATTAAATTAAAGAAGATTAATTTAAGACTCTGGAATATTGAGGACAAAAAGAGAAAATACGAAAAACTTCAAAAATTCGACAGTAAATTTATTCATCTCGCAAGAAATGTATATCTTCTTAATGATAAAAGGGCTCTTATAAAATTAAATATAAATCATTTATCTGGATCTAAAATCAAAGAGGTAAAGTCATATGAAAAATACTAAGGTGGCACTAATTACAGGTGTTACAGGTCAAGATGGAGCTTATTTATCAAAACTTCTAATTAAAAAAGGCTATAATGTTTATGGAACTGCTAGGAGAGGTGCTTCAGAAAAATTTTCAAGATTAGAGTTTCTAAATATTAAAAATAAAATCAATATTATTGATTTTGATTTATTAGAACTGTCAAATATACAAAAAATAATAAAAGAAATAGAACCGGATGAAATATATAATTTAGCTGCGCAGAGTTTTGTTCCAACATCCTTTGAATTGCCAATTTTAACCTCTGATATAAATTCATTAGGAGTTGTAAGATTGTTAGACTCTATCGTCAATATCAACAAGGATATTAAATTTTACCAGGCTTCTACTTCTGAAATGTTTGGTAAAGTAACTGAATCACCACAAAGTGAAACCACACGTTTATATCCTAGAAGTCCGTATGGAGTTTCAAAAGTGTTTTCACATTATATGACGATTAATTATCGTGAGAGCCATGACTTATTTGCCTGTTCAGGTATATTGTTCAATCATGAGTCACCATTAAGAGGACATGAGTTTGTTACAAAAAAAATCACAAGAGGTTTAACCAAAATTAAAAACGGATCACAAGACTGCATATTGCTAGGAAATTTGGATGCAAAAAGAGATTGGGGCCATGCTGCAGATTATGTAGAGGCTATGAATATGATTATGAATAATAATAAACCAGATGATTTTGTTGTATCATCCGGAGCAACAAGCACGGTAAAAGATTTTGTTGATAAATGCTTGAAAACGCTAAATTTCGATTATGCATGGGAAGGTGAGGGACTTGAAAAAATTGTCATTAACAAAAAAAGTAATAAGCCAATTGTAAAAATAGATAAGAAGTTTTTTAGGCCTGCTGAAGTAGATATTTTGATGGGTGACCCGAGCAAAATTAAAAAAGAGCTTAATTGGAGACCTAAGCATACATTAGACTCTTTAATCGAAGAGATGATAGCCTTTGAGATTAATAACCCAAACTTATCTTTTTGAAAAGACTTTTAGAGTTTCCAATATCTGCTCAGTATCGTTAATATCTAGTTGTTTCATTATTTTACCATTTGGTGACCATTTTTTAAAGAATGCTTTTCTATCAGAATCGATGAGATCAATTAATTTTTTTCCAAATAAAACAGATGTATGAGATAAACCTCCATGAGGGGTTACAACAATATCGCTAAGAGAAAGAATTGCAGATAATTCAGAATATAAGCTTCTTTTAACAAAATATAAGTTCTTTATTACATATGATGAATACAAATTAGTATTTATTTTTTTTAATTTACTTAGATTATAAAATAATTTTTCAAATTTATTATCTGAAAGTCCTCTAGTAACTATTATTTTTGCTTTACTTAGATTCAACAAACTTGTAAAAAATATTTCAAATTCTTTTTTGCTTAAAATTGATTGATCCCATTTTTCATCAAAATGAAACATTATGATAAAATTCTTATTATTATAATTTATTAATTTTTTTATTTTTTCTAAATAAATAATAGATTTATTATTTAAAAAATTAATTTTGCTAGTTTTATTCAAAATAAATTTTGTTTTTTTGGGAATAGAAAAAGATAAATTATAAAGATTAAGATAATGTTTTGACATATGCGTATTTACGGAGTTTTTATAATTGTTTCTACAGTCAATTAATTCATATTTTTCTAAAAACATAGACAATAAAAAAGGAGGGGAGTATTTTTTTAACTTGAAAAACCTCGACTCATTTAGAGCTACTAATGAATAAATTTTTTTTCTTATAAGTGATATAGAAATTAAGAGATTAGTTGTACTTGGTTTAAGTATAAATATGTATTCAAATCGGATACCCTGGAGTTTTCTTTTGACATATTTGTAGAAAGAATATTTAGATTGTGTACTTTCATTGAAGCATATTAAGTAATCTATTAGACCTATCTCTTTTAAATGCTTGGCAAGCTCAATATTCCGACTTGAGCATAACAAATACAATAAGGATCCTTTTTTTTTCTTTAGTTTTTCAATAAATGGTATTGATAAAATTAGATCGCCAATACCATCATTTCTTATAATTAAAAATCTCATAATTTCATATACTTATACGATCTTATTAAATAAAAACTTTAGCTCATATTTTAATTCAAATAATATTAATAATTAACTGTATTTGTACACTATTTAATTATTTGACATAATATATATTATACGAATTAAGTAAATTATAATTATATATATAAATTAAGCTTTATAGACCCTCCCTGCAGTGACATTATAAATATACAACATATAAAATTATAGGAGAAAACATATATGAGTGAATACGAAGCATTAAATTTAATGTATTTGGGTTTTACATTTAATGCCATCTACACACTAGGCTTTATCCTATTTACGTGGCTTGGTTTTAGAATGGCGAGAAATATTTATGAGGATTCAGCTGCTACTATGGTAGGTAAGTTGTTTACATCTATTTTTTGTCTATTTGTTGCATTCTTTTTTATTCAATCAAATATGATCGGTGGAGGTATATTACAATCTTATACCTCAATCTTAGTGGATATGAGCTCTGCATCAGGTGAAAGACTCTCTGCTTATGCCAATTCGCCAACAATTTTGGGTGGGCCAGTGCAAACGATATTTCAAGTATTTATTCTAGCTTTTCAACTTGCTATTATTTGGACTAAGAAGAATTAAATTTAAATTGGAGATGCAATTAGACTCTCCCGCTTCTTTGTATTTTATTTATAAAAATGAATTGGCCAATTATATTTATCTTGTAATCTACTAACGTCCTTGTACTTTAAGCAATCTAACATATAATTTGTTATAACTCTTTCATTGAAATCGCTATGTATTTTTTTGTGACCATGGTGCGCAATCTGTAATGCCTTATCTTTATTTTGCTTATAATATTTGATTTTCTTCGATAAATCCTCTACCCCATCAAAATAAACTGCTTCTTCATTAGGTTTCAAAATATCATAGTATTTAGTTTCATTTTCTATAAACACCATTAATCCATTTCCAAGATACTGAACAATTCTGTCTGATAATCCATATTTTAAAAGAGGTTTTCTTTGTAAACAAATACCCATGTAACAATTTTTGATATTTTTATCAAATTCTCTTGCCCATATTGGTTGAATACCATTCATTCCAAAAAAATTAAAATCAACGTTAGTTAATTGTTTTTTTAGTGAATTCATAAATTTCACCCTAGGATCATATTTTTCTTTTACAGTATTCTTCCTTCTTAACTTACCTGTTCCTACTCCGTGTGAAAGCGCAAAAAAAACATCTTTTGAATGAGAGGTTTGCTGGTGTATTTTCAAGTTTTCAACAGTTGAGTCAACAATGTTTGGCATGAAACTAATGAAATTTTCTGATATACATTGTGAAATTTGTTCGTCCGCAGTAGTTGAATAAATACCATCTAAAAATACCGATCTTTGAGATAATTTATTTTTTGTATCATCTAAATGTAAGTTATCTACATTCCATTCAATTATTTTTGATTGAGAGTCCTTTCTTATTTCATCAAGTGTATCAAGGTTTATTCTGTCAGCATGGCCTAATACAATGAGATCAGGTACGTAGTTTTTAATAGTTTTTAAGAGATCTTTTTGAACGCTCTGATTTTTATTAAATTTATTTAAAATCGATGATCTTGAACGATCGCGGTCGCTAAAATTGTATACATTGTGACCATTTCTTATAAAGCCATTGGTTATTTTAAAACACTGATTCCAATACAATCTAGCATTATGTTTGTCGCCGAAGTTTGAAACGTGTAGTATTTTCATGAAGTATCACTAATCCATTTATTTATTTGCGCGGCAACATATTTAATCATTTTTACTTTTATTTCTGGATATATAGGCAAAGAAATCTGCCTATTTGCTATTTTCTCAGATTGTGGGAAATCATTTTTCTTGTAACCAAAACTTCGATAAGGTTTTTGTAAATGGCAAGGTACAGGATAATGATTTCCTGTATTTATATTTTTACTATGTAAATACTTCTGTAGTTTATCTCTTTCTTTTAAAAAAATACTGTAAATATGGTAAACGTGATAATTACCTTCGTCCTCACTAGATTTGAGTAAACTCTTATCAATTAGTTTATTATACATTTCTGCAACCATGCGTCTTCTTGAAATCCATTCATTCATTTTTTTTAATTTAACATTCAAAATAGCACCTTGTATTCCATCCATTCGATAGTTATAAGAAATCTCATCATGATAATGTTTTTTACTTTGTCCCCAATTTCGCAGCTTTATTATTTTATCATTTAGTTTCTTAATGTTTGTAATTGCACAACCTGATTCACCATATGCCCCAAGATTTTTACCAGGATAAAAACTAAATGTTGCAACATCACTAATTTGACCAACTTTTATATTATTATAAGAAGATCCATGTGCCTGAGAGGCGTCTTCAATAATTTTTAATTTATATTTTTTAGCTATCCTTTTTATTTCAATGAGATTGGCGCACTGACCGTATAAATGAACAGGAATTATTGCTTTTGTTCTTGATGTGATTTTTTTTTCAATTTTATTAAAATCGATTAACCCAGAGGGATAAATAGTATCAACAAAAACTGGCTTAGCCCCTGTATAGGAAACAGACATTGGCGTAGCTACAAAAGTCATTGCAGGAACGATTACTTCGTCACCTTTTCCAATATCTAGGGCATCTAAAGCTAGATGCAGAGCGCTAGTACCTGAATTCGCTCCAATGGCAAATTTTGCATTGCAATATTTTTTAAAATTATCCTCAAAAAGCTCAACTTTTGGACCCAATGAATAATTTGAAGATTTTAATGTTTGTAAAACTTCTCTATCAATATCTTTTTTAATAGAAAGGTATTGAGTTTTTAAATCTAAAAATGGAACTTTCATTATAAAATATTATTTTTATTAACCCAATCTTCCAATATTTTGAAATATTTTCTATCTTTAGTGCTTAATTTTATTTTTTTTATAGGAATATCTTTAATCATTACATCTTTAATTAATTTAATTAGCTTCAAACTAACACCCAATCTTTTTAATTTTATTTCATTAATTTTAATTTTTTTTGCAGGTACACCCGCGTATGTAGTAAAAGGTGGAATATCTCCTATCACTGCAGCACCCATTCCAATCATTGCAAACGATCCTATGGTAATTCCTTGGTGAATCGTTGCCCCCATTCCAATAGTAACATTATTTTTTAACGTTACCTCACCTGCAAATGCAACATTTGGAGATACGTTACATCCTTCTCCCATTTGTACATCATGTCCTATGTGGGTACCTGACATAATCATGGTATCTTTACCTATTCTAGTATTTCTTTTTATGCCTGCATGAATATGGCATAAATCCATAATCACCACATTATCAGAGATTGTTAAATCTTTAAATTTAGTAGATAAAATTTTGTTTTTATTAAAGCCAACATATTGAGGCTGAGTTCCGATAACAGAATTATTACCAATATAGATATTTTTACCCAATTTTACTCTACCTATAATTGCTGATGAAGCTATGTAATTTTTCATAAATTCACCTTAATTGATTTTCCACCCTGCTCCATAGAACGATCGGCACTTTCTAATATTTTCACTATCTTTAATGCGATATGTCCATTTGATATAGGCTGCTTTTTTTTATTAATAGATAAAACAAAATCTTTAACGGCCATTTGTAAAGCCTCTTTATTTTTGAGTTTTGGCATATTAGTACCGCCTATTTTATATTTAACAAGATTTTTACTGCTATTCTCATTTTTGATAACATTTACACCTTTGTTATGAATTATAATTTTATTTTTTACCTCAAGATCATTATATAAAATCATTTTTTTTGAACCTGCTAGAATTGTTTGCCTAATCTTTACAGGAGATAACCAATTAACATTTATATGTGCAATAAAATTTGTACTATATTTCAGTGTCATAAATGCAGAAGTAATTGGTTTAGATGAAAAATGCTTGTGGCCTGTTGCTGAGACTGAAATTGGACTATCCTTATATAAATAATTTAAAATAGATAAGTCATGAACTGCGAGGTCCCAAAGTACATTTATATCATTTTGAACAAGACCAAGATTTATTCTAGTTGAGTCATAATACAATTTATCGCCAAAATTTTCTTTTGAAGAATATTTTTTTAAAGCTTTAACCGCATCAGTATAAAGAAATGTGTGATCTATAAACAATGTCAGATTGCGCTTCTTAGCACTTGATATTAATTTTTTACAGTTTATTGATGAATCTGCTAATGGTTTCTCAACAAAAACGTGTTTAAAATTCTTGAGTGCAAAAGATGCAATTTTAAAATGTGTCATCACTGGCGTTGCGATTACACAAGCATCTATTTCATGATTACTTATTAATTTTTTATAATCTGAATAGATATTTAAATTGGGGTGAGTCTTTTTATATTTTTTTAACAAGGATTTGTTTGTGTCGCATAAGGCGCTAACTTGACAATCTTTATTATTTGAAAAATTTCTTAATAAGTTTGGGCCCCAATAACCTAACCCTATGATTCCTATATTTAGCATTTTTCAATTAATGATTTTAGATTATCTATTATAAATTATGTTTTTTATTACAAAGTTACTATTATATTATCACTCAATATGAATCATAGTAATTATAATATTTCGTTAATCTCTCTTACTATTATCCTTTTCTTTGCTTTAACTAAATTTTCATTAAGTATGCAAGAAAACTACTCAGTTTTTGCTAAATTGCCATTATTAGGTGAAGTAGAAGTTCAAAAGATCAAAACAAATTTTACTCTAGTAGATGATAGGGTAAGATACTCCTATTATGTAAGTCCAAC
This sequence comes from uncultured Pelagibacteraceae bacterium, assembly GCA_902578305.1. Classification (GTDB taxonomy): domain Bacteria; phylum Pseudomonadota; class Alphaproteobacteria; order Pelagibacterales; family AG-422-B15; genus CACNXQ01. The sequence continues at coordinate 151,113 of CACHCK010000003.1, read as the reverse complement.
TAAAATAGTCAATTTTTTTGACGACAAAATAAGCAGTGGCTTTATTTTGGGGAAATTAGACAATAACAACATAATAACTGAAGAATACTTTTTTAGAACTGAGAAAGAAGATTTTAAAAGAGAGATTCAATTTCAATATTTGGATGGATTGATAGAAGAAGTAAATATAGAGCCGAGATACGATAGTTCAAAGATAAGCAATGTATCAGATGTTATGATTCAAGAATCAATTGATCCAGTATCTATGTTTTATCTGATTACTGATTTCGAGTATATAAAAGACTGCAATAAAACTATTAAAGTATACGATGGTAAACGTAGGTATGATTTACTTTTATCAGAACCAATTGAAAATAATTTTAGTTATGCTTGTACACTCACACATCAAAAAATAGCTGGTTATAAACCTGAAAAAATTGCTGAAAATAAACTTTATGTTTCTGATCTTATATTTATAAAGAACAATAATCAGTTATATGAATTTAATGAAGTGTCTCTTAGAAATAATAACACAGAATTAATAATTAGAAAAAATAGTCAATAATTAATTAAGCTTGACTTAAACTCTTCAATCCCATCACCAGTATATGCACTTATAAAATTTAGCTTTTTTGAATCATGAGAGTAAGGGCTAAGATCAACTTTGTTATAAACAGTAATCATTTTATTAATTTTAGACTCACAAACATTAGCCATTTTTAAAGTTTCAATTGTAATCTTTTCCTTATTTTTATAATCAATATCTGATACATCAATAACATTTATTAAAACGTCAGCATAAGTTAATTCTTCGAGTGTTGCTTTAAATGACTCTATTAATTGTGTCGGAATATTATTAATAAAGCCGACAGTATCAATAACTCCAACATAGATATTTTTTCCCAAATGTACCCTGCCTGTTTTAGTATCTAATGTTTCAAACATAACATTTTTACTTGACTGATTTTTCTTTGTAAGGCGATTAAATAATTTAGACTTTCCAGCGTTTGTATAACCAACTAATGCAAATGTTTTGAAATTTGATTTTTTTCTTAACTTTCTCTGCTGATTTCTTCTATTTCTTACTTTTTTTAAACTGTTCTTTATCCTCGTTATCTTTTCCTGAATTAATCTTCTGTCTAATTCTATTTGAAGCTCTCCAGGCCCGCCAATAAAGGTTGTCCCTCCCCTTTGTCTTTCAAGGTGAGTCCATGCTCTTACTAATCTTGATTTTCTATATATAAGGTCAGCAAGCTCAACTTGCAATTTACCTTCTTTTGATTTGGCTCTCTTAGAAAATATTTCTAGTATAATACCTGTTCTATCAATAACCTTTACCCTTAAATTGTCTTCAAGATTTTTTTGTTGCCTTGGTGATAAAGTAGAATTTACAATTAAGAGATTTATTTTTTTATAAATTATAGTTTCAAGTATTTCAGCTAAGACACCTTTCCCAAGCATTGTTGCCGAATTAACTTTTCTAATTTTGGTAATACGTTTAGCGGATATAATTATATCAAGGTTATTAGCTAAATTTTGAATTTCGTTAATTAGTTCCTTCGATTTGTATAATGGTTCATCATTTAATGATGGGTGAACTATAAAACAATTATCTTTATTTCTTATTTTAATTGTATTGCCTCCATATAAGCATCTTTAAAAATATAAGCATATTTACCGACTTTACCATTACCTATTTTTATATTGTCTACTTTTACAACAGGCATAACGAACTGTGTAGCACTTGTTATATATGCCTCATTTGCATTTTTAATATCTTTTTTACCAAATTTTTTTTCAATTAATTTAATTTTCTTTTTCTTCAAAGCCTTAATAAGGGATGTTCTTGTTATTCCTTTTAAAATTGATGTAGTGGCTGGAGTGGTTATTAATTTATCATTTATTAATATCCATGCATTACTAGAACTACCTTCAGTTATATACCCATCATCATCAACCATCCATGCTTCATCGCAACCATTATTAACTGCTTTTTGTTTTGCTAAGACTGGTGGTAAAAGGTTAAGGGTTTTAATATCGACTCTCTTCCATCTTAAATCTTCAGTAGTTTTAACTTTAATTCCAGTATTAAACTTTGAATTGTAACTTTCCATTGATACATTCTTGGCAGTAATTACTAGTGAGGGTTTAATATTTATTGGAAACTTAAAATCTCTTTGAGCTACTCCTCTTGATATTTGCAAATAAATTAATCCATCTTTTATTTTATTTTTTCGAATTAAATTTCTACAATGAAATAAATAAGCATCTTTTACAATTGGTGATTTTAAAGATATTTCATTTAATGATCTATATAATCTGTTTAAGTGACCATCATAGTCGACAATCTTTTTATTTATAACAGCAAATACCTCATAAACTCCATCGGCAAATTGATATCCCCTGTCTTCGATATGAACTTTGGCATCTTTATAGTCTATATATGACCCATTTACATATGAAAACATTGTAATTAGTAAGCCTCTCTTATTTTAAAAAGTTCTTCAGCATTATTTAAATCCTCAGTCATACAAAGAAAGAGTACTTCATCATTTTCTTCTATCACAGTATTTTTATCTGGAATTATGATTTGGTTTGATTTTTTCATTAAACCAATTTTCATACCGTCTGGCAAATCAGAGTCTTTAATATTTTTATTAAGTAGTTTCGAGGATTTTAATATCTGTGCATGTATTAATTCAGCTTGATTATTTCCTATAGAGTACACTGATTCAATTCTGCCTTTATGGACATGTTTAAGTATTTTTGATACAGTAATCTTTCTAGGATCAATTACCTTGGTAATTCCGAGTACATCTTTTAATTTGTTATACTCTGAGTTATTTACCAATATCAATGACTCACAATTATTTTTTCTTGCGACAGCAGATATTATTATATTAGTCTCATCGTCATTAGTAAGTGCAAGCATCATATCTGCATCTTTTATATTTGCCTCGTCTAATATTGCCTGATCTAAACCGTCACCTTTCAATACAAGAGAGCTGTTTAACTGATCTGCAATGAACTTTGCCCTTTCATCATTTTTTTCAATTATGCTTACCGAAATGTCAGAATTAATATTCTCTAGATCTTTTGCCAAATTAAATCCAATATTCCCTCCACCGACAATGATTATTTTTTTTATTGGTTTTTCATTTAAACCAAATGCACTCATTGTTCTTTTAACGTGATTTTTATCAACTATTACGTATATTAAATCACCGGTCATTAATGAATCATTTTTTTTTGGTATAAATAATCCATCTCCCCTATTGATACCTAATATAGAGGCCCTTAAATCTTTATTTTTGTCTGTGTTTTCTTGAAATAGTTCATGGATACTAATTAGGTTTGTATCTACCAATGGACATGTTTCTTTTATAGGCAGACTTAACAATTCAATTTCATCGTTTAAGAATGGAACAACATCATGTGCACCAGGAGCTTTAAGCTGTCTTTCTATTGATCTAGCTACCTCAAGTTCAGGACTTATAATTAAGTCAATAGGCATGTTATCCGCATTATAAAGATCTCTCCAGATTGGATTTAAAAAATCCTCAGATCTTAATCGTGCAATTTTTCTAGGAATCTTAAAAAATGTATGTGCCATTTGACAAGCAACCATATTAATTTCATCATGCAGAGTAACAGCAATAATCATGTCAGCCTCATCCGCTCCTGCATTTTTAAGTACCGATGGATTAGAAGCAGAGCCATTGATAGTTTTTAAATCTAATTTCTCTCTTATGTCATTTATCAAATTAGAAGATTGGTCAATAACTGTGACATCATTTTTTTGATGAACAAGATGCTTAGCAATACTTGCTCCAACTTTACCTGCACCACAAATAATTACTTTCATTTTTTAATTTCTTCAGTAAGCCCTAATTGTTTTAATTTTCTGTGTAAAGCAGATCTTTCCATTCCTATAAATAAAGCTGTTTTTGATATATTTCCATCAAATCTATTTATTTGAGATTGAAGATAGTGCTTTTCAAATACTTTTCGAGCGTTTTTAAGTGGAAGTGAAATAACATTTTGATTTGTAAATTTATTACCAATGTCTTCACTATTTTCATCATCATATTTTTCTCCTAAAATAATATGTCTTTCAATAATATTCCTCAATTCTCTTATATTTCCAGGCCAATCATAATTGATATATTTTGATTTAATAATATGAACTAAATTTTCATTATTAGCATTTTCACCTGAAAATAAATTAATAAAATATAGAATAAGATCATTAAGGTCATCCAATCTATCAATTAGTTTAGGGAGTTTTATTGAAACAACATTTAGACGATGGAACAAATCTTTTCTAAAGGAGCCCTCATCAATTAAAGATTGAAGATTTTGTATTGAGGAGCATATAATTCTACAATTAAGATCTATAGCTTCATTATCACCCAATTTTGTAAAACTTTTATCAGTTAAGACTCTTAGTATTTTAGCTTGTGTTTGAAGAGGCATTTCACCAACCTCATCAATAAAAATTGTACCATTTGATGCAGCTTCTAAGTAGCCAATTTTACTTATATTATTTTCATAAGAGCCAAAAAATTCTTTTTCAATATTTTCTGGTTCCATCAATGCAGCATTTATTGCAATAAATGGACCTTCACTATAATTAGAAAGTCTGTGTATTTCACGAGCTACTAGGTCTTTTCCTGTACCGGACTCACCATAAATCATTACACGACTTGTCGTAGGAGCTACCTTTTTAATTAAGCTTTTAACTTTATTTATTGCAATTGATTTTCCAATGAACTTATAGTTATAAATTCTTTTTTGCTTTAAACTAACATTTTCAGATTTAATCTCATAAAGCTCAATTGATCTACTTACAGATAGTAACAGTCGTTCAGTAGAAAATGGCTTTTCAATAAATTCATTTGCACCCTCTTTTATAGCTTTTACTGCCATTTCAATATTCCCATGACCAGAAATTATAATTACTGGCGTTGTATTATTTTCTCTTAATTTTTTTAATATTCCAATTCCATCTAATTCAGAATTATCCAACCATACATCTAATATTATAAGATCATAATTATTTATAGAAATATAACTTAATGCTTCAGTTGAATTGTAAGCGATAGAAGTTTCATAACTCTCGTCTTCTAATATTGCTTTTATGTTATTAGCAATATCTATTTCATCATCTATTATAAGTATTTTTTTTTTGTTCATTATTTCAAATCAAATCTAATTTCAACTTGTGCCCCTTCATTTCCATCATTTCGATTTTCTATTGAAAAATCAGCATTGTGATCAAATAATATTTTCTCAACTATTGCAAGTCCAAGTCCAGATCCACCTTTTCTTTTTTTTGTCGTAAAGTATGGTTTAATTATTTCATCTTTTTCAAATTTTAATCCCATTCCATTATCTATAATTAAAATATTTAAATGATTATTAATTACATGCGACTTAATCAATATTGTGCCTTTTGAAGAATCTTTTTCTTCTATAGAGTGAATTGAGTTAATTATCAAATTTTGAAAAACTCTAGAGATTTGTGAGGCATCGATATTTAAATCAAAAGAATTACTACAAAAATCAGTTTTAAAATCTATTTTTTTATAATTATTTTTATAATCATTTACAACATCATTTATGATTAAAATAATATTTGTATTTGTTAATTTAGGTTCAGGCAATCTAGCAAAATTAGAAAATTCGTCTACTAAAAACCCAATTTCATTTACTTGACGTCTTATAGTCTTCAAACATTCATGTATTTCTTCATTATCTATATTAGCTATTTTAATTTTTTTTTCTAACCTTTCAGAAGATAGTTGGATAGGTGTTAAAGGGTTTTTAATTTCGTGAGCTATTCGTCTAGCTATATCCGACCAAGTTTCATATTTTTTTGAAATAAGTATTTGCTTTCTTTGCTTCATAATATCACTACTCATTTTATTAAATGAGTCGACCAATCTATTTAACTCAACATAATCATTGGTTTTTTTTATCTTATCATCGTATGATCCTTTACTTATATTATTAGTTGCTTTTATTACACTTGATAAAGGCGATACAATTCTCTCAGCAAATTTTAGGCCTACAAAAGTAGATAGAAGAATCAATATTAGTGAAATTACAATATAAATTAATACAAATATTAGACTAATTTGATCTCTGTTAGACTCTAAAAAAGTATACTCATTCTTGGCAGAAATTGTATCATTTAATGCGCTTATAACATTTGCATCCATAGATCTTCCAGCAAATAAGTATGAGTCATTATAATTTTTAAGTTTAACTAATGCATAGACTTTATTAACTTGTGTTGATGACATAATTGTCATTTCTCCATTGTCGGCCCTATTGAATGAGTTCTCAGGAGGACTATAGATCAATTTGTTTGTTTCGAATGCTTTTGTAATAATAGAGCCTTCTCTGTTGATTACATAGGCCTCAGGTAACGATCTAATTAGTGATTGTGTACGCAATGCAAGTGTAAGTTTATTTAAATCTCTTGAAAATACATCACTAGATGAATTCAAGTCATTGTACATAGCATAAACATCCCCTTTTATTGTCTCTTTATGTTCTTCTAAATAACTCTCAGCAACAAATACTGAATTATTTATTACATTGTTAATCTTTGAATTAAACCAATCATTAATTCCAAAATTTATTAAAACTAAGCCTATTATTCCTAGAAGTACTGAAGGTGTAAGTGCTATCAAAATAAAATATAATGAGAATTTACTATTTAAAGTACTTATTTTTTTTCTTCTTACTCTTAAAAATATTGGTAATAATAAATAAACTAAAGAAAATATTAAGATAGCTATTAAAAATGATGAAAACAAAATAAAAATATATGAATAATTGAATGATTCAATTACATTGGATCTCTGATTAAAAAGTAATATAAAAGACAATCCTAGAAATAAAATTGATCCGACAATTAATGAAATTATACGTATATTTAAAATTGAAATATTTTTGTATTTATTATTCATTCTAAGCAGTTATTCATTTATATATAAAAATTATAATGTCTTATAAAAAATTAAAGATTGCATGTGTAATTTTGGCTTCAGGAAATAGTCAACGATTTGGTAATACAAAATCAAAACTTTTTTATAAGGTGCATGGCACTCCAATTATAGAAATTACACTAAAAAATTTATCAAAATACCTCAATAAAGAGAGTATATATATCACTATACCAAAAAAAATAACTAAAAGTGAAAGTAATTTAATATCTAAATACACTAAAAATAGTTTGATTTCAGGCGGAAAAACTAGGTTTGATAGTCTTAAAAACGCGTTAAAAAAAATAGACTCCAAAAAATTTGAAATTTTAATGGTACATGATGCTGCAAGACCTATTGTTCCCAAAAATGTTATGATGGATTTATTAATGAGTATAAGTAAAAATAAATATAATTGTGCAGTTCCTGCCTCAGTTGTTGAAGACACTCTTAGAAAAAAAAATGCAACTCTTAATAGAAATGAATACATGACGTATCAAACTCCTCAATTATTTAATCTGAATTACTTCAATAAGAATTTAAAAAAAATAAAATTTTCACCAACAGACGACTTTGGTGTTTTAGAAGGTAACAAGGATTTGAAAATTAAGTATATTGAATCTAGTAAGAAAAATTTAAAAATTACTAAGAAAGATGATGTTCATATATTGAAGAATATACTTGATTATAAAATTAAATTTTCAAATGGCTTTGATATTCATAAATTGATTAGAGGAAGCCATTTATCATTAGCAGGTTTAAAAATTAAGTGTAATTATCGGGCTATTGGTCACTCTGATGGAGATGTTGTAATACATTCAATTATAGATGCATTGCTTGGTGCAAATTGCAAAGGAGATATAGGAAAGTATTTTCCTGCTATTCAAAAATATAAAAATATTTCATCATTAATTCTACTGGATGAAATTAAACATAAGATTAATTTCGAGAATTCTATTGTAAGCAATGTCGACTGCACAATTATCTGCCAGAAAATAAGACTTGAAAAATACAAAAAAGAAATTGAAAAAAATATCTCTAAACTTCTTAAATGCAACATAAGTAACATTAATGTTAAGGCTAAAACAGCTGATAATGTAGGTACAATTGGAAGATCAAAGGCTATTGCCTGCTGGACAACTTTAAAGTTAATAAGCTTATGAGTACCGTAGTTAAATATTTTGTCACTATCTTTGGTATTGGTTTCTTTCCTGCGGCCCCTGGAACATTAGGCTCTATTTTTGCTATTTTTGTATGGTATTTATCAATTTCACTTTTAAATATTTATTTTTTTTATTTAGTATTTATTTTAGTTTTTTTAATCGCTTTTAAATCGGTTGAAATGTACCTAAACAATGAATGTAAAAAAGATGACCCTTCAGAAGTAATTATTGATGAATTTATTGGACAATCAATACCTCTACTTTTTTTAATAGATTATAATGTATATGAAGTGTTATTGGCGTTCTGTGCATTTAGATTTTTCGATATAACTAAAATATATCCAATTAATAATGCGGAAAAGCTTAGCGGAGCAAAAGGCGTAATTATGGATGATATTATTGCAGGTATTTATTCGTTGATTATTATTATGTTCTATAAAATTGTTTTATCCTTTTGATGCAAAATTACATTAAAAAAATTAAGAAAATAAGGGAGAGTAAAATGTTTCATATTTTTCTTGCTGAGTCTTGTACAGGCGGCATGATAAGTTCTAAATTAACAAGTCTAAGTGGCTCATCTGACTTTTTTGAAGGCTCTGTAGTTTCGTATTCAAACCATATAAAAAATCGTATTTTAAAAGTACCTAATTCAATAATAGATAAATATGGAGCAGTTAGTCACCAAACTGCAATGTCAATGGTGAAGGGTTTAAAAAAAATTAGCAAAAGCGAAATATTAGTGTCTGTCACAGGAGTTGCAGGTCCGAACGGTGGAAGCGCAAAAACACCAGTTGGCTGCGTTTATTTTGGCTTAGGAATAAAAATAAAAAATAAATATCATTTTACAACAATTAAAAAAAATTTCAGGGAAAGATCTAGAAAAAATATTCAAGAGAAAAGTACTGAATTTGTTTTAAAAGAAATTATAAAAAACTTACGAAGAATTTAATATATTTCTTTTGCACGACTTATGAATGCATCTGCCATTTTTTGAAAAGCAAGATCGAAAAATTTTTTCATTAAAATGTCAAGAAGTGAAATATTTAATTCAAAGTCAATATTAAATTGAATTTCGCATTCATTTTCATTAACAGTGATAAATTTCCAATTATTTTCTAAATATTTAAATGGTCCATCTAAGTTGCTAACATTTATTTCACTCTTGTCTTTATGAAGCTTAACTTCACTACGATAAGTATAAACAAATTGATCATAACCAATTTCTAGATCAGCAATAACAATCTTTTTATCACCTTCTTTTTTTGTGCTAATTATCTTAGAATTATTACACCAAGGAAGAAATTCATCGTAACGATCAATATCAGCAACTAAATCAAACATTTGATCTTTAGTGTAACTAACTGTTTTACTTTCTTCTTGTTTAGGCATTAAATTTTATATTTTTTAGTTTCTTAAAGTCATCTTCAGCATGAAATGATGATCTCGTAAAAGGTGATGAAGATGCTATCTTGAATCCCCTACTCATAGCTTCATCATAGAGTTTGCGAAAATAATCCTCGCTATGATATTTAATTACTGGATGATGGTTTTTTGTAGGTCTTAGATATTGACCAATGGTAATAAAATCCACATCGCTATGCCTCAAGTCATCCATTAACTGCATAATTTCAGAAAATTTCTCACCTAGACCAATCATAATTCCTGATTTAGTAAACAGCTTAGTGTTAAGTCGTTTAATATTGCTCAGAATTGATAGTGAGTGTTTATAATCAGCGCCTGGTCTCACACTTTTATATAAAGATTTAACAGTTTCTAAGTTATGATTAAAAACATCTATTTGACATTTAGAAAGCAATTCAATTGAATTTTTTTTATTTCTAAAGTCTGGAGTTAATATTTCAATAGTTGTGTTAGGACATTTTAATTTTATTTCATTAATTGTATTTGAAAAATGCTGAGCCCCACCATCTTTAAGATCATCTCTATCAACAGATGTAATTACTACATGAGATAAATTTAATTTTTTTACAGAATTTGCAACTCTTAGAGGTTCTGTGAAATCGACATGATCGGGTTTACCGGTACTGATATTGCAGAAACTGCATGCCCTTGTACAAATATCACCAAGTATCATAAAGGTAGCATGAGATTTTGCCCAGCAATCAGACATATTGGGGCACATCGCTTCTTCACATACAGTTACTATTTTATTGGACTTTAAAGTTTTCTTTATTTGATTAATCTTATCTGTTTGGATTTTAACCTTTATCCATTCAGGCTTGACTGGGCTTTCAATTGTAGCAAATTTCTTTCTTAAAAGGGCTTTAGATATGTTGTTTTGCATTGATACTTTAACATAATTAAAGGTAAATCAACGTAATTTCAAGTGGATACTAATTATCAAAAAATATAATGAATTCGTTATTTTTTCCGTAGCCTAGAACATTTCTTATCTGTTCATCAACCAGGTCGGTGTTCTTATCATTTTTTTGCAAAGAGGAGATTTTAACCTCGTATAAACTATTGCTACTTTTAATATTTTTTACCTTTGTTTCAAGATTAGCAATTTCTGCGTTAAGCCTTGAATGAGATAAGAGACCATTATTTCCATCAAAAATATTAAAAAACAAATATATTATAATTAAAGGAAGAAAAAAATAAGAATAATAATTCTTAATGGCCATCATTAGTGTAACAATTTTGTTCATATTAAGTTACAGAATCATATTTGAAGAATCAGTACAATTTCAATTAATAAAAAAGGGCAGAAAAAAATAGATAAAGTGCTATTTGGACTCTTTTTGTTCTATTTAATTAGTAATTAATTAGTAAAACTTATTGATTTTTATAGATTTTTTAGAATTAAAAAATTCCTCAATTCTTATTAATTGGTTGAATTTAGCAGTTCTATCCGACCTAGACATTGACCCTGTTTTAATTTGACCAGAATTTGTTGCTACTGATAGATCGGCAATAAATGTGTTTTCTGTTTCTCCAGAACGGTGAGAAATAACAGTTTCTAAACCATTCATTTGAGCAAGTTCTATTGCCTTCATGGTTTCAGTTAACGTTCCAATTTGATTTACCTTTATTAAGACAGCATTTGCAGCTTTCATTTTTATACCTTTTGATATTAAATCTATATTTGTAGTAAATATATCGTCCCCAACAATTTGTATTTCAGATCCATAATTTTGATTAAATTTTTGCCACGCTTTCCAGTCATCTTCTGCAAATGGATCTTCAAGAGAAATAATAGAATATTTTTTGCACAATTTGATTAAATAATCAGAAAATTGATCACTAGAGAATGATTTTTTCTCTGATAAGATTTTATATTTGTTATTAGTGTAAAATTCAGATGCTGCAACATCCAATGACAATAGGAAATCTTTTCCTAATTTATATCCTGTTTTTGTAATTGCTTCTTTTATTAGTGCGCAGGCATGGTCTTCATTTTTTAAATTTGGCGCGAAACCACCTTCATCACCAACTGCAGTTGATATATTTTTTTTCTCTAAAATTTGTTTAAGTGTGTGAAAAACTTCAGATGATTTTCTAATAGACTCTGTAAATGTTCTGCATTTTACAGGTATAATCATGAATTCCTGAAATGATAAATTATTATTCGCGTGGGCTCCTCCATTTATTATATTAAGCATAGGTGTTGGTATTCTTAGTGCTTTGGAGCCTCCTAAATATTTGTAAAGAGGTATTCCCAAATATTTTGAGGCTGCGTCAGCGCAAGCAAGAGAAACACTTAATATTGCATTAGCCCCTAACCTTTTTTTATTTGGCGTTCCATCTAATTCAATTAAAGTTTCATCAATTTCTTCCTGTTCAAGAACATCATAACCAGAAAGTGTATCAAAAATTACGGTGTTGACATTGTCTACTGCTTTTAAAACAGACTTTCCATGATATGCTTTTTTGTTATCTCTTAATTCAAAAGCTTCATTTTTACCGGTTGATGCACCAGATGGAACAGAAGCTCTACCAAAAACACCGTTTGACAGAAAAACGTCTGTCTCAACAGTAGGGTTGCCTCTGCTGTCGAATATTTGTCTGGAAACAATATTTTTTATAAAATGCATAAATATCTTTGTTCTCTTAAGTTACTTATTTTTCTTTGACTAAATTGTCAATTTCAATGAGTTTTTTTATCAAATCATTCATATCATCTAATTTGACCATGTTTGGTCCATCGGAAGGAGCATTGTCTGGATCATTATGAGTTTCCATAAATACCCCTGAGACACCAACTGCCACAGCTGCTTTTGATAGAGCCGGCACATACTTTCTATCTCCCCCACTTTTGTCACCCATTCCTCCAGGTGATTGCACGGAGTGAGTAGCATCAAAAATTACAGGGTAGCCTATCTCACTTTTCATAATTTCGAGTGACCTCATATCAGAAATTAAGTTATTATAACCAAATGAAGCCCCTCTTTCAGTCAAAAGTATTTTTTTATTGCCGCTCTCTTCAATTTTTTTAGAGACATTAATCATGTCCATTGGAGCTAAAAACTGACCTTTTTTAATATTTACTATTAAATCAGTTTTTGCTGCTGCAATTAATAAATCTGTCTGTCTACATAAAAAAGCTGGAATTTGCAATATATCAACATAATCTTTTACTTTCTCACAGTCAGACACATTATGTACATCTGTTAAAATGTTTATTTTATATTCGTCTTTAAGAGATTTAAATATTTCTAATGAAGCATCAATTCCTATGCCTCTCTCAGAATGTAAACTTGTACGGTTGGCCTTATCAAAAGAAGTCTTATAAACAAAATTGATTTTTAATTTTGTAGTAATTTCTAAGAGCGCCTCAACCATTTTTTTAGCATGACTATGAGATTCAAGTACACATGGTCCAGCTATTAGATTTAATTTATCATAATTAGAAAATTCAAGATTATTCAATTTTACTACTTTATTCATCTTTGTATCTTTTTTGCTGCTTCTATAAATGACTTAAATAAAGGATGTGGTTCAAATGGTTTTGATTTTAATTCAGGGTGATATTGCACTCCAATAAACCATGGATGATCTGTCAATTCAACAGTTTCAGGTAATAATCCATCAGGTGAATAACCAGAAAAGATAACACCATTGTTCTCAAATTCTTCAGCGTATTTATTGTTAACTTCATATCTGTGACGATGTCTTTCGTTAATAATTTCGTCTTTATATATATTATATATTTTACTGCCTTTTCTTAATTTTGCTTCATATGCTCCAAGTCTCATCGTTCCGCCAAGGTTGTCATTTTTAGATCTCTTTTCAGTCGTATTATCTGAAGTTGTCCACTCTGTCATTAGGCCGACAATTGAATTAGTGCAATTAGAGAATTCACTCGAATTTGCATCTTGCATGCCCAATATATTCCTTGCCATCTCTATAACTGCAAGTTGCATTCCAAAACATATTCCAAAATATGGTATTTTGTTCTCTCTTGCATGCTTAATTGCTGCAATTTTTCCTTCTGAACCTCGTTCACCAAATCCTCCTGGAACTAAAATACCATGACAATTTGCTAATAAGCTTGACGTATTGGAACTATTTAATTCTTCAGATTCAAACCATTTTAATTCAACTTTTACATTATTAAAAATTCCACCATGAGATAATGCTTCATTCAGTGATTTATAAGCGTCAGCAAGTCCTGTATATTTACCTACTATTCCAATTACGACCTTTCCTTCAGGTTCAAGAACATGTTTAGAAACTTGAGACCACATTTTAAGGTCTATAGATTTATTTGCATCTAAATTGAAATATTCTAAGACTCTCTTATCTAATTCTTCATTATAAAAATTAATTGGAACTTCGTATATTGAATTTGCATTTATCGCTTGTATTACACAGTTATGTTGAACATTGCAAAATAAGCCAATTTTTTTTCTTTCGCCTTCAGGTATTATTCTGTCAGATCTGCACAATAAAATATTTGGTTGTATACCCAAACTCCTCAATTCTTTTACTGAATGTTGAGTAGGTTTTGTTTTTAATTCACCTGAACTTGCAATGTATGGTACCAAAGTAACATGAATAAACAATGAATTCGCATGCCCATTATCATTATGAAATTGTCTTATAGCTTCTATAAAAGGCAAGCTTTCAATATCTCCAATTGTTCCTCCTATTTCACAGATAACAAAATCTTCATTAATAAGATCATTTGAAATAAATTTTTTAATTTCGTTAGTTACGTGAGGTATAACTTGAACAGTTGCGCCAAGATATTCTCCTTTTCTTTCTTTGCTAATAATTTTTTGGTAAACTCTTCCCGATGTAATATTATCTGACTTCTTTGAAGTTACACCGGTAAATCTTTCGTAGTGGCCTAAATCTAAATCTGTTTCAGCCCCGTCATCGGTAACATATACCTCACCATGCTGATAAGGACTCATAGTTCCAGGATCAACATTTAAATATGGGTCTAATTTGCGGATTCTTACTTTGTAGCCATGATGTTGCAATAGTGAAGCAAGAGATGCTGATGCAAGACCTTTACCTAAAGATGAAACCACGCCGCCAGTGACAAAAATAAATCGCGCCATGGAAGTATCTTATACTACAAAAAAAACATTATTCAAAGATTAATCTAATAGAGGTAATTCTAGCAAATCATCTGGTAGAATTTCATCTGCAGATGAATCTTCTACTTCATCGAAAGAAAGTGATCTTTCGTTAGATTTTAGACTTAAAATGGTAAGGCTAATACTTGTAATCACAAATAAGACAGCAATTATTGAAGTTGTTCTCGTTAATATATCGGCACTTCCTCTAGGAGACATACCGTCACTACCTCCTCCGATCCCCAATGCTCCACCTTCAGCTCTTTGGATAAGGACAACAATAATAAGGATTACAGCTAATATAGCATGAATAATTAATAGTGTAGTCTCCATATAGGCCTGTATATCTAATTATTTATAAGAATCAATTATTTTACTAAATTCTTTGGCTTTTAATGACGCTCCTCCCACTAAAGCACCGTCAACCTCAGGTAAATTTAATATTTCATACGCATTATTAGCATTTACAGAACCTCCATAAAGTATTGAAATGCCATTACTCTTACTTGCACCTATTTTTATTGCAAGAAGTTTCCTGATTTTTAAATGAATATTATTAATTTCATCTGCAGTTGGGGTTTTGCCAGTGCCTATTGCCCACACGGGCTCATAAGCAATAATTATATTTTTATTATTAAAATTAATAGGAAGTGAGTTTATCTGTCTTTTTAAAATAACATTTCTATTTTTTATTTGATTAAGTTTTTCACCAATGCAATATATAACTTTCAAATTTGCACTTATTGCTGCCTTAATCTTTAAATTAATTTCTTTAGATGTTTCTTTTTGATATTGACGTCTCTCTGAATGTCCAATAATAACAAATTTACAACCAACTGATTTTAACATTGGTGCACTTATTGAGCCTGTAAATGCACCATTCTCCAAAAAGTGACAATTTTGCCCCCCGAAACTGATAGTATTATCGTTTTGAGCAAAGTAAGATAACAGAGTAAAAGGAGGACAGATCACTATACGTGATTTAATGTGTTTGCTTCTTTTGATATGTCTGGAGATAGATTTAACAATATTTATTGAGCCAGTTAATCCATTCATTTTCCAATTTGCAACAGTGTATTTAGTTCTTTTCATTCAATCTTATTCCTTTATAAAGTCAACTTTATACCAACTTTAATTAAAATGTTAGAAATTGTTAGAAATTTAGTATCGTCAATTTTTGGGAAAATACTTCTTGCGATTATGGTTTTAAGTTTTGCTCTATGGGGTGTCGGTGACATATTGTCATCAGGAAATAGTCAGTTAGCTGCAAAAGTAGGTAAAGAAAAAATAACATTAGATGAATTCTACAATGAATTTCAAAAAACTGTTTATAATTATAATTTAGCAACAGACTCTAATTTGAATTTAAAAGAAGCATATGAGATTGATCTTCATAATTCCTTATTAAGTGATTTAATATTCTCTAAAATGATAAATAACTTTGCAAAAAATAAAAATATTTTTTTTAATGATGAATCACTAAAAACAATAATTAAAAACCTTGATCAATTTAAAAATGATGTAAATAAATTTTCAGAGGTAAAATATAAGAATTACATATTTAATAATTTTGACAGTGAAGAGTTATTTCTAAAAAATCTTGAAAACACAGTTTATCAAGGATTAATTTTTGAAAATTTTAGAACAAATAATTATTTAAATAAATCAATCATTGATTTTTTATATAACTTTGAAGGTGAAAAGAGATCGGTAAATTATTTCTTAATACCAGAAAATTCTCTAACATTTGATAAAAGTAATTCTGCGATAACAGAATATTTTAAAATTAACAGTAATAATTACAAAGTTGAGAAAAAAACTATTATCGATTATGTTGAAATTGATTTAAGTGATTTTAAAAACTTAAAATCTATAAGTGATACTCAAGTAATTAATTATTATGAAAATAATATTGATCAATACTCAGTTAGAGAAAATCGAGATATTGAATTTATTAGATTTAACAATGAGTCAGATGCGCTAGAGTTCTACAATTTATCAAAGAAAACAAATGATGAAGCAATAGAAAGTTATATTGAAGATAATAAAATTTCTAAAAGCCGAATTAACGGCTATATGGGTGTTACATTTCCGGAAAATATCACAAAAACAATATTTGATCTTAAAAATAAAGAGATCAGTCTTCCTATTAAATATGATGATTTGGGATACTATGTATTCAAAATCCTAAATATAAACGAGTCTAAAACTCAGCCTATTGAGGAAGTGACTGATGAAATAAAAGATTATTTAGCTTTACAGGAAGCATTTATAGATTTTGATGATACTATAAATATTGTTGATGAATTACAAATAAATGATTACAGCTTTGATGAAATATTAATCAATCTTCAAAAAAATAAAATTAGAAAAGCAGTATTTATAGAAGAATTACAATCTAAAATTAAATTAGAAAATGATGTTGATTATAAAAATCTGCCAATAGGATATACATCTGAAATTATAATGAGCGATAATAATAAGGCATTTATATTTAAAATTATAGATAAAACAGAAGCTTATGTGCCAGAACTAAGTGAAGTAATTAATCAGGTTACTGAAGATTATATAAATTACATTGTTAAAAAAGAAATAAATTCAAAAGCAGATAAAATTTTAGAATTATTACAATCTTTAAATAATGATAAATTCAATAAATATGCAAACAAAAATAATTTAAAAATTGAAAATATTGAAAATTTAGAGAGGAGCAATGTCGAACTATCAACAAAATCAATCAAAGATGTATTTGAGAATAAACAAGGCAACAAATTTAAAATAGAATTTAATAATGGCAAAATTGGCATTGGATACGTGTATAAAATTACGAAACCAGATGACCTAATTTCTCAAAATTTTTATGACTCAGTTTCAAGCAATATCAAAGATAACTTTAATGCATCATTGCAAAGCATTATAGGCAATGAGATTATCAAAAATACATCTTATGAAATCTATAGTCAGAATATAGACAAATTATTCTTATAATGTCGCTATCGCACAGTAAAAAGCAATTTGATTATCTGATAAAAAGTAAAAAAAATTTTATTTTCTTTAAAAAAATAAATAATTTTAACTTTAATCCAATTCCAAGCTTTATTGACATAGTTGAAAATAATAAATTCAGCTTTCTATACGAGTCCGTTGAAAAGCAAAATGATAAAGGAAGATATTCTATTTGCGGGTTTGAAAAAATAAAAACCATAATACTAAAAAAAAAAATATTAGAAATAAAAAATTTAAGAAAAAAAAGGATTTTTAAAAATATAGGAAATCCTCTAGTAAAAGTTGATGAAGTTATAAAAAGAAATAAATTTCATAAAAATAAAATACTCCCACCTATGGCAGGGTCCTTTTTTGGATATCTTTCTTATGAAAATATTTATAATATTGAAGAAATAAAAAAATTTAAAAAGAGAAACGTATTAAAAACTCCTGAAATTCTACTGTTTTTACCAAAAATATTAATTATTTTTGATAATGTAAATGGGTCTATTTATGTTGTTAGACATATTTTAAAAGAAAATTTTGAAAAAATAAATTTTGATAGAATTAAATATGAAGTAAATGAAATTGAAAAAAAAATTAATATTAAAAATAAAGATATAAATATAAATCTAAACAAAAAAACTAAGTTAAGTATTAAATCAAATGTAAAAAAAGACAAATTTATAAAAAATATAATAAAGGCCAAAAAATACATTCAAAACGGAGATATTTTCCAAGTAGTCCCAAGCCAAAGATTTGAAATTGATTTTAAATCAAAAGCTAGTTCTTTATATAGAGTTCTAAGAAAAACAAATCCATCACCATTTATGTACTATTTTAATTTACCAAGGTTAAAAATTGTTGGATCGAGTCCAGAAATATTAGTAAGACTAAGGTCAAAAAACATTACTGTGCGTCCAATAGCAGGAACGAGACCAAGAGGTATCAACAAAAAACAAGATAAAAAGAACGAACTTGACTTATTATCTGATAAAAAAGAATTGTCTGAACATTTAATGTTACTTGATCTTGGAAGAAATGATGTTGGAAAAGTTTCCACAAAATCAAGTGTAAATGTTACTTCACAATTTATAATTGAGAAATATTCTCATGTTATGCACATTGTTTCAAATATAACTGGAATAATTAAGAAGAATGTATCTCCAATAACAGCACTAATGGCTGGATTTCCAGCAGGTACAGTATCGGGCGCACCTAAAATAAGAGCTATGCAAATTATTGATGAACTAGAAAATGATTACCGAGGTATATATTCTGGAGGAATTGGCTATATTTCACCTGACGGAGATATGGATACATGCATAGTTTTGAGAACAGGTATAATTACAAAAGAGAAGCTTTATGTTCAAGCTGGTGGTGGTATTGTATTCGATAGTAATCCAGAAAAAGAATATAAAGAAACAATAAACAAAGCTAAAGCTGTTTTGAATGCAGCATCTATCGTTTTAGGAAATAAATTATGATATTGCTAATTGATAACTATGACAGTTTTACCTATAATCTTGTACACTATGTAGAAGAACTTGGGCAGTCAGTTAAAGTTTATCGGAATGATAAAATTAGCATAAATAAGATAGCAAGATTAAATCCAAAAAAAATTATTATCTCCCCTGGGCCTTGCACACCCAACGAGGCAGGAATTTGTATTGAACTTATAAAAAAATTTTATAAAAAAATTCCTATACTCGGAGTATGTCTTGGACATCAATCGATTGGCCAAGCATTTGGTGCAAAGATAATAAAATCCTCAATAATTATGCATGGAAAAACTTCTATTATGAGAAACTTGGGATCAAAAATTTTTAGAGGTCTTCCCGAAAAATTTCAAGCAACAAGATACCATAGTTTAATAATTAAAAATGGCACACTCTGCGATAATTTTAAAATTACTTCAGATACTTTAGACGGAAAAAATAGAGTAATCATGGCTATTGAACATAAATTTTATCCATGTTATGGGGTCCAGTTTCATCCCGAAAGTATCGCTTCCATTCCATATGGAAAAAAAATAATCAATAATTTTTTAAAGCTATGAATGATGAATTTAAAAAATATATAAATTTAGTTTTCGAAGATAATTTAGATATTAACTCGTCAAAAAATGCTTTCAAACTAATAATGGAAGGAAATATAAGTGAAGTACAAATAAGTTCATTTTTGTCATTACTTCAAAAATCTGGGATAAAAGCACATCACGTTATTGGAGCTTTAGAAATTATGAAATCTAAAATGATTAAAATTGAATCCCCAATTAATTCAATGGATACTTGCGGAACTGGAGGAGATGGAAAAAATAGTCTTAATATATCAACTGCAACTGCGTTCGTTTTAGCTGCCAAAGGTATACCAATAGCAAAACATGGGAACAGAGCGCTGACATCTAAGTGTGGATCTGCAGACGTGCTAGGAGAATTAGGTATAAACATTGATATGGATGTTTCTAAAATAGAAAATTGTTTACAAAAAATCGGTATATGTTTTATGTTTGCGCCCAATCATCATCCTGCAATGAAATATGTAGGCTCAGTCAGGCAGCAGCTTGGAATAAGAACGATATTTAATATGCTTGGACCATTAATGAATCCTGCAAATGTTCAAAATCAACTTGTCGGCGTTTATTCAAATGAAGTATTTGATATCTATAAAGATATATTTGAAAATGATGATCAAAAGAATGTTTGCTTAGTATTAGGCTATAATGGAAATGATGAAATATCACTTGATGGCGAAAATAAAGTTTATGTAAAACATGCTGGAGTTTTTAAATTTGATCCTAAAATAATTGACCTGCCTAGATCAATTGATAAAGAGATAACAGGTGGAAATGCAAAATATAATGCTGAAAGAATTCTTGAAATTTTTAGAGGAAAAAAAGATTCTTTTTATAATACTGTATGTATAAATGCAGCATTTGGCTTACTATTAAATGATAATGAAATAATTAATGAAAATAATATTTTGCAAGCATTTCGTAGTATAGAAGAAATAATAAAAAGTGGCCAACCACTTAAAGTTATTGAGAGTCTATCAAAATTTAGCAATTACTAATGTCGATATTAAAAGAAATCTACAATTATAAATTAGATTTTGTATCTAAAAAAAAGAAGTTATTACCTCAAAATAATATTGAATCAAAAATAAGTTTATCAAAATATGAAGGTAATTTTTTTTCCAAAAAATTGAATAGTCAAAAAAACAGAATATCAATAATTGGTGAAATCAAAAAAGCAAGCCCTTCTTTGGGCAAATTTGTAAATGATGATATCGATTTAATCAAAATTGCTAAAGAATATGAGAAAAGTGATATTTCATGTATATCAATATTAACTGACGAAAAATACTTTAATGGAAAAATAGCTGACTTAAAAAAAATAAAAAAAAATGTATCAATACCTATTCTAAGAAAAGATTTTATAGTTGATGAGTATCAAATCTATGAAAGTAAACTTTATGGGGCTGACTGTATATTAATAATTTTATCAATGCTTAAAGATAATGATGCAAAAAAATTTATTAGTATAGCTAATGATCTGAATATGGATACTATTGTTGAAGTTCATAATATTGAGGAATTAGAAAGATCTAAAAAAATGAATTCTAATCTCTTAGGTATAAACAATAGAAATTTAAATGACTTTACAACTAATATAGAAATAACAATTAATCTTATGAAAGAAATAGAAAATAATGAAAAATTATTAATATCTGAAAGCGGGTTTCATAGCAAAAACGATGTCTATAAAATTGCAAAAACGACTGGTATAAATAACTACTTGATCGGTGAATATTTGATGAAATCAAAAAATTTGAAAAAAAACATTAGCAATTTGCTAAATTAATTGTTCATATATAAAATCTAAATTATTGAATTTAAACAATTTTTTTTTATTGAAACTTAATAAGAACATTGGTAGAACATAGTTATAGGAAAAGAATCAATGCTAACAATAAAACAAAAAGAATTATTAAACTACATATTGAAATTCCAGAGTAATAATGGAGTAACACCATCATATGAGGAAATGAAGTCAGCTCTAAGCTTGAAATCAAAATCAGGTATACATAGGCTTGTCATTGCTCTTGAGGAAAGAGGTTTTGTTAGAAGGCTTGCTCATAAAGCACGCGCATTAGAAATAATAAAAGACGGCATTTCCAATATAAAAGTATCTGAAAAAAATAAAAAGAATTTAGTAATAGGTGATTTTTCAGGAAAAAATGACGAAGGCTCTCAAAATAAATTGACTACTTTACCTCTCCTAGGAAAAATAGCTGCAGGAACACCAATTGAGGCAATTCAGCATAATGATTGCTCAGTTGATGTGCCTAGAGAAATGATGCCAATAGGAGAAAGCTATGCTCTAACAGTTGAGGGAGACTCAATGATTAATGAAGGTATTCATGACGGAGATACAGTATTAATCAAAAAAACAAATATTGCTGAAAGTGGAGATATTATTGTGGCACTTATTGACGAACATGAGGCAACTTTGAAAAGAATTAGAAAAAAAGGACAGAGCATTGCTTTAGAAAGTGCCAATCCAATTTATGAAACTAAAATTTTTTCTGCTCACAGAGTTAAAATACAGGGTAAATTGATTGGATTATTAAGAAAATATTAATTTATTTTTGTCTTTTATATTTCGCCAAATAGTTTATTTAATAATTTGATGTCTGATAGAAAGCAAAATAATAAAAAAAATTTTGCTAGTTTAACTATTTTTGATAAAACATATAATTTTCCCATTTATAATTCAATAGAAGGTGAACCAGTTATTGACATTTCAAAACTTCATTCTGAAGCAGGAGTTTTTACTTATGACCCTGGATTTACATCTACTGCATCATGTGAGTCTAAGATTACATTTATAGACGGAAATAGAGGAATATTAAGATATAGAGGTTATGATATTGAAGAACTTGCACAAAAAAGTGATTTTATTGAAGTTGTCAATTTATTAATATATGGAGACTTACCAAATAAGAATCAGTTAAAAAAATACAAAAGATTAATTTCGAGACACACACTTTTACATGAACAAATAATTAACTTTTTTCAAGGATTTAGACGTGATGCGCATCCAATGGCAATGATGGTTGGCGTGATGGGTGCGTTATCATCATTTTATCAAGATAGTTTGGATATCAATGATGCACATCAAAGACAGGAAGCAACTAGAAGAATAGTGGCTAAGTCTTCAACTATAGGTGCCATGGCTTACAAATATTCAATTGGACAATCGTTTGTATCGCCAAAGAATGACCTAACATTTTCTGAAAATTTTTTACATATGTGTTTTAGTAATACTGCTGAAGATTACAAAGTATCGCCTGTTCTTGCTAAAGCAATGGATACTATATTTATATTACATGCTGATCATGAACAAAATGCCTCGACTTCAACTGTAAGATTAGCGGGTTCCTCAGGGGCCAATCCATTCGCATGCATAGCAGCTGGAGTATCATCTTTATGGGGCCCTGCGCATGGTGGCGCTAATCAAGCTGCGCTTGAGATGCTTGAGGAAATTGGATCATCAAAAAATATAAGTAAATATCTGAAAAAAGCTAAAAATAAAAAAGATAATTTTAAATTAATGGGTTTTGGTCATAGAGTTTATAAGAATTATGATCCAAGGGCCAAAATTTTAAAAAATATATGCCAAAAAGTCCTTAATCATGTAGGAATAAAAAATGATCCAATACTTAAATTGGCGGTTAATTTAGAAAAAATTGCATTAAAAGATAAGTATTTTATTGAAAAAAAACTTTATCCAAATGTTGATTTCTATTCAGGAATTATTTTGAGAGCAATGGGATTTCCGCCTGAAATGTTTACTGTAATTTTTGCAATTGCAAGGACTGCTGGATGGACAGCTCATTGGACTGAAATGATTGAAGATCCAATTCAAAAAATCGGTCGCCCTAGACAACTCTATTCTGGAAATAAAGCTTTGAAATATGGAATTAAAAGATCCAAAAAAAATACAAGATAAATTTAGGAAATATCATAAATAGATATAGATTCTTCATTTGCAAATTTCATAACCTTCGACTTTTCATGAATTAGCGTTAACTTAGAATTTATCGCAATTCCATTCAAATTTGCTTTTTTTATCAACTTCAGGGTCTTCACGCCTAAAACTGGTAAATCAATCAATAAACTTTGATTAAATTTTGGTAATTTCGTTAAAATACCAGCTTTATATTGTATTTGATTCATTTCTTTTCTTATATTTATAGTTCTTTTGAGTAATAAATCAGTTCCTTCGGCAGCTTCTATTGCGATGATATGTCCTTTTATAACAACAATTGATTGCGCGTTATCATATTTTGACAAATCATACAGCAAGCTTTTCCCTTTTTTAATATCATCAGTGTCAATTTTGCATGGTTTACTAAGTAAATCTTCTTCATTAAAAAAAAAATTTTTTTTTGACACTATATATGGGGATATAACTTTAAAATTGTACTTCTTAAATATTTTTATTACACTCGATAAAATTTCACCGTCACCTTTTTTAAAAGATTTTAATATTAAAGGCATATGCTTATCTATTTCCCCATCATACTTAAATTCAGATAAGTCAGGTCTATTTATTTTACCTAAAAATAAAATATTTTTTATATTAAACTTATTTAAAGTATCAATGATTTTTTTTAATTGAAAAATTTTAAAGTTGTAAAAACTCTTATGATTATATTTTTTATTACTTATATTAATGAATATTGATGCTTTGTTTTTAAGCTTTGCATCGAAAAAAAATGATTTTGAAAGAGAGTCAACGCCACCAATTATGCAGAAAGTTTCATTTCTTTTCATAATTGCAAAGGCCTCGCGAACTTTCTTTTTCTAAGAATGAAATTAATTCTTTGATTAGTGGATTTTTTGAATTAATAAAATTATTTTTTTCATTTGCTATAGAATTTCCTTTAAATATTTTTTCAACTGTTTTTGAATAATCTCTAATAATTTCTTTGTCATATTCCGCTCTTTTGAGGCCAATAATATTAACTCCAATAATTTTTGCCCTATTTCCGATAGCTAAACTAAATGGTATCACATCATTTTCTACAGCAGACATACCGCCAATCATTGCCAAACTTCCAATTTTGCAAAATTGATGTACAGCAGATATTCCTCCAATTACAGCCTTATTATTCACTTCTACGTGTCCACCAAGAGTCACTTGATTAGCAAAAATAACATCATCTCCAATTATGCAATCATGTGCAATATGCACGCCAACCATAAATAAAGATCCATTTCCAATTATTGTTTCCATATTATCACCTTCTGTTCCCAGATTGGCAGTACAGTGCTCTCTAAATACATTATTTTTTCCTATAATAAGCTTACTTTTTTCTCCACGATATTTTAAGTCTTGGGGTATTGATCCTATTGAAGAAAAGGAATAAATTTTATTATTTTCATCAATATCAGTATTGCCATCTATTACTACTGAAGGATAGATAATATTGTTATTTGCAATTTTTACATAATCACCAATTATTGAATAAGCTCCAATTGTAACGTTCTTTCCAATAACCGCATTTTTAGATATTATCGCAGTCTTGTGTATATTAGTCATTTTGACGATCCATAATCATTGCTGTCCAACCAGCGCTACAAATAATTTTCCCATCTTCACCTGACGACTCACCTTCAAACCGCCATACCCTGCCCTTGGATCTTTTTGCTTGCACATTAGCAAATACTTTATCTCCTGGAAATACTGGTTTTCTAAACTTGCTATTTTCAATATTCATTAAATAAACAATTTTATCAAAAGTTTCATCTCTAATACTAAAAGCAATTAGTGCCGCAGCAGTTTGAGCTAACATTTCAATTAAAATGACTCCAGGTACAACAGGGTGACCCGGAAAATGACCTTTAAAAATGATGTCATTTTTTAAAAAAGTCTTAATGCCGGTTGCATTGCATAGTTTTTTAATATTCTTTAATTGATCAATATATAGAAATGGTTCCCTGTGGGGTATTAATTCTTTAATCGAAGATAAGTTTATTTCGTTATTTACCATAAATTTTTTTATATATTTTTATAAATTTTAGCATTTTAATAGCTGGATTACCCATTACCTTTTCTCCGTTACTCAAACTTTTGAATACACCACTTTTAGCGGCTACTTGAACATTGTCACCAACAACTATGTGGCCAGCTATACCCGTTTGCCCACCTGTTAACACATTATTTCCAATTTTAGCGCTTCCGGCTACTCCTGTCATAGCTGCGAATGCAGAATTATTTCCAATTTTTACATTATGCGCAATGTGGCATAAATTATCTAAATAAGTATTTTCACCGACTATCGTATCACTGAAACTTCCCCTATCAATTGTACAGGCAGAACCTATCTTTACTTTATTTTGCAGTATAACTATTCCTGAATGATAGATATTTAAGTTATTATTTTTACTTAAATAAAAGCCAAAACCAGGTTGGCCAATTGATGAGTTATTCCCTATTTCGACCTTATTCCCAATAACTGTATTTGAAATTACTGTGTTTGAGCCTATGCGGCATCCATCTCCTATCACACAGTTAACACCAATTATTGCACCATGATTTATAAGAACTTTGTTACCTATTTTAACACCATTTTCAATTGTAACATTTTTACCAATTGTACAATCTTGTCCAATAATTGGCTCTTTAAAATCATTTATTTCATTTGTATTAAAATCTCTATAAAAAATATTTGAAATTTTAGCTACTGCTTCCTGCACATCGTCAACAATTAAAGCTTTTTGTTTTGGATTAATTGCATTTTTTCTCTGTTTTGAACATATTAAAACAGAGTCTAAAGAAAGATTATCATTATATACTTCATCGTCGTACAAAAATGTGATTGATTCATTGCTAGGGTTTTCTAAACTTACTAAGTCTGTAAACTTTTCATTTAAAGACAAATTTAGAGTTTTACATTTAATTAATGACTTGATCTTATCAATGCTTATAGGTCCTAAGTTTTTACAAAAACTAGGTCTCATTATTTTTAATTTAGCTTTACTTCTATACTTGGCAATTCTTTATTAAGTGCCTTTAGAGCCTCGTTTGTAATATCCATGTTTTCCGCATTAAGCAAAACTGAATTCTTTTCTAGAAGTACTGTAATACCCTTATCATTTGATAATTCTTCTAGGATTGGCTTTAATGCATTTAAGACATTGTTTCTTGACTCTGTAACAAGAATATCGATAGACATTAGCTTTTCTTGTCTCGAAATGTTATAATTTTGAACTTTTTTTTCATAGTCTTTTCTTTTTTCCTCAAACGCAGCGGGCGCCATAATTTGCTGCGACTCAATAAGTTCATTTTGTTCATCTAATATGCTTTGGTCCTCTTCTTGAACTTCTTTTTCTATTTTTTGAGCAATTTTTTCTATTTTTTCTGCAGCATCTTTTGCAGCTTTAGACTCTGCCAATATATAATTAAGATCGATAACCCCAACTGTAGTTTGAGGGAAATCGGCATAAGCTGATCCAAAAAAAGGGAATATAATTATTCCCATAACTACTATTTTTGTAAATGTGCTTTTAAATATCATTAGAAATTATATCCAATATCAAAATATAAATTGTCTGTAGTATCCGTATCTTCACTTTGCAAAATAGTTGCATAAATTATATTTATTGGACCTATTGCAGAGTTCCAATTAAAATTGACTCCAAGGGATGATCGTAGTTCGTGATCATCATTTATTGATGAATATGCGGGGTTTTCAAGTCCCCATACACTCCCAACATCAAGGAATAGTGTACTAGTAATATCATATGCATCAAAGTTAAAATCAATATTTGTTTCAAGAGATGTCAAGTAGAAGTACTGACCTCCTGTATATGAATTTCCAGTTCTTGGACCAACCTTAGACGCTTTAAATCCCCTTAATCTTTTACCTCCTAACTTGTAGTTAGACGACAATGGAGCGTACTTTCCATTATAACCATTAGAACTTCCAAACTGTACTTTAAAAGCGCCTATGAAATTGTCACTAATACGTTTGTAAAAATTATAACCTAATCTGTTTTTAAAATAGTAGCTTGTACCCCCTAAGCCAGCAATGTCCTGTTCAAATTCAAAATTATATCCCTTTGATGGCTTATACCTACTATTTCTTTTGTCTAAATTTAATGTATATCCAATGGTAGAATTTGTATCTGTGCCTGCTAGTAAATTTTCGTATACTGTAGCATCTGAGTCTGCTTTTACTTTTGAGGTAAATAATGAATATCTTGTTTCGAAGTATATGTCAGGTGCAAGTGGAAACTGCGCTTTGATGCCAAAGCCTAAATCTTCAGTTTCATAGTTTACAGAAGCAGGATCATTAAAACTACTGTATAGATTGCCTGTCAATGAAAGCTGTTTATTATTAAAATATGGTTCTGTATAGGCAACATCATATGTATTTCTTGTATTTGAAAAACTTGATGTAAGATTTACTTTTTGACCTTTACCTAAAAAGTTTGTCTCTTTTAACCCTATATTTAAAGATGTAGAAGTAGCACTTGAATAACCAGCGCCAAAAGATGCTTCACCTGTGTTTTGTTCTTCAACAGTGATACTTAAGTCAATTTTATCAGGATATTCTGTTCTAATTTCTTTAATATCGACTTCCGAAAAAAAATTTAGTGCTCTGATGGCATCTTTTGAATAATTAATTGCATACTTATTATATGCATCACCCTCAGTGAGTGAAAACTCCCTTCTTATAACTTTGTCTATAGTCCTTGTATTGCCAGATATGTCTATTTCATTCACATAGACTCTGGGACCCTCGTCTACTTCTATTTTAATATTTACAACTTGATTGGCCTGATCATTTTCTAATCTTGGTGTGATATCAATAAAAGAATATCCACTTAATTCAGCTGAATTTTTAATCTTCTCAACACTTTCCTTTATTTTACTTGCATCATAGAGGTCTCCAGAATTAAATGGTAATGAACTCTCTAAAAGTTCTATATTCATTTTTTCAAGTTTACTAATAACCTTAACTTCGCCAAAATTATATTTTCTACCTTCATTTACTGACATTATAATTTCAAAGTTATTATTATTTAATGAAAGTTGAGCAATTGAAGTAACAAATTTAAAATCTGGATACCCATTATTATTGTAAAATTGAGTTATTAACTGTTTATCATACTCTAATTTATCTGGATCATATCTGTCTGCAGAAGACAAAAACCTCAACAAAGTCTTTTCTTTTGTCTTCATAATTGATTTTATTTTAGACGTTGAAAATACTTTGTTGCCTAATATTACAATTTTTGAAACCTCAGCAATATCTGACTCTTCTATCTCGTATGTCAAATTAATTCGATTATTATTTAGTAATTCAACTTTAGGAATAATTTCAGTAGATAATCTTCCAGATCTTTGGTATAAGGATAACATTCTTTCGATATCTTTTTTAACTTTACTTCTAGAATAAACAGACCTTTCCTTTAATGATATTTCAATTATTAAATCTTCATCCTTAATCTTACTGTTACCTAGAAATTTTACTAAATTAATTGTTGGATTTTCTTTGATTAGTATCAATAGACTATTTTCTTGAAAAGAGATTTCTAAGTTTGAAAAAAGATTTGTATTAAATAAATCCTTTAAAATCTTATTTCCTAAATCCTCAGTATAAATATCTCCAATATTCACATCTGCATAAGATAAAACGGTATCAATATCAATTCTTTGAGTACCCTGGACTTCAATGTCATTAATCCTATTTTCGTTACCATAAGCCACTACATTTAAGCTTACTAAAAGTATAGTGATTAAAAAAAATTGTCTCAATTTAGAGCTTAAAATCATATGTTATTAGTTTCTAATATATAAATTATGGTCAATCCAATTATTAATTTTCTTTATATCATTTAGTTTTGGATTTGTAATATTTTGATTCTTTTTGAATACCCTTTCCAAATTAAGCTCATTATATTCTACTATATCCGTAAATTTTATCTTTTTTTTAATAAATAAATTAACCAGAAGTTCATTTAAATAATTAAAAACATGGGGTGCAAGTCCACCCATTTTCATTACCTGGTACCCAATTTTGATTGCAGGAAATTTTTTTATATTAATTGGCATAAATTCAAGAAGAGGATATCTCGTCAAATCAAAATTATTATCTGTTAATAAATTTTCATTAAAATCAAAAAAAATTGATGAAATTGGTATACGCATATCTGGCTTGTTTAAAATTGCAGTGCTGGCACCATTTTTATAATTAATTAAAGCATGAATAATTGCTTGAGGATGAATAATGGCACTAATTTCATCATCATTAAGATTAAATAAGTATTTTGCTTCAATAATTTCTAGAGCTTTGTTCATCATTGTGGCTGAATCAATTGAATTTTTTTTACCCATATTCCAAATTGGATGTTTTACAGCTTGACTAACAGTAACTTTTTTTAATCTGTTTTGATTAAAGTTTATAAAAGGCCCCCCAGAAGCAGTTATAGTAATTGATTTAAATTTTCCAAAGTCTTGTCTCAAAAGAAAATAAATAGAATTATGCTCCGAATCCAAAGGTATAATTTCTGTCCCATGTTTTCTTGCTATATAATTAAATTTTCTACCTAAAGAAATTATGCATTCCTTATTTGCAATACCGATTTTTTTTCCAGTTTTCAGAATTTTAATTAAAAGATTTAATGAAGATAAACCGCTAGTAGCAAAAATTATTATGTCTGTTTTTTTTGAAATAATATTATGAAAATTGGATAAGTCATTATAAATATCAAAAGAGTTCAATTTCTTTGAAAATTTAAATTTTTTTATTGATTTTTCATTAAATCCAATTTTCTTAACATTAAATCGCTCAGCTATTTTGCATAACTTATCTAAGTTTGTATTGCATGTTATTCCCTCGAGATTAATAAGATTACGATTTTTATTTATTATGGATAATGATGATTCTCCTATACTTCCGGTCGCCCCATAAATAACTGTATTTAGTTTTTTCATAATAACTAAATTGTTATACCAAATATAAAAAATACCATAATAAAAGAATCAAACCTATCAAGCAAACCGCCATGACCAGGCATTATATTTCCTGAATCTTTCACATATGAAAAACGTTTTAAAAGTGATGCAAAAGTATCACCTGCAAAAGACAGGGCAATGATTATTAGGACTTGCATAATTGAAATCTTATACTGAACGTTCATACTGCTTAAAAATATTTGTGCAATAATAAGAGTAGATAATATTCCTATAATTAAACCGCTTACAGTCTTTCCCGAGCTTATACTAGGCATTAATTTCATCCCGCCGACAAGTTTACCACCTAAAAATGAAAATGTGTCAAAAAGCCAAATTATAATAAGTATAGTTAGCAGTTCATAATTAGTAAGATATCCTGTGATCAATAACAATATAAAAAGAAAAAATGAACTAATCGAAATTATATAAAATACATAAAAAATAAAACTGTATTTTGATTTTATCTTCATATCATTTGCTTCGTTTAAAATTACTGATAAAAATAATAGATAAATTATTGTTGTGACATAATTACTAAAAAATATTGGTAAAATAACTATTGGTAAAAAAAATAATAATGAGATTACTCGATATAGTAATTCTTTGTTAAAAATATTATTCACCTATCTTCCATGCTTTCTATTTCTTTTCATATAATTTTCTAATGCGCGATTAAAATTAGAAATTTTAAAATCAGGCCAAAGAACCTTGGTAAAATATAATTCTGAATACGCACTTTGCCATAACATAAAATTACTTAGTCTTAACTCACCTCCAGTTCTTATTATTAAGTCGGGATCATGTGACTCAGGCACATAAAGAAATTTCTTTAGATCAATTGATCTTAAGTTTTCTTTTTTTATTTTTTTAACAGCATCATTTATTTCTTGTCTAGACCCATAATTAAATAAAAGATTAATTGTAACACCATTATTTTCTTTTGTATTCTCAGTTACATTATCTATTATTTTTAATAATTTTTTTGAAAGTCTTTTTCTACTTCCATAATGTCTTATTAGTAGATTGTTAGTATTTGCTTTAGACTCAAATTCTTTGTAAAAAGAGTCTATTAATGAAAATAAATTTGCAACTTCTGAGGGTTTTCTGTGCCAATTTTCAGTTGAGAATACATAAAACGATAATTCTTTTAAGTTATATTTGAGATGTTTTAAATTATTGCAAATTGAGATGCAGTTTTTTATACCATATTCATGACCAATTTTTTTTGAATAGCTATTTTTTTTTGCCCATCTTCCATTACCATCCATAATAATAGCGACATGGTTGATCTTTTTTTTTGATAATTTAGATAAGCTCACTTAAGATTATATTTTTTTTAAATCTTCTTCTTTATTTTTTAAAATTTCATCGATACTTTTAATTTGATCTGCGGTTATTTTATCGATGTTTTCTTGATACTTTTTAGAATCATCCTGTCCAATTTCTTTATCTTTTTCTAATTTTTTTACTTGTTCAATGCCATCTCTTCTTATGTTTCTAACAGCAACTTTTGTATTTTCTGATATTTTACTTGCCATTTTTAAAAATTCACTTCGTCTTTCCTCTGTGAGCTGCGGTAGAGGCAATCTAATTAGATTTCCCTCAATCATTGGATTAATACCTAAATCAGATTCTCTTAATGCTTTCTCGACAAGTGATATGTTGGCACTATCCCAAATATCAATATTTATCGTCCGAGGATCAGGTGTTGTTATATTTCCAAGCTGGTTAATATTCATTTTCTGTCCATACGCATCAATCTTAATTGAGTCCAGCATACTCGGCGATGCCCTTCCGGTACGTATACCCTGCATGTCTGACTTAAAAGACTGTATTGAAGAATCCATGCGGCTTGTAATATCGTCTTTAATTATATCAAACATTGTTAATCTCAGAATATTGTTGTTTATTATTATATACGTTTTTGAAACAATTATTTTGTAAAATTGAAAATATTTTTATAGGAATTTCATTATCTCTTGCAATACTTACTGCAGCACTATCTAAAACTTTAAGATTCTTCGACAAATAGTTTATATATGATATTTTTTTAAGTCTTTTTGCTTTCTTATATATATTCGGATCTTTATCGTAGATACCATCCACTTGTGTAGCTTTATATATAACTTGACATTCAAGTTCTGCAGCCCTGAGAGCTGAAGCAGTATCTGTAGAAAAATATGGATTACCAGTTCCAGCTGCGCATATAACAATTCTGTTTTTTTCCATATGTCTTATTGCTCTTCTCCTGATGTATGTTTCACAAATCGACTGTATCGGAAATGCAGACATAACCCTAGTTTCAGCATTTAATTTTTCTAATGAATTTTGCAAAGCAAGACTATTCATAACTGTGGCTAACATACCCATATAGTCTGCATTAGCTCTATCCATGCCTTTTGCAGAAGCTGCTAAACCTCTAAATATATTTCCACCGCCAATTACAACACATATTTGTACTTTTAATTTTTTTAATGAGAGCAAATCATTTGAAATCCGTTTAACGGTATTTAAATCAATTCCAAATTTGTTATTGCCCATAAGGGACTCACCAGATAATTTAATTAATATCCGGTTTATCTTTTTTTTGGGCATGTTTTACGAGCCTAATTCGTATCTAATAAATTGTTCTACAGAAATTTTACAATTATTTTTTTCTGAGCTTTGCTTAATGTAGTCTTCAACATTTAGTGATGGGTCAATTACAAATTTTTGGCCTAGTAATGTGTTTTCCTCAAAAAACTTTTTTAATTTACCTTCGAGCATTTTTTCAAGAATATTATCAGGTTTGCCGCTATCTTTGAGTTGTTGTTTTATTATTTCTTTTTCTGCGCTTACTAATTCATTGCTAAGGTCTTTTTCGGAAATTGATTTAGGATTCAAAGCTGCAATATGCATGCAAAGGTTTTTACCTATTTCAGATACTTGATCACTATCCGTATTTAATTTTAAAAGAACACCAATCTTGCCTAATCCTTGACCTACGCTGTTATGAACATAGCTGTGAATGTTTCCACTGAGATGACTTGATCTTCTTAGAACTATATTTTCTCCAATCTTACCTATAGCGGCACTTACTAGCTCGGCAACATTTTCATTGCTAGCTAATGTATTATCATTGTCGTCAATAGATATATCCAAAATCGAGTTCACAAGACTGTGAAATTCCGAATTTCTAGAGACAAAATCAGTCTCTGAATTTACTTCAATTATAGATGCTTTTTCTGACTGAACTCTGACTCCAATTAGACCTTCATTAGCGTCTCTGCCAGATTTTTTCTCAGCTTTTGCAATTCCTTTTTCTCTTAATAATTTAAATGCTTGGGTAATGTCGCCTCCTGAGTCAGATAAAGCTGACTTGCACTCCATCATTCCTGCTCCAGACATTTTTCTTAATTCTTGAACTTCTTTTGCACTAACTGTCATTCTTAGAGTCCTCAGGGTCAGAAACATTCTTATTATTAGAATTATCACTAACATTTTTTACATCGGGCTCAGAAATCTCTTCTTTATTATTAGAATTGATTTCAAAATCAATTTCTTTAGCAGATGCATTGATTGTTTCTTTTATAAGTGAACAATATAAATCTATAGATCTACGTGAATCATCATTACCTGGTATAGGGTAATCTATCTTATCTGGATCACAATTTGTATCAACAATTCCAACAATTGGTAAATTTAATAGATTTGCTTCAGAAACAGCTATGTGCTCTAGTTTAGTATCAATAATAAATACTAAGTCGGGAGATTTTTTCATTTCACTAATTCCACTTAATGACCTCACTAACTTTTCATGTTGATTTGTAATTTTTAATATTTCTTTCTTTGTGAATTCATTGTCAGGATTAGATTTAAGTACTTCAAGTTCTTTCATTCTTTTTATTGATTTTGTAATTGTTGACCAATTCGTCAACATTCCACCTAACCACCTGTGATTCACATAAAACTGATTAGTTTCCTTTGCTAGAGTTGCAATTTTACCTGCTGCTTGTTTTTTCGTAGCTACAAATAAAATCTTTCCTCCTTTTGAAACCACATCGTCAATAACTTTAAGTGCTTCACTTAGCATCTGAACTGTATAATTTAAATTAATTATATGAATGTTTTCTCTTGTACTATGAATGTACTTAAGCATTTTTGGGTTCCATCTTTGCGATTTGTGGCCAAAATGAACCCCAGCTTCAACAAGCTCTTTTAAATTAATGTTTGGTATAGTCATTTTTTTCTCCGGTTGTTCATCCACAGCAATTTGACCTGATTAAGGACCGGACAGCATTAGCTATCGCTGTGTGATATTTTGAAATTAATTATATGAAATACGCAAGCTTTACAACAACTTATTCTACAAAATCAATTTTCATTACACCATTAAGGCCTTTCATCTTATCAATCATCTCTGAGGTAATATCGAATTCACCAGGAATCTTAAGTAGTTGATTATTAATGATAATTTCTATTTTATTACGCCCTTTAACCCAATTTAATTTTGCTAACTCATCCTTTGAAAAGCTTCTATCAGCATAAATTATAAGTGTTTGGTCATTTAGTTTGTCATTTTCTTTATTGTTAATGTCATTTGTCATATTAAGCTTTTCAACTTCGTTGAAGCTAAATACTTTTTTGAGCTCACCTCTTAAACTCCCATTCTCCGATGAAAAATCTACACCTAAAACAAATGACTCACCTTCTAAAAGTAGCTCACGGTATTTTCTTAGATTACTCTCAAATATAATAAGTTCAAAAATTGATGACAGGTCAGAAAAATTTAAAAATGCATAATTATTACCCCTAGCTGATCTCTTTTCTTTTTTAGAAAGCAAAGTACCGCCCAAAAGAAGATCTTTTTGATTATGCAGCTCTGAATTATTTTTGATTTCTGAATATTCTCTTAACATTAAAGATTTATAGTTTTTTTTGTGCGTCGACAAAGGGTGACCCGATAAATAAAAACCCAACATCTCATATTCTTTCATTAATTTATAATTTGACTTCCACTCTTCTTCCTCCATTAATTTAAAACTTGATATATTCATATCGCCGAACATATCTTTTTGAAGATCTATGGAATTACTATTTTTTGACTTATGATACTTTACAATTTCTGAAGCTTGATTAAATACGGCTGCTCTACTTACGTTGAACTCGTCAAATGCTCCCGCGCAAGATAATGCTTCAATTGTTTTTTTGTTAATTACTGAGGTATTGTTTCTATTTATAAAATCGTTGAGATCATGAAAATTACCGTTTTCGTTTCTTTCATTATACAGATCCTTCATAGACTCAATACCCACATTTTTAATTGCTCCTAGCGCATATAAAATTGAGTCATTACTTCTTAAAAAGTTTGGCCCAGAGTAATTAACGCTAGGTGGGACAAGTTTAATTTTTAGACGCATCAACTCCTGCTGAAATATAGAAATTTTATCTGTATTGTTAATATCTAATGACATGGAAGCTGCAAAAAACTCTATTGGATAATGAGTTTTTAGATAGGCTGTTTGAAATGCTAATACAGCATATGCTGCAGCATGGCTTTTATTAAAACCATAGTCAGCAAATTTAGATAATAATTCAAAAATAGTATGCGCTTCGTTTAACTTTATATCTTTTTTTAAACAACCATTTATAAACCTTTGTTTTTGAGCGTTCATTTCCTTCTGTATTTTTTTTCCCATTGCTCTTCTTAGTAAATCTGCCTCACCATCTGAGTATCCTGATAGCTCTCTTGCTACCCCCATAACCTGTTCTTGATAAATTACGACTCCATAAGTTTCTTTTAATAAGTCTTCTAATAAAGGATGAATGTAGTCAGGTTTTTCTCTACCATGCTTTCTTTCTATATAGCTTGGAATATTGGCCATAGGACCAGGTCTATAAAGCGCAACGATAGCAATAATATCTTCAAATTTATCTGGTTGAAGCTGCTTAAGAGTATCCTTCATGCCCGCACTCTCTAACTGGAAAATACCTGTTGTTTCACCAGTACTTAACAAATCATAAGTTTCTTGATCATTTAATTTAATGTTATCAATATTAAAATCAGGATTACTTAACTTCACCAATTTTGTACAATTATCAATTAGCGTTAGTGTCTTGAGACCTAAAAAATCAAATTTTACTAAACCTGCATTTTCAACCCATTTCATATCAAATTGTGTTAAAAAAATATTTGAGTCTGGATCACTGTATATTGGGACATCTTTGAACACTTCCTCTTTTGAAATTACTACCCCAGCTGCATGAATTGATGCATGTCTTTTGAGACCTTCTAATTTCAGAGATATATCTAATAACTTAGCGATTTTATCATCTTTACTTGCCTCCTCTTTTAATCGCGGCTCTTCATCAATGTATTGTTGCAGTGTCATAGGTCTTGAAGGATCGAAAGGCATCAATTTACAAAGATAATCTACCTGACCATATGGAATGCCAAGAACTCTACCTACATCTCTAATAACTGCTCGAGCTTGTAATTTTCCAAAAGTAATTATCTGAGCAACATGGTTATTCCCATACTTTTTATGTACATAATCAAGTACACGATCTCTACCATCACGACAAAAATCGATATCAAAATCAGGCAAAGAAATTCTCTCTGGATTTAAAAATCTCTCAAAAATTAAACCAAATTTAATTGGATCTAGATCAGTAATTTTTAAACACCAAGCAACCAGGGAACCTGCCCCAGACCCTCTTCCAGGACCAACCGGTATATCATTATCTTTTGCCCATCTTATAAAATCCGAGACAATTAAAAAATATCCTTCATATTTCATATCTATAATTATTTTTAACTCTTTTTCTAATCTTTCCTCATATTCCTTTTTTATGTCTAATTTTGAATTGTTGTCTATTTGTTCATTCATAAATTTTTGAGTGAGATTTTGTTCAAGGCCTTTATGAGATAGCTCTCTTAATAATTCTTTTTCTTTACTATCGTCATTATCGTAAGATGGAAGTACTGGCATTTTTATTTTAGGTCTATGAGAGCATCTTTGCGCAATCTCAACTGTGTTAAATAATGCTTCTGGAATATCTGAAAACATTTCTTGCATTTCGTTTTGAGACTTAAAATAGTGATTTTTTGATAGCTTTTTTCTATCTTTTTGAGAAACAAAAAGTTTTTTTTCAATACACATCAGAGCATCATGTGCTTCAAAATGATCAGGCCCCTCAAAGTAAACATCGTTAGTTGCAACAACTGGAATATTATTATCGTAAGCCAAGTTAAGAATTACTTCCTCATCAATTCTATAATCATTTCCTTCAATTCTCTGAATTTCAATATAAAAATTATCAATAAATTCTTTTTTAAAATCAGATACAAATGAAGCAGATTGTGAAGTAATGTTGTTACCACTTGAATATTTTAAGATAGAGTTATTTCCACCTGAAAGGACTAATAGGCCTTCTTTATTTTTATACAACTGTTCAATATCTACATAAGCATTTTCTTTATGATTCATGTAAGCGCTTGAAATAATATTTAATAAATTCTTATACCCAACCTCATTTTTAGAAAATATATTAAGAAAGAAATGAATATCTTCTTCTTCAATATTTTCATGAAGATAATTTTTAGGTGTTTTGATTTTTAAATTACATCCTATTATAGGCTGAACTCCAACACTTGATACTTTCTCACTAAATTCCAAAGCTCCAAACATATTATTCGTGTCAGTAATGCCTACAGCCGGCATTTTAAAGGCCTGACAAAGTTCTGATATACGCGCTATAGGTAAAGCACCTTCTGATAATGAATATTCTGTTTTATTTGTTAAATGAATAAAATCGCTCACTTATAAATTTATCCTTTTATTTGCCTTAGATGCCAAATCCTCATCATGAGTAGCTATAATTAGTGTCATATTTTCTGATTCGACATAGTTTTTTAAATAGTTAAAAACCAAATCAGAATTTTTACTGTCTAAATTGCCAGTTGGCTCATCGGCAATTATAAATTTTGGATTATTTACTAAAGCCCTTGATATTGCCACTCTTTGCTGCTCCCCCCCTGACAATGAATTTGGAAAATGTAAAGATCTATCATCAATCATAAATACCTTCATCATATTTTCTGCCCTTTGTATCGCTTCATTCTTACTGTATCCATTTAAGATTAGCGGCAATGCAACATTTTCTATTGCATTAAAATTTTCCAATAAGTTATAGTTTTGATAAATAAATCCATAATTATTCCTTCTAAATTTATTCTTCTGCTCACTATTTATATTCGTAAGATCCTTACCATTAAATGAGATAGTACCTTCGTCGGATGTATCGAGTAAACCTACTAAGTTAAGTAGTGTAGTTTTTCCTGAACCTGAGGGACCTGTAACTGCAATTAAATCACCACTTTTAACTTCTAGAGAAATATTTTTTAAAATAGATAAGCTATTATTAGCTTGACGGTAAGATTTTGAAATATTTTTTAAAATTAGATTTGAATCAGACATTATTTAATATTCCTCTAATTTCTGTCTTAGAAGCTTTATAGGCTGGATATACAGTCGCTATTATTGATATAATTAATGAAAAGAAAATTATTAATATTATTTGTGTCAAATCAATACTTGTTGGCATTTTATCAAGATAATAAAACTCAGATGGAAATAAATTTAAATTGAATGTTGAATTTAGTAAATTTCTTATAGTATCAATATTTATTGTAAAAAGTATTCCAAGAATAGAGCCTATAATCGTTCCACTAAACCCTATAAAAGTGCCGACTAGCAAAAATATTCTTAAAATTGAACTATCACTGCTACCAATTGTTTTGAGTACAGCTATTTCTCTATTTTTATTTTGCACTAAAATAAATAGGCTTGTAACAATATTAAATGCAGCAATTATGATAATAAGTGATAATACAAAGAACATTAATTCACGCTCCGTTGCCAACACTTCCCAAAAAGAACTATTTAAATCAATCCAATCTTTTACAAAATAATTATCATTATAAATTATAAGTAAATCACTCTTAACTTTTTCTACATCATTGATATCTTTTAAATGTATCTCAATGGTTGATATCTCATTATTGAGATTCAAAAGTTTTTGAACATTTGCAAGCGAAGTAAATGCAAAATTTTTGTCATATTCACTCATACCAGAACTAAATGTCGCCGATACTGCCATTTTGTGAGATCTTGGGATTTGACCTAGTGGAGTAGAAATCATTGAAGAAGAAGTGACTTTTATTTCGTCACCAGGTAATACACCTAGAGAAAAAGCTAGTTCTTCACCTAATATTATTGAATTGGCAGTAAGCAGATTATCATTATTTAGATTATCAATAAATTCATAAAATTTAATATTCTCATCATTGATCGATTTGATAACTATTCCATTACTCTTATTAGCTGAACTTATTAAGGCTTGAATAGATATATTTCTATCAATAAATAATATTTCCTTAATTTCAGAAAGGCTTTCATCATTCTCAAAGTATGGCTCTATATTTTTAATATAAATATGGCCATTGAAACCAATAATTCTTTTTTTTAGTTCATCATGAAAACCATTCATTACAGACATTACAATTATTAATGTTGCAACGCCAATACATATCCCAATAAATGAAAGCCATGAAATGACTGATAACAACCCGCCTTTTCTCAAAGGAACAAGGTACCTAAAAGCTATAAATCTCTCAAAATAATTAAATGGCACTTTATTTAAACGTTCATTTCTTTTAGAAACTTACCTAATTTATCTAGGTTAATGAATTCTGTTTCTCCACTTTTTCTATTTTTATACTCAACTATATTCTGAGACACAGCTTT
This sequence comes from uncultured Pelagibacteraceae bacterium, assembly GCA_902578305.1. Classification (GTDB taxonomy): domain Bacteria; phylum Pseudomonadota; class Alphaproteobacteria; order Pelagibacterales; family AG-422-B15; genus CACNXQ01. The sequence continues at coordinate 110,621 of CACHCK010000003.1, read as the reverse complement.
GCTTCCTATTATAATTTGATGCGGTAAGCCAATTAAATCCATTCTAGAAAATTTTACCCCTGCGTTATCATTTTTATCATCAAATAAAACTTCAGATTTCTCATTAATTTGATTGTATATTTTATTAGCAATTGAGGAGACTTCATCATCTTTTGCTTTCAAGTTTATAACACCAAGTGTAAATGGTGACACTGCATCAGGCCAAATTATTCCACTTTCATCATGGGAGGATTCTATTATAGCGCCCACTAGACGTGAAATTCCTATTCCATATGATCCCATGTGTACCGTTTTTTCTTTTCCATCAGAATCTAAAACATTTGCCTTCATTGAATTTGAATATTTTGTTCCAAAATGGAATATGTGCCCCACTTCAATTCCTTTTGAATTCATTTGTTTTTCTTTTTGAACTATTTCATCAAATTTAGCCTGGTCATGTTTCTCATCTGAAGCAGAATAATAACTTTTAAATTTTTCAACAATTGACTTTAAGTCGTCGTCATAGCTAATGTCAGAAATCTTATTTCCTTCATTTAGTATATTATTATCAAAATAAATATCACTTTCCCCAGTATTAGAAATTATTATGAATTCATGCGAGAGATCTCCTCCAATGGGCCCTGTATCAGCAGCCATAGGTATTGCTTTGAGACCTAATCTTGCAAATGTTTTTAAATAACAAATAAAAAAACGATTATAAGTATCTTCTGATGACGCTGCATCAATATCGAAAGAGTAAGCATCTTTCATTAAGAATTCCCTACCTCTCATTACTCCAAATCTTGGTCTTAATTCATCTCTAAATTTCCACTGTATATGGTAAAGCAGCATTGGAAGCTCTTTATAGGATTTAACATTTCTTCTAAATATATCTGTTATTTGCTCTTCGTTTGTCGGGCCATAAAGCATTTCTCTTTCTTGACGATCATTAATTCTTAACATTTCTTTTCCATAATCTTCATATCGTCCACTTTCTTTCCATAAATCTGCGGGTTGAATAGTTGGCATTAGTATTTCGTTAACTCCCGCCTTATTCTGTTCATCTCTTACGATATTTTCGATTTTTTTTAAAACCTTTAACCCAAGAGGCAGCCAAGAGTAAATCCCAGAACTTGATTGACTGATCATACCAGAGCGCAGCATGAGTTTATGAGAAATAATTTCTGCTTCACTTGGAGACTCTTTTAATACAGGTAGAAAATAATTAGATAACTTCATTTATGTAAAAAAGCTTTAAGATATACATCAGAAAGCCTTCATTATTTAGAAAACTATATATGATAAACCAGATGACTATTGAGACAACTGTTGTAATTAAGAATTTTCTAAATAATTGTGGATTATTAGGTGCTCCAGGATCTTCCCCTTCTATATAGTTTCCTGACCTGCTTTTTTTTATATTAATTGGGAGTGATATGAAAAAAATTAACCACCAAATTAATAAAAAAATGATAATTGAGCCAGTTATACCCAAATTATACTTCTTCTAACTCTATGAGTGTTCCGTTACAGCTTTTTGGATGAAGAAAAACTACTGGTTTGCCGTGCGCACCAATTTTTGGCTTACCAGTTCCAGTTATTGATACTTCATGAGTATTCAATTTATCTATAGCAGTATCAATGTCATTCACTTCTAGGCAAATATGATGCATTCCACCTTTTGGATTTTTATCAATGAAGTTTTGAATTGGAGACCCCTCACCTAGAACCTCTAGCAATTCTATTTTAGTATTACCTAAATCTATAAATACTGTTGTTACGCCATGATCGGGTTGTTCAACAGGATCAGAAACCTTTGCACCAAAAATGTTTTTATATTGTTCAGCGGCTTCTTTTATATTTGGTACCGCAATAGCAATGTGATTTAATTTACCAATCATACTAATTAAATATGAACAATACTTATGTTTGTCAAAGGTTTTTTACGAGTATGCTTGAAAACAAAATTTCGCGATAATGTCTCAAGCTTTTGATATAGTTTTTTTTCTTTTTTTGATAAATTTGTCTTATCCTCAAAAAATTTATAAATTTCCTCTTCTAATAAATATACCATCTCATCATTCTCATATTCCTGATCGCTTACTATGCCACTACTAACAATCAATGGATTTTCTTTTAAATTCATTTTTTGATCAATTATACATGTAACATTCAATACGCCATTGTAAGCCATTCTTTTTCTATCTTTAATATGACTGCTTTCACTTTTTACTAATCTATTTCCATCAAAGTACTGTCTGCCTGAGTCACACTGATCAACCACGTATGGCGATCCAGGGGCAATTTGCAATATATCTCCATTAGAAATTAGCATTGGAAACTTAACACCCATTTCCCTCGCAAGATTTGAATGTCTTTTTAAGTGTCTGTGTTCACCGTGAACTGGAACTGAAATTACGGGTTTAATATGTTCATACATATCAACCATTTCATCTAAGCATGGATGACCCGAGACATGTATATTTTCATCATACTCAGTTATAACATTTGCACCTAACTCTGAGAGTCGATTAAACAATTGGAAAATTTTCTTCTCATTGCCAGGGATAATTTTTGATGAAAAAATAATAGTATCATCTAAATCAATATCAACATGAGGGAAATCTTGATTTGCGATTCGCATCATTGCGCCTCTTGGTTCACCTTGACTGCCTGTACAAAGGTACAAAACTTCTTCCCTCTTTTTTTTTACTGCTTCCTTTTCAGATAAGATAACATCTATATCATTAAGAATACCATTTTGCCTTGCGACACTTATCATGCGATGCATAGATCTCCCTAACACGACTAACGATCTATTTGTTTCCTTTGCAGCGTGGGCAATTGTTTCAAGTCTTGCTACATTTGAAGCAAAAGATGTTACAAAAACTCTTTTCTTTATACCTTTTATAACTTCAGTTAAATTATTTTTAACTTCTGACTCTGATCCGGACCTTCCTTTTGTTAAGACGTTTGTTGAATCGCAAACCATTGCAAGAATATCTTTAGTGTTTGATTTGAGTTCTTTAAAGTCAATAGCTTTTCCTACAACTGGATCATCATCAATTTTCCAATCACCAGTATGATATATATTCCCTAGCTTTGTTTTTATGATAAGTGAATTTGGCTCTGGTATTGAGTGCGTGAGAGTTTGAAATTTTATATCAAAGGGTTTTATTTGTATCTCAGAAGACAGATCTATTACATTCAAATACCCCTCATGATTTAGTCCTCTTTCTTCAAATTTTAGTCTTATTATTGAAGCTGTAAATGGGGTAGCATAAATAGGACATTTTAAATCTGGCCATAGATATGCAAGACCTCCAACATGATCTTCATGAGCATGAGTTATTATAATTCCAGATAAATTATCTTTTCTTTCCTTTATAAAATCATGGTCAGGTAAAATGATATCTACACCTGGTGTGGTCTCATCCCCAAATGTGATACCAACATCAACAATTAGCCATTTCATGTCATCAATCTCTTTACCGCATCCATAGAGATTCATGTTCATCCCAATTTCACCAGTGCCTCCTAAAGGCAGAAATACTAATCTGTCACCTTTGCTCATTGTAATTTATTGCTTACGATTAAAAGACCATCAAGAGTAAGATCTCTCTCAAAATAGTTAATGCATTTAAGGTCATTTTCAAATAGTTTTGACAAACCTCCAGTTGCTATAGCTTTTGCATTAAAGCACTCGTGAGAAGTTTTCAATCTTTCAATCAAGCCCTCAATTAAACTTATATATCCCCAATAAATACCCGATTCCATGGCGGCAATTGTATTTTTACCAATTAATGTTTCAGGCTTTTTAAAAGTTATAAGTGGCAATAACGCTGCGCCATCTGATAGTGACTTTATTGATAAGTTCACACCGGGACAAATTAACCCACCTGAATATGCACCATTCTTATCAACAACATCCAATGTGGTAGCTGTCCCAAAATCTACAATTATGAAAGGAGGTTCATATTTATCTATAGCCGCAATTGAGTTAATGATCCTGTCATCTCCAACTTCAGCTGGGTTGATAACATTGAATTTTATAAATGTCTCTAAGTCAGGTGTATTTATTTCTCTAATTAATAAATTTTCAAAATTTTTTGAGATCAAAATTCGTAAATTTTTTTGCGCTTGCGGCACAACACCTGATATTAAAACATATTCTACATTAGCTACAAAAGTACCTAGTGATGTCAATATTTCATCTGGTGAGCTTATAACTGTATTCGTTTCAAATCTTACTTGATCAACTAAACTCGAATTGTCATATTTGCCCATTAATACATTTGTATTTCCTATATCAACTAAAACCTTCATAATTAATAACTAAATGACAGTTCTCCTGAATTGAATTTCTTAAGCTCCCCATTCACTTTAATTAGAATCTCAAATGTATCAGTTATATCATCTAATATACCTTCAAATTCAATATTATTTTGTAAAAAACGAACCTGATCTCGCATTTTCCAGCAATTATTTTTATATAACTTAATTAATTCCGAAATATCATCACTATTAAGAATATTTAAGTAATTATTGATATTGGAGTCTAATGTGCCAAGTATATCTTTTGGCATAACTTTATTGTCGATTATAGATTTTATAGAGATAGTTTTATGGTTATTAATATCTGGTGAATTTTTTAAATTAATACCAATTCCAATTATTGAGAAACTCGCACTTTTACTTAGTGAATTTTCTATTAATATTCCAGCCAATTTTGCGTCATTATATAGTATGTCGTTTGGCCATTTAATTTTTAAAAGGGCATTATTGGGTAGAAGATTTTTAATTGCATCATATACCGATAAAGAAGTTATACATGAGATAAATGGTATCTTTTTGTATTCCAAATTAATCGGCATGACATATGAGCCATAAAAATTACCTTCTTCTGAAACCCATTTATTATTATTTCTGCCCCTACCTGAGGTCTGTTGATTGGCTATAATCCAAGTTGCTTTACTTATTTTGTCATTTTCAATTAATCTTTTAGCTTCTATATTCGTGCTATCAATTACTTCATGAAAAATTACTTCTGATTGAATTTGGTCTAACATTAAATAATTGATTGAATGGCATATTCAGAAATATTTATTACTGGCGATGGGTAAATAAAGAAAATAATAATTAGTACAGACGAGGGATAATAAAGCAGATTAAGTGATTTGATACTTGATCCATCAAATTCTTCTTTAGGTTCATCAAAATACATTATCTTAACAATCCTTAAATAATAAAATGCACTGATAACACTTGCTATGACGCCAATAATTGCGAGGAATAACATTTCAGATTCAATAGCTGCAACGAAAATATAAAATTTACCAAAAAAGCCAGCTAAAGGAGGAATGCCAGCTAGAGAAAACATAATCAGGGCAATTAGCATGGTCCTTAGAGGATGATTTTTATGCATTCCAGATAAGTCTGATGTATTTTCAAAATATCCATCGTTTCTTTTTAAAGACAGTAAAAAAGCAAAAACAGCAATATTCATAATTAAATAAATCATTAAATATATTAACAATGACCTTAACCCCTCATCGGTGAAACAGGCCACACCTATTAAAGCATATCCAATATGACCTATTGAGCTATACGCCATAAGTCTTTTTAAATTAGTTTGAGCAATGGCAGCAAAGGCAGCGAGCATCATCGATGCGATTGATATGAAAAAAATAATTTGTTGCCAGTCAATATAAATCTCACCAAATGAATTGAATAAGAATCTAACTAGTAAACCCATTGCAGCAATTTTTGGAGCAAGGGCAAAGAACCCTGTAATCGGAGTTGGTGCTCCTTGATAAACGTCAGGCGTCCACATATGAAAAGGAACGGCTGAAACTTTAAAAGCCAGTCCTGCCAATACAAAAACTATGCCAATAATTAAACCCAGACTTTCGGGATTAATATTTACAGCTATTAGATTAAAGTTTGTATTTCCTGAAAATCCATAAATATATGAAATTCCAAAGAGCAATAAGCCTGAGGAAAGAGCTCCGAGTATAAAGTATTTTATTCCTGCTTCTGATGACAGTAAGCTGTTTCTGTTCAAAGCCGCAAGAACATAAAGGCTTAATGATTGAAGCTCTAAACCTATAAACATTGCAAGTAAATCATTTGCTGAAACCATTACCATCATACCTATTGTTGAGAAAATTATTAAAATTGGAAATTCGTAAACATTTATATTTAGGTCATCTTTACTTGATACAAACATAATCAAGGAAGCAATGGAACCGACTATTATCATAACTTTTAGTACTAGTGAAAATTCATCTACAACAAAACTATTTAGAAACGCTGATTGAAAAGGTTGATTTAAAATTAATACAAATGCAACAAAAAGTGAAAAAATAGCAAGCGAATTAATTAGCCTTATATTTTTCACAAACAAGCCAGTCACTAACAAAACTGTTGCAACTATAAATAAAAATATTTCAGGCAATATGTATACTAAGCTTTGCATTTTAATCTAATTTCATTTTGATTTGATTTACAATTTTTTCTGTAGAGGGCTCAATGATATTTATGACTGGTTTCGGATATAAGCCAATGAATATCGTTAAGATAATTAAGGGTACAAAAATAATTATCTCTCTTCTTGTTAGATCAAACATTTCAGATAGATCATCTTTAATTAAAGCGCCAAATATTATTCTTCTATATAGCCATAAAGAATAGGTGGCTGCCAATACAACACCTGTAGTCGCAAATATCGCAAAATATGTATTTACTGTAAAAATAGATAGAAGTACTAAAAATTCGCCAACAAAACCACTTGTTCCAGGTAAGCCAAGACTGGCTAACATAAAAATCATAAATGAAAATGAATAAAAAGGCATTTTACTAACTAGACCTCCATATCTTGAAATTTCTCTTGTATGAAGACGATCATATACCACGCCAACACACAAAAATAATGCCGCAGAAACAATGCCATGGCTTATCATTTGAATTATGCCACCCTCTATTCCTTGTACAGTGAATGTAAATATTCCTAATGTTACAAATCCCATATGAGCAACTGATGAATAAGCTATTAGTTTTTTCATGTCTTCTTGCACTAATGCGATTAGTGAAGTCACTATTATTGCTATAACACTAAGAGAAAATATAAATGGTGCAAAAAATTCTGATGCATCCGGAAAAAAACCAATAGAAAATCTTATAAAGCCATACCCAGCCATTTTTAATAGAACGCCCGCAAGTATAACTGATCCAGCTGTTGGTGCTTCTACGTGCGCATCTGGTAGCCAAGTGTGAAAAGGCCACATTGGTATCTTGACCATGAATGAAGTAAAAAATGCAATCCACAATATCAATTGTTCGTTTGAGGTAAAATTATACACTAACAATGTTTCAACATCAGTTGTTCCTGTAGAAATAAAAATGTAAATTATTGCGAGCAGCATAAATACTGAGCCCGCAAGAGTATAAAGGAAAAATTTGAAAGTTGAATAAACCCTTCTTTCTCCGCCCCATATCCCAATGATTAAGAACATTGGAATTAAGCCTCCTTCAAAAAATAGATAAAATAGTACAAGATCAAGAGAGCAGAAAACTCCAATCATAAAAGTTTCTAAAGCTAAAAATGAAATCAAATATTCTTTTACAGAAAATATAATGCTTTCATAACTTGCAAGTATGCAAATAGGCACAAGCATTGTTGTCAGTATTACAAATAAAATTGAAACTCCATCTATACCTAAATGATAGCTGATACCACTTTCTATCCATGAATATTTTTCTACAAATTGAAAGTCAGGGTTATTTAAGTCAAATGAAAATAGTAACGATAGTGATATAATAAAATTTAAAAAAGTAATCCATAAAGCGGTGTGCTTTAGATTCTGAGAGCTTTGCTCATCATTATTTTTTATCAATAACATAAAAAATATACCAACGACCGGTATGAAGATTAAAATGCTTAAGATTGGAATTTCACTCATTTTTTAAAACCTAAAAATTATGAAAGTAATAATTACTGAAAGACCAATTAAAATAGCAAAAGCATAATGGTAGATAAATCCAGATTGAACTTGCTTTGCTTTTATTGATATTCTGCTCACTAAAGCAGCTATTCCATTAGGACCGTAACCATCGATAATTAAACCATCGATAAACGTCCAAAAAATGCGGCCAATTGCCATGGCTGGTTTTACAAAGATAGAATCATACAACTCGTCGAAATACCATTTATTTAATAGAAAATTGTAAAGAGGCTTATTTAACTCAGCTATATTCTTAGCCATATCTGATTTTCGAATATACATGAACCAAGCGATAATAAATCCAACTATGCCTAAAATTGCAGGCAAATAATATATTAACAAAGGAATTGAATGGTGATCTTCATGATGGACGACAATTGATCCATTCCAAAATACATCACTGTTATAACCGATAAAATAGCTTTTGAATAAAAATCCAAAAAACAAAGCTCCAATTGCTAAAATTATTAGAGGAATTAACATTACTGAGGAAGACTCATGAACTTTACTAAGGTCTTCTTCAGCCATTCTTGTTTTTCCATTGAAAACAAGAAACATAAGCCTCCATGAATAGAAAGATGTCATCACAACACCGACTGTAAGTAAGATATATGCATAGTCTGCGAAATTTGAATTAGATAGATAAGCTGTTTCTATGATTGCATCTTTTGAGTAATAGCCAGAGGTGAATGGAAAACCCATAAGTGAAATTGTTCCAATTATCATCATTAATTGAGTTATTGGAACAAAATTACTTATGCCTCCCATTTTCCTTATATCCTGTTCTTCATGAACAGCATGAATTACTGATCCCGCTCCTAAAAATAGAAGCGCTTTAAAAAATGCATGCGTAAATAAATGGAACATGGCTGCACCGTAAGCTCCAAGTCCAGCTGCAACGAACATGTAGCCTAATTGACTACAAGTTGAATATGCAATGACACGCTTAATATCATTTTGAACCAGACCAACGGTAGCTGCAAAAAATGCAGTGCTTGCACCAATCAAAACTACAAAGTCCAAAGCAACAGGAGCCAAATCAAATAAAGGTGAACATCGAACTACAAGGAATACGCCAGCTGTAACCATTGTTGCCGCATGTATTAATGCAGATACTGGCGTTGGGCCCTCCATTGCATCTGGAAGCCATGTATGAAGAAATAATTGAGCTGACTTGCCCATGGCGCCAATGAATAAGAAAATACAAATTAATGTCAAAGCATGTAATTCAAAACCTAAAAAGTTGAAATTTACGTTCTTAAAAGATGAGACATTACTAAATACGGTCTGATATTCGATGCTACCAAAAACAATAAATATTGTAAAAATACCTAAAGCTAATCCAAAGTCACCTATGCGATTTACTATAAATGCTTTAATTGCAGCAGCATTTGCAGTTGGTTTTTTGTACCAAAACCCAATTAATAAATAAGAAGCAAGTCCAACACCTTCCCAGCCAAAGAACAGTTGCAAAAAATTATCTGCAGTAACAAGCATCAGCATAGCAAATGTGAATAATGATAAGTAACCCATAAAACGAGGCTTACTCTCATCATGAGACATATAACCAATTGAATAAATATGAACTAACGCTGATACGCTTGTAATTACTACAAGCATTACTCTTGTAGCTGTATCTAGATAAATTGACCAATCAGCATTGAATGAACCAGAGGATATCCAGTTAAATAGTTTGATTGATACTACCGATGGGTCCCCAATATTATCAATAAAAATATAAAAGGAAAATATTGCTGTAATAGTAATAAATAATGAAGTGATGATCTCTGCTGTTCGATCAATAAATTTATTAGACTTAAAAAATGATAACGAACATGAAATCAAGAACCCAATCAAGGGCAATAAAATTATACTATACGCCATTCAACATTACCCCTTTAAGGCGTTTATTTTCTCAATCTCTATACTGCCAGCATTTCTGTTATAAATTACAAGTATAGCAAGTCCTATCGCAGCTTCAGCGGCAGCAACAGTAAGAACAAAAAGAGAGAATATTTGCCCAGTTAGATCATTTAAAAAATAAGAAAAAGATATAAGATTTAAATTTACAGAGAGCAAAATGATTTCAATTGACATTAAAATGATAATCACATTTTTTCGATTTAAAAAAATACCAATAACGCCAATTGCAAACAATAAGGCAGATAAAATTAAAAATTGATTTAATTCAATCATTAAATATCAATACCTTTTCCAGATTTTACATCTACTAAATCAATTTTGCCCTGTCGTTGTAGTTGCTCTGAAACAACTTGCCTCTTTACACCTTCTCTTTCGCGGAGAGTTAATACAATAGAACCAATCATTGCAACAAGCAGAATTACACCTGAAAGTTGGAAATATAGAATGTAGTCTGTGTACAAAACTGAGCCAATTGCTTCTGTATTAGACTTGCCAGTAAAATCTGAAAGAGGGTTTGGTAACACTTGAATATTTGACAAGTCAAACTTTGTATTAATTAATACAATTATTAACTCTGCAATAAAAACTACACCAATCAAAATTCCTATCGGAATATATTGTAAAATATTATCCTTATTGATTGATGTTTTAAAATCTAACATCATTACAACAAATAAAAAAAGTACCGCAACAGCACCAACATAAACAATTATAAGTATCATTGCCAAAAATTCGGCGTGAAGAATAACGAATAAGCCAGCGGCATTCAAAAATGAAAGAATTAGGAACAATACTGAATGGACTGGGTTTTTAGTTGAAATAACCATCAATGAAGAAATTAAAATAACCCCTGAAAATAAATAGAATGTTAATAATTGAGCTGTCATTTATCTATATTTTGCATCGGCTTCTAAGTTCTCAGCGATAACTGTTTCCCATCTATCACCGTTTTCAAGCAATTTTTCTTTCGTATAATAAAGTTCTTTTCTCGTTTCAGTTGTAAATTCAAAATTTGGACCCTGTACAATTGCATCAACTGGGCACGACTCCTCACATAAACCACAGTAGATACATTTAACCATGTCAATATCATACCTAAGCGTTCTTCTTGTTCCGTCATCGCGAGGTTGAGTTTCAATTGTTATCGCTTGAGCAGGACATACAGCCTCACACAATTTACACCCTATACACCTTTCCTCACCACTCGGATATCTTCTCAAGGCATGCTCACCTCTGAATCGAGGGCTTAATTTTCCTTTTTCAAAAGGATAATTGATTGTTGCTTTTTTCCTAAAAAAATATTTTTGAGCTAAATAGAAAGCTTTTAAAAAATCTAGAAGAAGGAACGATTTTAAAAAATTAATTATTTTCATTACATTCCTGGAGCTAGATTAAAAAAGAACAATATCGACGATGTTGCTACAACTGCAAAAAGTGATAAAGGCAAGAAAACTTTCCAGCCAAGTCGCATTAATTGGTCATATCTATACCTTGGAACAAATGCTTTAACCATAGCAAATAAGTAAAAAACAAGAGTTACTTTCAATAAAAACCAAACAAATCCAGGAACAGCATTTAATGGATAAATATCAATTGGTGGCAACCACCCCCCAAGGAATAGAATAGTGGTCATTGCGCACATTAATAAAATATTTATGTATTCTCCAAACATAAACAAAACGAATGGCATTCCTGAATACTCTGTTTGATAGCCAGCTACTAACTCAGACTCTGCTTCAGGAAGATCAAATGGAGGTCTGTTCGTTTCAGCTAGTGCGGATATAAAAAAAACAATAAACATTGGAAATAAAGGTATGAAAAACCACATTGTCTTTTGAGCCATTACTATTTCAGTCAAGTTGAGTGAGCCTACACATAGCAGGACAGTTATTATTACAAAACCTATGGAAACTTCGTAAGAAACCATTTGAGCAGCTGATCTTAGAGCGCCAAAAAAAGGATACTTACTGTTTGAAGACCATCCAGCCATCAGAATTCCATAGACACCAAGAGAGCTAATTGCAAAAATGTATAAGATTCCAACGTTTATATTAGCCAATACTACACCCGCCTGAACCGGTACAACTGCCCAGGCAGCAATTGATAGAGCAAGAGTAATAATGGGAGCAATTAGAAAAACTGTTTTGTCAGAGCCGTCGGGTAAAATAATTTCTTTAAAAATAAATTTTAATCCATCAGCAGGAACTTGGAACAAACCATACGGGCCAACCACATTTGGGCCTCTCCTTTTTTGAACTGCTGCCCATATTTTTCTATCTGCATATAACGCCATTACAACACCCAGAAGTAAGGGAACAAAAATAAGTAGGCAATAAAGAATAATGGTCATTACTTCGATAAAGTACGTTTGAGCTAAGCTAATCATTATGAAGCCTTTTCCGTTACTGATGACCTTACTTCACTTCTAGCTCGGCTGCATTCGGCCATCGTACTAGAATGTCTTGTAATTGAGTCGTTTATATAAAAGTCTTCAATACTAAAACTTAAGTTTTTAATTTTAAAGTTAATTTCTTTTGGTTGAGCATAGTATGCCTCCTGATTGTCGTTTAAGACGACAATTCCATCAGGTGAAAAATTTGCGTCATCTGCTAATCCAATTAAATTATTTTTATTTCTTTTAGTATAAGCCCACTTCTTTTGATTATAAGTGAGATCATTCCAAGCTTTTCCGAGACTATTTGCGTATTGGTCCTCATAAGGCAGCACGACGTTATTCTTCTTCTTAACATCATTAACAACTTTAAAGCCATAATGCTCTGTAAATTCTGACCATGTCTCAGGATAATTATATTTTCTAAGATACTCTCTCTGGCGATCATTTAGATCAGTCCAAGCTGTATTAAATATTTTTTTTGCCGAATTTTCTTCAAAGCTCTTGATGTTACCATTGATTGTGTCATTCTTTTTTTCTTGGCTTGATCTTGTATCCTTATTAATGATTTCTACTTCTTCATTAGCTTTATTATCAATAATTTTAACGAATCCATTATTTTGATCATTAAAGTCTTCATTAAGGTGAGGAAACTTGGCAAACATTTCAGCTCTTACATCATACAATTCTAAAAACGACCATTTTAGTTCAAGTACTTCACTGAATTGATTAATAATTTTCCAATCTTCCCTAGCTTCACCTGGAGGAAAACTTGCTTTATTTGCGTATTGAACTCTCCCTTCAGTGTTTATAAAAATTGCATCCTTTTCAGTATATGCTGCTGCAGGCAATATAAAATCAGCGGCGTTTGCGCCTCTATCTCCATGTGTGCCCATATAAACTATTTTACAATTAGAAAAATTTTCATAACTGATTTCATCAGCACCAAATGAAAACACTAATTTGAATTTACCTTTTTCTGCATCGGCAACCAAATCATCGACTGATTTATTTTTTTGTATAAGACTCATCTCAAGAATACCTGCTCTAGCAGCGGCAAGCTGTAATACATTAAATCCATTCCAATCTTCCTGAATGAGATTGAATTTATCTGTAAAAGTTTCAAGCAGTGAGTAAATCTGCAATGAGTCATCACGATTTAGCACGGACTGGCCAATAATAATCATTGGCTTTGAGGCATTTGTTAACTTTTTATAAAATGAGTTTTTTTCATTTAAAAGATCTATAAGGATATTTATATCATCGCCCAAGTGATTGTATTTATATGTAAGATCCACATTTTTTCCAATCAGTGCAACTGGAATATTTGATGAAATAACTCTTTTCCTTATTCTTGAATTAATAATTGCAGCTTCTTCACGCGTGTTTGCTCCAATCATTAAAATGCAATCTGTTTCATCAATACCTTTAATTTTAGAATTAAATAAAAACTGAGATCGATGGTTGAATGGAACTTTACATCCTTCCTGTCTTCCATCAACTGCCTTAATGCTTAGATCTTCCGATAATTTTTTTATTAAATAGCTAGTTTCTAAATCAATAAAATCACCTACTAAAAACGCAATTTCATCAGGATCTGAATCCATAACAAGTTTTTTTAATTGAGAAAAAGTTTCTTCCCATGAAACTTGCTCTAATTTGTTATTCTTTTTTATGTAGGGTGCGTCTAGACGTTGATTTAAAAGTCCATCGCATGCATACCTTGTTTTATCTGATATCCACTCTTCATTAATATCTTCATTAAGCACAGGTAGTACTCTTTTCACTTTCCACCCGTAAGTATCAACTCTAATATTCGACCCTACCGCATCCATAACATCAATGGTCTCTGTCTTCTTTAATTCCCAAGGTCTGGCTTCAAATTGATATGGTTTCGATGTAAGTGCACCTACCGGACATAAATCAACGATATTAGCCGATAGCTCGGAGTCTAATGTCTTTTCTAAATAAGTTGTTATTTCCATATTTTCTCCGCGATTTACTGCGCCTAATTGATTTACTCCCGCTACTTCATCTGCAAATCGGATACACCTTGTGCAGTGAATGCATCGAGTCATATAAGTTTTAATCAATGGGCCCATATGCTTTTCTTCAACTGCCCTTTTATTCTCTTCGAACCTTGAATTTTCAGGACCAAAAGCAATAGTTTGGTCTTGTAGATCGCACTCACCACCTTGATCACAAACTGGGCAATCTAGTGGGTGATTAATTAGCAAAAACTCCATTACACCTTCTCTTGCTTTTTTGACAGACTGAGTATTTGTATGAATTGACATGCCTTCGTTAATCGGCATCGCGCAAGAAGCAACTGGTTTAGGTGAACCTTCCACATCAACAAGGCACATTCTACAATTACCTGCAATAGAAAGACGATCATGGTAGCAAAATCTTGGTATTTCAATTCCTGCCTCTTCACATGCCTGCAGTATCGTCATGCCATCAGATACTTCAATCTCGGACCCATTTATTTTTACTTTTGCCATTATGCAGCCTCAGTCTTTTTAAGTTGCTCTTCTATTTCATCTCTAAAATGCCTAAACAATCCTTGAATTGGCCATGCCGCCGCATCACCAAGCGCGCAAATTGTATGGCCTTCAATTTGCTTTGTCACATCAAGTAACTTATCAATATCATTTGAACTTGCATGACCGTTTCCAATCTTCTCCATCATTCTCCACATCCACCCTGTTCCTTCTCTACAAGGCGTGCATTGACCGCAACTTTCGTGTTTATAAAAGTGAGATAGCTTAGAGATAGCTTTGACGAGGTCAGTGCTTTTATCCATTACGATTACAGCGGCTGTGCCTAACCCACTTTTAACTGCAGACAGTGAATCGAAATCCATCAGGACAGTATCGCAAGTTGATTTTGGTATAAGTGGAACAGATGAGCCCCCAGGAATTACAGCTTTAAGATTATCCCATCCACCAGTTACACCTCCAGCATGCTTTTCTATAAGCTCCCTAAGAGGAATGCTCATTTCTTCCTCTATATTGCAAGGATTATTAACATGACCAGAAATACAAAAAACTTTTGTACCTGTATTTTTTGGTCGACCAAAAGATGAAAACCATTCTCCACCTCTCCTTAAAATTGTTGGAACAACAGCTATGGTTTCAACATTATTTACAGTAGTTGGAGATCCGTATAGACCTTTATTAGCTGGAAAAGGAGGTTTGAGTCTTGGTTGGCCCTTTTTTCCTTCCAAGCTTTCAAGTAGAGCTGTCTCCTCTCCACATATGTATGCTCCTGCGCCTCGATGTAAGAATATATCAAAATCCCAACCCGACTTAGCAGCATTTTTCCCAATTAACCCAGCGTCGTATGCTTCGTCAATCGCTTTTTGAAGAACAACAGCTTCATTGAAATATTCACCGCGAATATAAATGTAACAAGTATGAGCATTCATAGCAAAAGATGCTAACAAGCATCCTTCAATAAGCTTATGAGGCTCATTTCGTATCATGTCTCTATCTTTGCAAGTGCCTGGTTCAGACTCATCTGCATTAACAACAAGGTAATTAGTAAGCTTTGAGTCTTTAGGCATAAATGACCATTTTAATCCGGTAGGGAAACCTGCACCTCCTCTTCCCCTTAACTCAGATTTTTTCATCTCATCAATTATCCATTCTCTTCCTTTTTTAATAAGTTCTTTTGTATTATCCCAATCACCTCTTGCCTGTGCATTTTTTAAATGAAAAGGCTCATCGCCAAATAAATTAGTAAATATTTTATCTTTTTCTTTTAACATTATGACACTGCCTTTGAACTTTTACGGCCACTTTGTGAACCTATACTCAGTGGCGATCCATCTATAAGAGATTGCAAAACGTTTTTCGTTGTATCGTAAGTCAAATCTTCATAATAATCGTCATTGATTTGAACAAGTGGAGCGTTCACACAAGCACCAAGACACTCAACTTGCATCCATGAAAATAAACCATCACTTGAGACTGTATTTGGTTCTGGTGAAATAACTTCTTTACACGCCTTTATAACTTGATCTGAACCTCTTAACCAACAAGGTGTTGTTCCACAAACTTGTACTAAATATTTTCCATTGTATTTTGTGTAATACATTGAATAAAAAGTAACTACTTCCCAAGCTTTGATAAAAGGCATTTCTAAGTAATCAGCTACATACTCAACTATATCTCTGCTCAACCAGTTTTCATTTTGTCTTTGCGCTAAATCAAGCAAAGGCATGATTGCACTTTGCCTTCTATCAGTTGGATATTTAAGAAGAATTTCTTTTGCCCTAATTTCATTTTCCTTATTAAACACAAAGGTATTTTTTTGATTGCTCATCTATCAACCTCACCAAAAACTATTGCAATTGATCCAAGAATTGCAGGGACATCTGCTAGAAGATGGCCTTTTGAAAGCAAATCAAATGCTTGCAAGTGAGCAAATCCAGGGGCTCTAATTTTACATCTATAAGGTCTGCTGGTTCCATCGGAAATTAAATATACTCCAAATTCACCTTTAGGAGCCTCAACAGCAGAATAGATTTCTCCTGCAGGTACATGAAAGCCTTCAGTAAAAAATTTAAAATGATGAATTATGGCTTCCATTGATTGTTTCATATCTTCCCTTTTAGGCGCTGCAATTTTGGAATCTCTGTTGATGACTTCTCCTTTAGGCATCTGATCAAGACATTGAAGCATGATTTTTGTACTTTCTCTCATTTCTTCAATCTGACATAGATAACGGTCATAACAATCCCCGTTTTGACCAACTGGAACTTTGAATTCAAGTTTGTCGTAACAATCATACGGTTGTGACTTTCTTAAATCCCATGGTACACCGCATGCTCTTAATATGAATCCGCTAAAGCCACGATCAACAGCATCTTCCTTTGATACTTTACCAATATTTACATTTCGTTGTTTAAATATTCTATTTTCAGTCAACATGCTTTCAATATCATCAATTGCTTTTGGGAAGTTATTACAAAAATTAAATATCTTATCAGTTAATCCGTCTGGTAGATCTTGATGAACACCACCTGCTCGAAAATAGGCTGCATGAAATCTAGATCCAGATACTTCTTCGTAAAAATCTAATAGCTTTTCTCTTTCATCAAAGCCCCATGTGATTGGTGTCATAGCTCCAACATCCATTGCTGTAGTGGTAACATTTAGTAGGTGGCTTAAGAGACGCCCAATTTCAGCAAATAAAACTCTAATATATTGCCCTCTCAAAGGCACTTCTACATTTAGCAATTTTTCTATTGCTAATGCAAAAGCATGCTCCTGGTTCATAGGTGCAACATAATCCAGTCTGTCGAAATATGGTATTGCTTGAAGATAAGTTTTATGTTCGATTAATTTTTCAGTGCCTCTATGTAAAAGCCCGATGTGCGGGTCAGCCCTTTCTACAATTTCTCCATCTAGATCAAGAATGAGTCTTAAAACGCCATGTGCTGCAGGGTGAACTGGTCCAAAATTAACAGTTACAGTTTTATTATTACTCACTGTCTTTTGCTTCCTTATCTAAATACTTTGTTCCTTCCCAGGGACTTTGAATGTCAAAATTTCTAAAATCTTGTTGCAACTTAACGGGCTCGTGAACTATTTTTTTATCAATTTCGTCATATCTGATTTCGACATTACCTGTTAATGGAAAATCTTTACGTAGAGGATATCCCTCAAAACCGTAATCAGTTAAAATTCTTCTTAAATCTGGATGGTCCGTGAAAGTTATTCCATACATGTCAAATGCTTCTCTCTCAAACCAATTAGCTGCAGGAAAGATTGATGTTATGCTGGGCAAAGACTCCTCTTCACTTATCTGAGTTTTTACTCTTAACCGCAAATTGAACCTAAAACTCAAAAAATGATAAATAACTTCAAATCTTTTTTCATATTCTGGAAAATCCACTCCGGCAATATCTGTTATTTGCTTAAATTCACAGCTTGGATCATTCTTAACAAAATCAATAACCGGTACTAAATTTGCTGGATCAACCGATAGTTGTAACTGTCCTAAATTTACATCTAGATCATTCAGTTTACAGTTTTTTTCAATGGCGGCTTTTGCCATTTCAATTTGCTCGCTCATTATCTTTTGATGTTACCTTCTCTTCTTATTTTTTTCTGTAACTGCAATAATCCATAAAGCAAGCCTTCTGCTGTAGGTGGACATCCTGGTACGTAAACGTCGACAGGTATTATTCGATCACAACCTCTAACGACAGAATATGAGTAGTGATAATACCCTCCACCATTCGCACAACTTCCCATGGAAATTACATATCGAGGTTCTGGCATCTGATCATAAGCTTTTCTTAATGCCGCTGCCATTTTGTTTGTCAACGTGCCTGCCACTATAAGAACGTCTGCATGTCTTGGTGATGCTCTTGGAGCTGCGCCAAAACGCTCAACGTCGTAGCGCGGTGTTCCAACATGCATCATTTCGACAGCACAACAAGCTAATCCAAAAGTCATCCAATGCAGAGAGCCTGTTCGAGCCCAGTTAATAAGGTTATTGATACTGGTGACAACAAACCCCTTATCAGCGTACAACTTTTTTAATCTTTCTAGTTCTGGACTTGTCTCTTCAATATTTGTATTTATTGCCACTCCAATGCTCCTTTTTTCCACTCATATATGAAACCAATTGTTAGAATAGCTAGGAAAACCATCATTGAAACAAAGCCAAATAAGCCTAAGGTTCCAAATGTAACAGCCCAAGGAAATAGAAACGCGACTTCAAGGTCAAAAATAATAAAAAGTAATGTGACTAAATAGAAACGAACATCAAACTTCATTCTAGAGTCTCCAAACTGTTCAAATCCGCACTCATAGGCAGAATTCTTTTCAGGATCAGGGTTATTTACTGCAACTAAGAAATTTGCCAAAACAAATAGACAGCTAATCGCTAACGCAACAAACATAAAAATTAGTATTGGCAAATAATCAGCTATCGCTATGTCCATATTTTAGAATCGTATTAGTATCACCGAAAATATATATTCAAATCATTCGAAAACAATAGAAAATATGGGAAAAATTGTGTTTCCGACCGTTAGCGATTAATTTTTAAAGGTGTGCATATAAATTTATAAAAGAATAGAGTAAAATTAGACTAACATATTTGAAAATATATGAAAAAAATAGAAAATTTCCTAATTTTTCAACACTATTTGACCTTTGATCAGTGACTTTTAATATCAATTAAACTCTCAAAATATTTAGTGAGTATCTGCATACACTTAATTTGCTGGTAAATAGCCATATAATAGTTTTGAATTATAATAATCAATAAAATTAGAAAATATGAATAGTAATTTCAAATTAATCGCAGATAACCTTCACTTTTCTGAGGGTCCAAGATGGAAAGATGGCAAACTTTGGTTTTCAGATTTTTACCATCATGCTGTAATGACCGCAGATGAGATGGGGAATGTTGAAAAAATAGTCGATGTACCTAATCAACCGTCTGGCCTGGGTTGGTTGCCAAATGGTGATCTCATTATTGTCTCTATGCTCGATAGAAAGCTACTAAAGTTTAAAGATGGCAATCTTACTGAGCATGCAGATATGTCAAAACTTACACCTTTTAGGTGCAATGACATGGTGATCGATAAAAAAGGTAATGCTTACGTAGGTAATTTTGGATCAATTCATCACGGAAAAGATATAAAGCCAACAGTACTTATAAAAGTAGACTCTAATGGAAATTCCTCAATTGCTGCTTCAAATTTAGACTTTCCAAATGGAACTGTAATTACGCCTGATGGTAAAAAACTAATTATTGGCGAAACCTATGCGGGTAGACTTACTGCATTTGATTTAGATACAGATGGAAATCTCTCTAATCGAAGAGTATGGGCTCATATGATGCCTAATTTATTTTATTACTCCACAAGAATAATGCGGTTATTAAAAATTACACCAAAAGAAGGTAAAGGTATTCCTTACCCTGTTCCCGATGGTATTTGCTTAGATGAAAAGATGGGGATCTGGATAGCATCTCCAACTACCTCAGAGGTTGTTAGATATACAGAAGGTGGGAAAATTACAGATAGAATTACAACTCCAAATAGAGCGTATGCATGTATGTTAGGAGGATCAGATGGCAAGAAATTATTTGTATGTACGGCTAATGCGTCTGAACCAGAAGAAGCTAAAGCTGTGAAATCTGGAAAGATTTATTCGATTAATGTGGAGCACGCCAAAGCTGGGTATCCATAGTGAAATATAAAATCTTCGGTAAATCAGAATGGGGTTCTGATATAATTGAGTTCCTTTGCCACGAACTATCCATTGAATATGATTTTGTTGAGATTGGTGATAATTTTAAAAGTGATGAAGCCATACTTAACGTAAATCCTCTTGGTAGAGTGCCAATGGTTGAGACACCAAATGGCGAATGTTTAATAGAAAGTTTGGCGATAGTTTATCAATTAACTGAAGGAAAAAGCCACTTGGTCCCTGATACTAAAAATGGAATGACTCATTTCCATCAAATTATGGCATTCATGTCTTCGTCAATTTATCCTGCAATCTTACTATATTTTCATCCCGATCATTACGTTTCAAAAGAAAATACTAATGATTTAATCAATAGATCAAAATCAATCATAGAAACCTACTTAAACTATTTAGAAAATAAAATAGGTGAATATATAGTTGGTACCTCAATATCAGCTGCAGACTTTTATTTGTTCACACTGCTTTTCTGGTTAGAGGAGGATCATTTTCTTGATAATTACCCAAAAATAAAAAATTTTTACAATAAAATGCTACAGAATCAGACAATAATGAAAGTTAGGAAAATACAAAATGAGAGAAAGACAGTTTAAAAAATTTTTTATTGTTTATGGGCATTACGATGATAATTCATTTAATGCAGCCATAAGAGATACCTTTATTGAAAGTGCAAAAAAAGCTGGTCATACAGTTGATATGGTTGATTTATATAAAGAGAAATTTGATCCAGTCTTTGCTGGCGGTAATCCTGGTCCGGATGTTTTGGACCACCGTAGACGCATTGAACAAAGCGATACAATTGTTTTAATAGCACCAATCTGGAATTTTAGAATGCCAGCAATTCTTGAAGGGTGGATAGATAAAGTGTTAGCGCCACCTTGGGCTTTTACATTTAAACAATTAGTAGGCAATTACGGTTACCCGCAGGGTAATTTGGGTAACAAAAAAGCAATAATTTTTTGCACATATGGCTCACCTAGACTGGCCATTACAACGTTCTTTTTAAACTTACCAATCAGAAGACTAAAAAGAGGGGTATTTCATATTTGTGGAATTAAAAGTATTTTATATAAAAGATATTTTGCTGTTCCATTTGTTACTGATAAAATAAGAAAAAAATTTCTTAAAGACGTCAAAGATACTGCAACACTTTTTCAATAAACTAAAATCAACTTTAATATGTTGAGAGTAATAAGTATCAAGGATTAAAAATTTATTTTTCTGACTCTTCTATCAACTTAATGATATTTTCGTGAATCACTGTTGCCGTATCTGGGCCCAAGGACACTACCTCGCCATATGTTTCTTCACTTTCTCCATAGATCCAAGGAGCGTCATCGTCCCACTCACTTTTTGGGATGATGTAACCGATTGAGTCATTTGCTAAATTCACCATCAAGTTCAGTTTGTCTGGAAATTGACTTCGTAAATTTGGAACTTCTTGTGGCGCAATAACATAATCAGCTCCTTTAGGGTTTTCAATGCCACCGATAGCAATTTCTGGATAAAGCTCTCCAGGAATTCCAGTAATAGATGCATCTCCTATTTGTATGAATGCTACCTCACTTAGATAACGTATAAATGGTGGCCTCAGACTGAATTTAGTATCAGCATCAATTATACCAAGCAAAGTGCCAAATGAGAGCATCAAGTTTTCTATACCTAATTCTATTTCTTGTGATTGGATACTTAGTGATGGCTTAGGAGAAGTCTTAAAATCGCCTGCTTGAAATGCCTCTATAACACTGTTTGCAAGGCTATAACCATATGCGCGAGCTTTAGTATGACTTGGTTTAGTAATCATTTTTTCCAAAACAGGATCATAAATTGGATCGGTTGGCCCTGATGTCATCAAGCCTCCTATATTTCCTGTAAGCCATAGCGTGGTTCCGCCAAGACCAGGTTTAATTAACTTGTCATCATAATAAATTCCATGACTGATACCTTTTCTTAAGTAGCCAGCAACATCAGAGGTTATGTCTAAGTTTTTATCCCATGCAAGCTCGACATGAATTCCGAAATTGATTAAAGAACCAATAATTGAGCCGTCAGGGCGATTGAATAAAATTGCCCTTATATCATCATCTATAACGATAGGTCTTCGTTTATCTTTAATAGGGGTAAGTGGATTAGTCGGAATTAAAGCCAAACTCATTTCTGCAGCCTCTAAGTTATCAATCGCCATCTTTAATGTGCTTATAAAATCTTTTTTAAGCCGCTTCATATAGGCATCGTTGACACCACTTTTTAAAAAACTCGGGCCCCAAAGACCTTGAGTATCTGGGCCTTCATGATTATGTGTTGCGTGGACCATAATGTAATCTAGGCCCCAATCAGCAGGAACATCCTCACGGACACTGATTACAAATTTTCGCATTAACCCTATTGTATCAGCACTTATGATACCTATTCGTGTCTGGCCATCATCTATTACAACGGCTACGGACATCAAATCATCTTTAATACCTTGGGCAGCTCGTTTATTTTGAAAACCAGCCATCCACACTGCATCAAATCGACCATTGCCATTTATATCAGTCCACTTATCAATATCTGCATCAAATTGAGCATCATTATTTATATCTTCCCATTCATCAATTAGATTAGGGGTGATCGGCATCTTAGCAAAGCCAACTTTAAATTCACTTGCATGAACTTGAGCAGTCAAAATTATGCCAAACATCATAAGAGCATATAGAGTATTTTTTATGTAGCGGCAGTAAATCATTTGTATCTATCAACTATAACCGTCATTAGTAGATTTTGATATTTTTAATGAGCTTATAAACTATTGTATCCAATCAATTTCTTTAAAACTTGTTGCAAAAACAAAACATTAAATCCTATTTTCTTAAGAATAATCATGTGGCGGGAGTGACGGGACTCGAACCCGCGACCTCCTGCGTGACAGGCAGGCGCTCTAACCAGACTGAGCTACACCCCCACAGTTTAATTTTTCCATCTCGTGTGAGGAAATGGTGGGCGATGAGAGGTTCGAACTCCCGACATTCACGGTGTAAACGTGACGCTCTTCCAGCTGAGCTAATCGCCCGGAAAGACTGTTATATATCTATTTTAGTTAATATTCACCGATATTTATAAAAAAATCCGACCACACTTTATTAAAGAGTGATCGGATTTTAAATAATTTAGTCAGCAGTTAAGGAACTACATTCCTCCATCGCCGGCATTATTAACAGCTTCTTTCAAACCTTTACCTGCAGTAAACTTAGGTCTAGTTGACTGAGGGATTTGAATAACCTCATTGGTACGTGGATTTCGCCCTTGAGATGCTTTTCTAATTGATGTTTTAAATGTGCCAAAGCCTACCAATCTTACTTCTCCTCTCGCTTTAAGAACATCAGTAATTTGGTCAAAAACTGCATTTACTGCCTTTTCTGAGTCAGATTTTTGCATACCTGTAACATCAGCTACTTTTGCTATTAAGTCTTGTTTGTTCATAACCCCCCCCTTTTTTTAGGAGTTTTTGATTCGTAATATAACTATGAGACCTGAACTACTATATATAGTCAAGAAAAAGCCCAAGAAAACTGCTAAAAATTAAAATTTAGATATTATTATTTAATAAAATGTAATAAAATCAGTGAGTTATAGGATTATCCACATCTTGTTCAGCATCATCTTCAGATATGTCATTAGAAGACTTAGGTGAATCCTCCTCATCCCACTCAATAGGCAAGAGAGGCTTCGTCAAAGCTATTTTTAATACCTCATCAACATTATCAACGAATATTAGTTCCAGTCCATCTTTTACATTGTCTGGTATATCAGCCATGTCTTTTTCATTTTCCTTTGGAATTAAAACAGTTTTTGTTCCAGCTCTGAGAGCAGCTAGTAGTTTTTCTTTTAAACCACCAATCCCAAGTGCCTTTCCACGAAGTGTTACTTCACCTGTCATAGCAATATCTTTTCTAACCGGTATACCTGTCAAAACTGAAACTATGGAAGTAACCATTCCTAGACCAGCGGATGGACCATCTTTTGGTATTGCACCTTCTGGCACATGAATATGAATATCGCGTATCGGAAAAATAGTTGGTTTTATTCCAAACTCTATACATCTTGAGCGAACATAAGATTTTGCAGCTTGAATAGATTCTTTCATTACATCTCCTAATTTTCCAGTAATAGTCATGCGGCCTTTTCCGGGCATTATGACCGACTCTATTGGCAATATATCGCCACCAACTTCTGTCCAAGCAAGCCCTGTAACTATTCCAACCTGGTCGTCATTATCAATTTCGCCAAATTTAAATTTTCTAACACCTGCAAATTCATGAAGGTTATTTTCGTTTATTGTCAGTGATTTAATATCTCCTGCTACAATTTTTTTAACTGTTTTACGAGCGAGGTTAGCAAGTTCTCTTTCTAAGCTCCTTACGCCTGCTTCCCTAGTATAATATCTTATTAATCCAGTTATCGCACTATCATCCAGTATAAGCTCACCAATCTTTAAACCATGCTTCTCTAACATTTGTGGGGCTAAATGTTGTTTTACAATTTCTACTTTTTCATCTTCTGTGTAGCCTGCAATTCTAATAATTTCCATTCTATCTAAAAGCGCAGGAGGCATCCTTAATGTATTAGCAGTTGTAATAAACATTGTATCGGACAAGTCATAATCAACTTCTAAATAGTGATCATTAAATGAATTATTTTGCTCTGGATCAAGCACTTCCAATAAAGCTGATGAAGGATCTCCTCTGTAATCAGCTCCTAGCTTATCAATTTCGTCTAATAGAAATAATGGATTAGATGATCCTGCTTTCTTCATCATCTGAAGAACCTTTCCAGGCAGAGATCCTATATAGGTTCTTCTGTGTCCCCTAATCTCAGCTTCATCTCTAACTCCTCCAAGTGACATTCTTACAAATTTTCTTCCCGTAGCTCTAGCAATTGATTTACCCAATGAAGTTTTACCTACCCCTGGAGCTCCAACTAAACATAAAATCGGACCTTTCATTTTCTTTATCCTTTGCTGAACAGACAAATATTCTAGTATTCTCTCTTTAACTTTTTCAAGACCATAGTGATCTTCGTTGAGAACACTCTCTGCGAATTTGATATCTTTTTTAACTTTAGTCTTTTTACCCCATGGTATTGTCAATATCCAATCTAAATAATTTCTTATAACACTGGACTCAGCAGACATTGGGCTCATTGATTTCAGCTTTTTAATTTCTGAATAGCATTTTTCTTTCGCTTCTTTTGAGAGCTTAGTATTCTCAATTTTCTCCTCATATTCCTGAATATCGTCTTTACCATCATCGCCTTCTCCAAGCTCCTTTTGAATAGCTTTCATTTGCTCGTTTAAATAATATTCCCTTTGAGTTTTCTCCATTTGATTTTTTACACGACCTCTAATCTTTTTTTCAACTTGCATAACATCGAGTTCTGCTTGAATAAAATTCATTATCTTTTCAAATCTCTCGGTTAGGTCGATTGCTTCTAATATTTCTTGTTTATCAGATAACTTAATTGATAAGTGTGATGCAATTGTGTCACTCAACTTTGCTGAGTCATCAATTTCGTTTATTGTTCCAAGTACTTCAGGAGGAATTTTTTTATTTAAATTTACATATTTGTCAAAAAGATCTGTTATTGATTTAGATAGTGCTCTTAATTTTTTATCTGAGCTATCATTGTTTTCATCAATAAGATCAATGTTGGAAACTAGATAATCCTCATTATCAGTAAACATGTTAATCGAAGCTCTTTGAAGTCCCTCAACAAGTACTTTGACTGTACCGTCAGGTAATTTTAATAACTGTAATACATTAGCAATTGTTCCAAAGTCAAAAAGGTCATCTTTTTTTGGGTCATCCACTGAAGCACTTTTTTGAGTGATGAGCATGATGCGTTTATCACCAGCCATGACTTTTTCTAGCGCCTTAACCGACTTATCTCTACCTACAAACAATGGAACCACCATATGAGGAAACACAACTATGTCTCTTAACGGCAAGACTGGTATGTTATTTTCAATCATATTCGACTCGACAATCCTTTTTTCAATATGATGATCAATACTAAAACTAGTAAAGTCATTTATTTTTCTACTACTATTTAAATGTGTATAAATTCCTGATTTTCAAGGAATAAAAGATTTGCCAGCTAAGCGCTTGTTTCTGAAGCTTTTTTGCCGTCTGTGTAAGTGTAGAGCGGACGAGCACGGCCCTCTGCGACTTCTGCATTAATCACTACCTCTTCAACGCCTTCAAGGGATGGTAATTCAAACATAGTATCGAGCAAGATACTCTCTAGTATAGACCTAAGTCCTCTTGCGCCTGTTTTTCTCTCAATTGCTTTTTTTGCGATAACGCTGAGAGCTTCATTTGAAAGTATTAGCTTAACGTCTTCCATACTAAATAGTGTTTGATACTGTTTTACCAGAGCATTTTTTGGCTCTTGAAGAATTTTTACTAGTGACTCTTCGTCTAAGTCTGTAAGAGTTGTGACAATAGGAAGTCTTCCAACAAACTCAGGTATCAGCCCATAACTCAATAAATCTTCAGGCTCTAAATGTTTTAAACTGTTCCCTCCAGATTTCTCTTCATAGCTTTTCACATTTGCTTGAAATCCAATACCTGACCCTTTTGATCTTTTGTTAATTATTTTGTCTAACCCGGAAAAAGCTCCACCACATATAAATAAAATATTTGTCGTATCCACTTGTAAAAATTCTTGCTGTGGATGTTTTCTTCCACCTTGTGGTGGCACACTAGCAACAGTTCCTTCCATTATTTTAAGTAATGCTTGTTGTACACCCTCACCTGAAACATCTCTTGTAATTGAGGGGTTTTCAGATTTTCTGCTAACTTTGTCAATTTCATCAATATAAACTATGCCTCTCTGCGCCCTATCAACATTATAGTCAGATGCCTGTAATAATTTTAAAATGATATTCTCAACATCTTCTCCAACATATCCAGCCTCAGTAAGAGTTGTCGCATCTGCCATTGTAAATGGTACATCTAAGATACGTGCTAGAGTTTGGGCTAATAAAGTTTTACCGCAACCTGTAGGTCCAATTAAAAGAATATTTGATTTCGATAATTCTACATCAGACTTGAAATTGGAATGCTCAATTCTTTTATAATGATTATGCACAGCTACAGACAAATTGTACTTGGCATCTTTTTGTCCTATTACGAAGTCATCTAAAGTTGCACAGATTTCTTTAGGAGTTGGAATTCTACTTGATGATTTTGCTTTAGTTTCTTTATTCTCCTCTTGAATAATATCATTACACAACTCAACGCACTCATCACATATGAATACGGTTGGTCCAGCAATCAACTTCTTTACTTCATGCTGACTTTTGCCACAAAAAGAGCAATAGAGCGTGTTCTTGCTTTTACTATCGTTATTATTTTCACTCATAATTCAATTTTTTAACAATCTGCGAATCAATAATTATTAAGAAAAACATTTCTGTAGAAAAAAAACAATTAATTTTAAAAAAAAGTGTTTATAAACAGTGGATTAAATTGACTATTTGAGGCTATTTCTCAGTTTTTGGTTCAACTCTTTTTTCCTGAATGCTATCAATGATGCCAAATTTCTGAGCCTCTTCCGGTGACATAAAGTTATCTCTTTCAAGCGCCTCTTCAATTGCTTCAACAGGTTGGCCTGTATGTTTTGCGTATATTTTGTTTAAATTTGCTTTCATTGCCAAGACCTCTTTTGCATGTATTTCTATATCAGTTGCTTGACCTTGAAAGCCAGCAGATGGCTGGTGCACCATTATGCGGCTATTAGGTAAAGCATATCTTTTTCCTTTTTCGCCTGCTGCAAGTAAGAATGAGCCCATTGAAGCAGCCTGTCCAAAACAAAGAGTTGAGACTGGAGACTGTATGAATTGCATTGTGTCGTAAATTGCCAATCCATCACTTACAACTCCTCCAGGTGAATTTATATATAATGATATCTCTTTTTCGGGATTTTCAGATTCAAGAAACAAAAGTTGAGCTGAAACTAAAGAGGCCATGTGATCGTTAACTGGCCCGACTAAAAATATTATTCTTTCCTTTAATAATCTTGAATAAATATCAAAAGCACGTTCTCCTCTTCCCGTCTGTTCAACGACCATTGGAACCAATTGATCAAAAATTTTATTATCAATCATTATTATTTCTTAGTTTTTTTCTTAACTGTCTTTTTCTTTGCCGTTTTTTTCTTCACTTCAGTCTTTTCAACTGAATTGACGTTATTATACATTTTGATAAACGAATCAACATCAACATCTTTCTTTTTCAATTTAACCTTCGAAAGTATAAAGTCTACAATTTTATTTTCATATAAAGGAGCTTGAAGTTGCATAGCTGCATCCTGATTATTTCTATAATAATCAATCACTTTTTGTTCTTGTCCTTTAAAATTGCCTGCATATTCAAAAAGGGCTTTATTCATTTCCTCTGGCGTCACCGAAATTTCATTTACTTTCCCAACCTCTTGAAGAATTAAGCCCAGTTCAATTCTATTTTTTGCATCTTCCTTAAATTTAGCCTCATTATCAGAAGTCAATTTTTTATCTTTGATTTCCTTTTGATGATCAATTGATGATGGACTTTGTGAATTTAAATAATTTGCAGACAAGTTCTGAAATTCAACATTTATAAGATCTTCAGGTAACTCAAATTTGTGCGCTGACTGGAGCTTTTCAAAAAGTGCTTTTTTATCAAGATTTTTTGTTAGATCTGAGTACTCACTTTGCATTTGATTTTCAACCTTACTTTTTAGATCCTTTAAATCAGTTGCACCCATTGATTTTGCCAATTCATCATCTACTTTTGACTCAACGGGTGAACTTATTTTTTTAATATTGCAATCGAACACAGCATCAGCATTTTGTAACTCTTTTGCTGAATAATCTGCAGGAAATTTGACGTTTATCTTTTTGCTGTCTCCACTCTTTAGACCCACAAGGCCATCTTCTAAATCCTTTATGTATCGTCCAGAGCCAATTACAATTGTCTGACTTTCTGCCTTACCTCCATCAAAATTCTTACCATCGATGGTTCCTTCATAATCTAATAAGACAGAGTCCTCTTTCTTAGCTTTATAATCACTACCTTGCTCTTTATATGTTCTTTGAGATTTGGCAATTAAGTCTATTCGTTTATCAATTTCTTTTTTATCAAGCTTTACCGAAGTTGACTCGATTTCGATTTTAGTAAAGTCGGCTAATTTTATTTCTGGAAAAACTTCAAACTCAATTTTAAACGTTTTATCAACATCTTTTTTTTCTTGTTCTTTATCTTTGTAATCAACCTTCGGTTGAGAAACGGGACGAAGCTTTCCTTCTTGTATTATTTTTGAGACATTTTCATTTATTACAGCATTCAAAACTTCATTGTTAATCGCATCACCATGTTTTTGCATAATGATATTATTTGGAACTTTACCTGGTCTAAAGCCGTCAATTTTTACTGATTTTTTTACTTCCTCAATTTTTGACTCTAGCTTTGTGTTAAAATCTGCAGATGCAATAGTGAACTCATAAGCTCTTTTCAAACCTTTATTTAATACTTCTTTATAACTCATATTATCTTCTTACTAACAAATTGGTGCGGATAGAGGGACTCGAACCCCCATGAGTTGCCTCACTGGTACCTAAAACCAGCGTGTCTACCAATTCCACCATATCCGCGATTAATAGAAAATGCAAAATAGACTATTTTTTAGATGTTTACAGTAAAATATTACAATTTGATGCTATAGTTTTGACCGTTAATTATGAGAAAAAATATTGTATTTTTAGATAGGTCCACTTTTCCTTCTAATATTATATTTCCAAAACTTGATTTTAATCACAAATGGAAAAACCATAGTTTTACGACGGTGAGGGAAGTCAAAAAAAGGATTGAGAAAGCACATATAGTTGTTACCAACAAAATTGAACTGAATAGAAATAATTTATCTAATGCGAACAATTTAGAACTAATTGCGATAACTGCAACGGGAACGAATATAATAGACTTAGAGTACTGCAGAAAACACAATATCTCTATATGCAATCTAAGAGACTATGCTTCCATATCGGTTGCTGAACACGTTTTAACTCTCATGCTTGCACTTTCTAAAAATATTAAAGGTCTTGAGAAAGATATAGACAAGAAACTTTGGCAAAAAAGAAAGGTATTTGCATTACTTAGCAGAGAAATAAATGACTTACATGGCAAAACATTGGGCATAATTGGAAAAGGTTCAATTGGCATGAAAGTTGGCAGAATAGCCAAAGCATTTGGAATGAATATTAATTATTTTTCGGTTAGAAATTATAAAAAAACACAATTTTTAAAATTCTTATCATCTCTTGATTATTTATCTGTTCATTGCCCCTTGAATGAGAAAACAAAAGACCTAATAACTATTAAAGAATTAAAAATAATGAAAAAAAATATGATCTTAATTAATACTGCCAGGGGCGGCATAGTTAATGAAAATGATCTGACAAAAGCATTAAAACAAAAAATCATTGCAGGAGCTGGAATTGATGTCACAACTAGTGAACCTCCAAAAAAATCTCACGCTTATTACAGCATATTAAATGAAGCAAATTTCATTTGGACACCCCATACTGCATGGGCATCAAATGAAACCTTGCAAGAAGCAATCAATCAATTAATAAAAAATATAAATTCTTTTTATAAAGGCAGAAAAAGAAATATCGTTTAAGCCTTTTTTATTCCAGCACACTTTTTTGAACAGTATATTACTCTGTCCCAGTTCAATCTCCATTTTTTTCTCCAGTTAAAAGGGCGATTACAAACCGGGCATATTTTAGATGGCAAGTTTTCTTTTTTCATGATCTAATTATTAAATAATATGAAATTGTTTCAAGTCCATACAGGTTTTTATGATCCTAATATTTCAGATGGCTTTTACGAAGGGCACACCAATATCTTTGTCTGTGCAAGAGATGAAAAAGAAGCTCGAGAAAAAGTGAAAGAAAAAGAAGAATATAAGAAATTTAAGATGCACATTGATGGTATTCAGGAAATAACTATCGTTGATGACTATAAAGTTAAGCTAAATAAAGTTTAGGCTCTAGTGCACTTACCGCTCATAAAGGTTCTGTAAATTTCATCCACTTCCTCGTCAGTAAGAGTTGTTCTATTAAACATTTTATCAATTATATTGCACTTTTGATCAACAGTTATGCTCTCACTGGATATTCCTTGAAGAATTGAATTTGCCGATAAAGTATTATTAAACATTGCAATGCCCTTATCGTTAACAGAGTCAAATACGATAAACCTTTCGTTGTTATTTAATTTATTCCATGGTTTCCACTCGGTAGACATATCATAAGGGGCGCTATTTGGATTACCATCGTAAGCAAAATTTACCCAATATTGTCCCATTTTTGTAGAGAGCTCTAAATCAGTGGACCTGTTATTTTCATTATACATTATGTCATTTATCGCATCTGAGCTCTCACCTAATAAACCATCTGATTTAAAAATAAATGCTAACTCCATTCCATGTGCAGCGCCTAGTAGATTGGGCAAATCAACACCTAAATAGACATTTTGTTCATCCCAATCAAATCGATAAGCATATACATTTGATTTTTTGTAATTTGATGTAAAGTCTGAAGGTAGGTCTACTGCCCCATATTTCCATGACTCTGCCATGTATTTAGCATAGATATCATAATACTTTGGATCTTTGGGTTTTACATATAAATCAAGATATTCCGAGATTGGACTTAAAAAAGATAATGGCCTATTTACATATTCATCGTTCATAAACATAAACAGTTTATCTTCATCTCGTGTCGAACCAAATATCATAGGTTTGTCATACATATCACCATCTCTATAAGCTCCATAAATTCCCTTATTTGGAATTACTACTCCATCAGGTATTACATTCGGGACATCAATTAATCCAGCTGCATCAGGTCTTGGCCTATAATATGATATAATATCGTTTGCATCTGCAGTTCTTAAAAGGTCGACAGAAAGCATCTGATTGCTCATGAAATTTGAAATCTCCTCATCAGATATTGATGTGTTCTTTGATTTGATTAAGTGTCTTAATAAACTTTTTGATCCCGCTCTTTCATTATTTTCTGCAAAGTCTAAAGAGTCTGAGCCAAGGTAACCGCTTTGAGAAATTCCTCTTTGAAACAAGTCTTCACTTAAAGGTGAAGTCATAAGTGAAATTACATTTCTAGCTCCAGCAGACTCACCGAAAATAGTAATATTATTTGGGTCACCATTAAAATTTGAAATATTCTCATTAACCCACTCAAGTGATTTTATAATATCGAGAGTTCCAAAATTTGCACTTTGATCAAGTTCATTATTTGAGTCTTCATTTAGACCGCTGAAGGCAAACCATCCAAAAGGACCTAATCTATAGTTTGTTGTGACTAAAATTACATCATGTTCCATTATGAAATCACCTGAAGTATACAAGTTTGAAGCTGAATAACCCCACGTATTTCCACCTCCGTGTATCCAAAACATGACTGGCAATTTCTTTTTACTATTGTATGCCTTTTCTGACAGATAAATATTTAAATAAAGACAGTCCTCAGATCCAATTATTGAACCTCCCTCAATGCCATCCATTGAGTCATAAAAATTACTAACTTGCATGCACCTATTAGGTAATGTTGTGGCTTCAAATGTATCAGGCATCAGATCTAATTCTCTTGGAGCTTTCCATCTTAAGTCATCAACTGGAGGCTTTGCAAAGGGAATACCGACAAAAGAAATAGTTTTTGAACCATCTTTTTCTTTTGCTACTGATCCAATGAAATCAGTGTTTTTGGATTTAAATGTATATATCTGGTCTTCTGCAAAACTTATATTCAAACAAAGTGTAAGAAAAAGAATTAGAAGTAATGATATTTTATTAATTTTCCTCAACATACGAATGCAGCTTTTTAATCATCAGGGGAATGTTGTCAATAAGATCCTCTGCAATTAGCCCGGGGCCTATCATTTCTCCAAGTTTTGAGTGAATATATGCTCCAGCGCAAGTCGCATCAAAAGCATTCATCTTATTATCTCCAACAAGTGAAGCGATGATTCCAGCAAGAACATCACCTGATCCTGCGGTTGCTAGATATGGAGCTTCGCTTGCATTTATTACAACATTCCCTTCAGGATCAGCAATAACTGTATCAGCGCCTTTGAGTAAAACTATACTTCCTGCTAATTTGGCTGCCTCAACACACTTGAGTACTTTATCTTCCATTAACGCGATACCTTCACCAAATAATCTTTTAAATTCACCTTCATGAGGTGTGAGTATTGTATGCGGATAAGTATCTATAAATAATTCTTTTGGATTATTTTCAAAACATGTAATTGCGTCTGCATCAATTACACAATGATCCACAAAAGCCAGTGCCATTAAAGTTCTTGCTTTTGTTTCATCATTTACTCCATTTCCAGGACCTATGAGGACACTTGAAACTCTTTTGTCTTTTAAAAGTTTTTGAAAATCGTTTTTTTCTTTTATCACTGATAGTAATTCAACTGAGATTTGTGGTTCTAATATTTTTGCTGTTTCTTCATCGCAGACCATTGTTACTGCTCCTGCCCCAACGCGCATAGCTGATCGACCAGCTAATCGAGCTGCTCCAGTTTGAAATTGAGGACCAGTATTAATTACAAGCATTCCTCTTGAATATTTATGATCACTTGAAACTGGAAATGGAAAATTCTTAATCCATAATGATGGATCATTTTTTTTTATATTTGGCATAATTTGATCTAATACGTTTTTTTTAATTCCAATATCCTCAACTACTATTTCTCCACAATATTTTTTTCCAGGGTACAAATAATGACATTTTTTTTTATTAAAAAAAGTAATTGTTTTTGAAGCTTTAAAAGCTTCTCCAAGAACAGCAGATGTATCGCCATTAATGCCAGATGGAATATCTACGGAGAAAACATCTAATTTAGATTGATTAATTTTACTAACCAAAGAACTTAAATCATCTGACATTCTCCTTGATAACCCTGTACCAAATAAAGCGTCTACTACATAACAATAATTTGATAAACTTCTTATTTTGGAAACAAATAATGATTTATTAAGTTTTTGTTTATAATGTAAATTGTCATTACTTTCCTTGGCTTTACTAATAGGGCAATAAATATCAATTTCCATACCTTGCTTTAAAATAAGGTCAGCTGCAACATAGCCATCGCCACCGTTATTTCCCGGACCACAAATAAAGAGCGCCCTTTTACCTCTTTGAACAGGAAGATTGTTGAAAACTTTCTTTCCTGCGTTAAACATCAGATCCAAACTAGAAATACCAGATTCAATAGTTAAAAGGTCTGCCTTTGCCATTTCTTTATTACTAAGGATGTATTGAGTCATTTATTAGAAATCGCCTATAAGTGCATGTTTTAAATAAAGATATGTAAAATTTACCTATACTTATAATTAAATCTATATGTCAATTTGGCATAAAAACATTATATATACATTCTATCATTAATTTTAACTTCTTTCAGAAAATTAATGTATAAAACTTAAGAGTTAACTCATAATGAAAAAAATCGAAGCTGTCATAAAGCCATTTAAGATAGATGATGTAAAAGAAGCACTTGAAAAAGTTGGGGTGCGTGGGATCACTATATCTGAAGCCAAAGGCTTAGGTAGACAAAGAGGTTTTACTGAAGTTAACACTGGTGTTGAATATGGTGATTTTCTTCCGAAAATTAGATTAGAAATAATCTTACAAGATGATCTTGTCGATACGGCCGTCGAAGCGATTAGGGCTTCAGCAAACACAAATCGTATTGGTGATGGTAAAATATTTGTTTCTAACATTGAAACAGTTATGAGAATTCGTACAGGCGAGACTGGTTCGGACGCATTATAAACTTAATTCAGGGAGAAATTAATGTCAGATATGAAAACTTATGAATACATATGGCTCGATGGTTATACACCAGAGCCTTTTATGAGAAGTAAAGTAAAAGCAACCGAAGAAAAATCAGCACCGGACTGGTCATTTGATGGTTCATCTACTCAACAAGCAGAGGGAGGAAGCTCAGACTGTCTTCTTCTTCCTGTTCAAACTTATTCTAATCCAAATGGACACGATATAGTAATGACACAGGTACAGGCTGCAGACCATACAACTCATCCATCAAACTTTAGAGCTGCGGCAGCGGAAGTTGTTTCCGACGAATGGTGGTTTGGTTTTGAACAAGAATTCTTTTTAACTGACGCTAAAACTGGTGAACCACTTGGCTGGGAAGATGGCACGCCAAGAGAACAGGGTGAATTTTATTGTGGTGTTGGAGCGGGCAATGTTGTTGGTAGAGCCATATCAGATGCACATCTAAAAGCTTGTATAGATCTTGGGATTACGCTTACTGGAACTAATGCAGAAGTTGCACTTGGCCAATGGGAATATCAATGCTTTGGAAAAGGTATTAAAGCAGCTGATGATTTATGGGTAAGCCGATATTTACTCATGAAAACTGCTGAGGAACACGGCGTTGGAGTGAACTTCCACCCAAAACCAAAAACTGGTGATTGGAACGGTTCTGGTATGCACACTAATTTTTCTAATGAACAAATGAGATCTTCTGGATCAGAAGAATTATTTACATCAATGTGCGACAAACTTGGAAAGGTTCATGAAGAAGGTATTGCAGCTTATGGATCTGACAATAATATGAGGCTTACTGGACTTCACGAGACACAAAGTATCGATAAATTTTCATATGGTGTAAGTGATAGAGGTGCTAGTATACGTATTCCAGTTTATACTGTTGAACATAATTGGAATGGGTATCTTGAAGATAGAAGGCCAGCATCGAATGCTGATCCATACAAAATTGTATCACATATAGTTGGGACTTTGACTAAATAAATTCCATAATTAGGGGATCATATGGGTACTGCAAACGAAGTACTAAAAAAATTTAAAAATGGTGAAGTCAAGTATCTTGATATGAGATTTACTGATCCAAAAGGCAAACTTCAACATTTAACGATGGACGGTACAGCAGTAGACGATGATCTCCTAAACAGCGGAGTTTTCTTTGATGGATCCTCTATATCTGGCTGGAAAGCTATAAATGAGTCAGACATGGTTCTCAAACCGGACTTAACCACAACGGTAATGGATCCTTTTACAGCCCAACCAACATTAATTGTATTTTGCGATGTTCTCGATGCAGTGTCAAAGGAACCATATGAGAGAGATCCAAGAGGAACTGCAAGAAAAGCAGAAGAGTATGTCAAAGCAAGTGGAATTGGCGATACTATATATATGGGTCCAGAAGCAGAGTTTTTTATATTTGATGATGTAAAATTTCAAGTTGATATGAACAAATCAATGTTTGAAATTGATAGTACTGAAGGTCCATATAATTCTGGACGCTCTTATGAAAGTGGCAACTTAGCACACAGACCAGGTGTTAAAGGAGGATATTTTCCTGTACCGCCTGTTGATAGCGCACAAGATATAAGAACAGAATTTCTTGAAGAATTAAAAAATTTAGGACTGAAGATGGAAAAACATCATCATGAAGTTGCTCCAAGTCAACATGAATTGGGACTGAAGTTTGATACTTTACTTAAACAGGGCGATGCTATGCAGCTTTATAAGTATGGTGTACACATGGTCGCTAATGCATTTGGTAAAACTGCTACATTCATGCCTAAACCAGTTAAAGGTGATAATGGAACTGGAATGCATACACACCAATCCATATGGAAAAATGGCAAACCTCTATTTGCAGGAGATAAATATGCAGGCTTATCCGAGATGGCATTGCACTACATTGGTGGGATCATAAAACATGGAAGGGCACTTAACGCGTTTACGAATGCTAGCACAAACAGTTATAAGAGACTGATACCAGGGTTTGAGGCCCCAGTAATACTTGTATACTCAGCAAGAAACAGATCTGCCTCGTGTCGTATACCTGTTTCAGATAATCCGAAAGGAAAAAGAGTTGAAGTAAGGTTTCCAGATCCCTCAGCAAATCCTTATTTGGCATTTTCAGCAATGCTAATGGCGGGGATGGATGGTATAAAAAATAAAATTGATCCAGGAAATGCTGCTGATGAAGATCTTTATGAATTACCTGAGGCAGAAGTTAAAAAATTGCCAACTGTTTGTGGCTCTCTTAGAGAGGCACTTGAGGCGGTTAACGAAGATAGAGCTTTTTTAACTGAAGGTGGAGTTTTTACTGATGACCAAATTGATGCATATGTAGACCTGAAAATGGAAGATGTATATGATCTAGAACATTCTCCTCATCCTATTGAATACAAAAACTATTTTAGTGTTTGACAAATAGTTGAATTCTAAAGGGTGACCTTTGCAAATAAAATGCTATATATATTAAAATGGAATTAACAACAGAACACGAAGAATTAAAGAGATCAGCTCTTAAATTCGTTGAAGATGAAATTAACCCTTATGTTGACGAGTGGGAAGAAAATGAAATTTTTCCAGCTCATGAGCTATTCAAAAAATTAGGTGATCAAGGATTTCTTGGAGTAACTAAACCTGAAAAGTACGGTGGATCTGGATTAGACTATTCATACGGAGCTGTTCTTAATGAGGCATTGGCACATATTAAATGCGGCGGTGTTCCAATGGCTATTGGTGTACAAACAGATATGTCAACTCCGGCATTGGCGCGCTTCGGCAGTGAAGAGATATGCAATGAATTTTTAAAACCGTCTATTACTGGAGATCTTGTTTCTTGCCTTGGTGTTTCTGAACCAAGTGCTGGTTCTGATGTGGCTGCCATTAAGACTCATGCAGTTAAGGATGGCGATGATTACGTAATCAATGGATCAAAGATGTGGATTACAAATGGTACTCAAGCAGACTGGATGTGTATGCTTGCTAACACTGAAACAGACCATAAGAATAAACATTTAAACAAATCTCTTATATGTGTACCTCTTAAGGAAAATGGCAAAAGAGCAAAAGGTGTCACGATTAATCGTAAATTAAAAAAAATGGGCATGCATTCGTCTGATACTGCTGAAATATTTTTTGATGATGTAAGAGTGCCGCAGAAAAATTTAGTCGGAGAAGAAGGTAAAGGCTTTATTTATCAAATGATGCAGTTTCAAGAAGAAAGACTTTATGCAGCTATTGCTGGCTATACTGGCTGCGAATTAGCTATTAATGAGACCATTAATTATACAAGACAAAGAAAGACATTTGGTAAGCCTATTCTTGACAATCAGATTGTTCATTACAAACTTTCCGAGCTGATGACGGAGGTTGAAGCTTTAAAAGCACTTACATGGAAAGGAATTGAGATACATGTAAATGGTGGTGATTGTACAAAATTGGCTTCAATGTCAAAGCTAAAGGCCACACGACTTTCTAGAAAAGTTAACGACGAATGCTTACAATATTGGGGTGGAATGGGTTATATGGATGAGTCACCTATTTCAAGAGCGTATAGAGATGGACGTTTAGGTTCAATTGGCGGTGGATCAGATGAAGTAATGCTAGGCATTATTTCAAAATATCTTGATATTCTTCCAGGAAAAAATTAATTACATTCTTGCAACGCCAAAAGTATTTGGTTTTAACTCTCTCTTATCGCCGTCGCTGATAATATTTAAGCATTCACCTAAAATCTTTCTTGTATCCTTTGGATCAATAATTCCGTCATCCCATAATCTCGCTGAGCAAAATATTGCTTCACCTTCCTCACGGTACTGATCGATTATTTTTTGTTTCATACCTTCAAGCATTTCAAGGTTCTCTCCATATATTTTTTTGGGATCTTGACCTTTTCGTTCAGCGCCCTCAAGAGCAACTTGAGCCATTGTTCTAGCGGCCTGTTCCCCACCCATCACACTCATTTTTGCATTAGGCCATGAGAATAAAAATCTAGGATCATAAGATCTTCCCGCCATTCCATATTCTCCCGCACCAAAAGAGGCTCCAATCCTAAGTGTTATTTTAGGAACGGTGCAATTAGTAACCGCCTGTATCATCTTTGATCCGTGTCTTATCATTCCTTTTGCTTCCTCTTTAGTACCCACCATAAAGCCGGTTATATTTTGAAGAAAAATTAGCGGCGTATTTGATTGAGAACAAATTTGTATGAATTGAGTAGCTTTATTAGCACTTTCAGAAAATATCGGTCCGTTGTTCCCTAAAATTCCAACTTTATAACCTTGAATAGTTGCATGTCCTGTTATGAGGGTTTTACCCCAGCCTTCTTTAAACTCTAAAAAATCTGAACCATCAACAATTCTTGCAATCACTTCCCGGCAATCATACGGAGTTTTATAATCAACTGGAACAACCCCTGTTAACTCATCAGGTGAGTAAACGGGCTCATCATACTCAGACTTTTGAGTAGAAATGAAATCATTATTCCATCCAATATTCTTCATGACATCTCTTGCAATCTCAATTGCATGAGCATCATCGTTTGCCATATATTCAGCAAGTCCGGAGACTGCAAAATGTAAATCTGCTCCACCAATTTCTTCGTCAGTAGCAATCTCGCCAAGCGATGCTCTTAATAAAGGAGGGCCTGCTAGAAATATTTTTGATCTTTCTTTAACTACAATTATATAATCCGATAAGCCTGTCTGGTAAGCGCCGCCTGCAGTTGATGAGCCGTGAACTACGCCAATTGTCGGGATTCCCATTGCTGACATTTTAGAAAGATTGGCAAAACTTCTGCCACCTTTAATAAACATATCGGTCTGTCTCAGTAGATTTGCACCAGCGCTTTCTATTAACTGTATAAAAGGTAATTTATTTTCAAAAATTATTTGAGCACCTCTTAACGCCTTTTCAGTGCCCATCGCAGATGCACTTCCCCCTTTAATGCCCGCATCTGAAACACCAATCATGCAACGAACGCCTGCAACATAACCAATACCGCTAATAGAGTTTCCCCATCCAATGTTTTTATCGCCATCATCATCGCCAATCTTGTAACCAGCAAGGGTGGATAATGGAAGCCAAAAACTACCTGGATCTAATAGCCTTTTTAATCTTTCACGAGGCAGCAACTGTCCTCTTTTATCAAACTTAGCCTTAGACCTAGCGGAATTATCTGCTATTTTTTGTTCTAAAGTTCTAATTTCATCAATAAGCTTTTGATGGTCCTCCTGATTTTTTTTGAAGGACTCTGAATTAATCATTATTTTTGATTCAATAACCGGCATACTAAATTCCTAATAAATTCATGCTGTTAGAGTAAATAAATATTACACAATGTAAAGAATCTATTATTAGTTGTATTGTTTGTTATGAGAAAGAAATCAAAGAAAAATAAATCAATTAAAAAGAAGAGTTCATCCAAAAAGACAATAAAAAATTCAAACACATCTTACACCGCAAAAGATATTGAAGTCCTTGAAGGTTTAGAACCGGTTAGAAAGCGACCCGGAATGTATATTGGGGGAACAGATATAATGGCAATGCATCACCTGGTAAGCGAGGTACTTGATAATTCAATGGATGAAGTTGTTGCTGGTTTTGCAAATAAGGTAGAAATTAAGCTTGTTTCCCAGGACACGATTGAAATCTCTGATAATGGGCGAGGTATTCCTGTTGATAAGCATCCAAAATTTAAAATACCTGCAGTTGAAGTCATTATGACAACACTACATTCTGGGGGCAAGTTTTCAAAAAATAATTACAAAACTTCTGGCGGTTTGCATGGCGTTGGAATTTCTGTTGTAAACGCGCTATCTAAAAAACTTACTCTTGAAATTGCAAGAGATAAAAAATATTTTGTACAAACTTATAGTCAAGGTTCTCCTAAAAATAAATTAAAAGCATCCGCAAAAGGTCCTCTTAAAAAGGGTACAAAAATAGTATTTTCACCGGACCCAGAAATTTTTGGCAAAGAAATAGAATTTGATGCTTCAATTATATATAATATGGCAAAAGCTAAAGCCTATCTTATACCAGATGTTGAAATTCATTGGTCATGCAGTAAGGCAACCGCCAAAAAAAATATTCCATTATCAGATAAACTACATTACTCCGATGGAATTAAAGATTATTTAAATAATCTTTGTACGCCCAATGACCCTATTTTTGAAGATCCATTTTATTTCAACACTGAGATAGATGTTGATAGTGGTAAAATTGAGGGAATTATAAATTGGTTTGATGTGATGGAACCTATAAATGAATCTTATTGTAACACTATTAAAACCCCATTGGGCGGTACTCATGAAAGCGGTTTCAAGTCAGGAATTTATAAGGCATTTAAAGATTTTTCAAAAATTAAATACGAAAAAAAATCATCTCAAATTAATCAAGAAGATCTCTTTGGTTCATCTGGATCAATCTTATCTGCTTTTATAGAAAACCCTGAGTTTCAAGGTCAGACAAAAGAAAAGTTATCAAGTATAGAGCCTGGTCGTAAAATTGAAATGAAAGCACGACAACTATTTGAACAATGGCTTACAAAAAAAACTAGGTCTGCAGAAGAATTATTTCAATACGCATTTAATCGATCACAGTTAAGACTGCAATCCAAGTCAAATCAAATCATAGAAAAAAATATAAAAAGAAAAAAAACAACCTTACCAGGTAAACTTGCTGATTGTTCAATTGATGGAAATAAAGGAACTGAAATTTTTCTTGTTGAAGGAGACTCGGCTGGTGGATCGGCAAAACAAGCAAGAGATCGCCAAACACAGGCCATTTTACCTTTAAGGGGTAAGATTTTAAATGTGATCAGTGCTGGAAGAGATAAAATAAATGCAAACCAAGAAATTACTGATTTAATGCAAGCAATTGGATGTAAGCGAGGAGATAAATTTAATAGCAAAGATATTAGATACGAAAAAATTATAATTATGACAGATGCTGATGTTGACGGTGCTCATATATCCACCTTATTGATGGCATTCTTCTATAAAGAATTTCCAAAACTAATTGATGAAGGGCATCTGTACTTATCCGTGCCTCCATTATACAAAATATCTAAAGGAGCTAAAACGTATTACGCTGTAAATGATAAGCATAAAGATGAAATAATAAAAAAAGAATTTAAAAATTCAGACGTTACCATTAATAGATTTAAAGGATTAGGTGAGATGATGCCTGCTCAATTGAAAGAAACAACTATGTCGCAGGAAAATAGAACCTTATTAAAAGTTCAAATTGCATCAAAAGACAAAAAGAAAACTCATAAATCTGTAGATTCTTTAATGGGCAAAAAACCTGAGTTGAGATTTAAGTTTATTGTCGAAAACTCAAAAAAAATAGCAGCTGAGAGTATTCTCTAAGATAACCTTTTTATATTTTTTTCGGTAGATTCAGTAAATGGAGCTGTAATCATCTTACCCGCATCTAAGATATTTTGACCCTTCAGAACTGATCTCTTATGACTAAAGTTCTTAAAGCCATCGTAACCATGATAAGAGCCCATTCCACTAGGACCAACCCCTCCAAAAGGTAGATCATGCATAGAAAATTGGAATAAGACATCGTTTATAACCGCTTGACCAGATGAAGTATTGTT
Organism: uncultured Pelagibacteraceae bacterium; assembly: GCA_902578305.1. Classification (GTDB taxonomy): domain Bacteria; phylum Pseudomonadota; class Alphaproteobacteria; order Pelagibacterales; family AG-422-B15; genus CACNXQ01. The sequence goes on along the minus strand of CACHCK010000003.1, from coordinate 67,579 downwards.
TAACACAGTATCAATTTCTTTTTTGTCATCGCCAAAATAATATATTGCAAGCGCTTTAGGGTTCTTATTTATGAACTCTATTGTTTCATTAAAGCTTTTGTATGTTTTTACTGGCAATAAAGGTCCAAATATTTCTTCTTGCATAATCTTCATATCATCCGTTGGATTTAAAACTAAAGTAGGTAATATTTTATGGTGCTCTTGTTGCGAAAGGTCTTCGTTTGCAGGGTTTATTTCTACAATAGTAGCTCCCTTTGACTCAGCATCTTTTACTAATTCACGAAGTCTCTCGTAGTGATTCAAATGAATTATGGATGTATAATCTGGATTATTTTTTATCGTTGGATAATTTTCACTAACATGAGATTTTGCATGATCAACAAATTCATCTGTTTGCCCTTCAGGAACCATTACATAATCAGGTGATATGCAAATTTGTCCTCCATTTAAGAGCTTTCCCATCATTATCTTATCAACACTTTTTTTCATTTTGGCATTTGGACCAACTATTACTGGTGACTTGCCACCTAATTCAAGAGTAAGCGGTACTAAATTTGATGCTGCCTCAGATGCAACTTTTTTAGCTACATTTGTTGATCCTGTGAAAAGCAGATGATCAAATGGTAATCCTGCAAAATCTTGCGAGGTTTGAGGACCTCCATTTACTATAACAACTTCTTCATCACTAAAAAATTTATTAATAAGTTCTTCACTTAATTCAGAGGTTGCTGGAACGAACTCTGAGAGTTTCATCATTGCATTATTTCCAGCCGCAAATATTTCTATTAAAGGCGCAATACTTAGAGTTAGTGGGAAGTTCCAAGGAGAAATAACACCAACTACTCCATAAGGCTGGAATTGAACATAAGCTTTTGCACCAAGTAATCCCAATGGGAAGTTAGGTTTTCGCTTATCAGGCTTAACCCATCTTTTAATATTTTTTAAGGCGTCTTTTGCATTATTAATTACAGGCATTGTGTCAGCCATTAGGCTTAACTGCTCATGTCGTGTGCCAAAATCAGATCTTAACGCGTCATGAAAAGCATCTATATTTTCCTCAACTAAAGTTTGTATTCTTTTTATACGATCAATACGTACATTTAAATCTGGGTTGAAGTTTTTTAAAAATGGTTGTTTTAATTTATTTAATTTTGAGAGCATTTCGTCTCTACTTACCTCTGGATAAGTGCTCCCTATAGATACGTTTCCTAATCCCATATTTTATCCTTTATTAAACAAGTTTTATAAACTAATCCAAAATAACAAAAAAATATACTTTTTTGTTTTCTCATATGCATGTAATACTTAATAAATGACCAATGTTTTAAAAACTGAAATCGTTGATGATATAGCTATTTTAACGCTGAATGACCCTGAAAGGCTAAACGCACTTTCTATGGACATGATTTCAGAGCTTCATAAGCAAGTAAAATCTATAAATAGTGGAGAATTAAAAGTTCGATGTGCCGTCCTAACAGGAGCTGGAAGAGGTTTTTGTGCGGGCGCAAACCTTGTTGAAGGAGCAAGCTTAGGTGATAATATAGATCCGGGAGAAACCTTAGAAAAAGTTTACCATCCTTTTTTAATAGATTTAAAAAATCTAAATGTTCCATTGATTACGGCTGTTAATGGAGTTGCTGCTGGCGCAGGTTGTTCATTGGGTGTATTTGGAGATTTAGTTTATGCCTCTAAATCTGCATACTTTTATCAAGCGTTTAAATTTATCGGACTTGTACCAGATGCTAGCTCTACGTACGTAATTCCTCGAAAAATAGGTATGGCAAGAGCAATGGAATTTTCATTAATTGGTGAAAAAGTTTTAGCTGATAAAGCTCTTGAATGGGGTCTTGTAAATCATGTTGTTGAAGATGACAAACTAATGGAAGAAGTAATGAGTACAGCAAGAACATTAGCTTCAGGACCTACTGTAGCTTTAAAATTAATTAAACAATTATATTGGGATAGTTTTTCGAATAACTTTGAAGGTCAGCTTGCTGCGGAAAGCTCAGCACAAACAATTGCTGGTAAAACTGAGGATAGCAAAATTGGAGTAATGTCGTTCATTCAAAAGAAAAAAGCTGAATTCAAAGGTAAGTAACTAAGATTTATAGCTTTCAAGAAATTCTTTTGAAAAAAACATAAAGCGATCCTCCTCTATAGATTTTCTAATATCTGCCATAAGACTCTGATAAAAATATATATTGTGCAAAGAAAGCAACATGCCACCTAGCATCTCCTTTGCATTAAATAAATGATGTATATACCCAGCAGAGTAATTTTTACATACAGGATTATCTGAGTTTTTATCAATTGGATCATCTAAATTTTTGTATTTTGCATTTCTAATATTAATTGGTCCATGACGAGTAAAGGCTTGTCCATTCCTACCACTTCTAGTTGGCAATACGCAATCAAACATATCAATTCCTCTAGCAACACTGCCAAGAATATCATCAGGCTTGCCCACACCCATTAAATAATGTGGTTTGTCGTCAGGTAGATGAGGCGAAGTAAATTCAAGTACCTCAAACATTTGAGCTTGGCTTTCACCTACTGCAAGACCCCCTACTGCATAACCATCAAAATTTAGTGCTACTAAAGCTTTTACAGACTCTTTTCTTAAATCCTCAAACACGCTTCCCTGAACGATGCCAAATAATTTGTTGTTATTTCTTTCTATGAAAGAATCTTTACATCTTTTTGCCCATCTCATAGATAATTCCATTGAGTTTTTTGCTTGATCATGAGTACAAGGAAAAGCTGTACATTCATCAAACGCCATTACAATATCTGAGTTTAAGTTAGTTTGTATTTCCATTGAACTTTCTGGAGTAAGCATTACTTCTTTTCCATCTATATGTGATGAAAACTTAACACCTTCCTCACTAATCTTTCTTAGTTTAGATAGAGAAAATACTTGGTATCCACCAGAATCTGTGAGTATAGGTTTGTCCCAATTCATAAACTTGTGAAGCCCGCCGAATTCTTTTATTAGTTCGGATCCTGGTCTAAGCATTAGATGGTAAGTATTGCCTAAAAGGATTTCTGAGCCTGTTTCAATTAGGTCTTTTGTAAAGACACCTTTGACGGTTGCAGCTGTACCAACTGGCATAAAAGCAGGCGTATTTATCTCCCCATGAGAGGTTATTAATTTACCCCTTCTGGCATTTCCATCTGTTTTTATTATTTTAAAATCGCTCATTTCTTAAATAGTAAACTAACATCACCGTATGAAAAGAAACGGTATTTATTTGTTACGGCATGTTTATAAACTTTAAATATTTCTTCAGTGCCTGCAAATGCGGAGACTAATAGCAATAAAGTAGATTTTGGTAAATGAAAGTTAGTCAATAGCATATCAACAATTTGAAACTTATATCCAGGCTTTATAAATATATTAGTTTCTCTATTAAATTTCTCTACTACATTATTTTTTGCGGCACTTTCTAAAAGTCTTAGTGTCGTTGTTCCAACAGCAATAATTTTTCCACCTTTTTTCTTACATTGATTAATTTTCAGTGCAGTTTTTTCATCAATTATACCGTACTCAGAATGCATTACATGATTATCAACATCCTCGTTTCTTATAGGTAAGAACGTACCGGCCCCAACATGTAAAGTAATCTCAACTAATTGATCACTCTCAACCAGTTTGTTTATTATTTCATAATTAAAATGTAAACCAGCAGTAGGAGCTGCTACAGAACCTTTTTCTTTTGCATATACAGTTTGATAATCAGTAAAATCCCTCTGATCACTTTTCCTTTTTTTTTGAATATATGGTGGCAGCGGCATAAGTCCAAATTGATTCAAATAATTATCAAGTTCTTCCTCTCTACAATTAAATTCTAATTCAACCTCACCATAATCTAATTTTTTTCTAATTGTACAAGAGATCTCATTATTGAAACTGATTATACTGTTTTCACTTACATTCTTTGCAGGTTTCAAAAATGCAAACCACTTATTGCTTGATAGTTTTTTATGAAGCGTAACCTTGATGTTTTTTTTTGAGTGAAATCCCTCAAGGAAAATAGGGATAACTTTTGTGTTATTAATTACAACCAAGTCATTATGGCCAACATAATCAATAAATTTACTGAAGTTCGTATCAGATATCTCATTTTTATAAACCAACATCCTCGATTCTTCTCGAGGCTCACATGGTCTTTCCGCGATCAGATTATCTGGTAGTTCAAAGTCAAATTGACTTAATTTCATGAAAATTATAGATCTGAAATGACCCTTACAGTTATCATTTCATCTGGGTCATCTACACTTCCAGAGCCTGGCTCTCCTCGTTTAATCTTGTCAACAAACTCCATCCCTTCTACTACTTGACCAAATACAGTATACTGGCCGTCTAGATGCGGAGCCTCGGCAAAACATATAAAAAATTGACTATTAGCTGAATCTGGGTCGGCTGTTCTTGCCATCGATACTGTTCCACGAAGATGAGGTGTATCACCAAATTCATTTTTCAAATCAGGCTTGGTTGATCCGCCTGTTCCATTTCTATTTTCGCCATCACCAGTTTGAGCCATAAAGCCCTCTATAACACGGTGAAAGGGTACTCCATCATAAAAGCCTTCTCTTGCAAGTTCTTTAATTCTATTTACGTGATTTGGGGCAATATCAGGTAGTAATTCTATTATTACATTACCATCTTTCAGCTCTATTTGGATTGAATTTTCTGGATCATTTGCCATGACAACTCCTTCTGCGATTAACGCTATAAAAAATGAAAATACAAAGATTAAAGTTCTTATTAATTTCATTTTATTTATTTAAATTTATCTTTTAATTTTTGCTCAACAAACTTATTTGTAAAATTACTGATATTTCCTCCCAAACGTGCAATTTCTTTTACAAAATTAGAGGAAATTGATTGCCGTTGAGCGTCTGCCATCAAGAATACTGTTTCAATATTATTATCTAATTGTCTATTCATACCCAACATCTGAAACTCATATTCAAAATCCGAAACTACACGAAGACCTCTTATGAGTATCTTTGCATCTAGCGAATTAGCTAAATCAATCAATAAATTATCAAATGCAATTACTTCAATTTTATCATTTGATGAAAACTCATTTTCTATCATTTCTTTTCTTTCATCTAAATCAAATAAAGGTGATTTATGCGGGCTGTCAGCAACTGCGATATATAATTTATCAACAAGTTTTGTAGCCCTATTGATAATATCAATGTGCCCTTTATGAATGGGATCAAAGCTTCCAGGATATATGCCAGTTCTACTCATGTTTGGAATATATAATGATTATTTAAAGACCTCTAGTAATTAATTAACTATCTAGCTCAACTCTGCTTGCAGAAACAACTTTTTCTTCTTTTGTTGTTTTAAATATACTTACTCCCTGCGTATTTCTACCAGCTACGCGAACATCTTTTACCGGGCAGCGAATTAATTGACCTGTTTTAGTTATCAGCATTATATCATCATCATTATTGACTGGAAAAGAAGCTAGAACATCGCCATTTCTATCTGATGTCGCAATACACATAATGCCCGATCCTCCGCGATTAGAAACTCTAAACTGGTAAGAAGAAGATCTTTTACCAAAGCCATTTTCAGTAACGGTTAAAATGAATTGTTCTCTCGCTTTTAATTCATCATATCGATCCTTAGATATTTCAATGTCAGAGACAGAGTTATCAGTATCATTATCGTCACTCTCGGTTTCTTCTTGCATTCCTTTTTCCTTTGAAATCATTTTTAAGTAAGCTTTTGCTTCTGCTGACGATACATCAGTATGAGAAATGACAGAAATTGAAATAATTTTATCATCTTTTGTTAGCCTGATGCCCCTTACACCCACCGAACTTCTACTTTTAGTTGTTCTCAATTTTGAAACAGGAGTTCGAATACACTTTCCATGTTTTGTTGATAGTAAAATATCGTCTTCGTCACTACAAAGTTTTACACCTACGATTGCATTATTATTATCTAGTTTCATTGCAATTTTACCATTTGCTTGAATCCTTTTGAAATCTTCTAAACTATTTTTTCTGACGCTACCGTCCGATGTAGCAAATATTAAATACTCATTTCCATTTGATTGTTTATTTTCTTGCAACACAAGGATACTTGATAGACTTTCAGTGTCTTTAAGATTTAAGAGATTGATTATTGCTTTGCCCTTAGCTTGAGGTGATGACTCAGGAATCTTCCATGTCTTAAGTTTGTAAGCTATTCCTCCAGACGAGAAAAACAACATATTGTCATGAGTACTTGAGGTAAAAACTTGAGTTACAAAATCTTCTTCATTGGTTTTCATTCCCGCTCTTCCTTTGCCACCTCTTTTCTGTGCTCTGTACATATTTAAAGGAACCCTTTTTATATAACCTGAGTTTGTTACACTTACGACCATATCACTTCTTTGAACTAGGTCTTCTTGATCAATATCTGTAGCCTCGCCTTCATTAATTTCTGTTCTTCTTGGTATTGCAAATTGCTTTTTAATTTCATTTAGCTCAACATTTATTACATCATTCAATACCTCCCTATCCCTTAATATTGAGAGGAATTTGTTTATTTGATTGGAAAGATCTGATAATTCTGACTTGATCTCATCTTTGCCTAGAGCAGTCAAACGTTGCAATCTTAACTCTAATATCGCTTTGGCCTGCTCGTCTGTTAAATAAATTTCTTTTTCATTTTTAATTTGCCTTGGGTCATCAACTAACTTTAACAAATCATCAATATCATTGCTTAGCCACTTAGTTTTAAGAAGCGAGGTTCTTGCCTCATTAGGATCTTTGGAGCTTTTAATTATTTCTATTATTTGATCAACATTAGCAACAGCAACTGCTAGGCCAATCAATACATGGGCCCTATCTCTCGCTTTGCCTAGATCATGACGAGTCCTGTTTCTGATGATTTCTTTTCTGAATTCTATAAAATGGTGAATGAATTCTTTTATATTCATTAATTTTGGTTTTCCGTTTACCAACGCCAATGAATTAACACCGTAAGAACTTTGTAGTGCAGTAAATTTATATAATTTATTTAATACAACTTGTGATATTACCCCTTTTTTTAATTCAACAACAACTCTCACTCCTTGGCGATCAGACTCATCTCTTAAATCACTTATACCATCAATTTTTTTATCTCTGACAAGTTCAGCTATTTTCTCAAGCAAAGATGATTTGTTAACTTGGTAAGGTACTTCGGTAAATACGATTGCCTCTCGATCTGTTTTAAATTCCTCTATGTTTGATTTTGCCTGAACAATGATTGAGCCTCTTCCTGATGACTGTGAGTCTTTTATGCCTTTTATGCCAATAATTGTTCCACCCGTAGGAAAGTCTGGGCCTTTTATAATTTGATTTATTTCCTCAAAAGTTACATCGGTATTTTTAAGGTAAGCAATACTAGCATCAATAACCTCTCCTAAATTATGAGGTAAAATGTTAGTCGCCATACCAACGGCTATACCACCTGCACCGTTGACAAGTAGGTTTGGATATTTTGCAGGAAGAACAGATGGCTCACTTTCAGTTTCATCATAATTAGGTCTAAAGTCGACAGTTTCTTTTTCTATATCTTCAAGAAGGAAACTAGAAATTTTTGCCATTCTAACTTCCGTGTATCTCATTGCAGCGGCCCTATCACCGTCCATTGATCCAAAATTACCTTGACCATCTAATAGTGGTACGCTCATTGAGAAGTCTTGAGCAAGTCTGACCAACGCATCATAAACAGCTTGATCTCCATGCGGATGGTATTTACCAATAACATCACCGACAACTCGAGCACTCTTTCTATGCTGTTTATTCCACTCATAGCCTGACTCATGCATTGCATATAAAATTCTTCTATGAACTGGTTTTAGTCCATCTCTAACATCGGGTAATGCCCTGCTAACGATTACGCTCATAGCGTAATCGAGGTAAGAATTTTGCATTTCTGTATCGATTAATATGGGGATTACAGATTGCTCTTTACCTGTTTTAAGATCTTCATTTTGATCCTTGGAATCAGTCAATTCTATTACCTATTGAATCGCTAAAAATCCCTAAAAAATAGGAAAAATAAGCACGATTTTGTTATAAAAATTAAGAATATTATATCAGAAATTTGCCCAGTATTCGATTGAAAAAAGTAGACTTAAAAGGGTATTTCGTCGTCTATATCAAGGTCAGGTGGAGCACTGTCTCCCATGTCTTGATTTATATCTGAACCCATATCTGGAATTGAATCGCCGCCTCCTGAGTTCCTTGAGTCAAGCATGGTAAGTGTGCCATTATAGTTTCCAAGAACTATTTCCGTCGTATATTTTTCAACTCCACTCTGATCTGTAAATTTCCTAGTTTGTAATTGGCCTTCAATGTAAATTTTTGAACCTTTTTTAAGGTAACTCTCAACAACACCTGCTAAACCATCGTTAAATATGACTATTCTGTGCCAACTGGTTTTTTCTTTTTTCTCGCCTGTAGCCTTGTCTTTCCATGACTCGGATGTAGCTAAGCTAAGTTGGGCAAGCCTTTTCCCATCTTGAGTCTGACGAATTACAGGGTCTGCTCCAAGATTACCTATTAGCATTACTTTATTTAAACTAGCAGCCATATATTGTAATTTATCCAGATATTGATGCACTGTACATACAAAAATCCCTATTTTGCTGTTTATGCACAGGTTATCTTTAAATCAGGAGTGTTAAGATTAATTAATTCTTATGAGTAAGACAATTTCAGTACAAGGAGCCCGTGAACATAATTTAAAAAATGTTAACGTCAAAATACCCCGTGAGAAGCTAACAATAATAACTGGTTTGTCTGGCTCAGGTAAATCTTCCCTTGCTTTTGATACGATTTATGCTGAAGGCCAAAGAAGATACGTTGAGAGCTTATCAGCTTATGCAAGACAGTTTTTGCAAATGATGCAAAAACCAAATGTTGATTTAATAGAAGGGTTAAGTCCCGCAATTTCCATCGAACAAAAAACAACATCAAAAAATCCTAGGTCAACAGTTGGTACTGTTACAGAGGTATATGATTATCTTCGTCTTCTTTTTGCGAGGGTTGGAATACCCTATTCTCCTGCAACAGGATTACCCATTAAAAGTCAGACAGTGACCCAAATAGTTGATCGAATAAAAGAAAGAGAAATAGGTTCAAAGTTTCTAATATTGTCTCCAATTATCAGAGGAAGAAAAGGTGAGTACAAAAAGGAATTACAAGAATTGCACAAGAAAGGTTTTCAAAGAGTAAAGATTGATGGGGAATTATACGAATTCGACTCTTTACCTGAAATTGATAAAAAAAAGAAACATGACATCGAGGTTGTAGTAGACCGTATCGTACTAAACGATGAAATAGGTAACAGGTTGGCGGATAGTGTCGAAACTGCCCTCAATTTAAGTGATGGATTGGTGATCGTTGAAAACTTCGAGATGAAAAATGGTAAAATAGATAATGAACTATTTTCATCAAAATTTGCTTGTCCTGTATCCGGTTTCACAATTGACGAAATTGAACCAAGGTTATTTTCTTTTAATAATCCTTATGGAGCATGTGAAGAGTGTGATGGAATTGGTACTGATTTATCAATTGATCCTAATTTAGTTGTTCCAAATAAAAACCTTTCAATAAATGAGGATGCGCTTGCTCCTTGGCCAGTTTCGAGATACGGGTATTTTAGAAATATTTTAAAGGTTGTAGCTAGAAAATATAAATTTTCACTTGATACACCTTGGAAATCACTAGGAAAAAAAATTCAAAACATATTACTTTATGGCTCTGGTGAAACAGAATTAAAGTTTACTTATGATGACGGTTATGAGTATGAAAGACCTTTCGAAGGAGTAATCAATAATCTTGAGCGCAGATATCTAGAGACAGAAAGTGATTGGATGCGTGGAAGAATAGAGAGATATCAGAGTGAAGTAAGATGTCATGCATGCAATGGTTTTAGGCTTAAAGAGACTGCATTGGCTGTAAAGATAGATAAGCTGCACATAGGTGAGGTATGCGACAAATCTATTAAAGAACTTGTTATTTGGTTTCAGAAACTTGAGAAAAAATTAACTAAAAAAGAAAAAGAAATTGCATTTAGAATTCTTAAGGAACTCAATGAAAGGATACTTTTTTTAAATAATGTAGGTCTTGAATATCTAACTCTTTCAAGAGGTTCGGGTAGTTTATCAGGCGGTGAGTCACAACGTATTCGTCTTGCATCACAAATTGGATCAGGTTTGACAGGAGTTCTCTATGTGCTAGACGAACCTTCGATTGGCTTGCATCAGCGTGATAATGAAAGATTGTTAAAAACTCTTAAAAGATTAAGAGATCTTGGAAATACAGTTATTGTCGTTGAGCATGATGAAGAGGCAATCACGACAGCTGATCATGTAGTTGACTTGGGACCGGCTGCTGGTGTTAATGGCGGAAGAGTAGTTGCTGAGGGCAATGTTACTAAAATTAAAAAAAATCAAAATAGCATAACTGGTCAATACTTATCTGGTAAACTAAAAATTGAAATACCTAGCAATAGAAGAAAAGCACTAAATAATAAATATATAGAAATTATAAAAGCTGAGGGCAATAATCTTAAAAATGTCGACTGCGAAATTCCTCTTGGAACACTTACTTGTATTACCGGAGTTTCTGGTAGCGGTAAATCAACTTTAACAATTAATACGCTTTTTAAGTCAGTCGCACAAACGTTAAACGGGTCAAGGTACACACCTGCAAAGCACAAGGAAATAAAGGGTCTTCAAGAGCTTGATAAAGTTATAGATATTGACCAATCTCCAATTGGAAGGACCCCAAGATCAAATCCTGCAACTTATACCGGGGCCTTCACTTTTATAAGAGACTGGTTTACCGGTTTGCCAGAATCAAAAGCCAGAGGTTATAAAGCTGGAAGATTTTCATTCAATGTTAAGGGCGGTAGATGCGAAGCTTGTGAAGGTGATGGTGTAATTAAGATAGAGATGCACTTTCTTCCTGATGTATATGTCACTTGCGATGAATGTGAGGGCAAAAGATACAACAGAGAAACGCTTGAAATTAAGTACAAAGATAAGAGTATTGCAGATATTTTAGATATGACAGTTGAAGAAGGATGTTCTTTTTTTGAAACAATCCCAATGATTAAAAAGAAACTCGATACACTTCAAAATGTAGGACTTGGCTATATAAAAATTGGTCAGCAAGCTACTACTTTATCGGGTGGTGAAGCACAAAGAATTAAACTTTCAAAAGAACTTTCAAAAAGAGCCACAGGCAAAACCTTGTACATACTTGATGAGCCAACTACGGGACTTCATGTCCATGACATTAAGAAACTACTCGAGGTACTCCAAATTTTAGTAGATCAAGGTAACACTGTTGTTGTGATAGAGCATAATTTAGACGTCATAAAAACAGCTGATTGGATCATCGACTTGGGCCCGGAAGGGGGTGACGGTGGCGGTGAAATAATAGGAAGCGGTTCACCAGAAGATATTGCAAAACTCAAAAAAAGTTATACAGGACAGTATTTAAATAAAATTCTCAAATAGTCACATAAATATTTTACACACACGCATAAAACATGCTATGAATCGTTAATGGCATCAATATTACAATCATTGCAAAAAACAGTCATTCTTGGAACTTTGTTGGCAATTCTTTTGCTCATTATGGTTACAGGCCACTATGGTGGCTTTGACCAACTATATTGGGCCTCACTCTCGAGATTTCTTCACGTCATATCTGGAGTCATGTGGATTGGCCTCCTCTATTACTTTAATTTCGTACAGATTCCTAATATGCCAAATATTCCTGATGAGCAAAAACCAGCGATAGGAAAAGTTATTGCCCCAGCGGCTCTTTTCTGGTTCAGATGGGCTGCTTTGGCAACATTAATTACAGGTCTTACAACTCTAGCTCTTTATTATGGACATGAGGGATCAGTCAATGCTCTTACATTTACATTGGCTTATGGATTTAATGGTAAAGAACTTACAATAGGAATTGGTATGTGGCTTGCTATCATTATGGCTTATAATGTATGGATGGTTATTTGGCCAAATCAAAAGAAAGCATTGGGAATTGTTGAAGTTGATGCAGATACAAAAGCAAAATCAGCTAGAACAGCAATGCTATTCTCAAGAACAAACACCGTGCTTTCTATTCCTATGCTGTTAGCAATGGTAGTTGCACAAAATCTTTACTAAATTATCTAGTTGAGTCTACTGCTGACGTCGTATTCCACTCACGTTTTACATCAAGGTATCTCAGTAATGGCGCTGCTACAAAAATTGATGAATATGTTCCAACTATAACTCCCCAAATCATTGCAAACGTAAACCCTTTAATCACTTCACCTCCAAAAATGAATAACGATAACAAAGCTAAAAGCGTAGTCACAGAAGTGACGATTGTTCTTGATAAAGTATCGTTAATTGACAAATTTAATAAATCTGTAATTTCCTTTGAACGGTACTTACGTAAGTTTTCTCTGACCCTATCGTACACAACAACTGTATCGTTCATAGAGTATCCAACAATAGTAAGTATTGCAGCAATGATGGGTAAATTGAACTCTAATTGAGTTATACAAAAAACACCTATGGTTAATATGACGTCATGAACAAGTGCGAGAACTGCTCCTAGTGAAAACTGCCATTCAAACCTAAACCAAATGTAAACAAGCATTGCAAATACAGCGACAAAAATTGCTATAGCACCAGATTGTATTAATTCTCCACTAACCTTAGGCCCTACAACCTCAGTTCTTCTAAAATTAATATCGGATGAAAGATAAGACCCTAAACTATCTTTTACTATTTGAACAACATCTTGTTGAACTTGATCTCCACCTAATTGTTGCTCTACTCTAATTAGTAAATTTTTACTAGATCCAAATTCTTGAACTTGAACATCCCCTAATTCAAGGGTATTCAAGTTATCTCTTAAACCAGAAATTTCTATTTCTTGAGATGTTTCGATTTCAATAAGCGTACCACCCTTAAAATCAATTCCAAAATTCAATCCATTTACAAAAAAAGCACCTATTGAAAGAAATATCAATATTGCAGAAAGAATAAAGGTAATTACCCTTACTTTTAAAAAATTAATTTGTGTTCCAGAAATATTAAGCATTTTTACTTAGACCTACAAAATTTGGTTTTAATCTTTTAGCGTTGAATGAAATTAGTAATCTTGTGAAAGTAAATGCAGTGAAAACTGATGTAAAGATTCCAATAGCCAATGTAATAGAGAAACCTCTCACTGGCCCCGAAGCCATAAAGAATAATATTATTGCAGCAATCAATGTTGTGATATTTGCATCTAATATAGTTGATAAAGCTCTTTTATACCCGTTTTCAACAGCATTCATCATATTCGATCCATTTCTAATTTCTTCTTTTACTCTCTCAAAAATTAGAACATTTGCATCCACAGCCATTCCAATTGTTAATATTATTCCAGCGATACCAGGTAATGTTAGAGTTGCTTGAAACAAAGATAAAACGCCAAGGACCATAAATAAATTTATAATTAATGCTATATCTGCAAGCAGGCCAAAATATCTATAGACAAATATCATAAAAATAATGACAGCAATAAAACCAATTATTGCTGCAAACTGACCAGCTTCAATTGAGTCAGCGCCAAGATCAGGTCCAACTGACCTTTCTTCTAAAATAATTAGTGGAGCCGGTAAAGCACCAGCTCGCAAAAGAATAGCAAGATCATTTGCTTCTTCTGAGTCAAAACCGCCAGAAATCTGACCAGAACCACCCAAAATAGCTTCCCTTATTACTGGCGCACTTATTACTTTATTATCAAGTACAATCGCAAAAGGTTTGCCTACATTTTGCTGTGTAACCCTTCCAAACTTTGTTGCACCTATACGATCAAACCTAAAAGATACAATTGGTTCATTTGTTTGAGGGTCAAAACCAGGTTGCGCATCAACAAGATTTTCACCTCCAACCATAATTCGCTTTTTTACAATGTATTTAAACTCTTCATCCGCATCAGATGCCAAAATTTCTGAACCAATTGGTGCCTTTGAGGGATTAAAAGGGTCGAAATTCACAGAAGTATCAACTAATTGAAAAGTAAGTTTAGCCGTTTGGCCCAGTAAAGACTTAATACGGTCTGGGTCATCAATGCCTGGTAATTGAATTATTATCCTGGATGATCCTTCTCTTTGTATTGATGGCTCTCTTGTGCCAAGTTCATCTATTCTCCTTCGAACAATTTCTAACGATTGGGCAACTGCATTCGAAACAGATTGTTTTATAAATTCTTCAGTAAAATTTATCTGAACAGTATTTTCTTCTTGGGTAATAATTAGATTAGTTTGATCTCCCATTGCAAGAATATTTTGAGAGTTACTCATGGATAGCTCGGAAATTTCTTTTTGAATTTCACTGTTAAAACCCTCAACAATGAATTTTAGGGATTCATTTGAAACCTTGAAATTACTATAATTAAGATTGTTTTTCTTTAAGACTCTTCGAACGTCTGCATTAAGGTTTTCTACTCTCTCCTTTATAATTTCTTCGGTATCAACCTCTAACAATAAATGTGAGCCCCCTTGAAGGTCCAAGCCGAGGTTTACTTTTTGCTTAGGAAAAAAATTTGGAAATGTTTCTAATTGATCTTTCCCAAAAAAATTGGGAACAGCAAAAAGTAATGTAATTATGATTACAGTCAATACTGAAAATATTTTTAAATTTGAAAAGTACAGCATGAAAATTTATTGTGATGTATTTACTTTCTCTACTTCGGCAATTGTTGATTTAATCATTACAACATTTACTCCTGAGGATATTTCAACTTCCACATCAGTATCTCCGATTACTTTGACTACTTTTCCTCTGACTCCTCCTGAGCTGACAATCTTATCACCTCGCTGAACAGCAGCAACCATCTCTCTATGTTCTTTTGCTCTTCTTTGCTGAGGTCTTATCAATAAAAAATAAAAAATCGCAAAAATTAAGAATAATGGCATTAATTGAATGAGCATTTGTTCCATGGAATTCTCCTTTAAAATAACTTAGGCAATATACATACTTAGGTAATATTTTTGAACTAAATAATTAATTTAGATCAGTTTTTAAACCTTTTTTTAAATCACTTAGACTTTTGTGATGCGTAAGATCTAAATGAAGAGGTGTTATTGATATGTGATGATCTGCCAATGCCTCTACATCACTCATATATCCCTCAACTGTTTCATTTAGAGGAGGAATACTTAGATTAACATTTTCTTCAAGCCGCCTTCGTAAACCGAATCTAAATTTTGACTTCTGAACTTCATTAATTATCAAGTCGTCAGTTTCCCTGTTTCCTTGTGTTGTTATCTGTATACTTTTAACTAAATCAGCTGTGCAATATGGAAAATTAATATTCATGAATACATTATTTGGCCAGCCAAGAATTGTAAGTTCAAGTAAAATATTTTTTAAAAATTTTTTTGAAGCATCCCAAACAATTTGATTTTTTTTGCCAGCCTCATAATTTTGACTGATTGCAATTGATGGAATGCGTCTAATTAAACCTTCCATTGCTGCAGCAATTGTGCCTGAATATGTAACATCTTCTCCAACATTGCAGCCACTATTGATACCTGACAGAATTAAATCTGGTCTTTTATCTTTTAAAACATTGCTTATACCAATTGCAACACAATCGCTAGGAGTACCATTAACTGAAAATATCTTCTCATCGTACTTTTTAAGTGTTAATTCGTTTTGAAAAGACAAAGCATGTGATGCACCACTTTTTTCATGTTCAGGTGCAACGACCCAGACATCATCTGAAAATTCATTAGCAATAACTCTTAGTATTTTAATACCCTCTGCAGATATTCCATCATCATTTGTAATCAATATCCTCGCTTCATTAAGATCAATAACTGACATATAGATGAATTAATTTGAAATTTGATTTATTCCACCCATGTATGGAATAAGAGCATCTGGCACTTGAATAGTCCCATCTTCGTTTTGATAATTTTCAAGAATAGATATTAAGGTTCGTCCTACGGCTAAACCTGATCCATTTAATGTATGCAAAAATTTAGTTTCTTTACCTTCTTTGTAACGAGAGTTCATTCTTCTTGCTTGAAAATCTCCACAATTAGAGCAACTAGATATTTCTCTGTATGCTTTTTGACCAGGCAGCCATACTTCAATATCATATGTTTTTTGCGCAGCAAAGCCCATATCCTCAGAAGACAATATGACAACTCTATAATGAAGATTTAATCTTTTTAAAACTTCCTCTGCACAACTTAACATTCTTTCATGTTCATCCTTAGATTGACTTTCTGATGTTAAACTTACAAGCTCAACTTTATAAAATTGATGTTGTCTCATAATACCTCTTGTATCTTTCCCTGCTGCACCAGCTTCAGATCTGAAACATGGCGTATGAGATACATATCGTTTAGGCAAATCTAAAATATCAATAATTGATTCTCTAGTCATATTACTAAGAGGAACCTCAGCCGTTGGTATAAGCCAATAGTCATCAGTTGTTTTAAATAAATCATCTTTAAACTTTGGAAGCTGTCCTACACCATAAACTGATTGGTCTTTAACAAGTATAGGAACATTCATCTCTGTGTATCCAAATTCATTTGTATGAAGATCTAACATAAAATTAGATATTGCTCTTTCCATTCTAGCAATCAAGCCACTTTGTACAACAAACCTCGCTCCAGAGATTTTTGTGGCTTGTTCAAAACTCATCATGTTGAGGTTTTCGCCTAGTTCATCGTGTTCTTTTGGAGTAAAAGAAAATTCTTTTTTGTTGCCTTCCAACTTAATCTCTTTATTTAAACTTTCATCACCAACCGGCACATCATCTGCTGGATTATTTGGTAAAGAAGATAAAACAGTATTGAGTTCTTCTTGTTTTTCTCTTTGACTATTCTCTAACTCCTGCATTTTATCTTTTAAACTTGTAACTTCGACCTTTAACTTAGCGGCTTCATCATTTTTTCCATTAGCCGCATATTCTCCTATAAGCTTTGACTTGGTGTTTCTCTCTTCTTGAATAACTTGAAGCTCACCAATAATTTCCCTGTTCTTTTCATCTAATTCAATTATTTGATTTGAAACTGGCGGATGTTTTCTTTTGGCTAATAACTCATCTAAATCTGAGGGATTCTCTCTTATTTTCTTAATGTCATGCATGTCTTACTCGGATTTAGGTTTTTTCCCTTCGATAAATTTTACAGCAAATATTGAAATTTCATACAGCAATAATATTGGTATTCCAAGCCCTATTTGGGAGATCGGGTCAGGTGGTGTTAAAATAGCCGCTACTGCAAAAACTCCTACAATCACATACTTTCTATTTTTTCTTAATCCTTCAGAACTGACAAAACCTACTCTTGCTAATAATGTCAAAAGAACTGGTAGTTGAAAACTGATACCGAATGCAAATATTAGACGCATAATTAAGCTTAAATACTCATTTACCTTAGCTTCTAATTGGATTGGTAATGTTCCTTGGCCACCAATCGATTCGAAAGATAGAAAGAATTTGATGGCAAGTGGCATAATAAAATAATAAACCAATGCCGCTCCTAATAAGAATAATATTGGCGTTGCAATTAAATATGGAATAACAACAGTTTTCTCATTGCGATAAAGACCAGGTGCAACAAAAATCCAAATTTGTATCAGTATAAATGGAAGAGAAACAAAAATAGAGGCAAATAGTGCTACTTTTAAATAAGTAAAAAAGGTTTCGTGTAAAGCAGTAAATATAAGCCTTCTGCCAGATTCACCTTGTACAGCATCAGCATATGGTTGAACTAAAAAGTTATAAATTGTGTCTGCAAAGATATATGCAACAACAAACATAACAGTAATCAAAATTAGTGACTTAATAAGTCTGCTTCTAAGTTCTACAAGATGTTGAATTAAAGGTTGCTTTCCTTCATCAAGTGTTTCATTTGTATCACTCATTTTCTTTTTTCTGCTTTTCTGACTGAATGATATTTTTATTTATCGAGTCACGCATCTCGTCTGTAAAGTTTTTGGGATTTGTATTTTCAACTTTAGACTTAATATCATCTACGCCTGTTTCTTTTGCTATCTCATTGATACTAGATCTAAATTCTCTTGAAAAGTTTCTAATTTTACCCCACCACCTGCCAAAAGTTCTTAATACTGCTGGCAAATCTTTCGGTCCAACAAAAATGATAATTAATGCTGCAATGACAAGATACTCTACTCCTCCGATACCAGGTAACATAACAATTACTTAAGGTTAATCTTTGGAGTCTTCGTCTGATTTATTTATTGACTTTGGTTCATCATCGTCGTTGATGCCTTTTTTAAAACTTTTTACACCTTTGGCTACGTCACCCATTAATTCAGATATTTTTCCTCTACCGAAAAGTATAACAAGAAGCGCTACAACTATTAATATTTGCCAAAAACTAATACCCATTTGTTCCTCAATTATTTCTAATAATATATATATATTAATACCTTATTAGTAAAAGTTAAAAATTACCATCAAATAAAAGGTAATTAAATAAGGTTTTTTTGAGATGCGGTTGAACTTATAGAGATGACATCTTCAGGTTTGCCGTTTTGAATGAAATTACCATCTTTCATGATTAAAACTCTATCAGACATTGCTAGCGCGTCTTCAGTATCGTGAGAAACAATGATAGTTGTAGTGAGGTTATCACGAAGAATTTTATTTGTTTCAGATCTCAATCTTACTTTTAATTCTTTATCCAAAGCTCCAAAAGGTTCATCCATTAACAAAATTTTTGGATTTGGCGCCATAGCTCTTGCCAATGCAACCCTTTGTTGTTCACCACTTGATATTTCATGGGGATAGTTTTTTGCATATCTCTCAACACTAAATAACTTTAATAAACTCATAGCTCTCTCTGTATTATTTTTATTCGTACCTTTTATACCAAATTTTACATTGTTCACAATTGAGAGGTGTGGAAACAATGCTCTTTCCTGAACAACCAATCCAATATTTCGTTCCTCAGTATTTACATGATTTAAATGTCCTGAAACAAGTTCATTATCTATCGATACTGTTCCTGCTGATTGTTCTTCTAGACCTGCAATGATTCTTAGCAATGTAGTTTTGCCGCATCCAGAGGGTCCTAAGATTGTAATTATCTCGCCTCGATTTACTTGTAGAGAAATATCTTTTAAAACTTCATTATCTCTTGTGAAGCTGTGTTTTATATTTTTTAGTTCAAGAATTATATCCATTATTAATCTCTTGATGCAGGTCTAGAACTTCTGATCATTCTAGTCAATATTATTATTGGAATAAGCCCTACCATAACTATTGCAATAGAAGGTGCAGCAGCATCGTACATTCTTTCTTCTGCTGCATATATATAAGTATATACAGCTAATGTATCAAAATTAAATGGTCTCAAAATAAGCGTTGCGGGAAGTTCTTTTATGACTTCTGAAACTACCAATAACATGCTTGTTAAAAAACTAGTTTTTAATAATGGTAAATGAACTGATGATAAAAGAGACCAGCCTGATGTTTTAAGTGTTTTTGCTACATCATCAATTCTCATATTTATACGCTGATATCCAGCTTCAATCGTAGAACTTGAAAGCGCATAGGATTTTATTATATAAGCTAAAACTAATCCAACTAGACTACCTGTAAGCACAAAATCAAAATAGTAATCTCCCATGTTTCTGTCTAAAAATGTAAGTAGTTGCATAACGCCAATTGCAAGTATCAAACCTGGCACCGCATAACCAACAGTCAAAAAGGAACTCATAAACTTCAGATAATTATTTTTTTTATATCTAATTGAGAAATTTATAAGAACAGCTAATAGACTGCATAAGAAGGCCGCTATTATTGCTAAGTAAAATGTATTCCATGCAGTCGTAAGAAACTTATCATTAAAAAAATCTAACTTGTAATTAAATGCCCAGTATCCAAGTTCCATCACAGGCAATAAAAAACCAACAAAGATTGGAACGAAACAAATTAATATTGCTAAAATATTTGAACTACCTTTCAGTCTAGTTAAATAAAGCGGCTTAAAGACTGAGCTGGCATTTGAATATCTAGCATTTTTTCGGGAGTAACGTTCAGATATAATTAATAGAATTGCAAATATGAGTAACAATGAAGCTAACTGCTTTGCGGTTTCAATATCATACATACCGTACCATGTTCTAAATATTCCAGTTGTAAAAGTTGAAATAGCAAAGTGATCAACTGCTCCGAAATCAGATAAAGTTTCCATGACTACGAGCATGAGGCCCCCAATAATTGCAGGTCTAATCATTGGAACAGCTAATTTATAGAATACTTCTAGTTTACCAAGTCCAAGAGTTCTACCCGCTTCAAGAATTGATCTAGATTGATTTATAAAGGCCATTCTGCTCACAAGATATACATATGGATATAGTGTGAAGGAAAATACTATAATCGCTCCTGGAACATTTCTTACTTTAGGAAAAAAAGTAAAATCTGCACCTAGCCCAAAAAGATCCCTTATTAAATTATTCGCAGTACCAAAGTTATCGAATAAACCAGTGAAAGTGTAAGCAAGTATATATGGAGGTACAGCAAGTGGTAAAATTAACGCCCATTCAAAAATATTTTTTCCTGTAAAATTATAGTTGGTTACCAGCCAGGCAGTGCCGACACCAATTATGGCAACCATAATTGAGACCCCAAGAACTAAATAAATAGAATTTTCTATATAACCAAAAAGTACATGGTTATACAAATGTGTCCAGTTGTCAGAGTAATCACCAGCAAGACTGAATAGCACAATAAATACTGGAGCAATAAAAATTGCAAATGTTGCAACTGGTGTTATTTGCCAAAAATCTAACTTCATAAATAGTTGCTGTTATCTATACTATTTATTTAAGAAACTCTAATATATTATCAGGATTTGTTTCAATATAAGGATCATCATCATTTCCTGTATCATTAAGACCTGGCTCGACAAACATCTGTTCAATTTCCATATTATTTGCAACAACTGCATATCTCCAAGACCTCATGCCGAATCCATTATGATCTTTATTAATAAGCATGCCCATCATCCTTGTAAATTGACCCGTTCCATCTGGAATCATTTGTACATTTTTAACGCCCATATAGTTACTCCAAGCGTTCATGACATATGAGTCATTAACGGAGATACAGAATACTTCATCAATTCCTAAGTTTTTAAAAGCTTCAAATTTCTCATCAAATGCAGGCAATTGCTGTGATGAACAAGTTGGAGTAAAGGCACCAGGTAATGAAAATATTAAAACTCTTTTTTCTGAAAATAAATCGCTAGAGGAAATTGACATCCATGCCTTGTCTCCTTCAAGATAACACATTTCCCCAGTCTCAAATTCATTTTGAGACCTGATCTTAAATGTTACATTTGGTAATCTATTCATAAATATAACCTCAATTTAGTTGAGGTAATTTGACCTTGGATACTAATGAGAAGAAGAGACGGTGGCCAAATTACCTCAAACTGGTTAGCGATAAATTATTGCCAACCAACTCTATCCATCAACTTAACAGCATCAGGATTGAATTCACCATAGCTTGCAACTGAAGTCTGATCTTCTTTAAAACCAGAACCAAATTGAGCTATTAAATCACTAGGTGCAACACCTTCAAGCATAGGAAACTCGTAAGTGTTATTAACTATGTGACTTTGAGCTTCTTCACTAAGCAAGAACTCTATGAACTTAACAGCATTACCTGCATTTGGAGCATTTTTCATAAGACCAGCTCCACTTACATTAATATGAGCTCCTCGTCCATCTTGGCCTGGGAAATGAAGTTCAACTTTTCTGGCAGCGGCTTGCTGTTCTTCGCCTTTTTTACCAGATAACATCAAACCAATGTAGTAACTATTCGCTACAGCAACATCTGCTTCGCCATTTGCAACTGCCATAATTTGTGCTCTGTCATTACCTTCAGGTTTTCTTACAAAATTGCCTACAAATCTGTGTGCCCACTTTTCGGTAGCATCGACACCATTATTAGCAATCAATGAGGCAACTAAAGACTGATTGTACATATTGCCAGAACTTCTTATTGCAACTCTGCCTTTCCATTTTGGATCTGAAAGATCTTCATACGTAAGCCCTTCCATATCCTCTGCAGAAACATTTACTGGATTATAATAAATCACTCGAGAGCGTTTAGCTATTCCCACCCACTCATTGTTTGGGCCTCTTAAATTTTCAGGCACAATTGAATCGATAGTACTTGAGTTAATACTTTGGAACATTCCATCTTTTTGAACTTTCCATAGATTACCAGCATCAACAGTAATAAAGACATCAGCAGGAGAATTTGCTCCTTCTGAAGCAAGTCTTTCCATTAATGCTTTTCCTTTACCTGAAATAACGTTTACTTTGATGCCAGTAGCATCCGTAAACTTTTGATATAATGCATCGTCTGAATCATAATGCCTTGACGTATACAAATTGACTTCTTTAGCGAATGAACTACCAACTGTTACAAAACTAATTACAGCTGTTGCTAAGAATCTTAATACTGAATTCATAAATTTTTCCCTTCTTTAGAATGATACTAAGTTTCATTCTATATATCTTATTGAGAATGATTATCAATAGCAAATATGACGCACTTTACTGATTTGAGTTTATAGAGAATTTACAAAGCTAATTAATTGATTTACTTGATTTTTATCTAATGATTTGAACTCTTCTAACACTCTAGAGGCTTCCCCGCCGTGCCATAATATAGCCTCCTCAATTGTTCGAGCTCTGCCATCATGTAAAAATCCATATTCTGCAGATACCACTGATGTCAACCCTATTCCCCACAAAGGCGGTGTTCTCCACTCAGAGCCACTGGCATTGAATTCAAAAACACCATCAGACAACTGTTCACCCATATCATGCAACAAAAAATCTGAATAAGGGTATATGATTTGATTGGCTAAATTTTGATGCGTACTTTCATTTTTTGTAACAAATCTCTCAGTATGACAAGAATTGCAACCAATTTTAAAAAATATTTCTTTACCTTTCACCACGTTAATATCTTTCGCGTTTCTTCTTACTGGCACACCAAGTTGCGATGAATAAAAAACCACTAGATCCAATTGATCATTAGAAACTTCATAGCCATCATAGCTTTCGCTATTTCCACTGACTGCATTTTGACAGCTTAATTGCACATCAGTACAGTTAAATGGGTTTTCAAAAAGTTTATTTGATAAACCCATGTCATGAAAAAAGGCATCTGCAGTTTGTTGGTAAACCGTAGGTTGTGATGCTTTCCAGCCAAACCGACCAAGGGAATAATCATTTTTTTCATTATGCCAAACAATATTTGCTTTTCCAGATATTCCATCACCGTTTATGTCATTCACATCTGCATTTATTAAAATATCCGTTTCACTAATGTTTTCAATTAAACCTAGGCCAATCATTGGTTGTGCGATTCTTGCTGAAAAGTTTGTATCTTGATTGATATCTCCGTAATTAAAATTTCTAATTTTAATTACAGGCTTTCTTAATTCGATTATACGACCATCATTGTAAGATATTGGAACATATTCATAATTAATAACAATGTCCGCTTCTCTTGGAATACTTTCAACCGAGAATTCACTAATTTGATTTCCGTAAATGGGATCTGGTAGATTTTTAATACCATCTGAAATTGAGTCCTGATTTTTTGAAATTTGAATAACAACAGATACAGCGTCATCAGATTCATCTATGGGCAAATGTCCTCGTCCATCAGAAATATGACATGCTTCGCACGAACGAGCACTGAAAAAAGGCCCTAAACCATCTCTTGCAATATTTTCTGAGAATTTTGCATCTTCCCAAATTCTCTCAAATAAAGCATTTCCTACAAGAAAATTGATTTTTAAATTATCTCCTAAATTTCTTGCAACCAGTGAAAAACTATTTTTATTTTCAACCTCATTCGAGGTTTTGCCACCTGGCAGTAACGGGTCTGAAGATATTGAAGTGCAAATACATAAAAAAATGTTTGCAAACAGGATTGCTTTAAATAGACGTTTCACAATTTAAGGCTAATTTCTATTCTGCCTCATGTCCACTTTGAATCAGATCATCTATATTTTCATCTTCTCCGAATGGTTCTATCTGGCTGTGATCAATTTCTTTTGGTTCTCTAATGTCTAAATTTGGAGGCAGGCGGCTTTCTAAAAGTCCAGCTGCTTTTAATTCTTCAAGTCCAGGTAAATCTGTTACTTGTTCTAGCTGGAAGTACTCTAAGAACCTCTCAGTTGTACCATAAATAATGGGCCTTCCTGGTACCTTCTTTCTACCGATTGGCCTCACCCAGTTTAACTCCATAAGAACATCAAGAGTTCCAGGACTAAAATGAACTCCTCTTATGTCTTCAACTTCAGCTCTTGTAACAGGTTGATGATAGGCGATTATTGCCAAAGTCTCAGTAGCAGCCTTTGATAGTTTTCTTTGAACTATTTTTTCTTTTTTCATCATTGGTGCAAGATCGGTGGCAGTTTTAAAGCTCCATTTATTGCTAGTTTTGACCAGATTAACTCCCCTATTTTTATATTGAGCTTCAATTAAATTTAGTAATTTGTTTAAATTTGTACCCTTCGGCAATCTTGCCTTTAAACTCTCTGCATCAAGGGGTTCATTTGCTGCAAATAGAAGAGCCTCGAGAATTCTAAGATTGTCCATATCCTCAGATGGAAAATTCATGACATTATTTTTTTCTACTTCATCAGACATAATTTATTTAATTAATGAATTCATCGTCCTTTTTATTTTTTAAAAATACTGGTCCAAAAGGAACCAGCTGCTGCACTTCAAGTACCCCTTCTCTTACAAGTTCCATTGCTGCAGCCAGGGTTCCTGCAACACCTGATCTAGCGCTTTTACCATTTGAAAATTCATGTGGTAAAAATTTCTCAAGCCGAGTCCATTCTGGTACATCACCTATCATTCTTTGAAGTCTAACAAGCGCATCTTCCATTGCAAAAACAGGCGGTCTTTCAATAGTCATCGATGAGTAGGCAGTTCTGTACCTTTGATCTGCATATGATTTTAAAAGATCGTATAAATCCAGATAATATTCAGGCGTTCGTATCAACCTTATGCCTTCAGGCATCCCTCTATTAAAAAAATCTGTACCAAGTTTTGGTAAATTCATTAATTTTTGAGAAACTTGTCGGATCGCTTCAAGTTTCTTGAGTTGAAATTTCAATCTTTCTGCCATTTCTTCAGCACTCAATTCTTCACCTGACTCTTCTCTTGGTATTAACAAATTGGATTTTAAGTAAGCCATCCAAGCTGCCATAACAAGATAGTCAGCCGCCAACTCTAAATTGCGATTACGAACTTTTTCTATAAACTCCAAGTATTGCTCTGTGAGCTGGAGAATGGAAATTTTCATTAAATCTACTTTTTGAGATTTAGCTAATGTTAACAGCAGATCTAGGGGACCTTCGAATTCTCCCAAGTTTACAATCAAATCATCTGGGCTAGTTTGATTAGATGCTTCCTGTTCAGTATAAGTACTTGAAATATCTTCCATTTTTCAATTTTTTGATTCTTTTATTATATAACAGATGATGTTTATATACGATAAAATACATCAAAGTTGCTTGGTTAGATATTCGTAGGCTTTTATGTTTTCTTCATGTACGAAATCAGATTTTGTCTGATAGATATTGATAAGATCGTCAGGTATTAAAATAGGCTCAGCTTCATTCTTAATTCTTTCAGCTATCTTATTAATTTCATTGATGTTTCCATTACAATGAAGAACAAGGTCACAGCCGGCACTAAGTGATTTTAAAGCAGCAATTTCAACATCATCTGAAATAGCTTTCATTGAAATATCATCGGTCATCAGTAGCCCTTTAAAGCCAATTTTATTTCTTATTATTGTTTCAATAATTTTTTTTGAAAAAGTAGCAATATTTTGATCGTCTAAAGACTTAAATAAAATATGTGCCGTCATACCTAATAATGCGTCGGAGTTATTCTGAAAAGGCTTAAAATCAGTACTTAAAAGTTCATCTTCAATTTCATCTACTTCAGGCATTTCAAAATGACTGTCAACTCTTGCTCGGCCATGCCCAGGTAAATGTTTAATCACAGAAGCTATGCCGCATTTATTATTTGTTTTAATTACTATCTTGCCTGCTTTAGAGACGGTCCTTTCATTTATCGAAAAAGCTCGATCTCCAATTACACCACTTTCATTTGCTGCTGGTAAATCTAAAACTGGCGCTGTGTTTGTGTTAATTCCCAATTCTTTTAGGGTATGAGCTAAAATTTCAGTATTAAGTCTTAATAATTCAAACCCTAAGTCTGCATCCTTCTCAATAAATTTCCCAAAAAAAAGATTTGATTTAAATTTATTAACACCCTTAAAATTTAGTCTTGAAACTCTTCCACCTTCCTGGTCTATCAATATTGGAATATTTTGATGATTAATTTCTTTGAGTTCTTTTGTTAAATTTTTTAAGTTGTCCTTATTAATACAGTTTCTTTCAAATAAAATTATTCCCCAAGGTTTGTAATCTCTAAAAAATTTTATTTCTTCGGTTGTTAATTTTTCTCCGGAAATACCACAAATTAAAGGTAGGTATTTTTTCATTTTATTAAATTAATCTCCAAGATCGTATATATTTAAGTCAGGAGTATCAACGCCTCCCTTGTCTTTCGGTATTATTCTATAATCATTTAAATTGGTTTTTATTTCGATAATCTCTTCTTCTTCTTTTTTAGTATAAAAATAAATGGCAGTAATAAAAATTGCTAAAATTAAAGAGAAAATAATGAACCTCATTTTTTATTTCATTTCATCTGGCGAGGAAACTCCAAGAATATCAAGTCCAGATTTTATTGTTCTTTGAGTAGCAATCAGTAGCGCCATTCGAGCATAAGTCCTTGGTATATTATCTGCATCTATAAATTTCTTACTGTTATCTACTTTTCCCTGACTCCATAAAGAGTGAAATTCTGATGCTAATTCATACAGGTAATATGCAATTCGATGTGGCTCAAATAGAGAAACTGACGTATTAATGATATTACTATAATCCAGGATTTTTTTTAAAAGAGATATTTCAGAAAGATCATTTAGTTCAGAAAAATTGCATTCACTAAAATTCTCTAAATTTAATTTAATATTTTGAGAATGAAGATTGTTTAATACAGACGAAATTCTTGCATGAGCATACTGTACATAAAAAACTGGATTTTCTTTAGACTGTTCAGTTACTTTTTTAAAATCAAACTCTAATGGTGCTTCATTTTTTCTGTACATCATCATAAATCTTATACTGTCACTGCCAACTTCTTTCACTAAATCACTTAAGGTAATGAAGTCACCAGATCTTTTTGACATTTTTAATTCCTTGCCATCACTGATAAGTTTTACCATTTGACATAACTTTGCTGTAAATCTTGCTTTGTTATTAGTTAGGGCCTGAATCGAAGCGCTCATTCTCTTAATGTATCCGCCATGATCAGCGCCTAATATGTCAATTAAATGTGTCGATCCTCTTAAGTATTTATCATAATGATAGGCAATATCGTTTGCAAAGTAAGTCCATTCACCATCTGATTTTTGTAATGGTCTATCGATTTCATCTCCATATTCAGATGATTTAAATAATAACTGCTTTCTTGGTTCCCAGTCTTCAATTTGTTTACCTTTAGGCTTATCTAAAATGCCCTTATAGATTAAATTCATATTTTTGAGTTCATCTATGGTTTTGTCGATTTTACCTTGGGTTATTAATTCTTTTTCTGAAACAAAAATATCCTGATTAATAGATAGTTTACTTAAGTCTTCTTTTATGTTTTCTAATAGTAAATTTACACACTCACCTTTTATTGTTGAAAAGTGATTGTCGTTTTCAAGAATAGATGTACCGTATTTGTCTATTATTTTTTTAGCAACATCGATTAGATACTCACCAGGATAAAAATCATCTGGATAATCTTCTAAGCTTTTGCTATTGATGATTTCTTTTATTCTAATAATTGTAGAGTTTGCAAGGGTATCAATTTGAGTACCTGCATCATTTATGTAATATTCTTTTGTTACGTTGTGACCTGTAACTTTAAGTAGATTTGATAGTACATCACCAAAAACCGCTCCTCTACAATGACCGATATGTAAGGGGCCTGTAGGATTCGCTGAAACATATTCGACATTTATATTTTTATTTAGACCAATTTCTTCATTAAAGAGCAAGTTCGTTTCTAGCAACTGACTTAAAAATCTAAACCAAGTATCTTTAGAAATATTAAAATTTAAAAAACCTGGACCTGCAACTTCCAACATCTCAAAGTCCTCAATTTTCTCTAGTGATTTAATGAGAGTTTTCGCTGCCTCCACTGGATTTGCCGATATCTCTTTTGCAAGAACCATACAAATATTTGTACTTAGCTCGCCATCAGATTTGTTTTTTGGGTACTCAACTACAAATGAACTATTATCTATAGTTTCATTCGAAACATTGAATATTTTTGAAAATTCTGCTCCGATTATATTCTTTAAATAACCATTTATGTTTCTCATAAGCTAATTAAATTTATTATAAAAATTCTGAGCATAATTATCAGTCATTCCAGCTATGAAGTCGCATACTGCTCTTGGTTTATCCTTATCAGAAATAATTTTTTTCATATGTTCTTTTATGAATTTTTCATCTTGTTCTATAAATAGTTTGAATAGTGATGATATAATTTGATGGGCGTTACTGGTCATTGCTTTTACTTTATCATGATTATACATTTTCATTGATAGGAAAGATCTAATATACTTTACTTCTTCTTTTGTTTTATCTGAAAAGTCAGCAATTTTTTCATTATTAAGCCTAACATCTTCATTGCATCTTACTTTTGATTTTTTAACTTTCTTACTAATTGTATTAATTACATCAGTAATCATAATTGAAGTTGATTTTCTTGTAATTTCATTATTTATGCGCTGCATATCATAAGAGTTATAATTTTTTGGAAAATTTTTTATAATTTCACCAATCATTGGCAATTCAGCCAGATCATCATACGAAAAAAAACCTGCTCTTAGTCCATCATCTAAATCATGATTGTTGTATGCAATGTCATCTGCTATTGAAGCTATTTGCGCTTCAATTGAAGAAAACTCATTCAACTTTAAGTCAAACTCTTTATCGAGAGCTTCAATGGTTTTTGGAACATCTTTTGTCATCGGCCCATTATGCTTTACGAGTCCTTCAAGTGTTTCCCACGTTAAGTTTAAGCCTTCAAAATCAAAATACTTTTTTTCTAACAAATGTACAATTCTAATTGCCTGATCATTATGGTCAAACCCCTCATGGGAAACCATGCATTCTGAAAGAGCATCTTCTCCAGCATGTCCAAATGGTGGGTGACCAATATCATGACTTAAGGATAATGTTTCAGTTAAATCTTCATTGAGATTGAATATTTTACTTATTGACCTAGCAATTTGTGACACTTCAAGCGAATGTGTTAATCTTGTCCTGTAGTGATCTCCTTCATTTGAAACAAATACCTGTGTCTTGTGTTTAAGCCGTCTAAAGGCAGCAGAATGAAGAATTCGATCACGATCCCGCTGGAACTCTGATCTAGTTTGACTGTAATTCTCTTTATACAGCCTACCTTTCGAAGTTTCTTGATTGGTTGAAATAAAAGATAAATCTTCAGAAATCATCACTAAATAGAATTGGTAACATAAATTTTTATTGTACAATAAACTCATTACTTTAAGAATCTTAAAATAACAATAAAAGAATACGGATGGTAAAAATAGTAAGTTGGAATGTAAATTCAATAAGGGTTCGTTTACCTCATTTAATTGAATTAGATAAAACAGTTAAACCAGATATAATCATGCTTCAGGAAACGAAATCAACTGATGAAAACTTTCCAGAAGAAGAGATTTCTTCACTTGGGTACCAAATAATTAAAAAGGGTCAAAAATCATATAATGGAGTGGCTATTTTATCAAAAGCCCCAATAAAAAAAATTACAGATATTTTACCAGGAAACAAAGAAGATGCTCAAGCAAGATTTATTGATGCACAAGTACAAGTCGAAAATCCTTTTAATATTGTCTCTTTATATCTCCCTAATGGCAATCCTATTGATACTGAAAAATTTCCTTACAAATTAGATTGGATGAGGAGATTTAAAAAGTATGCTCAAAATAAAATAGAAAACCACGAAACAGTTATATTTGGAGGGGATTACAATATTATACCAGGTTCTGATGACGCGGTTGATATTAATAAGTGGAAAAATGACGCTTTGCATCATCCAGACTCTATAAAAATTTACAGAGAAATCATAAATTTAGGTCTGTCTGATGTGCTAAGAATTTATAATTCTAAACCATATGAGTTCACATACTGGGACTATTCAAGGGGATCATGGGAAAAAGACAACGGTCTTCGAATTGATCATTTTCTTGCAACACCAAGTGCTGTTGATCGAATAACTGACTGTCAAATAGAAAAACAATTTAGAGGTCTTGAAAGACCCTCTGATCATGTTCCAATCTGGTTTGAAATTAAATAGATTACTTTGGGTTTCTTGCAATAATATTTATTAGCTCATAAACAATTGTTGCTGCAGCGGTCGACGTAAGTTCTGCATGATCATAGGCTGGAGCGACTTCGACTACGTCTGCTGAAATAAGCTGTGAACCTGCCAATCCTCTTAATACGTTTAAAATTTCTCTTGTGGTCATTCCCGCAACTTCTGGAGTTCCAGTTCCAGGAGCATGAGCTGGATCTAAAACATCAATATCTATGGATATATATAATGGATTATTGCCAATTCTATCTTTTATTCTTTTAACAATTTGATCAATTGTGTTTGTTTGGAATTCATCGCAGTGAATTGTTTTAAAACCTAATTCACGATCATTTTTTAAATCATTTGTACTGTAAAGAGGGCCACGAATTCCAATATGCATTGATGCATCATCCAAAAATAACTTTTCTTCTCTTGCTCTTCTAAATGGTGTACCGTGCGTATAAGGAGCTCCGAAGTACGTGTCCCAAGTATCCAAGTGAGCGTCAAAGTGGACTAAGGCAACCGGACCACCAACCTTTTTATTAATTGATCGGAGTAATGGCAATGCAATCGTGTGGTCACCGCCAATAGTTACAATACTTCCAACTTCTTGAAGCAGCTCAGTAGATCCTTTTTCAATTTGCTTAATTGCTTCGTCAATATCGAAGGGATTACAGGCTATGTCCCCAGCATCAGCTACCTGTTGAACTTTGAAAGGTTCAACATCATAATTTGGATGATAATTCGTTCTTAGTTGTCGAGAGGCTTGTCTTACACTTTGAGGACCAAATCTAGCCCCAGGACGATAACTCGTACCCGCATCAAATGGTACGCCTATAATTGCTACATCACAATCTTCAACATCTCTCAGCTCGGGAAGACGTGCAAATGTAGATGGGCCAGCATACCTAGGAACAACTGTTCCGCTTACTGGTTGAATTGGTTCTTTTTTATCGCTCATAATCTATTAATCAAATCCTCCAAAATCTTGGAATAATGATGGGTCTCCAAATATATCTCCGTAATCCTGATTGCCACCTAAGGACCCTCCAGAAAGCTCTTCATCAGTAAGTTCATTAGACTCTAAAGTTTGCAATTGTTCAAGAAATTTGGATTTTTTCTCCTTATCAGCAGCATCAATACATGATTGTCCGTATAGATCATTTTTCACTATTTGGGTAGCTCCATAGGTAGCAAAGACCACTATTAACAATATAGCGGTAATTCCCTTTGGAATTTTAAAACCAGCTTTATATTTTTTATTAATTCTATTGTCTGCTGCTTTTTCTTTTACAAACTTTTCCTGTGACTCTGCATATCGTTTTTCTGCTTTTCTTCGTAAAACCTCATAGGTAACTGCAGCTATAATAGTTAACGCTATTATTGTTAAAGCTAATGCACTCAATGCAGGACTTATTCCCAGCCTTACTTTTGATGCAATTACAGTTGTTAATGTTTGATCCGATAAAATGCTAAATACAGTCGTGTTATAATTTTCAAATGAAAAT
Source organism: uncultured Pelagibacteraceae bacterium (assembly GCA_902578305.1). Classification (GTDB taxonomy): domain Bacteria; phylum Pseudomonadota; class Alphaproteobacteria; order Pelagibacterales; family AG-422-B15; genus CACNXQ01. The sequence continues at coordinate 35,517 of CACHCK010000003.1, read as the reverse complement.
AAAAAAGCAATTACTGCAGCCGATGCTATTGCGGGGCTTAAGTAAGGAACTAAAATTTTAAAAAATACTTGAGTTTGCGACGCTCCAAGGTCTAAAGCTGCCTCTTCTTGAGTCTGATCAAATCTTTGTAGTCTTGCAACAAATATTAAAAAACAATAGGTAGATATAAAACAGGTTTGAGCCAAAATTGTTAGAAATATTCCGTTTCTTCCAATATCTGCAATAAAACCCTCTCCTCCTAAGCCTGCTATTCGGTCCCATAAAACGACTGTTGAAATACCAATTATCACACCGGGAAATAAAACGGGCATAATCGAAATTGAGTAATAAATATCCCTCAACTGCGAACGCACTTGAGTTAATACTATTGCTGCGGCCATTCCAATTGGTACGGAGAGAGTTACAACTCCTGCTCCTATAATCAAACTGCTAATAATGCCATCGTGAAGTCTCCAGTCAGATAAAAGCCCTGCCAGATGTTGTCCATCGTAAGCAATTTTACCTTCATTAAACCATCTAAAACTAAAACATTCCCAAGGTGTGATCGAGGGAAATTCTGCAGAGTTGAATGCTGTAATGCTCATGATGATTAAAGGTCCGAATAAGTATGCAAAAAATATAAAAATATATATTCCCATCATGAAATTTATAAAATAGCTCGGTCTCACCTAATAATTTCTCCAATCCTAACTTTAAATATTCGCATCATTGTGAGTACGAAAATAACAGAAACAATTAACAAAATGATTGAATAAGCTGATCCTCGTGACCAGTTGTCATTCATATTAAACCATTGATATATCAATTGAGGAAACCATAAAGTATTAGGGCTACTTAAAACAACTGGCGTTGCTAGTGCTCCAACAGTTAACATAAAAACCATTGTACAGCCAGATACAATGCCTGGTTTAGCATGAGGAATAACTATTCTCCAATGCGTTCTAAAAGATGAGGAACCTAAATCTTTTGCTGCCTCGATTTGATTAATGTCCAAACTTTCGATTGCATTATAGAGAGGGAACATCATTAGCAAAATATAAGCGTATATTAAGCCGGTATATAAACCGATATCATAAGTGATAAATAGGATTCCTTGATCAAGTATTCCAACCCCGGTCAAGAAATTGTTAATTACACCTTCGTTTGCAAACAAAATCCTCAATGCGAATGATCTAAGCAATTCATTAATCCAGAAAGGAATAATCAGAGAAACAATAAGAAGTCTAGCGGTACTAGGGTTTGCAATTTTCGCTATGTAAAATGCTATTGGATAGCAAAATAGCAGATTTGCAATTGTGACAAGCATTGAAACAAAGATAGTTCTTCCAAATACACCTAAATCAACAAAGTTAAAAGCATCAGTGGCTGTCTTAGATCCAAATATAAAGTGGCTATAGTGTTCAAAAGTATAATAATCTTCAGGTCCACCTCTTGCTAAAGGGGGGACGTTGGTTCTAAATGATAAATCTAACATATAAAATTGTGGAATTATAACTAAGAAAACAAACCAAAATATTATTGCTACTAAAAAATATATCGCAACTGCCTTACCGTTTTTCTTAAAAAATGGTTGAGTAAATAAAAAATTGTTCATGACTTAATCTATAGCTAGAGATGCTTTAGGTAATATTACTGATTTTGAAGATTCAAAACCTAGCACGATTGACGATCCTGAGGTTATAGAGGATGTATCTATGGCGTTTGGTACTGAAAATTTAATTTTTGCTCCCGATTTAAGGCTTGCGTAAAAATTTTTTAAATTACCTTCAAATTCAAAACTTTCAATATTCACATCAATTTTATTATCAAAGTTATCGCCATCTCTTGGTATAAACAAAGACTCAGGTCTAACAAATGCAATTGACTCATCACCAATATTTAACTTTTTGCTTTCATTCATCGTTGCTAAATATTGCCCATCAGCAGTTTCAATTCTAGCTTTATCTCCCTCAATACCCGTAACTTTTCCATATAAAGGATTATTCTCACCAACGAATGTTGCAACAAATGGTGTTAATGGATTGTTATAAACTTCGTCGCATTTTCCAATTTGCTCGAGCTCTCCTTCATTCATAACCGCTATTCGATCAGACATTGTTAGAGCTTCTCCTTGATCGTGCGTTATATAAATGAATGTAATGTTTACTCTTTTTTGTATTTCTCTAAGTTCTGTTCTCATTCTTTGACGAAGTTTTAAATCCAAGGCAGACAATGGTTCATCTAAAAGAAGAACTTTTGGCTCAACAGCTAAGGCTCTTGCAATGGCTACTCTTTGTTTTTGACCTCCAGAGAGTTGATGAACTTTTTTATCTCCTTGTCCCTCTAAGGCTATCAGTTCCAAAAGTTCATCCGCTCTTTTTTTTCTTTCTTCTTTTGATACGCCCCTTACTTCAAGGGAAAATGCAATATTTTCTGATACACTCATGAGAGGAAACAGAGCTAAGTTTTGAAATATTAACGCGGTTGGTCTTTTATTTGGACCAATTCCAGACATATCTTTATTGTCAATAAGCACTTTACCTTCAGAAGGTTCTTGAAATCCAGATATAGCCCTTAAAAGAGTAGTCTTCCCGCAGCCCGAAGGTCCTAAGAAGCTGAAGAACTCACCTCCATTTACTTTCACATTGACATTCTTGGCGGCATAAAAACTGCCAAATGTTACCGAAACATCACTTAACTCTACGTCTGCGCTCATTGATACAAATTATAATGATTTAACTGAAAAACACGATTCAATAAAAACGCCCAAGACAATGCCTTGGGCGCTTTTAATACCTAATCCTAGAGAACTAATTACGCTGTTTCAAATTTGTTAGCGTATTCAGCTCTTGCATCAGCATACCATGGCGGTTCTGGTGGCCAAGGATTTAACTTGGTCGAAGTATCCCCCGGATATATTGCTTTTGCTAAAGCTTTAGTTTCATCTGAGTAATGGTCAGAAGCTCCATTAACAGCTGAGTTATAACCGATTTCATTCACAGTTTGACCGCCTACTTCTGGTGTAAAACTGTAATTGATTAACTCATAAGCTTCATCAATGTTTTCTGCTTTTGCAGACATTGTTATACCGTCGATCCATGCCAACGCACCCTCATCAGTAGTTTGGTACGCAACTGGTTCTCCAGCTTTCATCATTGCTGCTATAGGACCATCCCAAGTTTGTCCAACGACAACACCATCAGATGTGAAACCTTGTTTCTGAGGATCGGCACCAGACCAAAATTTAACAAGATTTCCTTTTTTTGAAATACAATAGTCAGTAATTGTTTCCCAATTCTTTCTCATTGTATCTTCATCGTTATACGAAGACCAGAAATCCATTTTGCCTTGATGATGCATCCAAATACCACATCCAGTCATCATTGAGTATGTTCTACCCATCATGAATGCGCCATCTATTCCAGGATTAGGCTCCCAAATATCTCCAAAGCTTGGAAGTCCATCGGGTTGCCATTTGTCGGTTCTCCAAGAAATTGACTCAGTACCCCAAAGTTGTGGTACCCAGTGAGATCCTTTTCCACCAAAATTCCAGTCACGCTCACCAACAGCTAGCATTCCTGGGTTAACAGCGCTTGTGTTTATTCGATTCATATCAAATGGGGCAAGTACGCCAAGGTCAGCCCATTGCAAAGCTCTCATATTTGTTGGACTTGCAAGGTCATAACCGGCTCCACCACCAGCTTTCATTTTTGATATAATTTCACCGTTATCACCTATTTTAGTATGGTTAACAGTAATTCCAGTTTTTGCTTTGAAATCTGCAACTACTGAGTCCGGCAAATATTCGCCCCACATTAAAACATTAACAACGGGAGCAGCAAAAGCGTTTGGAATATACCAAGGCCCAATAGCTGCTGCTGCACCAGTTGCAGCTGCACCTTTCAGGACTGATCTTCTTGAAACTTTTGCAGCCTTAAGAGTTTTATTAATTTTCTTCACGGCTACTCCTCATTTAATTTATTTGTTTAATTGATAAAAATTTTCATACATATAGAGGTAGCTGTAAAGAACAAAGTTAGAGAAATTTAATAAGTTAATTAATTTTCTTTAAATGGATCTTTATCTAAATACATGATAAATATACATAAAAATTAATCATAAATAGATACTTTAGATTTATCCTATAAAGCATTGATAAAAATGATTATTATTTTTATTTTTTAGTTCATTTATTTCTTGGCTAAATTATTGTTTTAAATAGACTTTTTGTATGATTTTAACAACTACAATTGGCGCCTACCCTAAGCCGGATTCCTTAACTTTACCTGATTGGTTCAAAGATGAGAAAGGAACAGATGCTGAATACCCAACATCTAAGTGGGAACAAGCAAAACTAAAAATGGGAGAAGAATATGAGGTCCAAATAAAACTTGCCTCAGAGAATATTATTAAAGATCAAATTGAGTGCGGGATTGATATTATTACGGACGGTGAAGTGAGACGAGAAAATTATATTCATTATCACTGCAGGCATCTCGGTGGGATCGATTTTGAAAAGTTAACTAAGAAAACAGCGAGAACAGGTAATTATGATTGTTGGCTTCCAACAATCACAAATAAAGTTGAATTTATTGGGTCGTTTTTAAATAAAGAATACGAAATTAATCAGTCAATATCAAAAAATCCTATTAAAGTTACAATACCTGGACCATTGACTATCACAGATACAATTGCTGATGAATTTTATAATGATCATAAAATGTTAGGAGTAGATTTAGGGGAGGCAATAAATAAAGAAATAAAGTCATTAGTCAATTCTGGCTGTAAATATATACAAGTAGATGAACCTTTATTTGCAAGAAAATCAAAAGAGGCAATCGAATTTGGAATAGATAATCTTGAAAGATGTTTTCATGGAGTTACAGACTGTGAAAAGATAACTCATATATGTTGTGGATATCCAGATAAAATTGATGCAGATGATTATCCAAAAGCGCCATTAATAAGTTATTTTGAAATTGCAGATGCCTTAGAGAATAGTCTGATTGATACCATATCTATTGAAGATGCTCATAGACACAATGATTTAAAACTACTTGAGTTGTATAAGTCAAAAAAAATAATATTTGGGTTAATAAAGGTTGCCTCAAGTGAAGTAGAAGAAATTGATGTGATTAGGGATAGATTGCTGTCCTGTCTAAACCATATTGATAAAGAGAGGCTTATAGCAGCTCCTGATTGTGGGCTAGGATATTTAAGCAGGGATATGGCAATGCTTAAATTAAAAAACCTGTCAAAGGCCGCAAAAAGTATTTAAGCAACTAAATCTTCAGGATTTGAAAAAGCTATGTTTAGATCTCTTGCAACATCTGCTTGAGTGCATTTATTTTTTATTACATTTAGTCCATTCATAAAATTCCTGTCATTTGATAATGCTTTTTTTAACCCTTCTCTCGCTAATTTTTTTACGAACGGTAATGTAGCTTGATTTAGAGAGATGGTAGATGTACGGGGAACGCACCCAGGCATATTGGTTACACAGTAATGTACCACGTCATGTTTAATATAAACTGGGTCTGCATGAGTAGTAGGCTTACTGGTTTCAATGCACCCACCTTGATCTATTGCGACATCCACGATGGCTGCTCCTTTTTTCATTTTGGAAACTAGTTCATCTGATACTAATTTGGGCGCACTAGAACCTGGGATTAGCACACCTCCAATTAGCAAGTCACAGTTTTTAACTTCTTCGGCTATAGTTTCAGGTGTTGATATTGATGTATTGACTTCATTATTAAAATAATTTTCTAATTCATTGAGCCTTGCTTCAGATTGATCAATAAGCGTTACATTTGATTTCATTCCATGAGCAATAAGGGCGGCATTAAACCCTACAACTCCACAACCAATAATTACAACTTTAGCTGGTGGTGCTCCTGTTGCGCCAGATAATAACACGCCTCTTCCTTTGTTTGTCATTTCAAGAGCTCTGGCTCCTGCTTGAATTGAAATTCTACCGGCTACTTCACTCATTGGAGCAAGTAGCGGAAGCCTTCCATTGTTATCGGTTATAGTTTCGTAAGCTATACATGTTGCGCCAGAATTCATTAATCCTTTTGTCAATGCTTTACTTGCAGCAAGGTGTAAATATGTGAATAGCAGCTGGCCATCTTTCAATTTTTTTATTTCATCATCTTGAGGTTCTTTAACTTTGATGATCAACTCAGCGCGATCGAAAATATCCTGCGCATTTTCAAAAACTGTTGCCCCAACATCGTTATAATTTTGATCGTCAAAACCTGACCCCTGACCGGCTTTTCTTTCAATGATTACTTCATTACCATCATCAATAAGTTCCTTTACACTTTCAGGAGTTAGGCCTACTCTATTTTCTTGCGGCTTAATTTCTTTGGGAACACCGATCAACATATATGACTAATTTTTATACTATTTATTAAATATTCAAAAGAGGAAAGCGCTCATTATGGGTAAAAAATGGCTAAACATTGTTTATAAGGAAAAGAATTCAACCCGCCTAAAAAAACATTATAGGGAATGGGCTGACGGTTATGACAGTGACCTAAAAGACTGGGGCTACGCTTACCCAAGTAAAGTTAAACAGATTCTAGAAAAGTATATAACTGTAAAGAAAGGCTCAAAAATTCTTGATGCAGGGTGTGGTACTGGCTATGTCGCTGAAATTTTGAAAGCTCTTCGTTACAATAATATCGTAGGGATAGATTATTCAAAAGATATGTTAAAAGTAGCTCGCTCTAAAAAAATATATAAAAAACTAGTTTGCGAGTCGTTAAGCAAAAAAACAAGTTTAAAAGGAAATCAATTTGATTTAGTTATATGCACAGGTGTTTTGACGTCAGGTCATGTGGGATCGTCATCAATAAAGGAATTAATTAGATTAACAAAGCCTGGGGGGTATCTCATACTCTCAATTTCAGAGAAGATTTTCACAAAACTTGGATTTAAGCGTGAATTAGAGAAAAGATCGAATGAGTTCAATTATATCAAATTATCAAAACCTTTTATTGCTTTGCCTAACCACAAAGATAGTGCAAGGTCGCGAATGCACACTCTTCAAAGAGTTTAACCGTGTTGCTCTTGACTCATGTCATCAGGATTGATGCCGGCAACTTCAACTGGTTTTTTCATTGCATCTCGTCTGAAAGGTTCTCCAAGTTCTTGATTTAAAATAACCTCAATAAAAGTTGTAACTCCATTTGACTGTTCTTCACACGCAGTTCTGAGTGAATTTGTCAACTCATCCATGGTTTTAACTATAACACCCTTCAATCCACAGCCTTCTGCGACTTTTGCGTAGCTTAATTCTGGATCTAGTTCGGTACCAACGAAATTATTGTCATACCATAATATCGAATTTCTTTTTTCGGCGCCCCACTGATAGTTTCTAAATATCACCATTGTAATTGCAGGCCATTCTTCCCTAGCGCAAGATGTCATTTCATTCATGCTTATGCCAAAAGCTCCATCTCCAGCAAAACCAACAACAGGAATATTTGGACAGCCTATTTTAGCACCTAAAACTGAAGGGAAGCCATAACCGCAAGGTCCAAAAAGACCTGGAGCTAAATATTTTCTACCTTCTTCAAATGTTGGATAAGCATTTCCTATTGCGCAGTTATTGCCTATGTCGGATGAAATTATTGCATTTTTTGGTAAGCCATTCTGTATAGCCCTCCAAGCCATGCGAGGAGACATGCGATCTGCATCTCTTACTCTAGCTTCCTCATTCCATGATGTTCCAGGATCGTCATCTTCATGATCCATACTACTCAATGTTTGTAACCAAGCAGATTTGGTTTGATGAATTAGAGCTTTTCTCTCATCTCTATTTTTGTTTCCCGCTTCAGGAGAAAGACTACGTAATAATTGCTGAGCAACTTGTTTTGCATCACCGCATATACCTACTGAAACTTTTTTTGTTAATCCAATTCTATCAGAATTTATATCAACCTGAATAATAGTTGCATCTTTTGGCCAATAATCTATTCCGTAACCAGGTAATGTTGAAAATGGGTTTAGTCTAGTCCCTAAGGCAAGAACAACGTCTGCTTTAGAAATTAACTCCATAGCAGCTTTTGAGCCGTTATAACCTAAAGGCCCCACTGCAAGTGGATGACTACCTGGAAAACTATCATTATGTTGATAGCCAGAAGCAACAGGTGAGTCTAATTTTTCAGCTAAAGCTTTGCAGTCATTGATTGCATCAGCTAAGACCACTCCAGCTCCTGATAATATTACTGGAAAGTCAGCATTAGATAGAAGTTTTGCCGCTTCTTTTATTGCTTCGATTCCTCCTGATGGTCTTTCAAATTTTATTATTGGCGGTAACTCGATATCTATAACTTGTGTCCACATATCGCGAGGAATATTTATTTGTGCTGGAGCAGAACCTTTGAATGCTTTTGAAATTACTCGATTTAGTACTTCGGCAACTCTAGTAGGATCCCTCACTTCCTCCTGGTAGCAAACCATATCTTTAAACAATGCCATTTGTTCTACTTCCTGAAAGCCACCTTGTCCTATAGTTTTATTTGCCGCTTGTGGAGTAACTAGAAGCATTGGAGTGTGATTCCAGTATGCAGTTTTTATTGGCGTAACAAAGTTAGTAATGCCAGGGCCATTTTGTGCAATGCACATAGACATTTTTCCTGTCGCTCTTGTATAGCCGTCTGCGATTATACCGCCATTATTTTCATGAGCTACATCCCAGAAAGTAATACCTGCCTTTGGAAATAAATCGGAAATTGGCATGAATGCAGATCCAATTATTCCAAATGCGTGCTGTATACCGTGTTTTTGCAAAACTTTTACGAATGCTTCTTCTGTCGTCATTTTAGTCATAACAATACTTTCTATACTAATATTTTTTCTCTGCCTGGATCATAAAAACAATTTATTGACCCCTCTGCAGAATATTTAGTTTCTGCAACTTCAATTTCAAATTTTTGATGACTCATCATTTCCTCAATAGAGTAGCTGTCATTGTTTGAAATGTAACCCATGCCCAGTGATTTGTCTAAATAGAAACCATACATGCCTGAAGAAATTTCACCAACAATCTTACCGTCAAAATAGATTGGCTCATTGTGATAAATCAATAAGTCATTGTTAGATAATGCAAAATTTACTTTTCTTTTACTAAGACCAGACTTCTTCTTTTTTTCAAGTGCTGCCTGTCCTAAAAAAGGCATCTTCTTATTAAGATTTACACAAAATCCAACACCCGCTTCAAAAGGGTTTTCCTCAACTCCAATATCATGCCCCCAATGAAGATACCCTTTCTCCATTCTCAGTGAATTTAGTGCATGATAGCCTGCAAGTTTTACCGGGCTTTTTCCATTTTTTGCATAAACAACGTCGAATACTTTTTCCAAATTATTATAGGGAATGTAAATTTCAAAACCTAATTCGCCTACGTATGTAATTCTATGAAGCCTACATTCAGTGCCGCCAAGATTTATTTTCTTAGAAAATCCAAACGGTAATGTTTCATTTGAAATATCCTCATTACATATTCTTTGAAGGTGCTCCCTTGAATTAGGTCCCATTATTGAAAGACAGCCATATTGTTTAGTTACGTCAATAATTTCTATATTTTTAAATTTTTTTGAATGAGATAATAACCAGTAATAGTCTTTATTATGTGCAGTTGGGCCCGTAACAAACATATATTCATTTTCACTTATTCTCGTAAAAGTAATGTCACCTTCTGTTCCAGCTTCGTCATTTAACATTTGTGTATATATAATTCGCCCAATTGGTACATTCATCTCACTTACACACATATAGTTTAAAAAATTAACTACATCATCTCCTCGAATAATAAACTTAGAAAAAGATGTAAGTTCAAATAAACCAATATCATTTCTTACAGCAACACATTCGCTCCTTACATTTTCAAACCAATTTTGTTTATGATACGAGTATTGATATTGAGGTCTTTGACCATTATTGGTAAACCAATTTGGCCTTTCCCATCCAGCCGCTTCTCCAAAGCAAGCTCCTTCTTTTTCAAGTTGGCCATAGAGTGGTGATTTAATTTTATTTCTAGAAGTTTCAAATTGATAGTAGGGCCAATGTACAGCGTACAAGAGCCCAAGCGTTTCAGAGCTTCTTTCTCTTAGATATTCATCATCATCTTGAAAATCTAATACTCTAGCGACATCTACATCCCACAAATCAATCTTACTTTTGTCATTTATGATCCAATCAGCCATAACTTTGCCAACACCTCCAGCAGATTGTATTCCTATTGAATTGAAGCCAGTTGAAACAAATATATTTTCTTTGTAAGGAACTTTGCCTAAATAATACCTATCATCAGGTGTGAAGCTTTCAGGTCCATTAAAATATGTTTTAATGCCAAGCTCATTCAGTATTGGAAGCCTATCCATTGCTTCCATTAAAATAGGTCCGAAATGATCAAGATCGTTTGGCAAACTATCAAATTCGAAATCTTCAGGAATTCCGTTCATGCCCCAAGGTTTTGCTTTCTTTTCAAAGGCGCCTATTAAAAGTTTTCCAGCGTCTTCCTTCACATAAATATAGGCATCTGGGTTTCTTAAGATGGGTAAATTTTTTGGTATATCTTCTGAATATTCAGTTACAGCGTAAAAATGTTCACATGCGTGCAGAGGAATATTTACCCCGCACATTTTACCTACTTCCCTACTCCACATTCCAGCAGATATAACAATCTTATCACATGTAATATCACCTAGTTCTGTAATAACTTTTGTGACCTTGTCACCTTCTTGTTCGATTGAAATGACTTTGTTATTTTCAATAATGTTAGCACCCATTCGTCTTGCTTCTTTTGCAAGGCACATTGTAATATCTACCGGGTTAATTTGCCCGTCCTGAGGCAAAAACCAAGCTCCTTTAACATGCTTAGTATCGAGAAGTGGGTATTTCTCCTTTACTTCATCAATTGAAATTTCATTTATTTCCAAGCCATAACTTCGACCCATTGATGCGCCTCTACTCATTTCTTGATAACGCCCCTCATTTTCCGCAATAGAAACTGAACCATTTATCAAAAATCCAGCAGATAGATCTTCTTTTTGATTAAGTTTATGATAGAGCTCCGTTGAATACTTAGCCATTTTTGTAAGATTTTTTGTTGCCCTTAGTTGACCAACCAATCCAGCTGCATGCCAAGTTGTGCCACAAGTTAAACTCTTTCTCTCAACTAATGTGACCTGAACATTTCTCTCAGCAAGGTGGTATGCGATGCTTGTACCAGCAATACCTCCTCCAATAATGACAACCTCTGTGTGTGAAGGAAGCTTTGACATATAAGCTGCTAGTATTTTACTAATACCTCTTTAATTCTTTGAAGCATTTCATCTATGTGTTTCTCTTCAGCAATTAACGCAGGGGCAACTATACCAGCATCCCCAGTAAATTTTATATGAACACCATTAGCAAATGTTTTCTTTTGAGCATCATATCCTCTCACGCCAGGGTTTTTATCAACTGCTAGGTCAAAAGCAGCCATCATTCCATCAGCCCTTACATCTGTAACAATTGGTATATCCTGAAATGCATCAAACACTGCGTCTATGAAGTATGGTGACATCTTTTCCGCTCTTGCAAATACATCTTCTTTTTCGTATACATCTAAGGTAGCAAGAGAGGCTGCTACACAAGCTGGATGGCCTGAGTAAGTATATCCGTGAAAGAACTCTACTCCGTGCTCTGGTCCATTATCAACAATCGCGTTATAAATTTTATCTGAAACACCAACTGCCCCCATAGGCTGCGCTCCATTGGTAATAGCCTTTGCCATAGTAATCATATCAGGCTGTACGTTATATTTTACAGCTCCAAATGATTTTCCTGTTCTGCCAAAACCAGTAATTACTTCGTCAAAAACAAGAACAATTCCGTATTTATCACAAATTTCTCTTAGCCTTTCTAAATATCCAATAGGGGGAACAATGGTTCCTGTTGAACCAGCAATAGGTTCAACAAAACACCCAGCGATAGACTCGGGGCCATACATTTCTACAAACCTCTGAAGATCCTCAGCAAGATGAGCTCCATGTTGCGGCTGACCTTTTGTATATTTATTTTCTTCTAACCAAGTGTGTCTTAAATGAATAACTCCAGGCATTGTTGCAGTAAATATCTCACGGTTTTTAATCATGCCACTTAAAGAAGTTCCTCCGATGTTTACACCATGGTATGCGCGCTCTCTTGATACAAACCTTACACGTTGCGATTGTCCAATTGCGTGCTGATATGCCTGAATTATTTTAATTGCAGAGTCAATTGCAGTAGATCCACAAATTGTGAAGAATACATTGTTTAAATCACCTGGTAGAAGATTTGCTACTTTTTCAGCTAATGCAAAAGCAGGTAAATGAGAAACTTGAAAGCTGGGAGAGTAATCTAATTTTAATAATTGCTGATGAACGGCTTCAGCTATTTCTTTTCTGCCATGTCCCAATGGAACACAAAATAGACCGGATGAAGCATCTATTACCTGGTCACCTTTATGATTCCAGTAGTATACTCCCTCACCTCTATCTAATAATCTTGGATCCTTCTTAAAGTCTTTATTTGCAGTAAAAGGTAAAAAATAGTTTTCCAAAGAATTAGTCGTAGGTGTGGTATTTGCCATATAGATCCTCTCAAATCAGTAAAAGTTATAAGTTATATAGTAGTCTTATTTAAGCTGCTTGACTAGAGCTACCGCCCTTGTGGAAACTCTCATTTTTAGCCGCCATATCACGAAGCATTTTGCACGGAGTAAATCTTTCGCCATATTTTTGTGCGAGTTTATCTGCCTCTGCCACAAATTCTTTAACACCAACCATATCTATAAAGGATAGTGGACCTCCGGTCCATGGCGCCATTCCCCAACCGAGTATTGCCCCAATGTCCGCATCTCTAACATCCGTTAGTACGTTTTCTTCATAGCATTTAGCTGTTTCAAGTGCCTGTATATATAGGAACCTTTTCTTTAATTCCTCAACATCTGGTTGATCGTCACTTTCCTTGCATAAGTTAGATAGTTCAGGCCATAAATATTTTTTTCCATTTTCAGGATACTCATAAAAGCCTTTATTGTTTTTCTTCCCAAACCTGCCTTGCTTTTCAACCATTTCTTCCATAATTGAATACATCGGAGTTATTGGGAATTCTTTGCCTTCAGCTTCAAAGTCCTTTTTCGTTTGAGTTGTTACTTTCCATGCAAGATCCAATGCCACAGCATCAGAAAGAGCTAGTGGAGCCATTGGCATGCCTGTCATCTTACCCGCATTTTCAATTAAAGCAGGTTTTATACCCTCTGCTAACATTGCAACACCTTCGCCTGTATAAGTACCAAATACACGACTTGTATAAAAACCTCGACTGTCGTTTACAACAATTGGTGTCTTTCTAATTTTCTGAACATAATCCATTGTTTTTGCCAATGTTTCTTGAGAAGTTTCTTTTCCCATGATGATCTCAACTAAAGGCATTCTCTCTACTGGTGAAAAATAATGTATACCTATGAAGTTTGCAGGCCGGCTTGAATTTTGAGCTAAACCTGTAATTGGCAAAGTGGATGTATTAGAACCAAATACAGCAGTTTCTGATATTTGCGCTTCTGCTTTAGCGGTTACATCTGCTTTTATGTCCCTATTTTCAAATACTGCCTCAACAATAAGATCTGCCCCCTTTAAAAGAGAGTAATCAGTTGTAGCTGTAATGAGACTTAATAGCTTTTCTTTTTTTTCTTCAGTGGTTTTTTTCTTACTTAATTGTTTATCTAAAATCTTAGTGGAATATTCTTTTCCTTTTTCTGCTGCAGCTTGATCCATGTCAATTAATACAACTTCAATGCCTGCTTTAGCGGTAACATATGCAATTCCTGCACCCATCAAACCTGCTCCAAGAATTCCAATCTTTTTAACATCATATTTATCGAAATCTTTTGGTCTTCTTGCACCTTTGCTCAAAGCTTGCATATTTACAAAAAGGCTTCGAACCATATTTTGAGATCTAGGATCCATTACAACTTTTGTAAAATAACGTGCTTCAATTCGTAATGCTGCATCAATCGGCACCTGAACACCTTCATAAACAGCAGAAAGGATTGCAGTTTGTGCAGGATAGTTATTATAAGAATTTTTTCTCAATGAAGATGATGCCGCAGCCCAAATCATTGCACCTTTTGGGGTATAAGGAAGGCCGCCAGGAAATTTAAATCCTTTCTCATCCCATGGTTGAACTGATTTTCCACCATCCACAATATATTTTTTTGCTGCATTAATTAAGTTATCTGGGTCTGTGACTTCGTTAATAAGGCCAGCACTAAGAGCTTTTTTTGGAGTAAATGGAGTACCTGCTAGTAGAAAGCCCATTATCTCTTGAGTTACACCGGCAAGTCTAGGAACTCTTTGAGTTCCACCTGCACCAGGTATCAAACCAACTTTCGCTTCAGGTTGTCCAATCTGAATTTTATCATTATCTATCGCTACACGATAGTGACATGCGAGACATATTTCAAAACCACCACCTAAAGCATGGCCGTTTATCGCAGCTACGAATGGCTTGCCTGATGTTTCCATGCTTCTGAACAATAGCTGCATGTCCATGTTGCCATTATAAATTTTTTCCGCAGCTTTAACTTTATCTTCTTGAACGCTATCAAAACCAAAAACTTCAGATGAAGTTAAATCTGCGCCAGCTATGAATGCATCTTTTGCGCTTCTGAGAACAATGCCTTTAACTGACTCATCTGAGATTAATTTCTCAATAATTGATCTATATTCACCAAGAGATTGAAAATTTAAAACGTTCATTGAACGATTTTCTAAATCCCAAGTTACAACGGCAACACCGTCGCTATCTATTTCATAAGTTACATCAGCCATGATTATTGTCCTAAAATTTTATGTTATTAAACGCGCTCGATTACGGTCGCAGTTCCCATACCGCCACCAACACAAAGTGTGGCAAGAGCAGTAGACTTATTACTTCTCTCTAACTCATCAAGTACAGTTCCTAAAATCATAGCCCCAGTTGCACCTAATGGGTGCCCCATAGCTATTGCGCCCCCATTCACGTTAATGTCAGAGTGGTCAATACCCATATGTTCCATATATCTTAGTACAACAACGGCAAATGCTTCGTTTAGCTCCCACAAGTCAATATCACTTTTGCTCATGCCTAGGTTTTTTAGAAGCTTATCAGAAACATAACCAGGGCCAGTAAGCATGATACTTGGCTCAGAACCTGTTGACGCGAAACCTTTAATTTTAGCGCGAGCTTTCAAACCATATTTGTCACCCATTTCTTTATTTCCAAGCAATATTCCAGCTGCTCCATCAACTATTCCTGATGAATTACCAGCAGTATGAACATGATTAACAGCTTCAACTTCAGGGTATCGTTGTTGAATAGTTGCATCGAAGCCGGCCATTTCTCCCATCATTGCAAAAGAAGGGTCTAAAGAACCAAGTGATTGCATTGTAGCATCAGGCCTCATATGTTCATCATGGTCCAACACTGTTAAGCCATTGATATCTTTCACAGGTGTTATTGATTTTGAAAATCTTTTTTCATCCCAAGCTTTTTTTGCCCTCTTCTGACTTTCAACAGCGTAACTATCTACATCATCTCTTGAGAAACCATATTTGGTGGCAATTAAATCTGCACTAATACCTTGTGGAACAAAGTAATTTTTTATTGCAACTGAAGGGTCAGCAACCATTGCGCCACCATCCGAGCCCATAGGAACTCTGGACATAGACTCAACACCACCGCCGATGGACATTTGTGACTGTCCAGACATCACTTGTGCAGCTGCCATGTTAGTTGCTTCTAAACCAGATGCACAAAATCTATTGATCTGAACACCTGAAACTGATTGATCATAGTCAGCATTTAACACAGCTGTTCTTGCAATACAGGCGCCTTGTTCACCAACTGGTGCAACACATCCTAGTACAACGTCATCTACATCTGCTGTATCAATATTTGTTCTATCTTTAATATTATTTAAAACTTGAGTTGCAAGTTCCAGTGCTGTTACCTCATGAAGGGTTCCATTTTTTTTGCCCTTACCACGAGGAGTTCTAACGGTGTCGTAAATATAGCAATCAGTCATTTAAAAGCTCCAATTATTAATAAGATTGAAGATTATAATAATTCATAATCATCTAACAATACTAAATATGAGCTTGTTTTGTAATTTCTAAGAAAAATAGTATATAGAAATCAATAATTTAAAGAGCAATTATAGAATTCAAATATCCATTTCCATAAAACTTGCTGAGTCTGGTGAGCCATTGGCAAATTTGTAAACAGGCTTTGCCGATCCCATCTTTGGCTGAAAACTTGGAAGAGCGATAAGAGTGGAAGATACAGTTTGAAAACCCATGTCTGTTTTCACACACATTGCTGACAAAGGATCGTTGTTATCAGAATATGTGCTGCCCAATAACATTTCCCAGTCCTGCCATTCATCTCTTCCTGGTTTTGGATCAGACGATAAAGCAAACTTTGATAAATAAGTTTTTATACGCTTAGAATTTAAATCATTTCGATCGTAAGCAGTTATAATTGATAAGCCATCAGGTATATTGAAGTATTCAATTACAGAATTTTTTTCATCTGACTTAATCCAATATGCATTTAAATTATCTGCAATAAACATATTAAAACCTCTGTATGAGTCTTTTTCGATTTCAATTATTGCATTTAATGACTCAGATGCATCTGCATGATCTAGTGCATCAAGAACCAATTCTCCTCTACTTCTTTTATTATCCATAGGTCCAAGACTGTTCATTCTATTCATAATTGCAGCAACGACACCAAAGTCATTAATTCCTATCCAGGTACCGCCCGCCGTCATGTCCTTGCCTGCAAAAATATGCGGTCTGTCGTCCCAATGACGACCAGGTGGCAAAGCGTCTCGATTACTCATTTCATCTCGATTGGCTCCAATTATAATGGGCCACTCAGAGTCAGTTTGTTTTAAAATTACTATCGAACACATTTGATTTCTTATATATCCTTACTAATTTATTGTATCATGGAAAATAAAAAAACAGCTCTAATTGTTGAAGGTGGTGGACAAAGAGGAGTATTTTCTTTTGGAATCACCGATACATTTATAAAAAGAAAATACGACCCATTCGATATTTATATTGGAGTATCAAATGGTGTTGCGGTTCTTTGCTGGTACCTCATTAGAGAAACTGACAATAATTTAGAAAAGATGCTTTATGCTGCGCGAGGAGATTACTTAGATTATAAAAATATCTTCACAGGTGGCGACATAATCAAATTTCATAAAATGTACGAAGACGGCGAGAAAATGTTCAAGCCTAATATGGAAAAAATTAGAAAAACTGTTCAAGGCAAAAAATACATTGCGGTTGTGACTGATGCTCTTAGTGCTCAAGCTGAATATCATGAATTTGGAGACGATGAATGGATGCCTAAAATGATAGCATCTGGAACTTTGCCTGTACTAGTAAGAACACCCAGTATGATAGACGGACGTCGTAAATTTGATGGTGGCGTAGCCGATCCTCTGCCTGTCAGAAAGGCTTATGAGCTCGGCGCCAAACGCATCATAGTTATCAGAACCTATGAAGAAAAATTTAAGAGAAAATTAAAACTTGAAAATTATATTGGAGCATTTTTTTCTAAAGAATACCCTGAACTTAGAAAAGCTCTGCTTAAGCATGACAAAACTTACAACGCTGCTTTAGATTTCATACAAAACCCTCCTTCAGATTGTGAAGTAATGCAATTATGTCCGCCAACAAGACTTAAATCAAAAAGAGATTCTAAAAATGTTGATATTTTAAAAGCTGATTACAACCTAGGGCAACGTGTAGCTGAAAACTATCTCAGTAATTTAAAGAACTGATTGCAAGAACTCGTTAATCTTATTTTCAACCAAGGTAGTTGTTTCTGATGGAAATGCATTAAAAGCATGATCTGCTCCAGGTACAATTATAATCTCAGCATTAGAACCATAACTTAGCCATCGACCAAACATAAATAATGAATCGTCAAGCAATAAATCTCTTGTTCCGACTGTAAATAGTGCTGGAGGCATCCCACTTAAATCACCTTGTATAGGAGAAACATCTGGTAAACTTTTGTCTACATCTCCCTGAAAATATGAGTCCCTAAATTTTCTAATCATGGCATATGATAATAAGAAAATCTCATCAGAATCTTCTTGTCTGATTGCGCTTGGAGTTAGACGAGCATCATAAGATCCATAAATAAGGTTTGCTCCTTTGATAGTATCTAGTAGCCCTTTACTCTTCAATCTCAACAATGTAACTGCTGATAAGTTGGCGCCAGCCGACTCGCCACCAATTATAATCTTTTCAGTATTGAATTCCTTTTTTGAATTTTCTATCAACCAAGTAGCGGCTGTTTCACAATCATCTGGAGCGGCAGGATAAGGATTGGTTGGCGCAAGACGATATTCCACGCTTACAACAACGCAATTTAGCTCTTTTGAAACTTTTTCCAAAGATTGGTCTTGCATATCTGCAGCGCCGATACAGTGACCGCCACCATGAATATGCATATAGATAAAATCAGGACTATCATGATTAAATATTCGTATTGTTACTTTCTGGTCACCATCACCCACTTGTCTATTTTCAGCACGATCAGAGTATGGTTGAAACGCGAGTAATCCACCCCCTTGTCTTCTTATATCTTGCAAAACCTCAAATGGTATTTCATGTGATGGAGGTGCGTTGACTAGTAAGTTTTTTATATGATCATTCATTTCATGAATGTCATTTGGGATATTTTTATGATCAAAAGCTTCAGGTGTAATAGAAGTAAATATCATTATTCTAAGTGCGTGTTCTTATATAATTAAAAGTTCTATTAAGAATTAAAACATAAATTGGTAAAAATGCTAGATAGCAAACCACTAACTTTAGAATGAAATCATTAAATGCTATCAGATCCCAATTATTGCGCATGAAGTCATCTGTAGAATTATAGAATGCAACACCATAAAATAGATATGTATCAATTAGTTGAGCAAAAAAGGTACTTACAACTGGCGCAAGATACCAATAAGAACTCAAATTTAACCCATCATCACCTACTCTGTCCCTTACTTTTGAGAATACAAGCACATCAAGTAACTGCCCAATTGAATAAGCTAAAACAGACGCAATAGCTATTCTAAAGTCAGCAAATATATATGAAATTATGAAAGCGGGCACGAAAGCAAAGCCAATAACTTTACGTGCATTTCTTGCATTTGAAAGTCGTACAGTTAAATCTGTCGCCAAAACAATAATTGGGAAAGTGAATGTACCGATTGTATAATCCAAACCAAATATATTTACTGGAAATTGCACTAAATAATTTGATATAGCAATGATAAAGCAGTGTCCTAAAACTAAATAAGTTATTAATTTTCTACTAAGATCCATAAAACTCATAATTAATCCATATAACTGTTAAAACAAGTAAAGTTGCCATTAAGCCATTAAAACTTCTAATTGCAGCCTTCGACTTTATGAAATTATTTAAAAAAACTCCGACTGATGTCCACGTGAGAACTGAAAAAGTATTAGATATGGTAAATCCCAAGAGTACAAAAACCATTCCTTCAAGAAAACTGTCTATAAACTGAAAGTTTTTATAGTCCGTATAAATAGAAATAGTCGTTATTGCCATCATAACACCCTTTGGATTTACATATTGAAAAAGAGATGACTCTATAAATGTTATTGGCTTTGATCGATCGTCATCATCAGAACTATAAGTAAAATAAATTCTATAAGACAAGTACAGTAAATATAGCGAGCCTAGTATTTGCAAAATGGTTTGTGCTATTGGGTAGCTCGTAAAAATAGATATTAATCCCAATCCCATCACAATTAATAAAGTTAAAAACCCAAAGACAACACCTGCCATATGAGGAATTGTTTTTACATAACCAAAGTTTTTTCCTGAAGCTGTAAGCATGATATTGTTTGGGCCTGGAGTGCCAGATTGAATGACGCATAACAATAATAATGGAAAAAAATATTCAATCATGAATATGCTCTTTTATAGAACTATAAAATAAATAGAAGTTATAATGACAATTATTGAAGGTAGAACTAAATTGTGCAAGTTTTCATCTACTTTGTAGGTCTTCACTTCTCCATTTATCTTGAAGGGTAAGTGTTTATCCTTACCAGGTAAAAATTTAAATTTCCTTCCGAATGTATACAAAAAAGGTGTTCTTCCTCCAGGGTCAGACAATTTGCCTTTAAATAATGGCATGCTCAATAATGTAATCAAAAAAGAACCTACAAAGCCAACATACCAGAAAAGCCAAAAGAATAACTGATATGGATAGTAAAAGTTTGAAATATTGATCCATAGAACAATTAAATTTAATATCATTATCGGATAAAAACCTAAGACTTGCCAAACCACATGAAAGCGAGCGTGCCCTGTCCAATCAGGATGAGTTGCATGCGTTTTATTAAAATCAGCAATAGTGGGTCCTATAGTTAATACAACTGATATGACAGTAAATATTATTCTTGGAATAAGATTTTGATCATAAAGATCCATATAATTATTTAAATTTTTTACGCATATTGATAGCGGCCTGAATTCCCGCAACTGGCTTCTTACCCTCTGGAACTGTGTTTCCTTTTTTTGTTAAATTTTTTAGTGATTCACCGTTTTTGTACATTTGATAGAGTATATCGATATCCATATTCGTACCTACTGGCTCTTCAGGAAAACCTCTAGCAGAAATTTCATTTTTATATTCTTCATCATTTGTCCAATGCTCAAAAAATAGTTCTACAAGATTACCGTCTGGATCTTTGTAATACATGCCCGTTATCCATCCATGATTGATTGTCCAGTAAGGCTCAAGACCTCTATCTTTTGCCTTATGATAAAAATCAAACCATTTATCGATTGGGTTAAGACAATAAGAGATATGATCCAGCCCAATAGTTGTTGGAATATTTTTATTAAGCCAATTTCTAAATGCTAATATAATCTTCGAAATAAATCCTAATTTCTTTACTCCTGGTTCAGTGTTTGCAATTGCAATACGATGATGCTCCTCATCAAAAGCCAAAAAAGCAATATCATTGCTTTTGTACATTGGCTTACAACCAAAAAGTTTTTCATAAAATTCGACCATTGCATCATAATTTTGAGTTTTAAAAGCAACATGATGAAAACTGTCTGGGGCATGTTCTGATTTATATTTTTTATATAAATCAAAATTTAATATTACATTATCTTTCATATATTAAACAGTCCAAAACCAATCGGGGCCAGGTAAGTGAATGACATGATTTTCCAAACCAATTTCTTTGTCTGCAAGTCTATTGCATTTATCATTCATAGACATTAGTAATTTTCTATTATTTTCATCTTTTGCCAAATCATTCATTTCAAATGGATCTTTTTCTAAATCATATAATTGATAGTCTGAATTGTATTTAGTCAATTCATCAAAGTTTGACGGTATGTTATTTTGACGAGGTGAAAAAAATCTTAAAAATTTATACTTTTTGTCCACAACGCCTTTGTAATTAAGGGGCGGTGCAAAATCTGGCAAAAAATTGCCCCTAGTCATAAATGCTTTTGTTTTTTCATAAAAACCTTCAGCAAGTCCAGTAAGTCGAAATTTTTCAGCGACCTCAAAAACCGCAGGTATAATTTGAACTCCATGAATTAGATGGCCTTCTTTATCACGTATATTGTCGTAGTTGACATTTTCAACCAACTCCGCATAGCTGTTACCTTTTAATTCAGGGTGCTTATCTCTAAGTTCAGATTTACTAAGACCTGTAAATTCTAATAATGTCGGAACAATATCAATATTTGATATTACTGAGTTACACAATTTTTTATCTTTCAGATCTGGGTGGTAAACAAGAGTAGGAACTCTGATAGACTCTTCCCAAGAAACTATTTTTCCGCGCGACCCCTGTTGTCCAAGCATTTCTCCATGATCAGAGATCATAAAGATAATTGTGTTATCCATTTGAGCAGTCTCCTCAAGAGAATGAATAAGTTTCATCATACGCCTATCAACATCACGTAAGCAGTTGAAATAGTAATTACAAAAATTTCTCCATAAATCTGGTCGATCGTATGAGATTTCACCATACACCGTATTCATGATCTCAGTTCCAAAGTCATCTGTGCCTATTAATCTTGGACCGAAATTTTTAGGAAAATCAAAATCGTGTTCTTTTTTATATAATGGATCATCTGGTGCAAATTTTTGATTTTCACCAACAAATCCTGTACCCAATATTTCAGAAGATGCCCTGAAAAACATTATATCGTGAGGATTGACAAAATTTACAAATACAGACCAAGGCTTTTCATTTCCTTTTTTATCTCTGATAAAATTTGATGCAGACTCAGCAGTCAAGCCATCAAATTTAAAACCTCCCTGCCCTAAATCACGCTCACCTGGTTGATCTGAATTATCAAAACCATATTTTGAAAACATTTTTTTCATGCCTTCATATCCGAGAGCATTTTCATTTACGTTACTTTCAGTAATATTTGTTAAGTGCCATTTGCCAAAATAACCTGTTTCGTAGTCTTGATTTTTTAAAAGATGGCCTATTGTATTTACATTATCGTATAAACCTGGAACCCAAGGGGTTACCGTATTATCCCATACACCAGTGAATTGAACATGCTGCCCAGTATAAACAGAGCTACGTGCAGGTGAACATATTGGTGTTGAGGTATAGGATCTATTGAAATAGGTTGAGACACTCTCCAAGTACCTGCGCGCTGGCAAATCAATGCTTTTTGGAATATATGGCCATGCCCTCTCCTGATCATTTAATATTAATAAAATATTATAATTCTTAGGCTTAATATAGGCTGGCGCATTTTGAAAATGTAAGATAGATGCAAGACCGCCTAAAGCAATTGAGGCTGCAGACTTTTTAATAAAAGAGCGTCTTGATATAGATTTCTTCATATATATGATAAAATAATATACATTATTTAAACTTGTTACAAATCCAGCTTTTAGATATTTATTGATTTAGTTTTATGAAATTAGTTACTTTTACATTTAATGGCACTACATCCATAGGCGCAATAAATGGAGACCATATAGTGGATTTTTCAAATAGTTCATTACCCATCAACATGATAGATTTTATCGCTCTTGGAGAACAGGGTCTAGATACAGCAAAAAACCTTATTGATAATAGTGAAAATAAAATTG
This sequence comes from uncultured Pelagibacteraceae bacterium, assembly GCA_902578305.1. GTDB lineage: Bacteria > Pseudomonadota > Alphaproteobacteria > Pelagibacterales > AG-422-B15 > CACNXQ01. Next base: position 12,314 of record CACHCK010000003.1, on the reverse strand, counting down.
AGTTAAGCAAAGTACATTTAGAAGCTCCTATTATTAAACCAAGTAAAATTCTTGCAGTTGGATTGAACTATAAAGAACATAAGGATGAAGTTGCGCAAACAGCTGCAAAAACAATAGGTAAAGCTCAAGAGAAATATCCTAATATTTTTAACAAACAAAATAGCTCCGTTAACGGTCCATACAATGATATTCATCGGCCGCGTGCTTCAGAATTTTTAGATTATGAGGGCGAACTTGGTTTCATTATTGGAAAAAAATGTCGTCATGTACCTTATGACAAAGCAGCTGGAGTTATTTACGGCTATACGGTCGTTAACGACGTTACAATCAGAGATTGGCAGATGCGTGGTCCTCCTATGACAATGACTATGGGTAAGTCATGGGACACTCATTGTCCGTTTGGTCCTTATATTGTGACCAGCGATGAAGTTGACGATCCACATGACCTTAAACTTGAAACGTTCGTAAATGGTGAATTAAGACAATCTGCCTCAACAAGTGATTTAATTTTTGACTGTTATACACTAGTTGAGTATTTATCGACCGCATTTACTCTAGAACCTGGAGACTTAATTCCAACTGGTACACCGGCTGGTTCTGCAGTGACGACAAGAAATTGGCTTAAAGCAGGTGACGAAATTAAAATAGAAATTGAAAAACTGGGCTTCATTAACAATAAAGTTATTGAAGAGCCAGAAGATACACCTGCATACTAAGTCGCGTGAGTGATACTGAATATGATGTGATTGTAGCAGGTTATGGACCAGTGGGTGAAACTTGCGCAAACTTGCTAGGGTATTATGGCATTAAAGCGTTAATCTTAGAGAAAGAAAAAGAAACCTTCCCCTTGCCCAGAGCAATTACATGGGATGCTGAATGCCAACGAGCAATGACTCATTGCAATTTTCTAACTGATGTAAAGACGAGAAAAATTAGAGGCGTTGATAACAAAGATGCAAAAAAAAGATCAATTTTAAAAATTACGATGGATGGGTTTGATACGTATAATTACCAACATTCAATACTATTCATTCATCAACCTCAATTTGATGAAGCGCATAGAGAAAATGCAAAAAAGTATAATACGAATACGATTAGAGCAGGTTATGAAATTTTAAATGTTAATCAATCAGATGGCATTGTGAATTGTTTCTACAAGAATATTGAAACCGGGGAAGAGTTTAAAACAAACAGTAAGTATCTTTTGGCGTGCGATGGAGCAAATAGTACAATTCGAAAGCTCAACAATATTGATCTTAAAAGTTTAGATGCTGATGAGACCTGGATGGTGGTAGACGGGTATACTAAAAATAAATTTGACTGTTTCACAGATATTGATGCGATTCAATATTGCAATCCATCACGACCAACAACAATTATTCAAGGAGTTGATGATTGCTTTAGATTTGAAATAGCCTTTATGCCAGGTGATACTGTTGATGAAATTCAAAAAGAGGAGGTTTTTAGAAAATACATAGACCAATGGATCGGAGATAATGAAGTTGAATTTAGCAGAACAGCAGTTTACTCATTTCATGCAGCTGATGCTGTTAAATGGCAAAATGAAAACATTTTTCTACTCGGTGACGCTGCTCATCAAATGCCTCCTTTTATGGGTCAAGGAATGAATTCTGGATGTAGGGATGCTGAAAATATATTGTGGAAAATTAACGGCGTACTAAAGGGACTTTACTCGCCTAAAATATTAGATACCTACCAATCAGAAAGAAGGCCGCACGTCGCACGAATTACTAGAGGGGCAATTAAAATGGGAGGCATCATTAATGCTAAAAGTAAATTTAAAGCATTCATCAGGAATGCATTGCTAAGAACACAAAGTTACTTAAGAGGTAAAGAAAATATATTTCCTGTTTTAAATGGTAACCGTTTAGGACCTGGCGCTCATAAAATGCCAAAAATTAAGAATGTTTCTATAGAGAGATACTACTTCAATGAGATAAATGTTCGTCTTCATGATGGCAGGATTATGAGTACAGATTATGTACTGAAAAAGAATTTTGGAATTATTTTAAATAATTTTGAAGGTAATAAAAATATCTCAGAGGACAATCTTGAACTATTAAAAAGTCATAATTTTAAGATCATAAATATAACTCCCAATTACGACCACTCAAACTATGAGGGATACATTGCGTGTGAAGAGACTCATAAAGATTTACAAATCTACTGTGAAAAGTTTGATTGCTCTGGAATTATCTTAAGACCTGATAAATATGTTTTCGATTTATTTAACTTTGATAAAAGCGATAGTCTTGAAACTATTATTAATAATGTATTATTGAATATTAAAGAGAAAATTGAATTTAATTGAAACACTGATATTAAGGAGTAAAATATAAAAATGCCATTAGACGATCAAGATAGAAAAAAAGGATTAGAAATCCTGAAGAAGATGGATTTACTTAAAAACGATGAAACTCCTGTCTCTAAAGATTTGCTAAAGCAAATAATTGATATGTTGTATGGAACAATCTGGTCACGAACTGAGCAGTTATCGCTTCAAGAAAGAAGCATGATTACGCTCACCGTTTTGGTAGCGCTTAATAGAGAGAATGAATTAAAATCTCATTTAAGAGGGGCTAAAAATTTAGGAATTACGAAAGAAAAAATTGAAGAAATGATATTGCATGTGGCTCACTATAGTGGTTTTCCTACAGCGGTTTCAGCCAGTCAATTGCTAAACAAAGTATGGGATGAAGAAAAAGAGTCCTAAAAACAAAGATCTTATCGGTAAACAAAAATATAAAGTATCAGACTCAAATTCTGAATGGGTGCTTTATCATAACAACTTCTCACTTTGCTCTCGTAAAGTAAGAATATGTCTTGAAGAATATAAAATTAATTATTTTCCTGTTCATATACATATTATTGAGACAAAAGATTGTGAAAATTTATCAAAAGATTTTCTTAAAATTAATCCAAAAGCAACAGTACCAGTTCTATTACATAACAATCAGCCTATTTATGAGTCTCACGAACAAATAAGATATTTAATGGAAACTTTTCCAAATAAACTTGGGGAGAGTGAAACAGTTGACTATTGGAATAAAAAGGGTTCGTTAGTAGGAGATGACCCAGTTAGTGGAATAAAAGAGTACGCAGGTAATTGCATATCGTTACTTACTCAACCATTGTTTGTTTCTATGCTTAGAAAAATTAGTTTATTTAAATTTTTTAATTATTTTATAAAGCATCCTTCAAAGTTTAGAGCGCTTAATTTTACTTTATATCGACTATTAGGCTACTCAGTCTTTAATAAAAAATCTCCACATCAAAGAGTTGCTGTAAAGGCATTTGAGAATCTTAAATTACATTTGACATCATTAGATGGTCATTTAGAGAATAAGATTTGGATTGACGGGGATAAGTTTAGTATTGCAGACATAACCTGGATGACACTATTACACAGACTTGATGAGGTCAATCTGGTTGAGCTATTCACTGAGAAATTAGACAATTTAAGAGACTACTATTCCCGTTTAAAAAATCGTGAGAGCTTTAGTAGCTGTATTATCGAATTCAATTCAGATACAATTGACTCTGGCACAAAAAATCTCAGAGAAGATATTCAAAAAGTTTCAAATTTGAGACAATTATATAATAGTTTTGAGTCTAATCTTCTGCCTTGAAAGTATAAATAATAGTTATTATTTATAGATTCTGTTATAGTGAACTGATACTTATGATTTATATAAATCCTTTTGAAGAACTCATGACTTTTGTGCCCGCTATTGCGTTACAAGGCTTTGTAGTTGTCATGATACTGATGGTTGCAATAGGTACTTTAGTGGATATGGCGCATAAGAAAAATGCAAAATATTTTTTCATTAATTTTAAAAGAGCAAAAGCGTCTGCAACAAATGAATTGAGTGGTTCTCAAAAAGCAAAAATTGTAAGCAAGACAATTGCAAGCGACATTCTAACAACTTCAGAATTAGGTAGCGGTCAAAGAAGAGTTGCTCATCTTTTAGGTATGTATGGCTCTATATTATTTTGGGTTGCTTCTGTTGTCTTAATATTTGGATATGCTGATTCATCCGCTCCTCATCAACTTTCATTGTTATGGCATGTTGGCGCTATAATGACTTGTCTAGGAGGTTATTGGTTTTGGTTTTTCTTAAGGGTAGATGTCTCTGCTGAAGCAAATCCATGGAATAGAATAATAAGAGCAGATCTTTTTGTGTTATCACTTTTAGCTGCAGCAACATTTGGATTAGCCTGGTCATTTACTCAGTCATCAGAAATTCCAATACTGGATACTTTGTTTTTAGTGCTCTTTGGCATATCTAATATTATATTGTTTGGTGGTGTTTATTGGTCGAAATTTGCTCATATGTTTTATAAGCCAGGTGCAGCGATTCAGAAGAATCTATCTGAAGCAGACGGTTTTAGAGATGACTTGCCTGCCCCAGCTGATGCACCAAAACAATTTGGGCTTGGAATTAAACGAGAATCGCCTAGGCATTATTAATAAAAACTGATTTACTAGGAAACTAGAAGAGGAATATATATGTCAACATTTGTATACATGACAAGATGCGATGGTTGTGGTCATTGCGTGGATATATGTCCATCAGACATTATGCATATAGATAAAGAAACAAGACGTGCAGTGAATATAGAGCCTAACATGTGTTGGGAATGCTATTCTTGTGTAAAGGCCTGTCCACAGAATGCTATTGATGCGAGAGGATATGCTGATTTTGCGCCAATGCATCATAAGGTGAGAGTTTTACGTGAAGAGGAAAAAGGTACGATATCTTGGAGAATTAAATTTCGAAATGGTCACGAGAAAAATTTTGTTTCGCCTATTACAACTAAACCTTGGGGAAAGCATATTCCAAAACTTGCAGATGAAGCTCCCCCAACAAATGAAGAAGTAAATTCACAGTTACTATACTCAGAACCAAATGGACTGAATATTGATACAGGTCTTCCAAGTCTAAAGAAAGATAATCAAAAAGGAATCAACTAAATAGATGGCTTCAATTAAAACAATTCATGAGGATTGTGACATTCTCATTGTCGGCGGTGGAATGGCTGGAACAGGAGCTACCTTTGAAGCAAGACATTGGGGCAGAGATCTTAAAATAGTATGTGTTGAAAAAGCAAATATTGATCGAAGCGGTGCAGTAGCTCAAGGACTATACGCTATAAATTGCTATATGGGAATGCAATGGAATGAAAACCAACCAGAAGATCATGTTCGATATGCCAGAAATGACCTTATGGGTTTAGTTAGAGAGGATCTTACATACGATATCGCAAGACATGTTGATTCTACTGTTCATATGTTTGATGAATGGGGATTACCAATCATGCGAGACAAAGAAACCGGCAGGTACCAAAGGGAAGGCAAATGGCAGATAATGATCCACGGTGAAAGTTATAAACCCATTGTAGCTGAAGCCGCAAAAAAATCAGCTGATAAAATTTACAATAGAATAATGATTACTCATCTTCTCATGGATGAAAGTAAATCTGACCGAGTGGGCGGAGCTGTAGGTTTCAATATGCGAACAGGAAATTACCATGTTTTTAAAGCCAAAGCAGTTATTGTGGCTGCAGGAGGAGCATCTCATATTTTCAAACCAAGAGCTGTTGGTGAAGGAATGGGAAGGACTTGGTATGCACCATGGAGTAATGGCTCAGCATACGCTCTTCCTATTATGGCTGGAGCAAAAATGACACAAATGGAAAATAGAATAGTTCTGACAAGATTTAAAGATGGTTACGGGCCAGTGGGTGCTTATTTTTTACATCTCAAGACTTATACAGAAAATGGTAATGGGGAGAATTATGAAAAAAAATGGTACGAAGAAACTAAAAAACTTGTAGGCGAATATATTGATCATGTCCCTGTGCCAACTTGCTTAAGAAACCATGCATTTATTGAAGAGGTAAAAGCTGGACGTGGCCCTATTCACATGGTTACCAAAGAAGCATTTCAAGATCCTCACATGGAAACAGTTGGCTGGGAGAACTTTCTTGGTATGACTGTTGGTCAAGCAGTCGTATGGGCATCTCAGAACATTGACCCAAAATATACTAATCCTGAACTTACTACATCCGAACCGTATGTAATGGGCTCACACGCTACTTGTTCCGGAGCCTGGGTGAGTGGTCCAGAGGATATTTCACCAAGCGATTATTTCTGGGGATACAACAGGATGACAAGTGTCAATGGTTTGTTTGGAGCAGGAGATACAGTTGGTGGAAGTGCGCATAAGTTTTCCTCAGGATCATTTACTGAGGGACGTCTTGCAGCAAAAGCTGCTGTAAAATACGTAAATGATATGCGAAATGAAGAAATTAAAGTTACTGATAAACAATACGAAGATTTAAAAGAAGTAATCTACAAACCTCTTGAAAATTATAAAGTAGGAAGAAACGAAATTACTGCCGGCACAGTATCGCCAAGCTATATTCTTCCAATTCAAGGGCTTCAACGTTTACAAAAAATCATGGATGAATACGTAGGCGGTGTTGGGGTTTCATATATGACAAATGATAATTTATTAAAAATTGGGACTAACCTCCTAAAGATGCTTGAAGAAGATTTAGAGCATGTAGCTGCAGAAGATTATCACCAACTAATGAGAGCTTGGGAATTAAAGCATAGAGTTACCACTTCTCAGTGTGTAACGAGTCATACATTATTTAGGGAAGAAACACGGTGGCCTGGCTATTATTATCGTGGTGATCACATGAAAATTGATGATGCTAATTGGCACTGTTTGACGGTTTCACAAAGAGACAGGGAAACAGGTGAATTCAGTATGAATAAGGCTCCAATGCATAATCTTGTCGACTAAATGGATTTACTAAAAAAATCTGACAAAGAAATTTTAGAAATTGCTTCCCCTCTCTGGGATAACTTAATTATTTGCTCAAATTCTCAAGATTACTTTGGATTTACTAAAGATTTTTCAGCAAGAATGCTTTTTGGAGCGAATGAAATTGAGCTCGCAAAACAATGGACAAACAACGAGGTTATTACAAATTTAAAACAAGAGAATGAATTTCTCGGGTGCATTAGAAGAGACGAACATGTTACGGTGCTATTCAAACAAAAAAGTACTATTTCAGATGGCGACTATCTTGGAAGATTAGTTTTAGGGACAGAAGACGGTGAAATAAAAATATTTGGGGCAACAATATTTTAAGCTAATTCTTCCTTATCTCTCATCTCTTTCCGTATTTTTGTTGCCGAAATTTTATGAATTTCTTCTCCTAAGTCGTGCTCTGTAAATGTGTAACCTACCCCTCTACCAAATGAAATATCAGTTATATTAGGTACCTTTATTACAATAAATTCTCTCTCATTTTTAAATCCCTCTAATTCAAGACTGTTAATTATACGTCGCTTTACTTCTTCAAACTCAAACGGATTATCTGATTGACCATCAACTCCAGCATCAACTCCTGAGACGTCTCTAAACATTATGCATACTTGTCCTGATAAATTGAAAGCTTTTTTAAATAGCTCCGTATGTCCTTTATGCCAGGGTTGCCAACGACCAAGCATCTGAGATGTTGGCTTTTTCCAATCAAACATTAGTTATCTCATCAGCTAGTGCAGCAATTTCCTGATCATTCATGAAGCTTGTAATGATTTTATTTGCATTATTAGGCGCTTCGAACATATTGGTTGTGTCTTTAAATGCTTGAGAACTCTCAAGTGTTTCAACTTCAAATGGAAGGTCCTTGGAGCTCTCTAATTCTTTTTTTTTATTTTCTACAACTCTTCCTTCCTTAATTGTATCAAGCCAGATTAAATAATCTGCGCCAAAAGAATCTCTCGCGGCTTTTGATGGAGCCACAAAATCACATATTACATCTCTTCCATTATTTTTTTCAAAGTCAGCAAAGGTTTTCATTCGCATTGCCTGCCTGGACCTACCCTCTTTTGAAAAATCCCAATCATTTGATGCAGTTCTTACAATATCTGCATTATACCAAGCACAATTATCTATATTTTGAACAAGTCTTTCAGCCAACCATGTTTTTCCGGATCCAGGTAATCCACAAATCAATATTTTCATAATCTTAATGTAGTGCTTGTTTTTAAATGTACAAGATAAAGTGACATTATCTTTCTTGAAAAGATTGTCCCATTGAGCCAATAAAAGGAGATAATAAATAGTTCGCTAGTGTGCGTTCACCAATTTGAATACTTGCAGTGACTTTAACTCCTGGAACTAAATAATATATTTTTTCCTTACTTTCAAAATAGTTTTGGTCTAACTCAACAAAAATATTATAGAAAACAATTCTGTTATCATTTTCATCCTGTTCAGTATCGGGACTAATTCTTTCAACTGTACCATCTATTTGACCAAAGTTAACAGCATCGGCTGAAGATAGCTTTACGACCGCACTCTGTCCAGGTTTTACAAATCCTATATCACTTTCTTGAAGTCTAGCCTCAACTATTAAATTATCTTTAGTCGGCACAATATCCAGAATTGCTTCTCCTGGCCTTATAACGCCACCAATAGTTACAAAAAATAAGTTTTTAACTACTCCATCAACAGGAGCTGTAATTATGGTTCTGTTTAGGTTATCTTCAAGTGCCTTGATTGTTTCGTTTAATTCTGAAATTTCTCTTTGTGCAATTTGCCTATCATTTCTTGCATCCTCAATAAATTTCTTTGTTAAATTTTCTTTTTCTTCTAAAGCTGCCTCTAAGGCTCCCTTCGCAGCATTTAATTCTTTAAGTAAATTAAGATGCGAAAACTCTGTTATTATCCCTTCCTCTAATAGTTGAGAGCTCATTTCAGTTTGTTTGATCAAAATATCAATTGCTGTTTGATGCTGCACCACTGCGGCTGTTACTTCTCTAATATCTCCTTCAAGCTTATTTTTTCTACTAACAAATAACTCTAAAGATTTATTAATAAGTTCAGGTCTGTTATTGACGAGATCATCGGAAAATACTGGAACATCAAAATTATTTATCTCAGCTTCAAGACGTATTGACTCTATAATCTTTGCATCTATTAAAACTTGCGCCTCATTTACATCAACTTCGCTTGCGGTTGCAGCGAGAATGACCAATGGATCATCTTTTTTTACAATATCACTTTCTTTTATAAGTATTTGATCAATGATGCCCCCTTCAAGATGCTGAACAGTTTTTACTTCACCGGCTGGAATTACTTGCCCTTCAGCGTTACTGATTATGTCAATGTTAAACAGAAACATCCATAAACTAATGGTCACAGCAAAGAGCGAAAAAATGATAAATAATATCCTTGTATTTTTTCTGTGCTTTTCTGGTAACGCAAAATCCGTCATTGTTATTTATTTTCTTTTAATTATTTTTGGAATCGGTTTGACATCTAGATTCACGATGCAATCAGCAATATTTAAAATTTTCTCATCTTGTGTTGCTATAATGAGAGTTTTTTTATTTTTTAATAAATCATTTATTAATTTATATATTGATTTTCGACCTCTATCGTCAATTGATTCCGTTGGCTCATCTAAAACAACGAGTTTACCACCAATAACCAAAGCTCTGGCTAGTGCAATTCTTTTTCTAATCCCAAATGGCAGGTCCTCTCCTCTATTTGTAAACGGCATATCGATACCTTTTGGATCTGAATTTATAAAATCAAGAAGATCAACTGATCTTAATATTTCTGTCATTTTATCTTTCTTAATCTGATTTTGCCCAAGAAGATTATTAAGCATTGTTCCATCAACAAATTTTGGCTCCTGTGGCAAGTAAATCAAATTGGCTCTGACCCAATCCAATGAAAGCTGATTTATTTCAATTGAATCATAGAATATTTGACCTCGATTAAATTCAAGCAATCTTATCACAGATTTTATTAAAGTAGATTTTCCAGACCCATTGGAGCCATTGATTACAAGCAGTTCTCCTGCTTTAGTTTCAATATTTAACCCCTCAAAAATTGGAATCTTACTTTCAGGGTATTTGAATTGTAAATCTGAAATTTGAAGCTTTCCACTAAAGTCATTAATTTGATTTCCATCTGATGAATCCTGTGGAAGATTTAGAAATTGTGCAAGTTCATTGATTGCATGATTTGCTTTATATAGTGGTTCAATATTTTGAACAAAACGGACTATTGGAGCTAAAGCACGGGCAGCAAGAATATTTGCACCAATAAGCGCTCCAACAGAAATTTCGCCATCAACTGCAAGAACTGCGCCCCATGCTATAATTATAACCGTAAGAAGGGCTGATGATGAGGTCATGAATGAGGCAACAATATTTTTTTGAGCCTCAAGATCTTCAGTTACATTTATTGATTTCTTAATCAAAGAGCTCCATGCGGATTTAACTATTTCTATTAAATTAAAATATTTGATACTTTCAAATCTTGAACTTGAATTGTCATGAAGTCTCGCTGTATTAAGCCCAATTTGTAAAGACTGTTGATTGAGATCGTTAATTTTTTTTCTATAAAAGTTTATAACTATAAAGGGTATCGTTAAAAATAATGTTGTAATGATTCCAAGTTGATAATGAATAAGAAACAGTGCAATCAAGAATATTAAAACGAATGGGACATCGATGAGTATCAGGGTTGTAGTTGCATTTAAGGTGCTCTTAATCGTTTGTAAGTTTTGTGTAACGATGTCTGGTCTAAAATTTTTTTGCAGCGCATAAAAACTTGATTTGATTGATACTATTTTTTTCATCACTCTGTCTGACAGAACTGTGTTTTCTGCTTCGGTTTCTCTGGTCATACGATGACGAATATTTCGAAAGAAAAATTCAAAGATCACCACAAAGGCGATACCTGCGACCAATGTAATAAGTGTCGAGTTAACACCGTAAGCGACATACCTTTGCAAAACTTGTATGACATATATTGGAGTTGCTAGCGCTAGTATATTAACAAAGAAAGATGCAATAATAATCTTAGTTAGTAAAGCAGGATTCCTCTTCAATCGATTAAAAATTTCAAACATATCAATATGTTACAGAAATATAATACGTTTCAACATTAAAAGATATAACTAATAAACACTCAAAATAATCAAGAGTGCGAAGGTAATAAAAAGCTAAACTTCTATCCTAAGCGCCTAAAGTAACGAAATCGGCGTCAGTAATACCACCCAAACCCGGATCATCCATAATTTTAAATAATACAAGACCTGGGTCTATTCCTGCTAATTCAGTACCAGAGAGTATCCATGTTTCGCCGGTGCCTAAATTATTACTATTTGTAGTAAGCTCTCCACTAGCAAGTGGCGTGTTGGACCAGGAGGTTCCACCGTCAGCACTGAATGCAAGCTGGTCTTCGCCATAGTTAAAATCAGCAATTACAGTTCCTATCAGATTCGTTCCAAAGTCATTTGAAGTAAATGCAAATATATCCGCTGCATTGTCATCTACTGTTGCAGCACTCATATCTTCCAACTGCATTCCTGGTAGTCCCGGTATAACTGCATCGCTTGTAAAACTTCCTCCTACAAGAACATTAGTACCGCTGCCTCCATAGATTAAATCGATATCATTACCTCCGATCAACACATCGTCTCCAGCGTTACCATGTAGTTCATCCGTTCCAGCTGAACCTTTCAATACGTCAAGTCCACCGCCTCCGTATAAAGTATCATTGCCATTTCCTCCATCTACGAAGTCTGTGCTTGAGGTTCCACCTGAGAAATTTCCAGCAAGATTTGCTTCACCAAACGTATCATCTCCACCTAGAAGATCATAAGAAGTTACACCCATTGTTCCAATTGGAGATGCGCTTCCGCTATCATAAACAGTGTCGCCGCCTTCGGATACAGTTTCAAAACCGCCTCCTCCACCGCCTTCTCCTCTAGCGGCAGTATCTGAATCATAATCAGCTAAAGTTTGATAGCCCAAATAGCCGCCAGCGGTTGCAGAGTCATAATCTGCTTGAGATGAATATTGAAAAGGAGGACGATAGTTTGCATTACCATATGTACCTTGACCAGGATATGAAAAGCTTCCGCCACCTAATCCACCGCCGCCGCCTCCAGCGGCTAAGAATGCAGAATAAGCTGATCCAGGATCGTTATATAGCCCATTTTCCTCTGGTAAATAATATATACCATTATGCAATGTTGCTTCTCTATAGACAGCATAGTCATTGTAATAACTTGGACCCCAATAAAATCCGAATTGTTCATTTTCCTCTTCAAGAGGTCCTTCATTTTCAGGATTATTATTTGGTTGATTTGGATCAAAATATTGTTGATTTTGACCGGGGTTTATTCCCATTTGTCCAGGGTCTCCCATATATTGCATCATGCCTGGGTCCATGCCCATTTGTCCAGGG
>CACHCK010000002.1 GCA_902578305.1 uncultured Pelagibacteraceae bacterium | reverse complement strand
AAGCGATGTGGATGGTTTTAAAGAAATGCAAAATATTCTTGCTGATGAAAAAAACATTGATGGCATTCATGTCATTGGTCACGGTAGCATTGGTCAGATTGCATTTGGCGATGCGATTTTAAACAGTGAAACATTAAACGAGTACAAACAAACTTTAAAAGACATTGGCGCAAGCTTAAGTGCTGATGGCGATATTCTATTCTATGGTTGTAACATTGCAGCCGATGAAAGCGGTGAGATTTTAATTAAACAAATTGCTGAAATTACTGACGCTGATGTAGCAGCATCAGATGATATAACGGGTGAAGGTGGTGACTGGGATCTTGAAAAGCATACAGGTATTATTGAGACTAAAAATATTGATGTTGAGAATTATGCTCATTCACTTGCAAATGGAGTAGCTTCAACCGATGCAGATGTAGTTGAAATTCATGATGCTACAAACTATGAGGCACGTTGGACTGACAGCACTAACCGTGACGGACAACAGGATCCAAGTTCTGATCGATTTATTATTTCTCAAGAGAGGGCTACTGTAACAGGTGGAGCAGGAACTCTAAGCTTTGACGTATCGGGAGCAAAGAGTTCACATACACCAAGTGCCAGTGAACCAGTTCATGTATATTTACTTTTCTCAAATGATGACACAGATAGCAACAGCCGTCGAACCGGTTCAAGAACGGGTGTTGTGACTTTTGAAAATGATATTTTAGGTGTCTTTACTAGTCCGTACAACACGATTGCTATGACAGGAATTTCAAAATCAGGGGCTTCATATCCAACATCAAGTTCAGACAAAATCGGAATGAGGGATTTGGAGTATAAAAACGATAATGCGCCAGGACAGCAGGGTAATAAAGACTGGTTTAGAATTTATAATTCAAACAGGTCGATTGAAATTGGTACAAAAAACGGCCTTAAAGGTGACTTTATTCGTGTCATTACTAGAGCTCCGGTTGGAAACGAAGGCCCTGATGGTAACAATGATACAGGAGCTGTCAATGAGGATGCGAGCGTTTCAGTAACTGCGGGCAGTGGTGTTTTATCAAATGATACAGATGCTGACGGTGATACACTATCCGTAAGTGCAATATCAGGCGGCTCCATTGGATCAGCTCTAAATGGTACATACGGACAGCTAACTATGAGTGCAGATGGCAGCTACACTTATATCGCAAATAGAGATGCTGCAGACCCTCTTGATCCAGGCGATACAGAAACAGATACATTTACATACACAGTATCTGATGGAACTGATACAGATACCGCAACACTCACGATTACTATTACTGGAGTTAATGATCCGATAACAGCTGCGAATGATACAGATGCGGTGAATGAAGATGCAACAATTAATCGAAGCACTTCGGATTCGCAAGAATTAGACCATGATGATACAGACCCTGATGAAGATGATGCGTCTGGAAGCTTTACCATCACTGCAATCAGAACAGGAAGAGAATCTGCAACCAGTGGAACAACTGCAGGCACAATCGGACAGGCCCTAAATGGTACGTACGGTGTATTAACTGTTGCTGCAGATGGTAGCTATAGCTATGCCGCAACAAGAAGCGGAGCAGATGCGTTAGCGGCAGGAGTATCAGCAATTGATTATTTTACCTATACAGTAAGAGATCATGCAAGCAGTCCAAATGATACAGATACTGCTGAGCTTGCAATAACAGTAACAGGAGTAGGTCCAAGTGCGAGCAATGATACTGGCAGTGTAAATGAAAATGCAACTCTAACAGCAAATGCTGGTGCAGGTGTAATTGCAAATGACACAGGTGGCGACACAGAAAGTCTCGCAGTTACTAACATCAGTTCAAATGCTACTGGAAACAGTGGTAACGCTGCTCAAGGTGTTCTTGGAACATATGGTACGCTCACAGTCGCTGCTGATGGCAGTTATACTTATGTTGCTAACACAGCAGCAGCAGAAGCACTCGATGCAGGTGACGAAGTCACAGATATTTTTACTTATACAGTCAAAGATGATGATGATGTTAATTCAGATACAGCAACTCTAACGATTACAGTTACAGGTGTAGACGATGACCCAGTTGGTAACAATGATGCAGGCGCAATCAATGAGGATAAAACCCTTACTGTTAGCGCGGGAAGCGGAGTGTTATCAAATGATACTGATGCAGATGCTAGTTCAAGTCTATCAGTTTCTGCAATTTCGGGCGGTACAGTTGGTGCATCATTAAATGGAACCTATGGTGTTCTGACTTTGAGTTCAGATGGTAGTTATACTTATGTTGCAAATGGTAGAAGTGAGGATGGTCTCGCTGCTGACGCCACGGCAACCGATACATTCACGTATACCGTAAGTGATGGAGCAGGAACAACCGATACAGCAGATTTAGTCATCACAGTAACCGGAGTTGGTCCGCAAGCCGTTAATGATACCGGTGCAGTCAATGAAGATGCTACTTTAACAGTAAATGAAGCATCTGGTGTAATCAGTAATGATGATGACAATGCAAGTTACGACGTAGAGAGTTTAGCCATAACTGGCATTTCTCACGGCGTTACTGGAAATAGTGGTAATGCTGCACAAGCTGTTACTGGAACATACGGTGTTTTAACTATGGCGGCTGATGGTAGCTATACATATGTTGCTAACCAAGCAGCGGCTGATGAACTTGATCCGAGTGAGACGGCAACAGATGTGTTTACATACACCGTTAAAGACGATGCTGATAAAAATGCCAGTACTGCAACATTAACCATAACCGTAACGGGGTTAGCTGATGCAATCACTGCTGTTGATGATACAGATGCAGTAAATGCTGGTAGCACAATTTCGAGAAGCACGAGCGATACACAAGAACTTGACCACGATGACACCGATGATGATGGTGATGATGTTCCAGGTAGCTTAACCATTACAGCAATACGAACTGGTCAAAAATCAGGCAGTGGTGACGCTAAAACACTTGGGCAATCGTTTACTACAACTTATGGAACAGTAACAATCAATGCTGACGGTTCATATTCTTACGCTGCCAATCGAAGTGGCGCAATGAGCTTATCTGATGGTGCGACTGCAGTTGATTACTTCACATATACTGTAAGAGACCAATCTGGCAATACCTCTAATGGACAACTTGCAATTACTGTGACTGGAATTGACTCAGGATCAAATAACGCTCCTGTTGCCAATAACGATACTGGAGCTGTTGATGAAGATGCAACACTTACAGTAAATGCAGCCAGTGGGGCTGAATCAAATGATAGTGATCCAGATGGAGATGATATTTCTGTTGTGGCTATATCTGGAGGATCTGTTGGCTCAGCTGTAACAGGTACTTATGGACAATTAACAATAGCTGCTGATGGAAGTTACACGTACGTAGCAAACCAAGCAGCAGCTGATGCGCTTGATGCTGGGGATCAAGTAACAGATGTGTTCACATATACTCTTCAAGATGATGGCACTCCAAACTTGCAGGACACAGCGACAATTACTATAACAGTGACAGGTGTAGACGATGATCCTGTAGGTGTTAATGATGCAGGCGCTGTCAATGAAGATGCTACACTATCAGTAAATGCTGGAAGCGGTGTTTTGTCTAATGATACTGATGCAGATGCAAGCTCAAGTTTATCTGTTTCAGGTATCAACGGGGGTACAGTCGGCCAAGCATTAACAGGAACATACGGTACCCTCACACTCAATTCTGATGGCAGCTATTCATATGCTGCAAATACCACTGGTGCTGATGGGTTAGCACATGGCGCAACTGCAACCGATACATTTACTTATACTGTAAGTGATGGAGCGGGAACAACCGATACAGCAAATTTAGTCATCACAGTTACAGGTGTAGGTCCAGTCGGTTCAGCGGATACGGCTACTGCAACTGAGAACCAAACATTATCAGTTAATGCGGCAAGTGGAGTATTAACAAACGATACTGGCGGAGATACGGAGAGCCTTGCTGTTACTAATGTGTCGTCAAACGGTACAGGTGCTAGCGGCGGTGCAGGAGCTGGAGTTTTAGGTACTTATGGAACATTAACAGTAGCGGCTGATGGAAGTTATACATACATAGCTAATACAGCTGCTGCTGAAGCCTTGGATGCAGGTGATAGTGTCACCGAAGTATTCACATATACTGTTCGGGATGATGACGATATAAACTCTTCAACTGCAACGCTTACAATAACCATCAACGGTGCTAACGATGCAATCGTTGCTATTGATGACACGGATAGCGTTAATGAGGATGCAACAATTAGCCGAACTGTCAGTGATCCAGAAGAACTAGATAATGACGATACAGATGTTGATGGAGATGACACCAGTGGAAACTTTACAATTACCGATATCAGAACAGGTCCAAAAGATGGAACAGGAACTGATGGGACGGTTGGAGTTGCACTAACGGGTGAGTTTGGAACACTGACAGTGAATGCGGATGGATCATATACTTATGTTGCAGATCAAGATAATTCAGATCAATTGGCTACTGGTGCAACAGGAACAGATATATTTACTTATACAGTAAGTGACGGTAACGACTCATCAACAGCTCAACTCACTTTCACTGTAACAGGTATCAACGATAACGATCCTGTCGCCGTTGATGATACAGATACTGTTAAACGTGATGCTTCGATAACGCGTGACGCTGGTTCAGCGTTTGATGTTGACTCAGATGATACAGATGCAGACAGTGACTCATTAACAATCTCAGAAGTACGTACAGGCCAAGTTGAAGGTGGGGGTGAGGGAGGTAGTAGCTCTGTCGGCACCACTCTTGTAGGAACTTATGGTACATTGACATTAAATGCTAACGGTAGTTATACCTACGCTGCAGATCAAGATGCAGCAAATAGCTTGAAAAGAGGTGATAGTGCCATTGATTATTTTAACTATACCGTTACCGATGGAAGCAGAACAGATACTGGAGTAATTGCCATAACAGTTAGTGGTATTAGTGATCCACCGGTTCCAAGGAATGATACGTTGGAAGTTGATGCAGGTGCTACAGCTACAAAAAATGCAACAAATGGTGTGCTTTTAAATGATACAGACCCGGATGGAGATACTTTATCTGTCGATAGTATTAGAACTGGTAGAGAGAATAGAACTGGTACATCAGGCACAGTCGGCACAGCACTAACTGGATCATATGGTGATCTCACAATTAATTCTGATGGTAGTTATGAGTATTCGGCAAACAATGCTGGAAGGCTTAATCCAGGCGAAACAGCCACAGAGTATTTTACTTATACAGCAACAGATACCGATACATCAGTTGCAGCTCAAATCACAATCACAGTTACAGGTATAAATGATCCACCTGAACTATTATACCCTGTTCGTGATCCAAACATAGTTGTTGGTGAGCCAATCATAGTTAGACACAAGCAAATTTTTGATGACCCTGACACAGGTATTTATGACATTGCAGAATACAAGATTATTGATCCTGAAACAGAGGCGGAAACCAGTCTGCCAGATGGACTGAGATTAAAAGAAAATAAACTCCATGGGACCATTAACACACCTGGAACATATACAATTACAATTAGAGCAATTGATGGTGAAGGACTTTATGCTGATCACACGTTCACAATTACAGTAAATCCTAAACCAGGAGAAATGGTTGAAAAAGAGACAAATGAAGAACCAACACCTCCATCTAAACCCATTGTTATTAAACCAAAAAAAGATTATTTAGCAGCTATTCAGGAGACGATTACTGAAGCACCAGCAATCAGCGATGATGGCTTAACACTTGATACAGTTTCAATTGCTGATACAGCATCTCTTTCAAAACCATTAAAATTTAATGGCGGTTTGAGATTAATGGATGCTGTTGCAAACGAAGTTTCAGGCGATACAGAATCTGATCTAAAAGTTGGAGTTAAACTAAATGATGATAATCAGAAAAATGTGGAGTTGTATTCAGGTCAGCTGTCTAACGGTGAAGCTTTACCTGAATGGATTAGAGTCAATCCTGAAACTGGAGAAACAACAGCCGATATGCCAGAAGGTGTTGAAGCGGTTGAGGTTCAGTTGGTAGCTCTTGATAAGGACGGAAATACCAGAGATATTAATATCGTTTTAGATAAAGCTAAAATTAAAGGCGACCAAGATTTCACAAGGGGAGCCGTTGATGAGGCAAGGGTAGTTGTTGATAATGATTCAAATGTAAATTTGATCAGAGAGAACAACAATGCATCAAGTAATACAGCAAATAATAATTTGAACGCTCAAACAGATTTTGAAGGAACAATGAAGCTAAGCAGTCTTCAGATGGATGCGGGCCAATTCACAGTTGATGTAATTGACGACAATCAGTCAAATGTGAAAATGTACAAAGCAGAGCTCAAAGGTGGCGGCGCATTGCCTGATTGGATTACAATTGATCCTGAAACTGGAAAAATTGCAGCTGATCCTTCAAAAGGTAGAACAGGCTCAGCGGCTCCAGCATTCTTAACTGAAAGCCTTCAAGTTCTTGAACTGAAAATTATTGCTGAAGACGAAGATGGAAAAGAAAGAATTATTGAAGTTGAGATTGATCTTAATGAGATAACTGAAACTGAGTCAGATGGCGAAAATTCTGCAACAAACGATGAAATCTCTTTCATTCCACTTGATGAACAATTAAGGCTGCATGCTAAGGCAGCAGATAGCTATGGCGAAAAGATTGTATCTCTAGTAAGTTAATAAATACCTTTATGAACAAAATTGTAACATTTGCAGTAACAGCGTGCTGCATATTATTGCCTTATAATTTGTTGGCAGAAGAATATTCCACACGTGTTTTAGTAACTGCAACCGAAGAGGCAACACTCTCAAGTGAACTTGCTGCAAAAGTTGAATCAATTCCAATTGATGAAGGATCTAAATTCAAAGAGTCTGATATTTTAATTAAATTTGACTGTTCATTTTATGAAGAACAAAGAAAAGTTGTTGAAGCACAATTAGAGAGTGCAAGAGTAACTCTAAAGAGCAATCAAGACCTTGCCTTGATGAGATCCATTGGTGAATATGAGGTTCAGTTATCAGAAATCGATGTAAAGCGTGCAGAAGCTGAATTACAGATTGCTAAACTCAATACAGATCGATGCATAATTAAAGCCCCTTACGATGGCAAAGTATCTAAAGTTTTTGTTAATGAGTTTGAGAGTATTGAAAGGCAGCAGCCATTGGTCGAAATCATTGGTTCTGGCATTCTTGAGGCCAAACTGATTGTTTCAAGCAAATGGCTGGCTTGGATAGATGAGGGTTATCCAATGAAAATCAGCATTGATGAAAATGGGCAAACATATAGCGCCAAAATTCATACTATTGGTGTTAACATCGATCCTGTTAGCCAAACAATCGACATTACTGCAAAATTTGATGAAAATTATGATACATTACTGCCAGGCATGAGTGGGACAGCAACGTTTTGAATGATAATACTTCAATAAAAATAGCAAGATTAATTACTCTTGAGAAAAAATTTCGGACAGCAGAAAACTTATCCGAACTCGGATTCGTTTGTGCAAACGAGTTAAGAAGTGTTGTTGATTATAATTTTTTATTTTTCCTCACAAAGTCTGCTACGGGTCGACAGAAAGTCCAAACAATTTCAGATATTTCAGTTGTAGATAGAACAGCGCCGACAGTTACATTTGTTGAAAGACTAATAAATAAAAAGAAAGTTGAAACTGGAGTTTTTTCAGAAGTTTCAATTAGTGATTTAAGAGAAGATGGTTCAAATTTAGATTTACCTGAAAATTTTCCAAACGAGTTAATGGTTGTTCCATTAATTTCAAGAACAAAGGGCGATTTGGGTTCTCTAGTTATTGTACGATCTGCAAAAGTTTCAAATACAGAGAAAGAACTGCTGCAACACATAGCTGAAACATTCAGTCATGCATTGGACTCATTTTTATCTCGAGGATCGATTTTATCCTTTTTTGGTAAAATTTTTTCAGGGTGGCTAAAGTGGCTAATATTATCAGCAATTGCACTTGCTATGTTTATGCCAATTAACATATCTGCAGTTGCTCCTGTTGAGGTTATCGCTAAAAATCCGTCAGTTGTTACATCGCCAGTGAATGGTGTAGTGAAAAAAGTATTAGTAAACACAAATGATGCTGTTGATATTGGCATGGAGCTTGTAAAATTAGATGATCTTAATTTTAAATCTCAATATGAAATAAACTTACAAGAATTGGAAGTTGCTGAAGCAGAATTGCTAAGGGCTAAACAATCCTCTTTTACAAACGATGAAGCAAAAGCAAAGCTTGTTGAACTATCAACTGAAGTTGCGTTGAAGAAAAAGCAAGTTGCTTATGCCGAGGAACAATTAAAATATTCTGTTATAAAAGCGGAGGTTTCGGGAGTTGCTGTTGTTGAAGATTTTATTGATTGGCAAGGTCGTCCTGTAAATATAGGTGAAAAGATACTAACTATTGCAAATTCGGACGATATTGAATTTCTAATTTACTTACCAACAAAAGATTCACTCTTTATTGAAAAATCAGCAAGAGTTAAGGTGTTTTTAGACAGCAGCCCGTTAAGTTCAATTGAAGGTAAAATATTAAGAACTTCTTATAAACCTGAATTAACTGCTGAGAATATTTTAGCTTATAAAATACACGCTAGCCTTGAGGATAATATTGAGCCGCCGCGCATTGGATTACGAGGATCAGCAAAAATTTATGGAGATCGGACATCTCTTTTTTATTATATCTTCAGAGTTCCAATCAATATCAGTCGTCAATTTTTAGGAATATAAATGATTGTACCGTCTATTCGACAAGATCTAAAACTCAGTGAGGGACCCAAGAAAGAGGACGGTTCAGCGTCATGGCTTCTTTATGACTCCTTAAGAAATAAATACTTTTCGATAAATAAAAAAGCATTTGATCTTCTTAAAAATTGGTCAAGTGGAATAGAGACAACAGAATTTATTGAAAAAATTAAAAAAAGTAATCTGTCTATTACACAAGAAGAAATTGAAGAATTTATCAGTTTTCTAAATCTCAATAATTTAACTATTAAGAAAACAGGTGATGAAGTTAAATCTTTAGTTGTTCAAAAAGAGAAACTTAACAAACATTGGCTGTTAAAAATTATTCATAATTATTTGTTCTTTAAAATTCCATTATTCAAACCAGGAAATGGTCTTGAAAACAGTTTACCATTTGCATTATTTCTTGGATCGCGAACCAGCAGACTTATAATTTATATTCTAGGCATCATTGGTATTTTTTTAACAATCCAAAATTATGAAACATTTTTAACAACATTTTCTTATTTCTTTAATTTAAATGGATTGATTTTATTCGGTATAACGATTGTTTTTGTAAAAGCCCTACACGAACTTGGGCATGCATACGTTGCAACTTATTATAAGTGTAAAGTTTCTTCTATTGGTCTTGCAATGCTGGTTTTTTTCCCCTTCTTGTACACAGATACAACCGATGCTTATAAATTAACTGACCATAGAAAACGCTTACTGATTAATTTTGCTGGCATGTTGACTGAATTGCATCTTGCCCTTCTCGCTACATTTGTTTGGGCTGTAGCCCCTGAAGGCGTTATCAAAAGTGCTTCATTTTTCATTGCAACTTCAAGCTGGATATCATCACTTCTTATTAATATCAGCCCGTTTATGCGATTTGACGGTTACTATGTGCTCTCAGATTTTCTTAAAGCGGAAAATCTTCAACCGCGCTCTTTTGCTTTAGGTCGATGGCAGATTAGAGAATGGATCTTTGGATTTAAATTCCAACCACCGGAACAACTCATGAGTCAAAGACGGTGGACTTTTATCATTTACGCATGGATGACATGGATATATCGCTTCTTCATATTTATTGGAATTGCCTTATTGGTTTATTATTTAACATTCAAAATTCTTGGCATAATTCTGTTCATTATTGAGATTGTTTGGTTCATTTTACTACCAATTTGGAGAGAAATTAAACAGTGGTGGGGACTCAGAAGGTACATGCGTTTTAATTGGACTTCTTTAAGATCAATTTTTATTTTCTCAGTATTTTTGGCAGCAATGTTAGTACCATGGCGAAGTTCACTCAGTCTTCCGGCAGTAATTGATCGAGGGGAAGTGGTCGATATCTATCCAACAGAAGCTTCTGAGATAAAAGAGATACTTGTTATCTCGGATCAAAAAGTCGAAAAGGGTGACTTATTAATCACAATGATGAGTCCGTCTTTATCAAATAAAGTTGATAAAGCAATTGAGCGCGTAAAGATGATACAACAAAAACTAGATCGTCGAATTGGATCAGAGGCCGATATGAGTAATCTCATGGTATTAGAAAACCAATTAAAAGTAGAATTTGAAATTCTTAAAAGTCTTAAAGAAGAAAATGAAAATCTATCAATTTATGCACCTATGAGCGGGGTAATAAAAGACCTTAAGTATTTAAATAATGGACAGTGGGTCAATATAAAAGAAAAATTATTTTCTATTGTTCAATTCAATGACACTAAAGTTGTTGCATTTATAAGCGAGAATGATTTGGATAAACTTGAAGGTAATACAAGTGGCTATTTTGTTCCAAAAAATAATGAATTTGATGAAGCAGAAGTTGTCTTGATTTCACAAAATAATACATCAACAGAAGAACTTCCATACTTATCATTAGTATCCACTTTTGGTGGATCAATTGCATCTCGTGAAGTCAAGGGAGATGGAAAAGTTGTTTATCGACCGGAAGAAGCTTTGTACCAACTTAATTTTTCTACTAGTACAGAAGTTGAGATTGTTCAATGGCAAACAGCAGGTAAAGTAAAAATTCAGACTGAAAACTATAATATTTTTCAGAATTTATTTAATTTGATTTCATCAACGTTAATCAGAGAAAGTGGATTTTAGTGGTGCCCCTAGCTGGTTACGCTCCAGCGGCTGATCATTACCAATGACCTGCTTTACTATTAAGCGATAGGGGCTAAATATTTATGAGTCTTATCAATAACTTACAAACCTAAATTTGTAAAATTATTGTAGGACACATATAGGACACAAATTCAATTATCCACGGGACATTGTCTGTACTTTAACTATCTGTTTTATTTGTACTAATACATTTACATAAAATCTGTTGAATGAATAAAATCATTTTGTTTCATACAGAGTTAAATTATGAATCAATTAATTACAAACCCCCCTTATATGTACAGTTGCCCGCTTGTTATAGATTGATGGAGTAGGATGTTCAAAACCTCCTGTGTGATAAGTTTCAAAAAAAACTAGTTTACCAAATGAGAGTTTTTGAAGATATAACATGCAAGTATTTGAAAGTAGTTTTTGGAACTTTCATGCCTGATGGATCAAAGTCTCTTGTTAAAAGAAAGAGTCAATGTATTTTATTTCCTGATTATTTAAACCAAAAGTTTCATAAATTATATTATTTAGATTATAGTCAGAACTTTCATCATAATTACCAATTAATTTCTCAAACTCATCAGAAATTTTCTTTTTATTCTCTTTCGAGAAAATAATAAGCGGTAATATATTTATTTCATAAGTATTAACATTTGAATTTGTACTAAATATTCGAAAAAACCAATTTATTAATTTAGAGTTCAAATAAGTTATTAGTTCTTGATTAGAAAAACTAGGATTTAACTTTATTAAAAAGTTTGTGCTATTCGCTAAAAAATAATTTTTCCCTACTAAGCAGGATTTAATTCTGTACTTTTCATTCACTCCTGTAATACCCTGCATTGCTATACGTTCCTCAGAGTATGAACTTGACCTAGCTGATTTATTCACCCTGAGAAAAGCTTCTTTATTAAGAAATTCCTGTTTACCTTGTGAGGTTTCTTTGGTGACAAAATATCTTTGTATATTCGCACCTTTAAGAATAGTAGATGAAAATACATTATCTTTCTTTTCACAAAAAAATTTTTTGTGAATTGTCATATCTAATTCACCAGAATAAACCTTTGCAATATCACTTAATTTTAAAACATTTGAATTCTGAAGCATTTTAAAATATATGCTTAATCCAAATTTATCTATAGATGGAATTCTGTAATAAGGATCCTTTTTAATAAATACCTTATCAAAACTGGTCTTAAATCCTTCATCTTTATTTCTATCTTTCCATACTTCTAGTCTAAATTTATAATCGCTCTCTATCATTTTAGATGTATGTGCAATGCAAACTGACATTTTAGCTGACTTAAATACTCTCTTATTTGCATCATCCCTCTCGGGAAAAGAACTTAAACTTAATAACCTATTATCATCAAAAACAAACTTCCTTATTTTGGTACATGTTTTATCCCCTAGAAAAGAATTCTGAAAGATAAATGCTGAAACTCCATTATCATTTAAATGCGTCAGGAACTTTGCTAAAAAAAGTTTGAAATAATTTAATTGCCCTTCTTTAGCTGGATTAAAAATATGATTTTTTCTAAGTTGCGCTATACGAGATGATGAAACCTCATTTGAGTCTAAAACTTCATAAGGTGGATTAGCTATAATTATATCAAATCCCTTCCTAACATAAAAGACGTCAGCAAAAAATAATTCCCAGCAAAAAAAATCTCTGTTGTGCCCCAAAACATAATCATTTTTTGTAAGGTTATCAGATTTATGTTTAGTATTTGTATCTAAGATTGGGACATGAGAGGTAATAGTTTTAAATATCTCTAATAATATTTTGTTAATTTTTTGTTTTGCCTCAGATCTTTTAGTAAATTGTTTTAAGTTCATATATTCTTTTTGAACATTATTTAATTTATTGACTAAATCCTCAATTTCTCGAGGATTCTCATCCAAACTATATTGTTTTTTTTCATTCTTATTGATACTGAACTTATATCCGTAAAATTCATCAATCAATGAGTCGCCTTGCATTATTTTATAATCTAAATATGGTAAGGGCTCGGTAGATGAATAGTCTGCATCATCAACAATTAATGAAAGCCATAATCTTAATTTTGCTATTTCAACTGCAGATGAGTCAATATCAACTCCATAAATAGCATTTTGAATACATTCTCTTTTAAAATGGTAAACACTATTTTTATATTTTCTTTCAATATAATTTTTTATGGTGTTACGCAACTTTGAGATTAAATTAACAAATCCAACGGCGAAAGCACCTGAACCAATTGCTGGATCACATATTTTTATTTTCTCTAAGGTATCATCAACTAGTTTAGCATTTTTTATTATTTTATTATCAACTCCACTTATTTCGCTGTGTTTAATAAAATTAAATACATCATTATACTTAAGATCATTTTTCAATTTTAAGGACAAGTGATTAATAAGGCTTTCTTCACACATTTCCTTTACTATTGTTCTCGGTGTGTAAAATGCCCCTCGCTTTAATCTGAGATTTTCATCCAATAGGCTCTCAAAAATTCTGCCAAGCATTTCAGGGTCGATTGAAATCTCTACATCAACCGTTTCATTTTCATCCACAGTGAAATTGTAAAGATCAAATACATCAAGAATTCCGCTCTTTTCAGGGTTAGAAAATGTTGAGTTAGGTATGTTTAAATCCTCTTTTCTCCAATCGTAGCCTTCATGATATTCAAACAATCCTCCACCAATATATGGAACTCTGCACCCAATACTATGCACATAATTATCATTATTTTGTTTGTTTAATCCTTCATAAAAAAAATATTCCAAAAATTCATTAAAAAAATTTTTATCGTTACCCAATTTTTCAAATTGATTTCTTAAGAATGATAAGTCTCCACTTCCAAACTGTTTATTTTTTTTTATTCCAAGCCAACCTTTCTTCTGTAGAAAATAACAAAAAATTATCTGACCTAGTAGTTTCTTAGCAAAATGCTTAATTTCTAAGTTAATTTCATTTGCGAAAGTGCTAAACTCCTTATCTTTTTCTAATTTTTTAGTTAAATCAAAAAATAAATTTTTGTATTTTTCATAAAATTCATCATTTACAAGTTCAATATCAAATCGTTGAAATAAGTCAGAGAAATCCCTTACTCTACCCTTTTTAATAAGATTACTAGTTGCAGTATGAATTCTAGAATTTTCGCCAAGTAGAAAAGATAATCTTTTAGGATTTGAAAATATTTTTTTTACCTTACTTTCCGAGGTCCACTTCAATTCACTTGTAATTAGAGAAAACCTGTAATGATTTTCTTTATCTGAGTGAGTAATTATTAATGATTTTGAGTATCCGTAGAGCTCTAACAATTTAAATAATTGCTTCGTAATAACAATACGACTTTTTTCTGACTTAATTCGTTTTACTTCAATTATAATTAAATCATCTAGTGATTTAACTCTACCTAATAAAGTAGCTTTACAAAAATATTTATTATTCTTATCAATTTTAAGTTCATTTTCAGTTTGTATATAATCTTTTGGTAAAAACTCTTTTAAGAAATATTGAAAATTTTCTCTTTGATAGTTTTCATTAAAATCAATCATTTATTTGTTCAGTAATAATTACAGCATCTTTTTTAATCTCAAGTTCGTGATATGTTTTTAATAGATTTTTAAGCAGTCTCTCAGGTATCACTTCCATTATATCTTTTATATTTTTATCACAGGTTTTCGCAGTTATTTTTCTTATAGTTTTAAGTTGCATTGGTGTTAAAGCATCAAGTTCCTTAACAACAGTATATAATTTTGAATAATAATCAGTGTATCTGCTCTCCTTTGACAGTAATTCTAATTTATTAATTAAGTCTTTCCTTTTTTTATTTGGAGGCAAGATTTCCTTTTCAGAAAAAAATATTTGAGATTTAATTTCTTCGTAAAGTGACTCATATTTTCTGTCAAAATTTAGATGTTTCTCATCTGGTTTTGCCTCAAATATTTTAAGAGCCTCTACTGCACTTAAATTGCTTGTTTGTTTATTTTTATTTGAAAAGATAAATTTGGGTATGTCACCTTTTTTGGAAAAGATCAATAATCCGTCATCAGAGTGAATTTTTCTTTTTGCTTTAACCCTTTTTGAAATATTATTTGCTTCCATAATAATTTCTGGATTTGAGTCTCTTAAATCATAGATAATATTTTCAAAATAAGTTTCTGGCGATTCTGTTTCTCGATAGATTTCATCAAACTCCTTTTGAAAATAACTTCCAAGTGTTTCATCAGTTGTTAATACTTTTGTATCTTCTCCAAATATCGCATTAAACATCATTTTCTTAAGTCCAGTTATTCTTTTTAAATTTACTTCTGTTTCTCCAATATCTGTTGGAAAAAAATTATATATATATAATTTATCATACATCTTTTTGTTTATTCTGTTTATTCGTCCAAATCTCTGAACAACTCTTGTAGGATTATAAGGAATATCGTAATTGAATATTGTACCTGCTCTGTGTAAATTAAACCCTTCAGATATAGCATCGGTAGCAATCAATATATCATAATCATTTTTTTGAATTTTGCTTGAAGCATCAAAATTTTCTTTTATTTCAGTCTTCTTTTTTTTATTTGAGGACTCAGTCGATGTATAAATACTTGCTTTAAAATCATTAAAAATTGTTTTGAATAAATAATTTGCTGTATCTGAAAATTCTGTAAAAACTATTATTTTTCTTTTAGGATCTTTTTTTAATTGATTTTGAATAATTGCTTTAAATTTCTCAGTTTTAGGGTCTTTAAACTTTTTATTTTTTAAAATTTCCCATTTCTCACGAACTGATAGCAGTAAATTTAAATCATTTTTAATATCCTTAATATAATCAATTTTCAATTGATCTTTTTTAATGAACCAAAGGCCCTTATCTTTTAATTTTTGAAGTTTAGTCTCGTTAATGATATCATAATCATCTACTTGAACATCATCCTCACTGCCGTAAAGTTCCTCTAAATCAGGCATTTGATTCCGCGGGTAAATGGGCACTTCACCTTTTTTTTCATAATACTCAATCATTCTTTCGTTAGATTTTATAACTCTGTCTAATGTTATGGAAAACGAGAATGTACTACTTTCGAATCTTCTAACCATCATTCTTTTTATAAAATCATGAATATTTTGTTGTTGTTGTGGTAATTTATTTTTCTTTTCATCATCATTATATCCACCAGCATCTAAGACTTCATATAAGTGATTAGGTTTGACATAAGTTAATGGTTTATACCTTGCACATTTATAATTACTTTCAGTATTATCAGGTGAAATGATTTTTAAGGTCTCTTTATAAATTTCCTCAATAGAACCTAAATCATATGTTAATAAAATAGGATCCTCTACTTTAGGAAAATAGATTTTCTGTTTTTTTAAGTCATTGTCATATGATTTTATATTTTCAAGATCAATTCTAGACCTTCTTATTGTCAAAGGAGATATAATACTTCGAATCTCCTCGCCTATATTTTTGAAATCATCATTTATTTCTTTAGCACTCCTAGTATTTTTTAATTGTTCTCTCTTTAGGCTGTTATAGCTTTTGTTTAGTCTTTCAAAATACGATGATAGATTTCGTATTGTTTGCAATGTTGATCTTTTAGGTATTTGAAATAATTTTATTAAGCTAAAAGTATCACTGGGTTTATTGTTAAAAGGAGTTGCAGATAATAGTATGACTTTATTTGGTCCTTTACCATTACTGTCATGGCATAATTGATAGAGATTCAAATAATCTTTGGTCTCATCGTTTCTAAACTTGTGAACCTCATCAATAATTATTAATTTTTGGCCAGGGGTATCTTCACTTAAAGCATCTAAGATTTTTCCTGAGGTATAAACTCTGCCTCCTCTTACTTTAAATTTGTATAAATAATCTTTCCATTGTTCTTTTAAATGTGGAGGACAAATTACGATTGTTCTTAATCCTAAATTATTAGCAATAGCACATGCTATTATACTCTTACCTAAACCTACAACATCAGCTATCAACACACCATTATGATCATTTAAGATATCAAGACCCCTGGCAATTGCGTCTTGCTGATATTTAAAATTTTCAAAGTAATCCTCTGTAATATCTTTAGGAAGTTTTATTGTTTCTTCACTTCTATCTTTAAAATATTCATTCAAAACCCTTACAAACATTAAATAAGGACTAGGTTTTTGTTCAAACGGAAACTTACTTGAAAATTTTTCAAAATCACTAAAGTTCGTTTTATCTAAAAGTTTGATTGAATTTTCCCAATCATCTCTAAAATCTAAACTTGATGACTGAAAATTCTCTGGACTTGGTAGTAATACATTTGTTTCAGTATTTGTGATAAATCCTGAGTGAGATGTATTTGAGGATCCTATCATTGTTTGACCAGGACCATTAAAAATTTTAGAGTTTTTATCAGTATACTCAAATATGAATACTTTAGAATGATCCGGCGTAATATTTTGGCGAATTTCTAAAGTACCATCTTTTAATTTATTTTTAAAAATGAAATAAGCGTCTCTTTCAACGGGTTTGTCTAAAATTTCATCTTTATCTACCGTATTTGAAAAATTTCTAAGATAATCGTTTGTAGTTTTATCTGCTTCCATTCCAACTAAAATCTTAATATTTTTTTTTATAAGGCTTTTAGCAATTAATGAAAAACCAGAAAAATAAAAATAGCCGACTCTTATATATATATTCTTGCATCCCGGTATAATGTTATTGATTATATTTAGAACTTCACGATCGTAGTTTCTGGATGTAATAATTGTAGACATAACCTTTGTATGATATTTTTATGACAAATATATAGCAAGGTAAATCAAATTTGAGTCAGTTGTTATTTTACTCCCATTTATTCGTGGCTATGTCTCAATCATGAAGATGGTTACATCAACTAAATCAAAAATTGCCATTAAAAAAATATGAGATTTAAAGCTGTATCTAATTCTTCCATATTAAGAGCAAATCCACTTTCCATTCATCATGATATCCTTTGGTGAGATGGCGTAAGTTGTAGAATAATGAGCAGTCGCTCCTTGCCAAATATCTGCAACACTAATAATTACTCTTTTATCCTCTTCAAATGAAGTCCACCATTTATCTTCACAATTATCATTTTCATCATTTGTCTTATCATCATCAAGAAATATCAATATAAAGTCAGTGAGTGAATATTTGTGCTTTTGAATATTAATATCTGAATTCCTTATCCATAAATCCTCGGGATCCTCGACGTATACTTGACCTGTTTTTTCATTTTTATAGCAGACATCAGCCAAGAGTTTTACTCCAAGCTGCTTAAATGGACCGTGAGATGGATGTTCTCCGTGAAAGATCATGGTCTTACCTCTTACCGAATTACCACTTTTATGATATTCTTCATATGCTTGCCCATCTTCACCAGGATAATAACTTATCTTTATCTCACAAAAATAAGGAAATTCACTCGCTTCAGTTGTAATAGCTCCAATAAAAACTATAAAAAAAAAGTAGAAAACAAAATTTAACTTTGGCTTTGAAGACATATTATGGTTGATCAGATGCAATTTAGTAAAATGATATTTATTTTCTCAAAATATTCAGACATATTGAAAACTAAACAGAAGTTTGATTAAATGTTTTCAATCTGCAATTACGATAAGCTTTTTTTAAAACTTGTTTTAGAGTTGCCATGTTCCAATGATTATCTGTGTGTTCAAAATATTTGCTAGGATCTGATTGCTCATTTGCATCTTCGTGAATACTTAAATGAAAATAAAAAGGGCCTAATTCTTCTAAACGATCAATCCAATATTGGGTCTCAAATTTATGATCAAAAGCAAGGACATAAACAATACTGTCATTAATAAGTTCTGAGTAATTTATAAAAATTTCACTTTTATATTCTTGCCAGTTTTCACCCTCGTGTGGAGTTTCAGTGATTTCAAGAATAAATTTTTTTCCATCCTTTGCTCTTTCACGATCATGACTATTAATAAAAAAGTTTACTGAAAGAGCGTCACAATCATTATTATTAATAGTCAGTGTCATCAAGTCAGCCTTATTTATGCTGCCCCACGAATCTATATAGGTATATTCGTAATCCTCATCATGCCATAATTCCCAAGAGGAGCGATTTTCCAATGCAAAAGCAGAATAGCTTAAAAGTAAGAAAAAGATGAAAAAAATAAAAATTAAGCTTGATTTAAGTCTAAGATTTCTTTTTTTGTATTCATGAATTTTTTTTGCTGGATTAATAAGAATTGTAGATTCATTTGAGTAAGAACGTCGTGTAATAAAATTATGTTGATTCATTTTGATTCCTTTCTGTCAAAGAAAGTTTATTAAATCAACTCGTCATAATTTTGTTTGGAATAAGGTTTATTTGTGATCAATAAATTTCTAGGACACAAATAGGACACAACTTCAATTATTC
The DNA here is from genome assembly GCA_902578305.1 of uncultured Pelagibacteraceae bacterium. Taxonomy (GTDB): domain Bacteria; phylum Pseudomonadota; class Alphaproteobacteria; order Pelagibacterales; family AG-422-B15; genus CACNXQ01. Next base: position 180,097 of record CACHCK010000002.1, on the reverse strand, counting down.
AGGAGATATTATCACTCTATCGAATAGTAAGACAAAACCTCAGTTATTTAGCAGTTTGCACAGCATAATGAATTATTTTAAAAGTCTCAGGAAATAGCCAGATACCATTAATACATTAATTACCAATGACCTGCTTTACTATTAAGCGATAGGGGCTTAATAGAAATTACTCCTTTGTACCATAGCCTTTTGTGATAGCAATTGCCACGCCAGCAACACAAATGCTTAAGAAAGCAACTAGAGAGATTACACTGACCCAAATATTAATATCGGATGCCCCATAAAAAGACCATCTCATACCATTCACAAGATATAAAACAGGGTTAAAATATGTTACGTTTTGCCAAAATTCTGGAAGCATTTCTACAGTATAGAGACTACCGCCTAAAAAAACTAAAGGAGTGACGATGATAAGTGGCACAACTTGCAACTGTTCAAAATTTTCACTGAGTAGTCCAATTAGAAATCCAAAAAGACTAAATGTAAGACATGTTAATACCAGAAGAAAAAGCATTAATAAGGGATATTGAATTTCTAGCTCGACAAAGAAAGTTGCAGTAATGAGTATAATGACGCCAACAATAAGTGATTTAGTTGCACTTGCGCCAACAAATCCTATGATTATTTCTAAAGAGGAAATAGGTGCCGCAAGGACTTCATAAATCGATCCAGTAAATTTTGGAAAAAATATTCCAAACGAAGAGTTTGATATACTTTGAGTTAACAAAGTCAGCATTAATAAACCAGGTACGATGAAAGATCCATAACTAACACCTTCAATTTGCGGAATCATGCCCCCAATAACTGAACCAAATACAATGAAATATAAAGAAGTCGAGAGCACAGGTGAAAGTACGCTTTGAAAAAGGGTTCTTCTCATTCGATCCATTTCATGAAAATAAATTGCTCTGATTGCGTAAAAATTCATTATTTTTCCTTTACCAATTCTACAAAGATCTTTTCAAGTGAACTTTGTTCTGTATTTAAATCTTTTAATTTTAATCCGGCTTCTTTCATATCTTGCAGGAGAGAGGTTATTCCAGTTTGTTTGCTTTGTGTATCGTATTGGTAATCAATTGATAAACCATCATTAACTATCGTAAGTTTATAATTATTTAGAGACTCAGGTAATGTCGTAATTGTTTCGTGTAAATCAATTGTTAGAGTTTTCTGGCCCAAACTTTTTATCAAATTTGAAGTTTCATCAACTACTATCATCTCACCTTTATTAATGACGGCTACCCGGTCAGCAATTGCCTCTGCTTCTTCTATATAATGAGTTGTTAAAATTATTGTAACACCTTTATTTCTTAAATTCTTAATGACTTCCCACATGTCTTTTCTTAATTCGACATCAACTCCGGCTGTTGGCTCATCAAGAAATAAGACTGAAGGTTCATGAGAAAGAGCTTTAGCAATCAAGACTCGTCTTTTCATTCCACCAGAAAGCTCGTTAATTTTGGAGTCTTTTTTATCCCACAAACTTAAATCTTTTAGTATTTTTTCAATATGTTGAGGATTAGGAGGTTTGCCGTATAGGCCTCTCGTATAGGACACATTGTTATAAACAATTTCAAATTGTTCTAAGGTTAGCTCCTGAGGTACAAGTCCAATTTGTGACCTAGTTTTTCTATAATCTTTAATAATATCGTAATTACCAACCTCAACTGTCCCAATACTTGGTGTTACAATTCCACAGATAATACTAATCAAAGTTGTTTTACCTGCACCATTAGGTCCAAGAAGTGCAAATATTTCATTCTGTTTGATATCTAAATTAATATTATTGAGCGCCTGAAATTGATTACTGTAAGTTTTAGATAAATTTTTTACTGAGACGACATTTTGCATCGGTCCCTTATACCAGCAAATTTTTGAAAATAAACACTTCTATCTTGTTTTGAACATATTTTTATCAAAATTGAGCCTTGCTTTTTAGGTATATTTTTATCAAACATGAAAAAGTCAAAAATGAAACCTCAGTACATAAGAAGACAATCCTACAACGGTGAATCGACTCTCGTGATTATACCTTCAACCACAAAGCTTAAACTTTCTAGAACCCCTAAACTTTTATCAAGCTTTGTGATCGCGACAGGTTTTCTTGGCTTGATGTTTTTCTCCATAAGTGGCTAAAATCCTTTCGGTGCGTTTGTACTGGTACCGAAAAGATTAAAAATTTACTTCATATCAGATAATATTTGTTGTCTCGTATTCATCTTTTATCTAAAATTTTAGAGAATAAAAAGGGGAAGAACTTATGTCAGTTTTAGATCGTTTCAGTGAAATTAGTTCCAAAATTTATATGGATGGTAAATTTTATAAAAGTCAATCAACGGAATCTATTGATGTAATCGACCCAGCAACTGAAAACAAAATCGGAGAAATTCCTGAGACTTCACAATCTGAAATTGATGAAGTTGTATCTATTGCAAACAAAGCTCAAAAGGCCTGGAATCAAAAATCACCACTTGATCGAAGTCATGTTTTGCATGAGGTCGCAAACAAGATGGGTGAAATGGCTCCACTATTTGCTGAAGCACTGACAAGAGAAATGGGGAAACCTTATAAAGAATCAATGGATGAAGTTCATTGGAGTATTCACAATATTCGTTTTTATGCAGAGATGGGCAGAGGTGAAACAGGAAAAGTTATTGGCTCTGCTGTTGAAGGACAGTTTCATTACACACTCAAACAACCTTTGGGTGCATGTGTTTTAATCTTACCATTTAATTATCCAATGGTATTACTTGCATGGGAAGCAAGTGCTGCTTTGGCTGCGGGGAATGCTGTCATTATCAAGCCTTCACAATACACATCTCTAACTACACTGTTATTTGCTGAAGCTTTCAAGGCTTTACCAGATGGATTGTTTCAAGTTGTAACAGGTGAAGCTGCAGCTGGAAAATCATTGGTTGAACATAAAGATACGCATATGGTTGCATTTACAGGAAGCGTTCCAGTTGGGGTAAGTATTGCCTCTAAATGTGGTGAACTTATGAAAAGATCATTAATTGAAAATTCAGGAAATGATCCTTTTATTGTTATGCCGTCAGCTCCTATGGATATTACTGCACGAGCGGCTGCATTTTCTGCTTATATGAACTGTGGACAAATATGTGTTTCAGCTGAAAGATTTTTTGTGCATGAAAAAATTCATGATGAGTTTGTTGAAAAATTAATTGAAGAAACAAAAAAAATTAGAGTTGGTAATGGTCTTGATAAAGTTGATATGGGACCTATTGTTTCATCAAAAGAGAGAGAGCGATACGAAAACGTTTTACACAAAGCTTTAGATGAAGGCGCTAAAGCTGTTGAGGGTGGAGGGCGACTAAGTCAGTTTAATAAAGGCTGGTTTGTTGCACCAACTGTGCTGGTTGATTGCAATGATGAAATGAGCATATTTAACAATGAAAGCTTTGGTCCAGTAGCACCAATTTGTAAAGTATCTAGTTTTGAAGAGGCAATGGAGAAAGCAAATAACTCTAGATATGGACTTGGTGCTAACATTTACACAAAAGATTTATCAGAGGGAATTCGTGCTTCAGAACAATTCCAGGCAGGAATGGTTTGGGTAAATGCACCGTTGCTTGATAATGATGCTGGCCCTTTTGGAGGAACAAAACTCTCTGGTATGGGTCGACAATTAGGTGCGGAGGGATTAGAGACATTTAGAGATACCAAGACTGTGATGATCGATCCTGATTGTCAGCCACAAGATTTCTGGTGGTTTCCATACTCAGATGAAGAAATGTATAAAAAATAATTTATTTACCAATCAAAAAAGCCGTGTACTCCTGTTTCGCCACGGTAATACTCAATCTTGCTTGCTGCCATTTCATACCCAACAATCGCAAGGTCCTCAATATTTTGGGTTTCTATTTTCATTGTTCCAGTAACATATACGGGTTCCCACCAAGCTAATCCTTCCCATGGGTTTTCAGCTTCCACATAAACGAGTTGATTAGGCGCTGGAGGCGGAACATGAATACATGCGCCTATATATGGAACCAACAGAAAGCTATTCACTCCTCGGCCAAATGTATCTAAAGGAAGTACATATCCTGGAATTTTAATTTCTTTATCAACCAAGCTTTTGTTGAATTTCACTTCTCCAGGACTAAAGACCGCAGTCCATGGAATCAAATCATCCCAGTCTATTTCTTTGGGAACAGCATATGCGGCAGTTGTGATAAATAATGAAAGGATTATTAAATATTTTAATTTTTTCATCAGATTTTAATTGTCATCCCATCATTTATTGAGAACCAGTACGCTCTGATTGCAGGTAATAAGCTAACTATTATGGATGCAAAAATAAATGTCATGAACACATACATATCTTTTAAAGATAACATTTCAACATTCACCAAGATACCATAATTATAATCGATCCAAGGTTGCAAGATAGATAATGAGAAGAATAATAAAATAACACTTAACAAAATACTAAGCACAGATATAAAAATTGCTTCAAGCATCAACAATCCAACAACAGTTCTAGGTGATGCACCCATTGCTCTCCAAATTGCCATTTCTCTTCTTCTTTCGCTTAAACTTGAAAACATGATAGCTGTCATGCCAATCAATGTTGTAAATATGACAACAATTGATATGCCCAATAATAAATTTTCAACCACACCAACAACACGCCAGAGTTCCTGTAGCGCTGCACCAGGTAGAATTGCTGTCATTGCCTCCTCAGGATACTCATTGATCCATCGCTGAAGATTAAAGATTGTTAATTTTGATTTTACTCCAATGAGAGCGGCAGTAATATTTTTAGGAGTAAGGTCCATTTTTCGGATTTCTTCAATGGGTGTTTCTTGCCCAGGAATTTTTGCTCCAGTAGACCAATCAACATGTATTGCTTCAATTGCGGCCAAACTCACAATCACAGTATTGTCTACTGGCGTACCCGTTTTTTCTAATATTCCAGAAACTCTGAATGGTTGATCGTCATGCTCTGAAAATGATTGAAGCCCATGCGCTACGATTAGTGGCGTGTCTATGTCATATCCTAGTTTTTCAGCTACTCCAGCACCCAACACTACGTCATAAAGATCTTCAAATAAGTATCCTTTATCAATATTTATTGATTGACCACCTCTATACTTATAACGAGCAAAGAAATCTTTATTTGTTCCCATAACCCGAAAACCTTTATGACTGTCACCAAGTGAAATTGGCACTGCCCAATCAACTTCTTCTTTATTCACAACATCCAAGTAGCTTTCCCAGGTGATGTTATTGGTAGCATTACCAATCCTAAATACAGAGTAGAGCATCAATTGAACTGAGCTGGCTCTTGCACCAATAATTAAGTCTGTTTGAGAAATTGTATCTGTAAAACTTGTGTAAGCAGATGTTCTTAATTTTTCTACACTCATGTAAAGCATTAGAGAAAAGGAAATCGCAATAACGGTCATACCTACAGTTACTAATCTTGCGTAGAGAGAGCTCAATGAAAGTTTTAACAACATATCTAATCTTCTCGGGTTAACACTTCATTGATATATATTAATCGATCAAATCGTTCAGCAAGCGATCTATCATGAGATACCATAAGTAAAGTTGATTTGTTATTCGAAATCTGTTCAAACATTAGGTCTAAAAAAATTTGTTGTGCATCTGTATCTAGCGAAGATGTGGGTTCATCTGCAATAACTAAGGAAGGATTGCCTATCAATGCTCTTGCCACGGCTACTCTTTGTTGCTGCCCAACACTAAGACTACTTGCTTTATATTGATCAATATCATCAGGTAATCTCAATTGTTTGCAAAGATTTAAAGCCGACTCTCTTTGATTAGTTACATTAGCAGATCTTACTTTTGAGAAATAAAGAGGCAGAACAATATTATCTATAACATTTGCATATGGGAGCAGATTAAATTGCTGAAAAATAATACCTATATTATCTGCTCGATGTTCATCTTTAGTTTTAGAAGAAAGCTTATTTATCGTACTTCCATTAATTGATATGCTTCCAGATAAAGGGTTTAAAAACCCACAAATTAATGAAAGAAGAGTTGTCTTGCCTGAGCCACTCTCTCCCAATAAAAGAACCTTTTCACCTTTATTGATCTCGAAATTGGGGACAAATATTTTAAAGCTACTTTTTTTTGACCAATGAAATCTTACAGAGTCAATTTTAATAATATTTTCATCCAATTAAATTTTTCCTTTTAAGTCTATGAAAGGCTTATCTCCTTCCACTTCAAAACTCGTGGATCCAACTTCAGATACAAATTGTATTTCAAGCTCTCCAGAGTTAGGAAAAGTAGTAAAATATGGAAAGTCTATTCTGTCAATTTCTTTTACGTTACCGCAAGTAAATGAATAGTGAGCAACAAACTCATTGTGAGCTTCTTCTTCATGTTCATCATGATCGTGCTCATCCTCGTGATCATGCTCATCTTCATGATCATGCTCATCTTCATGATCATGCTCATCTTCATGATCATGCTCATCTTCATGCTCATCTCCCTGATTTATGTCAATTTCAGCATCGACTAAATTACAATTTCCACTGCTAGATAAAGTAAAGATGTTTTCAAAATCTTGAAATTTGGAAAGAGCTGTATTTACCAATGCTATATCACTATCACTTTTTGCTTCATACTCGAACCCAACAATATCTGCGCCAGGTATCATAAACTCTAGATTTATGGCACTGCCTTCTACAGCAATATTTAACTCACCGACCCCATGTTCATGCTTGTCAACTTGCCTTGTTTCTTCTGCGGCTGCAACTGACATCATCGCAGACATTAATAGTGAATAGTAAATACTTTTTTTCATTTTATCTCCTGAGAATTTTTTAAAAATCTTATTGAAAAAATATTTAGGTGTCTAGAAAAATGTTATTTTATAACATTTATATTTTAATGCTTCGTATTTTCAATTTGTTTATTTTTACAAGATTTACAAGTTCCAAAAAACTCTAAATTATATCCATCAAATACTGTTCCATCTTTATCTCTAAAATCTTTTAAATTTTTAAATAGTTTTGGATCATTGATTTCAGAGACAATTTCACAAGAATTACAAATAGAAAAAACAGTTTTATGGGGTGTGTCACAGTTTGAAATTTTACAAGCAACAAATGAATTTTGACTCTCAACTCGATGAATTTTTCCAATTTCAATTAATTTATCTAATGCTCTGTAAACTTGGGGAGGTGCATTAATTCCTTTTTTTTGAACATTAGATAAGATTGAATATGCTTTAACAGGCTTTTTATTCTTCTGAATGAAGTCCAAAACAATTTTTTGATTTTTTGATAAAGATTTACTCTTCTTATCCATAGTTTCTTTTTTTGATTCCTATTAATGATAAGATAAATAAAATTAGCGCAACTACAACTATTGTTGGTCCTGAAGATGTGTTAATTTCAAATGAAGTATATAATCCAATAAACACTGATAAAAGACCGCCAATAATTGATAAAATAACCATCTGTTTTGGATTATTAGATAAATTACGAGCCATTGTTGTAGGGATAATCAGCATTCCAGTAATTAGTAATAATCCTACCATTTTTATTGAAATCGCTATAAGTGCAGCTAGCAAAATCGTGAAAATTGCATTTACTCTCTCCGGATTCATGCCCTCGGCTTCAGCGAGCTCATAGTTTACTGTTGAGGCAAACAACGGTTTCCAAATAAACCATAAAACTAAAAGAATAATGGCTCCACCAATCCAAATAGCAAGCAAGTCATTTACATTTACTGAGAGTATATCTCCAAATAGAACTCCCATAATATCGAATCGAATAAAAGATAAAAATCCCAGTATTACCAATCCCACTGCTAATGAGGAATGAGATAACAAACCTAACAGAGCATCGCTTGGTAAGTTAGTCGTTTTCTGTAATCTTAATAACAGAAGAGCAATTAGAGATGATACAGTAAAAATTGTAAGTGATATGTTTAGATCAAATGCAACAGACAACAAGACTCCCAACAAAGCTGAATGAGCTAACGTGTCACCAAAAAAAGATAAACGTCGCCATACAACAAAGCATCCTAGTGGACCAGTAACAAGAGCAATTCCAATTCCTGCTATTAAAGCTCTGAATAAGAAATCATCAAACATTTTCTTTTACTATGTCTCCATCAGCAGTGTGTACATGGTCGTGGTCATGTTCGTATATTGATAATAATTGTGATGATTTTTCACCAAATAATTCTTTGTAGTGTTTATCACGTGCCACATCTACAGGTGTACCCGAACAGCAAACATGACCATTTAGGCAAACAACATAATCAGTAGCCGACATAACTACATGTAAATCATGAGAAATCAGAAGAATACCACAATTTAATGTTTCAGATATCTTTTTAATGAGTCCATACAAAGCTACTTCACCTGCAAAATCAACTCCCTGAACTGGTTCATCTAAAACTAAAAGTTCAGGCTTTTTTGCAATAGCTCTAGCAAGTAGTACCCTTTGGAATTCACCGCCAGATAAGTCTCTGAGATTTCTCGATATTAAATGATCAACACCAGTTAAATTCAAAGCATCATTTATCTCTTGAGGTTCTAAATCTTCTGTTAAAACCATAAAATCCAAAACCCTAATGGGTAAAGTCCAATCTATTGATACTTTCTGGGGGACATATGAGATCTTTTTAGTGAACGTCTGAACATTTCCCTCAATTTTTTTATGAAGACCAAGGACAATTTTTGCTGTTGTTGATTTTCCTGAGCCGTTGGGACCAATAATTGTAACTATTTTACCCCTATGAATTTCTAAATTAACATCCTTTACAAGCCATTTGCCGCTCTTCTGAATCCCTGCGTTAGAGATTTTTACAAGGACGTTTGGATTATTGGTCATTAAAAACTTGCTATTAAAAATTTGTTATATTATAACACTATACTCAATTATTAATGAAAGCAATTATACTATGAAATTACAACATAAATTTGGCCTATTACTATCATCTCTATCTTTATTCTCCTTTATTTCTTCTGCTGAGGCTGAACCAAAAGTTGTAACATCAATAAAACCAATACATTCACTTGTAAGTTATGTTATGGATGGTGTTGGACGTCCTGATCTGCTTGTTGACGGAAGTTCTTCTCCTCACACATTCCAATTGAAACCCTCACACGCTACAATGCTACAAGAAGCAGATATCGTTTTTTGGATCGGAGAAGACTTAGAGTCGTTCTTGGAAACACCACTTGACTCAATTGCTGCCAGTGCAAAAAGGGTAACACTCATGGATTCTGATCAGATTGAGCTTCTAAAATTTAGAGAAAAAAATGTATTTGATGATCATCACGATGACCATGATGAACACGAAGATCATGCTGATGGACACGATGATCATGACGAACACGACGAACACGACGAACATGATGAACATGATGAACACGACGAACACGACGAACATGACGAACATGATGAACATGACGAACACGACGAACATGACGAACATGATGAACATGACGAACACAACGAACACGAAGGTCACGACGATCATGAAGAACACGCTGACGGACATGACGATCATGATGAACACGAAGGACATGATGATCACGGTCACCATCACGGTGAGCACGATATACATTTTTGGCTAGATCCAGAAATAGCAAAAACAATTGTAAGTATTGCTTCAGAAGAATTATCTGAAATTGATCCTGCCAATAAATCAATTTATTCATCCAATGCTGCGAATGCTATTAATGACCTTGACCAGTTAATAGACAATACAAGATCAAAAATAAATAGTGATGCAACATACATTGTGTTTCATGATGCCTATCAATATTTTGAGCAGAGATTTGGTATTGAAGTAATTGGTGCTCTTACTGTAAATCCTGAGGTGTTGCCTGGTGCGAAGCAACTTGCAGAAATAAGAGAAGTAATTGAACATGAGAGTGTTAATTGTTTATTTTCAGAGCCTCAATTTAACCCAAGTATTGCAGAAACAATTGCAAGTGATACTGGTATAAAGTCTGCCGTTTTAGATCCATTAGGAGCTGAATTGGAGCCAGGAAGAGATCTTTATTTTGATCTAATAGGTGACATGGCATCTTCATTTGAAAATTGCTAATTCTACAAAATATTTTCCATGAGCTTATTTAAAGCTGACAATCTAGAATCTTTAAAAGAATTCAAGGATACTGACTATAAATTAGGTATATTGGAGCGTGAACAACCTGAGGGTGCAGGTTCTTTCTTTCAAAAATTAATGAAAAATGACTTTGGAATTGAGGGCACTCTTAGTTCAATTAATTTGAAAGAAGATTTAAAAAATTTGGTCCAGGAAATAATTCCTAACCAGTTAAGTTCAACTGAGTTTTATAATTATTGGCTTGCAGATATGGAAACCGTTTGCAGAACATTCTTACTGATTGAAAAAACTGATACACTTTGCTTTTGGCTTGGGACAAAACGAGAGTGTAGACGTTATCATGTTGATAACGTACCAAGACGTCTTTTGGTCACTTATGCTGGACAAGGTACAGAATGGATACAAAATCAGGATGCTGACCGTCTAGCCTATGAGGCAGGTGAACCAAATGAAAAGATCGTTAGAGATAAAAGTAAATTACATTTCATTGATAAATGGAACATTGCAATATTTACCGGTGGTAGCAATGGTATACTTCATCGCACACCTGATTCTGCTCTAAATGGTCCTTCAATATTAATGAAACTTGATCATCCGGAGTATTTAAATTCCGTATATTCTTCAGAAGTTCTTAAATTAAATTAGATTAAATTGAATCAAACTTTTTTTTCTCAAAATCATACGTCTCTATAGATCCAGATCCAATATCATTCCAAACCCCATAAAGCATAATTTGACCTGACTTTACTTCAGTACTTATAAAGGGATATTTACTTAAATTCTCTAATGATACGATAATGCTTTCTTTCTCCATGTACTTAACTTTCTCATCGTTTCCTTCGCCTGAAATTTTATCGTACACTGGTTTTAGTAACTTAAGCCAATTAGAAATTGATGAGTTATCATCAAAATTATTTTCATGACACATATGATACCCATTCTTTATACCTCCACATCCTGAGTGCCCAATTATAATAATATTTTTAATATTTAATGCTGTTACACCAAATTCGATAGCTGCAATTGTTCCGCTATGTTCCGTTAATTGACTATAGGGTGGTACTATATTAGCAATATTTCTATGAACTAGCATTTCACCAGCTTTTGATTTGAATATAGCATTCGGATCAACCCTTGAATCTACGCATGATATGATCATGTATTTAGGTGACTGACCTTCTTTTGCAAGTCTTTCAAAGTGATCTTTTTCTTGCGCGAAAGAGCTTTCTTTCCAGTCTCTATATTTATTGATGAGATCTTTTGGTAACATTCACTTATTTATTTTTTATCCAAATAGGTGAAGACCATGCCATCTCACGCATAATTTTTGGATAATTTTTAGCAGGTTTTTGATCAATTCTAATACTATCATAAGTTGACCAACGACAAGTAGGATTTTCAATAACTCTTGCATAATAAAATGTATTTTGATCAGGTGTATATTCAGTATCCGTCCAAATTACTTCTAATCGATCAGATCCATAGTTTTCATCGAAAGAACAATTTTCAAAATTTACACTTGCTTTAGTTTCCTTACATTTGTTGCTTCTATTATTTATTTCTCTATCATCGCTACAAATCACATCGTAAACAACTTCATTTATTTTTCCATTCTCAGTCCACCCTTTGATAATTTGAATTTTGTCTAAAGGAGCACTCAACGAATCTCTCTCAGCAGTTATATAAAATTTAGGTTGTTGCATCGAACCATTCATTACCGTACTTCCCATTGGATGACCATTTTTATAAGACTCAGCTATTGGGTCTAATGAGTTTAGTAATTCTTCGGTGCCATTGAAATTTAGAAAAAATCTTAATTTAATTCGCGTACCACTGGTCGCATACACTTCTTTTTTTTGCATTGCCTCAAACAATGCATCTCTATTATTTTCCTCAGCCCAAATTGCGGCTAGTCCGCCTGGATTATTTACTAGTTGAGTTAAAAGTAAACCATCCTTCACTCTCACTTTAGATGGTCCAACAAAACTAGTGCGACCTCTGTAATCCCATTCCTCAGTATCCCCAGGATTTGAATTATGTGAGTCAGAACTACCAATCATACCAAAATCAAGTGGATTAAAGCCTATTTCATCTTCGAGGGTCAGTCCAATTTTTAGACCATCGCGCGCCATAGAAGTTTCCTGAATACAAAGAGTATCATTTTCCTTTTTACACTTTGGATAAAACTGCTCAATATCGCATTCTTCATCTGTGCTTCCAAAAAATGTACTGCACTCAGAACTTCCTTTATCTTGAAAAATTTCAACTAACGGTTCGTTATCATTTCTGAGTTTCCAATCATTAATTGTATATTTATCATTGTCTATGGTGTGATTTGCAAACGCATATCCCCATGATCTATTACCGTTGTGCGGTATTGTCATAAATTCACATGGATGATTACAGTTTTCTATCAATTTTTTCCACAAATCAATGGCAGTATGTGCATCAAACAGCGAATAAGCTTTTTCTGGAACTGTATTATTTTTAAATATGACGTTCCTGTGATTATATCCACCATCAGGTAATGTAGGTGAATATTCGTATGCAACGAAAGTTGTAAATTTTCCAGGCTCATAATGAAGATCTGCAGCTTTTATAATTTTATCCCATGTTGATCTTACAAAACGCTTTTCTTTTTCCTTATCTCCTATTGCTTCGGACATGATACTGACTGGCGGTCGCGCAACTGAAGTTTCACGCAGACCAATAAAAAAACGATAGCTAGGAGACTCCAGTCTTTCACATGTAAGTCGTGACTCATCAGTAATTTCTGGGTCAGCACAACTTTCTTGAAGGCCAAATGTTTCTGCGTGATCAGTAACAGCTGCAAAGTCAAGTGGTCTTGAAATTTGCATCGTTTCACCAAACATATTCTGCATTGGCTCACCTTTTGCAAAATTATAAGTTTCTTCTAAGCCGTAACGGTTTCCAAAAATATATGAGTCGAATGATAAACTGGAGTGAACATGAAGATCACCAAAGTATACATTTTTATTTTTACTTGGCTTTTTAAACTCAAATGGTTCAAAAATGGTTTGCTTAGTAATATTCTCTCTTTGCTCTTTTGCCTCTTCGGATAGTTTTTGAATGTCTTCCTTTGACAGGACAGGTACATTGTATAAGTTGTATAAATAAAGAGAACCAATTAAAATCAAAAAACCTAATGTACTGAGTAGGATAATCCAATGAATTTTTCTCATAATATCTAGTCTTAGACAATATAAGGGTATAAAATTTTTACAAGCATGTCAGAAGGATATATTTTAAAAAAAACTGAAAAATCTCTACCTTTAAATTGGTATTTCAATCAAAAGCAATTCGATAAAGAGATTTCAAAAGTTTTGTCTAAAGAATGGCTATATGTTTGCCACGTGGACACTATTTCAAAACCTTTATCTTTTCACACAGTTGAAATCAGTAAATTTAATATACTCATTGTTCGAGATAAAGAAGGAGAAATAAATGCTTTTTATAATTCATGTAGTCACCGAGGTTCAATTTTAAAAAAAGAAAAAAGTGGCAAACTAAAATCAAATTTACTAGTTTGCCCATACCATCAATGGTCATATAACGCCAGTAATGGAAATTTAGTTAGAACTACATCTATTATTGATCCTAAAAATTTTAGAAAAGATGAAAATTGTCTAACAAAAGTAAAAATTAAAGTTTGGAATGGGTTGGTTTTTATTAACATGAATAAAAACGCTAAATGGAATGCAAAAAAAGTATTTCCAGATTACAGTGATGCTTTTTCTCAACTCAATGTTAGTGACTATAAAATAGGTCATACCTGGAAGAAGCAAATTAAGTGTAATTGGAAAATATTTTGGGAAAATTATAGTGAATGTTTACATTGTCCCAACCTTCATCCTGAACTATCTGACCTAGTCCCTATTTATGGAAGAAGGTTAGTAGATATTAAAGATGATCCAAACTGGAAACGTTTTACTCATCATGATGATCCAAAGTACAAAGGTGGAATGAAAAAAGGTACTGAAACTTGGTCAATGAATGGAAGCGCACAAGGTCATCGAGTAGAGTACTTGGAAAATCAAACTGATTTTCCTGGTTACATTTACATGACTACTTGGCCTTCTATGTTTTTAGCAATATTTACTGATCATATTAGAATGGTTCGTATTCTTCCTTTATCAGAGGAACTTACAGAAGTTACAGCAGAGTGGGTATTTAGAAAAGAAACTCTTAAAGATAAAAAATATTCAATGAAAAATGTTGTTGATTTTGCTGTATTAGTCATGAAACAAGATGCAGAAGCTTGCGAACTGAATCAAAAAGGCATACATAATCCAACAAGAAAAAACGGAACATTAATGCCTGAAGAGTATGAAATTAAAAGGTTTCACAGCTGGCTAAGAAAAAAATTATAAATTATTCCGCATGAATTCAGTTACACAAAATTATGAGAAGGAAATGCTTGAGTGGCGTCATGATTTTCATGCGCATCCTGAGCTAAATTTTGACTTAGATATAACCTCATCAAAAGTTGCGGATATTTTAAAGAGTTTTGGACTGGAAGTATATGAAGGCATAGGTAAGACCGGAATTGTTGCTGTTCTCAAAAATGGAAACAGTAATAAAAGTATTGGTATTCGAGCAGATATGGATGCATTACCGGTAACAGAGGAAAATGACTGCACGTATAAGTCCAATCACGAAGGTAAAATGCATGCGTGTGGTCACGATGGTCATACAGCAATGGCTCTAGGTGCAGCTAAATATCTATGTAATACAAAAAATTTTAACGGAACTGTTTATTTTATTTTTCAACCTGATGAAGAAAAAACTCAGGGAGCTCAAGCAATGATAGATGATGGGCTGTTTGAAAAGTTCCCAATGGATGAGGTATACGCTTTTCATAATTTGCCTGGTATGGAACTTGGAACCTTTGCAACAAGAGCAGGAACTATCACTGCAAGCGAAAGTTTATTTAAAATTGAATTAAGAGGTCAGGGAGGTCATTCAGCCTTGCCACACATGGGCGTTGATACTATTACAGTAGGTACTCAAATAATAACAGCTCTTCAATCAATTGTTTCGAGAAAAATTAATCCAGCTATGAATGGTGTTGTTTCAGTCACAAAATTTGAATCTGATGGCAATGAAAATATACTACCCGGTCATTCTATCATTTCAGGTGATGCACGTGCGTTGTCACCAGAAGCCAATCAAATTATTGAACGCAGCATGAAAGATATTGTAGATGGAACGGCGAAAGCACATGGTGTCGATTATGATTTTAATTACCTCACAAGAACAAACATGACAATTAATTCTAGAGATCAAGCAGCTTTTGCAAGTAAGGTTGCAGCTGACCTATTTGGAGAGGATAAAGTAGATGGAAATTGTGATCCAAAATTATTTTCTGAGGATTTTGCCCAGATGCTAATGGTTAAGCCTGGATGCTATATTTTAATTGGAAATGGAACAGAAGGAACTCATGGACAATCTTTACATTCTTCAAATTATGATTTTAACGACAAGCTTCTTGTCATTGGTTCATCATTTTGGTCTAAACTTGTTGAAGAAAGACTTAATGATTAATGATATTTTCTAAAAGTGAGTATATTGAAAGACTAAATAAAGTAAAAAAATCAATGCAAGAAAAGGGTATTGATTTATTAATCTCTCAAGATACAGCAAACATAAATTACCTTACCGGTTATGATGCATGGTCTTTTTATTATGCTCAATGTGTAATTATACATGTAGACTCAGAAGAACCTTTACTTTTCGTACGTGATCAAGATGCTGGAGGGGCATTCCTTCAAAACTGCTGGTCACAAGAAAATATAATTGTATACGCTGAAAAATATATACATACATGGCCAAATCATCCTTATGATTATTTGATTGAAATAATTAAAAATAAAAATTGGGACAAACTTTCAATTGGACTTGAAATGGACAGTCATTATTTCACGGCATTTTGTTATAAAAAATTATTAGATGGGCTTCCTGATGCCACGCTGAAAGATTGTGAGCGCCTTGTGAATTGGGTAAGATTTGTGAAATCAGATGCAGAAATTGATCTCATGAAAAACGCCGCTTTAATTACTGATAAATCAATGCAAACTGCAATTGATGTTATCAATCCAGGTGTTAGACAATGTGATGCAGTTGGAGAGATACAAAAAGCAATGTTTTATGGAACTCCAGAGTATGGAGGAGAATATTCAAGTATAGCAACTTTACTTCCAACTGGAGCTGGGACTTCTGCCTCACATCTAACGGCTACGCAGGAAAGATTTGTTAAGGGCGAAGCAACAATAATTGAAATTGCCGGTGTTTATAAAAGGTATCATGCACCACTTGCAAGAACAGTTCTGCTTGGAAAAGCAGAACAAAAAAAAATTGACGCCATACATGCAACTAATGAGGCGCTAAATGAGGGTATATCAGCCATAAAGCCAGGCAATACAGCAGATGATGTTGCGCAAAAATTTTGGGCAGTATTAGATAAATACGATATCAAAAAGGAATCTCGGACTGGATACTCTATTGGAATTGGTTATCCACCTGATTGGGGTGAGCACACAATAAACATATCAAAAGGTGATCCAACTATTTTACAACCAAATGTAACCTTTCATATGATTGCTGTTATGCAATTTGGTGATTGGGGAGTAGAGGCAAGTCACTCATTACGTGTTACAGAAAGTGGCTCAGAAAAGTTTTCAGATTTCTCAAGCGATTTATTCATAAAAGAGTAGCAGATAACTGGGAATGAGCGTCCCTTGTTTTTACTAGAGAATCCATTAAATATTGTATAAAGTAGCGCAATTCATGGAGTTAATTATGGGTATTCATCACGATTATAAATCAAAACGTGGGGAGAGAGCGATGGCCAAGCAGCAGAAACGTGAGGCTAAGTTTTCTGATAACACGGATAAAAAAGAAGAAGAAAAGCTCATCAAAGAATTAAAAAAAGCAGGGTTAAATAAAGATGAAATCAAACAATTCCTCGAAGGAAGAGCAAAAGGATAAAAAGCTCGACAGCACAGAAAGGCTTGCTGAGGCACTAAGGCAAAATTTAAGAAAAAGAAAAGAGTTTCAAAGAAGGCAAAAGAAAGAAGATTAATATGACAATCATGTCGGATAACTGGATAAAGAAAAAAGCCTTGGAAGAAGGAATGATTGAACCGTTCGTTGATGGACAAAAAAAAGAAGGCACAATTTCATTTGGTCTCTCATCATATGGATACGATGCAAGAGTTTCAGAAGAATTTAAAATTTTTACCAATGTAGATTCTGCTTTAGTCGATCCAAAAAACTTTGATGATAAAGGGTTTGTAGATCGGCCAGGTAAAGAATGCATTATTCCACCTAACTCATTTGCATTAGCAAGAACCGTTGAGTATTTTAGAATTCCTCGCGATGTTCTTGTAGTTTGTTTAGGAAAATCAACTTATGCAAGATGTGGCATTATCGTAAATGTTACTCCTCTTGAACCAGAGTGGGAGGGTCACGTAACTTTAGAATTTTCTAACACAACTCCATTACCTGCAAAAATTTATGCTAATGAGGGAGCGTGCCAGTTTTTATTCTATAAGGGAGAAGCGCCACCAGAAGTTTCATATAAAGATCGTAAAGGTAAATATATGATGCAAACAGGGGTTACTTTACCTAAACTTTAAATCGTTCATGCAAAAAATTTTGATAAATGGAGGAAATCTTCTCCAGGGTACTGTTCCTGTCAGTGGATCAAAAAATGCATCTCTCCCAATAATGGCTGCAAGTATTCTTACTAATGAAAATTTAGAACTCGAAAACGTACCTGATTTAGTTGATGTAAATACAATGTCAGCAGTTTTATCATCGCTTGGTGTCAATGTTACAAAAAAAGATGTTAATACAAATCGTCTTACACTTCGTTATTCAGACTCTGAAAGTACAATAGCGGAGTACGATTTAGTTAGAAAGATGAGGGCTAGTATATTAGTTCTTGGGCCATTACTTGCACGTAAAAGGCACGCTAGCGTATCTCTTCCAGGGGGGTGCGCAATAGGTGCTCGACCAGTAGATTTGCACATAAATGCATTAACGAAACTTGGCGCAGCATTTGAATTAGATGGTGGATATATTAAATGTAGCGCTCCAAATGGCTTAAAAGGAAATAAAATTAATTTTTCAAAAGTATCAGTAGGAGCTACTGAAAACATAATTATGGCTGCATCGCTTGCTCGAGGAGAAAGTGAAATTAGAAATATCGCAGTTGAGCCTGAGGTTATGGATCTTATTGATTGTCTTAATAAGATGGGCGCTAAAATCGAATTAGGAGAAAACAGAAACGTTCACATTCAAGGCGTTGACCAGCTCCAAGGTGCTGTCCACTCAATTATCCCTGATCGCATAGAAGCAATCACATATATAATTGGAGGAACTATAATTGGTAACGATCTCAAGATTACAAATCTGAACCTTGAGCATATCAGCAATGTATTGGAATTATTGAATGAGCTATCTATTAATTACTCAATGGGTGAGAATAGCATTATTGTTAATCAATCCGAGATCTCTGATGGTATTGATATTAACACAATGGAATATCCTGGGTTTCCAACTGATGTACAAGCACAAATGATGGTTTTATTATCTCTTGGAAAATCTAAATCACAAATAACTGAAAACATTTTTGAAAACAGATTCATGCATGTTCCAGAACTAAACCGTATGGGCGCTAATATTGAAACCAAAGGGAAAACAGCAGTTATTAATCCATGCAAAGGGTTTATTTCAGCTCAAGTCATGGCAACTGATTTACGGGCCTCGGTAAGTTTAATTTTAGCTGGATTGGTTGCTAAAGGTGAAACAACATTGAACCGAATTTATCATCTTGATCGAGGTTATGAGAAAATAGAGAAAAAATTGCAAGCTTGTGGTGCAGATATTCGGAGAATAAATTAGGATAAATGAATCTTAATGCAATTGATACTGACGAGCTAAAAATTATCTCAACCATACTTCAAGACGGACTTATTGAAGTAAACGATATCAAATATTTGCCATCAATTAGGTCATTTTTTCTTATGATTACTAGATTTATGTGGGAGGAAAAAATAGTAAATAAAGTAGATCAAAGAATAAAAGCAGTACTAAGCTTTGAAGATGTTTTATCGGTTTACTCAAAAAATATAGATCAATTGAACAAAAATAAGACACTAGAACTCGTAACTTTTAATTATTATCCTAACAATTCTAAAAATATAGAAATTGAATTGCTTTTCAAAAATGATGCAATTATAAAGCTCGAAACTGAAATAATAAGATGCAAGTTAGAAGATCAGGGTGAACCCTGGAATATTGAAAAAATAGAGAATGACAAAAATAATTAATTCTGTAGATCAAAATTTTGAGAATGATTTTAATAATCTTCTCACAATGAACAGATCAAGTGATTCGGACGTTACTCAGACTGTGGCAGCGATCATTGACGATATTAGAAAAAACGGAGATGAAGCGCTTTTGAAATATACTCATCAATTTGATAAAAATAGCCTTGATATTAACAACATACTGCTTGGAGAAGATGAAATTGAAAGGCAATCACGTGACGTGCCGAGCGATCTTTGTGATGCGCTTAAAGTATCAATGGATCGTGTTCGCACTTATCATGAGAAGCAATTACCGAATGATTTAGTTTATGAAGACAATCTTAACTCAAAGTTAGGGTATGTTTGGCGTCCAGTTGAGTCAGTGGGTATTTATGTTCCAGGTGGTACTGCAAGTTATCCAAGTACAGTAATTATGAACACAATACCAGCGGTTGTAGCTGGCGTTGAAGATATCACCATGGTTACACCAATGACTAATACCGCTATAAGTTCTTCAGTGTTATATGCCGCAAAAATTTGTGGAATAAAAAAAATATACTGTATAGGAGGTGCCCAGGCTGTTGCTGCTCTGGCATATGGAACCAAGACCATAAAATCTGTTAATAAAATTGTTGGACCAGGCAATATTTATGTTGCTGAAGCAAAAAGACAAGTTTCAGGTTTCATAGGCATTGATATGTTTGCTGGCCCATCAGAGGTAGTCATTATTGCTGATGAAAAAAATGATCCAAAAATTGTTGCAGCCGACCTCATTGCTCAAGCTGAACATGACCAAAGCGCACAAAGTATACTTTTAACAACCGATCAGAAATTAGGAGATGCTGTAAATAAAGAAGTCGAGAACCAGATAGATTCCCTTCCTCGAAAGGATATAGCGGCTTCAAGCTGGCAAAATAATGGAAAGATAATTATCACTCAAAATCTTGAAGAAGCTGTTTTATTATCTAATAAATTAGCACCAGAACACTTGGAATTATTAGTTGATAATCCGAAAGATATTCTTAAAAGAATAAAAAATGCTGGAGCAGTTTTTATGGGCCGTAACACACCTGAGGCACTTGGAGACTATTTAGCAGGTCCAAGCCATGTACTTCCCACTTCTAGAAGTGCTAAATTTTCTTCTGGACTATCTGTTTTTGATTTTCTCAAAAAAATATCACTTGTTGAATTTTCAAAAGAAGGCATTGAACAAGTTGGAGATAGTGCTATTAAAATCGCAGACAATGAAGGTCTTGACGGGCATTCAAGATCAATAGAATATAGGCTTACAAAAAAATAATTTATGTCAAAAGAAGAAATACTAGAGTTCAAGGGTAAGGTTACAGATTTACTTCCCAATGCAATGTTCAAAGTAGAGTTAGAAAATGGCCATGAAGTATTAGCACATACAGCAGGAAGAATGAGAAAAAATAGAATCAGAGTACTTGCCGGGGATGAGGTTCTTGTTCAGGTTACACCTTACG
Source organism: uncultured Pelagibacteraceae bacterium (assembly GCA_902578305.1). Lineage (GTDB taxonomy): Bacteria > Pseudomonadota > Alphaproteobacteria > Pelagibacterales > AG-422-B15 > CACNXQ01. The sequence goes on along the minus strand of CACHCK010000002.1, from coordinate 159,189 downwards.
ATCTAACCAAAGGCAGAATAATATTTCGATATAAGTAGTTTGAGATTATTTTGAATCTAATTCTAGGCAGCGCATCTCCACGAAGACTTGAGTTATTAGCAAAACTTAACATTAATCCAAGTGAGATAGTTTCCCCAAATATAGATGAGTCCATTAAAAGTAATGAGCTACCTCTTCAATATTGTAAACGTATAGCACATGAGAAACTAAAACATTTTCATAATAAGCATAAAGACTCAGTAATTTTAACTGCTGATACGATTGCCTATACTGGTAGAAAACTCATAGATAAAACAGATGACGAAAATATTGCTTATAAAAACTTACTTCGACTATCGGGAAAAAGACATAGAGTCAGCACTTCCATTTGTATAAGAAATCTAGAAAATAGAATATTTAAAAAAACTGTTACGACAGTTGTTAGTTTTAAAGTATTAAGCGGTCAAGATATAGAAGATTATATGAAAACTAATGACTGGCAAGGTGTTGCAGGGTCATATAAAATTCAAGGGATGGCAGAGTCTTTCATCAAATCCCTAAATGGATCTTACTCAAATGTAGTCGGTTTACCCTTGTTTGAAGTGAAAAATCTCCTTATTTCAGCTGGATATAAATGATTGAATTAATTTTTATTTATAATGCAAAAAGTGGTATCGGAAACGCCTTTATAGATTGGGCGCATAAAATAATATCGCCAAAAACTTATGACTGCAACTTATGCTCAATTACATACAACAATTTAGGTAAAGAAATAAAGTGGAAAGAATTTCTTAGTAAGATAAATGCACATAGCCGATTCTACTATATTGATCATCTAAAAGAACTTGATTTTGTTGATGAGAAAACAGAGCTACCATGTGTTTTTATTAATGAGAAGGATGAATTTAAATTAATAATTAATTCCCATGAGATGAATGCATTTGATAATGTTGACCAATTAATCAGTAGATTAAAGGTTTTTCTGGATTAACTGTATTCAGAATATTTTCTTTGCACGAATTAATGTTATAGAATAAAAGACTAGGATCACTAATTAAATGGCTCGATAGCTCAGTTGGTAGAGCAAAGGACTGAAAATCCTTGTGTCGGTGGTTCAATTCCACCTCGAGCCACCACTTATGCAGCTGTAGCTCAGTTGGTTAGAGCGCCTGGTTGTGGTTCAGGAGGTCGGTAGTTCGAATCTACCCAGCTGTACCAGTTATTGCTTTTTTTACAGGTAGAGTTAATACAATCAGAAACATAATTATCATCACAAACCCAAAAGCTAAGTAGAGTACACCAAATTCACCCGTTAAATCATAGCTTCTCGAAATCATGATCAGTGCAATAGGACCAACTGTAAATGATACAATAAATTTAATACCGTAGACTAGGCTTTGATATTTTTCAGGTGAAAATTTTGCAAGTAACAAATTTTCTGCAGGCAGTATACTTGAATTAAAAGCAACGATTGCAAGACTTATCACAATTAACCAGTAATTTGAAAGACTAACAATTAAGAGCAAGAGGAGTCCTTGGCCAACTATCCCAATTGAATAAATCAGCTTTTCAGAATATTTATCTGTTAAAATACCTCCAACATAATTCATTAAACCACTTACAATATATATAGCAGCAACTATGTAGCCGATATCTGAAGTAGATAAATCAAGACTATCAGTAAGTCTGATATCAATTGCCTTTGGAAGACTTGTCTGAAGAATTTGATAAACAAAGCTCAAACATGTAATACTTAACAGCATAATAATTGCAATTTTTAGCATCTGATTTTTTTCAGGATTATCTTTAAACTGTTCTGAAGATATATTCTTTAATGATATTTTTCCTGATTTAAGATGATAGGTTAGACTTAGTCCAACTACTAATGAGATCAATCCGGGCAGCATAAAGGCAGCTTGCCAATTAAATTGTTCAATTAATACACCCGCAAAAAAGGCACCTAATCCAATACCTACTCCCCCAAAAATATTATTAAAGCCAAGCGCTTTACCAGTTTTCTTTGAAGTGTTAACAACCCATGAAATTCCAGCGGGATGATAGATAGCGCAAAACAATCCAAGTAATGATAAACTGATAAATAAAGAAACTTTATTTCCGCTTAAGCCACATAATAATGAACTAATTCCCAAGCCAATGAACATAATTGCAATCATTCCAGAACGACTCCATCTGTCACTGATCCATCCAGCAGGAAGGGCTCCCAAACCCACAAGTAAAGATCCTAAAAACCAAAGATTTAGTAATTCATCGTAGCTAAGCTTCCAGTCGTCTTCAATTGCTAGAACTATAACAAAATAGAATGCAGCAAACATATGCATTAGTAAGTGACCTAAGGCGGCATACGTGACTGTTAATTTGCTATCATTTTCCATAACTACTTTCGATAAAAATAGTGCAATTATTATAAACTTTAAGAAAAATTTAAAATTATTTGACTTTTATTAATAAATAAGGCATTTCAGCTTCATGTTTAAATTTAAACATCATCACTATCATATCTAAGTTCGCTGAAAAAAACAATCAGCGGGCAATAACCCCTTTTTATATTAAATAAATACACTTTGTAGTATCTTACTTATAGTGGGAGTAAAATGAGTAAAATTAAAAATAACCCAAAGGCAATTTTGCCGAAGGGTTTTAAAGACAGTGACATTGAAATTTTAAATCTTAGAAAAAAGGTATCTAAGATAATAGAGAAGGAATGTCTAAAGTATGGATTTATTGAATTAGATACATCCACAATTGAATATACTGAGAGCATTGGAAAGTTTCTTCCTGATGTAGACAGGCCTAGTGGAGGTGTATTTTCATTTCAAGACGATGATGAGAAATGGCTATCACTGAGATATGACTTAACGGCCCCCTTAGCAAGATACGTAGCTCAAAATTATCAAGACCTCGTTAAGCCATTTAAACGTTATCAATCAGGACTAGTTTGGAGAAATGAAAAACCAGGACCAGGTAGATACAGAGAATTTTTTCAGTTTGATGCTGACGTGGTGGGAGTTGGTTCAACACTAATTGATGCAGAGCTGTGTGTAATGGTATGTGATATTTTAATTGAGTTTGGCCTAAATACTTCACAATTTGAAATAAAATTTTCAAATAGGGAAATTTGGACAGAACTTTTTTCGAACTTAGATGTCAAAGAGGACGATTTACCAAAAATTCTTAGAGCAGTAGATAAAAAAGATCGATTAGGTATAGAGGGCGTTAATGAGTTGCTTCAAAAAGGAAGAAAAGATGTATCTGGTGACTTTATGGAGGGCGTGGGCTTAAGCGAGACAGATGCTGATAAAATTATTTCTTTTATAACCAATTCAAACCAATCAAATGCCCAGATGGAAGAATTCAACTCCTATATAAAAAATTTCCCAGATTATCCAATTCGTTTTGATTCATCAGTTGTTCGCGGTCTCGACTATTACACTGGAATGATTTTTGAAGCAGAGCTTCTTGTTGATATTAAAAATCAGAAAGGTGAAAAAATTGTATTTGGTTCAGTTGCTGGAGGCGGAAGATATGACAGACTTATTTCAAGATTTGGGAAAGAGGATGTTCCAGCTACTGGTATATCTATAGGTGTTGATAGATTAATTGTAGCGTTAAAGCAATTAGACCTTTTAGATGATAAGAAAAATCCATTAGTGGTAATTGCAAATTTAGATGATCAAAATATGCCGGATTATATTTCAATGGCTAAAGAAATTAGAAATGAAGGTATTGCATGCGAAATATCATTTGGATCTAAAAACCTTGGAAAGCAATTAAAGTATTGTGATCGCAAAGGTGCAGATATTGTGATCATTGCTGGTGATGAAGAGTTAAAAAAGGGTGAAATATCAATTAAGGATTTAAATAAAGGTAAAGAGGTTTCAAAAGACATTGTCGATAGAGACAAATGGAAAGAGGCAAAAGCTGGACAACAAACAATTAATCGCTCTGACCTGATGACAGCATTAAATGAGATTTTGAATTAAAATAAAATGTCACTTCAAGAATTAAATATCAATTTAAAGAATTATTTTATTAAGTCTGGATTTAATTATATTGAACTTCCGTTGCTGTTTGATGCGGATATATTTTTTGAAACTTCAGGTGAAGAAATTAGAAGAAAGATGTATTCGTTTACTGATACTTCAGGAAAAGAAAAATGTTTGAGACCAGACATGACTGTACCAACATGTCAAAATTTTATTGCAAGTAATAATAAATCCAGTGATTCAAAGTTATGTTACAGCGGTCCTGTATTCAGATCATCCAATGAGTTATCAAATAATTCCATTGAATTAAATCAGTCTGGCATTGAGATCATTTTTTCTGAAAAAAATTTAAATAATATACATGAGATGGATGCATTCATTTTAAAGACAGCTGAAGATACAATGTGTCAATTAAATATTGATAACTATAAAATTAAAATTGGTAGCATTAAATTATTTAATCAGTTTATCAACAAATTAGAGCTGCCAATTAGATGGAAACAGAGATTAGTAAGACATTTTTTTAGAAGAAAATATTTTGGGAGTTTACTTGATAGATTAGGTGAAGGTGTAGGGTATGATAATGAAAAAAAGCATAGCATGCTTCAAGAGAAATTTAATATAGATGACGTATCTGACAAAGGCTTGACAGATTTAATTAATAAACAAAATGCTCGAGGTTTAGGTGCTCGAACTGTTGAGGAAATTGTTGATCGATTTCAATTAAAAAGTCTTAATGTAATAAGTCAGAAAGATGGAAAAAAAATTGTTGATTTAATAAATAATTTTTTAAAATTGAGTTGTAATCTTTCGGAATTTCCATCACTACTTCGCGAATTTACTAAATCAAATCATGTTTCTTCATTTGAGAGTGAAGTAGAGGAAATGGAGAATTTTGTGAATGCTGTATCAGAAAAAAGTAACATAGAAAAATATTATTTTGATAATGACTTTGGTCATACAATTGAATTCTATGACGGCATGATGTTTGAAATTTATAATCCTGATAATCAAAGTGAATTAATTAGTGGAGGGCGGTACGATAAATTGCTTATTGATTTAGGCTCTAAATCGAACTTATCAGCAGTTGGATTTGCAACTAATAATAACAATATAATTGAGCTGATTTAGGAATGAATATACAAAATAAACTTCGGATTGCATTGCCAAGTAAAGGTAGATTGAGAACTGACATGGAGTCTTTGTTTGAAGAAAAAAAAATAATTTTTAGTAATCTTGAAAATGATAGAGAGTATATTGCGGCAATAGAGGGTCTTGATAATGCAATTGTTTATTTCTTAAGTGCTAAAGAAATTACAAATCGACTTGATGAAGGGTCCATTCATGTTGGTTTAACTGGTGACGATTTAGTACAAGAAAAAATAAGTAATTATAACCAGAAGGTTTCAAAAAAACTTAAATTAAATTTTGGTAAAGCGAATTTAGTTGTTGCTATACCAGAAATATGGATTGACGTAATGACAATGGCCGACTTAGAAGAAATCTGTCATTTGCACAGAACTAAATTCTCTAAAAGACTTAGAGTTGCAACAAAGTATAAGAATTTGACAAATGAATATTTTTCAAATTGTGGGGTTGTTGATTATAGGACTGTAGAAAGTGATGGATCAACCGAGAGCGCTCCATTCAATGGCTTTGCAGAAATAATTACTGACATCACATCATCAGGAGAAACATTAAGAGCTAATAATCTAAGAGTACTTGATGATGGACTTATACTAGAATCTTCAGCAAATATTTTTACTTCAAATGTAGCTGAGTGGAATACAAATTTAGAAAATACACTCAATTATTTTATAGATAGAATTTCATAAAAAAACCCGGCTAGGCCGGGTTTTTTTAGATTAGCTTTAATGAGCTCAACTTACATCATGCCGCCCATGCCACCCATTCCGCCCATATCAGGCATTGCAGGAGCCGCTGCAGCTTTGTCTTCAGGTGCATCAGCTACCATTGCTTCGGTAGTGATTAAAACACCAGCTATCGATGCTGCATTTTGTAAGCTAGTTCTTACAACTTTAGTAGGGTCGATAATTCCTGCTTTAAACATGTCCACAAACTTATCGGTTTGCGCATCATAACCTTCTGAATCAGATTTACCTTCCTTAATTTTTCCAACAATTACCGAACCATCAACACCAGCGTTATTTGCAATAGTTCTAATTGGTGTTTCTAAAGCACGACGCACAATATCAACGCCTGCTTTTTGGTCGGCATTTGCTGTTTTAACTTTATCAAGAGCACTTGCAGCTTTTATCAATGCAAGTCCACCACCGGCTACGATACCTTCTTCAACAGCAGCTCTGGTTGCATTTAATGCATCGTCAACTCTGTCTTTTCTCTCTTTAACTTCAACCTCAGTCGCACCGCCAACTTTGATGACAGCTACACCACCAGCAAGTTTAGCTAGACGCTCTTGAAGTTTTTCCCTGTCATAATCAGAAGTAGTCTCTTCAATTTGTTTTCTGATCTGAGAACATCTGCCTTGAATGTCAGCTTTTGTACCAGCACCGTTAACAATTGTTGTATTTTCCTTGTCAATACTTATTCTTTTTGCAGTGCCAAGGTCATTAACAGTTACATTTTCTAATTTAATTCCGAGGTCTTCAGAGATGACTTGACCGCCAGTTAAAATTGAAATGTCTTCCATCATTGCTTTTCTTCTATCACCGAAACCAGGTGCTTTAACAGCAGCAATCTTCAAGCCGCCTCTTAATTTATTAACAACTAATGTAGCTAGAGCTTCGCCCTCAACATCCTCTGCAATAATTAAAAGTGGTCTTCCTGCTTGCACTACCGCTTCTAGAAGAGGAAGCATTGGCTGTAAATTTGTTAGTTTTTTCTCATGCAAAAGAATATACGCATTTTCTAAATCAGCAGTCATTTTTTCCGCATTAGTTACAAAGTATGGAGATAGATAACCTCTATCAAACTGCATACCTTCAACGACATCTAATTCAGTTTCTAAACCTTTTGCTTCTTCAACAGTAATGACGCCTTCGTTACCAACTTTGTCCATTGCTTTAGCAATCATATCTCCGACCTCTGCTTCGCCATTTGCTGAAATAGAGCCAACCTGAGCAACTTCCGCGCTTGTTTTAACTTTTTTAGAGGAGTCTTTAATTGCATCGCTTGCAGCTTCAATTGCAGAATCAACACCTCTTCTTAAATCCATAGGATTCATGCCAGCGGCAACAAATTTTAAACCTTCAGTGACAATTGCTCTTGTAAGTACGGTTGCAGTTGTCGTACCATCACCTGCAACATCATTGGTTTTACTTGCAGCTTCTCGTACCATTTGAGCACCCATATTTTCAAACTTGTCTTTGAGCTCAACTTCTTTAGCAACAGAAACACCGTCCTTTGTACTTTTCGGTGCACCAAAAGATTTGTCCATAACTACGTTTCTACCTTTTGGGCCTAAAGTAACAGCCACTGCATCTGCTAATACATTGACACCTTTGAGCATTTTATTTCTAGCCTCTGTGCCAAAATGAATATCTTTACCCGCCATTTTTTTTCTCCTTAGTTAATATTTATTTTTTCTTTTTTGATTTAGATTTTGTATCTATAACACCCATGATGTCTGACTCTTTCATAATACAGAGTTCTTCACCATCAACCTTTACTTCTGTTCCAGACCACTTACCGAAAAGAACGATATCGCCAACCTTTAGATCAAGCGGTGTTACTTTACCATCTTCACTTTTAGTTCCATTTCCGACGGCTACAATTTGGCCTTCTTGAGGTTTTTCCTGAGCAGTATCTGGTATGATAATACCGCCTGCTGTTTTCTCTTCTGTATCCAGTCTTCTAACGAGTACACGATCGTGTAAAGGTCTAAAATTCATGTCTTAATCTCCTAAATATGTTTGCACAAAGCTTAATTACCTAGGCATATAGTGATCTAGAGCAAGTGTGTCAAGGGGTGGAAAATATTTCGATTTTATTGGAATTAGCTAAAAAACGAGTATTTTCAATAATTTGCTATTGTTCTGACTCACCGCCATCAATTACGATGTTTTGACCAGTCATAAAAGATCCAGCTTCAGATGCCAAATATACTGCTGCACCTGCAATTTCGTCAGGCATTCCTATCCTTTTTAAGGCTGCTTTGGCAGTCATAGATTTTAAAATACTCTCATTCTCCCATAAAGCTCTTGCAAAATCAGTTTTTATTAAACCAGGTGAGATGCAATTTGCACGAATATTATCTCTTCCATATTCCACTGATATATTTCTTGCCAACTGGGAATCCGCAGCTTTTGATATAGCATAAGCACCCAACATGCTGTTGCCGCGCAAACCTGCGATCGAGGAAATAATTATAATTGAACCATTTTTCATTTTGATCATATCTGGGAGCACCTCATTACAGAGCCAAAAATTACTTTGCACGTTTGACTTCATTATTTTTTCAAACGCCTCATCAGGTATATTATTTGATGGTCCAAAATATGGATTGATTGCAGCATTACATACAAGAGTGGAAATATTGCCACAGAAGTCTAACGATTTTTTGTAAAGATTTTTTAATTGCTCTTTGTCCGAAATATTACATGAAATTGCCGTTGCATGTCCCTCTCCAAATGTATCATTTATCTCTTTAGCGACTGCTTCACATGCATCAAGCTTTCGACTTGTGATAATGACTTTTGCACCATGCTCTGCCATTCTGTAGGCTATAGCTTTGCCTATTCCTCTCGAAGATCCTGTGATTATAGCATTTTTATCTTTTAAGTTAAAAAGTGTCATTTAATTAAATGTCATAATAATTTATAAGAAGATTATAAATTTATAGGATAATTTCAATATAATTATGGAAATTAAAAAAATCGTAAGCGCTACTGAATTTTCACTTTCTTATAGAATCATACTTTGTGATCTTTGGGGCGTTATTCATAATGGTGTTGAAGTATTCTCTGATGCAAAATCCTATCTTAAGGTAATGAAAGAACATAATATTGATGTTTATTTGATTTCCAATGCTCCGAGACCTGAGGCAGTAGTAAGAAATGGATTAATAAATAAACTTAATCTTAATCCTGAATTATTTAAAAAAATTTATACTTCAGGCGATACAGGTACACAGTACATAAATTCTAAAGTTCATGGCCAATCATATTATCATTTGGGACCAGAAAAAGATTATGACTTGTTAGAAAATATAAATATTCAAAAAACTAATGACATAGAGTCCTCAGAATTTGTTGTCTGCACAGGCTTATATAATGACAACGATGAACGCCCAGAGGACTACAAAAATATTTTTGAGAATTTTCTTAAACAAAATTTAGAAATAGTATGTGTTAATCCAGATGAAATAGTCTACCGAGGTCAGGCACGCATATATTGTGCAGGCGCTCTTGGAAAATATTACGAAAAACTAGGAGGTAAAGTAACTTATTACGGAAAACCTTATCCAGAAATATATGATTTTGTAATGACTGATTTACTGTCTAAAGATACAACAAATAAAAACGAAATATTAGCTATAGGCGATAGCCTAAAAACAGATTGCTTAGGGGCACACAACTCAGATTTAGATTTTTTATTTATAAAAAATGGTATTCATAAAACTGAAATTGCAAATGATGACGATTTAGTGAGAATATCAAAAGCTAATTTACCTGAAACTTGCAAAACTCTAATGTATACTGAAATTTTAAATTAATTAAAAAATGAAAGTTTTTAAAAGTTTAAATAGAAGATCATTAAATTATACAAAGAATTCTGTATTAATTATTGGAAATCTTGATGGAGTTCATAAAGGGCACCAATCAATAATTAATTCAGCAAAAAAAATTACAAATAAACAAAAAACAAAAATAGGTGTGTTACTTTTTGATCCGCATCCACGGAAATATTTTAAAAAAAATATTAAAAGTTTCTTATTAACAGAGTTGAACGAACGTCTCGAAATCTTAAAATCTTACGGTATCGATTATGCAATAATAATAAAATTTAATAAAAGAATATCCTCTATGACACCTAATGACTTTTGTAAAAAAATATTACTTCGAGGAATATCAATGAAATATATTTTAGTTGGTAAGAATTTTAAATTTGGTAATAAACGATCAGGCGACTATAAGTTTCTCCTGAATTTTGGTAAAGAAAATCAATTTTACGTAAACCCAGTGAAATTATTAAAAACACCAAATTATCTTTTTAATAAAACAAAGATGAAAATATATTCGTCTACAAATATTAGAAAGCTTATTTCAAACGGTAATGTAAAATTGGCAAAAAATTTTTTGGGAAACAATTTTAGTATAACGTCAAAAGTTATAAAAGGAGATCAACGAGGCCGAAAAATTGGTGTTCCAACTGCTAATCTAAATATAAATGAATACGTGGCACCAAAATATGGAGTATATGCTATTGAAGCCTCATTCCTTAAAAATTCAAAGAAAAGAACTCTTAAAGGAATTGCGAATTTTGGTATCAGACCAACATTTCATAAGAACACTGAAATTTTGGAAGTTCATCTATTTAGATTTAAATTGAATATTTATAATTCTTTGCTAAAAGTCGACTTTGTTGAATTTATAAGGCATGAAAAGAAATTTTCAGGAGTAGAGGCCTTAAAAAAACAACTAAAATCAGATATATCTAAAGCACAAAAAATTCTAAATTAAGCAAAATGAACACTAAAAATGATAAAATAGACTTTAGTGAAACTCTATTTTTACCAAAGACATCCTTTGCGATGCGTGCTGGCCTGCCCGAGCAAGAGCCAAAAATTCTAGATGGTTGGTCAAAGGATAATGTTTATGAAAAATTAAGGGAAAAATCAAAAAGTAGAAAAAAATTCGTATTACATGATGGCCCTCCTTACGCTAACGGCCATTTACACATGGGGCACGCCCTGAATAAAATACTAAAAGACTTTGTTGTAAGATCACAACAAATGCTTGGAAATGATAGTTCTTACATTCCTGGCTGGGATTGTCATGGCTTGCCAATTGAGTGGAAAATAGAAGAACAATATAGAGAACAGGGAAAGAATAAAGATGATGTCGATATTATAAAATTTAGAAAAGAATGCAGAGAATTTGCTGAAAAATGGATTGATATACAAAGAGAAGAATTTATTCGCTTAGGAATAAATGGAGATTGGTACTCTCCCTACACTACAATGTCAAATGAGGCAGAGTCTATAATTGTAAGAGAATTTTTTAAGTTTCTTGAGAACGAAAGTTTATATCGTGGGTCAAAGCCTGTTATGTGGTCAACTGTTGAAAAGACTGCATTAGCTGAAGCTGAGATTGAATATAAAGAACATAAATCAACAACTATCTGCGTAAAGTTCCCAGTAAAAGAGAGTTCAGATACAATTTGTCAAGATGCATCTGTAATTATATGGACTACAACTCCATGGACAATTCCAGGAAACAGAGCAATTGCTTACAGTAAATCAATAACGTATTCAATGTTTGAAGTAGTAAGTTTAGAAGAACACAGTACTTCACAAGTTGGAGATAAAATTATAATTGCAGATGAACTTTTAGATAATGTAAAAGTTCAATGCAAAATTAGAGAATTAAAAAAAATATCAGAAGTAAAAAACTTAGATAAAATTATTTGTAATCACCCTTTTAAAAAATCTGGTTATGATTTTGAGGTAAGAATTTTTGATGCTGATTTTGTTACCTTGGAGCAAGGCACGGGTTTCGTTCACATAGCACCTGGCCATGGAGCTGATGACTATAATTTGGGTATTACAAATGGTATCGAAGTTCCTGATACAGTAGATGAAAATGGTGAATACTTTCCCCACGTACCATTATTTAATGGTAAAAAGATTTTTAATGAAGATGGATCAGATGCTGATGCAAACGTAGCAGTTATCATTGAGCTAAAAAAGCATGAAAATTTAGCAGGCAAGGGTTCATTGCGTCATAGCTACCCTCATTCATGGAGATCAAAAGCTCCTGTCATCTTTAGAAATACTCCACAATGGTTCATTAGTATGGAAAAAAATCAATTGAGAGAAAAAGCGTTGAACGAAATTGAAAAGGTTAAATGGTATCCAAAACAGGGAAAAAATAGAATTTATTCAATGATTGAAGAAAGACCTGATTGGGTGGTGTCAAGACAACGGGCATGGGGCGTACCTTTATCTATCTTTTACAATATTAAAACAGGAAAGCCGCTGGTTGATAAAGAAATAAATGAAAAAATTATTAAACTTTATGAAAAAGAAGGGTCAGATGCGTGGTTTAAATATTCAAAAGAAGAATTATTAGGTTCAAATTATAATCCGGAAGAATATAAAAAAGTTAATGATATTTTAGATGTATGGTTTGACTCAGGCTGTACACATGCATTTGTTTTAGATGGAAAAAATGATCAAATCTGGCCGGCATCTATTTATCTTGAAGGAACAGATCAACACAGAGGTTGGTTTCATTCATCACTTTTAGAATCTTGTGGCACAAGAGGAGTTGCGCCTTATGAGTCTGTTTTAACTCATGGATTTATACTTCATGAAGATGGCCTAAAGATGAGTAAATCATCATCCAATACTGTCTCGCCAGCAGAGGTCATTGAAAAATCAGGCGCTGACATACTAAGGCTCTGGGTAGCAAGCAGTGATTACTCTGAGGATTTAAAGATCGGGCCTGAAATCATAAAAAGCAACATTGATAGCTATAGAAGACTTCGCAATACACTTCGTTTTATTTTAGGTAATTTATCAGATTTTGATCAAGACGAGAAAGTATCTGTGGATGAACTTGATGAATTAGATTTATATATTTTATCAGAATTAGAGAGTTTAAAAAAAGAAGTTATCTCAAACTATAAAATATTTGAGTATCAAAAAGTTTTTTCTGCGATATTTAATTTTTGTACAAACGACTTATCATCTTTCTATTTTGATGTAAGAAAAGATACTCTTTATTGTGATTCAAAAAATAACAAAGTAAGAAAATCTACTCGAACTGTTCTAGATATTTTATTTCATGATTTATTAAGTTTGCTTGCACCAATACTCTGTTTTACAACTGAAGAAGCCTGGCAAAGTCGATTTGGATTTGAAAACAGCATACATGAAAAAGATTTTCCAAAATTAAATGATACTTTAATAAATAAAAATTTATCAACTAAATGGGCAGTGTATAAAAAATTAAGAAAGGTCATTAACGGAGCAATCGAAGTGAAGAGAAAAGAAAAAATTCTTGGATCCAGCCTTGAAGCCTCTGTTAAACTTTACATATCTAAAGATGAAATCGAAAAGATTGACCAAAAAGTATTAGAAAATATTTCAATTATTAGTGAATTAGAAATTGTAAATGAAAAGCCCTCAAGTGACAGCTTTATATCTGAACTAGATAAAAACATCGGAGTGCATGTAAGTAAAACCGATGGTGAAAAATGTGAGCGCTGTTGGAAATATTTTTCTAATTTAAAAGGTAACGTTTGCGATAGATGTCAAGAAGTGCTTAGTAAATGATACATACCATTGGAAGATTTATATTTTTAATACTGGTTATTTTTGCAGCTGATCAACTCTCAAAGTTTTATGTAATCAATGTTTATAACATTGATGTATCAAATCTCAGTTCACAATATTTAACATCAATAAATAAATATCTTAATTTTCACTTGATATGGAATAAGGGCTTTGCATTTGGAATATTTCAAAATGAAATTTCGATGGTTAATTATATTTATATGTTTGTTATGGCGATAATTGCTATAGCAGTATTTTTTTATGCAATAAGTATTAATAAAAAAATTTATTATTATGGATTTAGTTTAATTATAGGAGGAGCGTTGGGTAACTTGCTCGACAGATATCAATATTCTGCCGTATTAGACTTTATAGATTTACATTATAACAATTATCATTGGTATGTATTCAATATAGCTGATATAAGTATCACGCTTGGCTGTATTTTGATTATTTTACTTGAGTTGTTCTCAAAAAAAGAAAATGATAAAACCGTTAAAAATGATACGTAACTATTTAATTATATTTTTTTTATTAATTTTTGCTGCTTGTACTAATAATACAGTCAGAGATTACACATCATTAAAGCAAAAAGCACTAGAGATACCTCCTGATTTTGAACTAACCCCACCAGTTGTTGGCGAAGAGGAAGTAGAGGAGGCCGCGCCTACAGGTGAGTCAGCTGAAGATATTCAAGATATCATTACACAAGACTCATCCACCAGCGTGCCTAGTAATGCTGATACATCATCCTTAGATGAATTTATTGATAATAATTTTGTAAACGAGGATCAAAATATAAATAATTCAACTTTACCTGAGGATCCTATTAATGAGGTAATTGAAGATTCACTTGTTGAAAGTAATGAATTAGACGTTGTAACAAATGACGATAGCATTTTAGATACAACTGATAATATTGGTTTGAGCGAGGAAGAGTTTTTGGAAGGAATATCAAACACAGATGAAATTACAACACTTCCTGAAGAAGATCAGCTTAAGCCAGAAATAATTGATGAAACAATGTATGATGATGCTCCTAGTTTTGATGAAAACGAAGATTTGAATGATCTTCTTAACAGAGTGGATGACTTACTTAACTCTTATCAAAATTAATTATTCTATAAATGTTTAAGTTTTTTAGAGATCCAAAATGGTTTTTATGGGCATACATTGGTTCAGCTATTATCTTATCATCTCTGTGGGTTCAGGTTCAAATTGATGTAAAAATTAATGAATGGTTTGGTGAGTTTTACGACATGATACAGGAAGCCTTGTCTGCTCCTTACGCCATTACAATTGAAGAATATTGGTCAAGTTTATTATCCTTTATAACACTAGCGGGAATGTATGTAGCAGTTGCAGTCCTTGTAAGTTATTTTACTAATCACTTTTTATTTAGATGGAGAACTGCCATGGTTGAGTGGTATCACTCTGTCTATGATAAGGCGCGTAAGATTGAGGGTGCGTCACAAAGAGTTCAAGAGGATACCATAAAGTTTTCAAGAATTATGGAGTCTCTTGGTACAAGTTTGATTGAAGCTTTAATGATCCTGGTGGAATTTATGCCAATACTGTTTGGCTTGAGTATTGGAATTCCAATATTTTTCTTTGGTGAATGGGAGTATGGTCTAGTCGTTGGTGCATTATTATGGTCTATAGGAGGAACATTATTTTTAATTGGACTTGGTTTAATTTTAAGGCTTGTTGGTATTGAATACGATTTACAAAAACAAGAAGCGGCATACAGAAAAATGTTAGTAATTGCTGAAGATGATGAAACAGTAAGACCAAAAACCCTTGAGGAATTATTTGATGATGTAAGGCAAATTCATTTTTTAAGTTATATAAGATATCTATATTTCGATATTGGCCGTATTGCATTTTTACAGGCAAATGTTTTATCAGCTTATGTATTTTTAGCTCCTGCAATTGTTGCCGGGGTAGTTACTCTTGGTGTAATGCAGCAAATAATCAGGGCATTTGGTAGAGTTGAGGGGTCAATGCAATATCTTCTTAAAGCCTGGCCAACAATTATTGAACTTGCAAGTGTTTATAAAAGATTGAGAGAGTTTGAAAGACAAATAGATCAAGCAACCGTAACAGCTGGTCAGGAAGTGCGATGATGAATTATCCATTTCTTGATTTTGATAAGCTTGAAAACTCATATTCCGAATCGTTAGGGATACTGGATCAAAGCTTTAATAAAATTTTAGTAGTCGGTATAGGTGGCTCTTCTCAGGGATCTAAAGCAATTAATCATTTTTTAAATGAAAAACGTGTTCAATATGTTGATCATTTAAATTCTGTTATGATTAATGAATTGTTAAACAATACTCAACTAGATGAGACTGGTTTCATTTTCGTATCAAAATCTGGACAAACATCAGAAACGTTAACCATCTTTGAATATATGATCAAAAAACTAGATGGAAATATTGATTTTTCAAAAAATTTCTATTCGTTTACAGAAAGTGTGTCTTCTCCACTAAGAGACTTGTCTATACAAAAATCAATAAAAACTATTGAACTAAGCAACGAGATTGGAGGCAGATTTTCAATTTTTAGTAATAATAGCCTTATCCCCAGTTTTTACTTTAATAAAGATCTGTGCAATGAGTTTTTAAATGGAGGAAGAAAAGCATTAGAAGATAAAGATCAAATAAAGAATATGGCTGAGGAAGATTTTAAAAGAATAAAAGATGGAAAGAATATATTTGCTTATTTGATTTATGGTGATGAGCTTATTGAAATTGGTAATTGGCGAAAACAATTATATGCTGAGTCATTGGGTAAAGAGGCCAAAGGTGTTTTACCTGTAGTATCTGAAATGCCAAAAGACCAGCACAGTCTTTTACAGTTATATCTAGATGGACCCAAAAATATTTTTTTTGAAATTATGGGTATGGAATACTCAAAAATGAATTTGATTAATATCACACTTTCAAATCATCTTGATGCCATGAGTAAATCACTATCAAAGATAAATGAGAATACTAATAAATATATTTTTAAAGATAAAGATATGAGTAAGATCGGCCATTTTTTTGGATCAGAAATGCTAAGGGTTATCTATCTTGCTGAATTATTGGAAGTTGACCCCTTTACTCAAGATGCAGTTGATATTCAAAAGGGTTATTTAAATTAATTTAAAAAAACTAAATTTAGAATTACCTAATTCTTTTTCACGTAAAAGAATTATTTTTGAGAGTTCGATGTGTTTAGATTTTTTTTCTTCTTCTAAGATGATTATACTGTCTTTTTCTAATAAGTTTTTTTTGATAATATTTTTAATTGCTCTGAGTCCAAGATTTTTTCCATACGGTGGATCTATATAAGCAAGATTGAACTTTGTAGCTTCAGAATACTCTTCAAATGAACAAGCATTTTCAGATATAACAGCTATCTTATCTAAATACCCCAGCTTATTTGCGCTTTTATAAATTATATCTATCATTTGTTGATTGTTCTCTACCATGGTTGCGTGTTTAGCACCACGTGACAAAGCTTCAAAGCTAAATGAACCAGTGCCAGCGAAAAGATCAATTACTTTTGCTTTTTCAAGACTAAAGTTAATTTTTACCAATTCTTTTCCATGCGTTAAAAGATTAAAAATGGTTTCCCTATTTTTGTCTGAAAGTGGTCTTACATCTTTACTTTTAAAGCTAAATATTGAATGACCTTTTCTTTCTCCGCTAATAATTCTCATTTTAAGTAACTTTTTTTATTTCCCCTTTTTTTAAACTTCCAAGCTTAAATTCCCCATAAGTTATTCTAATTAATCTTGTGACTGTAATATTCAAAGAATCAAAAATATTTCTAATTTCTTTATTTTTACCTTCAGTAAGTGTCATTTTTATCCATGAGTAAGTATTTGTTTTGCTAATGAATGATGCTTTTATAGGTTTATATTTAACTTTTTTATACGTATAACCCCTCAATAAGGTATTAATAATTTTATTATCAATAAAGCCTTGTATTTTTACCTTATAAACCCTTTCAAAATTATTTTTGGGTAATTCCATCTTTCTTTTGAAGCTACCGCTGTTAGTCAATAGTAATAGTCCCTCTGAATTGTAATCAAGTCGTCCAATTGAAATTAAATTATGATTTTTTTTAGGTATGTATTCATAAATAGTTTTTCGATTTTTTGGGTCTGATTTTGTTACTAAGCATCCTCTTGGTTTGTTGAAAATATATATATCATTTAATTGCTGATCAGATTTTAGGTTAATAGGTTTATTGTCTATTTTTACAATACTGTTGATACTTATTTGAACTCCTTGTTTTATCACCAATTCGTTATCAACAACAACTCTTTGCTCATCGATGAGTTTATCTATTTCTCTTCTCGAAAAGTTAGTTGACTGTGCTAATAATTTATTAATTCTTACTAATTTTTGTTGTCTCAAAGTAGGCATGAATTAGGATTGCTTATATTAAATAAATATTTATGACACAAAATAAATTCATGGCAATGGCAATTGAGGAGGCAAAAAAAGGCTTAAAAATTGGAGAAATACCAATTGGATGCGTTATCACTAACAAGGAAGATAAAGTTTTAGCCCGGTCCCATAATTCAGTGGTTAGCAGAAAAGACCCAGTAGGCCATGCTGAACTTAACGCTATAAGAAAGGCGTGTAAAATGATTAACTCTGATAGATTGGTTGATTGTAATATTTACGTGACTTTAGAGCCATGTATTATGTGTGCTAGCGCTATATCAAAAGCTAAGCTTAAGAGGTTGTATTATGGTGCAGATGATTTAAAATATGGTTCGATAAATGGTAACTTAAATTTTTTTATATCAAAAAATTGCAATCATTTGCCAGAAATTTATGATAATATTTCAAAAACTGACTGTGAAAACTTAATAAATAATTTTTTTAAAGGTAAAAGATAATGAACATATCGCCAAAAGCAAAAGAAACTACGGATAGATTGAATAATTTTATGGATAAGCACGTTTATCCAAACAACGAAACATATCATAGTCAAATCGAAAATTTTGGAGCTGACAGATGGCAGGTGGTGCCGGTAATTGAAGATCTTAAAAAGGAAGCAAAAAAAGAAGACCTTTGGAATTTATTTTTACCTGAAAGTGACTATGGACACGGCCTTACAAACGCAGAGTATGCGCCAATGTGTGAAATCATGGGGAGAGCAATGTGGTCTGCAGAAGTTTTTAATTGTTCTGCTCCTGATACTGGTAATATGGAAGTTTTAGTTCGATATGGAACAGATGAACAAAAAGAAAAGTACTTAAAGCCATTATTAGAAGGTGAGATACGCTCTGCTTTTGCCATGACAGAGCCTGCAGTCGCTTCATCAGACGCAACAAATATTGAAAGTGAAATAAAAAAAGAAGGAAATCAATATGTACTAAATGGTACAAAATGGTGGACTTCAGGTGCAATGGATCCAAGGTGCCAATTTTTTATCTTCATGGGAAAAACAGATCCAGATAATCCTGACAGACACAAGCAACAATCCATGATACTCGTTGATAAGGACACACCAGGTATCAAAATAAAAAGACATTTGCCTGTTTTTGGTTTTGACGATGCCCCTCATGGACATGCTGAAGTTGAATTTAAAGATGTCAAAGTTCCTCCAGAAAATATGCTTTTAGGCGAAGGTAGGGGATTTGAAATTGCACAGGGCAGGTTGGGACCTGGACGAATTCACCATTGTATGAGAACTATTGGTCTTGCTGAAGTTGCACTTGAAGCAATGTGCAAAAGACTAATGAGCAGAAAGGCTTTTGGTAAAGAAGTGGTAAGGCACTCTGTTTGGCAAGAGAGAATTGCTGATGCTAGAATTAACATTGAGATGACCAGACTATTAACATTAAAAGCTGCAACTATGATGGATGAAGTAGGAAACAAAGTTGCTAAAAATGAAATAGCCATGATTAAAGTAGCTGCACCAAATATGGCATTAAAAATTATTGATGATGCAATTCAAGCGTTTGGAGGAGCTGGAGTTACAACAGACCCACACCTAGCACAAGCTTATGCAGGAATGAGAACTCTGCGATTAGCAGACGGGCCAGACGAAGTGCATAGGCTCTCAATTGCAAGAAATGAATTAAAAAAATACTTATAATTTTGATAAAAAAGAAGAAAACCTACCAGAAAGATAATTACGGAAGATACGTTAAGTCACACGAATTTGATCGCTATTGGGATGAGTACCACAATCTGGAAGATATTTCGATGAAAGAGTCAATAAGACAGAGGAAAGAGCGAGAAAAAAATATAAAAAACTCTAAATAGTTTTATCCAAAAACCTTATTAATTTTCTTATCTCTTCTATGCTATTGTAATGAACCATAGAGACTCTAACTACCCCATCATTTGGCTCAATGCCCAAACCCTGCAAGCATCTCCAGGCATAAAATTCACCATTTCTAATGCCAATATTATTTCTTCCAGCCTCCTGCGCTACATGCAATGAGCTTTTATCTTTAACAGTGAATGATACAGTTGGCATACGATCACATCTGGCATGTGTTTGTTTGCCAATCATTCTTATATTTTTTTTTGTTTTGAGAAAATCAATCAGTTCTTTCATTAATACCTCTTCATGTTTAGATACTAATTCAAAAACTTTTTTACCTTTGCGATGAAGATCTAAATTATTTTCGCCAAAATGATGATCATATAAAGTTTCGTAGTAGTCAGTTATACCTGACAAACATCCAAGTTCCTCATGATTAGGACCACCTGGATTAAGAGTATATGGAACACTTCCTTCCAAGAATTCATGATTAAGATTTTTTGTTTCAAGTAATAAATCTCTCTTACCATATAATAGTGCTAAATGTGGTCCATAAGTTTTGTATAGGCTAAAACCATAGAAATCTATATCAAGATCTTTTAAATCCGCAATATCATGTGCCATGTAAGCTACACCGTCTCCAACAACTTTGATATTATTCTGATGCGCCAATGTAATGATATCTTTTAGATTATTAATTGACGCAACAACATTAGATGTATGACAGACACAAATAAATTTTGTTTTTTCTGTTATGAGATTTTTTAATTCGTCCAATTCTAGTTCTGCGGAGTCAGGGTTAAACTTCCATTCATTTATTTTGATACCGTGTTCTGATAATTTTCTCCATGCACCAATATTTGCCTCATGATCTTGATTTGTGACTATGATTTCATCCCCATTGTTAAGCCACGATCTCACAGCATTAGATAGTAAAAACATATTCATAGTTGTAGATGGTCCAATCATAAATTCATCATTATTGATATTTAGGAGTTCAGCAATTTTGCTTATGCTATTATCCATTTCATTACCTGCTTCAATCGACGGACCAAAGTCGCCATACGGTTGTACTTTTTTAGTCGTCATAAAATCATTTAACTTTTCAATAACCTGTTTTGGCACGTATGTGCCACCAGCATTCTCAAAAAATGCAAAGTTTGAAGTTTTAGGGTTTTGAAAAACAGGGAATTGTTCTCTTACAAAATTTATATCCAGCTCTGTCATATTAATTATTTTGCTGCCTCTTCCACAATATTCCATCCTAATTTTCCTAATATTGGAACAAAGCTCTCATAGTTTTTAGCCTCCGAACTTGAGGCTGTCCCATCTCTAACTCTTCCAACAATTCCTTGCGCAATTCCAGCAAGGCGGAAAATGTTATATGCCATGTAAAAATCCCAGTTTTCAATTTTACTCCTGCCTGTTTTTTTGTAATACATTTCAGCGTACTCATGTTCAGAGGGAATATTAAGCTCTTCTAAGTTTGATCCCATCATTCCGAGACCCTTCGCTGCAGCAGGAAGTCGCCATGACATCATGTGATAAGTAAAATCTGCTATAGGATTGCCGAGTGTAGATAGCTCCCAATCCAGTATAGCCATAACTTTATTATTTTGTTTATCAAATATCATATTATCAAGACGAAAGTCTCCATGTACAATTGTAGTTTCATTATCTTCAGGAATATTTATTGGCAACCATTCTATTAAACTATCCATTTCATTGATTTTTTGTGTTTCAGAGTCTTTATACTGTTTGGTCCAACGATGAATTTGTCTTGCCATGTAATTTTCGTGTTTTCCATAATCACTTAGCCCTATTTTTTGAAAATCAACGTTATGAAGTTTTGCAATCGTATCATTCATGGATAGGTAAATTTCACGGCGTTGATTGTTATCTGTGTCTGGCAATAAAAGTTCCCAGTATATGTTTCCATCAACATGATCCATTAAAAAAAATTGTGTTCCAATGACGTTTTCATCTTCACAAAAACAATAAGTTTCAGGAACTGGCACATCAGTCTTGCCAAGTGCAGTAATGACTTTATATTCTCTATCTACCGCATGTGCAGATTTTAGTAATTTACCAGGTGGTTTACGCCTTAACACATAGTTTTTTGTTTTATCCTCAATCAAATAAGTAGGATTGGATTGCCCCCCTTTAAATTGCTTTATACTTACAATATCAAAATCACTTCCAATTACTTTTTTTAAGTAATCATTGAGATTATCACTATTAAAAACTAACTTTTCATCAACCTCCTTAGTACCAGAAAATATTTCATCACGAGTAGTCATTTAATTGCCTTTTTTCCTATATCTCTTCTGTAATAACCATCCGCCCAATCCAGCTGACCGATGTAAGCATAAATCATATTAAGAGCATCTCTTAGATTTTTATTTTTTGCTGTTACGGAAAGAACTCTGCCTCCGTTAGCTAGAAGGTTATTTCCATCATGTTTTGTTCCTGCGTGGAATACTTGAAATAGATCATTACTCTCAAAATTTTCATAGCCAATAATTTTTGTATTTTTTTTATAGTCACCTGGATAACCTTTTGCTGCCACAACCACTGTAGCACTATTATCATCTTCCCATTCCAATTTAGTTTTACTTAGACTGCCTTCCAAGCAATCAAGAACTAATTTAATTAAATCATTTTTCATTCTAAGCATTAATACCTGACACTCTGGATCACCAAATCTAATATTATATTCAACCAATCGGGCATAACCATCTTTAATCATTAATCCAGCATAGAGAATACCTTTATAAGGATGTCCATTTTTTTTAAGGGCCTTGAGAGTGGGTGTAATAATTTCTCTGTCTACTTGTTCTTTTATTCTAGGTGTAAAAATTGGTGCAGGTGAATATGCCCCCATTCCTCCAGTGTTAGGCCCTGTATCATTTTCACCAATTCTTTTATGATCTTGGGCACTTTCTAATGAAACAAAATCTTCACCATCACAACAAACAAAATAACTCGCTTCTTCACCATCCATAAATTCTTCAATAACTACATCCATATTTGCCCCAAACTTTTCATCAAAAATGTCATCTATTGCTTGTTCTGCCATTTTCTTTGTGTCCGCAACAGTAACGCCTTTCCCGGCAGCTAGACCATCAGCTTTAATTACAATAGGTAAAGACTGTGCATTTAAATAGTTTATAGCTTCTTCTTTATTATCAAATCGAGCATAATCAGCTGTTGGTATCCTATTTTGTTTGCAAAGATCTTTCATAAAGCCTTTGGATCCTTCTAACTGCGATGCATACTTATCTGGTCCAAAGATTTTTATTTCTTTATCTCCAAAAAAATCAACAATCCCTGCAACCAATGGCACTTCAGGGCCGACAATGACTAATTCTATCATTTTACTTTTACAGAAGTCGTATATTTTCTCAAAATCTGTTTGATCAATTTGTTCACATTCAGCAAGTTGACTTATTCCGTAGTTTCCAGGTATTGCATAAATAGATGAAACCAGAGAGCTCTTAGATATCAAGTAACATAACGCATGCTCACGAGCCCCACTGCCAATCACTAAAATTTTCATAAAGTATATTTTTGATTTTCTTGTTATATTAGCACATTAATATTTAAATTAAATGGTAAGAGAGAACATCAAAGAATATACAGTAACTGAAATTTCAGCCTCAATTAAAGAGACCCTTGAGGATAACTTTGGCTATGTGAAAGTTCGTGGAGAAGTATCTGGTTTAAGCAAGCCAGCATCAGGACATGTATATCTTAACCTTAAAGATGAAAATGCAATTATAAAAGCGATTGCATGGAGAAGCACTGTTGCAAAACTAAGCTTTATGCCAGATGAAGGCCTTGAAGTAATTTGCTCTGGGAGACTTACAACAGGGTATTCTGATAGATACCCTGGAAGATCGGATTATTCTATTATTATAGACTCAATTGTACCAGCGGGAGAGGGTGCACTAATGGCATTGCTTGAACAAAGAAAGAAAAAATTAATGTCAGAAGGTATTTTTGATCAAGATCACAAAAAGCCTCTTCCATTGTATCCTGAAACAATTGGTATTATTACCTCACCAACTGGAGCAGTTATAAAAGATATTATTCATAGACTTGAAGATAGATTTCCGTGTGATGTTATTCTTTGGCCAGTTCCTGTACAAGGAGATGATGCTGCACATTTAATAGCAGATGCTTTAAATGGATTTAACAACTCTCTAAAAGATAGCGAAATTAAAGTTCCAGACTTAATTATTGTAGCCCGAGGTGGAGGGAGCATTGAAGATCTCTGGGCATTTAATGAGGAAATTCTTGTAAGAGCTGTATTCGCTAGTGAAATACCTGTTTTGTCAGCTGTTGGACATGAAACAGATACGACACTTATTGATTTTGTGTCCGATCTCAGAGCGCCAACTCCTACAGCAGCAGCGGAGTTGTGTACACCTAATAAAGATGAGCTTTTAATCAATTTAAAAGACCTTCAAAAAGACCTTCGTGACTCAATTAATAGTAATTTAGAAAATAAATTAAGTTCATTTAAAAATCTAAGTGATAAATTGCCAGTTTCTTTAAAATTGTTTATAAAAAGTCTGTTATCAGAATTTAAAGAAATTACTCAGTCACTTAACTATCGTATTTTAGAGGAACAAGTAAATAATTTTCAACAAAAACTGATTTCAAAATTTGATAAATTAAATAGCTCTACAAACTTATTTTTAGAAAATATGCGCAATCAAATTAATTATAATGAAAAGTTATTAGAAAGTATGAGCTATAAGTCAGTTATAAATCGAGGGTACTCTGTTACAAAAAACTTAAAAAATAAAGTTATAAAGTCAAAAAAAGATATAGAACACGATACAGATATAATTATTGAAACAAGCTTTGCAAAAATTTCTGCTGAAGTGAAGGAAATTAAAGATGAATAATTTTGAGAAAAAAGCTGAAATTGTTCTTAATCATGGTCATTTTCAAGTTAAGACACCTGGTGATTTTGTGGAATGTTCAATAACGGGAAAAAAAATTATACTCGAAAATCTTAAATATTGGAACGTAGAACTTCAAGAAGTCTATGCATCACCTGAAGTGGCACTAAACAGATATAAAGAGCTAAATGGTCTTAGTAAATAGGGTTTTTCTTCTTTTATTTTATTTTAACGTATGCGCGTTTTCATCTGAACTTTCTAAAAGTTTTCCACAAGGAAGTCTTGTTATAGGTCAAAACAATGAAGCAAATGAAATCTTTGTTGATGGAGAACCGATTAAAATAAGTCATGATGGATACTATGTTTTCCCGATATCTCGAGAGCAAATAGAACCAATAAATGTTACATACAGTAACAGTGATGGTATTTTCTTAATCCACCAAATATCTATCGAAGAACAAGATTATGATATTCAAAGAATTGACGGTCTACCTGAACAGATGGTTACACCTCTTGATGATGAAATCATAAAGCGAATTATTGCTGAAAATGAAGTAATAAAAGAAGCGAAGAAATTAGACATGGATTTGACTTATTTTAAGGATGAATTTATTCAACCAACAACTGGAATTATAAGTGGAGTTTTTGGCAGCCAAAGAATTCTTAATGGTAAAGCAAAAAGCCCTCATAGAGGTATTGATATTGCTGCTGATGAAGGAACGCCTGTAATGTCTTGTAATGAAGGAATAGTCATTCATGCTGAAAGTGATTTATATTATACCGGAGGCACAATTATCATTGATCATGGTCATGGAGTAAAATCTATCTATGCCCACTTGTCTTCTGTAAACGTTGCAGTGAATCAAAAAGTTAGCAAAAAAGATATAATAGGCAATGTAGGATCAACAGGTAGGTCAACTGGACCACATCTACATTGGGGTGTGATGGTTTTTAATACTTATGTTGATCCACTATTTTTATTAGAAAATTAAATAAAATCAGTCCAGTTTCCACCTATTATGAAACCAAAAATATTGTTCCGGGTATTTCTTAATCATACTTTCATAATAATTAATAATTATCTCCGATATTTTCTCTACGTTATCTGAAGTATCTTTATAATCGCTGGCATGTATTGATTGGTGAATTTCAAATTCAAATTTTCCATCATTTTTTCTTATAGGCCATCCTAAAAATATTTTACACCCAGATTTTAGGGCAAGTTGTGCGGGTAAAGATGAAAACTTCATTCTCTTTCCAAAGAAATTAAGGCTAATACCTGACGACAACTGAAGATCAGCTAACAGAGCAATTGACTCACCATTTTTAAAATTATTAAGTAATTGTTTTGTACCTATTCTATTTTTACTCAAACATCTAAGACTATATTTGTCTCTAAGATTCTTTAAAACAAAATTAATTAGAGGATTGTTAGGTTCTCTAACAATCGCAGATGTTCGATGCAT
The DNA here is from genome assembly GCA_902578305.1 of uncultured Pelagibacteraceae bacterium. GTDB lineage: Bacteria > Pseudomonadota > Alphaproteobacteria > Pelagibacterales > AG-422-B15 > CACNXQ01. Next base: position 133,064 of record CACHCK010000002.1, on the reverse strand, counting down.
TGTTTTTCTTATGGACATTCCTGGTATTTCCCAATTTGAATTATGAGCAGATATGATGATTGATCTTTCGCTACCCGAGAAGGCTTCTCTGTAAAGATCATTTTCAATTACATTAATTTTATCTTTTAATATTTTTTTGAGATGTGAATATTCAGCTATTGTATACCCTAAATTTTCCCATACTTTTTTTGCTTTAGTATTAATCCATTTTTCATCTTGATCCTTAAAAGCAATTCTTAAATTTTTTTTTACTAATTTATTTATTGAAAATAAAGGGCCTAAGCTTGTTGTTATGCTTACCCCTAGTTTTCTAGCAATAGAGAGAGGTAGTAATTTAAATAAAAGATATAGAAAAACAAATAGAATAAATTCGGAAGGATATCGAATATATCTTTTTAGAAAAATCTTCATAAGAGTTAGTTAACCAGTTTATGCATAAATTTGTCCATGTTGTGTAATTTTATCTTCACTTTTAAACATTCAATTCCATCCCTTTTTTCTTTTGGAATTCTAACAAAATCTTTTTCAGTTGTAATAAGTGAAAGATTATTATCTGACGCTATTTTTTTAAGTTTGTTAAGATCATTTTCTGAAAAAAAATGATGATCCGGAAATTCAACTGTTTTAAGTACAGTGCAATTATTATCGATAAGAGTATCAAAGAAGCTTTGATTGTTTCCAATACCGCTAAAAGCTAAGTATTTTTTATTTTTGTCGACATATAATGGTTTTATCGAAGCGGTAAGGGTATCAATATTTATATTTTTATACATACTTTTTATTTTTGTTTTATCATCGCCAACAATAATTAAAAATTGGGCTTTTTTTAACGCAGGCTTAATTAGTTCTCTTAATGGTCCAGCTGGCAAACATAATCCGTTTCCAAAACCACGTGCCCCATTTACCATCAAAATGTTTTTATCTTTAAAAAGAGACTTATCTTGGAAACCATCATCAAGTAAAATAAAATCAGGATTAACATCATCTAAAATTTTTTTCACAGCTAACCTCCGGTTTGTTGAAATATAAGTAGGTACATGATTTGAATAGAGAATTGCCTCATCACCCACTTGGACCGCTGACTCGTCTGGTGATACTTTTTTAAAAAAAGTTTTTTTACCACCATATCCTTTTAACAATACGCAAATATTTTTGTTATTAATTTTGAAATGATTAATAATTTCTAAAAGCGTTGAGGTCTTTCCTGTGCCGCCTAAGTTTATATTACCTATACATATGATTGGAATATCAATTTTGTATTCAGTTTTGAATATTCTAATTAAGTAAAAAATTAATAAATATAGTAAAGATATTGGAATAAGTACGTACGAGACCAATCTATAAAAAATTTGATTGGAATACCATATATTCAATATTATTTTTTCCATGCGTAACTATAAATATTGGTAAATAACTTCCAGTACTTTACTTACTGTATCATCACCCTCTTTTTTTAGTCTATTTATATTAATATCCTTATTTATAGACTTTGGGTTAGCTAATGCTTCTTTAACGTAATGCTCTAGCTGGCGTTCATTTTCTACTTGTTGAGTAAATTTTAATTGATTAAGAACGTCGTAAACATCAATGAAATTCTGAATATTTTTGCCATGATATATTTTTTTACCTAAATAAGCAGCTTCTATGGGATTTTGTCCACCATGTGGCACTAAACTGCCACCAATAAAAACTATATTTGCTAAACTATAAAATATGTTCAATTCTCCTATTGTATCAGCAAGATATAAATATGTTCGATCATTGATCTTTTCTTTCTTTGATCTGATAGATAAGCCAAGTCCTTTAGATGATGAAAAAAATGATTTTCTAGTTACGTGTCTGGGTACAATAATTGTTAGAAGGTCTTTTACGGTTTTTTTTAAATTAAGTGTTATATTTTTAATTATTTCTTCCTCTCCAGGATGTGTGCTGGCTGCAAGAAATATTTTACGTTTCTTTGTAAGGGATCTCAGTTTTTTTAGTTCATCTGAAATAATTTCATCAGGTTTATAAGCAAATTTAAGATTTCCTGTATTAATAGTATTTTTAATACCTAACTTCTCATAAAAAAAAGCACTATCACTGTTTTGAGTACAGCATGCAGTAATTTTAGAAAATAGATTTTTTGATGATCCACTGAGCATTGACCATCTATTAAAACTTTTAATTGTCATTCTTCCATTAACAATTAGAGAACATACATTTCTTTTTTTAAGCTCAGTTAGAAAGTTAGGCCAAATTTCAGACTCGACAAATACAGCCAAAGAGGGGCTCCAGTGATTTAGAAACTTATGTATATAAGATGGAACATCAAATGGAATAAATTGATGAATAATTTTTTTTGATAACTTATCTTTGAGTATATTTGCAGAAGTAAGTGTCCCGGTAGTAAGAATTATTTGATCAATGGATTTATCAGAGTTTAATTTTTTTAGTAAAGGTAGTATTGATAAACTTTCTCCAATACTAGCGGCATGAAACCAAATGACCTTGCCGTCTTTTCTCTTAATATCACTTGTTCCATATCTTTCTGTTACCCTTAATCTATCTTCTTTGCCCTTTAAAATTCTAATAAGAATATAAAAAACAATAAATGGTCTTATGAGTGTCGTAATTAACCTATAACTATAATAAGGAAGCATTATTAATTATTTTTATTTGCTCTTTTAGTTAAATTTTCCATTTTACTTTCTAGTTTATTCTTAGTCTGATTAATACTTTTTTCATCTTTTATGGCTGGAATTGCTTCACCCCAGATTATCGTGATTTGATTAAATGGTTTTGGTATAATAAATTTATCCCAAGTATTCAGTACCCATTTTTTTTTAAAACCTATTCCTACAGGAAGTATTGATGAATTACTCAGACGGGAGATGCTCAGGATGCCGTCACTGACCTTGTGGCGTGGTCCTTTAGGACCGTCGGGCGAGATTCCAATTGAAATACCGTTTTTAAGAGATTTTATCATTTGGCGCGCTGATGTCAGCCCACCTTTATTCTTAGTTTTGCCAGATTTATGGGTAGATCCTCTAATAGCTTTAAATCCAAGTTTTGATATTAATCTAGCGATTATATCGCCGTCTCTGTGTTTAGAGATTAATACTTTTATTTCAAATTGACTTTGCCATGTAAGAGGGCAAATTAATAGTTGATCATGCCAAAATGCATAAATGAAAGATTCTTTTTTTTTAAATAACCTATCAATATTTTTTCTATTCTTTAAATCAATCTTAGATGTTTTATAAACAAATAATACGTACAGTGATCCAAGCAAGGATATTAATAATTGGGTTAATTTAAATCCAGCAATGTATTTTACCATCAGCTTTTAAAATTCACGCTCATATAATTTTTTATAAACGCCATCTTTATTTAATAATTCTTCATGAGTACCAGTTTCTACAACCTTACCTGAGTCTAAAACAATTATTTGATCTGAATTTATAATCGTACTAAGTCTATGAGCGATTACGATAGTAGTTCTATCCTTCATGAGAATACTTATCGCTTTTTGTACAAGATGTTCAGACTCTGTATCAAGACTTGAAGTAGCCTCATCAAGTAAAAGTATTGGTGCGTCTTTAAGAAAGGCTCTTGCAATTGAAATCCTCTGTTTTTGCCCACCTGATAAACTATAACCTTTTTCACCTACTACAGTTTTATATTTATCTGGAAGCTCATTAATAAATTCGTCTGCCGCAGCTGCTTTTGCAGCTTTTATGACTTCATAATCGGGAGAGTCTGGTTTACCATATAGAATATTATCGTGAATAGACATATCGAATAAAATTGGCTCTTGACTAACTAATGCGATTGAAGATCTTACCGATGCAATTGATAATTCTTTTATATCTTGATTATCAATTTTAACACTTCCTGTATCTGGGTCATAAAACCTTGGTATAAGATTTAGAATTGATGATTTGCCTGATCCGCTTGGGCCAACTAAAGCGGTTGTTTTACCGTGCGGGACCTTTAAGTTAATTTCTTTCAAAGCTGAGTTTTTTTGCCCTTCATAGGATAAAGTTACATTTTCAAAAGATATATCTGATTTACTGAGAGATAGATCAGATGCGCTGGGCTTCTCATTAATATAGCTTTTTTGGTCAAGTAATCCAAACACTCTAATTGCTGCTGCAAATCCCTCTTGTAAAGTTGCATTTATTTGAGCTAAGCGTCTTAGAGGTTGAAAAGCGAGCATCATTGCTCCCAAAAATGATACAAATTCGTTTAAAGCCAATTCACCTTGCAGTCCTCTTAAACCTGCATAGTAGAGTGCGCCAGCGATACCGAAACCTGCTAGAAATTCTGCAAATGGGGATGCAGCGCCTCTTGCATTAATACCTTTCAAAATTTTTTGCATTCTTCGAAATACGGATTTACTAAGCTTTTCTATTTCCTGCGTTTCCTGTTGATAGGCTTTTACAATTCTTGTTCCATCTAGATTCTCAGACAATATAGAAGCAAGGACACCAGTTTCCTCTTGTGTTTCTGTTGAGGCTTTTTTTATTCTTTTTCCTAAACGTCTAGTGAGTACCCCGACCAACGGAAAAGCAATTATTGAGATTGTTGCTAGCTGCCAATCTTGATAATACATTACACCAACCAGACAAATCAATGTGAGTATATCTTTTACTCCATTTGCTAAACTACTACTTACAGAATCTTGTAACAATGTAACATCGTATAAGAAATTTGATATTATTTTGGCTGAATGAATTTTATGCAACCAGGCAAGATCTGCATTAATAATTTTCTTAAAAAGTTTTATTTGTGTATCAGCAATAATATTCTGAGCAACTCCATTCAATAATATTATTTGTATGTAAGTTGCTACACTCTTAATAAATAGTGTTAATATTATTGCAATCGGAATTAATAAGAGCATTGACTCATCTTTATCCAGAAAAATTTTATCAATTGCAGGATCCAAAAGCCAAGCAGTCGCTCCAGTTGCAAGCGCGATGATGACCATAAAAAATAGAGAACTAAAAAGTTTAACTGTATAGGGTTTAATACTATCCTTAAACAGCCTGATTAGTATTTGCGATCCTGTCATGAAGAGGTATTCATAATACTATTATCAAAAATTTAAATCTAAATATTGATAAATGGCTAAAACTCTTATTTTCCAGCTAAAGTCATGCTCTCGATGAGCACTGTTGGGGCATTGGTACGGTATTTGAATTCTAAATCATTTGCTGCTGATAAATTCATAAATATTTCTTTTAGATTTGAAGCAATCGTTACTTCGCTTACTGCATGCGTTATTTCGCCTTTTTCAATAAGCATACCGCTCGCCCCCATGCTGTAATCGCCAGTGACTAAATTAACTCCCATACCAATTAATTCAGTCGCATAAAAACCATAACTTATAGAGGATAAAATATCATCGTAACTTTTTAATCCGTTTGTCATGTATAAATTAGAGGTAGATACACCTGGTGGAGAACTAACTGATCTTGATGCGTTTCCAGTAGTTTTTAATCCTAATTTTTTTGCAGTTGAAGTATTTAAGATCCAAGTATTGAGTTTGCCGTTTGTAACTAACTCTCTTTTCTTAACTTTAATACCCTCACCATCAAATGGTTTTGATCCCAGTCCTCTATTAATCGCTGGATCATCTATAATTGTTACGTCTTTATTAAATATTTGTTTTCCTAAACTATCTTTTAGAAAACTTGTACCTCTAGCTATTGAAGTGCCCGATATTGAACTTGCTAGATAGCCCAATAAGTCATTACTTATTCGTTTATCAAAAACAACAGGCAATTTTGTTGAACTAATTTTTTTGGCATTAAGCCTTTTTAGGGTTTTTTTTGCAGCAGATAATCCAATTCCCTTTGCACTTGGCAAATCAGTTGAGTGTCTTTTCACAGCATATTCGTAATCTCTTTCCATGTCCTGACCCTGTCCAGCGAGAACCGAACAAGATACTGAACTGCTTGATGATTGATATCCACCTTGAAAGCCATTACTTGTAGCAAGATAAAACTCTCCCTTGGAAGTAGAAGCCCCAGCTCCCTCTGAATTTGTAATACCTTTTACCGACAAAGCTGCATCTTCACATTCTTTTACAGCATCAATAAGTTTTTCAGTATCTACTTCGTCTTTCTCAAATAAATCTAAATCAATTGCATCGTGTTCAAACATCGAGCTGTCTCCAAGTACAGCAGTGTCATCAATTGGAGCCAATTTTGCCATTTCAACACATTTTGAAACAAGTTTATCAATATTGTCAGATTCAATATCTGACGATGAAACAAATGCTTGGCGTTGATCAACTAATGCTCTAATGCCTATTGTTTTTTCATTAGACTCATCTAAGTCTTCTATCTTTTGAAATCTACAACTTATTGACTTACCATAGGATTTAGCAAGAACAACATCACAATCTGATGCACCTGCTTTGAGAGTTAAATCTATTATATTTTGAGCAGTTTCTTCAAAGTTCATTATTATAAAATACCTATAAATAAAGTCAGGGCAACCATCAAACCTAAGTATTGGTTACTTTTAAAAATACTTAAACATTTGTCTTTATTTTCTATATCTAGTCTCTTTATCTGGGAAAACAAATGGGCACTAACGAATATCAATAAAATAAAATAGTAAATATTTTGATCATGCAATAAACCAAATAATATCAAGCATAATACCATCAAGCTATAGAAAATAATGATCCATTGTTTCGTATTATTTCCAAATAAAATTGCAGTCGATTTTATTCCAATATTTAAGTCATCCTCACGATCCTGATGAGCATATATTGTGTCATAACCTAAAGTCCAAAAAATACCAGAGAGATATAATATTATAATTTGAAAATTTAATTGATTTTCAATTGCAGCATATCCTATCAAACAGCCAATATTAAAAGTTATACCTAAAAAAAGTTGAGGCCAATAAGTTATTCTTTTCATTAAAGGATAAAAAATAAATAACACAAAAGAAATTAAACCAATAATAATGGCAAGCAAATTTAGAGATAGTAATATAGCCAGACCAATCAAATTAAGTATTGAAAAAATTATGAAGGCTTCAAAAGAAGAGATTGCACCACTAGCAAGTGGTCTTTGAGATGTTCTTGATACATGTTTGTCTAGATCTTTATCAAAAAAATCATTTATGACACATCCAGCCGATCTCATGACAATTGATCCGATTGCCAAAATAAGAAATAAGTAACTATTGCTCCATAAGTGTTGGTAGGAATTTGAGGCAGCGAGCACACCCCAAAAACACGGCAACATTAGCAGAAAAAAACCAACCGGCTGCTCTAGACGCAATAATTGTGAATATTTTTTCAACTTATCTTTATAAAATAAATAATGTTATAACCAATATATATATGAAAAAAATTAAAAACAGAATTTTTGTAGATAAAAAAATAAATTCAAACGATCAAATTATTCTTAATGCTAACCAGATACACTATTTAAAGAGTGTTTTAAGAACAAAAAAAAGTGACTATGTTACAGTTTTCAATCGTGAGTTTCTTTGTTTAACAAAAGTTATTAATATTACAAAAAATACATGTGAATTAGAAATAATTGATCAAAAAAAAATCGAAAGTGAAGATCATAATATAACTCTATTTTTTTCCCCTATAAAACGTACACCTCTAGAAATCATGATACAAAAGTGCTCAGAAATTGGAATTTCAATTTTTCAACCAGTAATTATGGAAAGAACTAATATGAAGAATGTGAATTTTGAAAGACTGAGACTTATTGCTGTTGAAGCGTGTGAGCAGTCTAATCGAAATAAGATACCGGAAATTAATAAACCTATATCATTTGCAACAATGATTAATGATAACTCTTTAGCAGATTATTTATATTGCTCGTTAGATAATAATGAAGAAAAAATAAAGGATAGAAAACTGACCAAAAATGAAGCAATTGGTATAATCATAGGACCTGAAGGAGATTTTTCAGCTAAAGAGTATGAAAGTTTAAAATCTAAGAAAAAATCTATAGGTGTTACACTTGGGCCAAATATTTTAAAATCAGAAACTGCTGCAATTACTGCGACTTCAATTATTATGGACAAAATTTATAATGCTTAAAAAAAGTGATCTTATAAAATATTTTGAAAACGGTATTAAGAATACATCTGAAATTAAAATAGGTACCGAACATGAGAAATTTATTTATCACAAAAGTGATCTTAGTTTAGTTCCCTATAGCGGCGATGTAAGTATTAACTCAATTTTTGATGACTTTATAAAGGATGGCTGGACACCAATAAAAGAGAATGAAAATATTATTGCGCTCAATAAAGATAGGGCAAGTATAACACTTGAACCTGGCGGTCAATTTGAATTATCTGGAGCACCTCTTAAAACGATTCACGAAACTTGTAAGGAAATAAATAATCACCTCGAATTTACAAAAAAATTAGAAGAAAAGTATAATATTGGCTTTTTAGGACTCGGCTTCTTTCCAATTGGTGAGCTAAAGAATGTGCCAATGGTTCCAAAGAAAAGATACTCAGAGATTATGACTCCTTATATGAAATCGCTTTCTGGTTTAGGTCTAGAAATGATGTATCAGTCAGCAACAGTTCAAGCAAATTTCGACTATATTTCAGAAAGTGATATGCAAAGAAAAATTAATGTATCAGCATTCATTCAGCCAATAGTGACAGGTTTATTTTCAAACTCCCCATTCAAAAATTCAAAGCTTTCGGGCTATGAAACTTATAGGGGTTATGTTTGGACAAAAACTGATACAGAGAGAACTGGTATTCCGAAGTTTTTGACTGAAAAAACTTTGAGTTTTGAGGAATACATTGATTATGCCTTACAAGTTCCCGTATACGCAATTATCAGAGATAATAATTATCATAATTGTACTAAATATACATTCCAAGACCTGTTAGATGGAAAAAATAATCAATTTGCGCCTGATGATATTTTAATTGAAGATTGGATAAATCATATCTCGACCATCTTTACTGAGGTGAGGTTAAAAACTTTTATTGAAATGAGAGGTGCTGATGCAGGAAGTTACGAAACACTCTGCGCTTTACCAGCTTTTTGGTCGGGCATTTTATATCAAGAAGAAGCATTAGAAGAAACTATCAAATTAATTAGTGAATTTGAATATGATGATTTAATTAAATTTAGAAGTGATGTCCTATCAAACGGACTTAATTCTTTGTACAAAAATAAAACGGGCTGGCAATTAGCAGAGAAACTTATAAACATCTCATTTGAGGGACTCAAAAAACGGAGTAAGAAAAATTTATACGGAGATGATGAAACCGTACACTTAGATTATTTGTTTGAAGTGATCGACAAAAAAGAAACTGCATCAGAAAAAGCTAAAAAACTGTATTTTCAAAATAATGAATTGAATATCCAGAAACTCTTTGAGGGCGAGTCTTTTTAATTTTTTTCGATATAAATTGATTGAGAAGGAAAAGCAAAGCCTGCGCCATTTTTCTCGACAATTTCTTTTATTTCTAAAGCTAATTTTTCTTTGATCTTTAACCACTCACCCCAATTTGTAGTTGTTGCAAAACAGTAAATTAACAAATCAATTGAGCTATCTGAAAATTTTTCAATTCTTACAAACAATGGCTGTTCGGAAGATTTAACAAAATTACCATCGCTTGTGATGTAGTCATCTATCTCGTCTCTAATTTTTCTTAACTGGTCACGTGTAGTCCTATATTCTAAGCCAATATTCCAATATATACGCCTACTTTTCATATTGCTAAAATTTGTGACAGCATTTTCTGCAAAATTAAAATTTGGAACCATAACAGGTGAAGAGTCAAATCTTCTAACTAATGTTGATCGAAAACCTATTTTTTCTACTACCCCTTCAACAATGTTTTCAACTTTAATCCAATCTCCATTTTGAAATCGTTTCTCTAATAAAATTAAAATTCCTGATATCAGATTTTTAAATAAATCTTGGGCACCCAAAGCCACAGCCACACTGAGAAGTCCCAGTCCAGCTAGAATTGGTCCAACCTTGATCCCCCATATTTCTAAAACCGCAGCTGCCCCAATAACAAATATGAAGAATTTTAAAATTCTTACTCCCCAATCTATAAGATCATTTGTTAGCAATTCTCCCAATTTGTGAACAAATGATGAAATCGGATCAATAATTTTGTATAAAAACCAAAATATTTGAATTGTTATGAGTGAACGATTTAAATTTGCAGCAAACAGTTCAAGAGTTGTATTTAAATTTAAATACTGAGTGCTAATGTAAACACCGATCACTACAGGAAAAAATCTGAGAGGGCCATCAAAAGCCTCAAGCATCGCATCATCTATCTTAGTCTTAGATTTTTTTACAAGAACTTTTAATCTACCAATCACAATTTTTGAAAAAACTGATCTTAAAATTATAAAAATTAATAGTATTACTATTGCAACTAAAATATTGTTTAGATCGATACCAAAAACCCCTTGTCTCCATACAGATAGCACTAGATTTACAAAATTTTCCATTTGCTAAACATACCTTATTTGTTTTGTTAAGAACAGATTTAGTTAGGCGAGAAAATTATTAATTTCACATGCAACATCCTCAGTTTTTTCAAGTGGAAGCATATGCGATGTTTCATCAATAAAACAAATCTCAGTTTGAGGATTTAATTTTTTAATTCTATTTTGACTTGTCACATTACAGACAACACTGTTAGGTGTGAGTATAATCTTCATTGGAATATTAATTTTCTTTAAATCAAACCAAACCTCGTGCGAGGTAAGCTTAAAGCAAGCTGATTCCCAGCGTGGATCGCATTTTAAAACATATTTATTTTGATCAATTTTTTTTAGTCCATATTGTACATAGTCTCTAATTATCTTTTCACTGATATTTTTAAAAAGAGGCTTACTAGAAAAATATTTATGAGCTTCATCTTCGCTATTCCACAAATTTCGTCTAATCAAAGCATTCTTTGAAAGAGGACTTGCTAAATGAGCAAGATTAACAATCTGCAAAAGTTTGTATGAAATGATATAACGCAATGGCAGTATGACTGGATCTATGAGGATAAGTTTCTTTACTAATTCAGGTTTTGAAAGAGCTAGCAGCAAGCTTGCAGTACCTCCCATTGAATGCCCCGACAAAGTCACTGGCTCTTTATGTTTTTCAACTAATTGCTCTAAATCATCTCTGAAAGTATACCATGATTTTAATTTATTAGAGTCTGCAATTAAATCGGTTTCGCCATGACCACGCATATCATATGTAATAACTTCGTATGAATTATCAATTTTATTTAAGAGATCAGTATATACCCGCCCACAGAAACCATTAGCATGAGAAAAATATAGTATATCATTTGTTTTTTTTGATCTTCTGTACGTTACGATATTTCCAGTGTCAATTTTGACATTTTCTTTAATCATTATTTTAGTGACATGACTCGTTATATTTTTTGAGTCTATAATAATTATATGGAAGAGGAGTAATGAAACCCGCAAGCAGCATAAAAGGAATAATTGTAATAGTAAGAACTCCGCCAGCAAATATTAAATCTGTAGCATTCATAGCTATTTCCATACTGATCATGCTGATGAAGCTCATTTTAAATGCAATACTAATTGCTTCAACAAATATAAATGTTCTCATTAAAATTATGGTTTCTAATATAATGCTTGTAATCAAACCATTTACTATTGCGAGCAACATAACTGCATATATAGATAAAGAGTGATCAATGATTTGAAAGTAATAAATCGTTCCAAAGTCACCAATACTGCAGCCAATTAAACACCACATTGTATTGTAGCTTGCTTTCTGCCAAGTATGTTTGCACGTCCAGCTAATATCAAACATGATTTTTTAAAAATTCTTTTTTTCGTTCTTTAGTATCTTCAATTACTAATAGTTTTTCAGAGTTATTCATTTTAACCCAATTAGTTATTTCAAACTGTTCCCTAAAACAACCAATGCAAACTTTTCCTGCCATGAAGTCTTTCTTATACTTACAAATTTTTACACAGGGACTACCGATATATTCATTGTTTTCTTTAAATTGGGCCATTTACTTAATAAATTAAACTTTCAGCTTGATTTATTTATATATTTCAATAAAAAGCAACATCAATTCCAAATATTCTTATGGCACGAATTACTGTTGAAGATTGTATAAAGTTGGTGAATAACCAATACGATTTAGTCATATTAGCTAAAGAAAGAGCTGTTCAATTAGGCAGAGGGGCTACACCAGCGGTTGATCCTGAAAATGATAAAAAACCTGTTATTGCCCTTCGAGAAATTGGAGAGTCAAAAATAACTGCTGAAGAGTTAAAGGAAAGTATTGTTTCGAAGCTTAGAAAAATACCAGACTATGAAGAAGAGGAAGAGTTAGAAGAAGTTGATAATGACACTTTCAGACAAATGTACCAAGGTGGTTTATCAAAGTCAGAAATGGAAAAATCGGCTACGAGAAAATTTACTGCTCGTTCACCAAGAGTAGAGTCTAGAGCAAAGCCAATTGAAGAAGTTATCCAACCACAACCATCCTCTGATGAGATAGTTCCAAGTGATGATGAACTTGAAAAAATTGAACAAGAAAATTCTGAAATTAATATGATAAATGATGTAAAAAATTCAGAAGTAACGGAAGAGCAAACATCACTAAGTGAGCCCATGAACGTATCTGAGGTAGAGGAAACCGAAATAAACACCATTGAAGCAGATGAGGTTTCAGAGAGTATCGATACAGTTCCTGAAACTGAAACAGCAATTCAAGAAGAAAACGATACAAAAGAATAGTAGCCGTCATGAATTTTGATTTCTCAGATGATCAAAAACTTCTCCGTGATCAAGCAAGAAAATTTTTATTTGATAAGTGTGATCGTAAATCAGTAAGATCAATTCTTGATGACGATCAACTGCATTATCATAAAGAACTATGGTCACAAATATCTGAAATGGGTTGGACTGGAACAGCAATTCCAGAGGAATATGGTGGACTTGGTCTCGGTATGTTGGAATTATGCGTCATAGCAGAGGAATTGGGAAGATCTCTAGCACCCACACCATTTTCATCATCGATATATTTATTTGCAGAATTTATCAAAAACTATGGTTCTGAAGATCAAAAGAAAAAATTCTTACCTTCGATAGCATCAGGTGAAAAAATAGGCACATTTGCATTATCAGAAACAAATGGAACACCAAAACCATCAAATATAAAGACAAAGTTTTCATCTGGAAAAATTAATGGCTACAAATCACCTGTAAGTGATGGAGAGTCAGCTGATTATCTAATAATCGCTGCCAATAGCGATGATAAGGGAAATAGAAATTCACTTTCATTATATATTGTCGATTTAAATGAAAATGGAGTGAATAAGACAAGTCTTGAAACTATTGACCCTACCCGACCTGCATGCAGTATTAATTTTGAAAATGTAGAAGCCGTACCACTTGGTGAGCAAGGAATGGCATGGGATATGATAGAAAACATACTTAACAGAGCGGCAGTTTTATATTCATTTGAGCAAGTTGGAGGAGCGCAAGTCTCTCTGGATGAAGCAAAAAAGTATTCATTGGAAAGGTTTGCTTTCGGAAGACAAATTGGTTCATTTCAGGCTTTAAAGCATAAAATGGCAGATATGTATGTTAAGATCGAATTAGCTAGATCTAATGCATACTATGGCGCATGGGCTTTAAGTACCGACTCTAATGAATTACCAGTTGCTGCAGCAGGTGCTAGAGTGAGTGCATCTGATGCCTTTAATTATGCCGCAAAGGAGAATATTCAAATCCACGGAGGAGTGGGTTTTACCTGGGATTATGATTGTCACTTGTTTTATCGTAGATCAAAACTACTTTCTTTAAATATTGGCAGTACAAGGCAATGGAAAGAAAATTTAATTTCAAATCTTGAGAAAAGGAATATAGTTTAATTATGGATTTTAATGATTCACAGCAGGAAGCTGCATTTAGAAAAGAGGCTAGAGATTTTCTTGAGGCAAATGCCGAAAAGAGATCAATCATTTCTGACAAACCGAATGATAAAAACCCTCAAATTGCTGTTGCAGGTGCTCCTGAAACAGTTAAGGGCGGTAAAGAAGCGGCGCAAGAGGCACTAGAGCGAGCTAAAGTATGGCAAAAGAAGAAAGCTGAAGCAGGTTTTGCTGCCATCCTATGGCCAAAAGAATTTGGTGGTTATGGTGGATCACCGATACAACAAGTTATCTACTCACAAGAAGAACATGATTACTTGGTGCCTTCTGGATATTTTGAGATTGGAATTGGTATGCTTGGCCCTACAATGATGGTGTGGGGTAAAGATGAAGATAAAAAAAGATATTTACCTAAAATGATCACAGGTGAAGAAATATGGTGCCAGCTTTTTTCAGAACCTTCAGCAGGATCAGATTTGGCTGGAATTAAAATGAAAGCTGAAAAGGATGGCGATGAGTGGGTTTTAAATGGGCAAAAAGTTTGGACATCTGGAGCGCACTTTGCTGATTATGGAATGATAGTTGCAAGATCAGATCCATCTGCCTTAAAGCATAAAGGCCTTACTTATTTTTATCTAGATATGAAAACTCCTGGCATAGAAATAAGACCAATTAAGCAGATTTCAGGTACCTCAAATTTTAACGAAGTTTTTTTCAATGATGTAAGAATCCCTGACAGTCAAAGACTAGGTGGAGAAGGTGAAGGTTGGAAAGTTGCGCTTACTACACTTATGAATGAAAGACTTGCAGTTGGCGACCCTCCAGGACTTGATTTTGATCAAATATTTGAAGCGACTAAAGAATTAGAAGTTGAAGATGGTCTAGCAATCAAAAATAGTGAAGTTAGACAGAAAATGGCTGACTGGTATGTTCAATCTCGCGGTTTGCAATATACAAAATTTAGAAGTATTACTGCTTTATCAAAAGGTCAGACTCCAGGCCCAGAGCTATCAATAAGCAAACTTGTTACAGCGTCAAAAATGCAAGATGTGTCAGCTTATGCGCTCGAACTGATGGATTCTTCAGGTATGGTACATCACGATCAAAACCCTGTATTAAAGAACTTATTTCAAAATGGATATTTTTTCTCTGCGGCAATGAGAATTGCTGGCGGTACAGATGAAGTTCTTCGCAATATTATTGCAGAACGAGTTCTTGGGTTACCACAAGATGAAAGAGCGGATAAAAAAGTTCCATTTAACGAACTTCCTTCTGGCAAAAACTAAGCTCTAAGTGTTTACAACAATATTTAGCAATGTTGCCTCTGGCGACTTGCTATTCTCTGTAATGCTATTGGTCAGTACCGGTATTTTTGCTGGATTTATTGCAGGACTTTTTGGAATTGGAGGAGGTGTAGTTGTTGTACCTGCTCTATACTATATCTACACACTAGCAGAAGTAGATGAGAGTATAAGAATGCACTTAGCTGTTGGAACTTCCCTTGCAAATATTGTTCCAATTTCAATTATATCAGCCATAAATCATCATAGAAGAGGTTCAGTCAATTTAAATTTTTTAAAATTTATTTTTTTGTCATTATTGATCGGAGTTATCTTTGGTTCGATAGCAGTTTCATTTCTTGAAGGTAGCAGCCTAATACTAATTTATTCTATAATTTTATTTTTTGTTGCTCTTCAATTTTTCTTTTGGAAAGATGAATGGAGATTTGCAGATAAATTTCCAAACAATTTAAAAGGTCATGGCTATGGATCAACAATTGGTTTTTTATCTGTATTAATAGGTGTTGGTGGTGGCTCAATAAGTATACCCATCTTAAAACTTTATAACTTTGATATACACCGTGCAATTGGAACTGCTGCTGGTATTGGAACAATAATTGCTGTTCCTGGCACAATTGGTTTCATTATAGCGGGAATTCAAAATAATGTATCTCTACCACTAACTTATGGATATGTAAGTTTAGTAGGTTTAATTTTAATAACGCCCATGACAATTATAGGTGCCCCTTTAGGAGTAAGATTTGCTCATTATCTTTCCAAAGGTAAATTAAGTTTTATTTTTGGTTTATTTATTTTATTTATGTCTATTCGCTTCTTTAATGAATGGGCATCATTAACATCATAGTTTTTGGTCGTATTCTCCAACTTTACCAGTTTCATTTAAAAGTGTGTTAATGTATTTAAATATCATTTCAACTTCTTCATTTGAAACAAGGCTTTCAATAACTATAACTAAAGAAGGCTTATTTGATGACGCTCTGATTAATCCCCAAGAACCATTCGATAAACTAAATCTAATTCCATTTACTGTATTTGTTTCAATTATTTCACAATCAGCAACTTTTGTTTTATTTTTTTGGTCTTGAATTATTTTATTTGTTATTTCGTCTACGACATCATATTTTTCCTCATCCTTGCAGAAAGGCGCCATAGTTGGAGATTGAAAGGAAGTATTCAACTTTGAATATAATTCCGACATACTCTTATTTTTATGGTGATCTAAATATTCAATCATCAAAGAAGCTGATTTTAAACCATCGTCAAAGCCAAGTCCTAGAGGTTTACCAATGAAAAAATGACCACTTTTTTCAAAGCCACATAAAGCATTTATTTCATTAACCCGCCTTTTCATATGTGAGTGACCAGTCTTCCACATATCAACAATGCAATTATTTTTTTTCAATATTTCATTATTAAAAAATAAACCAGTCGACTTTACATCGATAACAAATTTTGAATTTGAATATTTCTCTGATAAATACTCTGCAAGCATTAATCCTATTTTGTCAGAAAATATTTCATTACCTTCATTGTCCACAACTCCCAGACGATCGCCATCACCATCAAAAGCAAATCCTACATCTGCATTCTTATCTTTTACGCATTTTGCAAGATCATTAAGCATAGTCAGATCTTCTGGATTAGGATTATAATTAGGAAAATTAAAATCTAAGTTGCAATGTAGTTCAATTACTTCACATCCAAGACTCTTCAACAGATCAGGGGCAAATGCACCAGCTGTTCCATTGCCACAAGCTAAGACAATTTTCAAATTTCTTTTTACTGATTGAGTGCCCTTGAGATGTTTTAGATACGCATCACGAATACCTTTTTTAAATTCGTAGCTGCCATTATTTGACGCAATAAAATCATGACTATTTTCAGTAATAGTCTTTATCTCTTTTATATCATCAGGACCAAAAGTAAGTGATTTTTCTATTCCACATTTAATTCCAGTCCAACCATTTTCATTATGGCTTGCTGTTACCATGGCAAGACTATCGGCATTTAAGTAATGTTGTGCAAAGTACAACATTGGAGATAATGCTAAACCAACATCGATTACTTTGAGACCGCTTGTCAATAGCCCTTTTGCTAAATGATATTTTACCTCAACGCTGTAGGATCTATAGTCTTGACCAATAACAACTGAAGAGCCTTGGCCTTTAGATTTACTTATATATTTTCCAAGGCTGTAACCAAATATTTCCAATCCTTTTTTATTTATTTCCTCAGGATAAAGCCATCTTGCATCATACTCTCTAAACCCGTTTTTAGATATTTGAGCTTTATCTAAATTTTCATCAAAATTTATAGAAAGAGGTTTTTGATCTTCAAAAATTTCCATTTTTTTCTTGCTATGTAATATCGAATATACAATAGTTTTATTGTTGGTTTACGTAAAGTGAATAACAGGGAATGAAGTTTAAAGCTTCAACTGTACCCGCAACTGTAACTAAAGAGTTTAAATACGAATACCACTGAATTTTCGGGAAGGTGTATTTAAATGTTGAAATAGAAGTCAGGAGACCTACCAACAAAACATAGTCATCCACAGATGATCGGGATAATCATTTGGACAAAATTTGTTTGCGGTGACTTCAGACTGGAGACAAATTATGAATAAAAAATTAACCGCGTTATTAATAACTTACTTATTGTTGGTATTTTCTGCTTTTGCAGACCTTCCTGAGATACTAATCAAGCCAAACAATGAACAATATACAAGATTGTCATCAGGATTAGCTGGTTCAAATATTTCGATAATTGATGAGACGATACTGAAAGAGAACCTAAATAAAAATTTGCCTCAATTATTAGAAATGTATTCCGGTGTAGAGATTAGAAGGCTTTACGACGGTGTTGAAGGAACAAATTCTTCAATCGACATGAGAGGCTTTGGTGAAGCGTCAAAATCAAACGTACTTATTTTAGTAAATGGCAATAGATTAAATGAAATTGATATGGCAAATATAAGTTTTTCGCATATACCAATTACATCAATTGAAAGAATTGAAATAGTTAGAGGTGGATCTTCCGCAACATTATACGGCTCTGGCGCGGTAGGAGGATCAATAAATGTTATTACTAAAAATGATATTATTGACGATACTGTTAACCTATCCATAGGAAGTTATAATGCAAGAAAAATAGATTTTAATGCAGGATCTAAAATAGATGAAAACAGCGCTATATCTTTTTCTGCATCTGCTGCTACTAGCGATACTTTCAGGGATGCAGCCGACTATGAAAACCAAAACTTTATTGTAAATTATAAAAATAAAATAACAGATATGATTGTAAATCTGGATCTTTTTTTATCGTTCAAAGAGCAAGATTTACCTGGGCCTCGTGTTAAAGGAGGCGAGGTATATAATTACCATTTTTGTAACCGTTATGAGGATAGTAGAACAGCAAAACACATTGGTGGGTCTTTTGCAACTAATGGCGACACCTGTAATACAAATCAAAGAAATGATTATGCCGAAGCAGAAAATATGCGTATTAATGCAAACGTTGAGTATAACCTTGATGAATTAAATAAGTTTGTTATTAATTTAGGTTATAAGGACAGACTTGATAAAGCGTTTTTAGCTGCAAACGCTAATACCAATGAAACGCCAAGTAATGGAGATCGATACTTAAAAACAGAAAATGATAATAATTTGTTTGATCTCAGATATGAAACAAAACAGGTTGAGGAAAATTATTCAAATATTTTAAATCTTGGTTTTGAAATTGGTCATGCCTTTTATAATTCCAATAGACATCGAAAAGAAGACGAGCCGCTAGGTCAGAATTATCACGCTGATTTAAAGGCAAGAGCTTTTTATGTCCAAAACACAACATATTATAATGAATTAGATTTAGCCATGTCTCTAGGGGCAAGACATGAGAGATCTGAAACAGGCTTAAGGGATGAAGTGTATAGAACTGTTGTGGGTTTTGTTAATTCTTGGGATGCAACTGATCATGATACTTATAATAATGATAGAAATAACACTGCTTTTAATATTGGGATAGAAAAAGGGGTGAATAAGAATTTATCTATATATGGAAGTTATTCAGAATCTTTTAGAATTCCAAATATTGATGAGCATATCAAGGCGACAACATCAGGGAATTTTCATTTAGAAGATCAAGAATCTGATGGAATAGAAATTGGCTTGTTGTATCAAAATGATCAGATAGATGTTAACGCGAGTTATTATAACATGGATACAAAAAATGAAATTCAATATAATCAATCGGTCAATACAAATCTTGATCCAATTGAACGTCAAGGAATAAACATTGATCTAAATTACAAGATTGATGAAAAGCAAAAAATAATGAGTTCATTTAATTTTACGGAGGCTGAGTTCACATCTGGAACCCTTACACCTGGATCAGGTGGCTCAGGCGCTTGCAATTATGACAACACTACTTATTGTAGCAATTCATCTACATGGCAAAATTTAATGGGTGGCGGAACTTCTTACAGTCTTGCAGGTAAATCAGTTCCGCTTATATCACCAATCACTTACAGTATCAATTATGTGAATAAATTTCGTAGCGATATGACTTTTAATTTAGGGATTAAATATAATGATGAAAGGTATGTTTCTAATGATCAAGAGAATATCGAACCTAAAATACCAGATTATTATTTAATCAATACATCGCTTAGTTCAAATAACGAGCCCTACGTCTATAAGGTTGGTATAAATAATTTAACAAATGAACGAATTTACGACTTTGCAATATCAAGCACGTTTCACGACGATGCCCATTATGGACTGTCAAATGTATATCCATTGCCAGAAAGAAATTATTTTGTTGATTTTAAATATACATTTTAATTTATTAGATATATAAGAATGAAAATAAAAATGAAAATAAATAAAAATTTAGTACTTGGTATTTCAATTATTTTAATTTTAGCGTTAAGCAGGTTGTTACCCCATCCACCGAACTTTACACCAATTCTTGCTATGGGTTTTTTTGCGGGAGCTGTATTAGGCAAAAAGATTTTTGCATATATTATTACTTTATCTGCAATGATACTGAGTGATTTATTTATTGGGTTTCATTCAAGCGTATTTATTGTTTATTTTGCTCTTAGTATTTGTGTATTATTTGGAACATTTATTCAAAATAAGCTGAATATTTTGAATGGTGTTATTGGAATAAGTGCAGGCGTTCTATCTTTTTACTTGATAACAAATTTTGCGGTATGGTATGGCTCCGGAATGTACGCGTTAGATTTTAACGGTTTAATAACATGCTATATAATGGCTCTGCCATTTTTGCAGAATACCATATTATCAAGTGCAATTTATGGAATAGTTGCATTTGGAGCCTATCGTTTGGCTGAAAAATATATAAATTTTAGGCCAAAAAGCGCCTAAAAGTTTGTTGAAAACTCAATTTTTAGACATTATATATTTATGAATATTTTTAGGAGATTCTATGGACACCGCATTTTCAAATGAAGATTTAAAGTTTCAAAGTGAAATAAGGGATTTTATTAAAGCAAATTACCCACAAGAACTTAGAGACTCAATCAATTCAAAAAGAAAACTAGGTAAAGAACTCTCGAGAGAAGATCTTACAGCTTGGCATAAGATATTAGGAAAGCACAATGGTTGGTCAGCACCAAGTTGGCCTAAACAGTATGGTGGTGCAGAATTTACTCCTACGCAAAAATATATTTTCGAGCAAGAATGTGCAAAAGCTGAATGTCAATATATTATGCCATTTGGAATAAATATGGTTGGTCCAGTAATTTATACTTTTGGAAATGAGGAGCAAAAAGCTCAGCACTTACCAGGAATTTTGAGTGGTGAAGTTTTTTGGTGTCAGGGTTACTCTGAGCCTGGCTCAGGTTCAGACCTTGCTTCATTAAAAACAAGTGCCGTAAAAGAAGGTGACCATTATATCGTTAATGGACAAAAAACTTGGACTACTATGGCCCAGTATGCAGATTGGATTTTTTGTTTAGTAAGAACCAATCCAGATGCTGAGAAACCTCAACAGGGTATTTCATTTCTTTTGATTGATATGAAAACTCCTGGTGTAACAGTTAGACCAATTAAGCTTATGGATGGATCTCATGAGGTGAACGAAACTTGGTTTGATAATGTCAAAGTTCCTGTAGAAAATTTAATTGGTCAAGAAAACATGGGATGGACTTATGCAAAATTTTTATTAGCTCATGAAAGATCAGGTATTGCCGGTGTTGCAAGATCAAAGAAAGCAATAGAAAGAATAAAACAGATAGCTAGTTCTGAAATGTCATACGGCGAACCTTTAATTCAAGATCCAGCATTTAAGGCAAAAATAGCAGCTGCAGAATTAGAGTTATCAGCTCTTGAATACACTGAATTAAGAACGCTTGCAAAGGACTCGGCTGGCAAAGGTCCTGGGCCAGAGTCTTCTCTTTTAAAGATTAAAGGAACAGACATTCAGCAAGCTGTTACTGAGTTGGCCATGGAAGCTGTTGGATATTATGCAAATCCTCACCTAGGCACAACTTTGAGTAATGAATATGTTGGTCCAGACTATGCTACGAACCTATCAGGAACATATTTTAACTTTCGTAAAGCATCCATTTATGGAGGATCTAACGAAATTCAAAGAAATATCATAGCTAAAATGGTCTTAGGACTTTAGTACCTTTTGACATATTTACTGTCATAACTTATAACGCTTTTTTATGAATTTTGATTACACCGAGGAACAGACCTTGCTGGACAACATGGTTACTTCTTTTGTAAGAGATAATTATGATTGGGACACTCGTTGCAACATAGTCAAATCAGAAGAGGGATGGAAAGAAGAAAATTGGAAACAATTTGCTGAACTTGGTCTTTTAGGGGTTCCATTTGATGAAGCTTACGGAGGACTTGGTGGAAAATCTGCTGATTTAATGATTGTTATGGAACAATTTGGAAAAGGACTGGTTGTTGAACCGTATTTGCCAACTGTGATATTAGCCGGTGGATTGATATCAAAACTTGGATCTGAGAAACAAAAGAATTCGATAATACCAGAAATAATTTCAGGCAATGTAAGATGCGCTTTTGCGTATGCCGAACCCCAAAGCAGATTCGATTTAAATGATGTAAAAACGTCAGCTGTAATTAACGGAGATGACTATGTATTAAATGGTTTCAAGTCGGTGGTATTCGGAGCAGGTATGGCTTCACACTTAATAATCTCTGCAAGAACTGATGGTGACCAAAGATCTGAGTCTGGAATTACATTATTTATCGTTGATACGAAGTCTGATGGATTAACACTCCAAAATTATCCAACAATTGATGAGTATAGAGCCTCTGAAGTTATTATAGAAAATTTAAAAGTTTCAAAAGACAGTATATTAGGAGAAGTTAACATGGCTTATGATGCCATTGAGGAAATTGTAGATATCAGCACTATAGCCGCATGCTCTGAAGCAGTTGGTATCTTGCAAGTTTTAAAAGACTCTACAACTGAATATTGCAAAAACAGAAAACAATTCGGGCAGTCAATTGCTAAAAATCAGGTTATACAGCATCGTCTTGTGGATATGATGATTGAGTATGAACAGGCTAAGTCAATTCTTTACATGGCAGTGACAGCGGATTTGAGTAATTCAGATGATAGAAGAAAAGCAGTTTCAGCCGCCAAAGCACGTATAGGTAAAGCAATAAAATTTGTAGGCGAAAGCGCTATTCAATTGCATGGCGGAATGGGTGTTGTTGATGAATATATGGTAAGTCACTATTTTAAAAGGGCGACAATGATTGGAGTACTATTTGGAAATACTGATTATCATATGAAAAGATATATGACTCTTACCCAATCAGGCATTTCATCATCTGACGAAGCAATTTCAGTAAGTGTTACCTAAATAAATTTTATTCAGCCAGTTTTTTAAATATGTGAGCTGTATGTTCTGCTCCTGTTTTGAGCGCCTTACCGCCATCCATATTCGATGCTTCAGCCCACTTTTCAGCTAACATATCCGCATTAAGTTCATCGCCTTTAAGAGCAACACCTTGTGAATGAACTATCTCTGCAGAAGCAAATACACCAGCACCGGCTGATATCATCGCACCATTCGGCGCGTCTTCTGATGCCATAAACATGACTGCAGGTGAAACAGTTTCCGGTTTTAAACTATCGAAAACTGCATCTGGCATTCCTAAATTTTCTGTCATTCGTGTTGCCGCTACAGGAATTAGAGAATTTACTCTAATATTATATTTCATACCTTCAATTTTAAGAGTATTCATTAGTCCAACAACTCCCATTTTAGCTGCACCGTAATTTGATTGTCCAAAATTTCCAAATACACCTGATGACGAAGATGTCATGATTATTCTTCCATAATTTTGTTCTGTCATAATTGGCCAAACCGCTTTTGTACAATAAACAGAACCCATCATGTGAACGTTTACTACAAATTCGAAATCATCAAGTGTTACTTTTGCAAACGACTTGTCTCTTAGAACACCTGCATTATTTACTAAAATATCAACACGACCAAAGGCAGCCATTGTATCATCAACTAATTTTTTCACACCTGCCTTGTCTGTTACACTTGATCCGTTAGAAATTGCCTCACCACCCATGGCTTTTATTTCATCAACTACTTTATCAGCAGCTTCACTTGATCCACCAGTACCATCAACAGAACCACCTAAGTCATTTACGACAACTTTAGCTCCTCTTTTTGCAAATTCTAATGCGTGACATCTTCCAAGACCACCACCTGCGCCTGTGACTATTGCAACTTTATCGTTAAAACTAATTGTCATGTATAACTCCTATTCGATTAATTCCGTTAATTGAGAAAAATTGTTTATAACTAAATCAGCATCATTGTAAATATTTTTATTATCAGTATATCCATAACCCACCAAAACAACTGGCATATTTGCATTGTGACCAGCATTTAAATCTGTTGCACTATCTCCAATCATTATTGACTCATTTTCACTTACACTTAATTTTTTACATATTTCAATCAATGGAAATGGGTCAGGCTTACTTTTTGCAAACGTATCTCCACCAACGAGATAGTCAAAGTAATGCAAGACTCCAAGTTTTTCTAATAACATATTGCTGAGCTTTTCCATTTTATTTGTACAAACAGCCAACTTTAAATTTTTAGATTTTATGAGCTTTAATACTGTTTCAACATTTTCAAATAATACACTATCGTCATCAATATTGTGAGTATAGTGAAGTAGAAATATTTTTAACATCTCATTAACTTTATCATCATCATGAGGAATATTTTTTGTTACCACAGTTCTTCTTATTAATTCACGAGCTCCATAACCAACTAGATTTCTTATTTCCTCCAATGTGACAAGCGGTTCATTCAGCTCTGATAGCATATAATTTAGTGAGTTCTTAAAATCTGGAGCTGTATCAACTAGGGTCCCATCTAGGTCAAATATGAAGAGTTTTTTATTTTTTAAATTCATTTTATGAGTAAATCTCTGAAATAAAATTTTACGATACAATTAATGGCATATTGGTTATTTTCCAAAAAAAATTCAATGAAAAATTTAGAAATAATAATACTTGCCGCTGGTAAAGGCACAAGAATGAAATCAAGCAAACCCAAAATACTTCATGAATTGGGCGGTAAGCAAATAATTGATTATGTGATCGATGCATCAATTAGATTGAAGCCAAAAAGAATTCATCTAGTTGTAAACAACCAAATTAAAAATAATTTTAGATATAATAACAATTTAAATATTGTTATTCAAAAAAAACAGAATGGTACTGGCGATGCTATAAAGTCTGCTATAAAAAGTCTTGAAAAAGATTCAGTTACTCTTGTTCTTTATGGAGACGTCCCTCTTATAAAACATAAAACTATTATTAATGTTTCAAAAATTAAAACAAACACAGTTAACTTATTATGTTTCAATAAAGAAGAAAGAAATAATTACGGTAAGGTAATATTAGGTACTGACGGTTTGATCAGTCAGGTGATTGAGCAAAAAGAGCTAAAGAAAAATGAAAATTACTACTTATGTAATTCAGGGATCTTTGCTATCGAGACAAAGCTATTAAGCTCTTTGTTACCTAAATTAAATAATAATAATAAGAAGAAAGAATTTTATTTAACTGATATATTTAACTTGGCATTTAAAAAAGGTGTAAAAGTCAATCCGATACAAACCGCAGAGACAGAAGTTATGGGTGTAAATGATAAAAATGATTTAGCGATGGCTGAAAAAGAAATCCAAAATGAATTAAGATCCAAGCATCTTACTGCAGGCGTGACCATGACAGACCCTGATACTGTATATTTATCGAAAGATACTAAAATTGGAAAAGACGTTACAATTCATCCATTTGTGATCATCGGCAAAAACGTCGTTATTGGTAACAATACTGAGATACACGCATTCAGTCATATAGAAGATTGTAAAATTGGGAAAGAAGTCAGTATTGGACCTTATGCAAGAATAAGACCAGGCACAAAAATAAATGATAATGCTAAGGTCGGTAATTTTGTAGAGATCAAAAATTCAAAAATAGATAAGGGGTCAAAAGTTAATCACTTGTCATATATAGGTGACACAGAAATAGGTAAAAAAGTTAACGTGGGGGCTGGAACTATTACTTGCAATTACGATGGTGCCTCAAAATTTAAAACAGTTATCAAAGATAAAGCATTTATAGGCTCAAACTCATCTTTAGTGGCCCCGTTAATTGTAGGTAAGAATGCGTATATTGGTTCTGGTTCAACTATAACTAAACATGTAGTTGAGAACAGTCTTGCGGTTGAAAGATCATCTCAAAAGACGGTAAAAAATTGGTCAAATAAAAAAGGGAAAAGGTAATGTGTGGCATCATTGGTATAGCTTCTAAAGAGAATGTGTCTTCGAACATTATAAATGCACTAAGGAAATTAGAATATCGTGGTTACGACTCTGCTGGTATTGCAATAAACACTGCTAAGAAGATCAATCAAAGAAAAGTAAAAGGCAAGCTTGATAATTTGATTTACGCTCTTCAAAAAGATCAATTTGATGGCAATACGGGAATAGGTCATACTCGTTGGGCTACTCATGGGGAACCTTCTGATAAAAATGCTCACCCCCATTCATCAACCTCGGTATCGCTTGTACATAATGGAATAATTGAAAATGCTGCAGAATTGAAAAAATTAAAGGAAGTAAAAGATTATCATTTTGAGTCAGATACTGACTCTGAGGTAATTACTGCGTTATTAACGTTTTATCTAAAGGAGGGTCTAAGCCATCTTGAGAGCGTTCAAAAGACAATTTCTTCTCTTGAGGGATCATATGCACTAGCAATTATTTTCAGTGATAGTGAAGACACTATTTATGGCGCTAAGAACGGAAGTCCACTTGTTGCAGGTACAAATGGAATTGGAAATTCAATAGGATCTGACTCGATTGCGCTAAGCTCAGTTGCCAATAAAGTGTGTTACTTGGAAGACGGGGATATAACAGTATTAAATAAAGAAAGTATAGAAATTTATAACCTGGAGGGCGAAAGAGCGAATAGAGAATTTGTTGAAATAGGAATAAACGAGTCAGAAGTTTCAAAAGGTCCTTATAAACATTTTATGGAGAAAGAAATACATGAACACCCTCATGCAGTAGGTGAAACATTTCGACAATTTATAGATTACGATAAGGGCACAATCACAATTTCAAATATCAATTTAATTTTTGATAAAATTTCAAAGATTTATCTGATTGCTTGTGGAACAGCTTATTACTCATGTTTGGTTGGAAAATATTATTTTGAACAATATGCAAGGACACCAGTTGAATGCGATATGGCATCAGAGTTTCGTTATCGTGATCCAGTAATTGATCCAAACGCATTATGTATATTTGTCTCTCAATCTGGTGAAACCGCCGATACTAAAGCTGCATTAGATTATTGTAGAAAGCAAAAAATTCAGACGTTGAGTATTGTGAATGTTAAAAATAGTTCAATAGCAAGAGATAGTGATCACTGTATTTATACTAAGGCAGGAGCAGAAATAGGAGTTGCTTCAACAAAGGCGTTTACCGCTCAATTATCAGCACTTTTATCTCTATCAATTCATTTAGCATCAGCAAAAAAATTCATGTCTGTTGAGGAAAATAAAAAATTATGCAAGGAGATTATGCAAGCGCCTCTATTGCTTGAACAAGCAATTGAGAGATCTTATTCACTAAAAGACACAGCAAAAGCAATTATAAATGCCAAGGGTGTAATGTATCTTGGCCGTGGTACTGCGTTTCCATTAGCATTGGAAGGAGCGCTAAAGTTTAAAGAAATATCATATATCCATGCAGAGGGATATCCTGCAGGTGAAATGAAACATGGTCCACTTGCTTTAATAGAAAAAGATTTGCCAGTTGTGTGCATTGTTCCACCAGGTCCCCTTTTTCATAAAACAATATCAAACATTCAAGAAGTTATCGCTCGTGGAGGTAAAATATTAATGATAACAGACGATGAAACACTGGAGTCAAATTCTGAAAATATTTGGGAAGTTTTTCGTTTACCAAAATGCCCTAAATCAATTGAAGCAATCGTTTATTCAGTTCCCATTCATATGCTTGCCTATTATACGGCAGTTGAGCTTGGCAATGATGTCGATCAGCCAAGAAATCTTGCTAAGTCTGTTACCGTAGAATAATTTATTGACACAAAAACTGACAACATATTATCTTTGTTTAAATGTTGGCAAAGATAAGTATCCTTATTTGTTTGTTTTTTTTTAATGCAATAAGTTTCATTCATGCATATGAAGTTTCACCTGGTGTTTTGAGAACTCCTGATACACAATTTGAAAATTTAGAAGATTATCCATTTGATCCAAATTATATTGAAATTCATGGTTTAAGAATTCACTACCTTGATGAAGGACCTAAAGATGGTGATCCCATTTTCCTTCTTCATGGATTACCAACTTGGAGCTATCTATTTCGAAAAATGATACCGGTGTTAACTGACGCAGGTCATAGAGTTATTGTTCCTGACTTAGTAGGATTTGGAAAGTCAGATAAATTTATTTCTAAATATGACTATAGCTATGAATTTCATATCAACACTATGAAGGCGTTGGTGAGGCAACTTGATTTAAGAGAAGCCACATTCTTTGGACAAGATTGGGGAGGCATGATTGGACTTCGGGTTGTAGCTGAGATGCCTGATCGTTTTGCAAGAGTTGTTGTTTCAAATACAGGCATGGTTGCTAGAGATGGTATAACGGCATGGATATTTGAAAATTTCGTCAAGTTTATGGTCTGGTGGAATGGAATGGTCACTTTTGAGGAACTTAAAACAGCTGCTGATAAAGCACTAACGTTGGAAGAGCCATCACCACTTGAAGGTATGAGAATGTTTTCAAAATGGATTGCACACTCGTATTACTCGGATGATATGGATGTATCAGGAATTATTTCTACCTTCGGGCGTTTAGAGCTATCTGATGAGCAAATCAGAGCTTATGAAGCTCCGTATCCTTCAGGTCAATATAAAGCAGGAGCTCATGTTATGGCTTATTTATTACCAACACAATTATCCGAAAATGAGAAATACTGGAAAGATGTTTATGAAAAATGGGATAAACCTTTTCTTGTGGCGTTTGGAGGCAATGAACGAATAACAATAACTATGAAGGAAGATTTTTTGACTAGGATACCGAACCCGACTGTTGTTACTTTGGAAGGAGTTGGACATTTCTGCCAAGAAGAGGCTGGTCCTGAACTAGCAAATTTAATAAATAATTTTATTCTAAAAAACTAGAAAATATAAAATTTATATCTATTATAAATTTTACTTTTATTTAAAATTAAACATATGACAGTAACTTTAAAATCAGATGGAGATGTTTCAATCATTCAAATGGATGATGGCAAAGTAAATGTATTCTCCCCTGATATGATAAAAAATTTTAGTGAGATATTAGATCAAGTCCCTTCTGATAAAGGTTCTGTTTTAATAGCAGGTCGAGAAGGAATGTTTTCTGCTGGGTTTGATTTAAAAGTTATGATGTCAAGTCCAGAAAATGCTGCTGAAATGGTTAAAAGTGGTTTTAACTTATTATTAAAAATTTTTACCTTTCCTAGACCGATTGTTGCAGCTTGCAGCGGACACGCAATCGCGCTTGGTGCTTTTTTACTTTGTAGCTGTGATCACCGTATAGGAATTAAAGGCGACTTTAAAATTGGAGCCAACGAATTACGAAATAACATGATTATTCCAACACCAATACTTGAACTTGCAAAATTTAAACTGACAAAACCACACAAGCAGAGAGCACTATTAAATGCTGAAATGTATTCAATTGAAGATGCTATTGCTCCAGGTTATTTAGATGAAGTAACTGAACATGAAAAGTTAATGGAGCTTGCATTGGCTAAAGCAAAAGATTTAGCAACTCTCGCTCATCCACAATATCAGCAAACCAAAAAACTCGACCAGGAAGATGTGGCAGCAAAAATAAGTGCTGGAATAGATACCTTAGGAGCAATAAACTAAGTAAAATCAATGTATTTTACTGAAACTCTAGTATTTTACTTTATTTAGTACTATAAAGCCCGCAAAACGAATATTTAAAAAATATGAAGAAATGGTCTGTTAACAGTTGGAGAAATTACGAGGCTAAGCATTTGCCAGAGTATCCAGATGTGAAGAAATTAGAAAAAACTGAGGATCAGTTACGATCTTACCCGCCACTTGTTTTTGCAGGTGAGGCAAGAGATTTAAAAAGAAATCTTGCCAAAGTTTCAGAGGGTAAAGCATTTTTATTACAAGGTGGTGATTGTGCAGAAAGTTTTGATGATTTCAATGCAGATTATATAAGAGATACATTCAAAGTATTACTACAAATGTCCGTTACATTAACTGCTGCAGGTAATTGCCCTGTCGTAAAAGTTGGAAGAATGGCAGGTCAGTTTGCAAAACCACGAAGTGCTCCTAAAGAAGAAATAGATGGTGTTGAGTTAGATAGCTATAAAGGTGACATTATAAATGATATGGACTTTACCGAAGATGCGAGAGTTCCCGACCCTGATCGTATGATCAGAGCATACACACAATCAGCTGCTACACTTAATTTATTAAGAGCTTTTGCTAAAGGTGGATTTTCAGATTTAAATAAAGTTCATCAATGGAATATGGGATTTGTAGATGAAAGTTCTCAAGGAAAGAAATTTAGAGAACTAGCAAATAAAATCTCGGATACATTATCTTTTATGGAAGCTATTGGAATTTCCTCAAGAAACACAAAACGTTTAAGAAGCGTTGACTTCTATACAAGTCACGAGGCTCTATTGCTCCCTTATGAAGAATGTCTAACGCGACTTGATAGTACATCAGGTGAAGTTTATGACACATCAGCCCACATGGTTTGGATTGGTGATCGCACCAGACAGCCTGACGGAGCACATGTAGAATTTTGCAGAGGAATTAAAAATCCAATTGGGATAAAATGTGGACCATCTTTAGATCCTGAGGAACTGAAAAAGCTTCTTGATATTCTAAACCCTGAGAATGAGGCTGGAAAAATAACATTAATTTGTCGATTTGGTTCTGAGACTATAAATGAAAAGTTACCAAAGCTTATACAACCATTTTTAAATTCAGATCATAATTTAGTTTGGTCTTGTGACCCAATGCACGGTAACACCATGAAAGCTAACTCAGGCTTTAAAACAAGACCATTTGAAAGTGTTCTTAAAGAAGTCGAGACATTTTTTGATATTCATCATCAAATGGGAACATACCCAGGTGGAGTACATTTAGAAATGACAGGTCAAAATGTAACTGAATGTATTGGTGGCGCTCAAGCCATTAAGGATGAAGATCTTTCAGCACGATATCATACCCACTGTGACCCAAGGCTGAACGCAAATCAAGCACTTGAACTTGCATTTTTAATATCTGACAAGCTTAGAGAGTCCCAAGAACCATATAATTCAAAGATTACGATTGCTAAGTAATTGCGACTAAATTATTTAGTTGTAAGATCAGTCAAATGACAGAAAAAACTTCCATATTAATTGTTCAGTCAAACCCACAAGTTGGAAATATTGATAAGAATAAACAAATTGTGATTGATCATATTGAAAACAACAAATCCGATCTCATAATTTTCTCTGAATTGATGATTACAGGTTACCCGCCAGAAGATTTGGTTTTAAAACCAGCTTTTATGGAAAAAGTTAACAATGCAATTTCAGATATCTTGAATTGTTCTAAAAATAGTAACTCAACAATAATTGTAGGCACACCTTTCTTAGAAGAGAATAAACTGTTCAATTCAGCAATTGTAATTAAAAAGGGTAAGATCTTGCATAAACATCATAAAATGGCTTTGCCAAACTATGGTGTATTTGATGAAAAAAGGATTTTCTCAAATGGAGAGCAAGTCAGCATTATTGATTTTAATGGAATTAAATTGGGTTTATTTATTTGTGAGGACATATGGGTGAACGATACAATTGTTGAGATAGATAAAAATGAAATCGACTTGGCAGTATCTTTAAATGCATCACCATTTGATATAAATAAAATTGAGGAAAGAGAAAAAAAAGCACTCAGTTTTGCAAACTCTATTGAAGCTCCTTTAATTTATGTAAATCAAGTTGGAGGTCAAGATGAGATAGTTTTTGACGGGTCTTCCTTCTTATGTAATCAAAAAAAGGTAATTTCAAAATTTAAATACTGCATTGAAGAAAGCAAGGAATATATATTCGACCCTAATACTAAGACTTTTGATATTGAAGAAGAGGTGCCTCTCAGTAGTGACAAGCAAGATATTGTCTATTCCAATCTTATGCTTGGACTTAGAGACTACGTTGAGAAAAATAAATTTCCTGGTGTTGTCATTGGTATATCGGGAGGCATAGACAGCGCATTTAGTGCGGTTGTTGCAACAGATGCATTAGGACCTGAAAGAGTAAAAGGGATATTAATGCCATCTCAGTTTACAAGCGTTGAAAGTAATGAGGATGCAAATCAGCTAGGCAAAAATTTAGGTATCGAGTTAATAAGTGTTTCTATAAAAGATATTGTGAATTCATACGATAGCACTCTTTCAAATTTATTCGCGGGTAAAGAGAAAGATATTACTGAAGAAAATATTCAATCAAGAACTAGAGGTGCAATATTGATGGCCTATTCAAACAAGTTTGGCCATATGGTCGTTACTAATGGCAATAAATCAGAAGTCTCGGTTGGATATTCAACTTTATACGGAGATATGTGTGGGGGGTTTTCAGTAGTTAAGGATATTTATAAATCTGATTTATATAAACTTTCCGAATGGAGAAATGAAAATCTTCCATCATTTTCATCAATTAAAGAAAAGGAAGTTATTCCTAAAAATATTATATCAAAAGAACCCACTGCTGAACTTAAAGAGGATCAGAAAGATAGCGACTCCCTTCCGCCCTATGATGTCTTGGATCAAATTTTGTACTTACTTGTTGAAAAAGAAAGTTCAATTAACGAGATTATTTCGAAAGGTTATGAGCCAAGCTTGGTTACAAAAGTTCAGAATTTGCTCTATAATTCTGAATATAAAAGACGACAAGCTGCTCCGGGTGTAAAAATTTCAGTGAGAAATTTTGGGTATGACAGACGATACCCAATAACAAATGCATTCAGAGACAAGGAAAAATAGATGACATCGATAACCAGATTTGCCCCTAGTCCAACAGGATTATTGCATTTGGGTAATATCAGAACAGCCCTCATAAATTGGTTGTATGCTAAAAACAGTGGTGGAAAATTTATTCTTCGTATTGATGACACTGATCAAGAGAGGTCAAAAGATGAGTATATTTCACAAATAAAATATGATTTGGAGTGGCTGGGAATAGACTATGACGAGACTTTTAATCAGTCTTCTAGATTTGAAAGATATAAAGAGCAATTCGAAAAATTAAAATCTGATGGCAGGATATATGCTTGCTATGAAACTCCTGAAGAACTTGAGAGAAAAAGAAAGCTTCAGATGGCTGCCGGTGGAAAGCAAGTGTATGACCGTTCTGCATTAAAATTAACGGAGCAACAAATTAAAGATTATGAAAATGATGGAAGAAAACCTCATTGGCGATTTCTTCTTCAAACAGAACGTATGAAATGGAATGATTTATTAAAGGGTGAAATTGATATTGATTTAACAAGCTTATCAGATCCAGTTTTATTTCGAGAAGATGGTGTTCCACTTTATACATTTAGTTCTGCTGTAGACGATGTTGATTATAATATTACTAACGTAATTAGAGGAGATGATCACACTAGCAACACCGCTGTACAAATTGAAATCATAAATGCATTGGATGAAAATAAAATTTCATTTGCTCATCATGCTCTTTTAAAGGCATCTACAGGAGACAAACTATCAAAAAGAGATAATGTAATATCAATCGATAGTTTCAGAAAAGATAATATAGAGCCCATCTCAATTCTCAGCTTGCTAGCAACTATTGGAACTTCAAATTCAATTGAACTAAAGAGCGGGATAAAACAAATCATTGAAGAATTTAGACTTGAGACAATTTCAACATCACCAGGACGTATTGAAATTGATGTACTTAAGGCGCTAAACAAAAAACAAGTCCAAAAATTTGATTATGAGGAAATTCAATCAAGACTTACTGAGATTGATGAAAATGTTGATAAAAAGTTTTGGGACACCATAAAAGGTAATTTGGAAACTGTTGAAGAAATATCTTCTTGGACTGACATTGTATTTAACAGTAAGCCTGCTGAGTCTGATGATAAAGATTATATAAAATTAGCATTAGAGTTAATGCCAGAGGAACCTTGGGATGATGATACTTGGACTACTTGGACGAATGCCATAAAAGAAAAAACAGGACGCAAGGGCAAAGAATTGTTTCTTCCATTGCGAGTAGCATTCACAGGACTGACACATGGTCCAGAAATGAAGCTTCTCATACAACTAATTGGTAGAGACAAAATTGTTGAGAGGACTCAGACTTAAATGGACTTGATGCTTTACGATACATTTACCAATTCAAAAAAGAAGTTTGAACCAATTGATCCAAATAATGTGCGAATGTACGTATGTGGGCCAACTGTTTACGATTATGCGCATGTAGGCAATGCTCGACCAGTTATAGTGTTTGATATTTTATTTCGATTACTCCAAAAAATTTATGGCAGTGAAAATGTAACTTATGTAAGAAATATCACTGACGTTGATGATAAAATTATACACGCAGCAAATGATCAAAATGAAGACATTGGAATACTTACAGAAAAGACAATTAATTATTTTCATGACGATGCGAAATATATTGGTGCCTTAAAACCTACATTTGAGCCAAGAGCAACCGAACATATACCCGAGATGATCGAGTTGATTGAAAAACTCATATCAAAAGAGTTTGCATATGAAGCGGATGGTAATGTTCTTTTTTCTTCAAATAAATTTAAAGAATATGGAAAACTCTCTGGCAAGAATTTAGATGAAATGGTTGCTGGTTCGCGTATAGGAGTAGAAAGTTATAAAAAAGAAGAATCTGACTTTGTATTATGGAAACCTTCAAAAGAAGATGAGCCCAGTTGGAAAAGTCCATGGGGAGATGGGAGACCTGGCTGGCACATTGAGTGCTCTGCAATGAGTGAAAAACTTTTAGGGGAAAATTTTGACATACATGGAGGAGGCCAAGATTTAATATTTCCACATCATGAGAATGAAATTGCTCAAAGTGAGTGTGCAAATAATAACAAATTTGCAAATTATTGGGTTCACAATGGCTTTGTCACTGTTGAGGGTAATAAAATGTCAAAGTCTGATGGTAATTTTGTAACTGTAAATGAGTTAAAAGACAGTTTCCAAGGGGAAGTTATTAGGCTGACTATGATATCAACTCATTACAGACAACCTCTGAATTGGACCAAGGATAACCTTAATGAAAGTAAAAAAACATTAGATAAATGGTACACATTTTTGAGCAATTTTAATGATGGTGAATTAAAATATGCAAATAATGATAATGAAATTATGGAAACATTATTGGATGATATGAATACACCTAAAGCTATTAGCGTGCTTCATCAAAAATTTAAAGACTGCCAATCAGGTGATAAAGGCTTAGTAAGCAATTTTTTATATTCAGCAAATATGCTTGGACTTTTAAATGAAAAACCATCTGATTGGCTTTCCTGGAAAAAGGAAAATTTAAATATCAATACGGCTCAAGTTGAGTTGCTTATTGCTCAAAGAAATGAGGCACGATCAAACAAAAACTTTGATGATGCTGATAGGATCCGAGATGAATTAGATAAAATGGGAGTCATCCTTGAAGATCAAGGTGGTGAAACAACTTGGAAAGTTAAGTAAGTGAAAGAAAAATTATACATATTTGATACGACTCTTAGAGACGGAGCTCAAACTTACGGTGTTGATTTTAATGTTGATGAAAAAAAGCTTCTCGCAAAAAAATTAGATGAGCTTGGTGTTGACTATATTGAGGGTGGATGGCCAGGAGCAAATTCAACTGATACTAAGTTTTTTAATGAAAATTTAAAATTTAAAAACTCAATGTTCACCGCGTTTGGTATGACTAAAAAATCTGGTCGCAGCGCTGAAAATGATCCTGGTTTGGCTGCAATGATAAATATTAATGCACCTTCAGCATGTGTTGTTGGAAAATCTTGGGATTTCCATGTTGATCTTGCACTGGGAATTACCAATCAGGAAAATTTAGAAAATATTGGAGAGTCAGTAAAATTTTTAGCAAAAACGAAAAAAGAAGTACATTTCGATGCTGAACATTTTTTTGACGGTTACAAATCTAATCCAAATTATGCAATTGAATGTCTTAAAGCTGCAAAGTCAAATGGCGCACGGTGGCTTATTCTCTGTGACACGAATGGAGGAACCCTTCCCCATGAAGTTGAAGATATAGTTTCAAAAGTTTCTAGAGAAATTTCAGGAGATTATCTTGGAATTCATGCACATAATGACACAGGTAATGCAGTCGCTAATACTCTTGCAGCTGTAAGAGCAGGTGCAAGACAGGTTCAGGGCACTATAAATGGTTTAGGTGAAAGATGTGGAAATGCTAATCTAATTACACTATTGCCAACATTTGCTTTTAAAAATGAATTTGAAAACAAATTTGACTTATCAATTAATAGAGAACGACTTAATCTTTTAACCGAGCTTTCAAGGCTTCTTGATGAAATCTTAAACAGAGTCCCAAATCGAACAGCGCCTTACGTTGGCTCTTCTGCTTTTGCACATAAGGGTGGATTACATGTTTCTGCGGTCAATAAAGATCCAAAGACTTACGAACACATCAATCCTGAACTTGTTGGCAATCAAAGGCAAATTA
The DNA here is from genome assembly GCA_902578305.1 of uncultured Pelagibacteraceae bacterium. Lineage (GTDB taxonomy): Bacteria > Pseudomonadota > Alphaproteobacteria > Pelagibacterales > AG-422-B15 > CACNXQ01. The sequence continues at coordinate 96,522 of CACHCK010000002.1, read as the reverse complement.
TCATCTCTGAACAATCAGGAAAATCTAATATTTTATCAAAGTTAAAATCAGCAGGAATAGAAGTTAATGAAGACGATAAGACAATTCAAAAAATCCTAGATCGAGTAAAAGAAAGAGAATTTAATGGATACTCTTACGATGGTGCCGATGCTTCTTTTGAAATTCTTGTTAATAAAGTACTTGGCAAAATGCCAGAGTATTTTGAAGTAATCAGTTTTAATGTAAATGTACAAAATTCAGGTGAAGAGGGGCAGACCATGTCAGAAGCTTCTGTGAAATTAAAAATTGATAATGATGAAATTATTGGTACCGGTAAAGGAGTTGGTCCAGTCAATGCATTGGATAATGCTCTTCGAAATAATTTTAAGTCAAGCCGTTATGCCGAGTACATCAACGATCTATCATTAATTGATTATAAGGTTCGAATTCTCAATACGGGTACCGATGCGATAACTCGAGTTTCAATTGAAAGTTCTGATGCAAATAAGAAAAGTTGGTACACGATAGGTGTTTCAGAAAATATTATTGAAGCATCTTTTAGAGCGTTAATTGATAGTGTTGAGTTTAAATTAATGAGAGAACAAGTAAAAGTTTAAATTCAAATGAATTTTGATAAAATTTCAATTATTCTTGTTGATACTCAATTACCTGAAAATGTCGGTCTTGTTGCTCGCTCTATGTACAATTTTGGTTTCACCAATTTAAAACTGGTATCACCTAAACTCGAATGGCCATCAGAAAAAGCACTTGCTGTAGCTGTAGATGCTAAGAGCATAGTTAAAAATATCGAAGTATATAGTTCTCTTCGAGAGGCGTTGAGTGATTCCAATTATTCAATTGGCTACACAGCACGTCTAAGAGATATGAGTAAACAATTTAGTGACAATTCTAAAATTATCGATGAAATAAAAGAAAAGAAAATTAATGATAGTATCGGTGTTGTTTTTGGCGGCGAAGCTTCGGGACTTACAAATGATCATTTGTCACTTATAACAAAATGTGTGACTATTGATACGCGTGAAAATTTTTCATCTCTTAATTTATCTCATGCAGTCAATGTATTTTGTTATTCGTTATTTTCTAAAGTATTTAAAACGGAGCAGTTAGTTGATAAGAATTCTGAGACTCATGGAAGTCAGAATGATCTGATGTATTTTTTTGATCATTTAGAAGAAGAGCTTGAGTCTAGAGGTTTTTTTCAACCTGAAGAAAAAATGCCAAAAATGAAGCAAAACCTAAGAAATATCTTTCATCGTGCAGATCTCAGTGAACGTGAGATAGCAACACTTAGAGGGGTTGTGACAGTGCTTACAGAATATAGAAAAACTAAGGAAATTTAGCTTTCAGGTTTGACATTGGCGAGGAAAACAGTATAAACCACGGATCATCAAATATGACAAAAAGAGTTGCACAAAAACATAAAATAGACAGACGTCTGAGTGTCAACCTATGGGGCAGACCAAAAAGTCCATTCAACCTAAGAAAATACAGACCCGGCCAGCATGGACAAAAGCATACAGGTAAATTGTCTGATTATGGTGTTCAGTTAAATGCTAAACAAAAGCTAAAAGGTTATTATGGAAACCTCAACGAAAGACAATTTCGAAATTGTTATAAAGAGGCTATCAGACAAAAAGGTGACTCAGGTGAAAACTTAATTGCTATTTTAGAACGCAGACTAGATACTATTGTTTATCGATCAAAGTTTGTACCAACTGTATTTGCCGCTAGACAATTTATTAATCATGGGCATGTCAAAGTTAATGGAAAAAGAGTTAATATTGCAAGCTGTCTTCTTAAAGAAGGTGATGTCGTCGAAGTCAAAGATAAATCTAAAGAGATGGCATTAGTAGTCGAGTCAATGAAAAGCCAGGAAAGAGACATCCCAGGATACATCACAGTTGATGAAAAAAAATGTTCTTCAACTTTTGTAAGGACACCTCAGTTTGCTGAAGTTCCATACGCAACTCAAATGGATCCGAAACTAGTTATCGAGTATTACTCTCGATAATATTAAAATGAGTGCATCGCACTGGTTTTCCAAATCTTATACTGAAGCTAAGAAACGATTTCATGAATCTATTAATCAACTAGAGTCACTGGGTCATCTAGTTCAACGAGATAGCTTATCATTAGATTTAGTGGGTCCTGATGGAGAGGATCTCACAATAGATATCGCAGTTCTTGGATCTTTAACAAGTAATAAATTATTGTTATATACCTCTGGTATACACGGTGTTGAGGGTTTTGCCGGTTCAGCTATACAACTTTCAGTTATTGATATGTTAAAAAATCAAGAACTAATTGAGGATTATTGCGTAATTTTTGTTCATATCATTAATCCTTTTGGTATGGCTTGGCACCGAAGAGTTAATGAAAACAATGTTGATATGAATAGAAATTTTATTAACACGCATAGCGGTGAGCCCGATGGCTACAAAAAAATAGATAAATTTTTAAATCCAAACACAATACCAAAAAAATTTGAATTATCTTTTTATATAGATGGAATAAAATTAATTTTGAAATATGGTTTCACTAATTTCAAGCAATGGTTTGCTCAAGGTCAGTACACAAGGCCATCCAGCCTACAGTATGGAGGCGATAAACTTCAAAAAGGTCCTAAATTATTAATTGATTGGTTGAGAAAAAACTTAAAAGAAACTCAAATGATATTTGGTATCGATTTGCACACTGGGCTAGGTAAATCTGGTTACGATACTATTTTAATTTCAGACCAAATTAATGAAGCTGATTATGAATTGCTGCAAAACTTATATGGAAGTCATATAGCACCGTTGGATCCAAATAAGGGGGTGGGCTATCACGTAACAGGCGACATTCACTCTGGAATTTCAGCTGAATTTCCATCTATTAAGTGGCTTACAATTACACAAGAATTTGGAACTTATGGACCTGTAACAGTTTTTAAAAATTTAAGAGCTGAAAATAGATGGACACAAAATAATAAACTCAATGATCCGTTGAATATTATGGAACATTGGAGTAGAAATAATTTATTACGTACATTTAATCCAGACAATAGGAAATGGCATGAAAGTTTAATTTCGCGAGGAAAGATTGTATTTAATAGAGCAGTCGAATATCTTATTTCAATAGACTAATCGTGCGCAATTCCTTTTGTATCAAAAACTGATGCTAACTCTCCACTTTTATGCATGTCTAAAATAATATCGCATCCTCCAATAAACTCACCCTTAATGTAAAGTTGTGGAATTGTAGGCCAGTTAGTGAAATCTTTTATACCTTGTCTTAGTTCGTCACTTTCCAAAATATTTACATCTTTATAATTTACGTTCATAAACGAAAGAGTATTTACAACAGCATTCGAAAAACCGCATTGAGGCTGGTCCTTTGTCCCTTTCATGAAGAGAACTACATCGTTTTGATCAACAATGTTTTTTATTTCATCTTGTACATTATCAGTCATGAATCAAGAATTAACTGCTTTTTAGAATTATTCAATAATAATTTTGAGCCCTTTAAATCAAAATTCATTGAACCATTTTGTATGGTGGTCAATTAAGTTTGATAATTCAATCTCTCCAATTGAATTAATTGAGATAGATGTTCCTCCAATTTCTCCAATTCTTTCTATCTTGACCGCACTCTTGCTTGCGTCAACTTCTAGTTGTTCAAGTTTATTTTGTGAGACCTCAACCAGGTACCTAGCCTGATCCTCGCCAAAAAAGAATCCGTGAAGAAAATCTTTTGTTATATCAATTTTTATACCTTGCATACCTGAGATGCACATTTCAGCAATTGCAACAAGAACACCACCTTCACCAACATCGTGAACAGATTTTAGTAATTTCTTAGCGACGCAATCTAGAATGAATTTTCCATTTTTTAATTCATCATCCAAATTAATCGAAGGGGTACCACCATCTTCTCTATTTTGTATGATTGAGAGATAATGACTATTGCCTATATGATTATTGCTTTCCCCAATGAGGCATAAAACATTACCCTCATTTTTTAGATCTATTGTCATTGTATTAGATAGATCTCTAATTAGTCCGACTCCACCAATAGCAGGAGTAGGATAAATCCCTTCACCATTAGTTTCATTATAGAGTGATACATTTCCTGAAATGACAGGATAATTAAGCTTACTGCAAGCATCTCCCATACCACGAATGCATTCTACAAATTGTCCCATGATTTCTGGCTTTTCAGGATTTCCAAAATTCATACAATCTGTAATTGCAATTGGTTCAGCTCCGGATGCAACAATATTACGCCAAGTTTCAACAACCGCATGCTTTCCTCCTTCATATGGATTATGTCTGCAATATGTGGGTGAACAGTCTGTACTGATCGCTATTCCTTTGTTGGTTCCATGCACTCTGACAACAGCCGCATCAGAACCAGGTCGTACAACAGTATCTGCCATAACCATGTGATCATATTGTTCCCATATCCATTTTCTGCTGCATAAATTTGGATGGCTGATCATTTTTAATAAATCGCTTAAGATATCTTTGTCTTCAAAATCCTTACTTTCGAAACTAATTAGGGGAGAAGGATCATTGACAATATAATCTCGCTGATACTCTGGCGCATCCTCTACCAAAATATTAATTGGTATACTTGCCTGCTCTTCACCATCCATATGTAATATTAATTTTTTTGTATCTGTAACTTCACCGATTATTTCAAATTCAAGATCCCATTTTTTAAAAATGCTTCGGGCAAGCTCTTCTTTTTTGGGTTGAATAACCATTAACATTCTTTCCTGACTCTCTGATAGCATGAGCTCGTAGGCAGTCATGTTAGCTGCTCGCATAGGAACCTTAGATAAATTTATATCAATCCCTACATTTCCTTTGGATGCCATCTCAATAGATGATGAAGTTAAACCTGCTGCCCCCATATCTTGAATTGCTATAATTGCATCCTCTTTCATAAGTTCTAGACAAGCTTCAAGTAATAATTTTTCAGTAAAAGGATCACCAACTTGAACAGTGGGTTTTTTTTCTTCAGAGTCATCGTCAAATTCTGCTGATGCCATAGTTGCACCATGAATACCATCTCTACCTGTTTTTGAACCAACATACACTACTGGATTTCCTATTCCTGCAGCCGCTGAATAGAAAATTTTATCTTTTTTTGCGATGCCAACAGTCATAGCATTAACCAATATATTGCCGTTGTAGGATGGATGAAAGTTTACTTCACCTCCAACAGTTGGAATTCCAATACAATTTCCATAACCTCCGATACCACCGACAACGCCTGAGACTAAATGTTTTGTTTTTGGATGATTGGGATCTCCAAATCGAAGTGCATTCATATTTGCTACAGGTCTTGCACCCATAGTAAAAACATCTCTTAAAATACCGCCTACACCAGTTGCAGCACCTTGGTAAGGCTCTAGAAATGAAGGATGATTATGACTTTCCATTTTGAAAACAGCAACATCTCCATCATCAATGTCAATAATACCTGCGTTTTCACCTGGTCCTTGGATAACTCGTTTCCCTGAGGTTGGTAATTTTTTTAGCCAATATTTAGACGATTTATAGGAGCAATGTTCATTCCACATTGCACTAAATATTCCAAGTTCAGTAAGATTTGGTTCACGCCCAAGGCCCTCAACAATTTTTTCAAACTCATCAAGCTTTAGACCGTGACTTTCTACAAGTGATTTTTCTGTATCAAACTGCCAATTGGATGAAGTCATTAACTTAGAAGACTTTCAAAAATATTTCTTCCATCATCACATCCATGAATGCTTTCAGCTGCTCTTTCGGGGTGAGGCATCATACCTAGTACATTTTTGCTTTTGTTGAACACCCCAGCAATATTATTTATTGAACCATTTGGATTTGAATGAGCATTGATATCACCGTTTTCGTCACAGTATTGAAATGCAATTTGATCGTTGTCTTCAATTTCTTTTATTTGATTACTGTTAGCAAAGTAATTTCCCTCATTGTGAGCTATTGGCATTTTCGAAATTTTAGATTTATTAGTAAATATGGTTTTTGTATTTGTTGGTTTGATTATTATATCGCGACATATAAAGCTTAAACTGCTATTTCTTATTAGCGCGCCTTGAAGAAGACCGCTTTCAATTAGAATTTGAAATCCATTACAAATGCCCATTACCGGTACTCCTTTATTTGCATTTTCAATCACGCTTTTCATGATAGGTGATGTTGAGGCCATTGCGCCACATCGCAAATAATCACCGTAAGAAAATCCACCTGGAACAACAATTAAATCTGATTGTTTTATTGTTGAGTCTTTGTGCCAAACCATTTCAGGTGAAGAGCCAATAATATTTTGAATTGCAACAGCGACATCTCTGTCGCAGTTCGAACCCGGGAAAACAATTACATGTGTCTTCATTTAATTTTCAATTTCTACTGAGTAGTCTTCAATAACTAAGTTAGCCAATAATTTCTCACACATATCATTACACTGCTTCTCAGCTTCCTTTTTACTGTTACTGTTGATTTTGAGTTCTATGAATTTTCCCTGTCTGACATCATTAACGTTGTCAAATCCAAGAGATTTTAATGAATTTGCAATAACTGAGCCTTGAGGATCAAGTACGTCTTTTTTTAATGTGATATGAATTTTGGCAAGCATCAGACTTTAATGCACGATTCCTAATCTTGAGGCAACCTCCTCATATGCACTTAATAAACTACCGAGGTTTCTTCTGAACACATCCTTATCAAGTTTCTTATTAGTTTTTTTATCCCATAATCGACAAGAATCAGGACTTATTTCATCAGCTAATACAATTTTTTTGGGGTTTGATGAGAGTCTGCCGAATTCAATTTTGAAATCTACAAGTATGATATTCTTTTTAAGAAAAAGATTTCTTAAGTGTCGATTAATTTGAAGAGACATTTTATCTATTTTTTTCAGCTCAGAGTTTGTTGCCCAGCCAAAAGTGATAAGGTGATCTCTTGAAATCATTGGATCATCCAAACTGTCTTCTTTGTAATAATATTCTAGTAAGGGTTTTTTAAGTTTTAATCCTTCTTTAATCCCTAATTTTTTAGCAATAGAGCCAGCCGTTATATTTCTTACAACAAATTCAATCGGAATAATTTCACATTTTTTTATAAGTTGCTCACGGTCATTCAGCTTTTCTTCAAAATGTGTTGGGATACGTTTTGAATTAAGGTACTGCATAATGTAAGCAGAAATATGATTGTTTAGTACGCCTTTGCCTTTAAAAATTTTATGTTTCTTTTTATTATAAGCTGTAGCATCGTCTTTAAAAATTTGAATGAGTGTGTTTTTTTTAGGCCCTTTAATAATTTTTTTAGCCTTACCTTCATATAAAGTTTTAGATGATCTCATTGCAGGTAATAAAAATATTTGTTAAGATAAGTGCTTAAATTAAATTAAATTCATTCAAAAGTACAAAAAATCATGAAAAAACTTGATGAGAGAAAAAAAGGTTTCGAGGGTAAGTTTGCTCGTGACCAGGAACTAGAGTTTAAAATATTAGCCCGTAGAAATAAGTATTTAGGTGTGTGGGCAGCTGAAAAATTAGGTATATCAGGCCCGGCTGTTGAAGAATATTTTGCAGAGGTTGTAAAATCAGATCTTGAAGAAGACGGGGATATGGATGTTTTCAGAAAGGTTAGAAAGGATTTTGACGATAAAGGTATTTCAATTTCAGACGATGAATTAAGACAAAGTATGGATCAATTTTTACTTCAAGCAAAAGAAGAAATTATTGGTAAAGACAACATATAAGAGTTTTTTGTGAAGTATCAGTTTGCCCAAAAAAAGAAAAAGTCGGTAAAAAAGAAAGTAACCAAAAAAAAGAAGCAAGTTACTAAAAAAAGGATTGTTAAAAAATCAACAAAGAAAAAATCAGTTAATAAAAAGAAAGTTTCTTTATTGGATATGATTGATCGTTCTAATTATGTCGTATTTTACTATGCAGGAGCTTATGCGCTGATTTTTGGATTATTTGCTGTTGCAATTTACTATTCAAATTAAATTACTTAAAAACTTTTTTGAAAATATAGTCAGTTCTGCGAGCAGCATGTTTTAGATCTAAAATTCTTGATATTTCTTTTTTGCTTAGGTATTTTTTTAATTCTTCATCTTTGTTAAGTATTACCTCAAAATCTGTATTCGTTTTCCATACTTCCATTGCATTACGTTGAACTATCTTGTACGCATTTTCTCGGGATAAACCTTTTTGTGTCATTGCCAGCATTAAACCTTCTGACATTGGTAATTTTTTTAATCTATCTAAATTAGTTTTCATATTTTTTGGATATACAACAAGATTTGATATCACATTATTCATTCGTGAAAGTGCAAAGTCGATTATAATATTTGCATCTGGCGCCATTATTCTCTCTACACTTGAATGTGATATGTCTCTTTCATGCCAAAGAGTAATATTTTCTAAAGCAGGAACCGTATAACCTCTAATCAGTCTTGCCAGTCCAGTTAAATTCTCAGTCAGAACTGGATTTCTTTTATGAGGCATCGCTGATGACCCTTTTTGTCCTTTTGAAAAAAATTCTTCAACTTCTAAAACTTCAGTTCTTTGTAAATGTCTTATCTCAGTAGCTAAACGTTCAATCGAACTTGCAATTACTGCAAGAGTATTAAAATATACTGCGTGACGATCTCTTGGAATTATTTGAGTTGAAATCGTTTCTGCTTTCATGCCTAACTTTTTTGCGACGTACTGTTCAACACGCGGATCAATATTTGCATAATTGCCGACTGCGCCTGAAATCGCGCATATATTTATTTCTTCGATTGCTTTTAGAAAACGCTTATGATTCCTCTGAAATTCTGCGTAAAAAGATGCAATTTTAACTCCAAAAGTTGTGGGTTCAGCATGAATCCCATGACTTCTTCCAATGCAAGGTGTGTTCTTATGTTTTATTGCAATCTTTTTTAATGATTTTAGTAAATTTAATAGTTCCTTCTCAATAATTACTGAGGACTGTTTTAGTTGAACATTAAAAGCCGTATCTAAAATATCTGAAGAAGTTAGACCTTGGTGAAGAAATCTTGTAGGTGGACCCGCGTATTCAGAAATTGTTGTTAAAAAAGCAATTACATCGTGTTTCACTTTTTTTTCAATTTGATCAATTCTCTTTTCATTAATCTTTGCTTTTGATCTAATTTTTTTACTTGTTCCCTTAGGAACAGTTCCTAATTTCTCCATGGCTTCGCAAGCATAGAGTTCAATATCAAGCCATATTTTAAATTTAGAGTTAGAGCTCCAAACGTCAGTCATCTCGGCTCTAGAATAACGTGGGATCATATAAGTATGTTTTTAATCTTTAATTTACGGTTTATCAAGCCCAGCAGGTGATTTTGTAAAAATTTCTACACCATCGTTGGTAATGCCAATACTATGCTCAAATTGTGCTGACAAACTTTTATCTTTTGTAACTGCCGTCCAACCATCGCCTAACATTCTAACATCATATTTTCCAAAATTTATCATCGGCTCCACCGTAAAAAACATGCCTGGTTCAATTCTTTCACCTTTACCTTTATCCCCGTAGTGAAGAATGTTTGGAAACTCATGAAAAACTTTTCCTAGTCCATGACCACAAAAATCACGAACAATACTGTAGTTTTGTTTTTCGGCATATATTTGAATTGCATGGCCAATATCGCCTAATGTTGCATTAGGTTGAGCAGCATTAATGCCTTCATGCATTGCATGATATGTACAATCAATTAATTTTTGTGCTTTAGCATTTATTTTTCCAACGGGAAACATGCGACTTGTATCACCGTGCCAGCCATCAACAATTACTGTTACATCAATATTAACAATATCTCCATTTTCTAAAATTCTGGATGAGGGAATTCCATGACATATTACATGATTAATTGAAGTGCAAACTGATTTAGGATAACCCTTATAAAATAAAGGGGCAATAAGGCCTCCATGACGAACTATATAATCAAATGCAATATTATCTAACTCTTCAGTGGAAACACCAGGCTTTACTTTATCAACAAGAAGATCCAATGTAGATGCTGCAAGATTACCTGCTTTTCGCATCCCTTCAAAATCACTAGAGTTATGTATTGTGTTATTCAATTTAATATCTTTATCTTTTTATTAACACTTATACCATTTCTATCAAAAGAACAGTCATAACATAAAACCTCAACACCCATTTTTTTAACCTTCTTAAAAGTATCTGCATACTTAGTATCAATATCTGCAGCAATCTTAAACTTACTGCAATCATCTCTTTGGACTAAGAAAAGCATTACAGCTCTAACAGACTTGGTTGGTAGAGTGGAAAGCTCATTTAAATGCTTTAGTCCTCTTTCAGTGACCGCATCAGGAAATTCTGCAATTGAGCTATCTCTCGATAAAGTAACATTTTTAACTTCTACATATATTTCTTCATTTTTTTTTTGAATTAAGAAGTCAATTCTAGAATTTTGTCCGTACTTAACTTCTCTTTTGAATGATACAATTTTTCCTAGCTCTGAAATTTTGCCTTTGCTTATTGCTTCTTCAACAATTCGATTAGCTCGATGAGTATTTACCCCGACCATTGCTCCGTTTGAATGAATTGCCTCTAAAGTAAATTTTAGTTTTCGGTTAGGGTCATCTGCTTCTGTTAAATAGACTAAATTATCTTTTTCAAGCAGCCCCATCATAGAGCCTGTATTAGGACAATGAGCTGTGACAATTTTTTTACTATCAAGTTGAACATCTACAAAAAATCTCTTATATCTCTTTATGAATTTACCAGTGAGGAAATTTTTCGAATTTTTTGACATAAGCTTATGAAAGCATCATTGATTATTATAGGTAATGAAATTTTATCAGGTCGTACACAAGATAAGAATCTATCATATCTTGCAAATTGGTTGAATGAAATAGGTATTCAATTAACTGAAGTCAGAGTAATTCGTGACGAAGAGGATGTAATTGTTGAGACAGTTAACCATTTAAGAAAAACTTATGAATATGTGTTTACCACTGGCGGTATTGGGCCAACACACGACGACATTACTTCAGAGTCAATTGCTAAAGCATTTTCTGTTGATTTGGAAATAAATCAGGGAGCGCTCTCAATATTAAAAGAGTATTATAAAGATGGAGAGCTCACAGAAGCTCGAATGAAAATGACTAAAATGCCTGTTGGTTCAAAGCTTATTGAAAACCCAGTCAGCAGAGCGCCAGGATTTAAAATGGATAATGTATTTGTTTTGGCAGGTATACCAGGAATTATGCAAGGCATGTTGGAAGGGGCTCGTCAATTTCTGAAAAAAGGGGACGTAGTAAAATCTAAATCAGTCGATATTTTCACCCCTGAAAGCAATGTGGCTGAGATACTTACTAACCTTCAGGCAAAATATAGCTTTGTTGAAATAGGTAGTTATCCATTTAGCAAGGAAAATAGATTTGGAACATCAATTGTTATGCGTTCAACGAGCGATGATCAGCTGTCAAAATGTGATACAGAATTAAAGGAATTAGTTAAAAATTATGATACAAAATATTAATAATTTTTATCCACAAATCTCTAAGTAATTGATTTAATTAATTATTATTATTTTTTTAATATTTACTTAACAAGGATTCTCAATAATAATTGCCTAATTTTATAAAATTAAGGGGAAAATAAACATGAAAGTATTAATGCTAAATCCCGGAGATCACGTTGCGATTTCGTTTTGGTTGATCTCTATGGCCATGGTTGCCGCTACTGCTTTCTTCTTTCTTGAAAGAGATCGTGTAGCAGCTAAATGGAAAACGTCCCTTACGGTAGCTGGTTTGGTTACTGGTATTGCGGCGTGGCACTACTTCTACATGAGAGGCGTATGGGTTGCTACTGGTGACTCACCAACTGTCCTTCGTTACATTGACTGGTTGATTACTGTGCCTCTACAAATCGTAGAATTCTATGTAATTCTTGCAGCGATGACTGCTGTTGCTTCAAGCCTTTTCTGGAGACTATTAATTGCATCAATTATTATGCTTGTCTTCGGTTACATGGGTGAAACTGGAGCGATGAATGTAACTCTAGCCTTTGTAATAGGTATGGCTGGATGGTTATATATCATCTACGAGGTTTTTGCAGGTGAAGCAAGCAAGGCAAGTGCTGGTAGTGGAAACGCTGCTGGTCAGACTGCATTTAACGCATTGAGATTAATTGTTACAGTCGGATGGGCAATTTATCCAATTGGTTATGCTGTAGGTTACTTCGGTGGCGGCGTTGACGCTGGTGCATTGAACTTAATCTATAACCTTGCAGACTTTGTTAATAAAATTGCATTTGGTATGGCTATTTATGTAGCTGCAGTATCAGACAGCAACTAATTAACTGCAAAGTAAATAATAAAGGAAGGGGCCTTCGGGCCCCTTTTTTTTATCCATTGTTAAAGTTCTGGAACTTAATTACACATAGAGTTATAAATCATTGTATTGGCCTCATGGCGGAATTGGTAGACGCAAAGGACTTAAAATCCTTTGGGATTTATTCCCGTCCCGGTTCGAGTCCGGGTGAGGCCACCAAATAATTAGATAGTTTTTATCAGTGAAATAAACACATTTTTTTGTTATGATCTAATTTATGAGAAATCTTAGGGCTTACATCTATTCAATAATAGGTATTTTTTTGCTAATAGGTATTTCAAATGCCTCTAATTTAGAAAATAGAGTTACCTCATATTTTAATGGTTTAGCTAATAGTTTTGGTAATAGCATTTCATCATTATTGAGCGAAAATAGTAGAGTGAAGTATCTCGATTTAAATTTGGGTGTACAAGAACATTTAAAGCCAACGATATCTCTCACCAATGTTAATATGATTTCTGAGTATGGTAACAGCGCAATATTTAACCAAAACTCTTTGAACCTTCATAACAATGACCAAACAATTAACTTGGGTCTTGGACATAGAACTCTCCTTAATGATGACAAAGTTATATTTGGATTAAATTTATTTTTTGATTATGCATTTGATGACTCACATCAGAGAAATGGAGCGGGCCTTGAGGTTATAAGTAGTGTTTTTGATTTACGCTCAAACATTTATGACTCTTCCTCTGGAATACAAATTGTTTCTGCGGGTGTCACAGAAGAAGCTATGGATGGTTGGGATGCAAGATTAGATTATCATTTGCCTATAGATGCTAACGCAAGAATATTTGCTGGGCTTTTTGAATTTGAGAATGGAACAGGATCATTCGAGATTGAAGGAGAAAAATATGGCCTCAATCTGATCGGTAGTAATATTGATTTAGAGGTAGGATATATAGATGATAATAAAACTGGTGACGGTACATTTGCTAATATTTCATATGTTATTCCTTTAAACGAAGATACCAAACCCTTTAACCATACATACGGCTACTTAAATTATGTTTCAGTTGAGGATAGAATGTATGAACCTGTTAAAAGAGAAAATAAAATTAGAGTCACCAAAACTAGTTTAAACGTAACAGCAAGTGGTTTTTAAGATTATGAAAAGAAATATTTATATCATCTCAATAATATTTGGATTTTTTGTTACTTTGATTTCAATTAATAAATCATCAGCTAGTTGCACCATAACAGGTGGTGTAATTGACAATGGTTTTTTAACAGACGCAGGAAATAATTTTAGCTGCTTTACTGCTCCCGATCTTTATGAAATCGTTGCGTATGAAATGTATTTGTGTTCTAGCGCTCCAACTGCACCAAATGTCACAACAGCTGCTGATCTAACAAATTGCACTAAAGTCTGGGAGAATACATCAGGAAATACGATTAGTATTACACAGGGTGGATCATTCGATATGTCAGGGTCAATATCAAGACCTGCTAATGGAACTTATACGCACGGGGTGATGTTATTAAATAATACCTTCGGAATTACTTTATCTGCCCAGTTCAGTGCATCGATGACAGGCTCTGATGGTACTACCGGAGCTTATTGTGCATCAAAAGAAGTTGATACCACTTTTAGAGCTCAACCTGAAGGAGGAAGTATTATTCCTTCTGGAGGAACTTCTACATGTGCGGATTCCGCACCCACAGCGGGAAAAACGACAGAAACATTACTTACTTTTGACTTTAGCGCGTTCAATGCAACAGCTGTTGCTAATAACATTAATGGAACTAATTCTGATGTTACAGGATATTTGATTGACAGTAATAGTATGTTGGCTAGTGAAGGTAGTGATGTTAATCAATTATTAGGTGTAGTCTCATTTGATCCATCAATTACATTCACAGATACCACAACCAGTCTTGATATGTCAATGAATGTAGGCGAAGGAATGACACTTGGAAACAACGGTTCTAACCAATTATTTATTGGAAGTGGTCCATTTCAATCTTTGATATCAGTTGATTAAAACTTGAATTGCTCGTTTAAGATTCTTTCATCGAATGAGTGATCCTCATCAAAAAGAAGTTCTACAAGTTGATCTTTACTTTGATGTACTTCAACAGAACTGATATCTCTAAACTCAGTACTATCAGCGACAACACTTACAGGTCTTTTCTTACTTTCAATAATCTCAAATTTCACATTTGACTCATTATTCAGTATTGCACCTTTCCATCTTCTTGGTCTGAAAGCACTTATCGGAGTTAATGCAAGAACATCAGCATTTATCGGTAGTATCGGACCATGAGCAGATAGGTTATAAGCTGTACTACCAGAAGGAGTTGAAATTAATACACCATCACAAATAAGTTCATCTAACCTAACTTTTCCATCAACTGAAATTTTTATTTTTGATGCTTGATGTGTTTCTCTAAGTAATGATACTTCATTAATAGCAATCGCCTCATGAATTGAGTCATCAACACTCAATGCCTTCATTATCAACGGAGAAATTTTTATTGATTGGGATTGATTAATTCTATTTATCAAATCGTTTTGATTTGAAGAGTTCATCAAAAATCCCACGCTGCCATAATTTAATCCAAATATTGGCAAGTGCTTTTCCATGTGAGATTTTATAGCCTCAAGCATGAATCCATCACCGCCCAGGACAACGATCACATCAGCTTTACCAAATTCATTCTTTCCATACTTATCTTCCAAAATCTTTTTCTGAGAGCTTGCCTCATCACTGCTAGAAGCCAAAAAAACTGGTTTATTCAAATTCATGGTTTTTTACCTACAAAAAAGTATTCCTTTATCCTAAAATCACCTCTAATTGAACATAATTAATTAATTATTCTTATCTTATGTCTTTAAATGGGTATTTACTCTCAATAGATCAAGGCACAACTAGTTCACGGGCCTTAATTGTAGATATTAATGGAAATATCATTAGTCAAAAAAACTATGAATTTAATCAGTATTTTCCTAACGATGGTTGGGTTGAGCATGATCCAATAGAAATCTTAAAAACCACTCAAGACGCTGTTAACTTTGTGATTAAAGAAACAAAAATTAGCCCAAAAGATGTCAATATTGCAGGTATAACAAATCAAAGAGAGACGGTTGTTGCATGGAACAAATTAACGGGAAAGCCAGTCTATAATGCCATAGTATGGCAGGACAGGCGAACAGAAAACTTTTGTGAGACACTCAAAGAAAAGAATTTAACAAAACTTATTCAAAAAAAGACTGGACTTATAATTGATCCTTACTTTTCAGCAACAAAAATTAAATGGATAATTGAAAATATTGAAGAAGCAAGAAATGCAATGAATGAAAATAATCTGTTAGTAGGAACTATTGACTCATGGCTTATTTGGAATTTTACAAAAGGAGAGTGTCATTACACTGATGTTACCAATGCATCAAGAACAATGCTTTATAATATAAATCAAGATTGTTGGGATGATGAATTATTAAATATTTTTAATATAAATAAAAATATTTTGCCTGATGTAAAGAATTGCGTAGATGATTTTGGAACAATAGACCCTAGTTACTTTGGAGAAAAAATTTTAATAGGTGGTGTAGCTGGGGATCAACAAGCGGCAACTATTGGACAGGCTTGCTTCAAAGAAGGAATGGTTAAATCAACTTATGGCACAGGCTGTTTTTTATTAATGAATACTGGTAATAAATTTATTGAGTCTGAAACCAAATTATTGTCTACCAAAGCTTATAATATATTTGATAAAAAAGATTTTGCGTTAGAGGGCAGCATCTTCAATGCAGGTACTGTGGTGCAATGGATGCGTGATGAAATGAATTTTATTAACGATGCAAGCAAGATTGAAGAGCTTGCAAAGAAAAGTGCTAACGCAATACAATTCATTCCTGCATTTACTGGTTTAGGCGCTCCTTATTGGAACTCTGATGTAAGGGGTCAAATTACAGGAATTACTCGAGATACTTCTAAGGCTGACATTGCCATGGCAGCATTAAAATCAGTATGTTATCAAACAAGAGATCTTTTTGAATGTCTGGTTAGTGATACAGAACTAAAGAGAAGTGATTTTACAATTAGAGTTGATGGAGGCATGTCTAAAAATAATCTTATGATGCAATTATTATCGGATATCACTCAAGTAAGAATTGAAAGGCCTATGAGTCAAGAGTCTACAGCTATGGGTGCAGCTTACTTAGCTGGAATGAAATCTGGCGTATACAAAGATGTTGCAGAGGTCGAGAAATTATGGAAGACTGACCGCAAGTTTGAACCTGGTATTTCGTTGGACGAGGCAGATCAACAATATAATAAATGGCTAAAAACTGTAAAAGGACTAATTAATAATGGTTGATGTAAAAAATAATGTTTCAAAAGAAGAATGGGAAACAAGGCAAGACTTGGCAGCATTCTATAGAACAATTCCATATTTTGGTTGGGATGATTTAATTTTCACACACATCTCTGCTAAAGTTCCTGGAGCTGACGATGAGTTTCTAATTAACCCATATGGATTTTTATTTGATGAAATAACTGCCTCAAACTTAGTGAAAGTTAACTTAAAAGGAAAAATACTGAGTGATACAAATAACTTTATAAATCCTGCAGGATTTACAATTCACAGTGCAATACATGAGTCAAGAGAAGACGCCCATTGTATTGTTCATCTTCACTCAAATGACGGCGTGGCAGTAGCATCACTTAAAGATGGTTTGTTGCCTCTATCACAAACAGGCATGTTAGTTAGAAGTCAAATTGCATATCACGATTATGAAGGAGTTGCACTTTTCGAAGAAGAAAAAGAAAGATTGGTAAAGGATCTTGGTGAAGCGCGTTTAATGATACTTAGAAATCATGGAACATTAGCTTTAGGTAAAAATGTTGCAGAAGCATTTACAAATATATATTTCTTAGAGAAAGCATGCTCTTATCAAGTGAGAGCTCTTTCTGGAAATCTTGAATTGAACTATCCCTCAAAAGAATCAATTGAAACAACAAGACAACAAGGTGAGGGAAGAGAAATGGCCGCAGCTTTGCTATGGCCTGCTGTTAAAAGAAAGATGGAGCGACTAGACTCATCTTTTCTTAATTAATCATAATAAATAAGGAGTTATAGATGAAAGTATTGTGTATTTTATACGATGATCCAAAAGGAGGAATGCCATCAAGTTATCCTGTGGAGACCTTGCCAAAAATTGAAAAGTATCCAGATGGGCAAACATTACCAACACCAAAAGGAATAGATTTTAACCCAGGGGAATTACTTGGATGTGTCTCTGGTGAGTTAGGCCTTAGAAAATTTCTTGAGGACGCTGGCCATACATTGGTAGTCACAAATGATAAAGATGCGCCTGGATGCGTTGCGGAAAAAGAACTCGTCGACGCTGATGTAGTAATTTCTCAACCTTTCTTTCCGTTCTATTTAACAAAAGAACGTATTGCTATGGCTAAAAATTTAAAAATGGCAATAACTGCTGGTATTGGTTCAGACCATGTTGATTTACAAGCTGCTATGGATAATAAAATTGATGTTATGGAAGTTACCTTCTGTAATTCAAGATCTGTGGCCGAGCATATTGTGATGATGATTTTATCTCTGGTAAGAGATTATCATAATCAATACCGAATTATTAATGAGGGTGGTTGGAATATTGCTGATGCAGTACAAAGATCATACGACCTTGAAGGTATGCATGTAGGTACTGTTGCAGCTGGAAGAATAGGTTTAGATGCATTAAGAAAACTTAAGCATTTTGATGTTCACATGCATTATTTTGACAGACATAGATTACCAGAGTCAGTAGAAAAAGAATTGAATTTGACTTTTCATGACTCTGTTGAGTCAATGATTGCAGTGTGTGACGTTGTAACAATTAATTGTCCACTTCACCCTGAAACTGAAAATCTCTTTGATGATGAGATGATCGGAAAAATGAAAAAGGGAGCATATATTGTAAACACTGCACGTGGTAAAATTTGTAATCGTGATGCAATAGCTCGTGCCTTAGAATCAGGTCAATTAAGCGGTTATGCCGGTGATGTATGGTTTCCACAACCTGCTCCAAATGATCACGTATGGAGAACGATGCCAAACCATGGAATGACACCACATACCTCAGGAACTTCGCTATCAGCTCAAGCAAGATACGCAGCTGGTGTTAGGGAAATTCTTGAGTGTTTTTTTGCTGGAGAAGATCAAAGAACAGAATACACAATTGTTAAAGATGGTGCACTTGCTGGAACAGGTGCTCACTCTTATAGTGAAGGTTCTGCTACAAGTGGTTCCGAAGAAGCCGCAAAATACGAGAGAAAATAGTCTAAATTTTATGTTGGGACGGAGTAAAATCCGTCCTATATAATATTAATATGTTCAGTATATTTAAAAACTATTTTTCACACTCCACCATCTATGGCTTCATTGTAATGGCAGTTTTTGGAATTTATTATATTATTTCAAATGGACTGTTATCTGAATATTTATTTTGGTTTTTTATTCCGATTATTCTAGCCCCTTTTTATGAATGGTATGTTCACAAGTTTCAACTACATAGAGAGCTTACAAAAAAAGAAGGATGGTACAGAAGATATCAAATTGTATTACATCACGGGCATCATAAAGATCCAGACAATATCAAACTTCAATTTGCACCTTGGAGATATCTAATCTATACATATGGACAGGTATATCTTTTATATTCACTTATACTATGGAGCTTTCCTGCTGCAATGGTACCTTTTACCGGCCATCTAGTTTATCATTTGTGGTATGAATGGATACATTTGGCGCATCATTCTAAAGCGTATAAACCTTTTTCAGTAATTGGAAAAAAATTAAGAGATGCTCATATGAGTCATCATTTTCATAATGAGAATTATAACTGGGGTATAACAAATATGATCGGTGATTATTTCTTTGGAACTCTGAAAGATAACAAATCCATAAAAAAAAGTACTACTGCAAAGTCTATAGCGGGTTATACAGATTAAATTAGTAGCACCCACACACAAAGTTAGCGTACGAGTCTATTGATTGAAAATTAATAGATGTAAATTTAGCAGCAACTGCAGCTTTTTTTTTCAGGATGACTATCAACTTTTGAGGTTTCACGTTTAGTCTCTTCAAAATTTTGAATGGCTAATTGCTTCTTTTTAATTTTATCCTCAATATATTCATGAAGAGAAGTAAATCCTAATTTTGCTGCTCTCTTTTCTTCGTAAGGCCTACGTCCTTTTAGATTTTCGATTATTTTTAGAACTTCAGAATTTTCCATAATTTATCCTTAGAATAATTAATTTACTTTGCAATATAAAAATAAAAAAAGGCAATATTCGAGTGTTAAGTGGTGCCCCCACACGGACTTGA
This sequence comes from uncultured Pelagibacteraceae bacterium, assembly GCA_902578305.1. Classification (GTDB taxonomy): domain Bacteria; phylum Pseudomonadota; class Alphaproteobacteria; order Pelagibacterales; family AG-422-B15; genus CACNXQ01. Next base: position 76,823 of record CACHCK010000002.1, on the reverse strand, counting down.
ACCGCGAACCTATTGATTACAAATCAATTGCTCCATTTATTCATAAATAGTTTTGGTGTACTTTCATATTCTATTTCGCACTCTTTCCAACTTTCAACATAGTCTTCATCATTTAATTTTACAGCCAATGTTTCAGTTTTAATTTTTTGCCATTCATTAAGACTTTTTTTAGCCACATCACACGTAATGCCTGTGGGCATACTATCGCACACAAAGTTAAACCAACTTGTTACATCTTTATCTATAATTTCATCAGTGCATTTTTCAATTGCATTCTCAGGTGAGTTCGAACAGGCGACAAGAATTAAAAATAAAATGATAAAAGTTTTTTTCATAATTTAATTATACCATAATTGATACAATATCCCATAGCGGATAGCATTATGCTTTACCCAATCAATTAGTAAATAAATAAAATTAAATTTGTTGGAAAACGTGGTGCCCCCACACGGACTTGAACCGCGAACCTATTGATTACAAATCAATTGCTCTACCAATTGAGCTATAGGGGCAAAATCAATAAAACTTTTAAATATTTAAGTTTTAATTGTACATAATTATTTGTAAAATACGAGTATGAAAAAATTCTTAGATTTTATCGGTGGTCAAATTGCTTTAGCCTATTTAGTAGTATTCTTTATTTTAGTTATCTCAATGATAGCTCTAGCTTTTTAAGTTTAAATTTGAAACATAGAACATCATTATAGCCGCTGTATTTGATACATTTAAACTCTCAAGACTTTCACTCATTTTAATCTTAAGACTTTCGTCACAGAGTGAGTCAGTGATTTTCCTCATGCCCTTGCTCTCTGATCCTAAAACAAAAACGGTTTTTTTTGGAAATTTTATTTCTGTTATTGAGTTTTTGGCTTTCATATCTAAGCCATAAATCCAATAACCATTATCTTTTAATACTTTAATACAAGAGCTTATATTTTGGATTTTTGTAAATGGCACTTTATCTATGGCACTAGATGCAGTTTTTGCCAGAAACGAATTCTCAGTTACTGAATTGTTATTTGTTAATATTATACCATCAATATTAAATGCGAGAGCAGACCTAAAAATTGCACCAACATTTTGTGGATCATCTAGTTGATCCAATAAAAAGATAACAGACCTCTCCTCATTTAAATTTTTTATAAAATCTGGGAGTTGGAGTGTTTGTATTTTTTCAACTCTTAAACAAATACCCTGATGATTTGAGATACCCTTTAAGAGTAAGTCAATTTCATCTCTAGTTTTTTTAATGGATATGACATTTATATTTTCTAGTTTTATTTCATTTTTGAGTTTTTTTTCAGCTTCAGAAGTGAAATAAACTTCGTATTTAACTCTATTCTCATTCATTAGCGCCCCAACCACAGCATGATGGCCGTATATCCAGTAATCAGAATTTTGCCTTTTTTTTGGGAGTTTTTTTGATCTCTTGCTCATTACATCAATAATTTAACATTTATAATTTAATTAGGTTCAAAAATATTAATATTTATTGATTTGGGGTCTTTTTTTCCATATAAGTCACCCCTTAAGGTTCTATAGACTTAGTCTAGGGAAACTTATCTTGAGATGTTAAAACTATCTCGGGAGGGGTGCCCGAGTGGTTAAAGGGGACGGGCTGTAAACCCGTTAGCTATGCTTACGTTGGTTCGAATCCAACCCCCTCCACCACGTTAAGGTACCTTAGGGTAGCTTGAAGGAATAAGCGGGTGTAGCTTAGTGGTAAAGCTCCAGCCTTCCAAGCTGATTACGAGGGTTCGATTCCCTTCACCCGCTCCAAAAACAACGAAGACTAAAAATTGAGAGGAACAAAAAAATGGCTAAAGAAAAATTCGATCGAAGTAAACCACACTGTAACGTAGGAACTATCGGTCACGTGGATCACGGTAAAACAACTTTGACTGCGGCAATAACAAAAGTATTATCAGAATCGGGTGGAGCTGAATTTACCGCATATGATGCAATCGACAAGGCTCCGGAAGAAAAAGAACGTGGGATTACAATTTCAACTGCTCACGTTGAATACACAACAGACGCAAGACACTATGCTCATGTTGACTGTCCAGGGCACGCTGACTATGTAAAAAATATGATTACAGGTGCCGCGCAAATGGATGGAGCAATATTAGTTGTAAACGCTGCGGATGGACCAATGCCACAAACTAGAGAGCATATTTTACTTGCACGTCAGGTTGGAGTTCCTGCAATAGTTGTTTACTTAAATAAGGTTGATCAAGTAGATGATGCAGAATTATTAGAGCTTGTTGAAGTTGAGATCAGGGATATCCTAAATGAATATGAGTTTCCAGGTGATACAACTCCAATAGTTAAAGGTTCAGCTTTGGCAGCAGTAGAGAGTAGAGACGATGAAATCGGAAAAAACTCTATTGTGGAACTTATGAAAGCAGTAGACGATCACATTCCTCAACCTGAGCGTGATAAGGATAAGCCATTCCTTATGCCTATTGAGGATGTCTTTTCAATCTCTGGACGTGGTACTGTTTGTACAGGTAGAGTTGAAAGCGGTATCGTTAAAGTAGGTGAAGAGCTTGAAATAGTTGGGATTAAAGAAACTCAAAAAACAACTTGTACTGGAGTTGAGATGTTCCGAAAACTCCTAGATACTGGTGAAGCAGGTGATAATATCGGTGCACTTTTAAGAGGCATTGAGAGAGATCAAGTAGAAAGAGGACAAGTTCTAGCACATGTTGGCTCTATCACACCGCATACTAAATTTAAATGTGAAGCTTATGTATTAAAAAAAGAGGAGGGTGGCAGACACACACCTTTCTTTACAAACTATCGTCCGCAGTTTTATTTTAGAACTACTGACGTTACTGGAGTTTGTAAGCTTCCTGATGGAACTGAGATGGTTATGCCTGGTGACAACATTGCAATGGAGATAGAGCTTATAGCGCCAATTGCAATGGATAAAGGTGTGCGTTTTGCAATACGAGAGGGTGGGCGTACAGTTGGATCTGGTGTTGTAACAGAAATTATCTCATAACTGGAGGAGTGTAGCTCAACTGGTAGAGCACCGGTCTCCAAAACCGGGGGTTGGGGGTTCGAGTCCCTTCGCTCCTGCCACTTAATAAGGTAAGTTTTATGAAACCATTTAAGTTTATTCAAGAAGTTAGAAGAGAAGGCAGTAAAGTTACTTGGCCTTCATCTAGGGAAACATTAACAGGATCAATTATGGTTGTGCTAATTACTGCTTTTGCAGCAGTTTTTTTTCTTATAGTCGATCAGATATTCAGTTTTGGATTAGATAAACTTATTGGAGTTGCTATTTAAAAATGTCTCACAAATGGTATATCGTGCATGCTTATTCTGGCTTTGAAAAAAAAGTTGCTGCTGCAATTACAGAAAAAGCAAAAACAAAAAATATCGAGTCTGCTTTCAGTGAAATCATTGTTCCAACTGAAGAGGTTGTTGAAGTTAAAAGAGGAAAAAAGAGAAATGCTGAAAGAAAATTCTTTCCTGGATATGTTCTAACTAAAATGGAGATGACTGACGAAACTTATCATATGGTAAAGGCTTTACCAAAAGTAAGTGGCTTTCTCGGCCACACACAAGGAAAGCCATCAGCGGTTCCTGAGAGTGAGATAAATAAGATTTTACAAGATATTGAAGAAGGTGTAACAAGCCCTAAACCATCTATTACATTTGAAGTTGGAGAGCAAGTAAGAGTAAGCGATGGACCTTTTGCTTCTTTCAATGGCTTAATCGAAGAAATAGATGAAGAAAGGGCAAGAGTGAAAGTATCTGTGTCTATATTTGGTAGATCAACACCTGTAGAATTAGAGTATACACAAGTAGAGAAAGCATAATGGCAAAAGAGATTGAAGGCACATTAAAATTACAAGTACCAGCAGGACAGGCAAATCCTTCTCCACCGGTTGGACCTGCTCTTGGTCAACGGGGAATTAACATCATGGACTTTTGTAAAATGTTTAATGACAAAAGCAAAAATGAACAACCAGGCGTGATGCTGCCCGTTGTAGTTACATACTTTACAGATAAGAGTTTTACAATGGATATAAAACTCCCACCTGCGTCTTTCTTTATTAAAGAGGCTTTAAAAATAAAAAAAGGATCTAAGGAACCTGGAAGAGATATAATTAACTCCATTTCCATTAAACAATGTGAGGAAATAGCATCAAAAAAATTAAAAGATTTGAACGCTAACACAGTAGAGCAAGGAGTTAAAATAATTGTAGGCTCAGCAAAATCTATGGGTATAGAGGTCACAGGATAATGGGTAAAAGATTAAAAAATATCATTGCTGAGAATGATCTTTCAAAAAACTACTCTCTTGAAGAGGCGGTAGACATGGCTATTAAAACAGCAACAGCAAAGTTTAATGAAACTATTGATATTTGTATGGATTTAAATATTGATCCTAAAAATGGTGAGCAAAACGTTCGAGGCAAGATTAAGCTTCCAAAAAGTCTTGGAAAAAATGTAAAGGTCTGCGTGTTCGCATCAGATGATAAGCAACAAGAAGCCAAAGATGCTGGCGCTGATATTGTAGGATCAGATGAACTTGTAGAAAAAGTAGATAATGGATTTGTTGATTTCGATAGATGTATTTCAACTCCTGACATGATGTCCAAAGTTGGTAAATTGGGAAAAGTTCTTGGCCCCCGTAACCTAATGCCTAATCCAAAATTAGGAAGTGTAACGAACGATTTAAAACAAGCTGTTGAGGATGCTAAAGCTGGTGAATTAGAATTTAAAAATAGTGACACGTTAGTTCAGGCGGGAATTGCAAAATCTGATTTTGAAAAGAGTGATGTAATAAATAATGTAAAATTTTTCTACGAGACTATATCAAAAGAACGACCTTCAGGAATTAAAGGGGATTTTATAAAAAAAGTTTCAATAAGTCCTACTATGGGGCCTGGTATTAATGTTAATTTAGATTCTTTTGGAGTGTAAATATGAAAAGAGAACAGAAAGAAATATTTATTAATAACTTAAAAACTATTTTAAGTGAAAATAGTCTTGTAATGGTCTTTCATTATAGAGGAATGTCTATGACTGATATGACTGATTTAAGAGTCCAGTCTTTCAACTCGGGTTGTAAGATAAAGGTTACCAAAAATAGGTTAACAAAATTGGCCCTTGAGGGATCGGATAAATCGGAGCTAGCTGACTTTTTTGATGGACCTACGGCTATAGCCTACTCAAATGATCCCGTGCAATTGACTAAGCTTTTGACGAATTTCGCTAAAAATAACAGTAATTTAGTAATTCTTGGCGGCATAATGGACAATGAAATTTTAACTGTTGAAAAAATTGAAATTTTATCTAAATTGCCATCTCTCGAGGAAATAAGGGCACAATTAATAGGTTTGATAAGTACACCTGCGCAGAAAATTGCTACAACTTTAGCTGCTCCGTCAGGTAATTTAGCAAGAGTTTTTAACGTATATAGTACAAAGTAATTTAATTAAGTAAGAAAGGGAACAAACATGGCTGACCTCCAACAAATAGTTGACCAACTATCCGACTTAACAGTTATTGAAGCTGCTGAGTTATCTAAAATGCTAGAAGAGAAATGGGGCGTATCTGCTGCTGCACCCGTAGCTGTTGCCGCTGCAGGAGCTGCACCTTCAGGTGATGCTGCCGCTGCAGAAGAAAAAGATGAATTTACTATTGTATTAGCTGCTGCTGGAGACAAAAAAATTAACGTTATTAAAGAAGTAAGAACAATCACTGGATTAGGCTTAAAAGAAGCAAAAGATCTTGTTGAGGGTGCTCCAAAGGAGTTGAAAACGGGTGTCTCAAAAGATGAAGCTAATGGCTTTAAAGAAAAGTTAGAAGCTGCTGGAGCGACTGTAGAACTTAAATAATTTTTATTAAATATTTTTACTCAATAGTTTGTAGCTTATAACTATTGTTCATAGGGCGAATATACATTAATGGTTAATACATTATCATTTACTGAACGAAAAAGAGTTCGTAAAAATTTTGGCAAATTAAAGGAAGTTTCCAAATTCCCTAACCTTATCGAAATACAAAAAAAATCTTATGAGGATTTTTTACTTGAAAATACTAATCCTTCTGAAAGGCCAGATAAGGGTCTGCAGAAAGTTTTTAAAAGTGTATTTCCTCTAGAAGATTTTTCTGGTTCAGCAAGAATTGAATACATTGAATATGATTTTCAATCTCCAAAATTTGATGTGGATGAATGCCGTCAAAGAGACAAGACCTATGCAGCTCCATTAAATGTAAAACTTAGACTTATCGTGTTTGATATAGACGAGGAAACTGAGTCTAGAACAGTAAAAGATATTAAGGAACAAGAAATTTACCTATGTGATTTGCCTCTAATGACACAAAAAGGAACATTTATAACTAATGGAACTGAAAGAGTGGTAGTTAGTCAGATGCATAGAAGTCCCGGTGTATTTTTTGATCATGATAATGGGAAAACACATTCTAGTGGAAAACTATTATTTGGAGCGCGGGTAATACCTTATCGGGGCTCATGGCTAGATATTGAGTTTGATCATAAAGATATAATTCACTGTAGGATTGATAGAAAGAAGAAGATTCCAATTACTACGTTCTTGATGGCAATGGGTATAAAGCGTGATGAAATATTATCTTTATTTTATAACACTGAGAATTACACATTGAATACAAAAGATGGTAGATGGAAGATTAGCTTTAACCCTAAAAATATCAAGACTGGAAAATTGCAGAAAAGTCTTGTAAGCGCAACTGATGGAAAAGTTGCTGTCAAGCAAGGAACTAAAATTAATCCAGCTATTGCAAAAAAACTTTTTAATGATGGTCTAAAAACTTTATTAATTGAGGATGATGATCTTATTGGTAAGTTTATTGCCGAAGATATAATAAATGAAAAAACTGGAGAAATTTATTTTGAGTCTTCAGACGAAATCACAACAGAAACAATCGAAAAAATCAAAGAATTAAAAATTTCAAAAATTCCAGTCTTAGAAATCGATGGAATTAACATCGGTTCATTTATTCGTGATACACTTAGAGTTGATAAAAACCTTAGTCCAGAGGAGGCTGTTGTAGAAATATACAAAGTTTTGAGACCTGGTGAACCACCAAATCTTGAAACAGCATTTGAAGTATTTAATTCATTATTTTTTAAATCAGAAAAATATGACCTTTCTGATGTTGGTAGGGTAAAGATGAATTATCGCCTTAATTTAGAGTGCTCTGATACTGTTACTGTTCTTCGAAGTGAAGATGTTATAGAAGTTATCAAAACTGTTATGGATTTAAGAACAGGCAAAGGTGAAGTTGATGATATAGATCATCTTGGTAACAGAAGAGTAAGATCAGTTGGGGAACTAGTTGAAAACCAATTCAGAATGGGACTTATTCGTATGGAAAGATCAATTAAAGAAAGAATGAACTCTCTAGAAGTTGATGCCGCGACACCTCAAGACATTATTAATGCAAAACCATTAGTTGCCTCTCTTAAAGAGTTTTTTGGAACTTCACAATTATCTCAATTTATGGATCAAACAAACCCGCTTGCTGAGATTACGCATAAAAGAAGATTGTCAGCACTCGGACCCGGTGGACTTAGTAGAGAGAGGGCTGGTTTTGAAGTAAGAGACGTACATCCAACTCACTATGGAAGAATTTGTCCAATCGAAACGCCCGAGGGACCTAATATAGGCTTAATAAATAGCCTGGCATCTCATGCACGAGTTAATCAGTATGGTTTCATTGAAAGCCCATATAGAAAAGTAATCAAAGGCAAAGTTAGCAGCGAAGTTGAATATTTGCCAGCTATGGAAGAGGCAGACTACACCATTGCTCAGGCCAACAGCGAACTCGATGATAAAGGTAGTTTTGTAACTAAGTTAGTTTCTTGTCGAAAAAACGGTGATTTTATAATGACCGTTCCTGAAGAAATTGACTATATGGATGTATCGCCTAAGCAGGTGGTTTCTTGCGCAGCTTCCTTAATTCCATTTCTTGAGAACGATGACGCTAATAGAGCTTTAATGGGATCAAATATGATGAGACAAGCTGTGCCACTTATACAGGCGGAGTCCCCTTTAGTTGGAACAGGTGTAGAAAAAGTTGTAGCAGTAGACTCAGGTGTCACGATTGTAGCAAATAGAGATGGTATAGTTGATAAAATTGATGGAAAAAGAATTGTTGTAAGAGTTACTGAAAAAATTAAAACAACGGAGTCTGGTGTTGATATTTATACTTTACAAAAATTTCAAAGATCTAATCAAAGCACATGCATAAATCAAAGACCTCTTGTAAAAGTTGGTGATAAAGTTGCAAAGGGTGACATAATTGCTGATGGACCTTCAACCCATTTTGGAGAGCTAGGTTTAGGTAGAAACGTGGTTGTAGCTTTCATGCCGTGGCGAGGTTATAATTTTGAGGACTCAATTTTAATTTCAGAAAAAATTGTTCAGGAAGATAAGTTTACTTCTATTCACATTGAAGAATTTGAAGTAATGTCAAGAGATACCAAGCTAGGATCAGAGGAGATTACAAGAGATATACCAAATGCTGGAGATGAAATGCTTCGCAACCTTGATGAAGCAGGAATAGTGTATGTTGGAGCAGACGTTAATCCTGGAGATATATTAGTTGGAAAAGTCACACCCAAAGGTGAAAGCCCTGTTACTCCAGAAGAGAAATTATTAAGAGCAATATTTGGAGAAAAAGCTACCGATGTAAAAGACACGTCTTTAAGATTGCCGCCAGGATCAAGTGGTATTGTTGTAGACGTGAAGGTTTTTAATAGATACGGAATTGAAAAAGATGATAGAGCTCTATCTATTGAAAGAGATGAGATTGAAAAACTTGCTAACGATAGAGAAGCCGAGTTAGGAATTCTAAACAGAAATATAAAAGAGAGACTTGTTTCATTGATTAACGGAAAGTCTATAAATGAGTTCCCTGATGATATTGAAAAGCAAAATAGCTATGAAAAAACCACTTTGTTAGATGTAAAGTTGGACTCGCTTTGGAAAATGAAGTTACAAAGTGCTAGTGATCAAAATGAAATTGATAATCTTAAAAAACAGTATGATATTGCACGGTCAGCAATTCAAACACGTTTTGATAATAAAGTAGATAAAGTTCAAAGAGGGGATGAACTTTTACCGGGTGTAATGAAAATGGTTAAAGTATTTGTTGCTGTCAAAAGAAAATTGCAGCCTGGCGATAAAATGGCCGGCAGACATGGCAATAAAGGAGTTATAAGCAAAATTGCTCCAGTAGAAGACATGCCATATCTTGAAGATGGAAGGACAGTTGATATTGTATTAAATCCTTTAGGAGTGCCTAGCCGAATGAATGTAGGTCAAATATTAGAAACACATTTAGGTTGGGCTTGTGCTGGAATAGGAGAAATAATAAACAAATCTCTCTTACAATATAAATTATCAAACGATCACTCAGTAATTGGACAATCTCTTGAAAAAGTATACGGCAAGGATCAGTATAAAAATGAGATTTCTTTGTTAAACAAATATGAGCAACATGAACTAGCAACTAATATTTCTAATGGAGTTCCTATCAAAACTCCAGTATTTGATGGTGCATCTGAATCTGAAATATCAGAAATGTTAGTTGAAGCAGGTTTTGACAAAAGTGGTCAAACTCAATTATGGGATGGTTTAACTGGTGAGAAGTTTGAGAGAAAAGTAACTGTAGGTTACATATATATGCTTAAGCTTCACCATTTAGTTGACGACAAAATTCATGCTCGATCCATTGGACCTTATAGCCTAGTAACACAACAACCTCTTGGAGGTAAGGCTCAATTTGGTGGGCAGAGATTCGGTGAAATGGAAGTTTGGGCGCTTGAAGCTTATGGAGCAGCTTACACTCTACAAGAGATTTTGACTGTCAAATCTGATGATGTTGCAGGTAGAACTAAAGTTTATGAAACTATTATCCGTGGTGAAGATGTGTTTCAATCTGGAACACCTGAATCATTTAATGTTTTGATTAAAGAAATCAGGTCATTAGGTCTTAATATTGAACTTTCAAATTTGAATTAGGAAAAACTATGAGTCAGTCTTTAATGAATATTTTTAATCCTGCCGCATCAAGGGATGATTTCAATCAAGTAAAAATTTCAATTGCAAGTCCAGAGAGAATACTATCGTGGTCTTATGGTGAAATTAAAAAGCCTGAAACAATAAATTATAGAACTTTTAAACCTGAAAGGGATGGTCTTTTCTGTGCAAGAATTTTTGGGCCAATTAAAGATTATGAATGTCTGTGTGGAAAGTATAAAAGAATGAAATTTAAGGGCATCATTTGTGAGAAATGTGGTGTCGAGGTAACAAAAAAAGATGTGAGAAGAGAAAGAATGGGGCATATTCAATTGGCTGCTCCAGTTGCTCATATATGGTTCTTAAAATCTTTACCTAGCCGCATAGCTCTCATGATGGATATGAAGTTAAAAGATCTTGAGAAAGTTCTCTATTTTGAGAAATTCATGGTTACTGAACCAGGATTAACACCTTTAATTCAAAATCAACTACTTGATGAAGATGAATTGGAAAATGCTAAAGAAGAACATGGAGAAGACTCATTTTCAGCTGGTATAGGAGCTGAGGCAGTTAGAAAAGTTCTTCAAAGAATTGAACTTGAACCAGAGCTTGATGCTCTACGTGCAAAATTAGCTGAAACGAAAGCCGTAGCGTTGTCAGAAAAGCTAGTAAAAAGAATTAAAATTTTTGAGGCCTTTATATCATCTGGAAATAGACCTGAGTGGATGATTTTAACCTCCGTACCTGTTATCCCGCCAGAATTAAGACCGCTAGTTCCCCTTGATGGAGGGAGATTTGCATCAAGTGATCTAAATGATTTATACAGAAGAGTAATCAATAGAAATAACAGATTATCAAGATTAATTGAATTAAGAGCACCAGATATAATCATCAGAAATGAAAAAAGAATGCTCCAAGAATCCGTTGATGCACTGTTTGATAATGGAAGAAGAGGAAGAGTAATTACTGGAACAAACAAAAGACCTTTAAAATCACTGGCAGAAATGCTTAAAGGTAAACAGGGCCGATTTAGACAGAATTTACTAGGGAAACGGGTTGATTATTCAGGAAGGTCAGTAATTGTAGTGGGTCCCGAATTAAAATTGCATCAATGTGGTTTGCCAAAAAAAATGGCTATCGAGTTATTTAAACCATTTATATATGCGAGGTTAGAGTCATTAGGTTTAGCCACTACACTTAAGCAAGCCAAGAAAATGGTTGAGAAAGAACGTCCAGAAGTATGGGATGTATTAGACCGTGTAATTAGGGAGCATCCGGTAATACTAAATAGAGCGCCTACACTGCACAGACTTGGCGTACAGGCATTTGAGCCAGTTTTAATTGAAGGTAAGGCTATCCAACTACATCCTTTAGTCTGCACAGCGTTTAACGCTGACTTCGATGGTGATCAGATGGCAGTACATGTGCCTCTCAGTTTAGAAGCACAGCTTGAGGCAAGAGTTCTTATGATGTCAACAAACAATATACTTAACCCTGCAAACGGTAAACCAGTGATTGTTCCAAGTCAGGATATCGTTTTAGGCATATATTATCTATCGCAAGAAAAAGAAAATGAGCCAGGCCAAGAAGCCGTGTTTAAAGATATTTATGAGGTACAGCAAGCCCTTGAAAATAATGCAACAACCGTACATGCTAAGGTTCACGCAAGGATCAATTTTATTGACTCGGATGGAAATAAAAAACAAAAAAGAATTGAGACAACACCTGGTAGAATGCTGCTTTGGAATCTAGTTCCACAACATAAAGATCTTGACCCTAAACTTGTTAACAGACTGTTGGGTAAAAAAGAAATATCAGGTCTTATTGATACAGTTTATAGATATTGTGGACAAAAAGATACAGTAATATTTGCTGATCAATTAATGGCGTTGGGCTTTCATTATGCATACAAGGCAGGAATCTCATTTGGAAAAGATGATATGATTATTCCAGAAACAAAAGAAAAACTTGTTTCTGAAACTGCGGGTCAAATTGAAAAATATGAAAAACAGTATAATGACGGCTTAATTACTAATAGGGAGAAATATAATAAAGTAATTGATGCCTGGGCTAAGTGTACTGATCGTGTCGCGCAGGAGATGATGAATGAAATATCTTCCAAAAAATTTGATGACGAAACTAAAAGAGAAATGCCAATAAATTCAATTTATATGATGGCAAACTCTGGAGCTCGTGGTTCTGCGGCACAAATGAAACAATTATCTGGTATGAGAGGTCTTATGGCTAAGCCATCTGGTGATATAATCGAAACACCTATTATTTCAAATTTCAAGGAAGGATTGAATGTACTTGAGTACTTCAATTCAACTCATGGCGCAAGAAAAGGTCTTGCCGATACCGCTTTAAAAACAGCAAACTCTGGTTATTTAACAAGAAGACTATGTGATGTTGCCCAGGATTGTACTATATCCGAACCTGATTGTGGTACGAATAAAGGAGTATGGATTTCTGATGTTGTTGAGGGGGGAGAGGTAATAATTTCTATAGCTGACAGATTATTAGGAAGATTCCTACAAAAAGATGTAAACCATCCGCTTACAAATGAAAACATCGCAAAGAAAGATGATTATGTAGACGAGATTTTGGCAGAAAAAATTGAAACTGCAGGTATTCAAAGTCTGTATATTCGATCTCCACTAACATGTGACAGTAAACGAGGTATCTGTGTTAAGTGTTATGGTCGTGATTTAGCAAGAGGTTTCCTTGTTAATGAGGGAGAAGCTGTTGGAATGATAGCCGCGCAATCAATAGGTGAGCCTGGTACCCAACTAACAATGAGAACCTTTCACATCGGTGGCGCTGCTCAAATTAATGATCAATCGTTTATTGAGATTAATACTGATGGAATATTTAAAATTTTAAATAAAAATACTGTTGAGGATAGTAATAACAATTTGATTGTTATGGGTAGGAATTGTCAATTAGCTATACAAGACGACAACGGTAGAGAGCTTGCAAATTATAAAGTACCATACGGTACAAAAATATTAGTTGAGGAAGACTCTAGAGTAAAGAGTGGTACAAAAGTTTGTGAATGGGATCCATTTACAAACCCAGTTATATCAGAAAAATCAGGAACTGCTAATTACGTAGATATGGAAGAAGGCATTTCTCTTATCGAGGAGACAGAGGAAAAAACTGGATTAACATATACTAAAGTTAAGGACTGGAAATCAGATCCAAGGGGAAGTGAATTAAAGCCAAGAATAACACTCAGAGATCATAAAGGTGAAGTAATACTTCTTGCAAATGGTAATGAAGCCAGATACTTCTTGCCACCAGACTCAATTCTTTCAGTCGCAGATGGATCAGAAGTTCACGCGGGTGACGTTCTTGCCAGAACTCCAAAGGCCGCTTCAAAAACAAAAGATATTACTGGAGGTTTACCGAGAGTTGCAGAGTTATTTGAAGCAAGAAAACCAAAAGATCATGCAATTATTTCTGAGACTTCTGGAGTTATTTCTTTTGGTAAAGATATTAGAGGAAAACAAAAAGTCATTATTACTCCTGAAAAAGATGGTGATCCAGTAGAAGTTTTGATACCAAAAGGAAAGCACATTGCTTATCAAGAAGGTGAAACTATTGAGAAGGGAGATTATTTGCTAGATGGAAATCCAGATCCTCACGACATTTTAGAAATTTTGGGAATTGAAGCGTTAGCTGATTATTTAATCAATGAAGTACAAGAGGTTTATAGATTGCAAGGTGTTTTAATAAATGACAAGCACATTGAAGTACTATGCAGACAAATGTTACAGAAAGTCCATGTTATTGAAATTGGTGATAGCTCATTTATTAAAGGTGAAGAATTAGATAGGTTTGAATTCCTGACTACAAATGAGCAACTAGAAAGTGAAGGAAAGAAACCTGCAATTGCTAAACCTGTATTACTAGGTATTACAAAAGCATCTCTTCAAACAAGATCTTTCATTTCAGCCGCATCTTTCCAAGAAACAACAAGAATTCTTACTGATGCTTCAATAAAAGGAAAAATGGATCGGCTCGAGGGTCTTAAAGAGAATGTAATTGTTGGAAGGTTGATTCCAGCTGGAACAGGTCGAACATTCAATCAAATTGAAAATAAGGCAAAATTGCTTGATAAAGAGGCAAAAGTTGAAATTGAGGCAATTCAGGCAAAGAAAGAGCAAGAATCAGCTGAAATCCAGGAAAATTCCTAATAAATTTTGTTGACCTGCATAAACTATTAAGTATTATTCGTCATTCTTAAATAGTAGGCGGTAGAGAAATCTAAACGCTACTTTTTATTAATTTTTTAGAATAGTTAACCTTTAAGTTGTAAAGACTGGAGATATTTTATGCCGACTATAAGTCAGCTGATTAGAAAACCTAGAACCAAAGTTCAAAAAAGAAATAAGGTTCCAGCATTAAAAGCAAACCCCCAAAAGCGAGGTGTTTGTACTAGAGTTTATACAACTACCCCTAAAAAACCTAACTCTGCATTACGAAAAGTTGCGAGAGTTAGACTTACAAATGGATTTGAAGTTACAAGTTATATTGGCGGTGAAGGTCATAATTTGCAGGAACACTCAGTCATATTAATTAGAGGCGGTCGTGTTAAAGATTTGCCAGGAGTTCGTTATCACACTGTAAGAGGAGTTTTAGATACTCAAGGTGTTGGTGAGAGAAAACAACGTCGTTCATTATATGGAACGAAGAAACCTAAATAAATGTCTAGAAGAAGAAAAGCTCAGATTAGAGAAGTACTACCAGATCCAGTTCATGGAAGTAAAGTTCTTACAAAATTTACAAATGCTATTATGCTTGATGGCAAGAAAACTGTTGCAGAGGCAATAATAAATAAATCATTCACAAATATTGAAAGCAAAACTGGTGAACCACCAATGAATGTTTTCAACAAAGCAATAGAAAATGTAAGACCACTTGTTGAAGTAAGATCACGTCGAGTTGGTGGAGCAACTTACCAAGTCCCAGTTGAGGTTAAAAGTAACAGGTCGCAAGCTCTAGCAATTAGATGGATTGTTAATGCAATAAGAAACCGTAAAGAAAAAAGTTTAGTTGATAAATTAAGTTCTGAATTATTGGACGCTGCTGGTAACAAAGGATCTGCAATAAAAAAAAGAGAAGATACTCATAAAATGGCAGAAGCAAATAAAGCTTTTGCACACTTCAGGTGGTAATATGACAAGAGAATACGCACTGCAGAAATATAGAAACATAGGAATTATGGCTCACATTGATGCAGGGAAAACCACTACTACAGAAAGAATTCTTTATTACACTGGTAAAAGTCACAAAATTGGAGAAGTTCATGATGGTGCAGCTACTATGGACTGGATGGAACAAGAGCAAGAAAGAGGAATTACAATTACTTCAGCAGCAACTACATGTTTTTGGAATGATCATAGAATTAATATAATTGACACTCCAGGCCACGTTGACTTTACTATTGAAGTTGAGAGATCGCTTAGAGTTCTTGACGGTGCTGTTGCAGTATTTGATGGTGTTGCTGGTGTTGAACCTCAGACAGAAACTGTATGGAGACAAGCGAATAGATACAAGGTTCCAAGAATGTGCTTTGTTAACAAAATGGATCGTACCGGAGCTGATTTCTATAAATGTCTTGATATGATTAAAGACAGACTTCAAGCAAATGCTTTAGTTTTACAAATTCCCTATGGAAGTGAATCTGACCTTAAAGGCGTTATTGACCTGGTTAAAAATAAAGCAATTGTTTGGGCAAATGAAGACCTTGGAGCTAAATATGAGTACACAGAGATTCCAGAAGAATTAAAAGAGACTGCTGAAAAATATCGATCTGAAATGGTTGAAATGGCAGTTGAGCAGGATGAAGAGGTTTTAGAAAAATATTTAGAAGGGGAAGAGCCTGATGAAGAAACTCTCAACCGTTGTATTAGAAAAGGTACGATCAATTTTGAGTTCGTTCCAATTTTAACAGGTAGTGCATTTAAAAATAAAGGTGTACAACCACTTTTAGATGCCATTGTAAACTTTATGCCAGATCCTAGTGAGGTACAACAGGCTACAGGCAACATACCTGGTAAAGAAGAAGAAGAAATAAGAAAAGCATCAGATGATGAGCCTTTTTCTGCATTAGCATTTAAAGTAGCTAACGATCCTTTCGTAGGCTCTCTAACGTTTACAAGAATCTATTCAGGAAAGTTAGAAGCTGGTTCAACAATCATGAATTCTGTTAAAGGTGACAAGGAAAGAATTGGAAGAATGTTACTTATGCATGCAAATAACAGAGAAGATATTAAAACTGCGTACGCTGGTGATATTGTTGCGATAGCAGGGCTCAAAGATACAATAACGGGTGAAACTTTATGTGACTCTCAAAAACCAATCATATTAGAGTCAATGGATTTTCCTGATCCAGTAATTGAAATTGCCGTTGAACCGAAAACAAAAGCTGACCAAGAAAAAATGGGTGAAGCGCTTGCTCGACTCGCTAAAGAAGACCCTTCTTTTAGAGTAACATCTGATGATGAGTCTGGGCAAACTGTTATTAAAGGAATGGGAGAGCTTCACTTAGATATTATTGTTGACCGAATGAAACGTGAGTTCAAGGTTGAAGCTAATGTAGGAGCTCCACAGGTTGCTTACAGAGAAACAATATCCAAAGAAGTTGAGGTAACATATACGCATAAAAAACAAAGCGGAGGAGCCGGTCAGTTTGCTGAAGTAAAAATCATTGTTGAGGGATGTGAACCGGGGACAGGAAGATTATTTGAAGACAAAATTAAGGGAGGCAATATACCTAAAGAGTATATACCAGGAGTTGAAAAAGGAATTGAGGGTGTTGCTGATACTGGCGTCATAGCTGGCTTCCCTATAATTGACTATAAAGTGACATTAATCGACGGAAAATATCACGATGTAGACTCCAGTAGTTTAGCTTTTGAGATAGCTGGAAGAATGGCATTTAAAGACGCATGTCAAAAAGCAGGCCCAAAACTTCTCGAGCCTGTTATGAGAGTTGAGGTAGTTACGCCTGAAGAATTTATGGGGGATGTTATAGGCGATTTGAGTAGTCGAAGGGGTCAAGTTAGTGGAAGTGAAGCTAGAGGTAATACAACTGCAATTAGCTCAATGGTACCTCTTGCCAATATGTTTGGCTATGTCAACACATTACGGTCTATGACTCAGGGAAGAGCTCAATATTCAATGTTTTTTGATCATTATGAGCAAGTACCTCAAAATGTTCAAGATGAGGTAAAAGCAAAATTTGCATAAGTAATTTAAATGGAAAATCAAAATATCAAAATAAGATTAAAGGCTTTTGACCATGGTGTACTCGATAAATCATCAGTGGAAATCGTTGATACAGCTAAAAGAACTGGAGCAATGGTGAAAGGCCCAATACCTTTACCCACAAATAATGAGAAGTTTACAGTTCTTCGATCTCCACATGTTAACAAAAAAAGTAGAGAGCAATTCGAGATCAGGACTCATAAGAGATTAATAGAGATAGTAGACCCAACACCACAAACAGTAGATGCACTAATGAAATTAGATTTAGCTTCAGGAGTTGATGTAGAAATCAAATTATAAGATATGAGATCAGGTATTATAGCAAAAAAAATTGGAATGAGTAATTTGTACACACAAAGTGGAACAAATATTCCTGTTACTGTACTTCATGTTGAAAATTGTAAAATTATTGATCGAATTACATCAGAAAACGAAAATTCAGACAGAGTATTGGTTGGTGCCTGCAAGTTAAAAAAAACATCAAAATCACAGAAAGGCTTCTTTGATAAAAAAAAATCAGATGCTTATAAATATCTTAGAGAGTTTGAAATTAGTAAAGACCAAGAGATTAAAAGTGGAGATGAATTGAAAGCAAGTCATTTTAAGGAAGGTCAATTTATTGATGTATCTGGTTACACGAAAGGCAAAGGATTTGCTGGTGTAATGAAACGTCATAATTTCTCCGGCTTGAGAGCCTCTCATGGTGTTTCAGTTTCACATCGAAGCCATGGATCTACAGGTCAATGTCAAGACCCTGGCAAAGTTTTCAAAGGAAAAAAGATGGCGGGACAATACGGAGATGTTCATAAAACTCTTCAAAGCTTACAGGTTGTAAAGGTTGATGATCAAAAAAATCTAATCTGTGTAAAAGGAGCTACACCAGGCTCAAGGGGAACTTGGTTAGTTGTTGAGGACTCGATTAAAAAAGATGGCATCAAAGAAATAGAAGCCACACCAGCAAAATCAGAAAAAGAAGTTAAGAAGGAAAAATAAGTAAATGCAAATTGACATGCACAAAATAGATGGAAAAAAGAGCGGGTCGGTCAATTTGAAAGATCAATTATTCAATAGTAAATCCGATTTAAGTGTTATTGGCTCTCTAGTTAGATGGAATGAGTCTAATCAGAAACCTCTAAGAGCTAGGACTAAAAACAGATCTGAAGTAAAAGGAACAACACAAAAGCTAGGAAGACAAAAGGGAAGTGGAGGAGCCAGGCACGGCTCAAAAAAAGCAAATATTTTTAGAAGCGGTGGAATGGCACATAACTTGAGAGGAGTTCGTTCATTGAAAAAGATGCCAAAACGAACTAGGCAAGAGGCTTTGAAGCATATTCTTTCTGATAAAATCAAGAACAACAATTTGATAATTGTTGAAGAACTTAAAATTGCAGAGCCAAAGACAAAAACACTAGTTAAAAGCCTCTCAGATTTAAATGTACACTCTGCACTCATATTGGAGGGAGATAAACCTGATAATAATTTTGCATTGGCATCAAGAAACTTAAAAAATATAAAGTACTCAAGTATAAATAATTTTAATGCACTCGACTTACTTAGGTTTGAAAAATTGATCATGAGTAAGAATGCATTAGAAATACTTGAAAATAGGATTAATTAAGATGACTACAATTAAAGATTTTAAAACAATAATCAAACCTATTATTACAGAGAAGTCCTCAATGGGTTCAGAGTATAATCAAGTTACATTCCAAGTTCAGAAAACAAGTTCAAAGAAAGAAATTAAATTAGCAATTGAAAATATTTTTAAAGTCAAAGTAAAAAAAGTAAATACTTCAATCGTTAAGGGTAAGCTTAAATCATTTAGGGGTTCTCTTGGTAAAAGGTCGGATTACAAGAAGGCATTCGTTACCCTCGAAGATGGTCAAACAATTGATATTAATGCGGGAGTATAAATAAATGGCACTTAAAAAATTCAGACCTAACACGCCTGGAACCAGAGGACTTACTCTAGTTGATAAAAAAGGATTATGGAATGGTAAACCAGTAAAATCACTTACTACTGGTATCTCTAAAAAAGGTGGACGCAATAATACAGGCAGGATCACTATGAGAAGAAAAGGTGGAGGGCATAAATCAAAATATAGAATAATTGATTTCAAAAGAAATAAGATAGATGTGAGTGCGACTGTAGATAGAATAGAATATGATCCAAATAGATCTTCATATATAGCATTGATTAAATATGATGACGGTATTCAAAGCTATATATTGGCCCCAAAAGATATAAAGGTTGGAGATAAAGTAATTTCTGGATCAAAAAAAGAGATCAGAGATGGAAATTGTATGCCCATGTCTGACATACCTGTAGGCATTGACATACATAACATCGAATTAAAATCAGGAGGCGGGGCACAATTAGCAAGGTCTGCAGGCACATCAACCCAAATAGTTGGAAAATCTAATGGTTATGTCGCTATTAAGTTGCCTTCAGGGGAACAGCGAAAAATTAGAGAAGAATGTCGAGCTACAATAGGTGTTTTATCAAATATTGATAAAAAAAACCAAAAGCTAGGCAAGGCTGGTAGAAACAGGTGGCTTGGTATAAGACCATCTGTCAGAGGAGTTGCTATGAATCCTATCGACCATCCGCACGGTGGCGGTGAAGGTAAAACTTCTGGTGGAAGAGACCCTGTAACTCCATGGGGTAAACCTACAAAGGGAAAGAAGACAAGAAATAATAAAAGAACTGATAAATTTATTATTAAAAGAAAAACGGATAAGAAAGCAAGAATTGAGGTATAAATGACAAGATCTGTTTGGAAGGGACCATTTGTTGATAGTCATTTATTAAAAAAAGTAAAAGCGGCATCCGATTCTGGTAGCAATAGTGTCATTAAGACTTGGTCCAGAAGATCAACTATACTGCCAGAATTTGTGGGTGTAAATTTTGCGGTTCACAATGGCAAAAGATTTATACCTGTAAACGTAACTGAAGACATGGTTGGCCATAAACTTGGAGAGTTTTCTCCTACAAGAACTTTTAATGGCCACACAGGTGATAAGAAAACGAAGTAATTATGAGACAACTTGTAAGAAAAGATAACGAAGCATACGCAATTCAAAGGAACATGAGAGTGAGTCCGTCAAAAGCTAATGCAGTTCTTGAAATGATTAGAGGCAAAAAGGCATCTGAAGCGCTTAACTTATTAAAATTTTCACCCAGAGGAGTTGCTAAAAATATTTCTAAAGTTCTAAATAGTGCAATTGCTAATGCCGAAAACAATCATCAGTTAGATATTGACATTTTAAAAGTTACAGAAGCTTATTGCGGTAAAGGCATGGTAATGAAAAGATGGAGAGCAAGAGCAAAGGGAAGACCTGGGAGAATTAATAAATTTTTGACTAACGTCACAATAAAAGTTTCTGAAGATCAAGTAAAAGAAGTAAAGAAAGAGAAGGCAAAATAGTATATGGGTCAAAAAGTAAATCCAATTGGACTAAGATTAATTCTTAATAAGAAGTGGCAATCAAGATGGTATGCTGGAAAAAAAGAATTTGGATCGTTCTTGCAGGAAGATTTAAAGATCAGAGCTTATCTTGAGAAAAAACTTAAAAATTGTGCTGTAGCAAAAATTCAGATTGAACGGCCTGCAAAGAAAGCACAGGTTACAATATATTCAGCGCGTCCAGGTCTAATTATTGGAAAAAAAGGTAGTGATATTGAGAAATTGAAGAAAAAAATCTCTCAATTTACTTCCGATGAAGTTTCTATAAATCTTGTAGAGATTAGAAAACCAGAAGTAGAGGCACAATTAATAGCTGATGGTATAGCTGAACAATTAGAAAGACGCGTTTCGTTCCGAAGAGCGATGAAACGTTCAGTTCAGTCAGCAATGCGCTTGGGAGCGGACGGAATTAGAGTGAATTGTGGAGGTAGACTTGGAGGAACTGAAATAGCAAGAACTGAGTGGTATAGGGAAGGTAGAGTGCCTTTGCATACTTTCAGAGCAAATGTAGATTACGCTGTTGCAACAGCGCAAACTACATATGGTTCATGCGGAATAAAAGTTTGGATATATAAAGGCGATATAGATGATAATGCGCCTCATGAATTAAATAACAACCCAAATAAATTAGGATAGATATGTTACAGCCAAAGAAAACAAAATATAGAAAAGCACATAAGGGTAGAATTAAGGGAGTTGCAACGTCAGCGACAACGCTTAATTATGGGACATATGGTTTGAAAGCTTTAGAAGCTGAAAGAGTAACAGCTCGTCAAATTGAGGCTGCCCGTGTTGCAATGACAAGATTTATGAAAAGAGCTGGAAGAGTGTGGGTAAGAATATTTCCAGATGTTCCAGTTTCAAAAAAACCTACAGAAGTAAGAATGGGTAAAGGCAAAGGATCACCAGAGTATTGGGCATGCAGGGTTAAACCAGGAAAAATTTTATTTGAAGTTGATGGCGTTTCACAAGCAATTGCAACAGAGGCTTTTGGACGCGCTTCATCTAAACTGCCTATTAAAACTAAGGTAGTGGAACAGTTAATTAAATAGAGACTTTATGAAAGCAGAAGAAATAAGAAAAAAAACAATAGATCAATTAAAGACTGAGTTACAAAATTTATACAAGGAGTCCTTTAACTTGAGATTTCAAAAGTCCTCGGGCCAGCTGGAGAATACGTCTCGAATTTTTAAGGTAAGAAAACTGATTGCAAGAATAAAAACAATAATGAAGGAAAAAACGGTTAACTAATATGCCAAAAAAGATATTACAAGGAACTGTTATTAGTAACAAACAAGATAAAACAATAACAGTTTTAGTTGAAAGAAAGTTTAAACACCCAGTGTTAAAAAAAGTGATTAGAAGATCAAAAAAATACAGCGCACATGATCCCGATAATCAATTTAACGCAGGAGATAAAGTAAGAATTATGGAGTCTAAGCCAATTTCTAAACTAAAAAGATGGGTTGCAATTAGTTAAATGATACAAGTTGAGTCTCGATTAAATGTTGCGGATAACTCAGGAGCCAAAGAGGTTTTATGTGTTAAAGTTCTTGGTGGATCAAAGCGTCGTTTTGCATCTGTAGGAGATATTATCGTAGTAACTGTGAAAGACGCAATACCAAAAGGGAAGGTTAAAAAAGGAACTGTCCATAAAGCTGTAATTGTAAGAACTAGAAAAGAGTTGAAAAGAGTTGATGGAAGTACAATTAAGTTTGATACAAACGCCGCTGTATTAATTAATAATCAGGGTGAACCGGTAGGGACAAGAATCTTTGGCCCTGTTTGTAGAGAGCTAAGATCAAAAAAACAAATGAAAATCATTTCACTAGCACCGGAGGTCTTATAATGAGCATGAGATTAAAAAAAGGTGATCAAGTTACTGTTAACACAGGCAAGGATAAGGGAAAAGTTGGTGAAGTGATGAAAATATTAGGCATGAAAGCAATTGTTAAGGGTGTGAACATTTCAAAGAAACATCAAAAACAAGATCAGAAAAACGAAGGTGGAGTTTTGAATAAGGAGATGCCAATTATGCTCTCTAATTTAATGCCGGTTGATAAAAAGACCAACAAAGGTGTTAGAGTTGGTTATAAATACTTAAAAGACAATAAAAAAGTGAGAATTAACATCAAAACGGGAGATCAAATCGATGGATAATTATACTCCACGTTTAAAAGAAATCTATGTAAATACGATAGTGCCAAAGCTAAAGAATGATCTTTCCATAAAGAATGATCTTGCGCTGCCTAAGTTAGTAAAAGTTTCATTAAACATGGGCCTTGGAGAGGCAGTAAATGACTCTAAAGTAATTCAACTAGCTTCAGATCAATTAGCTTCGATTGCAGGTCAACAACCTTTAGTGACAAAAGCAAGAAAATCAATCGCTACCTTTAAAATCAGAGCTGGTATGCCTCTAGGAGTAAAGGTTACTTTAAGAGGTAACAGGATGTATGAGTTTGTTGATAGGCTCGTTACTATTGCCCTTCCACGTATTAGAGACTTTAGAGGATTGAAAAAAAATTGTTTTGATGGAAGAGGTAACTACTCTTTTGGAATTAAGGAATGTACTATCTTTCCAGAAATTAATGTTGATAAACTTGATAAGGTGCGTGGGTTAGATATTACAATAAATACTACAGCTATAAACGATGAACAGGCATTGCTGTTGTTGAAATCTCTAAATTTTCCAATTAATGATTAGGTAAAAATATGGCTAAAAAAAGTTCGATAGAAAAAAATAAAAGAAGAATAAAGCTGTCTGAAAAAGATTTGCAAAAGAGAAGTAAATTAAAATCTCTTATTATGGATAAAAAAACCTCTATTGATGATAGGTTTCAAGCTCAATTAAAACTTTCTAAACTAAGAAGGAATGGTGCAAGAACAAGAGTTCGAAACAGGTGTGAATTAACAGGTCGTCCAAGGGGTTATCATAAAAGAGTTAGATTATCTAGAATTGCCCTGAGGGATCTTGCATCTAAAGGTCAAATCCCTGGAATGAATAAATCAAGCTGGTAGAAAGGAAGAAATATGTCATTACAAGATCCATTGTCAGATTTATTTAGTAGAATTAGAAATGCACAAATGAGAAATAAGCCAATTGTTAGCTCTCCTGTATCAAAATTAAGAGAAAATATTTTAGAGGTACTTAAAAAAGAAGGCTACATAAGAGGATATGCTCGAACAAAACACTCATCTGGCAGGGAAGAACTTGATATTGAATTGAAATATGATGAAAAAGGTCCAGTAATTTCAGAAATAACAAGAATTTCAAAACCAGGTAGACGTGTTTATTCTGGTGCTGGAAGAATACCATATGTACATAATGGCCTTGGAATTTCAATTATTTCAACTTCTAAAGGCGTGATGACGGACGCAGACGCAAGAGATCAAAAAGTAGGTGGGGAAATTATTTGTAGAGTATTTTAATTATGTCTAGAGTTGGATCAAAAGAAATAAATATACCAGAAAGTGTAAAAATTAATCTTCAAGATGGATTAATTTCAGCTGAAGGCCCATTAGGCAAACTTGAATCAAAGTTAAATTCTCAAATCGAAGTAATTGTTGAGGATCAAAAAATTACAATGAAACCCAAATCAGATGACAAAACTTTAATTTCTTTTTGGGGATTGCAGAGAAATTTAGTTAATAATTTAATTATTGGTGTAAGTGAGGGCTTTACAAAAAAACTAGAGATGAACGGTGTTGGTTATCGAGCAGCTTTAAAGGGAAAAACTCTTGAATTATTACTTGGGTATAGTCATCCGATAAACTACAATATTCCAGAAAATATTACTGTCACAGTTGATAAACAAAATAATATTGAGATTAAGGGTCCTGACAAGCAACTTGTTGGACAAACTGCCGCTGAAATTCGAAATTTTAGGGGACCTGAACCTTATAAAGGTAAGGGCATAAAATATGCTGATGAATATATAAATAGAAAAGAAGGTAAAAAGAAATAATGTTATCTCCAAAAAAACAAAAAAGATCAAGTAGGGTCAGGTTTAAGCTAAAGAAAAATAATAAATCTCGTTTGAGACTCACTCTTTATAAGTCCTCACAGCACTTATATGCTCAAATTGTTGACGATAATAAAGGTATTACTGTTTGCAGTGCCTCAACTCTAAAATCAGAAAAAAATAAAAATTCATGTAATGTTGCAAATGCAAAAATATTAGGCAGTGAACTTGCTAAGTCAGCAGCTGAAAAGGGCGTTAAAGATGTTTACTTGGATCGTGGTTCGAATTTGTATCATGGAATAGTAAAAACTATTACTGATGAAGTAAGATCTGGGGGCATAAATTTATAGGAAATATTATGGCAAAAGAAAACAAGATAAAAGATCAAAATGGTATTGATATTAAAGACAAACTAGTAGCAATTAATCGTGTTACAAAAGTTGTTAAAGGAGGAAGGCGATTTGGATTTGCAGCATTAGTGGTTGCTGGTGATGAGTCTGGTAAAGTTGGTTTTGGTCACGGAAAAGCAAAAGAGGTTCCTGAGGCCATTAAAAAAGCAACAGATTCAGCTAAAAAAAGTTTGGTTAGAATACCACTGAGAGAAGGTAGAACATTACACCATGATATAGTTGGAACACATGGTTCATCACGCGTTGTAATGAGATCTGCACCTTCAGGCACAGGTATTATTGCTGGAGGATCAGTTAGGGCAGTATTTGAATTATTAGGTATACAAGACATTGTTGCAAAGTCAGTCGGTAGTTCAAATCCCTATAACATTATCAGAGCGGCAGTAGATGGACTGAAACAGCAAAAATCACCAAAGATCATTGCTGCAAGGAGGTCTAAAAAAGTTGGCAACATCACTTCAGCAAGAGAAACTACATGACTCAAAAATTAAAAATTACATTAAAAAAAAGTACCATTGGTTCCCAAAAGGCACAAATAGCAACAGTAAAAGGGCTAGGGCTTAAAAAAATTAACAGCAGCGTTATTCGAGAAGCAACACCTGAAACATTGGGAATGATAAAAAAAATCAATCATTTAGTAATTACGGAAAATAGTTAAATGAAATTAAATCAAATCAATAAAAATAAGAGCTTTAAATCAAAGAAGAGAATTGGAAGAGGTATTGGCTCAGGTAAAGGGAAAACCTCTGGTAGTGGTCATAAAGGACAAAAAGCCCGTTCCGGAGTTGCTATTCATGGTTTTGAAGGTGGACAAATGCCCTTGCATAGAAGATTGCCTAAATTTGGCTTCTCAAATTTTACAAAGAAACAATATTTTGAATTAAATCTCTCTAAACTACAAAAATTGATTGATAAAAACTCTATTAATGAGTCTGAGATTATTAATATCGCACTCTTAAAAAAGTTACGTATTTTAAAAAATAAAGATAAAAAACTTCTAAAAATTCTTGGTACAGGCGAATTAAAATCAAAAAATATTATTGAATGCAGTAAAGTAACTAAGTCTGCGGAAGAAAAACTTCAAAAACTTGGTGTTGAATTAAAAATTAGTAAAGCGATCTAGCGAAATGGCTTCAGCAGCTGAAAAATTAGCATCAAACTTTAACTTTAGTGTCTTCTCCAAGGCCACTGAATTAAAGAAAAGGATTTGGTTTACTTTAGGTGCTTTAATAATTTACAGATTTGGCACTTATATACCTTTACCCGGAATAGATATTGAGCAGTTAAAACTACTTGTTGAGACTAATCAAAGTGGAATTCTAGGAATGTTTGATGTTTTTGCAGGTGGAGCTATAAGCCGAATGGCTATTTTCGCATTAGGTATCATGCCATACATATCTTCATCAATTATCATGCAACTTATGACAAGTGTATCGCCTCATCTGGCAAGTTTAAAAAAAGAAGGTGAGCCTGGAAGAAGAAAAATTACTCAATATACAAGATACGGAACTGTCTTACTTGCGCTATTACAAGGATATGGGATTTCTGTTGGATTAGAGTCTGCAGGAAAAGTTGTTACAGACCCCGGACTATTTTTTAGACTTTCCACAACAATTACATTAACTGGCGGAACAGTTTTCTTGATGTGGCTTGGAGAACAAATAACCAGTAGAGGTATAGGAAATGGAATATCGCTCATTATCTTCTCTGGTATTGTTGCCGAAATACCTAGCGCATTAATTAATACATTAACTTTGGGTCGTCAGGGAACCATCTCAACTCTCACACTTGTGTTGCTCTTGTTAATGATTATAGCTGTAGTTATCTTTATAGTTTTTATGGAGAGGGCTCAAAGAAGATTAATAGTTCAGTACCCAAAAAGACAGATGGGAAATAAGATGTTCGCTGGAGATAGCACGCATCTACCACTTAAACTTAACACCGCAGGTGTTATACCAGCAATATTTGCTTCATCTATTTTATTGTTACCAATTACAATTGCAAACTTCAATGTGTCTGCTGAGCCAGGATTATTAAACGATATTGCAGCACTTCTTGGAAGAGGCCAGCCTGCATATATGATGATGTACGCAGCGGCAATTATATTTTTTGCATTCTTTTATACTTCAATTGTATTTAATCCAGTTGAAACTGCTGATAATCTAAAAAGACAAGGTGGCTTTATTCCAGGAATTAGGCCAGGTGAAAAAACTGCTGAGTATATTGATTTTGTCTTATCAAGAATAACAACCATTGGAGCATTATATTTAGCATTTGTATGCATACTCCCAGAAATTTTAATAGCACAATACTCAATTCCATTTTATTTGGGAGGTACATCGTTACTCATTGTTGTGGTTGTAGGCATGGATACTGTTGGACAAATTCAAAGTCATTTGTTTGCATATCAATATGAAGCTTTGATAAAAAAATCTCGCCTAAGAGGCACAAGAAGGTGAATTTAGTTTTATTGGGACCTCCAGGAGCTGGAAAAGGAACTCAGGCAAATCTAATCTGTGAAAAGTATAAATTAATCCACTTATCCACAGGTGATCTGCTTAGGGTCGAGATAGCTAATAAAAGTGAGATAGGGGTAAAGGCTAAACAAATCATTGATGAGGGAAAATTAGTTTCTAACGATATCATAATTAATGTTATTAAATCATTTTTTAATAATAATAAAACTTCAAGTGGATACCTGCTCGATGGCTTTCCAAGAAATAAAGAGCAGGCTAAGCTTCTAGATAAATTGATGTTAGAACTTAAAAAGAAGTTATCATGCGTAATTCAGTTAGATGTTGATGAAAAACATTTAAAAGACAGAATATTATCTAGAGGTAAAGAAGAAGGAAGATCAGATGATAATGAGGAAACTCTTATTAAAAGACTCGAAACATATTTCAATGAAACTATACCTTTAATAAAATATTATGATGAAGCAAAACTGCTAAAGAAGGTCAGTGGTGTAGGTGAAATTATGCATATAAATCAATCAATTAACTCAATTATAGATCACCTTTAATATGCTTGACCAATTAATTAATAATCCTATAATCCCGCAATCTCTCAAACCAAAAATGTTAGGTCTTTATTAATGGCTCGTATTGCTGGAGTAAATATTCCAACCCAAAAGAAATTAGGAGTTGCATTAACCTATGTATATGGAATTGGAAATAAGATCTCAAGGGATGTGTGTTCTAAGGCAAATGTAGATGCAAATACTAGAGTTCAAGATTTATCTGAAACAGAAATAAAAAATGTTAGTGATGTTATTTCGTCATCATTTTTGGTTGAAGGTGATTTAAGAAGAGAGGTTTCTGGAAATATCAAAAGATTGAAGGATCTTGGCACGTATAGAGGTGTAAGACACAGAAAAAATTTGCCATGTAGAGGTCAGCGTACTCATACAAACGCCAGAACAAAAAAAGGAAAGGCTATTGCAATCGCTGGAAAGAAAAAGGTTGCTAAATAAATATGGCTGAAGCTAAAACTGTAAAAAAGAAAAAACAAAAAAAGAATATCATTTCTGGATTAGCGTATATTAATGCTACATTTAATAACACTATGATTACCATTACAGATGAGCAAGGCAATAGTATTGCATGGTCGTCTGCGGGAGTAAAAGGTTTTAAAGGATCAAGAAAGTCTACACCATACGCTGCACAAATTGCAGCTGAGGACGCTGGCACTAAAGCAAAAGAGTTTGGTTTAAAAAACTTACAAGTATTTGTTAGAGGACCAGGCGGAGGACGAGAGTCGGCACTACGAGCATTACAAGCTGTAGGATTCTATATAACTTCTATTAAAGATACTACACCAATTCCTCACAATGGTTGTCGTCCACCAAAGAAAAGAAGAGTTTAATATTTATTAAAGGAAAAAAAACTATGAGTATTATTAATAATTGGCAGGCATTAATAAAACCTTCAAAACTAAAGCTAATCAGCGATGAAGACACTCAATATAAAGCAACATTAATTGCGGAACCACTCGAAAGGGGTTTTGGTTTAACTCTTGGAAATGCTCTTAGAAGAGTGCTGTTGTCGTCACTACAAGGTACTGCTGTGACTGCAATTAAGATAGATAATGTACTTCATGAATTTTCATCTATTGATGGAGTAAGAGAAGATGTAACGGATATAGTATTAAATATTAAGTCTTTGTCTCTAAATATGCATTCTGAAGGTGTAAGAAAAATGAATCTCAATGTAACTGGTCCAGGTGAGATTACTGCAGGTATGATTAATACTCCTTCTGAGATAGATATTATAAATCCAGAGTTAGTTATCTGTAATCTTGATGACAATACTGAGTTTAATATGGAGCTTACCGTAGCAAAAGGTAAAGGCTATGTTGCTGCTGAACATAACAAACCAGAGGATTCCGCTATAGGCTTGATTCCGATAGATTCTATATTTAGCCCAGTTAAACAAGTTTCATACAGTATAGAAAATACTAGAGAAGGAAAAGTTCTGGATTATGATAAGTTAACAATGTCAATTGAAACAAATGGGTCAGTATCTCCTGAGGATGCCATTGCATTTGCAGCACGAATAATTCAAGACCAATTGCAATCATTTATTAATTTTGAAGAACCTGAAGAGATACAGGAAGAACCTGATGCATTGGAACCTCAATTTAATAAAAATCTTTTAAGAAAAGTTGAGGAGCTTGAACTTTCAGTGAGATCAATGAATTGCTTAAGAAATGATAATATTATTTACATTGGAGACCTTGTTCAAAAAAGTGAAATTGAAATGTTGCGTACACCTAATTTTGGTCGTAAGTCTCTTAATGAAATAAAAGAAGTACTGGGCACAATGTCACTATATTTAGGCATGGAGGTACCTAATTGGCCACCTGAAAACATCGAGGAAATGGCAAGAAAGATTGAAGATCCATATAATTAAAAATGAGACACGGTATTGCAAAAAGAAAGTTAAATAGGACATCATCGCATCGAATAGCAATGCTTGAGAACATGGCTGTTTCTCTAATCAAAAATGAGACTATTAAAACCACACTTCCAAAAGCAAAGGAACTAAGACCATTTGTTGAAAAAATTATCACTCTAGGTAAAAAGAATAAAAGTTCATCTAGGGCAAATGCCTTTAATTCACTTAGAGACAAAGAAGCAGTAACAAAAGTTTTTGGAGATTTATCTGAAAGATTCAAAGATAGAAACGGTGGCTATTGTAGAATTGTTAAAGCTGGCTATCGGTCAGGTGATAATGCACCTATGGCTTATATTCAAATTCTTGATCAAGATAAATAATATCTAATTCATAATAAATTGATTTATCTAAACATATAAATTTAGATGAAATCCAAAAAAACTATAATTGTTGATAGTGCTTCTAACGGGGTAAGATTAGACAAGTTTTTAAAAGATAAATTAAATATTCCTTTCTCATTACTTCATAAAGAGCTCAGAAAAAAGTCAATTAAAATAAATAATAAAAAAAAACTTGGAAGTTATAGAGTTAAACAAGATGATATTGTTGATGTTTTCAAGGAATTCAAAGTTATTAATGAAAATAAATCTTCAATTAAAATACCCAACATAATCAAGAGAAAAATTAAAAATTCAGTAGTTTTTCAATCTGACGACTTTATTATTATTAATAAGTGGGCTGGAATACCATGTCAGCGTGGATCAAAAATTAATCTATCAATTGATGATTTACTTCAATTTTTTAATACTAAAGAATGTCATCCTAAGCTAGTGCATCGTCTTGACAAAGACACAACTGGTCTATTGATAATCGCAAAAAATTCTATTTCAGCAAGATACTTTCACAAAATTCTATCTAACCATGAAATAAAGAAAACTTATTATGCAATAGTTGAAAAAAAACCAAAATATAAAGAGGGAACACTTAATGACATGCTTCCCAAAAATAAAAAAAATGTTTCCGCTGAAACAAAATATCAAATAATAAAAAAACTGTCTGGAGAATATTTTCTTTTAAAATTAAATCCCCAATCAGGTAGAAAACATCAAATTAGGCAACATTGTTTTATGAATGGTTTTCCAATCCTTGGTGATAAAAAATATTATATCGAACGCAATCAAATAAAAATTTCTAATTTATTTCTACATGCCGGCGCTTTAGAATTCATTGATATGAATAATAAAAAAGTCAAAATAGAGACTGAACTCCCAAATCACTTTAGAAAATACTTATAAATTGATAATTCAGAAATATTATATAATATAGTTACTTCATGAGTGATATCATCAAATTATTAGAAAAAAAGCGCGAAGAGGCTAAACTGGGTGGAGGAAAAAAACGAATTGACTCTCAGCACGCAAAAGGCAAATTAACAGCTAGAGAACGAATAGAGGTACTTTTAGATCAAGACACTTTTGAAGAGTACGATATGTACGTGGAACACCGTACTAATGACTTTGGTATGGCCGACCAGAAGTATGCGGGTGATGGAGTAGTTACCGGCAGTGGAAAAATAAATGGAAAATTAGTTTACGTTTTCAGTCAAGACTTTACAGTTTTTGGGGGCTCACTGTCTGAAGCTCATGCAGAAAAAATATGCAAGATAATGGACATGGCAATGAAAGTTGGCGCTCCTATTATTGGCATAAATGACTCTGGTGGTGCACGTATTCAGGAGGGTGTTGCTTCTTTAGCAGGTTATGCAGAGGTGTTTCAACGAAATGTTCTTGCCTCTGGAGTTGTTCCTCAAATTTCAGTCATTATGGGTCCATGTGCTGGAGGAGCTGTGTATTCACCCGCAATGACAGATTTCATATTTATGGTCAAAAATACCTCATTCATGTTTGTGACTGGCCCAGATGTTGTAAAGACCGTGACACAAGAAAATGTTACGCAAGAGGAATTGGGAGGCGCTAAAACACATACTTCAAAGTCTTCTGTAGCTGATGGAGCGTTCAACAATGATATTGAAACACTCCAGGAAGTAAAAAGTCTTATTGACTTGCTGCCTTCAAGCAATCGGGAAAAATCTAAAAATATTAAAGATAGTTTTCAAAACCTAAGTCCGGATTACTCTTTAGATACCCTTGTTCCTGAAAACGCAAATAAACCATATGATATGAAGGAACTAATTAATAAAGTAGTTGATAATAACTATTTTTTTGAAATTCAGCCTGACTTTGCAAAAAATATTATCACTGGTTTTGGTAGAATTGAGGGAAGAACAGTTGGATTTGTGGCAAACCAGCCTTTAGTTTTGGCAGGATGTCTTGATATAGACTCTGGTAAAAAAGGAGGCAGGTTTGTAAGATTTTGTGATTGTTTCAATATACCAATTGTAACTTTTGTTGACGTACCGGGTTTCTTGCCAGGAGTATCTCAGGAACACAATGGTATCATTAAAAATGGTGCCAAGCTTTTATACGCTTATGCTGAAGCAACCGTTCCTAAAATTACAATAATAACACGTAAGGCTTACGGAGGTGCATATGTTGTTATGGCTTCAAAGCATTTGCGTGGTGATATTAATTATGCATGGCCAAGCGCAGAAATTGCAGTTATGGGTGCAAAGGGAGCTACTGAAATTTTGTTCAGAAATGAAATTAAGGATAAAAAGAAAATTGATAAGAGAACACAAGAATATACAGATCAGTTTGTAAATCCATTTATTGCTTCAAAGAGAGGATTCATAGACGATGTAATAAGACCGCATTCAACACGTCGTCGTATAGCGACAGCACTTGAAAATCTTAAAGATAAAGAATTATCTTCTCCCTTAAAAAAACACGATAATATACCATTATAATTAATGATTAAAAAAATTCTAATTGCGAATAGAGGAGAAATTGCGTGCAGAGTTATACGTACAGCAAGAAAGTTGAATATCAATACGGTAGCTGTTTATTCTGATGCTGATAAGGATTCTTTGTTTGTGAAACAGGCAGATGAGTCTTACCATATAGGAGGCTCTCAGCCAGCTGAGTCTTATTTAGATATTAATAAAATCATTAATATTGCAAAAAAATCAAAGGCTGACGCAATTCATCCAGGATACGGTTTTTTATCTGAAAATGCAGCTTTTGTTAAAAGACTGGCTAAAGAGAAAATAAAATTTATTGGACCCAATCCTAATGCTATAAAAAAAATGGGAGACAAAATTGAGTCTAAAAATCTTGCAATAAAACTTAAACTAAACGTAATACCTGGCCATACCGCTCCAGTAAAAAACTCAAAAGAAGCATTAAAAATCTCAAATAAAATTGGATACCCAGTCTTGCTAAAAGCATCAGCAGGAGGTGGCGGTAAAGGAATGAGAATAGTAAGAAAAAATAGTGAATTAGAAGAAAATTTTAATGCCGCAAAGAGTGAGTCCAAGAAAAGCTTTGGGGATGATCGTGTGTTTATTGAAAAATATATAGAGCAACCAAGACATATTGAGATACAAATTCTTTGTGACAAACATGGAAATCAAGTTCATTTAGGTGAGAGAGAATGTTCAATTCAAAGGAGATATCAAAAAGTTATTGAGGAGTGCCCATCGCCATTTGTAGATGAAGATATGAGAAATGAAATGGCTGCACAAGCTTTAATCCTTGCAAAGGAAGTTCAATACGACTCAGCGGGCACCGTAGAATTTGTAGTAGATGCTAACAAAAATTTTTATTTTCTCGAGATGAACACAAGACTTCAAGTTGAACATCCTGTTTCTGAGCTTGTTACAGGCGTAGATCTGGTTGAACAAATGATTTATTGCGCAGATAATAAAAAGTTAAATATATCACAAAAAGATATTAACCTTAAAGGCTGGTCAGTTGAGTCTCGAATTTATGCCGAAGATCCAACTAAAGATTTTTTACCTTCAATTGGTAGAGTGACTGAATACATAGAGCCATCCAAAATCGAGGATAAAGATCAAATTATTAGAAATGATACAGGAATAAATCCTGGATCTGAAGTTTCTTTATTTTATGATCCTATGATATCAAAGCTAGCGGTTCATAGTAAGGATAGAACAACTGCAATAGACTTAATGATCAATTCACTGCAAAATTATTACTTATCAGGAGTTGAAAATAATATTGAATTTCTGATTTCAATTTTAGGTGACAAAAAATTTAGAAACGGCAAAATAAGTACAAATTTTATCAAAGAAAAATTTCCTAAGGGTTACTATTCTAATCATAATTTAAGTGAAGATAAGAAACACAGAATTGCAATTTTTGCCCAGATTTTATTTATATTCCAATTACAAAGCAAGATACTAACTTCTAATGATTTTGTAATAAAGGTAGGAGAAGATTTTCTTAACCTCAAAGTTACAGAATCTAAGTTTGAAAAAGAAAGATTTTACGGAACCTTTAAAATAGAAAAAAAAGAGTATGAGATTGAATCATCTATAAAGCTAAACAAGAGGTTATGTCAGGTAAGCATAAAC
Organism: uncultured Pelagibacteraceae bacterium; assembly: GCA_902578305.1. Lineage (GTDB taxonomy): Bacteria > Pseudomonadota > Alphaproteobacteria > Pelagibacterales > AG-422-B15 > CACNXQ01. The sequence continues at coordinate 42,291 of CACHCK010000002.1, read as the reverse complement.
CAGCAAATAGAGTATTTTAAATTAAATAAACTTGTAAACCTTAACTCTTCGAATGTCAGTTACTATGATTGTAGATGTCAGACCATAGTTGTAAGTAAGCAACATGAAACTTACTTAAGACTTATGCCGAAAATAAAATTAGAAGATTCATCAAAGAAATTAATTTCTCCAATGCCTGGTCTAATCAAGTCAATAGACGTATCTGAAGGACAAAAAGTCAAAAGTGGCGATCAATTGCTAATCATTGAAGCAATGAAAATGGAAAATATTTTAAAAAGTGAAAAAGACTGCGTAATTGATAAAGTTCTAATAAAGCCAGGTGATAGTGTGGGCGCTGATGAGGAGCTTATTCTATTTTCTAAATAGCCAAAGTTTTTAATTTGCTCTGAAAAATATCTCTATCCATGTAGCCTTGTCTAAAGTAACGACGACATTTAGTATCTCTATATGCACCCCTTCCATGCAATACACGATAATTATCTAAAATTAACATGTCGCCTGGTTGTTGTTTAATGCGAATATTATTTTTTTTATCCTTAATTAAATCCCATAACTTTCTTCTTGCATTAATGTAATCGTCTATTTTTTGATTTTTATCGAATGGAATTAATTCAGTTCTATTGTTGTACCTTACTTGTATTACATTGCTCATATCATCTAACTCGATCAGCTTACATTTATTTTCTAACCAGGCATTTTCATCTTTATATCTAAAAAAGGTATTGAAAGTTGTAAGCGTATTAAAGAATTGTTTATGTCTATCTCGCAAAATTTTTGCAACATTAAAACCGTCAACTATTGTATTTTCTCCGCCTATAGAAGCGTTTTCTATACAGTGTAAAAAAATATAACCTTGTGTAGGGAATCGATATGGATTGTCAGTATGGTTCTCTAGTGCTCTTGTTGTCATAGTTAAGTCATAGGCTTTTTTTATGTTTTTAACGTCAGCAATACCACCCCAATTTGTTTTTTTAACTGGCCCAATAAGTTTCATAAGTTGATTTAAACCATTCTTAGTTTTTGGAATATTTCTGACTAAACAAAAACCAAATGTTTCAACAGATAATAAAATATCAGATAGCATTTTTTCATTTATTAGCAGAAAGTCATATTTTGGAATTTTAATACTTTCTTTATTCCATAAACATTTTTTAGACTTGAATTTTTCAGATTCTAGTTGATTGTAGAGATAGCCAAATTGATACGAATGTTTTGAATTATCTGAAAATTGAATTTGTAAAACATTTTTGTTTATTTTGGCTGATTTAACGTATAAATGTTCATCTATTTCCGCTGCTTCTATTAAAAGTTGATTTGTATAATTATCTCTTATCTCGCTGTTCGTACTATGCTCATAAAGCCATTGAGCATTTACTTCATAGTTCTTATTTTTATTTTTGAGATTTATAGTTTTTTTGTTATTTTTTACAGAAGTAAAGTTCATTTTAATTAAAATATTTAATTAGAGTTTTTTCAATTGTTCTATCAATTTCCATGCTCTTTATATTATAACCTAAATCTGATAAACTAGTGACAAATTTGCTACTCATTCCACATGGCTTGATACCTTCATAGTGACTTAAATCTGGATTTACATTTATTGAAAAACCATGGTAAGTAACCCATTTTTTTACCTTTAAGCCAATACTGGCAATTTTATAGAGTTGACCATTATTCTTTTTAACGAATACTCCATGATGATCAGGTATTGCTTCTGCAACAATGTGAAAATTACTTAAAATTTCTATGATCAATTTTTCAATTTGGTTTACAAAAAATTTAATGTCTTTTTTTCTATTATTTAAATTGATCATAAGGTAGACAACTCTTTGTCCAGGGCCATGATAAGTATATTTTCCTCCCCGATTAGTCTTAATTACAGGTATTTTATTATTATTAAGAAGGTCACTTTTATGATCAGTAGATCCTGATGTATATATCGCTGGATGACTTAAGAGCCAAGCCAGTTCGTCATTCTTGTTTTTAATTATTTCATTAACTCTATTTTCCATATATTTAAGACTTTTTAAGTAGTCTTGAGCTGAATTATCTATCTTAATTTCCATGTTTTCCTGGATAATAACCTAAATTGATGTACATATTTTTATTATGAATAATATTGTAAATGAACCACCTCAAAATGAGAATATTACTTTTAATAATCAATTAATTAATGATGTAATAAATTTTTGCAATAACAAAGAAAAAGATAAACTAACCAATATTATTTCTCCTCTTCATCCAGCAGATTTGGCTGATCTCTTTACTTTTCTTAGTAAAGAGCAACGATCTTACATTCTTAATAATCTTAATGAAGACCGCCATACAGATGTTCTTGCTGAGCTAGATGACACTATTATAGATGAAACAGTTCAAGAATTAGAGGATACTAAAGTAGTTCGCTCTATTAGTGAGATGGAGACAGATGATGCAATTAACCTCATTGAGTCTTTGGAGCCAGCAGCTCAAAAGAAAATTTTAGATCAAGTAAACCCCACAGAGAGAGAAATTTTACAAGAAAGTCTTAATTACCCTGAAGATACTGCTGGAAGAAGAATGCAAAAAGAATTTGTTTCAATGCCAGGTTTTTGGACAGTAGGGCAGGCCATTGATCATTTAAGAGAACAAATTGACTTACCTGATGAATTCTATGAACTTTTTATTGTCGACCCGAGCAATAAACCGTTGGGGAGTGCTTCAGTTTCTAAAGTTCTGAAGTCAGGTAGAGATACAAAATTAAACGAAATTTTAGAAGAAAACCCAAAATTTGTTAAGGCATCTATGGATCAAGAAGAAGTAGCACTTTTCTTTGAGCAATACTCTTTGGTGTCAGCTGGAGTTGTCGATAACCAAAATAGATTAATTGGAAGAATTACGGCAGATGATATTGTGTGGGTTGTTCAAGAAGAAGCAGAAGAAGATATTTTGAGGTTGGGTGGTGTTTCAGAAAGTGAGATGAATCAATCCATTGGAAGATCAACGAGGCGACGATTTATATGGTTATTTCTAAATTTATTAACCGCAATTCTTGCATCTTATGTAATAAGTCTATTTGATGCCAGTATTGAGAAAATGGTAGCACTAGCGATCTTAATGCCAATTGTTGCATCAATGGGTGGTAATGCAGGAACACAAACGTTAACACTTACCGTGAGAGCTATCGCAACTAAAGAATTAGTAGATAATAATAGAAGAAAGGTCTTTTTCAAAGAAATTGCGATATCAGTATTAAATGGAATATTATTTGCGATTATAACAGGGTTTGCTGCTTGGGTTTGGTTTTCTGATCTTAGTTTGTCTATAATTGTTGGAGCAGCAATGGTAATAAATATTTTATCTGCAGGTTTGTTTGGTTTCCTAGTTCCATATATTTTTAATAAAGTTAAGATTGATCCCGCTTTGGCATCAAGTGTATTTGTAACAACAATAACTGATGTATTTGGATTTTTATCTTTTCTTGGGCTCGCTTCAATTTATTTATTTTAGATCTTTATATTGTCAATTAATCGAGTATTTCCTATTTTAACAGCAATAAATATTCTTGATTTATCACTTATTTTTTTTCGAAGAGAGAGATCATCATTTAATACAGTCAGATAATCAATTTTATCGACACCATGATCTATCAGAACTTTTTTTGTGTGATTAAGAATTTTATTAATCTTTAACTTGGTTTTAATCAATGGAGGTAATTTTTTAAGTAATTTATTGATTTTAATAGCAATTTTAAATTCCTGATCACTTAAATAGTTATTTCTTGATGAAAGTGGAAGTCCATTTCTATCCCTAACAGTTTTAACGCATATTATGCTTGTGTTTAATTTTAATGACTCAGCCATTTTTTTGATTACCAAGTATTGTTGATAATCTTTTTCACCAAAAAATGCTGCGTCTGGTTGTACTATATCAAAAAGTTTAAGTACAATATTTTTAACACCTGGAAAGTATTTTGGTCTTGATTTACCACATAATCGTTTTTCAATTGCAAACTGTGGACAATTATATTTTGTTTTATGGGAGAGAATTTGTTTCTGAATAGGAATGAAGACAATATGGGCGCCGTATTTTTTTAAGACTTTAAGATCATTTTTGAGCGTCCTTGGGTAATTTTTATAATCTTCTTTTGGTCCAAATTGTGTAGGGTTAACAAAAATACTAACTACAACAATTGATTTTAGTTTTTTTGACTCCTTTACTAACTTTAAATGTCCTCTATGTAAAGCTCCCATTGTTGGTGTTAAGTGAATTTTAAAACCATCGCTTCTATATTGATCTAGGATTTTATTGAGATATTTTATACTTTTAACTAATTTCATTATGTATATCTTCAAAAATAATATTATCTGCAAACTTCTGTGACAAATTATACTTTTCAATACTATTAATTGTCCAAGTTAATAGTGGAATATTTTCCTTCCTTATACTTTGAATATTTCTGATGCTTATTTTTTCTACATCAACCGATAAAAAATTAATGCCAAGATGAGAAATCTCTTTTAAATCAATATTATTATTACTGGTTATTAGGCCCGTTTTATAAAATGGAGCATTGATTTTAAACCATTCACACATTTTATAATCAAATGACTGTAAAGCAATTTCTCCATTGTAAGCTCGAATTATTTCAATTAATCTTTCTTCAATTTCAGGATTAAAACCAGATTTTATTTCAATTAATATAGGTGTTTGGCCATCTACTAAATGTAGCATCTCATCAAGTGAGGGTATTCTACAATCTGTATCTAAAAGCTTGAGTTTTCTTATTTCGTTTGTACTTAGATCATTAATATTAGAATCTATTCCACACATCCTTTTAAGATCGTAATCATGAAATACTATAATTTCTTTATCCTTAGATAATACTATATCACATTCTATTGCAAGGTTGTGTTTCATTGCATTTTCAAATGCTTCCAAAGAATTTTCAATGATTAATTTTTTATCATGAAGCCCTCTATGGGCAATCGGACGATCAAGAAAAGGACTCATTATTTCAGAATTTCAAATATTGATGCAACTTCAACACTAGCATTTTTTGGAAGAGAGCTTGCTCCCACCGCAATTCTAGAATGCTTTCCTTTTTCTCCCATAATATCACAAACAACATCTGATGCACCATTGATGACTAAAGGATGATCAGAAAATGAATGATCAGCATTTACGTAACCAGCAACATGAATACAATTAAAATCACTAAGTTCACATGAAGGGTTTAGTTGATCTAATATAGACAAAGTATTAAGCATACATATGCGTGATCCATATGATGCCTCCTTAATGTCAGTTTCTGATGGAACTTTGCCAGTTATAATTTTTTCCTCTTTTATAGGAAGTTGCCCAGATACATAAACTAAGTTGCCTATTTTTTTAAAAGGCAAATAATTCCCAAGAGTTACAAGCTTAAATTGCTTAAAATCTTTTTCTACTTCGAGTATTTTATCCACTAACTTCATTAATTAGAAAATTATATATATCTTTCCAACTATATGCACGAAAATCCGCCTCTTTCGGCGAAACTGCAAGTTTAGATAATCGTTCATCAGATACGTAATGAATAGTTTTAGATCTCGATACTTCTTCTTTTACGGAGGATATGTGGGGAGCTAAATCATCTATAAAAAAAACTTTTTCATTAAAATCTCTAATTAATTCTTTAATTACCAACCCTTTTGGTCCGTTTCCGGCAATTATTTGAAGATTAAGACCATTCTTTTGAAAACAATACTTTCTATCATTCAAATATTTGAATGGAATATTAGTCAGTACTAAAATTTGAAAATTAGAGTCCAGAAGTTTATTGATAAAGTGTATTGATTCTTCAACAAAAGTTATATCTTTTGACTCTGTTCGAAAAAAATCGTCTAAATATTCAAGTATAACTTCATTAGATAGCACTTCATCAGTTCCTTTTTGTTTTATATTACCAAAAAGAGCGTATGAACTAAGGTCATACCAAAATCCTTTTTTTTCCAAGTAAATTTCAAAGCATTTTACGAAATTTAATAAGACTTCATCAGCATCAGTTATAAGCAGTGGTTTATTCTTTAAAAGAGTAGCTTTGCTTATTTGCTTTTGAAGGCCATCAGATAACTTATGTGACACTAATTACTTTATTTCTATCAATGTAAGTTTTGTTTGAGTATATTGGCCAAGGGCTTCCAGAGATTTATCTCTTCCAGAACCTGACTGCTTGTATCCACCGTGAGGTAAAGACATATCTCCATCGCTCAAACTATTTATCAGAACTTTTCCACTTTTAATTCTTTTTGCAAGCTTATGTACTTTATTTAAGTCATTAGACCATATCATTGCATTAAGTCCATAATGAGTATCATTTGCTATTTGAAGAGCTTCATCTTCATTTTCAAAATCTATGGCACATAATACTGGTCCGAAAATTTCCTCTTTAGCAACGGTCATTGAATTTTGAACATCTTTAAAGACCGTAGGGCTGACGTAGTAGCCACCTGAGTCTTGAAGCACCTGGTCACCACCAGTTATAACGTTCGCGCCTTCAGATTTACCTTTATCTATATAACTCATTATTCTTTCAGTTTGAGTTTTATCAACTATTGAGCCCATTAAAGTGTTTGGGTCAAACGGATTACCTGGCATCCAAGGTTTAGAGTAGCTTACGACTTTTTCTAAAAATTCGTCTTTTATTGATTTTTGAAGTAGTAACCTTGAGGGCGCATCACATACCTGACCACTGTTTCCAAACATGCCATCAGCTGCCATTTTTGCAGCATGGTCTAAATCAGGTGCATCTGCAAATATTATATTTGGAGACTTTCCTCCACACTCCAGTGAAACTCTCTTCATGTTGGATTCACCTGCGTAAGATAAAAAATATCTGCCAACTTCAGTAGATCCAGTAAATCCAAGTTTATCAACATCCATGTGAGTTCCTAATGCTTTTCCTGCAGTAGGACCATAACCTGGCACTACATTGAAGACTCCTTCTGGAATACCAGCCTCCATTGCTAGTTCGGCAACTCTTAATGCAGATAAAGGTGATTGTTCTGCGGGCTTTAAAATAAAACTATTTCCAGTTGCTAACGCAGGTGCAAATTTCCAACAAGCCATTAACAAAGGAAAATTCCAAGGAGTTACTGCTCCAACTACACCCAGAGGTTCTTTTGTGATAGTGGCAATCAAATTATCGCTTGTTGGAGCTACATCATCATAAAGTTTATCAATTGCCTCAGCATACCATTTTGTGCAATTAATACATGCTGCTATATCGCCTGTCGCTCTAGTTATAGGTTTACCCATGTTTAAAGTTTCTAGCAAGCCAAGCTCTAGAATATTTTTTTTCATTAAGTCAGCGAAATTAAATAGAATTTTTTTTCTTTTTGAAGGAGCCATTCTAGACCATGATCCTTTTTCAAATACATCGCGCGCAGCTTTGACAGCTATGTTTATATCTTCAACGTCACATTCTGAAACGCTAGTTATTATTGATCCATCAACAGGACTAATGCTCTCAAACGTTTTGCCAGTTACTGAATTTATATAGTTTCCATTAATAAAAGCCTGGTTTTTAAAATCCAGAGATGATTTCTTTTCCATCACATCATTTAGAGCGAGAGCCATAGTTAACCTTTCAATTTGTTAATAATTTAATTTTTGTAAAGATTATAAAGATACAGGTTTTTTTATTTTTTAGAAGATTTTTTCTTTTTCTTACCTGTTTTTTCTAGTTTTTTTTCAATCAAATCAATAGCTTCTTCTATTAGAATTTCCTCTGGGTCAATATTATCGGGAATTGTGGCATTAGTACTTTTATATTTAATATAGGGCCCAAACTTCCCTTTCATCACTTTGATTGGTTTTTTATCATTGGGATGCTCTCCTAAAGTTTTGATTTCAGACGAACTTTTAAGTCTACCAGGTTTTGCATTAGCAAGCAGAGAAACTGCTCTGTTAATACCAATATCAAAAATTTCAGAATTATCTTCAAGGCTAGCATTTTTATCACCACAATTAATGTAACCACCATAGCGGCCATAATTCACAGTAATAATTTCACCTGTTTCAGGATGACCACCTATCTCTCTTGGCAAACTTAGTAAATACTGAGCTTTCTCTAAATCAATTGAAGAGGGGGAAATTCCTTTGGGTACTGAGGCTCTCTTTGGTTTTTCTTTTTCAATTACGTCACCTAGCTGAACGTATGGCCCAAATCTTCCATTCAATAATTTAATATCCTGTTCTGACTCAGCATCTTTTCCAAGAATTGTATCTTCAAAAGCTTCTTTAATTTTTTTATGAGAGATAGGTCTAGTAAATTTACAATCGGGATAGTTGGAACAGCCTACGAACGCTCCAAATCGACTTACTTTAAGACTCAGTTCACCTTCACAGTTTTCAGAAGGACAACTTCTTGATATTGCCTTTTCTCCGTTATTTTCTTCTTTTTGCTCAAATATATGTGACTTAAGAATTTCATTTAAATTATCTAATATATTAGTAATTCTCAAATCAGTAACATCACCAACATTTGTAGAAAAATTTTTCCAAAAATTTTCTAAGAATTCAGTCCATTTTATTTTTCCAGACGTAATTTCATCTAGTGATTCTTCCATTCCAGCAGTAAACTCATAATCAATGTACTTTGAGAAAAATCCCTTAAGAAACGCCGTTATCAATATTGCTCTATCAACAGGCACAAACCTATTTTTATCAAGTTCAACATAATTTCTTGTTTTTAGAACAGAAATTATACTTGCGTAAGTTGAGGGTCTTCCTATACCCAATTCTTCTAATTTTTTTACTAAACTTGCCTCTGAGTATCTAGGGGGTGGAAGAGTAAAATGCTGTGTTTCTGTTGGTGAAACTGACTCTATCTTCATTCCTTCAGAAATAGCCGGCAATGTAACCTCATCTTCATCTTCCTCGTTTTCATCTTTTTTAACTTGTTCATCACTTTTTACTTTAAAATCACTATAAATATTCAAAAACCCATCAAATTTTACCACAGAACCGTTTGCTCTCAGTTTTAATTCATTCTTTTCAGAGCTGATATCAATAGCTGTTCTTTCAAATACAGCAGAACTCATTTGACTTGCAAGTGCCCTTTTCCATATCAACGAGTATAATTTTAAGCTATCCGTATCTAAATATTTTGAAACCTGATCAGGTGTTAATTCAATATCAGTAGGTCGAATTCCCTCGTGAGCTTCCTGAGCGTTTTTAGCTTTTTTTGATTTGTAAGTTCTTACTTCATTAGGGCAATACCCATTCTCAAAATTTTTTTTCAAATAGTTTCTATACGTTTCAATGGCTTCTTTAGATATATCAGTACTATCAGTACGCATGTAAGTTATTAAACCAACAGTTTCACCATTAATTTCAATACCCTGAAATAATTTTTGTGCAATTTGCATTGTTCGAGAGGCGCCAAAACCATAAATACTTGATGCGGTTTGTTGAAGTGTTGAGGTAGAAAAAGGTGGTTCCGGATTCCTCGATGCTGGTTTTTTTGTAATATCTGTTATTTCAAATTTATTATCCGAGAATAAATTTACAATTTTTTTCGCATCATCTTCAGACTTAAAGCTAAATTTTTCTACTTTTTTGCCTTCTACAGAAAGTAAATTTGATTCTATATTAAAACCATCCTCAAATTTTACATTGCCTTTAATTTTCCAATACTCTTCAGGTTCGAAAGACTCAATGGTAAGTTCACGTTCACATATCAATCTTAAGGCAACTGATTGAACTCTTCCAGCTGATTTAGCTCCCGGTAACTTTCTCCATAATACTGGTGACAAATTAAAGCCAAATAGATAATCCAGTGCTCTTCGAGCTAAATAGGCGTCTACAAGATCAGTGTCAATATCTCTTGGATTGGCAATTCCATTTTTTACTGCATTTTTTGTGATCTCACTAAAGACCACTCTCTTGACAGTTTTATCTTTTAGTAATTTTTTTTTATTTAGTAGCTCAACAATATGCCATGCAATTGCTTCACCTTCTCTATCCGGGTCAGTTGCAAGATAAAGAGTAGATGCATCAGCGCTGGCATCATAAATTTCTTTCATATGTTTCTTTGAAGTTGAAGAAACTTCCCATTCAAAAGCAAAATTATTTTCTGGATCTACCGAGCCATTTTTAGATGGCAAATCACGAACATGACCAAAGCTTGCAAGTACATTGAACTCACTTCCTAAGTATTTATTTATTGTTTTAGCCTTAGCTGGGCTTTCTACTATTACTAAATTCATATCCTTATAAACGCGCTCTTTAATATATTTTTGTCAGCTTTGTCAAATTTTCACAAAAAATATTTTATAATTGGCAGAATATAAGGCTTAATACAATTTCTTTTCTTCACGCCTTAATAAGCGATTTATATTTTCATGATGAGAAAAGATCATAATTAGATTTATAATTAAACACATAAAAGAAACATTGAAATCAAAATAAAATAATGAAATTAACGAAATTAAATTTGCGGAAAGCAAACTTGCTAGTGACGAATATCTATAAATTACAAATATTATAATCCAACTTACTCCAAGAGTTAAAAATAAATAAAAGTTAATTGCAAATATAATTCCCATAAAAGAAGCATATCCTTTACCTCCTTTTAAATCATCAAGCCATATAGGAAATATATGACCAAATAGAATAAAAGTTCCAGAAATAAAAAGTAAATTATCATTGATTGCCAGAGTAAGGGTTATTGGTATTAACGCTTTAAAAAAATCAATTAATAGTGTAATTCCTGCAGCTGAAAAGTTTCCTGTTCTTAATACGTTCGTAGCCCCAATATTTCCTGAGCCAATACTTTTAAGCTCCCCTAAATTGAATAACCTTGATACCAAAATACCAGTTGGGATTGATCCTAGAAGGTAGGAAAAGTAAATTATTAAAATTATCTCGAATATCATTTTACCATAATTGACAAACAAGCCATCCGAACAGCTACTCCATTTTCAACCTGTTCAGTTATCACTGATTTGTTTACATCATCAGCTAGTTCATTCTCTATTTCTACACCTCGATTTATTGGGCCAGGGTGAAGCACTAGTACTTCAGGCTTTGCTGATTTTAACTTTTCATAAGTAAGTCCAAAACTTCTAAAATAATCGTCTGCTGATGGAAGATTTAAATCTTTTATTCTTTCATTTTGGATTCTAAGCATCATCACTATATCAGCATCTTTTATGCCTTCTTCTAAATTTGTGAACGTTTCAACATCATATTTATCTAAATCTTTTGGTTTAAAATAATCAGGAAATACGAATCTAACTTTTGATTTCATTTTATTAAGAAGATAGTAGTTTGACCTTGCTACTCGACTATGTTCAAGATCACCACATATTGAAACTGTGATATTATTAAGCTTTCGATTGTGATTCATGATTGTATAAGCATCAAGCAATGCTTGTGTGGGGTGTTCATTAACACCTTCTCCAGCATTTATAACAGGACATTCTAATATTTTAGCAATTTCTTTTGAGGCATCATTTTCTCCATGTCTGATAATTACAAGATCAGGGTTCATTGCTCCTAAAGTTTGAGCGGTATCAAATAAACTTTCACCTTTTCTTAATGAAGATCCTTCAATATTCATATTAATTACATCAGCGCCTAATCTTTTAGCAGCTATTTCAAAAGAGATTAGTGTTCTTGTAGAGGGTTCAAAAAAAAGATTTATAATTGTTCTACCTTTTAAGATCGGTATTTTTTTATCCTTTTCCCTGTTGTGCTCTTTGAAAATTTTACTGAGTTCTAAAATATTATTTATATCCTCAATGCTGAGATTTTTTATGCCATGCAGATGGGCTTGAGAGATTTTAGGGATTTTAATGTTTTCAAGCATTAATTCATTCTTTTAATATAATTTAATGCACCTTCCAAGATAAATGCTGAAGCGAGACTATCAATTTCTTTTTTTTGATTATGGGCTTTTTTTCTGTTTTTAGAATTATCTGTATATAACTTGTCCACAGCAACAGTAGAAAGTCTTTCATCCCAAAAAGAATAGGGAATATTCAAAGACAAATTTATAGCTCTTGATTTATCACGAATTGATTGAGCACTTTTTCCCTCACTTCCATCCATATTTAATGGCAGTCCAATGACGAGGGCTTTTACGTCGTGAAGTTTAACTAGCTCATTTAATTCTTTTAAAAAGTCTTTCATGTTTGAATATTTAATAGTTCTTAATGGTAGAGCCCCTGTCATATCTGATGTAGAAATTGCGACTCCAATTCTTTTACTACCAATATCCAATCCCAGAATTTTATGGTTACTTTCCGCTAATGACTTAAATTCTGTTATATCTACTTCTTTTTTTGTTTCATTAGTCATTTTTTGACTGTATATCATACATTAATTTAAGTTAGTACCTCTTATAAACATGGAATTTGATAAGAAAAGTCTTTTAAAGCTTGGTAAGTTAGCAAGAATTTCAATCAGTGAAGATAAACTCAATAATCTTAGTAAGGATCTTAACTCAATCTTAGAATTTGTTGATCAGTTAAAAGAAATTAAAACTGATCAAGTTGATCCGACATCTAATTCCCTTAATCAAAAATTAGAAGTTAGAGATGATAAAGTAGATAATAAAAATAGTACTGAAGATGTACTAGAAAATGCACCTGAAAAAGAAATGGACTTCTTTGTTGTTCCAAAAGTGATCGAATAATGAAAGATAGTCATACATTAAAATCGCTGGCAGTTCTTTTAGAAAATAATAAAATATCTTCTAAAGAAGTAACTTCAGAGTATTTGAAAAATATAGAAAGTGGTAAAGAATTAAATTGCTATAATACTATATCACAAGAGAAAGCTCTCATTGATGCTGAAAAGTCTGACGAAAGAAGAAAAAGTCAAAATCTTAGAAGCAAGTACGACGGAATTCCAATTGGAATAAAAGATTTGTTTTGCACAAAGGGCGTGACAACAACTGCATCAAGTAGAATTCTATCAAATTTTATTCCAAATTATGAGTCTACAGTAACTCAAAAGTGTGGTGAAGCAGGTCTGATTAGTTTGGGAAAACTTAATTGTGATGAATTTGCAATGGGTTCAACCAATAAAACTAGTTTTTTTGGTTCGGTTAAGAATCCATGGAAGTCTCTAAATTCTGATAATGAGCTTGTTCCAGGAGGTTCATCTGGGGGATCAGCAGCAGCAGTTTCAGGTGATCTTTGTGTAGCCTCCCTTGGAACAGATACTGGAGGCTCGATTAGACAGCCAGCTTCTTTTACAGGTACCGTTGGTTTGAAACCTTCATATGGAAGAGTATCCAGGTGGGGAATAATTGCATTTGCCTCTTCATTAGATCAAGCAGGACCAATTACAAAAACCGTTGAAGACGCTGCAATCTTATTAGACATTATATCGGGTCACGATGAAAAGGACTCAACTTCTTCGGTTAATCCAAAAGAAAATTATTATGAAAATTTAAACCCAGACATAAAAGGTATGAAGATTGGAATCCCAAAAGAATTTAGAAGCGACAAGCTTCCAGCTAGTACTCAAAAAAGCTGGGATGAGTGTGCAGATCTACTAAAGACGAATGGAGCAGAAATATTAGATATTAGCTTACCTCATACAATGAGCGCTTTACCTGCTTACTATATTATTGCACCTGCAGAAGCTTCATCAAATTTAGCTCGCTATGATGGAGTGAGATACGGGCTCAGAGTTAAAGGGAATGATCTCATTGATATGTATGAAAAAACGAGATCAGAAGGATTTGGCGATGAAGTAAAGAGAAGAATATTAATTGGTACATTTGTGTTGTCATCAGGGTATTATGATGCTTATTATATTAAAGCTCAAAAGATTAGATCATTAATAAAAAGTGATTACGTTGAAGCTTTTAAAAAAGTTGATGCAATTCTCACTCCTTCAACACCTTCAACAGCATTTGAAATTGCAAATGAGCCATCTGATCCAGTACAAAACTATCTAAATGACATTTTTACTGTTCCTGTAAATCTAGCAGGTTTACCAGGCATATCAATTCCCTTCGCAAATGACGAAAATAATTTGCCAATTGGCTTACAATTGATAACAAATTCATTTGAAGAACAAAAATTACTCAATGTTGCTAGAAATATAGAGGAAACTATTAACTATTCAGAAACTCCAGAAAAATGGTGGTTTAAATGATAGAGGGTTGGAATTTAGTTATTGGAATAGAGATTCATGCTCAAGTTAATTCAAAATCTAAATTATTTTCATCATCACCAACCGATTTTGGATCTAAACCTAATAGTCAAGTCAGTCTAATTGATGCAGCAATGCCAGGTATGTTGCCTGTAATTAATAAATTTTGTATTGAGCAAGCCGTTAAGTCAGGGATTGGATTAAATGCAAAAATAAATAAAAAATCTATTTTTGATCGTAAGAATTATTTTTATCAAGACTTACCACAAGGCTACCAGATATCTCAGTATAAGGACCCAATAGTGGGAGAAGGATTTGTTGAAATAGAAACTGAAAACGGTCAAAAGAAAATAGGAGTTGAAAGACTTCATTTAGAACAAGATGCAGGTAAAAGTTTGCACGATCAGGATCCAAACTTCACTTTTGTTGACTTGAATCGTTCAGGAATTGCCTTAATGGAAATTGTATCTAAACCAGATATGAACTCACCAGAGGAGGCTGTTGAATATGTTCGAAAAGTTAGAAGTATTTTAAGGTATCTTGGTACATGTGATGGAAATATGGAACAAGGATCTCTAAGAGCCGATGTAAATGTTTCTGTAAACAAGCCAGGAAATGAATTAGGTACAAGGTGCGAGATCAAAAACTTAAACTCATTTAAATTTATTCATGCAGCTATCGTTTATGAAGCAAAAAGACAAATAAAACTTATTGAGCAAGGAGAAAGTGTAAATCAAGAAACAAGATTATTTAATACGCAGTCTGGTGAAACAAGATCAATGAGGTCAAAAGAAGATGCTCATGATTATCGATATTTTCCTGATCCAGACCTTTTGCCACTCACTTTGGATGATGACTGGATTAAAGGTTTACAAGACTCAATACCAGAATTGCCAGATCAAATAAAAGAGAGATTTATTAATGAATATTCTCTTAGTTCTTATGACGCAAATATTATTGTTTCAGACAAAGCAACAAGTGAATATTTCGAAGACGTTGTAAAGAACAGGAATCCAAAACTTGTAACAACATGGGTTACTGGCGAATTATTTTCAATACTTAATAAAAAAAATCTTATTATAGAGGATAGTCCTATTACTTCAAAACAACTTGGTGAATTGGTTGATAACATCGAAAATGGCAAGATTTCAAACCGTCAAGCAAAGGAAGTGTTGGAGGAAATGTGTGAAAGTGGCAAAGGTGCGTCTGAAATTATTGATGAAAAAGGTTTATCCCAAATTAGTGATGAAAATGAAATAGAAAGCCTAGTTGATAACGTATTAAATTCAAATCTAGAAAACGTTAAGAAATATAAAAATGGAAAGGATAAACTTTTCGGTTTTTTTGTTGGTGAGGCCATGAAACTTTCTAAAGGTAAAGCTAATCCAAAAATAGTTAATGACCTTATTAAGAAAAAGTTATCACAATAAAGTAATTTCTTTTAATCAATATAAATTTGATATATTAAAACTATGTGTGGAGAGATGGGTGAGTGGTTGAAACCGGCTCCCTGCTAAGGAGTTGTGCGGGCTTATACCCGTACCGAGGGTTCGAATCCCTCTCTCTCCGCCACACTACTATTATTACGATTCTTTTCTCTTACTTGGTTTAATTAAGGTATTTCCTCCAACATAAGCACGATTGAGATTATTAGATAAAGTGTACTCAATTGGTTTCAATCCATTCTCAATAAATTCATATACTTGAATATTTTCCATTACTCTTTGAACATAGTTTCTTGTTTCTTTGAAAGGTATCAACTCTATCCAATTTTCACTTGTAATATCATCTTTTCTTGGATCCCCATATTTTTTTATCCATCTGGAAACTCGTGATTCACCCGCATTATAAGCTGCAAGAGACAAAATGTATGAGCCATTGTAGTTTGAGAGTAATTTATCTAAATAAGCACTTCCTAAAATTACATTATACTTTGGATCTTCAGTTAATTTACTCTTTGTATATTCAAGCTTTAAACCTTTTGAGATCCTTTTTGCAGTATATGGCATAAGTTGCATTAATCCTTTAGCTCCTGCATAACTTCCAGCTTTAGGATCAAACTGACTCTCTTGTCTTGTTACAGAATGTATTAGACTTTGTTCTGGAAAAATAATTTTTCCAAATTCAGGTCTTTCAATTTGAGGAAAGCTTAGAGGGTCAAGAATTGTGTGGTTATAATATAAAATTTTACCTGCTTGAACTGCAAAATCATGTCTACCTATTTCATTTGCAGTTTTGACAGAATTTACAGAAGTACTAAGATTGTTACGATCAGCAAGATCCCAAATAAATTTTTTAACCAATTTAGGTCTATCAAATTCATTTAATAAAGATATTGATAAATAAACTGGTCGATTTTCTTTATAATCAGTGTTGTTAGCATCGGAATACTCTACAAGTAATGGTTTAAATAATTTCTTTTCTGATAATTTGCTCGCAGCGAGCTGACCGTAAAAGGTAAGACTGTACAAAGAAGCCGTTTCATACCAGCTTTGCGACTCTGTAAAACTACCAACTTCCTCTAATGCATTTGCCATCCAATAGGCGGCTCTTGCTTTTGAGATTGGTCTTGATGAAACATTCCAAATTTCTTGAAAATGAAGATAGGCTGATTCTGGATTAGCTAAAAAAGTAAGAGCTATCCAACCAGCTAACCACTCAGCCTCAGCAATATCTTTACTTTCATTCAAACCGTGATTTATGGCAAGCGCGTATGCAGTTTCATATTCATGACGGTCAATTAAACGCCTAATAAGAAAACTTTTTTTATCCCAAAATTTGTCTGGGCGAACTAACTCACTTGAATTTGATTTGTTGATATCTAATAATAATACTAGCGCACTATCATACTTTCTTTTTTTTATTCGCCAATTGATTCGATCATAAACAAGCCCAGGATCATTTTTCAATTCATCTGGTACCAGCTTTATTAAATTATCTACACCACCCGCAAATGATATTAATCCTATCCTGGCTTCAAATAGTTTTTGATAATCTTTATCAACATATTTTACCAATCTGGCTGCGGTCCTATATTTTCCGTCCCACAGTAATTTATTTATTCTTCTGAGATGATGATCTTTGTTTAAAATATTTTTATAAGTTTTTATGATTTGAGATTGTTCTTTTCTAGTAAAGCTACCATCGATATAGCCATCAATAATAAGACTCTTTCCTTCTTCAGATTTGCCGCTGTTTAGAAGTGCATTACCTAGATAAATTCGACCCCAGCCCGTTTCAGGAGGATTATCGCTAAAGTAATCAATTAAATCTTCATAATTATCTCTAAATGTAATTTTTGATTCAGCTTTAAGTTTTATTTTTTCTATTTCAGGCCAATTTGAACTTTTCTTAATATATGTTCTGTAATCAGAAAATGTTAAATTATTTGCACCATTATAATATTTTAGCCAGTTTAGTGTTTCTTTTGCTGTTTCATTTTTAATATTACTACTTATTCCAGCTACTCGATCCCATCTATATTCATCCGCCTTGTTTAGCGCTAACTCAAATAACTCATAGTCTTTATTGCTCAATAATTGAGAGAGTGCAGGCTGCACTGGTTTTTTTATTGGGATCGAGAACCCAGGTCCCGGCAATTCAATGTATAGACTTCTCTTTACAGGCGTTATTTCTCCAAAAGAAGATATTCCTGAAATAAAAAATAGACTTACTACAAAAATGATTAATTTTTTCACGAAATAGTTATTTATTTTATTTGCACAAGTATATTTATGATTAAGGTTTTTTTAAATAATTAAAAGTGCTATTGTAAACAATGTTTAAAGGATCTCATACAGCATTAATTACGCCTTTTGACGGTAAATCTATTGATGAAAAATCATTTAGGTCTCTGATAGATTTTCAAATATCAGAAGGTATACATGGATTGGTTCCTGTAGGTACAACAGGCGAGTCACCAACTTTAAGCCATGAAGAACACAAGTTAGCAGTTGAGATATGTGTTGAAGAAACAGCAAAACGTGTACCAGTAATAGCAGGAACAGGATCAAACAATACTGACGAAGCAATCGATCTCACGATGCACGCTGAAAAAGCAGGTGCTGATGGAGCTTTAGTGGTTACACCATATTATAATAAACCTACACAACATGGTTTATACTCACACTTCGAGGCAATTAGTAAGGCAACTACACTTCCAATTATTATTTATAATATTCCTGGCAGATCAATTGTTGATATGAATACAAAAACAATGAGGGATTTGTTTAAAATTAAAAACATTGTTGGAGTAAAGGATGCTACTTCAGATATACCAAGAGTTTATGAAACAAAAACAACAATAGGAGAAGATTTTAACCAATTAACAGGAGATGATGCAACTACGTTAGCTTTTATGATTTACGGTGGTCACGGCTCTATTTCAGTGACGTCTAATATCGCCCCAAAATTATGTTCTGAATTTATGAAATATTGTCTAGATCAAAATTTTGCTAAAGCTTCTGAGATAAATGACAAACTGATGCCGTTGCATCATGCTTTATTTGTTGAGTCCAGTCCTGCCCCAGTAAAATATGCAGCTTCTAAGCTTGGTATATGCAAAGATGACATAAGACTGCCACTCACAAGTATATCAGATGAAACTAAGCAATTAGTTGATAAAGCTATGAAGCACGCATCATTAATATAGCCTTGCAAATAGCAGTTCAAAACAGAAAAGCAAAGTATAATTATACATTTGTTGAATTATTTGAGGTAGGAATTGAACTACAAGGTAGTGAGATAAAATCGCTTCGAAATGGAAGAGTTGAGATAGCCGAGTCATATGCAAGGGAAGATAATAGTGAAATATTTTTAATAAACTCACATTTCTCAAAATATTCTAATGCTTCATATCTAAATCATGTTGAAAACCGTCCACGAAAATTACTTTTACATAAAAAAGAAATCAGAAAAATCATTGGAAAGTTAAATAAAGAGTCGCTTACTTTGATCCCAACAAAAATATACTTCAATAAAAAAGGTAAGGCAAAGTTGGAAATCGCTCTTGCTAAAGGAAAAAAACTACATGATAAAAGAGATGCTAAAAAAAGAAAAGATTGGGTTAGGGAGAAAAAAAAGTACGGATGATTTACGCTTTAGGAATTGGTTCAAATTCTAACTCAAGATTTGGTAATAAATTAAATACACTTAAATTTGTTTTAAAAGAGTTGGAGCGTAATAATATCAAAGTAATAAAAAAGTCCAAATTATATTCATCTCCACCTAAAAATTTTAAAACTGCTGCCGAAACTTTTTTAAACGCTGCTTTAGTTGTTGAAACAAAATTAAAACCTAAAAATTTACTTATAATTTTAAAAAAAATTGAGAGAATTACTGGAAGATACGCCTACCGTAAGAATACTTCTCGAACATGTGATTTGGATATTCTTTTGCTTAGTAAGTCTAGCAAAATATTGATAAATGAGAACAAAAATTCTATTGAAATTCCGCATCCAAGACTCCATGAGAGAAATTTTGTATTACGGCCTTTAATGGACATTTGTCCTGGATGGCTCCACTCTGAAAAAAAATCATCAATTATGAGGCTTCATAAAACCTTGCATATTGAAGATAAATTATACAAAGTCACTAATACCTTATAAATAGTCATTTATTTTGGGCTTCACTTCGTAAATAATGTATGATTAATAGTGCATTATGGCACAATCAACAGTCTACAAACCTGCAAAACCGATTGATAAGCATCTTGATTCTAAATTAATAGAAAAAGCCTATTCTTTTGCGGTAGAGTGTCACAAGTCACAAAAAAGACACTCAGGAGATCCATATATATCTCATCCAGTTGCAGTTGCGGATATTCTGTTAAATTTAAAACTAGATACATCCACAATTATTACGGGCTTATTACATGACACGCTTGAGGATACACTTGCAACAGAAAATGAAATTGAAGAAAAATTTGGAAAAGAAATCATTCAATTAGTAAACGGTGTTACAAAACTATCAAAAATCGAAACCTATACTGAAAACAAATTTCAAGCTGAAAATTTTAGAAAATTAATTTTAGCAATGTCGAAGGATATCAGGGTTTTGTTAGTAAAGTTAGCTGACCGTTTACATAACATGAGAACAATTCAATTTATTCCTCAGGAAAAAAGAAGACAGCGTATTGCATCTGAAACTCTTGAAATTTATGCTCCTCTTGCAGGAAGATTGGGAATGCATGAATTTAAAGATGAGTTAGAGGATTTATCATTTCAAATTTTAAATCCATCAGCATATTCCTCATTGATGACAAGAATTGAGTATTTGAAAAAAGATAAGTCTAATTTAACTGATAAAATAAAAACTAGAATATTCAGTCTTTTAGAAAAAAATGAAATTAATTGTCAAATAATAGGGCGTGAAAAAAAGATATTCTCTGTATGGAATAAAATGCAAAATAAGCAAATTGCTTTTAGACAATTGTCTGATATTTTTGCATATAGGATTATCACTGAAAGTATTGAAGACTGTTATAGTATACTAGGTATCATTCATAATCGGTGGTCTGCCGTTCCCGGCTCATTTAAAGATTACATATCGACACCAAAAATAAACAATTATCAGTCAATTCATACAACGATAGTTGGCCCCGAAAGACAAAGAGTTGAACTTCAAATTCGAACAAATGAAATGAACACTATAGCAGATAAGGGTATAGCCGCACACTGGAGCTACAAAGAGAATTATAATTTAGTAGATAACTCTTCTTCAGATCCAGTTAATGTTACTTGGTTGAGAGATTTAGTGGAAATATTAGACAGCGGTGGAAGCTCTGAGGACTTACTTGAAGCTACAAAATTAGAAATGTTCCAGGATCAAGTCTTTTGTTTTACACCAAAAGGTGACTTAATTCATTTGCCTGCAAATTCTAACTCTATCGATTTTGCTTATGCTCTTCATTCTGAAATTGGAAATCGTTGTGTTGGATGTAAGATTAATGGAAAACCTAGACCCTTATTTACAAAACTTCAAAATGGTGATGAGATTGAAATACTAACTTCAAAAAAACCATCTCCATCTGAAACTTGGGAAAATATTGTTACAACTGCAAAGGCACAGTCATCGATAAAAAGATTTTTTAAAAAGCAAGAGAAAGATGAATTTACAAGTCTAGGGTTAAAAATATTACACAAAGTCACAGGTAGAAATGAAGATATTTCAAACACAGAAATTAGTAATTTTGCACAAAGTTTTAATAGGAGAAGTCCTGAGGAGTTTCTTGTTGCTATCGGTAAAGGAAGTATAAAGCCACATCAATTATCAAAGCTTAAGCCCCGTTCAACTTTATCATTTTTTTCTCGATACAGAAGAAGAGACACAAACGATAAGATGCCTTTAGAGATAAGTAACTTCCAACCTGGAATTGCAATTCATTATGCAGAATGCTGTTTCCCTTTACCTAATGAAAATATTTTAGGACTTACATCAGAAGACTCAGGTGTAATTATTCACTCCAGTTTATGTAAGGAGCTAGATAAAGAAACAAAAAAAGAAGATTGGATCACTGCCTCATGGAAAGATGTAGATCCAAAGCAGTATTTTTCGTCAAGAATAAAAGTCTCAGTTAAAAATGAACCTGGATCTTTAGGTAAATTAGCAACCATTGTTGGAAGTGCAGGTGGCAATATAACTAACCTTAACATATCTGAAAAAGGCGATGATTATTTTGATATGATTTTTATTATTGACGTTCATAATCTTGATCATCTGGATAAGATTATAGAAACTCTTTCAGAGGTGGATATTGTAAGTTCTGTAAGTAGGCTTTTGATAAATTTATGAAAACTGAAAAAGAAATAAAAGATTTTTTTGAAAAAGTAGAAGCTATTCAACATGGACATTTTATACTTTCATCGGGAAAAAGATCCAAAATTTACTGCCAGTGTTCAAAGTTATTTGAAGATCCTCGAAATGGAGAGATGGTTTGTGAAGAGTTAAAGTACAGGGTGCAAGAAAATATTGATGACGAGATTGATTATGTGATTTCTCCTGCTTTAGGAGGTCTTCTCGTCGGGTATGAGCTCGCAAGATCTTTAGGATCTAAATTTATATTCTATGAGAGAGTCGATAACGAATTTGAATTGAGGAGAGGCTTTAATATTAACGAAAATGCAAACGTCTTGTTCGTTGAGGATGTAATTACAACAGGGAAATCAACAAATGAATGTTTAGAAAAACTAAAACCCCTAAATATTAATTTATTAGGCATCGCAACAATCGTTGATCGTTCAAGTCATAAATTATTTAAAGACCACAATGTAATATCAGTCCTAAAACTAGATATTCCAATTTATGATCCCAATAACCTCCCAGACGATCTTAATAAAATACCTGCAATAAAACCTGGCAGTAGAGTAATATAAATGACCCTACCTCGTCTTGGTGTAAATATCGATCACGTAGCAACTCTTAGAAATGCCAGAGGAGAAAACTATCCAAGCCCATTAAGAGCTGCTCTTTTGTGCCAAGAATATGGAGCAGATGGAATAACTACGCATCTAAGAGAAGATAGGCGTCATATAAGAGACGATGATATTAATGAAATTATAGAGAACATTTCCATTCCATTAAATTTTGAAATGGCACCAACCGATGAAATGGTTGACATAGCAGTGAATGCAGGCCCGAATGCATGTTGTATTGTTCCAGAAAAAAGAGAAGAGATAACCACTGAAGGCGGAATAGATGTAAGAAGTAATCATAATATTCTTGTACCAAAAATTGAAAAGATAAAAAAAAATAATATAAGGGTCTCTTTGTTTATAGACGCTTCAACGGACCAAATCAAAATGGCCAAAGAGATTGGAGCTGATATTGTAGAGCTTCATACGGGAGAATTTTGTCGTAAAATAAACTATAAGGAAGATGCTTCATCAGAACTTGAACGAATTAGAGATGCAGCAGATTTTAGTAATAGCATTGGACTTGAATTACATTTTGGCCATGGAATAACATTCGACTCTGTAGTGGAACTATCTAAGATTAAGGAAGTAAAAGAGTTTAATATTGGACATTTTATCATTTCTGAATCAGTTTTTCTTGGACTCGAAAAATCAATAAGTAAATTTAGAGAACTGATTAAAAAAGGAAGTGAAATTCAGTGATAGGCCTAGGATCAGATTTAATTGATATACGCAGAATAGAAAACACTCTTTTAAAGTTTGGAGATAGGTTTAAAAAAAGAATTTTTACAGAAAATGAGATAAAAAAATGTGAAAGAAGAAAAGAAAGTGCAGCTTGTTATGCTAAAAGGTTTGCAGCTAAGGAAGCTGCGGCAAAGGCTCTTGGCACAGGTTTTAGAAATGGAGTATTTTGGAGAGATTTAGAAGTTACCAATCTACCCTCAGGAAAACCTACGATTACTTTTCATGGAAATTCTCAACTTCAACTCAAAAAAATTGCGAACGATAAGGAGCCAGACATAAGTTTAACAATTACTGATGAGTTTCCTTACGCTCAAGCAATTGTAATAATTAATTAATCTAATGACCGATAAATTTCTCAGTAAATCATGGTTTAAATCAAATTTGTTAACATTGATTTATGCATTGGTAATAGCTTTATTGATCAGAACTTTTTTATTCCAACCATTTTTTATTCCCTCTTCCTCAATGGAGCCAAACCTACTTATTGGTGATCGGTTATTTGCTTCAAAGTATGATTATGGTTACAGTAAACATTCATTTCCATTTAGTCTTGGGCCAATATCAGATCGAGTTTTATCAAAAAGTCCAGAAAGAGGAGATGTTATAATATTTAAACCGCCTCACACTAATTTGGACTATATTAAAAGATTAGTAGGTATGCCGGGCGATATCATTAAAGTTGAAGATGGTAAATTAATCATCAATGGTGAAAGCGCTAAATATAAAGAATTAAGAGAGGATACGAAAATTTTAAAAAATGGACGTGTAGTAAAAGCAAGAGTTCTCATTGAAACTTTACCAAATGGAAAATCATATGAAATTTATAATTATGTAGACGGATCCCCAGGCGATAATACTAATGAAATAATTGTTCCAAATGACAGTTACTTTTTCCTAGGTGATAATAGAGATAATTCAAATGATAGCCGATTTTGGGGCTCTGTAAATTTTGACAGATTAGTAGGTAAGGCACAAATTATATTTTTTTCAACTGAAGGCGGTTCAAAATTTTATGAAATTTGGAAGTGGCCTTTTGATATACAATTTAAAAGGTTGCTGAAGCTAATAAGTTAATGGTAAAAAATTTATCAATTTTAGAAAAAAAAATTTCCTACAAATTTAAAGACAAAACACTATTAAAACGGGCTGTCACACATAAGAGTTACAAAAAACTAGAAAGTAATGAAAATTTAGAATTTCTCGGCGATAGGGTGTTAGGATTAGTAATTTCTGAGAGACTTTTAATAGATAGGCCAGATAAACACGAGGGTTCTCTCGACAAAATGCTAAGTAGTCTGGTAGACAGAAATGCCTGCCATGAAATAGCAAAAACAATATCCCTTGGAGATTTTATTCTTTTAGGACAAACTGAAAAATCATCACTTGGTAACAATAAAAAAAGTATTCTATCTGATGCATGTGAAGCATTGTTGGGAGCAATATATTTAGATTCTAGTTTTACTCAGGTAAGAAAAGTTATATTTGAATTATGGAAAACAAAGTTTGATAATATTGCTGAAGATATTATTGATGCAAAATCAAAGCTACAAGAGTGGACTCTAAAAAAATATAAAACTCTTCCAAAGTATAAAACAATCAGTAAAACTGGTCCTGACCATAATCCTGAATTTAAAATTCAAGTTGAATTTATGAATTATAAAAAAGCTATAGGAACTTCTTCATCAATAAAAGAATCAGAAAAAAATGCTGCTCTTGCTTTCATAGAGAAAAATAAGATAAATTCTATTAAATGAAGAGAGGAAACATTGTATTAATTGGGCCAACAAATTCTGGAAAGTCATCTCTTGTTAATAAAATAATGGGACAGAGGGTATCACTTGTTTCAAGGAAAAAACAGTCAACTACATTTAATCAAAAAGTCTATAAGAAATTCTCTGAAAACGAATTTATTATCCAAGATACCCCAGGCTTTTTTTCGAGTAGAAAAAAAATTAACAATAATATCATTTCATCCCCCCTTGCGGAAATTGAGACTTCAGATTTAATTTACGTTGTTGTAGATGTTTCGTTAAGAATTAATAATGAATATAAAAAAATTATTAACTCTCTAGAAAATAAGATTGAAAAACAGCATGTATTTCTAATACTAAATAAAATAGACAAAGTTAAAAAAGAGAAAGTACTTAGCGCAATTAAATTTTATTCTAAAGAAAAAATATTTAATGAAATATTTCCAATCTCAAGTCTCACAGGTGAAGGAGTTGCAAATCTCATAAAATTTTCAAAGAAATTTACTATTAAAACTTCAATAAAAAGTAAACCTTCTAGTAATATACAGATTAAGAAGAAGCTATTTTACTCAGAAGTAACACGTGAAAAAATACTAGATAAGGTACATAGAGAGATACCTTATCAGTGTGATGTCGTAACTGAAAAGATTAATAAGGTTGAAAGTCAAATCAAAATATACCAATCGATTGTAGTTAAAAGACAATCACATAAAAATATACTTGTTGGAAAGAAAGGTTCAATGTTGAAAGAAATTGGTCAAGCTTCAAGAAAAGAAATCGCAAGATTTGAAAATAAAAAGATTCACCTATTTTTATTTGTAAAGCTGACTAAAGAGAAGAAAATATGAGGTGGTCTGGAACAGGATTTGTATTAGGATTTAAAAAACATAATGAGTCATCTTATATTTTAGATGCGTTTACAGAAGACCATGGAAGGCATAAGGGATTAATTAGAGGAATACATTCGAAAAACTTACGTGCAGTAATAGAGCCAGGAAATGAAGTAATGTTAAATTGGTCTGGACGTTTAGAAAGCCACTTGGGTAATTATACTATTGAACCTATTAAATTGTGGTCATCTTATATACTGAATCGTAAAGTAAATTTGCATGGCATAAATTCTATTTGTTCAATAATTATATCTACTATGGCTGAGAAACAGCAAAATGCCTTTATGTATGAAAAGTCACTAAGTCTAATAAAAGATATATGTAAGAATAAAGAAGATTGGATCAAAAGTTATATTTTTTGGGAAATTGATTTACTGTCAGATATCGGTTACGGCCTAGATTTAACTGAATGCGCAGTAACATCTGAGAAAGAAAATTTAAAGTTTGTTTCGCCAAGTAGTGGAAGGGCCGTAACCAGAGAAGGAGCAGGATCTTATAAAGATAAACTATTTAAACTGCCAAACTTTTTAATCAACAGATCGTCTGAATACAATAATGAGGATTTAGAGAATGCACTTAGTTTGACAGAGCATTTTTTTCGAAAGAGATTTTATGAGCCAAATAATCTTAATTTCCCAAAAAGCAGGAATCATCTAAAAATTTCAATTATAAAATGAAAATCAAAAACATTAACTTCACTGACGCGTTAGAAGAAAAGTATCTGGCATACGCACTTTCAACAATTACTCATCGAGCGCTACCAGATATTCGTGATGGGCTAAAGCCGGTTCATAGAAGACTATTGTTTGCAATGTTTCAATTGAGGCTAAACTCAAGTTCTGGTTTTAAAAAATCAGCAAGAATAGTTGGCGATGTAATTGGTAAATTTCACCCGCACGGAGATCAGTCTGTTTACGAAGCACTCGTGAGATTAGCTCAGAATTTTTCAACAAGGTATCCGTTAGTTGATGGCCAAGGAAATTTTGGTAACATTGATGGAGATAATGCAGCTGCAATGAGATATACAGAGGCAAGATTGACCGCGTTAGCAGAGCTAATGCTAAAAGATATTTCAGAGGATACCATTGATTATATTAATACATATGATGGCATCGATCACGAGCCAATAGTACTTCCATCAGCGTTTCCAAATTTGCTCGCTAATGGAAGTTCAGGAATTGCGGTTGGAATGGCGACAAATATTCCTCCCCATAACATCAATGAATTATTTAAGGCTTTATCAAAATTATTAAAAAATCCAAATTATACTAACTCACAATTACTAAAACTTGTTCCGGGACCAGATTTTCCAACAGGTGGCGAAATCATTGACAGTGATGATGCATTAAAAGATGCCTATGTTAAAGGAAAGGGAACAATAAGGCTTCGGGCAAGATGGAAAAAAGAAGACCTTGGAAGAGGTCAATATCAAATTATCGTCTATGAAATTCCCTATCAAGTAAATAAAGCCAGAATTATAGAAAAAATATCTGATCTTATTGATAATAAAAAAGCAAATTACCTAGAGGCAATTCAAGATGAGTCTGCAGAAGACATCAGAATAGTTCTCATTCCAAAAAATAGAAGTTTTAAAGCTGAAGTAATTTTTGAGGACTTATGTAAGAATTCAGATTTAGAAATTAGATACGCAATTAATTTCAATGCAATCAATCACAAACTCGAGCCAAAATTATTTTCACTTAAAGAGAGCTTAAAATCATTTATTGACCATAGGTTTAATGTTTTAAAAAGAAGAACAAAATATCGATTAATTCAAACCGAGAATAGGCTAGAAATACTCAAAGGCTTTTTAATAGTTTATAAAAATTTAAATAAAGTAATTAAAATAATCAGAACAGAGGCAGATCCTGAGAAAAAGTTGATTAGCGTATTTAGAATAAATAAGAGGCAAGCCGAAGCAATACTGGCAATGAGGCTAAGGCAATTAAAAAAATTAGAAGAAAAAGAAATCAAAAAAGAAAATGAAGATTTGAATACATACAAGAAAGAATTAAACAAACTACTAAAATCAAAAAAAGAGCAAATAAAGGAATTAAATTTAGAATTCTCAAAAAGTTTAGAAATATTTTCAAAAGATGAAAATAGTACAAATAGAAAAACTGTTGTAAATTCAGAATACAAAGAAATTGACTACTCAACTGAAGAATTTGAAAGTAAAGATCCTGTAACGGTCATACTCTCAAAAAATGGATGGATAAAAACTATAAAAGGGCATCAAGATGATTATACAAACGTGAAGTATAAAGAAGGTGATGCTGAAAAATTTATTATAAAATCAAAAAATAATAGTAAACTTCTACTTTTTTCTACTTTAGGGAAATTTTATACAATAAATTGTAATAAAATATCTGCTGGAAGAGGTTTTGGAGATCCTGTTAGTTTATTGATAGATAAAAATGATAATGAAGAAATTTTATTTGCAACTACTTATGAGCAAGAAAAGGAATATCTAATTACAAGTAGTGCCGGCAAAGGATTTTTTGTAAATACCTCAGATTTAATGGCATCTACTAAATCGGGGAAAAGGGTTATGAATTTAAAAGGTAATGATAAAGCCATTTCTTGTTTTCAAAAAAAAGGAGACTTAATAGCTGTTTTCAGTGGTGAAAAGAAAGCGGTAAAACTGCTAATTTTTGATCATTCTGAAATACCTTTAATGCAAAAAGGAAGAGGTGTGACATTACAGAAATTCAAAAGTGGAAAAACTCTAAGTGGAATTTGCTTTGACTCTAAAGAAGGAATTTTAAATGATAACAATGGTAAAACTTTATTGGCAGCCAATGAAATAAAAAAATGGTTGGGCAAAAGAGCTCAAGCTGGTAAAAATGAACCTAAAAGTTTACATTCCAAAATTTAATATCTATCTTATTTTATATGGAAAATTATCCAGACAGTTACTATGCTCAAAATATTGATGCTTTAAAGAAACCATATGATCAACTAATTGATAATCATGAATGCGACATCTGTGTAATTGGTGGGGGCTTCTCTGGGATATCAACTGCTATAGAGGCTGCAAAAAAAGGTCTAAAGGTAATTGTTATTGAGCAAAATTTATTTGGATGGGGCGCTTCAGGCAGAAATGGAGGCCAAATCTGGAATGATGTATCATGGGGTATAGACGTAATTGAAAAGAAATATGGGATCAAGCTTGCAAGGCAAATCTGGGATATATCTCAAGCTTCCGTCGATTTAATTGATGACAGAATAAGGGAATTTGGCATTGAATGTGATAAAAAAAATGGGGGAATTAGTGCCGCTACTAGCGCGGCCAAACTTAGAGAGTATGAAGAAAATAGAGAGTATAAAATAAAAACATACAACTATAATAATTTAGAACTCCTTGACAAAAATAGTGTCGATAAAGAAATTGGTTCATCACTTTACTACGGGGGTGTCCTTGATAAAGGGGCTGGGCATTTACATCCAATCAAATATGCATTGGGTTTGGTAAAAGCGGCAGAAAAATTAAATGTAAAACTCTATGAAAGATCTGTGGTTACTAAGATTAATCAAACAAGTCATGCGGTTGAGGTTCTTACAGATAAAGGGATGGTAAAAGCTAAAAAAATAGCAGTATGTTGCAACGCCTATATAAAAGGTTTAAATTTAGGTATTGAAAATAGAATAATGCCATGTGCTACTTATATTGTTTGTACTGAGCCATTAAGTCAAAATTTACAGAGAGAAATACTGCCAAACGATTATTGCGTTAGTGATACAAATTTTGATTTAAATTATTATAGATTATCTGACAGTAAGAGAATGATATTTGGTGGTGCAGTAGGCTATTCACTAAAGATTGTAGAGGGATTAAAAAAAAGAACCAAGAGGCAATTAAATAAAGTGTATCCAAATTTAAGTGAATTAAAAATTGACTATATCTGGGGTGGATTAATAGCGTTAACAATGAATAGAGTGCCTGACATTGGGATGGTGAATGATAAAATTTATTATGCTCAAGGCTTCTCAGGGCATGGAGTTGCATTAACTGGAATTGCTGGAAAGATTTTAGCAGAAAATATGGTAAGTGAAAAAACAAAGGAGCTCGAGGCATTTGAAAAGATTAAACACAAAAATTTTCCTGGAGGAAGATTATTTAGGATGCCTTTGCTTGTAACCATAAGCTCTATGCAAAGAATGATGGATATTTTCAATGTATAACATTCTTTTTATAGGTATTGGGAAAATGGGCTTTCCAATGGCTGGCTACCTATCAAAAAAACATAATGTTTCTATTTATAATCGTACAAAAAGTAAATGTGATAACTGGATCAAAAATTATAAAGGGAAAGTTATTGATAAATTATCAGAAACTAATCAAAAATATGATTTTATTATTTCATGTGTAGGCAACGATGAAGATTTAAAAGAAATAACCTCAATAGATAAAGGGTGCATAAACTCTCTTAGAGAAAAGTCAATATTCATTGATCATTCAACTGTATCACCAAGAATTGTAAGAGAAGTAGAAAAAAACTTAGAAAGTATAGGTGTTAGTTTCCTTGATGCCCCAATATCAGGTGGACAAGCGGGTGCGGAAAAAGGCCAATTAAGCATAATGATTGGAGGTTCAGAAGAGGCATATAAAAGAAGTATTGAAATATTAGTATTATACGGAAAAAAAATAAAATATATGGGTCCTTCAGGATCTGGCCAGCTAACTAAAATAATTAATCAAATTTGTATTGCAGGTCTAGTTCAAGGCTTGTCAGAGTCTATTTATTTTATGAAACAGACTGATTTAAATCCTGACGATGTATTGGAAGTAATTTCATCAGGCGCCGCACAATCATGGCAAATGGATAATCGTTTTAAATCAATGGTAGCGGGAGAGTTCGACTTTGGTTTTGCAGTTGATTTAATGAGAAAAGATCTTTCAATTGCATTTGCTGAAGCAGATACACATGGTATTAATTTAGAGGTGACTAAAATTGTCGATAAATTCTATAGCGATATTCAAAATTTAGGCGGAAATAAACTCGATACATCAAGTTTGATAAAACGTTTAATCAATTAGTTTCAAAAATTTTGAAACTTCAGGCGCATAATAAGTAATTATTGCATCTGCTCCTGCTCTTTTGAATGAAGACAATTGTTCTATAACCATATTTTCTTCATTAATTATACCTTGTTGTGATCCGAATTTAATGAGTGAGTACTCACCTGAAACTTGGTAGGCAAATGTGGGATACTTCAGTTCATTCTTAATTCTGTATATGATGTCCAAATAGCTAATTCCAGGCTTTACCATTATCATATCGGCCCCTTCAGCTATGTCCATTGATGCCTCCCTGATTGCTTCATCAGAATTCAATATATTCATCTGGTAAGTTTTTTTATCTGTCTTTAAATTCTTGGATGAGCCAACAGCATCTCTAAATGGCGCATACATGCTTGATGAATATTTTGCTGCATAAGACAAAATGAGAGTATCCACAAATTTATTTTTTTCTAACTCTTCTCTAATCATGCCAATCCTACCATCCATCATATCTGAAGGGGCAATTATATCTGCACCATGTTCAGCAAGCAGGATAGATTGTTTAACTAAAACACCATTAGTTTCGTCGTTTAGAATCTTACCTTCATCGCTTAATAATCCATCATGGCCATGATCTGTATATGGATCTAATGCAACATCGCACATAATACCAAAGTCAGACCTATGACTTTTAAGCTTTTCAAGAGACCTACAAACTAAATTATCTGGATTTA
This sequence comes from uncultured Pelagibacteraceae bacterium, assembly GCA_902578305.1. GTDB lineage: Bacteria > Pseudomonadota > Alphaproteobacteria > Pelagibacterales > AG-422-B15 > CACNXQ01. The sequence continues at coordinate 10,623 of CACHCK010000002.1, read as the reverse complement.
GTGCTTCATCTCCATATTTTGTTTTTAGCTCCTGAGGCGTGAACGGAAATACAGCTATAAGATTTATTTTATGCTCACTAGCAATATCATAGACCTCATTTAAATTGTCTATCGAATACCTATAAACATTAGGCATTGATTGAATTTCATCTTTGATATTGTTTCCTTCACATACAAAAATTGGCCATACTAAATCGTTTGAACTAAGCATACTTTCTTGAGTAAGGTTTCTAATCCATTTAGCTTGACGAGTTCGTCGCAACCTATTTTTTGGATATTTAAGTTCTGATACACTCATTTAGATTTTTTCTTTGGCAATATTATAAAAGAGCTAGTAGAATTTATATAATCAGTATAACCATCCTTCTTTTTTGATAATCTATTTTCTAACATAGTCACACCAGAAACTCTAAGTAATAAGTAAGTCATTATTATTGGAGCAATAAAAATTAATAAATTGTTTGATAATGCAAAACAGTAAATTGTAATACCCCACCAAAATAGACTATCCCCGAAATAATTAGGGTGTCTTGAGTAATACCAAAGCCCTTTATCCATAACTTTATTAATATTATTTTGATCTAATTTAAATTTGGATAATTGTATATCAGCTATCGTTTCAATAAGAATTCCTGAAAGTGCTATCAATATACCTGCCCAATGGACAAAACTTAGATCAATACTAGTATCTAAAATGCTGATCAGGGGCAATGATATAATTGGAATTAAAATTATTTGGATTAAGTAAGCAGTTAAATAAAGACCAATATCTCCTCTAGCTTCTCTAATTTTAACATATCTAATATCCTCAGTCTTATTAACATTTCTAATTAAAAGATAGATACCAAGTCTAAAACCCCATATTGTTATTAGAAATAAGCATATTATTTCAGTAACAGAAAATGAATTATTTATTACCAGAGCCAACAGAAATGAAAAAAAGAAACTAGGACCCCAGTAAATATCAATAAAATCCGCTCTTCTAGTTTTAAGGGATGATATCCACAAAATAGTAATGACGATAAAATTGAAGCCTAATATAGTTATAAAATTAAGTAACATAATTCAGTATATATATGTCTTTTAAATTTTTAGACAATTATAATTTTATTCCATTTGCACATCGTGGCGGTTCCTATGATTTTTGTGAAAATACTTTAGATGCATTCAATAAATCAATTAATTTAGGATATCGACACATCGAAACAGATGTGAGGCAAACAAAAGATAATAAGTTAATAATATTTCATGATCCAGATTTAAAAAGAATACGTGGCCTAGATGCAAAAATAGAAAATTTAAATTATGAAGAGTTAAAAGATATAAAAATTTTTGATACACATACAATCCCATTACTTGACGAGGTCTTATCTTCTTGGCCAGAGATTAATTTTAATATTGAACCCAAAAGTTTAGAGTCTGCATACTTATTGAAAGATAAATTAAAATCTATGAAAAATATTGACAGGATATGTATTGGTTCATTTAGTAATACTAAGATAGATATTTTGAGAAATGAGTTTAAAGATAATCTATGTTCATCCATGACTAAGAGTGAGACCATATTATTTTTTCTTAATAGATTTTTTTCTATCTATAATAATAGTATTCCATGTCTTCAAATACCTATGACATATATGGGCTTTAGAATTGTTACTAGTGATCTAGTCGAGCATGTTCATAGTCTTGGAAAAAAAATACATGTCTGGACAATTAATGATGAAAAACAGATGATAGATCTAATAAATATAAATGTTGACGGTATAATGACAGATAAACCGACAACTTTAAAAAAAGTCTTACAAAAAAAGTCTCTTTGGAATTAATTATTGTATTTTTTTATATACAAGATTTAGTATAATTAGTTTAATAATATCCTATATGAGTGAACAAACTAAAGTATCTATTGCTTCAGACCACGCAGGTTTTGATTTAAAAGATCAAATAATTAAACGCCTTTTAGATTGTGGAGTTGATGTTATTGATAGAGGACCAGATAAAAAAGATCCAGTAGATTATCCTGACTACGCTTCAAAAGTTACAAATGATATTTTAAATGAAAAAGCTCATAAGGGCGTATTAGTTTGTGGAACTGGCCAAGGGATGGCAATGGCAGCAAATAAAAAACCAGGGATTAGAGCTGCTCTTTGTTATAGCAGTGAGGTTACAAAATTAGCTAGGGAACATAATGATGCAAATATTTTGACTTTAGGCGCCCGTGTTATAGATGAAGCTACAGCCTTAAGTCTAGTTGAAACATTCTTAAATACGGACTTTGAAGGCAGCCGACACGCTGTTAGAATAAATAAAATAGGATAATTATATGACTTTTTTTTCATCTCCACTTCAAGAAATCGATAACGAAATTCATGAAGCAATAAACAAAGAACTTTCAAGACAACAAAATCAGATTGAGTTAATTGCATCAGAAAATATAGTTTCAAAAGCCGTATTAGAAGCTCAAGGGTCTGTATTAACAAATAAATATGCAGAAGGATATACGGCTGCCCGTTATTATGGAGGCTGTGAATTTGTTGATATTGCTGAGGACCTTGCAATTCAGAGACTAAAAAAACTCTATAAATGCGAATATGCAAATGTGCAGCCTCATTCAGGAGCTCAGGCTAATGGCGCGGTTATGTTGGCTCTAATAAAACCAGGAGACACAATTTTAGGTATGAGCTTGGATGCTGGTGGACATTTAACTCATGGGTCAGCACCATCCATGTCAGGAAAATGGTTCAATGCAGTTCAGTATGGTTTAGATGACGAAGGATTGATTAATTATGATGAAGTTGAGTCGCTTGCAAAAGAACATAAACCTAAAATAATAATTGCAGGAGGAAGCGCTTACTCGAGAATTATAGACTTCAAAAGATTTCGTGAAATTTGTGACTTGGTAGGAGCATATCTGCATGTGGATATGGCTCACTTTTCAGGATTAGTTGCAGCAGAAGAGTACCCTAATCCTATAGAATTTGCAGATGTTGTTACTTCGACAACTCACAAAACTATAAGAGGCGCTAGAGGTGGCATGATACTCTCTAATAATAAAGACTTAGGTAAAAAATTTAATTCAGCTGTATTCCCAGGGTATCAAGGAGGACCTCTAATGCATGTAATAGCAGGTAAAGCTGTTGCCTTTGGTGAAGCTCTAAAACCAGAATTTAAAGAATATATAAAACAAGTTATTAAAAATGCTCAAACTCTTAGTCAAACACTAGTAGATGGTGGTCTCAAAATTGTTTCTGGAGGTACAGACACGCATCTAATATTAGTTGATTTAACCCCAATGGACCTGACAGGCGATGCAGCTTCAACAAGTCTTGAGGAAGCTCACATTACATGTAATAAAAACGGAATACCAAAGGACCCGAAACCCCCAAAAATAACTTCTGGAATCAGATTGGGGACTCCTGCTGCTACAACAAGAGGTTTTAAAGAAAAGGAATTTGAAACTGTTGGAAATTTAATCCTTGAAACATTATCAGGATTAAAACAAAATCCAAACGATAATAGTAAAGTTGAAAAAATAGTAAAAGAGAAAGTGATAAATCTCTGTAATCAATTTCCAATTTATAATTAGGTGACAATATGAAGTGTCCATTTTGTGGAAATAATGATACCCAAGTCAAGGACTCTCGAGCTACGGAGGACAATTCTGCTATAAGAAGAAGAAGGTTTTGCTCTGCATGTGGTGCACGCTTTACAACATTTGAACGTATACAATTGAGGGAACTGACTGTTCTTAAAAAATCAGGAAAGAAAGTCCCATTTGATCGTGATAAACTAGAAAGATCAGTGCAAATAGCTCTAAGAAAAAGACCAGTTGACAATGAAAGAGTTGATAGAATGATCAGTGGTATAGTCAGAAGAGTTGAGAGTCTGGGTGAAACAGAGGTTTCATCAGACGTGATAGGTGAAATTGTTATGGAAGGATTGCAGAGCATTGACTCTGTTGCATATGTTCGTTTTGCATCAGTCTATAAAAATTTTCGTGAGGCAAAAGATTTTGAAGAGTTTTTAGGTGTAATTTCTTCAACTGAAGATTAGGTTAGCATTTGAGTGAAAAAAATTACCTTAGTATCGCTGAAAGAATGGCACTTAGGGCCATTGGCACAACGTATCCAAACCCTCCGGTAGGGGCAGTAATAGTTAACGACGGTAGAATTTTGTCAAGAGGTTGGACACAACCTAAAGGTGTACCTCACGCCGAAATTCATGCAATAAACCAAATCAAAAATAAAAAAGATATAAAAGGTGCTCATTTGTATTGCACTCTAGAACCATGTTCGCATGAAGGTAAAACTCCTCCTTGTGTTGATAAAATTATAGAACTCAAATTTGCAAAAGTGATCATCTCTCAGATTGATAAAAATCCTCTAGTTAATAATAATTCAGTAAAAAAGTTAAGATCAGCTGGTATTAATGTTGTTGTTAAAAATTTTGGAGATAAAGTAAAAGAATTAAATAATATTTTTTTTAATTCAATAAAAGATCGTAAGCCATTTATAACACTTAAAATTGCATCTACAGCTGATGGTAAGATTGCAACAAATTTATACGAAAGTAAATGGATCACTAATTCAACTTCACGAATGTTTGGCCATAAATTAAGATCATTGAACGAATGTTTGATTGTAGGTACTGGAACGATAAGAAAAGATAATCCTATATTAGATTGCAGGCTTGATGGATTAAGTGGAAGATCTCCTGATATATTCGTTTTAGATAGAAGGCTAAATTTAAAGCGTAATTTAAAAATATTTAGTAGTAAAAATCGTAAAATATATATTTTTCATTCTGATAAAATGAAGAAAAAAATTTTAAATTCAAAAAATATAAAGTATATAAAAATTAAAGAAGTAAATAACGTTTTAGATGTCAATACTGTCATTAGAAAAATATCTGATTTAGGGTATATGAGAGTGCTGGTTGAAGGAGGCTCAAAATTATCAGCTTCTTTATTGAATGAAAACCTAATTGACGAAATAGCTTGGTTTAGGGCGAGCAAAATAATGGGAAATAAAGGTATTAATGCAATTTCAAATTTAGATATTGATAGTATTGAAAATTTAAAAAAATTTAAGTTAATTAGTGTTAAATTAATTGATAATGACCAATTATCAATTTACAGGAAGAAATAATTCATGTTTTCGGGAATAATAGAAAATATAGGAACTGTTAAAGAGTATAAAAAACTTAGAGACTATCGGCTTGTACTTGATACTGATCTTAACTTTAAAGATGTAAAAAAAGGAAGCTCAGTTTGCTGTAATGGAGTATGTTTAACTGTTACATCTAAAAAAAAACTATCTAAAAAAACAAGACTTAGTTTTGATGTTTCAAAAGAGACAGTAAATTGCACAAACTTTAATCATGTAAAAATAGGCGATCTAGTAAATATTGAGAAATCTCTTAGAGTTGGAGATGAAATTAGTGGGCATTTCGTTTTTGGACATGTAGATGATACTGCTTCATTAGTATCATCAATAAAAACTGGCGGCTCTTATGAGTTAAAATTCAAAATTTCTAAAAAATTAAGTAAGTTTATTGCAAAAAAAGGGTCTATTGCCATCAATGGTATTTCTCTTACTATCAATAATTTTAAAAAAGGTGAAATTTGTCTTAATATAATTCCATACACATGGAAAAAAACTAATCTTAATAAATTAAAAGTAGGCGATAGAATAAATCTTGAAGTAGATATGCTTGCAAGATATGTTACACAAAACCGTTGACCTATATTGCTTATGAATAATGAATTTTTATCATCTATTGAAGAAATAATTGAAGACCAAAAACTTGGTAAAATGGTAATTATGGTCGATGATGAAGATCGTGAAAATGAAGGAGATCTGATTATTCCTGCGGCGAAAGTTGACGATAAAGCAATAAACTTTATGGCAACTCATGGCAGGGGTTTGATTTGTTTATCGCTAACAGAGGATAGAGTAAAGGAACTTGATTTACCTTTGATGTCACAAAATAATGACTCACGCGACACTACTGCATTTACAATATCCATAGAGGCAAAAGAGGGTGTTACAACGGGTATTTCTGCACAAGACCGAGCTGTAACAATCCAAACTGCAATTGATCAAAATAAATCAAAAAAAGACATTATGAGCCCTGGACATGTATTTCCATTAGTTGCGAGAGACGGAGGTGTATTAATGAGAGCTGGTCACACAGAAGCATCAGTTGATTTAGCTAGGCTTAGTGGGTATACGCCAGCAGGAGTTATTTGCGAAATAATGAATGATGACGGCACTATGGCAAGAATTCCTGACCTTATTGAATTTTCAAAAAAACATAGCATCAAAATAGGAAGGATAGTGGATTTAATTTCTCATAGAAGAAATAAAGATAAGTTTATCAAAAAATCTTATGACTCAGAAATAAATTTAGACTCAGGTGGTAAATTTAATATCAAAATATATCAGTCACTCTATGATGGTACCGAGCAAATTGTGCTAACAAAAGGAGATGTAAGTGATGGAAATCCAATTATGGTCAGAGTACATGTTACAGACTACTTTGATAACTTATTTGGCAATTATGGGAGTGATGATGCTTCATTACACAAAGCTATTAAGATCATTCAAAAGGAAAATAGAGGAGTCGTTATCTTAATTAGAGATACTGGTAAATATATAATTAATAATTTGATAACAAACCAATCAAATTCAGACAATCGAATACAAAATACGAGTGACGAACTTAGAATTTATGGTATGGGAGCGCAAATCCTATCAGAAATTGGAGTAAAAAAAATGATACTTCTTACGAATACTGAATGGAAATTTATTGGTTTAGATGCTTTTGATATTGAAATTATTGAGACTAAAATTTTAAATACTATAAATGACTAAAAAATATAAATTCTTAATAGTAGCTTCGAATTTTTATCCCAAAATAACAGAGGGTTTATTGAATGGTGCAATTACTGAGTTGAAAAGACTAAAATTTAATTACGATGTATTTAGGGTAAACGGATCACTTGAAATCCCTGTTCAAATTGCGATACTTCTAAAAAGAAAAAAATACGATGCAGTTATTGCAGTGGGCTGTATTATTAAAGGTAAGACAGATCATTATGAGTTTATTGCAAATGCTATTACAAATGCACTGCTTTCAATATCTGTCAAAAATAGAATTCCAGTTTCCAATACTGTTCTTACATGCTCAAGCATTAAGCAAGCAACTGAGCGATCTTCAAAAAAAATCAATAGAGCAAAAGAAGCAGTTTTAGCAGCTATTTCAGTTTTAAAAAATTAAAAATAAATGTCTGATATAAAATCATATCAAAGGCTTTTAGCTGTTCAGGCTCTTTATGAGTTTACTATTAATAAAAGAGGTATGGATTATTCTTTTGATGAATTGCTTTTACACATTGTTGAAAATAGTGATTTTAAAAACAAAATAAATAATTCCAAACTTTTACTTACTAAAGAAATTTTAAAGGGTGTTTATTTTAATCTGAAAAAAATAGATTCGATCTTAAAAAATTCGCTTACGGATAAAAGTAAAGCCCAATCATTTGATAAATTATTACTAACTATCTTCAGATGTGCAATTTATGAGATTGAAGTAAAAAAAGAAATTTCAAAGAAAATTGTTATTTCAGAGTATTTATTGATATCCAATCATTTTTTTGGCAATAAAGAGGCAACACTTCTAAATGGAGTACTTGATAACCTTAGATAAAATTAGAATAAAATAAAAGTTGCATATTTATGTAATTTTTGGCATTTTCTCCACCAGCAATAAACAATTAAGGACATAAGATATGAGTATATTAAACCTAATTATTTTCTCAGGAATACTATCAATTATTTATGGTTTTTGGGCTGGAAATTCAGTTTTAAAATCAAATCCTGGTAGTGAAAAAATGCAAGAAATTTCATCAGCAATTCAAATTGGTGCTCAAGCTTATCTAAATAGACAATATACAACTATTGCTATTGTAGGTGCAGTTATCTGTGTTCTTTTATATTTATTTTTTAGAGATTTTTGGGTTGTTGGAGGCTATCTAATAGGCGCAATACTATCAGGTGCAGCTGGTTATATTGGAATGATAATATCCGTTAGAGCTAACGTTAGAACAGCTCAGGCAGCCAGTGAGAGTTTAGGTAAAGGCCTAAATGTTGCTTTCAAAGCAGGTGCTGTTACCGGTATGCTTGTCGCTGGTTTGGCTTTATTATCTATATCAGTATACTATGCCATATTAGATTCTTATTCTGTGTCAGAAGAGACACTTAAGCATGCGCTTGTTGCCCTAGGGTTTGGCGCTTCACTAATTTCAATATTTGCAAGACTTGGAGGTGGAATTTTCACCAAGGGAGCAGATGTTGGAGCTGATTTAGTTGGTAAAGTTGAAGCAGGTATTCCTGAAGATGATCCAAGAAATCCTGCTGTTATAGCTGACAATGTTGGCGATAATGTTGGAGATTGCGCAGGTATGGCCGCTGATTTATTTGAGACTTATGCCGTTACAATTGTAGCAACTATGGTTTTAGCTACAATATTCTTTTCTGGCGAAATAGCCCATATGATGACTATTTATCCTATGGCGATAGGTGGAAGCTGTTTGGTGGCTTCCATTATAGGTACTTTTTTTGTAAGACTAGGGTCCTCTCAAAGCATCATGGGCGCGTTATACAAAGGTTTTATAGCTTCAGCAATTCTCTCATTGATTTTTATTTATCCAGTAACTCAAATAGTATTAGGCGACATGTCAAAAGAATTTACTTTTGGTGATACAACGTTTTCTGGAACTTCTCTCTATATTTGTTCAATAATTGGAATTGTAATTACAGGACTTCTTATTTGGATAACTGAATATTATACAGGAACAAATTATAGACCTGTTCAAAGTGTTGCAAAAGCATCTACAACTGGTCATGGAACAAATGTAATTCAGGGACTAGCGGTTTCTATGGAGGCAACAGCACTTCCAGCATTAGTTATTGTAATTGGTATCGTAATGACATTTCAATTGGCTGGTTTGTTTGGAATAGCAATTGCCGTGACTGCAATGCTTGCACTAGCTGGAATGGTCGTTGCGCTTGATGCATATGGTCCTGTCACAGATAATGCGGGCGGTATAGCAGAAATGTCAAATTTAGATGAAAATGTAAGAAAAACTACGGATGCACTTGATGCAGTTGGAAATACTACAAAAGCAGTCACTAAAGGATATGCAATTGGTTCCGCTGGTTTAGGAGCATTAGTCTTATTTGCTGCATATGTAGAAGATCTGAAATTAGTTGAAAATTTGACACCTAATTTTAGTCTTGAAAATCCATATGTAGTTGTTGGTCTTTTGATAGGCGGTTTATTGCCGTATCTCTTTGCTTCAATGGGAATGATGGCAGTTGGAAGAGCAGGGGGAGCTGTTGTTGAAGAAGTTAGAAAGCAATTCGCTGATAATCCAGGTATAATGACCGGTGATTCAAAACCTGATTATTCAAGATCAGTCGACATGTTAACTCGTTCTGCAATAAAAGAAATGATTGTACCTTCAATGTTGCCTGTACTTTCACCGATCATACTTTTTTTAATCGTATCAGTTGTAGCTGATCAAAATGCAGCTGTTTCCGCTGTAGGAGCAATGTTATTAGGTGTTATTGTAACAGGTATCTTTGTAGCAATTTCAATGACAGCTGGAGGCGGGGCTTGGGACAACGCAAAAAAATATGTTGAAGATGGCAATTTTGGCGGTAAAGGTTCCGAAGCACATAAGGCCGCAGTAACTGGCGATACAGTTGGAGACCCTTATAAGGATACCGCAGGGCCAGCAGTGAATCCAATGATAAAGATAACTAATATTGTAGCACTGCTTCTATTAGCTGCACTATAAATTACTGGCCTCTCGTAAACGCATCATATAATTGATCAGTTATGCTATATGCATTCCTGTCAACTTTTGTTATCTCTGAAGCAAAAGAAATATTTTTAAAGTCATCTTGTGTCAGTATTGCTTTATTGAGTAAAGACCCTTGTTTGTTAAACTCGAACCTTACAACATTTTGGAACAATAAAGTATCGTCATCAAATACTTTTTTTTCTTTTATTGAAATAAGATAAATCCATACATTATTTATATCAGCTATTTCAATTGAAGGTGATCCCATGGCAGAGAATATTTCATTATTTGTGGTTTTGCCAACTTCAAAACTAGCTATTTGATCAGAAGAATATAAAAAGTCATCCATCAGATATCCATGTTGCTTATTTATAGGAGAGCAACTATATATAATTAATATAATAATGAGATAGTTAGTGAATTTTGAAATTGTCATGTCATTTAAAGAAAAAAATCATATGGTAGAAAAAATTTATCAGAATATTATTAAAATATCGAGATCAAAATTCTTTTATATTAAGTATAATTTAGATGATAGTTTTGAAACTAGATTTGATTTAATTGTTTTCCATGCAATTATAATTTTTTATTATTATAAAAGTGCTAAACTAAGAGATTCAGATATTTCACAAAAATTATTTGACCATATGTTTAACGATTTTGAAAATAATTTAAGAGAAATGGGTTTTGGTGATATTGCAGTAAATAAAAAAATGAAGATTTTTATAAAGGCCTTTTATGGAAGGCTTTCA
>CACHCK010000001.1 GCA_902578305.1 uncultured Pelagibacteraceae bacterium | reverse complement strand
AAACGTTTTTTTTTATTTCAAAATTATTTCAATTTAATTTCTGATTATTAATTTTTTATTTCAAATTCATTAAGATAATTACTGTATAAAAAAATTTTTTTGAAGTGTTGTTATTTTGCAACGCGTGATGCAGTTTGATGTGACAAAAAAAGCTTAGAAACCTCATGCCAATCAAATCTTTTACTGTAATTTATGCAATCTGTACGACTCACTTTTCTCGCCTTATCAATTGAATTAATCAAATTATGATCAAGACAATTATGTTTAAAATTATCAAAAACATCAATTGGACCTGGAACAGGATATGCGGCCACAGGAAGTCCACTGGCGAGAGCCTCAATCATGACCATTCCAAACGTATCTGTTTTACTTGGGAATACAAAGATATCTGAAGACGCATAGTACTGTGCTAATTCATTTCCTTTTTTAGCTCCTACAAAAACTGCATCAGAATATTTTTTCTCTAGTTTTTTCTTAGAGGGTCCATCACCTACAAGTAATTTTGTACCTTTTAAATTTAGTTTAAGAAAATCCTCTAGCGATTTTTCCTTAGATATTCTTCCTACATATAAATAAATTGGTTTTTCTAAATTGAGATCAATCTTTTTTTTCGGATGAAAGGCTTCAATATCAACACCCCTGGACCATTTAACTGTTCTTTTAATTCCATGTGAATTAAGTTCATCTATAATTGAATAAGAGGATACCATTACAGCGCTAGAATTTTTGTGAAACCATTTCAAAATTTTATATGTAAAAGATACAGGTATCTTAGCCATCGTGTTTATATATTCAGGAAATTTTGTACAATACGAGGTTGTAAACGCATAATTATTCTTTGAACAATAATTCCTAACCGCTAAGCCAATAGGTCCCTCTGTAGCAACGTGTATAAAGTCAGGCTTAAACTTCTCAATGATCACGCCAATTTTGAACCAATGATTAATCGCAAGTTTTATTTCAGGATAAATAATCAGTGGAATTGTAATAAATTTATCTGGAGTTATGTACCTAACCTCATGTCCTTGACTTGTAAGTTTATCACCAAGTGTTTGATACGTTCTGACAACACCATTTATTTGAGGGAGCCATGCATCTGATGCGATGAGTATTTTCAATTAACTTAATACCTTTACGGAGTCCTTATGTTTGTTGATAATTTCATACTTTTCAGCGATATCTTTCCAGAAAAGAATTTCCATTGATCCATCAAAATTTTCTATCATAAAGGAGCAACTTTCTACCCAGTCCCCATCATTATAGTAATGAACTCCATTTATTATTCGATGTGAAGCATGATGAATATGTCCGCAAATAACTCCTTTTAGATTTTTCTTTTTTGCATAACCTGCAACTATTTCTTCGTACTTATTAATGTAAGAAACAGCATTTTTTACTTTTAATTTCAGATACTTTGAAAGCGACCAATATTTCAAACCCAATAATAATCTTAATTGATTAAATCTTCTATTTAGCCATAAAGCTAAATCGTATGCGCTAGCGCCAAGATGGGCTAACCAGGGTGCGATATTGATAATTGAGTCAAATTTGTCTCCATGCAGTATAAGATATTCAGATCCATCTACTGTCTTATGTTTGATTTCATTTACTACTCTAATTTCGCCTAGTGTTATTGGCACAAATTTTCTAACAAGCTCATCATGATTTCCTGATACATAAAACACTTTAGTTCCATGCCGTGCTTTTCTTAGAATTTTTTGTATTACATCACTGTGACTTTGTGGCCAGTACCATCTATTTTTAAGTCGCCACCCATCTATAATATCTCCAACTAAGTATAGGTAATCTGATCTGGTATTTTTTAAAAAATCAAGCAACTGTTCAGCTTGACAGCCTTTTGACCCTAAATGAATATCTGAAATAAATATAGAACGATATTTTAAGAGAGGAATAACATTATTTTTTTCGTTGACCATAAATTTGGTAAAAAAGAATCAATTTTCATTACATTATCAATAATTTATGAAAGATTTGTTAAGCCATACTTTCTAGAAATCTGTCATAAAATTTTAATATTCTTGTAATTTTTATGACAAAATTAAAAATTATAATTTAATCATTGAGTAACTAGACAGAAGACTGAACTTCCTCATTTAATCCTCCACCCTTCCAAATATAAATGGGGAAGTTCTTCACTTATTTCAATTAGGGTAATTTGTATATTAAGCTAAATGAAATAAAAAAAATCCATAGATATGAATTGTTTAAACTAAGAAGCTTATGGAAAATAAAGATGTTTTTCAGAGAGAGCTTCCGTTAAGAAGCCCTCTCTTCAAAGAGAATTATAGCCAACCGAAATGGGTTCCAAGACGAGCTTTATTTCGAGACATGACAACTGCATATCCGACATAAACAAGTATGGTCGCTATTAACGGTGCATATGTAAGTATTTCATCAGCAATAATTGCATTACCTATTGCTCTTAAAGCGGCAATAAAAGTAATAATGACCATTGCTCTGAAAAATACCATTGATTGACTCGCGGGAGCCATCATTGCCATTACATTTGCGATTGCTATTCCAAGGTAGATATATCCAACCGATCCCATGAAGAATAATGTTCCTTCATTAGGAGCTGGTCCACCTGTTCTTTCCATAAACGCAGTCGCAGCACCTTCAGTTAAAAACATGAAAGCATAAAACACTGCTATGAACGTAATTATGCTCAGAATTATAACCGATGGTCTATCTTCTAATTTAATCATAAAACCTCCTAATGATTTCCTTGAAGTCGGAAAAATAAAATCAATGATCCGACAAAATTACCAATAATTGCTGTTGCAAGCAGAGCATTTCCCTCACCATTTAGTGTGGTTGTACCCATTGCAGCAAAATTCAAAAATACAGCAAAGAACATTATTGAAGTTATTAAGCCTGTAACAATCAAACTCATGCTGTAACCAGTTCTCAACTGATAAAGCAATGCAATTGTCCAAGCTAGCGAGAAGAACATTACACCTAGAGCAAACCTTTGAGATGCATCATTGAGTTCAAGTCCTGGAGTATCAGTAATTAATTGGTCAGGATTAATAAAATAGCTAACAACAAAGAAAGCTTGCGTTATTAAGCCGAGCCATAAAATAGTTTGACACAACTTATCGTTTGTTCCCCACATATTTTCAGCTTTTGTGAAGTCAACATTCATTCCAAAAGCTCTCGCTCTCGCTATAACAATAGCAACTAACTGGATTACAAAAAATCCTACCGCTGTCCAGTTTTGCTCATTTTCAGGAACAGACATTTGTCCACCTATACCCCAAATGAGAAAAAGAATTGCCAATGGAACAGCATAGGTAAAAAAGGCTCTATCCAATCCTTTATAGCCCATGTAAATCAAGCCTGCCACAAAGCCAAAATTCATCATTCCATACCAACCGAGAAACCATCGGTTTGTATCTGTAGCTTCTAATGATCCATATCTGTTAATGAGATAATCAGGATTGAAAAAGTTAATCATGGCATACATTGCTGCTATGAAATAACAAATCCCGAGACAAATTTGGATCAATCTGTCATCAGTTTTAAACATATAAATCCCCTATTAATTTTAAACTTATGGAACTGTAAAACTTGATATATGAAAAGAAAGTTAAAATTTGATTAAAAACCGCATAATTTTTATAACTTCTTAGGTTTTTTTAATGTATATTTCATTGATCAATAACTAAATAGTTAAAGTATTTATTGAAGAAAGTTAAATATGCAATTGATTCAATTACTAATTGATGGAATAGCATCTGGTTGTATTTATGGACTAGTCGCTCTCGGCTTTGTTTTGATCTACAAAGCAACTGAGACAATTAACTTTGCTCAAGGCGATATTCTTATGCTCGGAGCATTCGTAGCCTACTCGCTTATTGGCATTTTAGGAATGGACTACCTCACTGGATTCGCTCTTACTGTCTTAATTATTGCTGTATTTGGTTTTTTCTTAGACGCAGTTGTCGTGAGACAGATTATTGGACAACCTGCATTTGCAACAGTAATGCTAACTATCGGTTTAGGCTTTATTTTTAGAGGCTTTGCATCAATTTATTGGGGAACTGATATATTTTCATTCAGTACACCATTTTCTGGAAAAATAACTGAGTTTAACGGTCTTATAATTTCATACGTGAACCTCTCTATAATTGTTGGGACTGCAATTTTAATGTCTGCGCTATATTTCTTTTTTACATTTTCAAAAATTGGTGTGGCTATGAGGGCATCTTCAGAAAACCAATTAGCTGCCTATTATATGGGAATACCAGTTAAATTTATTTTTTCATTAATATGGTCAATATCTGCAGGTGTTGCCGCCGTTGCGGGTGTACTACTTGCACCAATTACTTTGGTTGACACATCAATATCATTGATTGGTTTAAAAGCTTTTGCTGCAGCTGTTCTAGGAGGATTTGGATCAATACCTGGAGCAATTGTTGGTGGTATTATAATTGGTATTGTCGAACAATTATGTGGAACTTACGAAAATTATTTATTTGAGGGAGTGAGAGAAATATCTGCTTACCTCGTTCTTATTTTAACATTAATTATTTATCCAAGAGGATTATTCTCAGATAAAGCTGAGGTCAAAAAAGTTTAATGAGATTTATTTTTAAAACTAAATATTCGCAAGATATAAATATTGCAAAACATAACGGCGATCGTTTTTGGTATTCACTGCTTATTTTAATCATGGCAGCGTTACCGCTTGTATTAGATGATTTTTACTTAGGAGAAATCTCATATATTTGTATTCTATCCATTGCTGGCATTGGTCTTATGATTTTGTCTGGATATACTGGACTTGCATCCTTAGGTCATGCCGCGTTCTTAGGAGTTGGCGCTTATACTCATGCCTTCTTACTGACTAATGGAATACCTTTTTATGCGTCAATTCCTATCGTAATAGTTGTTTCATTTCTAGTAGGTGCAGCAATTGGAATACCAATCCTACGCTTAACAGGGATGTACTTAGCTATCGCAACATTAGCCTTAGGCTTTATAGCGGAACATGTTTTTATAAAATGGGAACACTTTACTGGCGGTAACAGAGGGTTGCCTGTGCCTCAACCAGAATTCTTGGGTATGAGCTTCTATGACAGTGTTTTCTTTTATTATGTCTGCCTTGTCTTTCTTATTGCAGCGATGTTTGCGGCAATCAATATACTCAGATCTCCAACTGGGAGAGCGTTTGTTGCTATTCGAGACAGTGAAATTGCAGCACAAAGTTTAGGCGTTAACTTAGGTCTCTATAAAGCTTTATCATTCGCTATTTCTGGTGCTTTTACTGGATTAGCAGGTGCATTACTTGCTCATTACATTGGTTACTTAGCTCCAGATATATTTAATATCTTTTTATCTTTAACGTTACTTTTACTTATCGTTGTTGGTGGTATGGGAAGTTTACATGGAACAGTGTTTGGAGCGATATTCGTTGGCTTCTTACCGCAATTAATTGCCATCTGTCGAGACTATTTACCAAGTTCTATTGGCTCACAGCCAGGTCTTGAGCCAATGTTATTTGGATTGATACTTGTATTCTTCATTTTGTACGAACCACTTGGGATTTATGGAAGATGGATGAAAATAAAGTTATTCTTTGAACTGTTTCCTACCTACAAAAGACAAACATTTAAAAAACAAAAAGTATTTACTAAATCGGACCGAGTATAATGAGTTTGTTTGAAGTAAAAAATATCACTGTAGCATTTGGAGGGGTAAAAGCCCTTAATGATGTATCGTTCGGTGTCGACAAAGGTGAAATATTTACAATAATTGGTCCTAACGGAGCAGGTAAATCAACACTCTTCAATGTAATAAGCAGAATCTATGAGCCAAGCAAAGGTGAGATATATTTTGAAAATCAAAACATCTCAAAAACAAAACCTCACAATATTTCAAAGCTTGGAATAGCAAGAACGTTTCAAAATTTAGAATTATTTGAAAATGCAACTGTTCTTCAGAATTTACTTCTTGGACGACACATTTATAAAAAAACAAATATTTTATCTGAGGTATTTTTTACACCCAGTGCCCGTAAACAAGAACATGAATACAGACTTAAAGTTGAAGAAGTAATTGACTTTCTAGACCTTCAACATTACCGAGATACTCTTATAAACGGCCTTCCCTACGGTGTTCGCAAAAATGTTGAACTTGCAAGAGCTCTTTGCACTGATCCAAAATTACTTCTATTAGATGAACCGTCATCGGGATTAACAAATGAGGAAACAATCGATCTTGGCTTTTGGATAAAAGATATTCAATCTTTATTAGGAATTACCATAATTATGATTGAACACGACATGAGTTTTGTAAATAAAGTGTCAGATCGTATACTTGCACTTAATTACGGTAAGATACTCGCATCTGGTCTACCTGAGGAAATTAAAAATAACGCAGATGTTAAGCAAGCTTATATGGGTGAATAGTTAAATAATTAAAATAATATAGAACATCCACACAGGAATAAATAATATCCAATACCCATACATCCACATCATCCCAACTACTCCACCCCAATCGTTACTTTCAAAAGATAATTTTCGATCATTAATTGAGCTTTTTAATTCCACTTTAACTTTTGATAAATCCACTTTGAATTCTTGATCTTTGATTTCAGGATTATCGTTTATTCTTTTTGTTATTGACTTTAAATGCAGCACTTGCCACGGAAGATATAAAGCTCCAAAAACTATGTTAATAATAATAAGTGAATGATGGGCATTTGATAGATCTAAGCTAAGCATAACTATGCTTAAAAACGTATTAATGAAAAATATTATAAACCATCCAAATTCTTCATAAAAATAAAAGCGTTCGTATTTCAAAAGTATTGCGCCCCAGCAAAAGAACTGTGAAATAATTACCTGAATGACCATTAACCAAGAAATTAAATCAACAAACATATACTGATCAGAATTAATAATCCTGAGCACATAACTGAACATATAAATATATGTCACCTCAACGATAGTTACTAAAAATCGTGTCACAAATACTGAAGAAAGAACTGTGTCAATAATCACTGATTTAGAAGCATAATTTACAGGAAACAAACATCTAAATGCAGAAACTGATATTAAAATTATAGCAGGAACAACAAGGAATAAGTCATTGCTAATGTTTGCTATTGTTAAAGAGGCCCACAGTAGAAATAAATTAGAAATGACACCTATTCTAAGTCCTTGTAGGAAATATTTATACATCTAATGTTCTAATTTGTATTTGCCTGGGTGAACAGCTGATAGAATTAATAAGCCAGCAATTATTCCTGTATTTTTAACAAAATTTTGAAGCTCATGTCTTTGCTCCAAACCTTCACTCATATTCCAAAAATCATGCATATAATAATTTATTAGTATTGTGAGTAGCGCTAATACAAATGCGGAGGATTTAGAATAATAGCCGACTAAAATTGAAATTGAACATATGCCTTGTAAAATAATTGTAATTATTAAAGATATTTCTGTATATGGCACCTGATGATCAAACATATAATTAAGAGTAAATTCATAATTAAATAATTTGAATATTGCTCCAAAAACTAAAAAATAAATTCCGATTATTATTCTTCCTAATAGTAAATTAACATTACTCATATTAATCGTTCCAATTCATATACTTTTTACAGCCCAGAGGTATATCTTCAAAATAACTAAATCCTTCTTGCCAAATATAACCTGCCTTGAGACAGCATGAAAGTTTTTCATCTGTATCACTGTGAAAATCATAACATATTTTCTCTAATGGGACTCTTTTTTGATAGTTAAATGTCTCAATTCCAAAAATTACAATCGAGCTGACTAATAGATATAAAATTCCAACACCTATGCTTAAAATTCTAAATTTAGAAACTAATGGTATAAAAAATAAATAAAATAACGTAGGCACTGGAGCAAACATGAATACCAAAATGTATGATGCATAATTAGGTATAATAAACTGAACATTTAGTTCGTTTGTGTAGTAGTAGTCTATGAAAGGCAAATAAGATAAAAATGCTAAATAAAGAAGCCACAATAGAAGAAAAAAAGATTGGAAGCTTAATAGTTTATTGTGAGATATTCTCTGACGAAATAAATAATATGGAAGTGAGTAATAGGCTATTATTTTTATCGTTAAGTAAAAATAAAACATTACTTATTTACTAGTTTCCAAATACCGCTATCTTCGTTATCAATAATAACATAAATCTCACCAGCACTATTTGTTTCTACATCGCGAACTCGACCAACTTTTTCAAATAACGTAGTTTCATTTCTTGCTTTTTTACCATCAAATTCGAGTGAAATTAATCTTTGTGCCTTTAAGCTGGTCACTAAAATTTTGTTTTTTAATTCGGGAAATAGGTCTCCCCCATAAAATGTCATATCGCTGACCGCAATTGATGGGACCCATGTGTAAATTGGTTTTAAAAGACCTTCTTTCCATGCACTTCCGTCACCAATAATTGAGCCATCATAATCAATTCCTCCCCAAGCAACATCCGCCCAACCATAGTTAGTTCCTGCCTCTACTTTTCCAAAAAAATCACCACCTCTTGGCCCGTGATTTGTAATATATATTTCACTATCATTTGGATAGAGCATTATGCCTTGAGGATTTCTAAGTCCTATTTGATAGATCTCGGGTAACCACTCTTCGTTCATTGAATATGGGTTATCCTTGGGTGCGGTTCCATCTTTATTAATTCGTATCATTTTTCCAAAGTAACTTGTTGGATCTTGCGCAACACTTCCATAACCTCTCTCACCTATGCTTGCGTACAATAAGTTATCTTTAAATATCAGCCTTGATCCCCAATGAATGTTGTTCCATGAAGAACCTGATTGGAAAATATTTTCTATTTTACTAAAACTGTCGTTTTCAATAAAACCTCGAGCTATTGACGTACTGGTTTTATCATCTCCTCTGTCTTCTGTATAACTTACAAAGATCTCACCATCTTCATAAATAACATCGAGCATTCCGGCTTGCCAGTGCGGTTGAACAACTTTTAAATTATGTGGATAATTTTTTACTTCTTTTGTTATTAAATTAATTTTTAAAATTTCACCTGATTTTTGTGTAAGAAATAATTCATTATCGTTAATAAAACTCATACCCCATGGCTTATTGAGACCAGAGATGACTTTTTCTAATTTGTATTCTGATGCATTTAAATTAAATGTGAGTAAAAAAAAGATTATTGAGATAAAAAATTTCATTATTATTAATTTAATCTATTTACCGCGTGCTCTTCTAATTGCTCTTTTGTAACAAAGTTTAAAGAATTTAAATGACAACTTTCAAGGTGTACTTTTGGCGCTACGCCTGCGTCATATGCCTCTTTCCATCTTAAAGCGCAAAGGCACCAGCGATCACCTTCTTTTAATCCAGGAAAATTGAATTCAGGTCTTGGCGTTGAGAGGTCATTTCCCTTAGATTTACTGAATTCCAAAAAATCATCAGTCATTACTGCGCAAACTACATGGCTTCCATAATCGTGTTCGTCTGTGTTGCAGAAACCATCTCTAAAATATCCTGTCATTGGATCATAGCAACAAGCTTCAATCTCATCACCAAATATGTTAGTCACCATCTCTTTTTCAGACATACAAATTACTTATACCAAAAGATATATATTACCAATTATAAACAAGGGTATTTGAAGTCCAAAATTTGTTAATATTGCTCGATCTGCCATCATATATCCTACCATTGTCCATCCAATCGCACCTGTTCCATGAACAAATATATTTAAGGGATAAATATTTAAATTAGTCAGCAAAATACCAACCAAGATAAAAAAAGTGCTAGCCCACTTAAGTCGATTAATCATAATAATCCTTTCAAATAAATAGCTGAAAAATCTGCTTGATTTAAAAAGCTCGATAAAGTCTAATACTCAAATTATTTATAAATCTGGGAAAAACAATGATTAAAACAAAAATTACAGAAATGTTCGAAATAGATCATCCAATTGTACAGGGCGGTATGCATTATGTTGGTTTTGCTGAAATGGCTGCTGCTGTTTCTAATGCAGGAGGCTTAGGAATAATCACCGGTCTTACTCAAGCCAGTCCAAAAGATCTTGCAAACGAAATAGCTCGTTGCAAAGATATGACTGACAAGCCAATTGGTGTTAATTTGACTTTCCTTCCAGGTTTTGCAAACCCAGATTATCCTGGTTATATAGAGTCAATTGTAAAAGGTGGTGTAAAAATTGTAGAAACTGCCGGAAGAAGTCCTGAAAAATTTATGCCACTTCTTAAAGATGCTGGAATAAAAGTAATACATAAATGCACGTCTGTTAGGCATGCACTCAAGGCAGAAAAAATTGGGTGTGACGCGGCGAGTGTTGACGGTTTTGAATGTGGTGGTCACCCTGGTGAAGATGATATTCCAAATATGATACTTTTACCTCGTGCTTTTGAAGAATTAAAAATTCCTTTTATTGCTTCTGGTGGTATGGGGAATGGCCAACAACTCGTAGCTGCTCTGGCTATGGGGGCTGAGGGTGTAAACATGGGTACCCGTTTTATTGCAACTAAAGAAGCTCCTGTACATCAAAATGTAAAAGAGGCCCTAGTCAATGCAAGTGAACTTGATACAGAGTTAATTATGCGTCCATTAAGAAATACTGAAAGAGTCTTAAAAAATGATGCAGTTACAAAAATACTCGAAAAAGAAAAGTCCTTAGGAGATAATATTCAAATTCAGGATATATTTGGAGAAGTTGCAGGAGTGTATCCAAAAATCATGCAGGAAGGTGCGATGGATGCTGGTGCTTGGAGTTGTGGGATGGTGGCTGGATTAATCCATGATATACCAACTTGTAAAGAACTGATTGAAAGAGTTGTTTCTGAAGCCGAGGAAATAATTGCCTCTAGACTCTCTAAAATTGCTGTCTAAATAAATACTACATTTAAAAACTATTACCAAACATAGGTAATTTTTTATTATGGTATTCTAATAGTATTCTATTCAATGTCAGAAAAATATAATAGTGAAATCGCAGAAACAATTAAATCCGCACTAGAGTTCTATAAATACGAGCTTGACTTACCGCTTACTAACTTTATTTTTCAATCTCCTCTTCATTGGAATGTGATGACAATAATTGCATTAGCAACATTTGATCGTGAACAAACAACATCTTTCCAGCATTTATGTGAATCTATATCACCTAAAACAGGATCTAAATCTTCAATACAATCTATTATTGAAACGGGAATACAGAGAGGATTTATTAAAAAATCTCCTCTCCATAATGATAAGCGAATTAAAAGTTTGAAATTAACAGAGACAGCTGCCAAAGATTATGAAAATTGGGTAAGGGCAGATGCAGCGACGTTTGGTCCTTTGAACGGAGTTGCTATGAAAACACCAAAATAAATGGTTATTAACTATAGTAAAATTTTTTTATTCAGCTTAATCATATTTTTATCAATTTATATTTCTTATTTAAGCAATTTTCTTAATGCGCTGGTATTTACCGCATCTTGCATACTTGCATATTTTTCTGGATACGGATTAAGAGAGTCACTATTTAATCCAAATATTTATCAGAAAATTTTAGGGATAATTTTTTGCTTAATTATTATTGGAATTATAATTTATGCAAATATTGCATACGGAGTGAATTCTTTAAATAATGGAATAAATATTGAAATGCTTTTTTGGTCAGTTATTCTTTTACTTAGATTAATTAATTTTTTCGATTAACTTTTTTTCTTGTACCGGGCCTGGGTGGAGTTTCTGCACCACCAGCAAAACATTGAGCAATTGACATCCAATCATTTGCTATATCGCCTGATACATTAAGATTAACGTCTTCAATATTTCTTACTTGTGTAACAACTTGACAAAATTCTTCTGCCTTTCCTGATATTTTATTTTCATTAGACGGATTATTAAACTCCCAAACCTCTCCAGATGGTGCAGTTAATTCTAGTCTTGGGGTTTCTTCAGGAAGTTTTTTCTTATTTATTGTAAAACAATATTTAAATGTGTTATTTCCAATAACAACTATGTTTTTAATACGATCCTCGTTAATTCTATCAACACCGAGTGTATCATATAACTCTTGAGCATGCGCCCATGTCTCCATGTGTCTTGCGCTTATTGAAGATCTTGCGCTCATGTCCGGCCCCATCCATTTAACTCTCTTTTTTGGGTCAGCTGCCGCAAATCGTTCGGTCATTTTCTCGTAATATGATTTCCAAGTATCTAGTAATTCTCTCCCCTTAATTCCTTTAGTTATAGTTTCCTCAAACTGATTCATCGTTGAACCTTTCCCAAGCATTTCAAGCGCGCTGTTGGCAAAGTTTTTCCAATCATCACCGTCTTGAAGAGATAAATCTGCGGCATAATTCCATACATGAAGGTGGCCGATAACGTTGTTAAAGTTCCAACCTTTAAACTGAGTTTTTTCCTCATAATCGCTATCACTTAAAGATGATAATAATTTGTAAACTGCATTGCTTTCATCACAAAAATCATAAGCTTGTTGTAATTCTAAATTTTGATCTGTCATTTTGACCATTTCGGTTTACGTTTCTCAATAAATGATGCAATGCCTTCTCTGCCTTCATCACTTAACATTCGTTCAGCAAAGCCCTTAGCAGCAAAATCAATCATTTCGCTTCTCTCTAGATCTCTTGTTGCTAGGACAATTTCTTTTGTAATAGCATTTGCCCCAGGGGCACAATTCATAACACCTTTAATTATATTAGACTCAATATTTTTTAAATCATTAGCATCTTTTGCTATAAAATCTGCTAATCCCATTTCAAACGCTTCTTTACCTGTAAACCGTGCTGCCGTAAGCATGATGCGTCTAGCTTTAGCTAAACCTATTCTTTGTGCAACAAAGGGGGCAATTTGAGCAGGAGGTATTCCAAGGGTAGTTTCTGTTAAAGCAAATTTACAGTCTTCAGTCACTACCACAATATCCCCAGCACAAAGCATTCCAAGACCACCAGCCATCGCTGCACCTTCAGCTAACATTATAACTGGCTTTGGATAAGAGTTTATCATATCAAAAAATGCACCAGTCAAAGCACTGGCTTCTTCAACATCTTTTATTCCCTGCTCTCCACCTTGAAAACCAGTTTTAAACATTTTTAAATCTCCGCCTGCACAGAATATTCCTCCTTCACCTCTCATGGTAACGCCTCTCACACCCAAGTCATCACGTGCTGCGTCAAAAATATTTTTAATATCGTCAGTTAATTCGCTAGTTAATGCATTTCTCTTTTCTGGTTGATTGAATGAAATTGTTAACCATTCATTCTCTATATTAACTTTACAGGCTTTTGTTTCTGGCAATGTAGTCATACTTATAAATTATTAATAATTCTCAATGGTTCGTAATTATAAATGTTCTTAGTTCTTCGCATAGCAATATCTGTATTTTTTAGCATAAAATTTCTCAGTGATTTCAAAATTGGGTTTCCTAAATGATTTATATATCCCTGATATCTTGAAGATCTTTTAATAGCGTTAGTCCTACCCACCCTCAATTTCTCATAATTATTTCTTATAAAATTAAAATCGTCAGATTTGTTTACTAAATTTCCGAATATGTATGCATCTTCCAGTGCCATAGCGCCGCCTTGGCCCAAAAACGGCATCATCGGATGTGCCGAGTCTCCCAATAGAGTTATGTTACCACTGGAAAAAGAATTAAGTGATTTTCGATCAAATAAACCCCATTTATAAACTTTTTTTGAAGATTGAAATAATGATTTAATGAAACTTCCATAGGATGAGAAATCCTCTAATAAATCCTCATGATTTCCCTCTTCTCTCCAACTTTCATTATTTTTTATTTTGCTTTTTTTTATTGCAATAAAGCTTGTTTCGAGTTTTTCATTAATAGGGTAACAGACGATATGGCTATTTTTACCTAGGTATATATTTATCCTTTTGCTATCGGACGAACCAATACCTCTCCACGCGGTATAGCCTGAAAAAGTAATTTTATCCTTTTTGATTTTATTTGTTCTAATTAGTGATTTTATCCCATCGCAGCCTGCAATATAGTCTACACTTATATTTTTCTGATTTTTGAAAACTAATTCTTTTTCTTTTATTATATCTAACAACTCATGATTAAATTTTATTTCTCCACCTAGATTAATAAATTTCTCATACAGTTTATTTATTAAGACTTTTCTATTTGATGTAATTACTTCTCCAAATTCATTGATATTGACTTTTTTTATGACATTTCCCTGATCATCTCTCCAAGCAATATCTAATGGAGAACAAGACTCTGCTCTAACAGCATCTAGAATATCTATTTCCTCTAGTATTTTACAAGCATTGGGAGTTAATGATATGCCTGCGCCATGTTCACTTAGTGCGCTTGATCTTTCAAAAATTACACATTCTTTTCCAGATCCCTTTAAAACACAGCCTAAAGTAAGACCAGATATACCTCCGCCAATTATACCAATTTTTTTCACTACTTAATTCCTATAAAAACAACAATTACACTTTCAGCTTTCACTGTAAAGCTATCTCCATTTACTTCGTTACTTATGCCATGAGAAAAAGATTTCAATTTTTCGTTATTCAAATCATATTTTAATCCTCTTGTTGTAATTTTGTTATCTGACGACAATGAAATAATAGATACCGGCACATTATGAGCACTTATTTTTGTATTTTCTCTCACAAAGATTATTCGATAATAATTTGTTATTAGTTCAATTTGCAAAATATCTGAGTAAGTGCTGGCTATTAGAACATTTGCCATTGAATGATCTTCCCTCAAACCGCTACTTCCTAATATCACGACTTTTTTAATACTATTCTTCTTGCAATAATCTAACGATTTTTCTAAATCAGTTTTGTTCTGATCGGATAATTCAACAACTTTTATTTTACTATCAAGATCATCAATTGCAGCAGAGTCAAGATCACCTAAAATTAGATTAGGCTGAACTCCTAATTCTTTTAAATTTTCTGATTTAGCATCAATACTAATAAAGTAATCGTTACTATCTATTATCTTTTTAACGTAATCAGTTTTTGAGACTTTTCCGTTTGCAATTAAGACAGCGCTCTTTATCAAGTTTGTACCGTAATTAGTAATTAATTGGTCCAGAAATTACTTCAAATCTCTCATTTTGAACTTGAAAGAAATAAGAAATATTACTTCCTTGTCTTTGATCAGAATTAAAAGTTACCGAGCCAAGTTTTAGTGGATCTTCATAATCTTTGAGAGTTTCCATAGCCTCAACAAAGCTATCAACAGTTAAATCTTTTCCGGCTCTTTTGATGGCTTCAACAACTATATCTGCAAAAATATATCCATAGATGGCTCCCGTATTAGGATCTGTTGCATAAATAGATTTAAATTTATCCCACCATTTTTTTTCAATTTCATTAGCCGTATCGTAATAAGGAAATACGACAGAATTTAAACAGTACAACCCATTCATTACTCCATTTGGTTGTTCTGCCACAACTGTGTAATAGCTTGCTGAAGTTGTCACAAAATCAACATCTGTCCAATTTATTTCCTTTGCTTTCATAAATGGTAATATTGTTGTTCGAACAATTGTTCCC
Organism: uncultured Pelagibacteraceae bacterium; assembly: GCA_902578305.1. Classification (GTDB taxonomy): domain Bacteria; phylum Pseudomonadota; class Alphaproteobacteria; order Pelagibacterales; family AG-422-B15; genus CACNXQ01. Next base: position 346,687 of record CACHCK010000001.1, on the reverse strand, counting down.
ATGGCTACTAAATCACATCCAGCATTATTAAGTTTTTTTATTTGAGCAGTGAAGTCAGTATCTGTAGGCTTTGCTGACGCACTCTCAACTAATATCATATTCATTGCTGCAAGTTGATCATCCACAGCGTCAACAATTTCCTGTCCAAAATCAGTATCTTCATACAAAACACATACTGACTTTCGATTGTTATTTTCAATAAGATATTTCAATCCTGTTCTGATCTGATCATAATATGTTGAGCCTGATGTGAACTTCAAACGATCATAGGGTTCAAACATTGATCGTGCAGCTGTAAGAGGAAATAAACTTGGAATATTCATTGATAATTGATCAGACATCACTGCATTATTCATTGGGGTACCAAGGGAGCCCAACATAAAGCCAATTTTATCTTTTCTTAGCAGTTTATTGGCCGCTTGCACCGCTCTTGGGACGGTGTATTGATGGTCTTCAACAATAAATTTTATTGTTCTGCCATGAGCTCCGCCCGCTTGATTAAATTCGTCAATTCGCATGTTTACACCGTCAACACTTTGTTTTCCAATCATAGAGGCAGGTCCACTTAGATCAGTATGCATTCCAATTAAGATCTGATCTTCTGTAATGCCTTGGTCAGCAAACGAAAAGCCAGAGAGGAATAATGAAAGAAATAAATAAACAAAAATTTTCATTTAGTATGTATATTCTTTGTTATCCGTTTGAATAAAAGTTCCATTTTGAACTTCAAATAAATAAGCAACATTCGCACCTAAATGTTTTTCTGGGGACCAAGAAAGTGTTGTATCACCAAAAGGTATTTTATAATCATTTATGCTTTCTAATGCATTTAGGAAGCTATCTGTTGTTAGGTCACGACCAGCAATTTCCAATGCCCTAGCAGTTATATCCATATACATATAACCATAGGCTGAACCTATATTTGGAGAATTTCCAAAAATCGACTCATAGGTATCAATCCAATCACATATCTCCGGTGAACAATTTGCTTTACTCGGAGTATCAAATTGAGCAAATGTATAAAATCCATCTGTAACTCCATCAGGTTGCGATGCTATAACAGGATGAAAACTTGCAACCTGGCCAAAAAATAATGCATCCCATTTCATCTGCCTAGCTTTTGTATAACCAAGAATTGTATCTTTAACAATTGTACCCATTGCAACAGCTTCACAGCCTGCATTTTTTAATTTTGTAATTTGAGAGGTTAAATCTGTATCAGTTGGCTTATTGGTTGCTTTTTCATGCAACTCTAAACCCATTTCGTTGAGTTGGTCTACAGTGGCTTCGTATGTTTCTTGTCCAAAATCATTGTCTTGATAAAGAACGCATATTTTATTTTTTCCTCTCTCATTGATTGCCCACTTAACTCCAGCTCTGATTTGATCGTAATAACTTGAAAGAGCTCCAAATTTTAAACGATGCAAAGGATCAGTCATTGATCTTGCTGATGATAGAGGAAATAAATTTGGTATATCTTTTTTCTCTTGAGCTTCAAACACAGCATTGTTCATTGGCGTACCTAAACTTGCAACCATCAGAAATATCTTATCTTTGTTTAGAAGCTTATTTGCTGCCTGGACTGCGCGAGGAACTTGGTATTGATGATCTTCTGCAATTATTTTAAGCATTCTTCCATGAATACCTCCTGCTTTATTAATTTCATCAATTCTCATTTGAACACCTTCAACCGAATATTTTCCAAATGAAGAAACTGGTCCACTTATATCCGTATGCATGCCGAGAATGATTTCATCGTCAGAAACACCTTGAGAATAGGAATTGTGACCAAAAGTTAATAATAGTGCCAATAAAATTGTAAAAATTGAAAATCGCTTACTTATCATCATTCGTCCTCTTAAATTTAAAAGGAAATCTTATTATTTCACAGAGGAAAATCAAGCAGATTGATACATGCTTTCAATGATATCGCCGTATTTTTGATTTATGAATTTACGTTTCAGCTTCATGGTCGGAGTAAGCTCATCGTCTTCAGCTGTTAATTGAATATCAATTAATGAGAATTTTTTTACTTGTTCTACAGAGGCAAATTTTTTATTTACTTTATTGACCTCATCATCGATCAAGGAAACTATTTCCTCTGATTTACAGAGACTTTCAAAATTAGAAAATGGAATGTCATTATCCTGAGCGTGTTTCATCACATTCTCTTCATCTATCATTATTAGACATGACAAAAACTTTCTTTTATCACCAATTACAACAGCATCTGATATAAATGGACTAAATTTTAATTCATTTTCTATTTCAGATGGAGATATATTTTTTCCACCAGCTGTAATGATTATGTCTTTTTTTCTATCTGTAATTTTTAAATTTCCATAGTTATCAATTTCACCAACATCTCCTGTATGCAGCCATCCATCAATCAGAGTTTCTTTTGTTTGTTCAGGTTTATTTAAATAACCACAAAACACGCCTGGACCTCTAAATAAAATCTCTCCATCCCGCGCAATCCTTACTTCAGAATCATTAACGGCTCGGCCAACATGTCCTAGTTTTATTTCTCTTGAGTAAAATGCAGTTCCAACTCCAGCAGTTTCTGTCATTCCCCATCCTTCTCTCATATCTATACCAAGTGAGAGATACCAATTTATGAGATCAGGTGATATTGGCGCAGCGCCACTTAGTGCGTAACGACAGTTATTCAAACCGAGAAGTTTTTTTATATTTTTTAAAACCAGTTGATTACATATCCAATAAGATAATTTCAATGATAAAGGAGGTTCTTTTCCGTCTATGAAGTACTCTTTATATTTGGATCCTACATTTATTGATAATTGATAGAAGAACTTGCCAATAAAAGTTGCATCCTTCATTAGAATTGTAATCGATGAATAAAACTTTTCCCAAATCCTTGGAACTGCAATAAATACCGTTGGAGATACTTCTCGAATATTTTCAGGAACAGTATCAATACTTTCTGCAAAATTAACTACTGCGCCTGTTTTTAAAGGGATCATAACTGAAACTGACCGCTCTAATATATGACATAACGGGAGAAACGATAATTGTTCCTCGTGTTCCATTACATCAAAGATATCATATCCAGTATTAATAGAATAAAGTAGGTTTGTGTGATTAATCATCGCACCTTTTGAAGGTCCTGTTGTACCTGATGTATAAACTAAAATTGCAACGTCATCTGGACTTACATTATTTACTAAACTTTCCCAAAGATCAGGGTTTTCTTGATTAGTTTTTTTACCAATTTTTAGAAACTCTTCATAGCTAATAACTTGATCATCATGAAAGTCATTTAAACCTTCCATATCATAAACAATAATTTTCTTTAATGTAGGACACTCACTTCTTACTTCTAGAATTTTATCAAGCTGTTCTTCATTTTCAGCAAAATAAAATTTAGTCGCACTATCATTTACTAGATACTTAACCTGTGCAGCCGAGTCTGTTGTATATACTCCACTAGAAATTCCTCCCGCGCCAATCGTGCCCATATCAGTATAAAGCCACTCAGGATTTCCTTCGCTTGCAATTGAAACCACATTACCTTTTTCTAGTCCTAAAGTGTGAAGAGCAAGACCAGTTAGTTTTGCCCTTTCTCCATAGTGAAACCATGAAATTTCTTGCCAAATACCAAGATCTTTTTCTCTCATGGCAACTTTTTCTCCACGAGATTTAACTGAGTCCCAAAAAAGTCTTGGAATTGTATTTATCTCCACATTTTTTTCTTTTTCCAACGTCTCTCTCCTCTTATACCTTCATCTTGCTGTCCAAGATAAAATTCTTTTATGTCTTCTTTTTCTAGAAGCTCTTTACTATTTCCTTCCATTACAATTCGACCAAGTTCTAACACATAGCCAAAGTCGGAGTTACTAAGTGCAATATTAGCGTTTTGCTCAACTAAAAGTATTGTAGTTTTTAATTCTTTATTTATTCGAATTATAATTTCAAATATTTCCTTAACTAGCTTAGGTGACAACCCTAATGACGGCTCATCTAAAAGCATAATTTCTGGCTTGCTCATAAGAGCTCGACTGATGCATAACATTTGCTGCTCTCCACCAGACAATAAACCAGCTGGTTGGTTCATCCTTTCTTTTAGTATTGGAAAATATTCAAAAACTTGTTCAATATCTTTATTTATTTCTTTCTTATCTGATCGTGTATAAGCGCCCATTTGAAGATTCTCAATTACGGAACAATAAGGAAATACTTCTCTACCTTCAGGAGCGTGACTCATTCCTAGTCTTAATATTTTATCAGGATCTTTTTTTTGAATTTCACTTCCATTTAAATAAACCTTTCCTTTTCTAGGATCAATTGCTCCTGATATAGTTTTGAGAATTGTCGTTTTACCTGCTCCATTAGATCCAAGGATTGTTACAATTGAACCTTGGTTAACTTTAAAGCTGATACCTCTAATAGCCATGATTGGCCCATAATAAGTTTCAATATTTTCAACACTTAATAAAGGATTTGACATAATTTACTTTTATATCTTACCGACAATTATGTTAATTAAATTATTCAATTTTTTAACTCAATAACTTTTCAGGTATTGGTATCATCTGATCAAGAAGTATTTGCGCATAAGCTTTGCCTTGAGGGTCGTTTCTAAGACTTGCTGGCCCACCACCGCCTAGAACATCATTTAAAATAAAGTTAATAGAATTTGATCCTGGTAAAAAGTATCTCTCAACAGAACCTTCTAGAAAGTCGGCAAAACAATCTTTGACAACTTTTTCATCAAGAAAATTGCATATTGCTGGATAAAACTTAGGGTCACGTGAAATTATACCAATGTTCGCTTTATTGCCTTTATCGCCACTTCGCCCGTACGCAACTTTAATAAGTGGCACATCAACAAACTTTTCATTTGCATCTTCAAAATCAGGAGCTGTTGTTTGTTCAATACTTTTCAAGTCAAATTCTTCAGATGGTAATATCTTTATTTCATTCTTTGAAGAACCATTATCTATTGTTACGTTCACTTGATCCTTATCAATTAAAAATGAAAACAGCCTTACAATTGGTGATGGTTTTGGCCGCCCTCCAACAAAACCAGACAATCCTGGTGGAGTTGCAAGGCCTAAGCCAACAGACTCTTTGAGCATAATACCTACCGCTCTAATATCTTGATGTTTAGCTGCAAATTTAAGAACTACTTCGCGATTATTTTCATTTGATGATTGCTTGCTGTATTGACTGTTATCCCCAATAATTTCAATACTCGTTTCATCAAAGTCAGCAATATTCATCATGCGCATTATCATTTTTGAACGCTCAAATATTGCTTCTCCATATGTACGAGCTTTTTTTGCAGCATCTATACCAACAAATGAACAAACATGTCCTGCCCTGAAACCATCAGCGTATGTTGCACAAACTTTATATTGATTAGGAGCTGGATAACCTTTCGCTCCAGAGATTTTAACTTTATCTTTTTCGGTTTCTTCAATTTTTACATTTGAAAAATCACAAATAACATCAGGTAATATATATGCTTGAGGATCACCTATCTCATACAGCATCTGTTCAGCGACAGTTCCAAAACTTACCATGCCGGTTGAATTTTTAGACTTCGTACAATCGAAACTGCCATCTTCAGAAACTTCCACAATAGGATAGCCTATTTGATGCAGATCTTTTGATACTAATTCCCAATCAGTGAAATTACCTCCGGTACTTTGTGTTCCACATTCAATAATGTGACCAGCTAAACTACCTGCAGCAAGTTTGTCATATTCTTTTTCATTCCATCCGAACGCATAAATACATGCGCCTAATGTAACTGCGCTATCAACACTTCTCCCAGTAATAACTATATCAGCGCCACTTTTAAGAGCTTCAGCTATAGGAAATGCACCAAGATATGCATTAATGCTTGCTATTTTGTCCTCAGCAGGAAAATCTTCATTTGAATACATTTCCTTTGTATTCAGCTCTAAAAATTTATTCTTTTCTCTCATTAAATCATCGCCTAATACAACTGACACTTTTAAATCCAATTTAAGTTCTTTAATTAATTCTCTGATGGCCTCAGCGCATGCCTCTGGGTTTACGCCTCCAGCATTGCTGAGAATTTTTACTTTTTGATCTGCTATTTGTCGCAAATTTAACTTTAATACACTTGATACAAAATCTACTGCATAGCCTTTTGTGGCATCTTTTGCTCGAGCCCTTGCCATAATTGACATTGTGATTTCTGCCAAATAATCATAAACTATAAAGTCTAGATCGTTTCCATTCAATAATTGAGGTGTTGCAATAACGGAGTCGCCCCAAAATCCACTTGCCCCACCTATTCTAAGTTTTTTTGACATTTGAATGATTATATCTATTTTTGTTATAATTAGTTAAATAATTAAATTGTCTAATACATTATGAGTTTTTTCAAATCAATAAACAATGCTTTCGTGAAATGTTTTGATTTTAAGACCAGAGCCAACAGGGCTGAGTTTTGGTACTTTTATTTGTTCACAACAGCTGTTGGTTTTGTTGGATTGCAGCTTGATATATTTTTTCAATTACAACTAGTCGGTATTGAATTAGCTAATTCAACAGATTCAATAATGCTTGGGCCTATGTATATTTTTTTATATTTTCTTTTTATTGTTCCAAGTTTCTCACTATACGTAAGAAGACTGCATGATGTAAATCGTTCAGGTTGGTGGCTCTTAATTGTACTGGTTCCTTTTATTGGAATAATTACTATTATTTTTTTTATGTGCCTAAAAGGAACAGAAGGTAGTAATGATTTCGGAGAGGTCTCCTCTTAATTTTCGTTTGACTTATTTTTTGCTTTAAAAGCTTTCGGGCCGCTGCAGCTGCTACACCCCGAGCCTTCATTTAATACTTCACTCTCAATGTCTTTTTCTAATAAACTTAACGTTGCAAGTCCTAATAGGAAGAACATTGGAATGATAATTAATAAATTTTTTTTAATTGTCATTGTTCAAAGTTTGGTAATTACTTCTATAATAAATAAGTGGATTTCTATTGTCGTCAATTTTTAAATCTTCAACCTTGCCTATTACTAAAACATGATCAGCAATATCAATTTGTTGATAAACCGATAACTCAATGTAGCCTAATGTATTATCCAAAATGATATTATTGCTTGATGATATAGTATGGCTTGTTTTACTCACTTTTTCAGGATCTTTTGTAGCAAATAAACGTGATATTTCTTCTTGTTCATTTGAAAGAAAGTTAATTGCAAATGAATTATTTTTTAAAAAGTCTATATGGTCAGTTTCAGACTTATAAATATTAAAGATAATCAATGGCGGCTTTAAACTTAGAGAGGCGAATGAATTAATTGTAAATCCACTTTTATGTGAGGTGGCTACTGCAACTCCTGTTGCAAAAGAGCCAAATGCTTTTTTTAGAATATTTTCCTCAAAATCAACTGTCATTTAAGTAATTAAATTAAATTAATACAGAACGAAGCATAGAAACATACCCACTTTTAATCTCTAGATCTTCATTAGAATGTTTCTTAAGTATCATCTCATGAGCTTTCTTGAGTTTATAACATGGAACAAACATGAATAAGTGATGCTCAAGATGGTAATTTACGTAATATGGAGCAACAAAGATTCTTTCTATGATATTTGCGTAGGTGGTCCTAGCATTATTAAAATCATTTTCAGATTTTACACCGGCATGTTCGGCAATATTTCTTATTCTTAAAAATAGCTGAAAAAAAGTAAATAGTGGCAATAACCAGAATGCTAAATAATACCACCATTGACCCATGAGCCAAAAAATAAAAAATATAATGAGATTTGAAATTAGTATGCCATAAAGAGTATTTCTTGATTCAAAGCCACTAATTTTTTTTCCATCATTCTTTTTTGTGTCACTTTTAAGCAATGTTTTAAAAATCAACTCATATCTTTGAACAAAACCTGAAACACCAAAAATATCTCTAAGTACTTTTCTTAACATGCTCTTTTTTTCAACTGGGAATGGTTTTGATAAACTTAGGTCAGGATCATCTTCCAATTGAGTATTTCTATGATGTGCGAGGTGATAATGACGATAGCCATATGTATCAGACCATACAGGAAAAGCACATACCCATTGTGATAAAGAATTATTTAATTTTGAATTATTTGTAATTAGACCATGTGCTCCTTCATGCATTAAAATTGCTAAACCAAGTTGTCTTCCGGCAATTACTAAAACAGCGAACGCGAAAGTTAGTATATTTGGAAATAAAGTATATATTGCAACCGTTGCAATTATTATAACCCAAGCGTGCAACAACAATCCAATTCCCTTAAGATTATCTTTTTTTCTTAAGTAATCGACTTGCTCATCCGAAAGAACTTCATTTGGCTTTAAAAAAGGAGTAAATTTTTTAATCATTTTTACATATATATAATATTTTTTTATTTATTTTACACTAATTAGAATTTACCAGTTATTACATATAGTTAGCGATCTTATTAAATTGTAAGACTATCTATTAATGATAATAAATATCATATTTTTGTGACTTAGATGGCATAGAATTTATTTATAAAATGGAGAAATATATGAAAAATTCAATTGCAAAAATTATAATCATCTTTGCCTTTTTTATGCTTAGCATCACTTCTAGCAAAGCATTAGTGCTAGACTTGTATTCAGTTTCTGGCGTTAACTCACCTGAAAAAAGAGCTGAGATGGTTGCAGGTTATGAAAAATTTAAAAACTTAGCAGAAGCTGGCGGTGCCGGATGGCTTGATTTTACTCTCAGTATGAAAATAAAGGGCGATGGATATAACGAAACTGTTTTATTTGCGGCCGTATACGAAAATAACACTGAAATGATGAAAACAAATTCACTATTTGCTACAAATCAACCATGGTTTGACGAAAACTTTAACATTGATACTGATCAAGTTGTAAATGCTGTTTTTGAAACACCTCCAGGAGCTGATGTTGATTACGATCCAGCGGAAGTTGGTAGAACTTTGTGGTATGGATTAATCAATGTCACTGACTTCTTAAACTTTGTAAATCGTTTCCCTCAAATGCCAGAGAAAATGGCTGAAAGTGGAATAGAAGGTCAACTTGGTTTATTAAGTTGTTCAATTTGTCCTGCTTCAATGGGTGATACAACGCATATGATGTTTTTAGCCGCTGATTCACTCGAAGACATGGGAAATGATATGGACAGTTTTGATTTCAATATGCAGAGGTGGTTCTACAGCAACATTAGACCTTTTGTTGAGCAAGTTGATACTGGTATGAACATGGTCATTGCTAATTAATAATTATAACCATTCTAATTAATAGTTGAGAAAGGACTTACAAAATGAAATTTTTTAAAATTATCTTTATAAGCATATCTTTGCTTTTTGCGACTTCAATCACTTCAAAAGCCTACGTTTTCGATGTGTGGACTGTAGAGGGTGTTGCTAGCTATGCTGATTTAGCTCAAGCAACTGTTGCTTTTAAAGAAAAAGCAATGGCTGGTGGAGCCAAATATGACAACATTAGAGCCTCAATGAAAGTTCGAGGTGATAGATCTAACGATACTGGATTCGTTATTGCAACATATGAAAATTATCAAGATATGATGGAGACAGCTGCAGTTGTCGCGCAGAATCCAGACTGGTTTGCTTCAACATATGGAGCAATTGAAGTTCAGGGAACAATGATTACTTCTGCAACATATGGAAATAGTCAACCACTAAATGATAACACGGGCGGTGTAGGAAATACTGTCGGTTATAATATTGTGGAAGTTCTTGATGGTGTAAACTTTGTGTTAAATTTTCCAAAACTACAAAAACTAATGGCTGAACTTGGTGCGCCAGCAGCGTTTGATTATGCATTCTGTGCAACTTGTGGTGAGGAAATAAGACCAGGCGAAGCGGTGCTTTGGGCTGCAGCGGCAACTATGGAAGATGCTGGCAAAACAATGGACATTTTTGCATCTGCAGAAGTTCAAACATGGATTTATAGAAATATGCGTCCGTTTTTAAACATTGTAGATAGTGGTGTTCACACTTATCTTACTGAATAAAAAATTACCTCTCCTGCACTCATTGGTGCAGGAGAAGCTATTCCATAAGCATATAATCTCTTTTATCAGGAACAGTCTTTTTGTTTTTAGAAAGCTGCATTTGAAATACGACTAAAGTTGACTCCTCAAATGATGCCTGAGATGAGGAAAGATAGAAATCCCACATTCTACAAAATTTATCATCATATATCTCTTTTACTTTATCTATGTTGTCGTAAAAATTATATCTCCATCTCTTTAATGTTTCAGCGTAATGAAATTTTAAAATTTGCACATCAGTGAGAGATAATCCTGACTTTTCTACCCTAGAAACTGTTTCACTAAGTGCAGGTATGTATCCTCCAGGAAAAATATATTTATCTATCCACGGGTCAGTGTTTCCAGGCTCGTTTAGTCTGCCGATCGTATGTATAAGAGCCACTCCGTTATCGTTTAATAGATCGTAAACCTTATTAAAAAATTCCTGATAATGTGCAGTTCCAACATGTTCAAACATGCCGACAGATACAATTCTATCGTATTTTTCATTCACATTTCGATAATCCTGAAGTCTGTACTCAACTTTATCCAGCTTCTCTCTTACTTTTCGTTGTTGGGCATAAGCAATTTGTTCTTCTGACAAAGTTACACCAACAACATTTGCGTTTGATTTCTTATAAATATGCGAAGCCATTCCGCCCCACCCGCAACCAATATCTAAGACCGATTGGTTTTCTTCAAGCAGTAATTTTTTTGAAATTAGTTCTTTTTTATTAATTTGCGCTTGTTCCAAAGTATCATTTGGAGAGTTAAAGTAAGCACAAGAATATTGTCTGTCTGGGTCTAAAAATAAGTCATAAAGTTTGTCAGAGAGATCATAATGATGAGCAACATTTCTTTTTGACTTAGAGATATAATTGCTAGTAGTAAGTTTGTTTGATATTGCTCTAACTACTTTTGAGAGCTTCATTACCCAATGATCAATATCTACTTCCGTATTAGCAAAAATTAGTTTTAAGAAGTCATGAATACGTCCCTCCTCTACTACAAGTGATCCATTCATATAACTTTCACCAAAATGAATTGAAGGGTTCATTAATAACTTTATCTCTGAAAAGTTATTTGTAGTTCTTATTTTTATAGGTTCTCCTGTACCATCACCGTAAGTGTTAATTTCACCATTCGGCATTACCCATGTAAGGTTCCCTGTTTTAATGATTTTAGAGAGAAGACTTTTTGTTATCATTTGCTAAATTTAATATAATGTTTGAATAATTTTCAATAATAAAAATTAAGCCGGCTTTTCAGTCAAAATAATTAAAATCTTACTATTTTTGTCAATTCCACACTCTGGATTTTTTTTTGCTTCTTTGATAGCGGCATAACCGGCTCCACCAGAAGGAGAAGTATCAAAATCATTTTGTCTTAGCTCTTTCACTGCAATGTCAGCATCTTCATCTTCAATTGTCATGAAATTTGTACAAGTAATTGCAAGCGATGATAGCGCCCTTGTCGAGGGGCTTTTGCAATCTAAGCGTCCCATATTAGAAACACCACCTGTGACAGTTACAGCTTCTCCCTTATTTATAGACTCAAGCAAAACTGGAGCCTTTGTAGGTTCGACTATTATTATTTTTGGATCATTGCCAAAATATTTTCTCATATAGGTTGCAATGGATGCAGGGAAACCTCCTACTCCGGCTTGTAAGAATATGTGAGTTGGAGGCTCATCGCAGCTTGCACAAGCTTCATCTGCAAGAACTAAGTATCCTTGCATAACACGCAAGCCATGATCGTATCCATCCCACGTCACATCAGACAAAAGCATCCAGCCGTTTTTCTCTGCTTCTTGCTTAGCTCCCTCTAAACTCTCTTCATAATCATTGCCGTATACAACAACCTCTGCACCAAAACTTTTAATTTTATTTGCAAAGCTTGAAGGGACATTTTTAGATAAATATATTACAGCTCTTGCTCCAAATATTCTTGCACCAGCTGCTAGAGAAATTCCATGATTACCGGCACTCGCTGATATATAGGTTTTTCCATTTAGAGCTGAGCTCCAATCTGCATCCTTACTGAACGATTTACAATTTTTTGCAGCATCACTTGCAATTACAAACGCTGCACCGAGAGCCTTAAAGCTTCCAAGGCCCATTCGATCTCTTTCATCCTTAAACCATAATTTTTTAATACCTAATTCATGACTTAATTTGACTGACTCAACTAATGGTGTTTCAGCTGCTTTGGGGCACAAACTCAAAAGCTTTTTTACAGCTTCAACATCTGTACTAACAGGATCAGTGCCATTATCCCCTGGAAGTCCTTTTTTAAAATATGGATTTGTAATAAACTTTCTCATTAAACAAAAACCATATCAGATTTAAAAATATGCGTATATTTATTAGCTATACTATAATAAGTTTTTTTTTAGCTTCAGCCGTGTTTTCTGATGAAAAACCAGGAAGAAACTTCACTGATCTTCCTGATATTGATGATGGTTATAATATTCATGTTATGTACGTTTTACCAAAAGATGGTGTTGATAAAGAATATGATCTTGATAGCAAAATAAGCATGTTAATGTATCAAATCGATAAATGGTTTAACTCAAAAACTAAAGATAGATTATTTGCAGATGGTCAAAATCTTAAATTTGATCGTAAAGATGATAGTAAAATTGATATAACCTTTTTAAGATTGGATATTAATGATGATGAAATATCCAAACACGGAATTCAGGCAGTCAATGTACTACAACCTGCTATAAGTCGATTTGGTTTTAATGATCCCAAAAAAGTTTATTTCATCATCTATGGCGGCTCTAACAGAGATGTTTGTGCGTCTTCTCAACTTCCAAGTTATGCAACAGAGGGCGTAACAGCCAACACAGCAGCTCTTTATTACCCAGGAAAAAGAAGTGGCTCATGTATTGAAAATAATGGTGGTTTTAAACCTGAATTTAATGAAACTGCTAAAGCTACTCTTCATGAAATTCTTCATGTTTTAGGGGCCGTACCACAGTGTGCAGAAGATCATCTGGTTTTTAAAGATGAAGGTACAATTAATGATGGCATCGGAGGGCACTTATCAATACCTGGTGATATAATGTACAGCGTACAATCTAATAAAACTTACGATAAAGCGAAACATTTAGATTTCAAAAGTTCAAATTATTATAATCACAATAATGAAAATTGTTTAGATATTGCAAAAAGTAGATATGTGCTTCCAACAGTGAGTAATCCTCAACTGCCTACCTTTTCAACAAAATAAGTTATGGTGTTGCAGCTGGTATTGGAGAATAATTATACATAACATAAAGTTGCTGGTAGCATAGCTTGCCTGTTTTCGCTGCATAATCTTGATGGTACTCTTCAGCAGGATAAAATTCTGTAGTTTCTCTAATTTCTGTAACTATTGGGTTTTCAAACTTGCCTGATAAATCAATTTTTTCAATTCTACTCTCAATAATTTCTTTTTCATCTTCGCTATTGTAAAAAAGTATAGATTTATATTGCTCTCCAATATCAGGACCTTGACGATTTAAGGTTGTTGGATCATGAATTATAAAAAATGTATCAATCAACTCATTAAAAGTAACTTCACTGCTATCATAATCAATCTTAACTACTTCAATGTGACCTGTCTCACCAGTTAACACATCTTCATATCTTGGATTATCTAAATGACCACCAGAATAACCTGAAGTTGCATTGATAACACCAGGCATTTGTTCATATAAAACTTCAACGCCCCAAAAGCACCCTGCACCTACTATTAAAGATGATAACATACTAGTTGATATAAATTGCTTGTGGAAAATTCAATATTTATTTTCGGTCAGCCACAAGCATTTCATCATAAAACCATAATCCGTCATGATCACGAATTATGTCCTCAATACACTTAATATAACTTTGATCTGCTTCCTTTTCCTTAACCATTTGATCACTTATTTGGGCAACATATGTACAAGCATTCCACGCAGAAAATACTAATGATGTGGCGATGCCACTGTTTATCTCATTTGGCTGCGACCTTAGTTTGTATTCAAATATCTCAGGTTCTCTGAAATGAATTTTGCCATTAAGTTCATTACCTAAGTTATTTTTCATATACTGAATGATGTCATGACCTTTATTTGGAAATGGATTTTCATCTGGCCATAGTTGATTAATCGCATTGAGACCAGGATCATTTCCGTAAGAGTGAAAAGCAACCATTTTTCCATTTGGGGCAAGTAAATTAACCATAGGTTTAATTACATTATTAACTTTTTTTTCAACACTCGCTCGTGAGCGATATGCTTGTGAGACAATAACTAAATCAAATTCATTGATAGATTCGTTTTTGGATGGAATTATTTGATCTAATGTGAATTCATGATCTTTTCTATAAATGCAAATTACAGATGGATTTTCATAAGTTGTATTGCCTTGTTTATTTTCTTCAACTCTCCAATTTTCTTTTAAAAGTGGGCCCAACTGTCTTAATTGCTCATAGAAGCCAAATGAAGAGTCACCATCTAATGCAATGCTGCTCCAGTTCATATTTTGTTGTTTAGACTCGTTATGTGATTTGAGATGCCCAGCTTCAGAATAGTGTAAATTAGATATTGTAAAAACCATATTTGGATGCTCAACAAACCTATCAGCTAATTTCTCAATGGTTATTCTTGCATCTTCCATGCTTACATCTTTGCAAGAAACATAAAAAGGAACAGTTGGAAATTTTTGATGGGCAATTCGTAGCACATTCATTAACACTGCTCCATCACCTACTCCAGCATCAAATATTTTTAGAGCTGGTTTTACTGGTTTCAATTCATTAATTATATGAGATAGCTTTTCAGCTATTACCGCTTTTTCATTTGTAGTTGTTACAAATAATAAATATCTCTGTCGATTGTCAAAAAAACGGACTTCTTCTTCCATATTTAATCTTAACAAGTTGCCAAAAAAATGAAACACTCAACTTTAATGGATACTGATGATTTAGAGCCAATTATTAAGCCAAAAGAAATTGATTTTGATACTTTGAGTATAGAAGAACTTAAAGATTATATTAAAGAACTTAATGCAGAAATAAAGAGAGCTGAAAACTATATTTCATCTAAAGAAAAAGATCGTCTAAATGCCGAAAGTTTATTCAAAAAATGATTAATAGATACGGCTTAGTTCCATTAGCATTCGCACTTTTCGTTTTTGTCATTTTTTTTACATCTCTTGTTCCTTCACCGCACAAGAGTTGTATTGATCGAAATTTGGCTGTTTTAAATAATTTAGATGAGGCTAAATATTCAGAAAGCGAGATAAAAGAACTTGGTTTATCGATTGGAACTGGCTGCAGAGAAGATAATTCCTTTCAACTTGCAGCCAATTAAAATTTTAGCTTGGAAAATTTAAGAGGGCATCTTCAGTCATAACTGTCATCACCGTTGTCTCAGTTAAAGCTCCTGCCTCTTGCCTGGCTTTAGTTAATTCTTCGTCGTTTTTAAAAGCCATAAGTCCTTCTTTATCATCATAATGCATAATAACTACCATGGAGTTATCATCTTCAGCATGAGATCCAGCAAATATAATTCTACCTTTAAAGCCCTCTAGTTTATGTTTATTTTCATGAACCATATCTTTCCATGATTTAAAACCTTTGGATAATTTTTGTGTCAACATAACGTACATATTTAAATCTCCTTTCTATGATTCCATTGAAGCTATTACTTCAGCATTAAATGACATATCAGTTTGATATTCAGCCATGCCTGCCATCTTTTCAGCGGCAGGATGTGATTGCCAAAGTTCAAAATGCTTCATTGCTCCTTGATCAGTAACGTACACCTCATGTAAGGAATATATTATCTTTCCTGATGGACCTTTTTCTAAATCATTGTCGATATACTGAGGTGCTTTTGAAACAGAATAGTCAACAATCCTTGGCTCACTGTCTCCGCTTAAATTGTGCGTTTCTCTCATCCACGCCTCATGCTCAGAAAAGAAGCTTTCAAATTCAGATTTCTTTTCTTCTGGTACAATCCATTGAGTAGTAAGAGTATATTGCGATTTATTAGTTGTCATAATTACTCACCCCATTTACCTGCAAATTCATACACAACAGCAGGATCATCACCTACAACCCATCCATCGTGACCAGGTGCAATTGAATACGCATCACCGGCAGTATAAGACATTTCAGTGCCATCGTTGTGCTTGACTGCAACTGTTCCACTCACAATCACTCCCAAATGTGTTGCCTGGCAACTATCTGTACCCACTGTAGGCTTGATATCATTTGACCACTTCCATCCTGGTTCAAGTGATAATTTCATAATGCGTTGTCCACCTACATTTACAGCTTCAATTTTTGCATTATTAAAATTGTCATTAATTTCATCGGCATTAGCAAAACTTTTTACCTCAACACTACTCATAAACACTCCTTATTTCTTCATTGCATTAAACGCTGTAAGCGTATCATCAAAAGTCATCATGACTTTCATTTGATTATTCTCAACTTCAAAGTAATGACCAAACATAGTATCCATACCATCAGCAGTTCCTTTTACTAATGCGAATACTTTATTGCCTTCACTAATCATTGCTTGCGGTGTAACCATAAAATTATCCCAGTACTCAGGGATTTTTGACATGTTTGCAATGAAATTTTCCTTACCTTTATGCACACCTGCTAATGGATGTTTTCCTTCTTCTCCTGGAAAAGTCCATGTTATGTCGTCATGAACTATTTCACCAAAGAATGTTTCCATATCTCCAGATCCAAATAAATCATAACCTCTTTGTACTACTTCTTTAACGTCCATATTAACCTCCTGGTTTAGAATAGCTGCCAAGTGCTGTGCCTGCTTTGGAAACAATCTCAGTCATATCCACCGCTTCCAAAATAACTGCATCAGTTGCCATACCAGTAGATTGTACAGCAATTTTTGCACCCGCCGCTGAATTAAAATCAATGGAGTCTACAACCATTACTAAATCATAGTCCCCTCTAACTATATCAAAAGATAAAAGATTTCCCCCAACTGACTCGACTAGCTTTGTTACAGCCGCCTTTCTGTCATCTTCAGGTTTGCTTAAAAATCCTTTAAGGGCTTCTGGGGTATATTTTGCCATCATATAAAATTTAGCCATATTTACTCCTTTAAATAAAATTATTATGAACTATCTTAGTAAAACTTTTATGACAAATTTTTATACCTTTTTAAGGAGTTGATATGACTGATCTCAAGGGAAAAACATTATTTATTACAGGTGCGACTAGAGGCATCGGATATGCAATTGCTGAACGTGCCGCTAAAGATGGTGCTAATATTGCAATCATTGCCAAGACGACTGAACCGCAACCAACACTGCCTGGCACAATTTTTACAGCCGCTGAAGACTTAATCAAGGCTGGAGGTAATGCAATTGGAATAAAAACAGATATAAGATTTGAGGATCAAGTTCTTGCTGCTGTTGAAAAAACTGTAGAAACATTCGGTGGTATTGATATTTGTGTAAACAATGCAAGTGCTATTAGCTTAACTCCAACAGTAAATACAGAAATGAAAAGATACGATCTAATGCACAACATTAATACAAGAGGAACGTTTCTTGTTTCAAAGTCATGCATTCCTCATTTAAAAAAAGGTAACAATCCACATATTCTAAACCTGGGTCCACCGTTAAACATGGAAAGCCAGTGGTTTAGTCCGCATGTAGCATATACTATGGCAAAATATGGAATGAGCATGTGTACACTAGGAATGTCAGAAGAATTAAAGTCATCAGGCATTGCTGTAAATTCATTATGGCCAAGAACGATGATTGATACAGCTGCTGTTAACAATATTTTAGCGGCATCAATGGATGACCAAGGCAAAAGTAAATGCAGAACACCTGCTATCATGGGTGATGCTGCATATGTAATACTTACTCAGGATTCCAAAAAATTTACAGGAAACATGTGTGTTGATGACAGTACGATGATGAAAGCTGGTAAGACTGATTTATCTGAATATCTTGCAACGCCTGATGCTGAACCATTTCCAGATTTCTTTGTAAACAAAGATGATGGTGAAGACATTATTCTAAGTTAAATAATCCTATGGAGCAGTTTAGTTTTAAACAGTTCTTACAAATTATTTATAGAATACTCACCTTTCCATTAATGGCACTTGTTGTCTTTTTGGTTTTGATGTTGTTTTTGTATTTTTTTTGATTTGATTATTCGTCAAAGCGTTTGGTGTTACAAGACTGCAAAGTTGTATCATAATCATCAATCTGTTCACCTGAGCAACATGGGTCGATATTAATCTTGCAATTTGGGCATTGATAGTGACCATGTACATCAATTGGAATTATTGAAGTATTACACCATTGGCAGTTTTGCTGGGTCATTTTTTAATACCAAATATATTTATCAAATATATTAATTGATTCTTATAAAGAATTATCTATAAGGATCATCAATCCACGTTATCATCATGAAAAGCTTAAATACTTTCTGTATTTAGGCTTTTTTCATTTTTAATTCACATTTTGAGAGTGCTTGATATTATTTAGTTGATGATAATGTGGAGGTTAAAAAGTTGACGCCACCAACATCGTAAAGGGTGGTGTCCACAACCATTTTAAAAATATTCTAAAATCTACAAGATGTAGATGTTTGAAATAAAACTAAAATAAACCCCATCTCTATAGATGGGGTTTTTTATTTTCCGTTTGTTTTTTTATAAAAATATACAGATATAGAATAGAAAACTATCGTTCCGATAATCCACGCGGATTGAGATTGAAGCGTTATGTCTCTTTCACCAAAATTTATTAATGTCGGATTAAAATAAGGGCCAAATGGCATTAATGGCGCCCAAGAAATTGCTGCATCGCCTCCTACTTGATTGTGATATATAACAGCCTCCACTAAAAAATTTTGACCCATGAACCAAATAAAAAACATAGACAAAAACACTAGTTGAAATTTCTCATACTCAAGAGCACTTTTTGGAAAAATCCAATAAACAAGAATAATTGCAAACCAAACAATTCCTGTATCAGCTAATGAGTTTACTAACCAATTAATTTCCATTGGAATTGCACAAGTCATTGCATCAGATCTTCTGAGATTAACCGGATCACCATCAATAAGTCCAAAATTAACCCATATTTCCCATCCAAGCGCAGCAATTAAAAAGGAAGATAACAATGTAAATGCAATCCATTTCTTCATTTGATTTTTATATATTAGATATAAAGATAAAATTATTGGAGCAATTGCAGATAAATAAACTACTATAGTTCTTCTCCACTCAACAATATCTAGTCCACAATCAAATAGCCACATATCTCTCTATTCAATAAATTCTAATTCTTTAACATAAATCTCTGCAACATGATCTCTTCCATATGCAACAATGGCTACTGAAGTTATTTTCTTTGGATTAACTTGTTTTGCTAATAAAGTTCCAGATTTCTTAAAATCTTTGATCGGCATTATGAATTCATTGTATTCTTCATTTACTGTAAATTCATGTGAATAGTATTGCCATGGCAATATCGTTCCTGTTGTTCTTAAAAAAATATAATATTTTTCATTATTTCCTCTTGCATATACCCTTATCGACTTAGCTTTACTTAAATCAATATTCTTAAGTTCTCTACGAATTTGAATGAAGCCGCCATTGTTTTCTGTGCTAACATTGCCGCTTAATAAGGCATAAACATTACTATCAACTAAATTAAATTCGACTCCACCGTCAGAAATACCACCCATCACATTATCTGCAATATAGGTCCATTCATTCTCATTCATGAAATCGTCTTTCAAAATATTTTCTCCATTCGATCTGCTTATAAAAATAATTAATAATAAAGGTACAATAAGAATATTTTTCATTAAAAATAATATTTAACAGTTATTTAATCTCTGCGATCATTTAAGACTGTAACTCTATGCATAATACGTTTATTTGGCATATAGTCACCAATAGCATAATGCATTGTGCAACGATTATCCCAAATAACTAATGTATTTGGCGTCCACTTAAATCTTATTTGAAATTCTGGTTTGCACATAAAATTAAATAAATATGAGAGTAAGTTATTAGAGTCTGTTGTTGTCATGCCAACGATCTGAGACGTAAAACTAGGGTTTATATAGAGAAACTTCTCACTGGAAATTGGATGAACCTTTACAACTGAATGAACAGCATTTCCAAATTCTTCAAACCCTTTATTTAATTGAATTGAAGACTCTTTATTATCATCGTTCATATAATTATTTCGAAAACTTCCCATGTCATGAATAGCTCTTAAGTTTTCAATCTGTGCTTTCAATTCATTGGGAAGTGCGTCATATATTTTTGACAGTGAGCTCCATAATGTATCACCTCCAACTTCTGGAATTATTTTACTGTACAATATAGACGCAAAAGGTGGATCATTTTTAAACGTTACATCAGTATGCCATTCATCTGTGTCTGGTGGGTGATTCTTATCATTTTCTAGTAAAACGATTTCAGGGAATCCATCTACATGGGGGTAAACAGGGTGCGGTTCTTCAATCGAACCAAAGCTTTTTGCAAATTCAATGTGAAATTGTGGCGTAATATTTTGCTCCCTAAAAAATAAAACCTTGTATTGAATTAAGTCGTCATAAATTTTATTTTGAATTTCTTCACTAAAATCTTTTGATAAATCAATCCCACTAATCTCAGCGCCCAGTTCTGGGGATAGTTTATTTAAGTAATATCGTTGCATTGTTCATATTAGAACAATTTTGTGACAACAAAGTAAAGTATAATTGAAATAGCTACAAATGAATACCAGATGATTACTGTGTTTCTAGCTTTATTTGGATTTAGTTTTTTTGGGTTCTTGAGGTCTTCCTCGGTTGGTACAGGACCAAGTTTATGATAAAATTTTTTTGTCATATCATAAAACTATTTTTGATTTTTCAATTTTCAAGCAAATGTTTACTAAAAAACTCAATTGTATCTTCTATCAAAAGCTCTCTAATTTTGCTAGTGCCGCCTATATGCACTCCTTGATTTCCACATTCTTTCCAGATTTCAGAAAATATTTCACTCTCTGTGCCATTTCTAGTTTTACCGTTGTAAAACCATTTTCCATCATCTTGAATATAACCTCTTTCACAATCATTAAAATGGCCAGTGTTTTTTAAAAATTCCTTTTTCTTTTTTGCACTTATAAAACCATGGTAAGCATCTTTATATATTTTTATCTTTCCTATATTTGGGCCATAATCTATACAATCAGCAGCAGGTGCGTAGTCATCATTTTCAGCAATAATCATTAGTATTGGTGCTGAAGTAGTAACCATATCTTTAATCACCACGTCGCAACCTGGGTAAACTGGCATATGAGCAGCATATTGAACACCAACTTTATTAATAAGTCCTTCATATGCTGTAAAAAAAGCTACCATACCTCCATAGCTGTATCCCTGAATTCCTATTCTATTTTTGTCAATTTTAGGATGATTGGAAAGAGCATTCAAAAGAAACAAGCCATCAATTACTCTAGGTGCAAGTGTTAAATCCGCACCACTTAACTCTCTATTTGTGTAACTATCATTAATAAATGTTCCTATATTATTTTTTTTAAGTTCATTTGCTAAATTTTTGTACCATTTTTTTTTATTATCACCTGTTCCATGTTGTAATACTACAACTGGAAACTTTCCTGTGCCTTCAGGTAAAATTAGTTCACCTGATAATCGAACTGGATTTTCTTTAAAATTGTCGTGATATATTTCCTCAAAATTATTGGGAGTATAAGAAAGATACTCTATAACCTCGGCGCTAACTATACTTTTGAAAAGGAAGAAATAAAGTAACACTAAAATAAAGGAAAATTTCATTGGTCAATGTTTACACTTGTTAGACTAAATAACAATATTATATGGCGAGCCCGCTCGGGTTCGAACCGAGGACAACTCCCTTAAAAGGGGAGTGCTCTACCAACTGAGCTACGGGCTCTTAAATTGAGTTTATATATGATTATTATCTAAAATATATAGGTATTTTTGTATTTCAAGTGGATATCTTACATCATGTCTAGTTCTAATCTTGCAACATCCGACATGCGAGACATATCCCATGGTGGATCCCATACAAGATCAACTGCAACATTTTTTACCCCAGGTACAGCGTCGACAGCTTCTTTTACTTTTTTTGGCATTTCATCTGCTACAGGACAATTTGGTGTAGTTAATGTCATTTGAATAATAACATCATTATCAGGAGTAACCTCACATTTGTAAATTAGACCTAATTCGTACAAATCAACTGGAATTTCAGGGTCAAATACAGTCTTTAATGCATCTATAACTTTTTGATCTTCTACTTTTTCCATTTATTTAAATAATTCTACAAAATCCTCATAGCCTTCTTCACTTAACTTTTCTAGAGGAACAAATCTTAAGGAGGCCGAATTAATACAATATCTTAATCCAGTTTCAGTGGGTCCATCATCAAATAAATGGCCTAGGTGTGCGTCGCCATATTGACTTCTTACCTCTGTGCGAACCATTCCATGGGATTTATCAACAACTTCTACAATTTCTATCCCATTTATTGGCTTATCAAAACTCGGCCAACCTGTTCCCGAATCAAATTTATCTAAAGAGGAGAATAAGGGTTCTCCTGAAATTACATCAACATAAATCCCAACATCTTTACTATTCCAATATTCATTAAAAAATGGCCTCTCTGTTCCATTCTCTAGAGCAACAATTCTCTGTTCTTCAGTAAGGTTATTAATAGCTTCCTGTCTTTCTTCAGGCGTCGCAGAACACCAGAAAGGTGTATTCATTACTTCTACTTTTGACATATCGTACTCCTCTAAGTTTATATCGGCAAAAGACCGGTTTCCATAAATAAGTTGCAAAACAATAAATAATACAAGCAGTGCAAGATATACAGGATATAGTCTCATAATTAATCTTTTAAAGCCTGGTTAAAAGCATGCCATGCCATTGTTGCGCACTTTACCCTCATTGGAAATCCACCTACTCCCTTTAAGGCATAAAGTGAATCTTCCTCATTTAAAACTTTTAGGTCTTCATCTGAACCTGAAACAAGATTTGTAAAATCCTTAAATATTTCTTCAGCGACTTCAATTTTTTTACCTTTTAATTTTTCTGTCATTAATGAAGCAGAAGCAAGTGATATGGCACACCCCTCACCTGTGAATTTAATGTCTTCTATTATATTTTGATCATTAAGAAGAAAAGTAAGCTTTAAATTGTCACCGCACAATGGATTATGACCATCGGCACTTTTATTATGAGGTTCACATTCGCCAAAATTTCTTGGTTCACGTCCGTGATCTAAAATTATTTCTTGGTAAAGATCATTTATTAAATCATTCATTTATTAAAAAACTCCTTACACTTATGTAGCGCAATAACAAATTTATCAACTTCTTCTAATGAATTATACACACCGAAAGATAATCTGGCCGTTGAATTGACACCGAGATGTTTCATTAAAGGCTGGCAACAGTGATGACCTGCTCTAATTGCTATTCCTTCAACATCTAAAAACGAAGATACTTCGTGGGAGTGAATATTTTTAATATTAAAGGATATGATAGAGTTCCTTTTATTATCTCCACCATGAATTTCGATAAAATCAATTTCGTTTAATTTATTAAACGCATATTTAGTAATTTCATTTTCATGCTCGATAATATTATCGAGTCCAATTTTATTCATGTAATCAATTGCTATACCCAATCCGTGCGCTTCGACTAATGGAGGAGTTCCTGCTTCATATTTCGCTGGTAATTCTGCGTAACTTGCACCTTCAAGACTCACATCTCCAATCATTCCTCCTCCACCTTGATAGGGTGGCATTTCTGATAAAAGATTTTCAGTTCCATATAAAACTCCAATACCAGCAGGGCCATAAGTTTTGTGTCCAGAGAAAACAAAAAAATCACAACTTAGTTTTTGAACATCAATTTTCAAATGAGCAGCTGATTGACAACCATCAAGGAGAATGGGAACATTTTTATCTTTACAGATACTTATAGCCTTTTCATTTAATTCAGTACCAAAAACGTTCGAAAGATGCGTCAAAGATACAATTTTTGTTTTATTTGTGAATAGACTATTAAAATGATCAATATCAATTTCTCCTGATGGTTGAATATTTGCAAATTTTAGCACAACGCCATACTTGTCTCTTAAAAAAAACCAAGGTATTAAATTTGAGTGGTGCTCGATTAGAGATAAAATTACCTCATCTCCCTTTTGCATAAACTTATCATAGAAAGTTTGAGCAACTAAATTTATTCCTTCTGTGGCACTTTTTGTGAAAATAATTTCATTTTCAGACCTTGCATTTAAGAATTTTTGAACTTTTTTTCTAGCGTCCTCATATCTAAATGTTGATTCAACAGATAATGTATGAACTCCCCTGCTAACATTAGAATAGTGATTTTTATAGAAATCATTTGTTTCATCAATAACTGTATTTGGTTTTTGAGCAGAAGCTGCAGTGTCAAAATAAATAAGATCTTTTTTTTCCAATATCTTTTTTGAAAGAATTGGAAAATCTTTTCTAACATTTAAATTTAAAGTTTTAGAGTGATCCATGTTAACAATTCTCGTTGATAAAATTTTGGCCTTTAGCTTGCATTTCTGCATCTTCAATCTTTTCTATAAACTCTGATAAAAAGCCCTGTATATATATTCTTTCAGCTTCACTCTTTGAAATTCCTCTGGAAGCTAAATAAAACAGTACTTCCTCATCAGCTCTTCCTGAAGCCGCACCATGAGAGCAAACTACATCATCATTATTTATTTCAAGTATTGGTGTAAGATTAATTTTAGATTCCTCGTCAATTAACAAACCTTTACTAATTTGGTTAGATTGTGTATTTGAGCAATTTTCATCAACAAATACTTTTCCTTTAAACGAAACATTGGATGATCCACGAGTTACGGCTTTAAATGAACAATCTGATACCGCAGATTTACTTAAGTGTCTTATTTCTAAATTATTTTCACATTTTGATGAATTGGACATGACAACACCACTGCCAACATACTTTGCATTTTCTTCATTTAAATTAATCTTAGTCTCGTTATTTGTAAAATCTGAACCGTTTGTAAAATTAAAATCTTTAAACATTGAACCACTTGACATATTACAAGTATGAGCAAATGAGTTGTTAGTATCGGATTGAAACTTATTAAATCTGTATAATTCAAGTACTGAGCGGGAACCTAAAAATGATTTAAAAATAAAAGATGTATCAATTATATAATCATTTTCGTCAATAATCTCTAAAGTAGCATTCTCGTTTAAATATATATCAGCAATAATTTTAAAGTTGCTTCTATTACTGCTTATTAATTTTATTCGTGAAGGTATTTGTGAATAATTCGAAGTGATTTTTAATTTTAGTTCATCATTTATTATTTCGTGTGATATAGATAGATCCTTAGAATTGGTTTCAATCGAAAAATTATCCGTTAATTCTATTATTGAAGGTGTTAAAGTTTTCATTAACTGTATCCCTCTTGATCTATTCTTGAAGCTAAAGTCTTGTCACCAGTATCTATTACTGAGCCATTTTGAAATACATGGACGTAATCAGGCTCAATATATTCTAATAATCTTAAGTAATGAGTTATAATTATAAACGATCTTTCATCATTTCTTAATTTATTAATTGCATCTGCAGTGGTTTTTAATGCATCAACATCTAGGCCTGAATCTGTTTCGTCCATAATAATTAAACTTGGATTAAGCAAATCCATTTGAAGGACCTCATTTTTCTTCTTCTCTCCCCCAGAAAAGCCAGCATTTACAAAACGACTATGCATGTCCATTGGTATATCTAGAAGTTTTGATTTTTCTTTTAGAATTTTTAGAAATTCTCCAGCATCAATTGGTGTTTCTTTTCTTGACTTTCGATGTGCATTAACAATCTGCTTTAGATAAGAAGCATTTGTGACTCCAGGAAGTTCAATTGGGTATTGAAAAGCAAGGAAAAGACCATTTAATGATCTCTCATAAGGATCTTTTGAGAGTAAATCTTCACCATTGAGATTAACTTCCCCTGAATCTACATTATAGTTTGGTTTACCAGCTAGAGTGTGAGCAATAGTACTTTTACCTGAACCATTAGGACCCATTATGGCATGTACTTCACCCTTACCAATATTTAAATTTAAATTTTTTAAAATTTGCTTTTCTTCAACACTAACATTTAAATTTTTAATCTCCAACATACTATCCAACACTTCCTTCCAAACTTATACTTACAAGTTTTTGAGCTTCGACAGCAAACTCCATTGGAAGTTTTTGCAGAACTTCTTTGCAAAATCCATTTACAATTAAACTTTGTGCTTCTTCAGCATCTAAACCTCTTTGCATGCAGTAAAACAATTGTTCATCACTTATTTTTGATGTTGTTGCTTCATGTTCTATAGATGAAGAATTAGAGCTATTTTCGGTTAGAGGAATCGTATTTGCTTTGCACTCACTGCCAACCAATAATGAATCACACTGGGTAAAGTTTTTTGCATTTTTTGCTTTTTTATGAAAACTAACAAGCCCTCGATAAGTATTGGATGATTTTCCCGCAGAAATTCCTTTTGAAATAATTCTACTCTTTGTATTTTTTCCCAAATGAATCATTTTTGTTCCGGTATCTGCTTGCTGATAATTATTTGTAATCGCCACAGAATAAAATTCACCGATCGAATTATCTCCTCTTAAAATACAACTTGGATACTTCCATGTAATAGCGGAACCCGTTTCAATCTGTGTCCAAGAAATTTTTGAGTTTTTTCCTTTGCATAGGCCCCGCTTCGTTACGAAATTATATATTCCACCTTTTCCATTTTCATCTCCAGGATACCAGTTCTGAACTGTAGAGTATTTTATTTCAGCATCATCAAGTGCAACCAATTCAACATTAGCTGCGTGCAATTGATTTTCGTCTCTCATAGGAGCTGTACAACCTTCTAGATAACTAACATAACTTCCCACATCAGCAATTATAAGTGTTCTCTCAAATTGACCCGTTTCAGATGCATTAATTCTAAAGTATGTAGATAGTTCCATTGGGCATTTTACACCTTTTGGAATATATACAAACGAACCATCGCTAAAGACCGCTGAATTTAAAGTCGCATAGAAATGATCAGTAACAGGTATAACAGATCCAATATATTTTTTTACAAGCTCAGGATGTTTTTGAATAGCCTCTGAAATAGGGCAAAAAATAACTCCTATTTCGTTGAGCTTCTCTTTAAATGTTGTAGCAACTGATACGCTGTCAAAGACAGCATCAACTGCAACACCAGCTAAAACTTTCTGTTCTTTTAGAGGTATGCCTAGTTTCTCATATGTTTCCAATAACTTAGGATCAACTTCATCTAGGGATTTTGGCTTTTCTTTGAAATCCTTGGGTGATGAGTAATAGTATAAATCTTGAAAATCAATTTCATCTATCTCTGCTTTAGCCCATTTGGGAACTGACATATTTTCTAATCGTTTGAATGCTGACAGTCTCCAATCCAACATCCAGTCTGGTTCATTCTTTTTCTTTGAAATTAACTTGATAACATCTTCATTTAACCCTTTTGGAATTTTTTCACTTTCAATTTCAGTAACAAATCCATACTTGTACTTTTCTTGTGTAAAATTATCTTTGCTTACTTTATTCATATTATTTTACCAACGTTTGTTCTTCTACTAAATCACTGAGATGCACCGTACTCAAATAATTACCGATGACTCCCTCAAGATTTTCCCAAAAATTATGAGTTAAACACTTTTTGTTAGTTCCTGAACAAAAAGCATTAGGATTATTGCCACATCCTGTAGTTTTTATTTTCTCATCTATTGCATTAAATATATCCAAAATTTTAATTTCTTTTGTTTGTTTATTTAGAATATATCCTCCACCTGGTCCTTTTTGACTTTTTACTAATTCAGCTTTCTTAAGGTCGTTAAATATCTGCTCCAAATAAGACAAAGATATATTTTGCCTAACTGAAACATGTGACAAGCTGCATGGTTTTTGCGATCCAAACTTTGCAAGATCAACCATTGCCAACACGGCGTACCTACCACGTGAAGTTATCTTCATTTATTTTCCTCAATCAATTTTTCAAGCTTTTCAATTCTATTTCTTAAATCAGAATTATCTTTTTCTAATTTTTCAACTATTGTGGCCCTGCTGTCATCTCCCTTACTGAGACCATATGCTCTGAACTTCTTTACTCCCGAAGAATTAGGTACAATTGTATATCTAGCTGGATTCCCAATTACACTTTTGTTCGACTCAACATCTTTTGTAACTACTGAATTAGAGCCAACTTTTGAATTAGCACCAATTGTAATCGGACCAAGAATTTGTGCTCCAGATCCAATTATTACTTTATCCTCAAGTGTCGGATGTCTTTTCTTATCTTTCTGACTTGCGCTATCCTCACTAGGAGATACTCCTCCAAGAGTTACTCCATGATAAATCGTTACATCATTGCCGATTTCAGCTGTTTCACCAATTACAACTCCCATCCCATGATCAATGAAAAAACGTTCTCCAATCTTAGCCGCTGGATGAATTTCAATACCTGTTAATATTCTACCAATGTAAGACAAAAACCTCGCTAAGATTGTAAGCCTTATTGACCACAAAAAATTTGATAATTTATATATACCAATAGAATGTAAGCCAGGTGAAGTGACTAATGTCTCAATTCTGCCTTTAGCTGCTGGATCTCTATCTATATAAGAGTCAATTAAATCAATGATTTTACTCATTTTAAAAAAAAACCTTGAATTTCAAATAATAAATTTAGTATACCGTCTCAGTGGTTAAATATAATAACCTACTAAATTAGTCAACTATCTAGTGCTCAAAAATGAATAATCAAGTAAAAGAAATCGTTTTTACAGGACCTGACGGTAAATTGGTTGGAAAATATAAAAAAGGACAGTCTTTAAACCCTCCAGTAGCTCTAATAATACATCCGCATCCGCTTTATGGCGGAACTATGAATAACCCAATAGTAATGGAGTTATTTTCCATATTTGACTCCCTTGGGTTCTCAATTTTTCGCTTTAATTTAAGGGGTGTTGGTAAAAGTGAAGGCAAATTTGATAATGGCTTGGGTGAACTTGCTGATGCAGCCGCGGGCTTAGATTGGATACAAAGACAAAACCCCAATACAAATCAATGCTGGGTTGCGGGTTTTTCTTTTGGAGCTCTGCTCTGTATGCAACTATTAATGAGACGACCAGAAATAACAAGATTTATAAGTATTTCACCTCAACCAAATTTATATGATTTCAATTTTTTAGCGCCATGCCCAGCTTCAGGTTTAATCGTCCAAGGTAAAAAAGATGACTTAGTTCCCCCCGATGAAACCGCAAGGCTTGCAGAAAAACTTAAATCTCAAAAAAATATAACAGTCGATTATGAAGAAATAACTGGAGCAAATCATTTTTACGATAATGAAACAGATAAGCTAGAAAAGACAGTTAGGAGTTACATTGAAAGAGAGCTTAATTCAAAGTATAGGTAACTAAGTAATTTTCCCGCCAGTTATCGGACTTTTAACACCTGTAGTTCCTGGCAATGATATAGGTAAATTTTTAATTCTTCTTATACCTAAATAAGCAAATGCCTGGGATTCTATAAATTTTGCGTCACCATAAATTTCATCAATAGAGATTACTCTTTTTCCTAAATTTTCTTTAATTAAATTTAAAATGAATTTATTTTTGGTTCCTCCACCAGAAATAATAATTTTTTGATTTTCTATTTTTTTTAGATCATTAATTATCGCATAAGCGGTAAATGCGGATAAAGTAGCGCATGCATCATAAAAATTAATTTTTAATACTTTATTTAATGAGAAATAATTTCGGTCGAGAGATTTGGGGGATTTCTTTTTAAAAAATTTATCATTTTGAAGTTGCTTTAAAATATTATTGTTAATTTTACCTCGAGAAGAATATGTTCCATTATTATCAAAAGGTTGTTTCTTTTTTAAAAATACAAATTGGTCTAAAAGGCACATTCCTGGTCCAATATCATATGCTGTTAACTTGCCTCTGTTGTCCAATATGGAAATATTAGATATGCCTCCAATATTAATAAAAGAACAAGGCTTTTTAAGTTTTAGTTTATTGATTAATAGCTTGTGAAATATTGGTACTAATGGCGCCCCCTCTCCACCATTTAAAAGATCATTTTGCCTAAAATCGGTTATGATAAGGCTGTTGGTTTTCTCTGCAATATAAGAACTATTGCACAATTGAATCGATGATTTATTTTTAGATGAGTGAAAAATAGTTTGACCATGTAACGCGATAAGATCAACTTTTTTGATATTTTTAGATTTTATAAATTTTCTTATGGTACTTACATAATCTTCACTAACTAAATTTTCGCAATCGATTATATTTGATATGCTATTTTTATTTTTTGTAAAGTTGTTCACAAGAGTATGAAGAGACTTTCTAGTTGATTCCCTGAACTTAAATAAAGATGAGCAATTATGAGTAAATTTGCTTTTTCCATCAGAACTAACGTATGAAACATCAATTCCATCTAGCGAAGTGCCGCTCATAATGCCAATTGCGTGAAGTTTATTGTTGCTCATATATTTTGTATTATTAGTCTAAATAATTTATACATTACTGAATATAGAAAATGACACTTATTGAAGAACTCAAATACCGCGGCTTCTTAAATCAATGCACTGATGAGGTGTCTCTCAATAAAAAATTAAAATCTGAAAATATTACATTTTACATAGGCTTCGATTGTACGGCTAAATCATTGCATATAGGCAGCTTGATACAGATAATGGTAATGCGCCTATTTCAAAAACACGGTCATACTCCAATAATATTAATTGGCACAGGGACTACCCGCATTGGTGATCCTTCAGGAAAAGATGAAACTAGAAAAATGCTTACTGAAGATGAAATAAAAAATAATGCTAATAATCTTAAAACTGTTTTTGACAAATATTTGTCGTTTAAGAATGAAAGGAATAAAGCGTTGATAGTGGATAATGCTGATTGGTTAGATAAACTTCGTTATGTGGATTTTTTAAGAGATTTTGGGAAACATTTTACAATAAATAAAATGCTAACATTTGATAGTGTAAAAATACGTCTTGAAAGAGAACAGTCGCTCAGCTTTGTAGAGTTTAATTATATGATTTTTCAAGCTTATGACTTCTATGAACTTTATAATCGAAATTCTTGCACCTTACAGATTGGAGGTTCTGATCAATGGGGAAATATTGTAAATGGTGTGGAACTCATAAGAAGAGTAAATGGCAAAGAGGTTTTTGGACTTACGACTCCTCTTCTCACTAATTCTAATGGTGATAAAATGGGAAAGACAGCTGATGGAGCAATATGGCTTAATAATGACCTTCTATCAGCCTATGATTATTGGCAGTTCTGGAGAAACGTAGACGACAAAGACGTAATTCGTTTCATGAAACTTTTCACAGATTTAAGCAAAGAACAAATTGATGGTCATGAACAAAACTCATCAAAAAATATAAATGATTTAAAAATAATACTTGCAAATGAGGTGACCGCTTTGCTTCATGGGATTGAAGCCTCAAGAAAAGCTGAACAAGTAGCAAAACAAATATTTGAAAACAAAAGCATGTCTAAAGATATGCCTACTCTTAAATTAAGCAAGAAAGATGTGTTAAATGGTATGCTATTATCAGATTTGATCGTTCAAATGAAATACGTTAACTCAAAATCTGAAAGTAGGAAATTGATACGAGGAAAAGGTGTAAAATTAAATGGAAATATTGTTGAAGATGAGCTTCAATTGTTAGACTACAATCAAATTACTCAATTTGAAAATGTAATAAGTGTTGGTAAGAAAAAACATTTTAAAGTGACGATTGGATAGTTGGGCCATTTTCAATTGCTTCTATTGCTCTTTCTATTATTCTAGGCTTAATTATAGTTAACGGATTAGATTCTACTTCGGGATCTTCAGAAGATCCCTTCATTAAGAAATCAATTGAAAACATTCCTTCTCCTTCGCCTCCTACAATTATTGGTCCCAAAATAGGTAATTTTTGAATAATTGCGTTTACAAGGTGCATTGGACTTATTTCTCCTTTCATTTCAATAATCTTTTCTTTTCTATCAATATTCCCATCCATGATAAGACCTAAGCTATCGCTAACAGCAAAAGCTTCAATTTCATTAAATTTATTATCTGTTTCGATATAATTAATTTCTCCATACCCAAAGCGAATTCCCTCTTCACCTTCAGCAATGCTAACTAAACCTGAGATTGAAGGGAGAGATAACAGTTTGAGAGAAGCTGGTGTATTTATCAATACAAAGTCATTTAAGTTTATTTTTACATCAGCTTCTTGAGTATTTAAGTTTCTTATTGATGTCATTTTAAATTCTCCATCACTTAACAGTTTTTTTGCTGCGTGGTTATCGTTTACAAAATATGTGATATCACTTGAATCAATAATATTTACATCAATGTTATCGTTTTTTTCCCTTGAATAATTTAGTTCGTGCCCCATGAAAGACGCACGGCTATTTACAGATAAAGTTGAGCCTTGTTTCTCAATTCCTGCCTTAAAATCATTTACTCTTACCGCTCCAGCAAAAATTACTTCATTAGTATTTATCGAATAATTTTCCCTCTTTAAATAATAAACTCTTTCTTTTTTCTTCGTTTCAACTTTATTTGCAGACAGATCAATGATATCACCGCCAATATTTAAATTTAAGATACGCTCTGACAAATCTCCTGAGAGATTTAACTTAACATTTGAATTATTATTAATTGAAAAATCTTCTAAAAAAATATGATTAGTTTTAGTTATTTTTATTTTACCATTAAAATCAATTTCACTATCGAGCGAGTCAAATGTTATTAAACTATCATTGAGTGTATTTGTATCGCCTTCAAATTGAATTTTCAAACTTGTCTCATTATTTTTGTTTAAATTAATTTGTCTTATAAAGGCTGTTGTATCTGATAAATTTATTAGTCCCTTAAATAAGGGGTTTGGAGTTTCTAAATTTTCAATTTCAATGTAATAATTTACAGGGCCTGATATAAAATTAGGATTTTCATTATCATCAAAAATAAAGTTTGTGTTTAATTCTCCAGAAGAAGCAACATATAAATTTTTAAGAGTTTCGATTATATTATTTGAAGTTGGATCAATATTAAAATTTAGCGTTATATCGTTATTCTCATTTAAATTTTGTTGAAGAAAACTGCTTACACGATCAGTTCTAGTCTCACGTGATAGAATAGTATTTTGCAAATAGTTTATTGCAGCATCTTTATGCATACTAGTTACCATATTAATATTTGCATTGTTTAGGTCGTAATTTAATTTAAAAAAACTACCCTTTTTGAGAATTAATTGATCATTTTTAAAATGATTTATATCAATTACATATTTCTCTTTATCATTATAAAAATCTAAATCGTATTTTGTTACATCACCGAAGTTTTGATAAAATTTATCATTGGGCATTAATGTATTTAATTCATAGATCCCAGATATATTAAGATATAAATTTCTGATCGCAGAATTTATTATATTTCTCTCCTCATAATCAAAATTTGTCTCAAGCAAAATAGATTGCCAGCCTTTAAAACTATTTATAAATGGATATATTTGACTTTCATTATTTAAATTAAGAATATTTATTAATGAATCTTTTTTTGAATTAATATCAAGTTTTGTTTTAATATTTTTGTACTTAGTGTTGTATTGTATAAAACTTGTTTCATTAATGTAAAAATAGTCTCCACTAAATTTTAAAAAATTTATTTGCTGATTAGCTGGAATAAATTCAAAATTTGTTTGAAAATTTTCTTTATTTATTGAGAGATTTGCTGACAGTAAACTCTTAGAGTCAAAAATTTCAAGAATAGAATTTGTATGAATTAATATGTTGTTATCGAATAACTCAAAATTGAGAGCATAATGCTTTGACTTAAAATCAATTTTTTTGAAAGAAACAACTAATCTATCAAGCTCATCATATTCCATATTAAAGTTATTGATGAATATTTGAAAATCATTACTAGATATGTTTATTTTTTCAGATGAAATTTTATTTTTTTCATCTATCGAAAATGTAATAAGATTAAATAAATTAAAGTCCCAACTAATTAAACTTGTCTCTAATACCAAACCATTTGCGTCACTAATTTGAATTTTTTCTATTTCTAAATAAAACCCCTTTTCACTAGATCTTTTGAGAACAATATTTTCTAAATCTGTATCAAAAGAATAATTTATTTTCAGTTCATCTGATATTTTTTCTCCAAAGATATTAAGGTTTAATCCTCCAAATGACGCTTTGATTGAAACAAATGAAATAAGTAGAAAGATCAATGCTGATATTGATATAGTTATATAAATAAATATTTTTATATTCTTACTCATACTTTATTTTATGTTTGAGAAAATTAATTTATCAATATCACCGTCTAAGACTGCATCTGGATCACTGTCTTCATATTCACTTCTTAGGTCCTTCACCATCCTATATGGATGCAAAACATAAGATCTTATTTGATTACCCCAGCCAATATCAGATTTTTTATCCTCAGAAGCTTTTTTTTCAGACTCAATTTTTTGCATTTCCATTTCATATAATTTTGATTTAAGAAGATTGATAGCTGTTGCCTTATTTTTATGTTGAGATCGTTCATTTTGACATTGAACAACAATACCTGTTGGGATGTGTGTTATTCTTATCGCGCTATCGGTCGTATTTACATGTTGACCTCCAGCTCCTGAAGCCCTGAAAGTATCTATTCTCATATCTTTTTCTTGAAGATTAATTTCAATAGTTTCATCAACATACGGTGATATCCATACTGATGAAAAACTAGTGTGCCTTCTTGAATTTGAGTCAAATGGTGAAATTCTTACCAATCGATGGATACCGGACTCTCTTTTTAAATATCCGAATGCATATTTGCCCTCTATTAAAACTGTACATGATTTGATACCTGCCTCTTCACCAAATGACTCATACACTATTTTGAATTGAAATTTTTTTCTTTCTGACCAGCGCATGTACATTCTTTGTAACATTTGCGCCCAATCTTGGCTTTCAGTTCCTCCGGCTCCAGCATGTATTTCCAAATAACAACTATTCGAATCAGCTTCACCGTTAAATTGCATTTGAAACTCAGACTTCTCTAAGTCGCTTAAAAGTTCTTTTAGCGTGTTGTTACACTCGCTGATCATCAATTTATCGCTTTCCTCAGTTGCAAGATTAAAATAATCCTTAACTTCGGTTATTTTCTTTTCAAAATCAAAAATTAGTTTGATGTTTTGGTCTAATTCACTTATTTCGACCATTACTTTTTTGGCCTTTTCATTGTCTGACCAAAAATTTTCTTCTTCACTTAGAGCTTTTAATTTAAATAATTGCTTTTGTAAATTTTCTAAGTCAAAGATGACTCCGTACAAAATCAAGTTTTTTATTTGCTTTAGCTAATAAATTTAAAAAATCATTTTCCATAACTAATAAATTACATACTCCTCCATAACTTCATCTGCAACCTCAATTATTTGGAAGCCCTCAGAACCAACAAGAATTTCACCACTACTTACAAGGTTATCACTTTTACTGAATGCTTCATAGACACTTTCACTGCTATTAAAATTGCTTGCTATTTCTCCTGTATCATAATTGATTTTAATTAACTCAATTCCATTAGGAATAGTGAAAGGTAAAATTGGCTTTTCTTGGTAATAATTTTTTACAAAATCACGAAAAATTGGCACGGCAACTGATGATCCTGTTTCTCTTTTGCCAAGCGATTCAGGTTTATCAAACCCTGCATATACACCGATAATTAAATCTGAGGTAAATCCAATAAACCAAGCGTCTGTATTATTATTAGTTGTCCCAGTTTTACCTGCTATTTCTATTCCATCAATTTTTGTTTTTCTTCCAGTACCCCTATCAACAGCTCCTTTTAAAATAGAAACCATTTGATAGGATTTAGCTTCATCAAATATGCTTTCGGATGAATTGACGAGTTTTGGCATCGGATTTTCCTCAATGTACGGATCGTCACAATTAATACATGCTGCAAAATTTTCTAAAAAAATATTCTTACCTCTTCTGTCTTGAATTCTATCAATAATACTTGGTTCTACTTTCTTTCCTCCATTTACAAAAGAAGCATAGGCCGCGGTAAGATCAATAAGGGAAGTTTCTCCTGCACCAAGAGCCATCGAAAGAACATTAGGCATATTCTCCATTACCCCTGTCCTGTTTGCAATTTCTGCAACCTTTTCCATTCCCAAATATTGAGCTATTCTTATCGTCATTAAATTCCGAGAATTTTCTATTCCTTTCCTTAAAGTTGAAGGCCCATAAAATTTCTTACCATAATTTTCAGGTTTCCATTTACCTAAGTCTGAACCCTGATCAACAACAAAGGGAGCATCCAAAATCAAACTATTGGGCTGTAAACCGTTTTCTAAAGCAGACATATAAACAAATGGTTTAAATGATGAACCAGGTTGTCGCTTGGCTTGTATGACTCTGTTGAAATTAGATTTATTGAAATCAAATCCACCCGATAAAGCAAATACTCTTCCTGTATAAGGGTCCATTATAATAATGCCTCCGTTAATTTTTGGAATTTGCTCTAAGCTGTACCTTTGCTGACTATCACTCGAAACGTAAATAATATCGTTCAATTGTAGAATATCACTTGCCTTGTTAATTTTAGGTCCTAAATAACCGCCAGGGAGACTGGTTCTTGCCCATTTAAAGTTAACAAGTTCTGCGTGAATTTTTTCATCTTTTAAAATAACTTCAACTTGAGCATTATTATTTTTTTCATTAAATTTAATGATTTTTGCAATTAAAAAATTATGAGGAGGATTATTTTTTTTATATTTTAAGTGCCAATTATTGCTTACATCATTAGCAATTGGTCCACGAAAGCCATGCCTCTTATCATATTGAAGCAGCCCTTTCTTCAAAGCATTATCGGCAATAATTTGAATTTCAGTATTCAGAGATGATCTGACTGACAATCCCCCATTGTATAAATAATCTTCACCAAAAATTAAAATTATTTTTTTTCTAATTTCCTCAATATAATAATCATTTGCAAAGACTCTGTTGTTTTCTTTTAAATAGGTATTAATAGGGATTTTTTTTAACGAATTTAATTCATACTTATCAATATACCCGTTCACAAACATTCTTTCGAGCACCCAGTTTCTTCTTTCAAATGCCATATTATAATTTCTTTCAGGATTATATCTGCTAGGTGCCTTAGGGAGTGCCGCCAGAAAAGCCATTTCATGGATATCAAGTTCGCTCAGAGATTTTTTAAAGTATCTATTTGATGCTGCAGCAATACCATAGGTTCCAGATCCAAGATAAATTTGATTTAAATAGAGTTCCAAAATTCTTTCTTTTGGTAATGTTTGTTCAATTTTTAGCGCAAGAAGACCTTCTTTAATTTTTCGATTTATGCTCAATTCATCAGATAAAAGAAAATTTTTAGCAACCTGTTGAGTAATTGTTGATGCGCCCTCCGGCCTTTTTTCATTAAAAAGATTTATAATATTTTTGACCAAAGCACGCATGATTCCAACTGGGTCAACTCCGTAATGTTTGTAAAAATTTTTATCTTCTGCAGAAATAAAAGCATTCTTTAAATCATCAGGGATATCTTTTATTGGTATAAAGATCCGGTATTCTTTTGAAAATTCCTTTACAAGATCACCGTTTGACGCATGAATTCTGCTCATTACATTTGGTTTGTAATTCTGCAAACTTGAGTCGTCTGGCAATTGAAAAATAAAATATAAAATTATTCCAAATATTATAAAAAAAAGAATGATTCCTACGTAGGCAAATAATTTAATTGTTTGAATCATGTTCATATAGAATAATTAAATAAAAATATGGCGTTGATTTGACTTAAAATACTCAATTTTTGCTTAAAAAAACAAAATAATAAATCATTGATTTTTGTAAATTCTAAATATAACAATACAATCATATATTTAGATAATTATTATGATTAAAACAAACATATTCACATACATATATTCTATGCCACTTAATGTGGTTATTACTTTGAAAGGTTTTCTTAAATGTCACAAAAAATACTCATCGATGGTTCGAATGAGACTCAAACTCAATTTGCATTATTATCTGATAATGAATTGGAAGATTTTGAATTTGAGTCTATATCTAGGAAGAATTTAAAGGGAAATATTTATTTAGGTAAAGTTTCAAGAATCGAGGCTTCTTTACAAGCAGCTTTCGTGGATATTGGGTCGGAAAAAAATGGCTTCTTAGCCTTTGGCGAGATACACCCGAATTATTTTCAAATTCCCGTAGCAGATAGAGAGGCTCTTATTCAAGCTGAAGCTGAATTAGAAGAAGAGCATAATTCAGAGGACATTGACGACACCAAAGATGTTCAGAACGACACTGACTCCATTGGAAGTCAAATTACTGAAATAAATAATAAAGATGATTTAGATTTAACCAGTAATGAAGAAAACAAAGATAATGAAATAGAAAAAAAACCTTTTAAGCGAAAAAATAACTATAGCTTAAGAAGAAGGCTTTATCGTTCATATAAAATTCAAGAGGTTATAAAAACAGGTCAACTAATCCTAGTTCAGGTAGTTAAAGAAGAGAGAGGAAATAAAGGAGCTGCTCTAACATCATATATTTCTCTTGCAGGTAAATATTCGGTCCTCATGCCAAATTCTACAAAAACAAAAGGGATTTCGAGAAAAATTTCTATTTCTGATGATAGAAAAAAACTTAAGCAAATCATTGATGGACTTAAAGTTCCGGCTGAAATGGGACTAATTATCAGAACTGCT
The DNA here is from genome assembly GCA_902578305.1 of uncultured Pelagibacteraceae bacterium. GTDB lineage: Bacteria > Pseudomonadota > Alphaproteobacteria > Pelagibacterales > AG-422-B15 > CACNXQ01. Next base: position 307,779 of record CACHCK010000001.1, on the reverse strand, counting down.
GGCCTTAATAAAACAAAAAATGAAATAAAAAAAGACTATACAACTCTAAATAAACTATGGTCACAAATAGTTAATGAAACAAAAAAGGCTATTGCACCAGCTTTGATCCACGAAGAAGGAAATTTACTTCGAAGAGTAGTTAGGGATATTTACACAAAAGAAATGAAAGATATCTTAGTAGAAGGCAAAGATGCTTATAAAGAAACTAAAAAATACATGACGCAAGTTTTACCTGGTTGCTCAAAATTCGTAAAGTTATACAAAAATAAAGAATCGTTGTTTACAAAATATAATATTGGCAAAGAAATAATTAAAATGTTTGATACTGAAGTAAAACTCAAATCTGGTGGTTACTTAGTAATAAATCCTACCGAGGCATTAGTTGCGATCGATGTGAATTCTGGAGGAGCAACAAAAGAGAGGAATATTGAAAAAACTGCATTAAAAACAAATTTAGAAGCCGCTGTGGAAATTGCTAAACAAATTAAGATTCGTGACCTTTCTGGGCTAATTGTGATCGACTTTATAGATATGTACGAAATGCGAAATAATCGGCAAGTTGAAAGAAAGATGAAAGAACTTATAAAAAAGGATAGAGCAAGAACTCAAGTTTCAAGAATAAGTCAATTTGGATTATTGGAAATGTCTAGACAAAGACTGAGGCAGAGCTTCATCGAATGGAAAACGGAGCTAAGCAATGCGTCGTACATTCAAAAACTAATCTATCAATTAAACGAGGAGCTAAATAAGACAAAGACGGATATATTAAATTTAAAAATTAATTCATTTATAAAACATTTGATAACAAGTGATTTTGCAAAAGAAATTAATGATATTGAGAAATCAAGAAAAGTGAAAATCAATTTTAATGACGATAATACTCTTAATAATTCTGAAATAATATTTGAAAATTTAAATAATAAATCTCCTAAAAACTCCACAAAAAAAAGCTTAATAAAAAAAACTGATAAAGTTACTAAAAAGAAGAGATTAAAAAAAGATAAGGAAAACAAAATTATTTCAAAGGCTAAAAAAGTAAATAAACCAAGAGGTTCAGATATTAAAGAGATTAAAAATAAAAGAACAGGATGGTGGCAAAAATAATGAGATGTGCTGCCTTTCTCAATAAAATCATCATTTTCATATGTTTTTTTTTATCTAATGTATCTGCACTAGAAATCATAAGAGATACAGAGTTAGAACAATATACTGAAGAAATTGTTTCTTTATTATTAAAGTCAAATAATCAAGATACTATGGACTTCAATATATATTTCGTTAAAAGTGACCAAATAAATGCATTCGTAACTGGTGGCAAAAATATATTTATAAATACTGAAACTATCATTAAATCTGATGATTATAGAGAGTACGCCGCAGTTCTTGCCCATGAATTAGCTCACATCCTTGGAGGGCACATATTTAATACATCTATTGAAATATCTAATCTCTCAAATAGAGCATTACCAATTTATTTATTAGGAATAATTGGAATACTAACTGGATCTGCAGATACTGGATTAGCAGGAGTTATGGTTGGACAAGCTAGTGTAAATGATGGTTTTGCATTTTATTCTAGAACTCAAGAAGCATCCGCAGATCAAGCTGCTGTAAAAATATTATGTAATAATGGGATTGACGGGAAATTTTTAAATAGTTTCCTAAAAAAAATTGAAAGGTTAGAAGTAACCAATTTGTCAAGCGAGCAAAACTATCGCTCTACCCACCCCTTAACTCAGAATAGAATTGATTGGGTTAGCTTGTCATTGGAAAATCAAAAAAACTGTGATTATACAATTGATATCAAATTACAAGAGCGTTTTGAATTATTAAAAGCAAAATTACATGGTTTTACACATCCCCACTACGAGACAGAAGCTGTTTACAGTTCTGATAATGAGGTAGACTTGTATGCAACTGCTGTTTCAAGCTATTTTAAAGGTGATCATTCTAAATCAATAAGAAATATGAAAAAACTAATTGAGAAAAACCCACACAACCCATTTTATCATGAACTAATTGGAGAAATTTACTTTGCCAACAACGATTACAATAACGCAGTTAATTATCAAAAAACTGCAATAAAACAAATTAATAAAAAAAATGATTTATATTACATGATGATAGCCAATTATTTGATAAATTTTGAAAAAGAAAAACAATCATTAGAAGCAATAAAATATCTAAAAAAATCAATTCAATTAAATCCTAAGAATGCATATGCATGGTTTTTATTATCGAGGGCTTATGCACAAGTAAATTCTATTCCACTGGCAAATTACGCTACCGCAGAAAGGTACTTTTTATTGGGTGAGCGGCAGCTTTCATACGAATTTGCTTCAAAAGCATTAAAACTTATTGAAGAAAATTCTCCAGAATGGTATCGATCTAATGATCTAATTGAAATTTTAAAGAAAGAAGTTTCAAAAAGATAATATTAATTTATTAAGATTTTATTATGAAGAAAGTTCAATTTATTGATGGGCCAAACTTAAATATGTTGGGTAAAAGGGAACCTGAAATATATGGATCAATGTCACTTGCAGAAATACATGAAAATGTTAGAGCTCACATCAAACAAAATGAGTTAAACTTTGATGTGAATTTTTTTCAATCTAATTCAGAGGGAGAGATAGTTGATTGTATACAAAAATCTAAAGATACTTGCGCAGGTTTAATAATTAACGGTGGAGGGCTTTCTCATACTTCAGTGGCAATTTTAGATGCATTATTGTCTATTGAAATTCCAAAAATTGAAATTCATTTATCTAATTTATTTAGAAGAGAAGACTTTAGACATCACTCATATATAAGTAAAGGTGTACACGGTGTTATTTGCGGATTTGGACCAAATAGCTATGTGCTCGCAGTTGAAGGAATGGTTAAATTAATATAAAAGGGTAATCTTATGAGTGATAAGTCTAAAAAAAATATCGACCCGAAACCTATAAAAGATTTAGCAAAAATTCTTGAAGAATTAAATTTAACAGAAGTTTCATATTCAGATGGTGATTTTTCAGTTACAGTTGCGAAAGGTACCCGCGTAAATACTGTTGATAAAGTTACTTCAATTCAAAATAATCCAGAAATTCAAGTAAGTGAAGATGATTACAAAAATGATCCAAGAGCAATTAAATCTCCAATGGTTGGAACCGTTTACCTTCAACCAGAGCCAGGTGCTAATAAATTTGTAAATATTGGTGACTCTGTCAAATCAGGTCAAACAATTCTTATTGTTGAAGCAATGAAAACAATGAATCCTATAGAGTCTTCACTACAAGGAAAAGTAATTAAAATTTTAGTTGAAAATGAGCAAGCGGTAGAATTTGGCCAACCATTAATGCTCATAGGATAATGTTTGACAAAGTTCTTATTGCTAACCGAGGTGAAATTGCAGTTAGAATAAATCGAGCCTGCCAAGAACTTGGAATTTCAACTGTAGCTGTTCACAGTGAAGCAGATACTGAGTCTATGCATGTCAGAATTGCTGATGAGAGTGTTTGCATAGGGCCTAATCCAGTTAATAAGAGTTATTTAAATGCACATGCTATAATTTCAGCGTGTGAAATTACAGGCGCTCAAGCAGTTCATCCAGGATATGGCTTTCTCTCTGAAAATGCTTCATTTGCCAAGATGCTTGAGGATCATAAATTAACTTTTATTGGACCAAAGTATTCTCATATAGAAATGATGGGCGATAAAATTGAGGCTAAAAAAATAATGAAAAAATTTGGCGTGCCAACTGTTCCTGGCTCTGAAGGTGAAGTCAAAAGTGAGTCTGATGCACTAGCAGCTAGTGATGAAATAGGATACCCTGTTTTACTTAAGGCCAGTGCTGGTGGTGGTGGCAGAGGAATGAAAATTGTAAATTCAAAAAAAGAATTAAAGGACGCACTGCCAATAATTAAACAGGAGGCGCTTTCTTTTTTTGGAAATGACTCAATATACATTGAAAAATTTATTGATTCACCTCGACATATTGAAGTTCAAGTAATCTGCGACACTCATGGTAATTTTCTTCATTTACATGAAAGAGACTGCTCAGTACAAAGACGTAATCAGAAAGTTGTCGAAGAAGCCCTTGCGCCAAATGTAGATGAGAAAAAAAAACAGAAACTATTTAAGACTTGCGTTGATGCAATGGAAAAGATGGGTTATTTGGGATTGGGTACTCTCGAATTTTTATTCGATGGTAAGGAATTTTATTTCATGGAAATGAATACAAGGCTTCAGGTGGAACACCCAATTACAGAAATGTTAACTAGAGTGGATCTCGTTAGAGAACAAATATGTGTTGCTCACGGAGATAAAATTTTTACAAATCAAGAAAATATTAAACCTCTCGGACATTCAATTGAATGCAGAATAAACGCAGAAAGCTCAAAAGATTTCAAGCCATCTGCTGGCAAAATAGAAATGTATCACCCTCCAGCAGGTAACGGAATTAGACTAGATACCTTTATTTATTCTGGTTATAAAGTGCCACACTATTATGATAATTTATTGGCGAAGTTAATCTCTACTGGCAGAACAAGAAATCATGCTATCAAGCGCGCATTGAGGTCTCTCAATGAAATTGTAATTGACGGAATAGATACTAACATTGAGCTTCATAAAAAAATACTATCTTCTTCCGAGTTTAAGAATGGAGGAGTGGCTATAAATTGGTTAGAAAATAATATTGAGAAGCTATAGTTTATAGCAATCATCTATCCAAAGATCATATATTGGGTGTTCCATTGATGAGATTGATGGCAGAGATTTTATCATCCACCCATTAAATATTTTTTTCATCGTTTTCTCGTTATAAATATTCAAATATACTGCTGTTTCTGCTTTTTCTAATGGCTTACTATTATAGCAATCAATCACATAAATTTTTAATTCTTCATAAAGATAGTTTTCTTTCAATTTAATATCTATGGTTTTAACTTCTGCTGTAATTTTGTTTAATAAACTGACTGTAGCGAACGGCTCTTCAAAATTTTTATTTTTACTCTTAATAAAATTTTTATCATTTAAATCATTTTCAACGTTTTGATCTAAAACTTCACCTTCATAAGTGGGTTCAAGTTCATTTAAATTTATCAATGGTAAATCCTCAATGTTTTGAGCAAAGAGATTAGAAAGTAATAACAAACTCAAAAATAATATATTTAATATTACTTTAATCTTTTGGACTCCATTTTTTATAATCATCATTTTTAGCAACTGACTTCATTTCTTTTTTACTATTTTCTGGGTCATAGGCAGCATCAGTACCTGTTAAATTCGGTACATGGTTTATCTGCCAATCATGTTTTTCAGATTCTGATGGTTTTGATAATGATGTGTATCTAAGCCAATTGTTCCATTCCGGGTTAACAAGAGTTGACTCAATTATGCTGTTGTAAATAACCCACCTCTTAGTATCTTTTTTATTTTTATAATACTTATTACCCTGATCATCAGTTCCGACCAAAACTCCATTAAAATATGACCAAATTCTGGTGCCTATGGTCCGTCCGTTCCACCAAGTAAATATCTCTCTCAACATGATTATTTATGAATTATTAAGCTTAAAACTAACAGTTTTTTCAACAATTAGTGAATTATATTGAATAGATAAAACACTGAAAATGTTGACTTTTTTTAATTTTGATAACATTTTATATACCCTATATAGTGGTTTTCAATTTTTTTTACACAATATGTTGACTTCATTTTTCAAATAATAAATTATCAATAATCTAGAAAGTTACTCATTTAGCATTCTGGCACAATTTACGGTCGAGACCATTAAATTATTGATATTGGTTTTTTTATAAGCTCGTCTGTTGCAATGACTATATTTTAGAAGGGAAAATAATGAAAATAAATAGAGAATTTACAAATGCTAATCAATCGCCATACGAAAGTATAAATTTTAAAAAGGTTTCAAGTGAAATAGTCAATCCTGATGGATCTCTTGTATTTAAATTAGAAAATTTTGAGGTACCAGAACAATGGAGTCAAGTTGCTAGTGATATTCTCTCTCAGAAATATTTTAGAAAAGCTGGTGTTCCCTCAAAACTAAAACGAACAGATGAAAAAAATGTTCCATCATGGCTTGCCCCAAGAATTGCTGATGATAGTGACGGAGAAGTGAGTTATTCGTCAGAGACAAGCTCGCAGCAAGTTTTTGATAGACTTGCAGGAGCGTGGACATATTGGGGATGGAAAGGTGGTTATTTTTCATCAGAAGATGATGCCAAAGCTTTTTTTGATGAAGTTCGTTATATGCTCGCTAATCAAATGGTTGCACCAAACAGTCCTCAATGGTTTAACACGGGATTAAACTGGGCCTATGGAATTGACGGTCCTTCTCAAGGACATTTTTATGTGGACCATGAAACTGGAAAGCTAACTAGATCTTCAAGTTCTTACGAAAGACCTCAGCCGCACGCATGCTTCATTCAGAGTATAGATGATGATTTAGTAAACGATGGTGGTATTATGGATTTATGGGTCCGTGAAGCGAGACTCTTTAAGTATGGATCAGGAACTGGAACAAACTTCTCAAATCTAAGAGGCTCTTCAGAAGGTTTGTCTGGCGGAGGAAAATCATCCGGACTGATGAGTTTTCTTAAAATTGGTGATAGAGCTGCGGGGGCAATTAAATCAGGTGGCACAACTAGAAGAGCTGCAAAGATGGTTGTAGTAGATATAGATCATCCTGATATTGAAGAATTTATTAAATGGAAAGTTACAGAAGAACAAAAAGTTGCATCCATTGTTACTGGTTCAAAAATATGTTCAAAACATCTTAAAAGTATTATGAATGCCTGCCACAACTGCGAAGCAGATGGTGAAAGTTGTTTTGAACCTGCAAAAAACCCAGCATTAAAAAGAGAAATTATTGCTGCAAGAAAAAATGAAGTTCCTGAAAATTATATTCAAAGGATTATACATTTTGCAAAGCAAGGATATAAATCCATAGAATTTGAGACTTATAATACAGATTGGGATTCAGAGGCTTATGTGACGGTTTCTGGTCAGAATTCAAATAACTCAGTTCGAGTTACCGACGATTTTTTAAATGCTGTAATTGAAGACAATGATTGGAACTTAATTAATAGAATTGACAATTCAGTGAGTAAAACAGTAAAGGCAAAAGACCTATGGGATCAAGTTGGATATTCTGCTTGGGCCTGCGCTGATCCTGGTATTCAGTTCCATACGACAATTAATGATTGGCACACATGCCCAGAAAGTGGGGAAATTAGAGCTTCAAACCCTTGCTCGGAGTATATGTTCTTAGACAATACAGCCTGCAACTTAGCATCTCTAAATCTAATGACATTTATGGATGAGAACAAATGTTTAAACACTGACTTGTTCAAACATGCTGTAAGAATATGGACATTAATATTGGAAATTTCAGTTATGATGGCTCAATTTCCGTCAAAAGAAATAGCGAAACTCTCTTATGAATACAGGACACTTGGTCTTGGATATGCAAATTTGGGAGGCTACCTAATGTCTAAAGGTGTAGCCTACGATAGTGAAGAAGGAAGGGCAAATTGTGCAGCCATAACAGCTTTAATGACTGGCATATCCTATGCAACTTCGGCTGAAGTCGCATCCGAACAAGGCCCCTTCCCCGGATATCAACAAAACTCTAAAAATATGCTTCGTGTTATGAGAAATCATAGAAGAGCCGCATATGGTAAGACTGATGAGTATGAAGGTTTACATATCAATCCTGTGCCATTTGTTGTTGAAGATTTAAGAGATACAAACTTAGGAATGGAGGCGCAAAATGCATGGGATCAAGCTTATGAGAATGGTCAAAAGTTTGGTTTTAGAAATGCACAGACAACAGTAATTGCACCAACTGGAACCATTGGTCTTGTAATGGACTGTGACACAACAGGTATCGAACCTGATTTTGCAATGGTTAAATTCAAGAAACTTGCTGGAGGTGGTTACTTCAAGATTATAAATAGAACGGTTCCAGAAGCATTAAGGCAACTTCAATACACAGAGGATGAAATTGAAGAAACAATTAATTATGCCGTTGGTCACGGTACGCTTAACAATGCACCCGCTATAAATCACGAGACTCTAAAAGAAAAAGGCTTTGAAGAGGAACAAATCGAACTTCTTGAACAAAATTTAAAGAATGTTTTTGATATTCGATTTTCTTTCAATTCATATACTCTTGGGATGGAATTCTGTAAAGAGAAGCTGAATTTTTCAGAAGAACAGCTTACTGACATGAATTTTAATATGCTAACTGCTTTAGGTTTTACAAATGATGAAATCGATGAAGCAAATACCTTTTGCTGTGGCACCATGACCTTAGAGGGCTCACCGCATATCAAAGATGATCATTTGGCTGTATTCGATTGCGCGAATCCGTGCGGTAGGATCGGCAAAAGATATTTATCTGTAGAAAGTCATATACGCATGATGGCAGCGGCTCAGCCTTTTATATCAGGAGCTATATCAAAAACGATCAACATGCCCGCAGAGTCTGATGTGGAAGATTGTAATGAAGCTTATTTACTGTCATGGAAACTCGGTACAAAAGCAAACGCTCTCTATCGTGATGGCTCAAAATTAAGTCAACCACTTGCATCAAAACTTGTTGATGAGGATGTTGAAGAAGAAATAGTACAATCGGACAACCAAATTGATAGAACAATTGCTGTTGCTAAAGAGGCTATGAATTCTGTTGTATACGGTTCAAGAAATAAAGTTCCTGATAGAAGAAAAGGATACATTCAAAAAGCTATTGTAGGAGGTCATAAAGTCTATCTCCATACCGGGGAATATGAGGACGGTAGCTTGGGTGAAATCTTTATTGATATGCATAAAGAAGGAGCTTTCCTGAGGAGTCTTATGAATAATTTTGCAATCGCAATATCTATTGGTCTTCAATATGGAGTTCCACTAGAAGAATACGTGGAAGCTTATACTTTTACTAGATTTGACCCGGCTGGGGTAGTGCAAGGTAATAATAGAATTAAAAATGCAACATCTATTTTAGATTACGTGTTCAGAGAACTTGCTGTTTCTTACTTAGGCAGAAATGATTTGGCGCATGCTGATAATACAGATGTTGACTTCTCACTTGGAACTGGTGCTGAGGAAGGAACTCTAAAAAATAATGAAATCCCTTGGAAGCTTGTTAAAAAGGTTTCAAGCCAAGGTTACTTACGAGGCCAGGACGGACTTTCGGTAGTTAGTTCAAACGGAAGCATGGAGACTGTGTCAGCTGAACAAGCGCCTATTAGTGCTGCTGTAAGCACAGGTTCTACATCCGATGAATCAATGAGTAGAGTTCAAGCTGCAAGAATGATGGGTTACGAAGGAGATGCTTGTCCTGAGTGTGGTTCTTTTACTCTTGTTAGAAATGGTACTTGCTTAAAATGCGATACATGCGGTGCCACAACTGGCTGCTCATAGTTTATTCTTCAGTTGGTTTAACTTCTAAATTCAACTCATCAAGTGTAGTCTTATCGACTTCAGCAGGAGCAAGCATCATCAGATCCTGCGCCTGTTGATTCATTGGGAACAATATTACCTCACGAATATTTTTTTCTTGAGCAAGCAGCATAACTATTCTGTCTATTCCTGGTGCAATGCCGCCATGAGGAGGTACGCCATAAGTAAAAGCGTTTATCATGCCTCCAAATTTTTCATGCACTTGATCTTTACTGTAACCGGCTATTTCAAAGGCCTTATACATAATTTCTGGAATATGATTTCGTATGGCGCCTGATGATAGCTCTACGCCATTACAAACAATATCATATTGATAACCTAAAATATTTAAAGGATCTGAATTATTGAGGACTTCTAATCCACCTTGTGGCATAGAGAAAGGGTTATGACTAAAATCAATTTTTCCAGTTTCTTTATCCTTTTCATACATAGGAAAATCGACAATCCAACAAAACTTAAATACTTCCTTTTCAATTAGATCCAGATCTATTGCAATTTTATCTCTGGCTGCAGCAGCAATATCATAAACTTCTTTGCCTTTAGCGCATGCAAAGAAAATTGAGTCTCCGGCCTTAAGACCTGCTTTGTTTAATATCATTTCTTGAATTTCAGAGGGGATAAATTTTGCAATAGGCCCCTTTCCTTCTACGCCAGAAGAGCTTTTATCAAAAACAATATAACCTAAACCAGCAGCACTCATTTCTTTTCTTGCCCAATTATTAAGATTATCAAAAAAACTTCTAGGTTTTTGACTCGAGTCAGGTGCTGGTATTCCAATAACCTCGCCCCCCTCTTCTATAATTTTTTTAAATGCACTAAATTCAACTTTGTCATCATTAAATTCCTTAGTTAAATTAGAAATATTTATTGGATTTCTAAGGTCAGGTTTGTCTGTTCCATACCTGCTCATAGCATCGGCATATGTAATTCTTGGAAAAGGTGTTTCTGAAACGTTAAAATCAGAAAAAGTTGAAAAAACAGAATGTAAAATGGGTTCAATGGCGTTAAACACATCGTCTTGCTCAACAAATGCCATTTCCATATCTAATTGATAAAATTCACCAGGACTTCTATCTGCTCTTGCATCTTCATCTCTAAAACAAGGGGCTATTTGAAAATATTTATCGAATCCTCCTGCCATAATTAACTGCTTAAATTGCTGTGGGGCTTGAGGAAGAGCGTAAAATTTTCCTGGATGAATCCTGCTAGGCACCAAGTAATCTCTAGCACCTTCTGGACTAGAGGCTGTAAGTATTGGTGTTTGCATTTCTAAAAAACCAGCGTCAGACATGAGCTTTCTAATGTGGGAAATAATTGAGGATCTTAGAACAATATTTTTATGCAATTCCTCTCTTCGAATATCAAGAAATCTATACTTCAATCTAATTTCTTCTGGATAGTCGTTTTCTCCAAAAACTGGCATAGGCAACTCTTTTGCCTCAGATAATACTTCTACATTATCAACTGCAATTTCAATGGTCCCTGTACTTAGTGATTTATTAATAGTATCAGACTCTCTTTTTATAACTGTGCCATCAATTTTAATAACGGTCTCAACTCTTAAGCTGTCTACTAAGTTTAGCAATTTAGTATTTGTTTTCTCAATTACACATTGAGTAACGCCATAATGATCCCTTAAGTCAACAAATAGTACATTGCCGTGATCTCTTTTTCTATTTATCCACCCAGCTAATGATACTTTAGAACCAGCATCTTCTAATCTAAGCTGGTTACAATTGTGCGTTCTATATTTATTCATACTTTTAATTAAGGATCATATATAGTTTGATTTATGAAAATAGTCCAAGATAATAAATCCCTCGAGAAGCTATGTAAATTATTGAATAAGTATAAAATTATCTTCCTAGATACCGAATTCAAAAGAGATAATACATATTGGCCAATTTTATGCACTATTCAAATTAAAACTCAAAGAAAAGAATTCTTAATTGATATGTTATCAGGGGAAAAAATGAACTTCGAAAATTTTAGAAGAATACTCACATCGAAAAAGATATTGAAAGTTATCCACTCTGCTCGACAAGATATCGAAGTATTAAATTATGCTTTTGAAATAAGTGTTGTGAATGTTTTTGATACTCAAATTGCTTATAATTCAATTTATGGAGGACAAACAATTGGGTATACTAGTTTAGTAGAAAAACTATTCAAAATAAAACTTTCAAAAAAACATCAAGTTTCTGATTGGACTAAGAGACCTTTATCATCCGAACAAATTAATTATGCAATTAACGATGTGTATTATTTGCCTAAAATTTATGTGGACTTATTGCAAAAAATTAAAAAAAGAAATCTCGTAAAAAGAATAAAAAAATTAATTGAAGACCATTTAGATACCAAAGATGTCTACAACACTAAAAAATCCTATAAAAGAATAAAAATCAAAAATTTTTCAAAAAATGAAAAAAAACTAATTAAAAAATTTTCAGAATGGAGAGAAAATTATGCCCAAAAAGATGACCTTCCTCGAAATTGGATTGTTTCCGATAAAAATCTTATAAGAGCAAGTAAAAATAGACTGGGAGAATTAAAAAAAGGTAAAAATAAAAATGATCAACGTTTAGAAGTTTTTGAGAGTTATGTTAAATCATTATGTCTCGGATGAGATGTGTTGTTATTTTTGATTTTCTTTGCAAGGATAGAAAATTAATTTTTTCAAGAATATTATATAATTTTTGATAATCACGATCTACCCTCTTTAATAAATATTCAATTACATTTTTTTCAATTTGAACTTGGGCATTACTAAAATATTTCATGATTATGGCTTTTAAGAGATCATCTTCTGGATTTTCGATTTTTGATGAAGTAAAGGATTTAAACCTTGAATTTAAGTCTTTTAGTTTGATTTCAAAATTTGAATTTATATCAACCGTTACCAAAATTGTTTTCTTTTCTAAAATTAAACTATTATAAAAATGAAAAAATCCCTCTTCATCTTTTAAATTATGAAAATCATCAATTGCTATATTAGTATTAAACGAAATGTCATTCCAGCTTTGTACATCAAGGCAATTAATTAAATTAGCATTGTTATAGCCTGACCATATATTTAAAAGATGTGTTTTACCTGATTTTTTTTGCCCAAATATTACAGCTGATCTATTAAACCAGTCCTGTGGAGATTTTAGTAAAGTTGAAACATTAAAATTACTTTTACTAATATAAAAATCCTCAGGATCATAAGTTTCTATATTTTTTAAATTAAAGATTAATTGTCCTTTTTCCATTTAGTTTATGTTTTTAAACCAGTAACTTATATAATTTATTAGAGATAATAGAGTACATATCAATACAACAGTAATAAATACTTCGTTTAACATTAATGCTGTGAAATATTTCTCATATCCGTTGATATTGCTAAGCATGGTCGTAATAACAAGACAAAACTGAAAGAATGTATTTAATTTACTGATTTTAGTTGGTTTAACCTCAATTTTTTTACCAACCAAAAAAGTGACTGCAAACGATCCCAAAATAATTATATCTCTTGAAATTATTATTATGATTATGAATACAGGCAACAGTTTGAGATTTCCAATGAGTATAAAAATCGAAATTACGAATGCTTTATCAGCAATTGCATCTAAATATGAACCTAGTTCACTTTGAACTTTAAAATATCTTGCGATAAATCCATCTAAAAAATCACTTAAAGCAATTAAAATAGTAAATAAAGTCGCATAATAATATAATTCCTCCAAAAGAAACCACGCAACAAATGGAATAGTAACCAAACGGTAAATTGATATAAAATTTGGCAAATTTTTAATCATCTAAAGAAATTCTATAATATGGTCCAAGATTTACCGCATTAATTTTATTTTGAGAGAGCAGAAGAACAAACTTATCTCCATTTCCTAAAAAATCCACGTAACCCTCAACCTTATCCGTAGTAAATAAAGATGGCTTATATTGTTCCAAAAGCCTTACTGATTGCAGTCGATTTTGTAACTCAACCCAATCAGAAATATTTTCAATATCGTATACAAACTTAAATCTGTAAACCTCATCAGATTGTTTTGTTAGATCAATCCATGTAAGTAAAAGTTCATTTTTTATATCTTCAATTAATGGTAAAAAAATATCATCCCTAAATAAAGAATAATCAGTCAAATAACTCTTTCTAATTATCTTTTCTTTTTGATTCAAATTAAACTTTATTATTAAATCAAATCTAAGCTCATTTAATTTTTCATAAACAGGGCTACACCATATTAATATTATATCATTTTCATCATTTAAATTATTTCCTTCTATGTCTTTATTTTCCAAAAAATTAGATAAATCGGTATTACCCATTTCAATCTGTGAAAAGGTCTTTACGTCTAAGTTTATTTTATTACCTATATTTTTAATTTTTTTCCATTCGGTGTTCCATAGATTAAATAAAATAAAAAATTGATTAGAATTAGAAAATGCTACATTAACTGTAATATTTTGAGAACTTACCTCAGAAAATGTCAAGGAATTTGATTTGTAGAATTCTTTGATACGAAATGGACTAAAATATATATTAAACTCGCCAAGGTAAGTTTCTGTAGAAATTTTTTCATCAACAAACTCAATACTTTCTACAAAATAAGCAATATCAATATCTTTTAATTTGCTTAATTTTTTATAATCCTCTGGCGTAAGAAGTTTAACTGATACTCTTTTAAAGGCGATTTCTTCTGCTTTAGATATAGCGGTATTTCTAATATCAGTCTCATTTGAAAAAGATAAATTTACCTTTATGCCAGATGATGAAAAAAAATCTATATTTTCATTAGCAAGACAGAAATTAGTAAAAGCAAATAAAAAAACAATCACAAAGCTTATTTGCTTAGTATTGGTATTAAAAATCATATATAAGAAATCTAAATGAAGAAGCTATCATACTCAAGTTCAGGCGTAAGCATAAATAAAGGAAATAAATTTGTATCTGAGATTAAAAGAATAATTCGTAAAGATAAAAATCTTAAAAAATCCAATATTGGAGGTTTTTCCGGTCAATTTGTTCTTGATACAAAAATTAAAAAACCGATTCTTGTTGGTGCAACCGATGGAGTTGGAACAAAAATTGAGATTGCCCGTATGATGAAAGACCATAAGACAATTGGCATTGACCTAGTTGCCATGTGTGTGAATGACTTAATAGTTGATCAGGCTAAACCTCTTTTTTTCTTAGACTATATTTCAACTGGAAAATTAAACATATCTAAAGGTAAAGAAATTATAGGGGGTATTATTAAGGGATGTAAAATGTCTAATTGTTCACTGCTAGGTGGAGAAACAGCTGAACATCCAGAAGTTGACTCAAACGATAAGTATGATCTTGCTGGATTTTGTGTAGGAGTTAAGAGTGGCATTACCAAAGCAAGTCCAAAATTAAAAGAAAATGATATTATTGTAGGAATTTCATCATCAGGTCTTCACTCTAATGGATATTCTCTTGTTAGAAAGATAATCAAAGAAAACAAAATAAAATTAAATAAGAAGATAGAAAAAAATAAAACCATTGGCGAACTATTACTCAAGCCTACAGAGATATACGTAAGTCCAATACTTGAAATGTACACGAAAAAAATAATAAAAACATGCGCTCATATTACTGGTGGAGGAATAACAGAAAATTTACCACGATCATTAAGTAAAAATATTTCAGCAGAAATAAATTTAGAAACCTTTAATTTGCCAACAATATTTAAATGGATACAAAATTTTGGAGTATCGCAAAATGAAATGTTAAAAACATTTAATTGTGGGTATGGTATGATAGTAATCTTAGATAGAACAAAGTTTAGTCAATTTGAAAAATCAATTAAGAAACACAAACTTAAATACAGTATAATTGGCAATTTAGTGAATTCAAAAAAAATAAATAAAAAAGTTAGTTATATTGGCAAATTAAACTTTAATGATTAAGCATCCCATAGGTATCTTTATATCTGGACGTGGTTCAAATTTAAAATCGATTGTAGATGCATGTAAAGAAAAAGAGTATCCAGCAGAAATAAAGGTTGTTTTTTCAAATAATAAGAATGCTCCCGGCTTAAGTTTTGCAAAAGAAAATAATTTAGATACAATTACATTAGACTACCATAATTTTAAAAATACTGAAGAATATGAAGAAAAGATTATCAATCTATTAAAACCTTATGACCTTGAACTAATTTGTTTAGCAGGATATATGAAAATATTATCAAAAAAATTAATTGATCATTATCCTAATAAAATTATAAACATACATCCTTCATTACTACCTAAATATAAAGGGCTCAATACTCATCAACGTGTTCTAGAAAATAATGAAACTAAGACAGGTTGTACAGTGCACTATGTAAATCAAGAAATGGATGGTGGAGAAATTATTTTACAGAGAGAAGTAGAGATTAGTGCAGAGGATACAGAAACTTCAGTTTCTAAGAAGGTCTTAAAAGAAGAACATTTTATTTATCCCAAAGCCATTAAGTTGGTGCTTACGAAATAATGTCTGCCTCGTCAAAAAAATGATTTATCTCGATTTCAGCATTTTCAGGGCTGTCTGATCCATGCACAGAATTTTTTTCTAAAGACAAAGCGTATTTTTTTCTAATCGTTCCCTCAGCAGCTTCCTCTGGATTAGTTGCTCCCATTACTTCTCTATTCCTTTGAATTGCATTTTCTCCTTCAAGGACCTGCACCACTATTGGCCCTGAGCACATAAAATCGCACAAACTTTGAAAAAAAGGTTTGTCGGAATGCACTCCGTAAAAAGAGGCTGCTTTATTTTGGTCTAATTGAATCCTTTTAGACGCAACAATTCTTAGACCAGCAGACTCAAGCATAGCGGTAATTTCACCAATTTTATTACGCTCAACTGCATCGGGTTTGATAATTGAAAAAGTTCTCTCAATTGCCACTATTTACCCTCATAATATTTAGATACAAATCTATTTAAAAGCTTAACACCAAAAGCTGTTGCACCCTTTGGAGAGGTTGGTAATGGCTGTTTAGTCCATGTAGTTCCAGCAATATCAAGGTGTGCCCACGGAACTTTATTTACAAATCTCTGTAAGAATTGTGCTGCAGTAATAGAACCTGGACCTCTTCCATTGGTAATATTCTGCATATCTGCAATGGGAGAATTCAACATTTTGTCGTACCTGTCATTTAGTGGGAGTCTCCATAATTTTTCTCCCTCAATATCTCCAGCTTCTGCTAGTTGCTTGCTTACTTTATCGCTATTTGAAAAGAGTCCTGCATATTCATCTCCTAATGCAACGATTATAGCTCCAGTTAATGTTGCAAGGTCAACCATAAGCTCTGGCCTATATTGCTCTTGGGTATACCATAGAGCATCAGCAAGAACTAATCTTCCCTCTGCATCTGTATTTAATACCTCTATCGTTTGACCAGAATAAGACTTAACCACATCACTAGGTCTTTGCGCTTTGCTGCCAATATGATTTTCAACTAAGCCAACAACGCCAATTACATTGGCTTTTGCCTTTCTTAATGCAAGGGCTTTCATTAAACCAATTACAACTCCTGAGCCACCCATATCATATTTCATTTCTTCCATACCATTTGAAGGTTTTAATGATACACCTCCAGTGTCAAATGAAACACCCTTACCAATAAATGCTATTGGTTTTTTTTTCTTATTTCTTGCACCATTCCATTTCATGATAACCAACTGTGACTCATGTATGCTACCCTGGCCTACACCCAATAAAGATCCCATACCAAGCTTCTTCATTTCCTTTTCACCTAATACTTTTACATCAACCCCGTATTCACCAAGTGATTTTGCATATTCAGCGATTTTTGGTGGGGTCATCACATTTGGAGGTTCAGTAACTAAGTTTCTTGTTAGAGTAACGCCCTGATGTATTGCACTTATACTCTCATAATTTTTTGCAAGTCGAGTATACTGAGATGAGTAGATTTTTACTTTTTTCTTTTTTGTTTTAGTTTTTTTATCATCTTTTTTAGAAAAGTACTTTGTGAAACTATATGAAGCTAATGATATTCCAAGAATTATTTCGCTTATGGCATTTAATGAGCTGACTTTAGAGGAAGAAATTCCATCAGGGTAAATAATAACATTACTTTCCTTATAAAATTTAATAAGAGAATTTAGATGGCCACCTAGGATCTGAAAATCTCTTATTTGATAGTCCTTGAAATTTTTTAATTTAAATACGTATATTTTTGAAAGAGTTAAATTTGCAGGTTGATGTATTATTGAATAATCGAAATTTTTAGAGTTTCTTTCCTGAAATGATATATCTGATTTAATAATATTTGATATGTACTTTTTTGATAGTTGATCTAATTTTTTTCCATAACCTATAAGCCGACACTTATTATCACAAAATATTAGCGCTATAGCATCTTTTTCTTGTCTTAAATTATTAAATTGAATATCCATACATATATACCTTTAGCAAAATATTGATATAATTGAGAAAATGTCAAGATTTACAACATATGCGATTAGAGAAATCTCTTCAAGTTTTTTATTTTTAATAATTCTCCTAAGTTCAATTCTTTGGTTGGGACAGGGTCTTAGACACATAGAGCTACTAACCTCCGATAATGTTTCTTTTATATCTTATATTTCATACATAATTTTATTACTTCCAAAAATTCTATCAATTACAATCCCAATTTGTTTATTTTTATCAATTTTGCTTAATATTAATCGTTTAAAAAATGACAGTGAGCTGATCATTTTATGGGCATCAGGAAGATCCGACTTAGAAACACTTATTAAGCCAATATTGTTTATGGCATTACTAATTTATTTATTATCAAATATCTTAAGTATTTATATAACTCCTTATTCCTTGAACGAAATAAGGCATAAAATAATAGATATTAGATCTTCTGGAATTCATGCATCATTTTTAAAAGAAAAAAAATTTATATCTCCCGCAGATACCTTAACAATCTTTCTTCAAGAGAGGAATGACGATAAAATAAACGGCTTATTAATACATGATCTTAAGGACTCAAGTAAGCCGCAAACCTATATTGCTCAGAAAGGACAATTCATTGAAGAGGAAAACAAAAAGATTTTAAGATTATTCAATGGCAATATTCAAATATTCGAAAAAAATGAAAATAAAATTTCAGAAATTGAGTTTGAAACATATGACTTAAATCTTACGCCTTACAATAAAAAAGAAAATAGTCATATTTACTCAGATGAGCTATTTACAAGAGATATACTAAAAAATTTAAGTAATAAAAAAATTGATAGTTTTAGCAAATATGAAAAAGAGCAATTTGCCGAATTACATTCAAGAATTGCAAATCCAATTTATATTTTTAGTTTTGCTTTTATTCCACTTATATTGTTGAAATTTTCACGAAAGCCGGGTGATAATTTTTTGATCCCCATAGCAACAGTCTCTATCATTGCTTTTACATTTCAGATTATACAAATAACAATGTCAAATTTATTAATAGAAAAAAGTAATCTTGTTTATGTAAGTTACATTTTACCTATAATTTTTTTAATAGTACTGATCTTTTATATTTTAATAGATCATAAAGAATTCAAAAGGATTTTTAATGCTTAATAAAATTAACATATATATCTTAAAAAAATTTTTATTCTCATTTTTAATTACATTTGTTGTTTTTGCAGTAATTTTATTTATTGGTGATTTTGTAGAACAATTTAGAAAATCTGCTGGTAGGAATATACCCTTAAATATAATAACGCAATTAACACTTCTTAATTTTTTAAGTCTTATATACTTCACTCTTCCATTAATTGTATTCTTTTCTTCATTATTTGCATTTTTGAGTTTAATTAAAGGCTCGGAAAAAATAATTATAAATGCGGTTGGAATATCAAATATTAAAATAACCATGCCCGCGGTCTTTCTCTATATTTTTTTGGGTGTTTTTTTTATTACTATAATCAATCCTCTAACTGCCTTATTTGATAATAGATATAGCGAATTAGAATACAAATATATTGATCGCGTAGACAAATTTGCATCTATAACAAAAAATGGTCTTTGGTTAAAACAAGAAAATATTGAAAAGGATCTATCTAGTGTTTTGTATGCGCAAAAAATAAAAGAGCAAGGTACTCACATAATAGATTTTATGATACTTGAGTATGACCGAAATGGATCTTTTCAAGGAAGACTTGATGGAAACTATGCAGTTCTTAAAGATGGTTTATGGAAAATGAAAAATACTCAGGTTACACCAAAATTTGGAACTGCAAGTTTTTATTCTTATATTGAGTATAGCACTAATATTAAACCAGAAGATATTACTGATAGCCTATCGTCACCTTCCAATATATCAATATGGAGATTACTTACATTTATAAATTTTTTAGAAGGATTAGGATATTCTGCGATTGAATTTAAAATGCATTTGTATGATTTGATATTTTTGCCTTTCTTTATGGGATCTTTAGCTCTACTTGCGTCCTCACTTATTTTAAAGTTAAAACAGAATGATAAATCTACTAAAACAATAGTTTTTTCATTGGTTATAATCTTTATTATATACTTTCTATCTAATTTACTAGAAGCTCTTGGAGCATCATCACAATTAAATCCAATAGCATCGAAAGGACTGCTACCTTTAATGGTAGTAATATTAGCAGTTATTATATATCAAATAGATAATGTAAAAAGAATGCACTTAAATGACTGAAATTTTTAAATTAAAATATTTTTATATTATTTTTTATATATTTGTTGTGCTTGTGGTTATCTCATCAGATAAAATTTCAGCTGATCAAAACATAAAAATAATTGCAGATGAGTTAAAAATTGAAAAAGATAAGAGATTAATTGAGGCGAAAGGCAACGCTGTAGCAATTGATGAAAATGGGTCAAAAATACAATCAGACCTAATGTCTTATGACGAAAATAAATCATTAATTAGGGCTGAGGGGAATATTATATTTAATGACATTGAAGGAAATACTTATTTTTTTGATAATCTTGAAACAGATGATGAAATGATAAATTTTATTGGGACTCAAGTAAAAGTAAGGTTAGATGACGAGTCTAGAATTGTTGGTTCAAGTATAGTAAAAAAAGAAGAAATCAGTAGCTTAAAGGATGCTGAATATACGCCGTGCTTAGCAGATGATTACTTAATTAAAAACTGTCCTGGATGGAAGTTAAAATCAAATAAAATTTTTCAAGATAGTAAAACAAAAACAATACATTATGACCATGCTAGAATACACTTGTTTAACGTACCTGTTTTCTATATTCCCTATTTTTCTCATCCAGATCCATCAGTAAATAAAAGATCTGGTTTTTTGATGCCAACAGTAGAAACGGATCAGAATTTAGGTGATTCTTTTTCAATACCCATATTTTATAATATTAAAAGCAATATAGATTTAACGTTTACACCAACCATACAATCAAAGAGTAATGATTTTTACTCCCTTAATTATCGACATTTAAATGATATAGGAAACTTTAATATTGATACAAGTATTGATGATAATGACGACAATGGTGGAACAAGTAATCATTTATTTTTTAATGGTAAACTTTACAACCCCTATGGTTCACTTGAAACATTTTTGCAGACAAGCAACAATGACACCTATATGAGAAAAAATAAAATAAATAAATTAACTGTTCTTAAATCAGGTATTAATTTTGAAAAATCCGACAAGAAAAGTTTTCTGTCAATTGAAACTGTTGGTTATAAGCACCTCGCAATTCAAGATGGTGAGCAATGGGAATATGCATATCCTAGAGTTAAATATAATATTAATGATATTGAAAATGATTTTTTTGATGGGAAGATATCTATTAAAAATCAATTTGATTTTAATAAAAATTTAAATGATAGTTATACGACCCTTGCAGCTTCACAATTTAATTGGCACCATAATGAAGTTGATAAAAAGAGTGGGTTATTTTTTGAAAATACAACTAGCTTTAGGACTCTTTCCATTTCAGTAGACAATAAAAGTTCTAAAGACACAGATAATATTAGATTTTATCCTCAATTTAGCAGTGTTATTTCTCTTCCTCTAATTAAGACGACAAATAAAATAAATCAGACTTTAACCCCCAAGATAATGCCGATTTTAGCACCATATAATAATTATACAGAAGCGCAGGCAATATCAAATAGTAATTTATTTTCACCAAACCGTGCAACATCAATTAAAGAGTGGGAAAGTGGTCCAAGAATCAATTATGGCATAGACTGGTTCATAGATAATAATTCAGATAAAAACTTAAAACTAACAGTTGGCCAGAGTTTTAGGTTAAATAAAAACAAATCAGATACAACTGAAGAACTGTCAGATTACTACCTGTCGTCAGATGCTTCTATTAAAAATAATTATATCAATAGCTCAATAGTTTTTGATAGAAAAGATATTGATGTCAAATCAATAAGTATGAATACCTATTCTGAAATATATAATCTAAAACTTAAAATTGATTATGATTATACTTCTGGAAAATATGCAACTACAAATGAACAAATTGCAATTGGCGGAGAATATAATTTCGAAAAGAATTTATTTTTAAAATTTACTGGAACTAAAGATATTGATACTAATAAAAATATTGGCTACCAGTACGGCCTATTATATGAGGACAACTGTTTAGGTGTGGATTTGAATTATTATAGGGATATGACAATTGACAGAGACATAAAAGAAAGTGATGGATATAGTTTTACAATTGTATTAAAGCCTTTTGGATCAACTAGAAGTTATGGAAAAAATAAGGTGTTTGGACCATCTATAAATTAACAGTATGAATTATTATAAGTTAATAAAGATTATTTTTTTTGTAGTTTTGATTTTTAGCTCTCAAAATTTAAAAGCTCAAAATAGAATTGAACACAAAATTGCAGTCTTGGTTAATGAGGAGATAATAACATCATATGATATTATACAAAGATTAAAACTAGGAGCTATAATTAAAGGAATTAGTCTCAACTCAATAAATAATCAGATCTTAGTCAATAATACAGTGGATGAATTAATTCATGAAAAACTTAAAAGTCAAAAAATAAAAGAGTATGAGATTGAAATTAGTGAAGATGAGTATCTTCAATTTGAAAAAAATTTTTTTGATGTTAATAATACCAATAAAAATCTAATTATCGATTTACTAGATAAAAATAATATCAAACATGAAGCGCTAAAAGACCTTTTAATTGGGGAATTATCTTGGAAGAAATTGATTAATGGTCTTTATTATAGACTAACTTCTGTTAGCAATTTAGAGGTTGACGAAATAATCAAAAAAAATCCTGAAATAACAAATGAACAAGCAAAAAATTTGGTAATTCAAAGACAATTAGATCTACAAAGCAGTAAAATGTTAAGAGATATGATGAATGAAGCAACAATCGAATATAAATAATCACTATGCGAAGAAGTCATTAGGGCAGAATTTTATAGTCAATAGAAATTTTCTATTGAAACTTGATAAATCCTTAAGGATTGATGAGAATGATGTACTTATTGAAATTGGTCCTGGAAAAGGTGCATTAACAGAATTTCTTGTAAAAAAAAAATTTAAAAAACTATACCTTATTGAAAAAGACAAATTATTGTTTAGAGAATTAGAACAAAAATACAAAAGTTCTGATAATATTACCGTTTGTAATGATGATGCATTATTATACGATTTTAATTACTTTAATTTAATTAACAATAATGTAGTTATTTTAGGCAATCTTCCATTTAATATTTCAACCAAGCTACTCACATTATGGTTAAAAGATGATAAATGGCCATCATTCTTTAACAGAATGATTTTAATGTTTCAAAAAGAAGTTGCTGATAGAATTTTAGCAAATCATAATAACAAAAAATATGGCAGACTTTCTGTTCTTGTCCAGTCGAGATGTAAGGTTAGTAAACTAATTAATGCCCCTGCATCAATATTTTTACCTAAACCAAAAGTAAATGGAACAGTTCTCTTGTTCGAACCAATTAAAGCTTATCAAAATATAAATTTCTTTAAATTAGAAAAATTATTAGAAAAAGCTTTTATGAGTAGAAGAAAAAAAATAAAAACAACTTTAAAAGAATATAGGCATCACTTAATTGATTTAGATATTGATGAGAATCTAAGACCTGAAAATTTATCTATATCTGATTATTGTAACCTTACTAAAGTGATAGATTAACGGTTTCTATTATTTTTTATTATTTGCTCAATCTCTGTCACGCACGCATCTAATTTATTATTAATGACAACGTAATCGTATTCATCTTTATGACTCATTTCAGTTTCATATTCTTTCATTCTATTCTCTATCGACTCTTTGTTATCTCCAGATCTCTTGGATCGAGATGTTAATCTTTCAAAAATAGTATCTTTTGAAGGTGGTATTATAAAGATTGATATAATATTTGAATATGATGACTTTTTTAACTGTGTAGCCCCCTGCCAATCAATATCAAATAATATGTCTCGACCATTACTGAAATGCTCTTCAATATTACTATATAGAGATCCATAAAAATTACCGAAAACTGTGGCAAATTCAATATAAGCATTTTCTTTAATTCTTCTCTTAAACTCATCCTTGGATATAAAATTATAGTCTTTCCCATCAATCTCGTTATCTCTTGCTGACCTTGTAGTATCAGATATAGAAAGGCCTAGTTGATCGTCTCTTTCCAGCAGCCTATGACAGACAGAAGTTTTTCCAGCACCAGATGGGGAAGAAATTACAACGATAAGATTATTACTATTAATTGTTGTCATTAAACTTACTTAAGACCAAAGATACATTTGTACCTCCAAAACCAAATGAATTTGAAAGAATATTGTTAAGATCCAATTCTAGAGGTTTTTCTTTAATAAAGTTAATTTTATTTGTAGGTATTTCATTGTCTAAATTTAAGTTATAGGGGATTTTGTTATAATTTAGACATAATATTGAATAAATTGCCTCCACTGCACCAGCAGCTCCTAACAAATGTCCAATTTGTGATTTAGTTGATGAAACATTAATTTTGTGATTATGATTTTCAAAAATTTTATCAATTGCCAATGCTTCAACTTTATCACCTGATGGTGTTGAAGTACCATGTGCATTTATATATTCAATATTAGCTGCATCAATTTTTGCGTCGATTAGGGCATTTTCCATTGCTCTAAATGCGCCGTTACCAGAAGGTTCAGGCAAAGTATAGTGAAATGCATCGGATGACATGCCATAACCTTTAACTTCAGCGTATATTTTTGCATCACGGTTTATTGCGTGATTCATTTCTTCTAGTATAAGTATCGCCGCACCCTCCCCCATAACAAAGCCTTCACGTGATTCATCAAATGGTCGTGAGGATTTTTCTGGACAATGATTATAACCAGTACTTAATGCTTTGCACGATGTAAATCCCTCAATTCCGATTGGACTAATTGTAGCCTCCGAGCCGCCGGTCATCATAATGTCTGTCTGACCATGCTGTATCAGTCTAAAAGATTCACCAATTGCATGTGCAGATGAAGCACATGCAGAAACAGTAGAATAATTAGGTCCTTTGAGATTATATTTAATAGATAGATAGCCTGAAGCCATATTTATTATTCTACCTGTAATAAAAAAAGGGCTAATTTTTTTTCCATTATTAAATGCTAGTGAAGTTTCTTCAATACCAGGTAACCCTCCCATTCCAGAACCAATAATACAACCAGCTCTATTAGATTCTGGATCATTTATATTATTTAACTTGCTATCTTGAAAAGCCTCTTGTGCAGCAGCTAGAGAAAATTTAATGAAGTCATCAAGTTTCTTTAATTCTTTTTTCTCTATCCATTCTTCAGCAATAAATGAATCTTTATTACCAATTTCCTGGGGTACTTCACATGCAACTTGACATTTATAGTTTTCAGGGTCAAATTTTGTGATCCTTCTGGCTCCAGAATTGCCGCCAATCAAATTTTTCCAGTTATTCCCCGTTCCGCAACCAAGTGGAGTCACTAAGCCAATGCCGGTGACAACAACCCTATTCATTTTAAATTTACTAATTTTCTAAATGAGAGATAGCATCGCCAACGGTAAGGATTGTTTCAGCTTTTTCATCAGGTATCTCTACATCAAATGCTTCTTCAAACGCCATAACTAATTCAACTGTATCTAGACTATCTGCTCCAAGATCATCAATAAACTTTGCATCGTCCGTGATCTTATTCATATCATCTATTCCAAGGTGCTCTGCTATTATTTTTTTTACTTTTTCTGAAACTTCGCTCATATTAACTCCTAAGTATTTCTTTAACTTGTATTACGAGATGCATCACATTGTCAAGCCACCATTAACATGAAGCACTTGACCTGTAATATACGATGATTCTTTAGAAGATAGAAAGTATACTGCGTTTGCAATTTCTTCAATTGAGCCTACTCTACCCAATGGAATTTTTGACTTCATTTCAGTCAATTTTTTTTCATCAACTGTTTTAAGTATTTCTGTATTAACAAATCCTGGCGATACAGAGTTAACTGTAATCCCTCTTGATGCCACCTCATTAGCAATTGTTCTTGTCATTCCTTCAATAGCTGCTTTTGAAGCTACATAATTAACTTGTCCAACATTACCTATTTTAGCTGCATCAGAAGTAATATTTATAATCCTGCCCCATCTTGATTTAATCATGTCTCTTATAATTAATTGAGTAAGTTTAAAGTTTGACTTTAAATTCAGATTTAATACTTCATTCCATTCAGTGTCTTTCATCCTTATAAAGAGATTATCTTTTGTAATTCCTGCATTATTCACTAAAACATTAGTACTTCCATAATATTCATTAGATTTCAGGACTAGATCTTCAATTTCTTTTTCGTCAAATAAATCACATTTAATACAATTTACACGTTCTTTATATGTGTCTTGAATCAAACTTAATTTTTCATTATTTGTTCCTGTTGCACAAATATTGTATCCATTCTCGTAAAAAATTCTAATAAGAGCATTTCCAATTCCTCCAGTCGCCCCAGTTATAAGCACGTTTTTCATGATTGTATTTTATCTAATTTATCTAAATCTTCCACCTTACTTATGGAAATCGTTACAACATCTTTTGAAGCTCTTTTTACTAAATTTGTTAATACATTTCCTGGTCCAATTTCTATGAATTTGCTGACCCCATCTCGAATCATATTTTCTATAATCTCTCGCCATCTTACTTTTGAAACAATCTGGTCAATTAGGAGATGACATATTTCACTAGATGAACATATTTCAGAAGTGACATTAGAATATAATGGTACTGTGAATGGTCTAAATTTATAATTTATTATTTCAGTTTGCAGTGTCTTTGAAGCACGCTGAATCAACTCACAATGAAAAGGAGCGCTTACAGGTAGTTTTATTGCTCGTTTGATATTTAACATTTTTGCATTTGCTTCAATATAATCAATTGCATTAACTTCTCCACTTAAAACAATTTGTCCGTGAGCATTATCATTTGCAATATATATTTTTCCTACTTCTTTTGCTCTTGCAATTACGTCCTCTACTACATTATTTGAGCATCCAATTAATGCAATCATTCCTCCAGTTCCTAAAGGCATGCTTTCTTGCATAGCCTTTGATCTAATTTGAAGAAGACGAACAGAATCTTCAAAAGTAAGACTTTCGTTAATTACTAATGCACTGTACTCACCTAATGAATGTCCGGCCACAAAATGAAATGATCCTCTAGTTAATAGTTTTTCATAAACTAGCGCATTATATATAGCAACACTTGTTGCCATTATAGACGGTTGTGAATTTTGTGTTTGCATGAGTAAATCACTTTTATCTGAAAATATTAAATTCGATAATTCTCTCTCTAAGGTATCATCAAGACGTTTATAGATTTCCCTCGAAATATCATATTTTAGATAAAAATCATGACCCATACCTACAAATTGAGAACCTTGTCCTGGAAAAATCAATGCTGTTTTCATTAAAAAAGAATGCTTGCTTAAATGAAGATTATAGAATATTTATTCCATTTTTAATAATAAATACATCTTATAAATGGCTTTATTTGAGCATACTATAATGTTAAGACAGGATTTAAGTTCTTCGGACTTAGTAGAGGCATTAAAATCACACGAACAAATGCTTAATGAAATTAATGGAAATATTATTTACAAGGAAAGCTGGGGACTTAGAAACTTGGCCTATCCGATAAAAGAAAATAAAAAAGCCTTTTATGAGTTCATGAATATTGAGTTACCCCAAAGCAATATTGATTTGATGAACTCCAAACTGAATCTAAATGAAGATATAATCAGATACTTATCAGTAAAAGTAAAAAAATTCTGCGAAACACCAACCTTGATGATTAAAGACAAAGATTAAATTATGGATAAAAACTCTAAAAGAAATGCAACTGTATTTGATTATAAAGATATAATGGGCTTAAAAAAATTCATATCTGAAAAGGGCAAAATCACGCCGAGGAGAATAAGTTATATTACAATTAAAAAACAAAAAGACTTATCTAATGCTATTAAGAGGGCAAGATATTTGGCACTCTTACCGTATACAGGAAAATAGTATGCAAGTTATTCTCTTAGAAACATTTAATAAATTAGGAAAAGCAGGTGAAATTGTTAATGTAAAAGATGGATATGCAAATAATTTTCTTTTACCACAAAAAAAGGCCATTATCGCAAATAAAAAAAACAAAGAAAATCTTGAGTCTAAAATGTCTCAAATAAATGAGAACAATGAAAAAAAAGTTAAAGAAGCCAATGAGATAAAATCAAAATTAGAAAATAAGACAATTTCTATGCAAATGGAATGTAACGAAAATGGTAATTTGTATGGAAATGTAAGTATAAGAGCTGTGACAGATAAAATTAATATGGATTTTTCTGTTAATCTTTCACCTGAAAATATTATTCTTGGTAATATTAAGACGATTGGTAAACACGAAATTAATATTAGGCTATACGACAACATTTCAGCCTCAATAATTATCGATGTTTTAAAAAAAACCTAATATCATTTTCTCAATATTTCAAATATTTAAAATGTTTTCCTATTAAGGAGCATTATATTCAAGTATATTAACAATCTAAAGTACCTGTTAATATCTTTCTGTTAAATTTTACTGACATAATAGATAATTTTATATTAGGTTATCAAGGTTATGTCCTCAACAATACAATTAGAAAATAAAAACATTAGTGTAAAAGAACTTCCTCACAACATCGAAGCTGAACAAGGAATTCTTGGGGCAGTGTTACTTAATAATGAAATTTATTTTGATATATCAGAAACAGTGAGACCTGAGCACTTTTACGAGCCAATACATAAATTAATATTTGAGGTTATTGGAAACTTAATTTCTAAAGGGCAAATTGCAACTCCAATTACCCTAAAAAGCTATTTTGAGGTGGAAAAAAATCTAGAAGAAATAGGCGGATCAAACTACTTAGTGATACTTGCCAATTCAGCTGTATCCCTAGACTATGCAAAAAATTACGCTCATATCATTTATGACCTTGCTGTTAGAAGGGGATTGTTTGAATTGGGAGGTAAAGTTCAACATGATGCAATCGAGAGTAATATGGATACTAAACCTGATGAACTGATAGAAGAAGCCGAAAAAAGTCTTTACAATATTTCAGAAAGAGGAGCTTCACAAAATAATATTCAAACCTTTCAAAGTTCAATTGAAGAAGCTATTGATTTAGCAAAGAAAGCTTTTGAAAAAGATAGTAGTGTTGTTGGAATATCCTCAGAATTCACAGATCTTGATACCAAACTTGGAGGCTTTCACCCATCAGACTTAATAATTATTGCAGGGAGACCATCAATGGGGAAGACATCTCTTGCTACGAATATTGCATTTAATATAGCGAAAAATGCTCACTTAACAAAAGATAAGGATGCTAGCGTGCTTTTTTTCTCACTTGAAATGTCATCAGAACAATTAGCTACAAGGATTCTATCGGAGCAAGCCAGAATAAGCTCTAACGATATAAGGAGGGGCAATTTATCAGAAAATGATCTGGATAATTTAGTTTCTGTATCGAAGGATGTTTTGGAAATACCTTTATTTATTGATGACACACCTGCAGTTAATATTGGTACATTATCTTCAAGATCTCGCAGACTTAAAAGAAAAAACGGATTAGGGGTGATAGTAATTGATTATTTACAATTATTAAGACCAAGTAAAACTTCTAGAAATGAATCTAGAGTTTTAGAGATTTCAGAAATAACGCAAGGCTTAAAAGCATTGGCTAAAGAGCTTAATATTCCAATTATAGCCTTATCACAATTATCAAGACAAGTAGAACAGAGAGAAGATAAAAAGCCTCAGTTATCAGATTTAAGAGAGTCAGGTTCAATTGAACAGGATTCAGATGTGGTAATGTTTATATATAGAGAAGAATATTATCTTGAAAAAAATGCACCATCTCCAGGAACTGCTGAATTTATTGAGTGGCAGCAAAAAATGGATGAAATTCATGGTCAAGCTGACTTACTTATAATGAAACAAAGACATGGCCCAACAGGAAATATAAAGTTAAGCTTTGATGCAAAATATACAAGGTTTGGAAACTTCATTGGAAAAGATCACGTAGAAAATTACGATTAAAATTTCTAAGTATGGATAATGTTGATAAAAATACATTTTTAAGTATTGATTTAAATTCAATTAGTAAAAATTATAGAAAAATAAAAAAAAAAATCGGAAAAAAATGTTTCGCTGCTTCTACTGTTAAAGCTGATGCATATGGACTAGGCGTACAAAAGATTGTACCAAATCTCATAAAATCAGGTTGCAAATATTTTTTTGTAGCAACAACTAATGAAGCAATAGTTTTAAGAAAACTTAGTAAAAACATCAATATATTTATATTAAATGGGCTAGTTGTAAAAAATATAAAATTAATTCGTAAATATAATTTAATACCAGTAGTAAATAATTTGGAACAACTTGAAAAAATAGAAAATTTTCAGACTAAATATAAAATTAAAATTAAAATTGCAATTCATTTTGATACTGGAATGTCTCGCCTAGGTCTAGATAACCAAGAAACAAATTACCTGATATCAAATAAAAAAAATTTAATTAAAAAATCAAAAGTATTTCTTATAATGAGTCACTTATCCTGTGCAGATGAGAAAAGATCAAAATTAAATAAAATTCAACTGCGAAAATTCAAAAATATTATAAAATATTTTCCTGATTCAATGCACAGTTTGTCAAACTCTGCTGGTGTACTGCTTGGGAAAGAATTTCATTTTGATATGGTAAGACCGGGAATATCACTTTTTGGCGGTCACTGTCAAAAAAATGAAAAAAATATATATAAAAATGTTGTTACATTGAAAGCAAAATTAATTCAGGTGAGAGAAATAGAAAAAGGAGACTATATTGGATATGGCGCAACTTATAGAGCTAAATCAAAAATGAAAATTGGTACTCTTGCTCTAGGTTATGCAGATGGATTTAATAGGCTTTTTTCAAATAATTTCAGTGTGGTTAATGGAAATAAAAAGATAAATGTTGTTGGTCGTGTCTCAATGGATCTTTTAACAATTGATTTAACAAATACAAAGTTTAATAAAGACAACATGGCTGGTGAATTTGATATTATTAGTCAAGTATATTCAATTAATTATGTTTCAAAAAAAATAAATACTATTCCATATGAGATATTAACAAATCTAGGCAAAAGATATCAAAGAAGATATATTTCATAATACATGGAAAAATATTACCTATTGTTTCTTAATAGATATACAACTTTAACACTTTTAATGATAATAACTATCATTGGCTTCTTTTTTTATAATATCAAAAACTTTCAATTAGACGCATCATCCGATACTTTAATATTAGAACAAGATGAAGATCTCAAAAAATATCGACAAATTATAAATGATTATGCAACGACTGACTTTCTAATCGTTACCTTTACGCACTCTGAGAAAATTTTAACTGAAAAGAATCTCAGTAAAATCAAATTATTTATTGATACTGTATCTAAACTAGAATGGGTAGATAGTACGCAATCTATTTTTGATGTACCGCTGTTAGAAGTTAATGAACAATCTCTAACTGATCTTATTGATGAAATCATTACAATTGAAACACCCGGATTAGACCTTGAGGAGGTAGAAAAAGAATTATTGAATAGCCCAATATTTAAGAACTTAATTATAAGCGAAGATTCTACCAGTACAGGTATTTTAATTAATTTTAAAAGAAATTTAGAATACGAGAAATTAATTAGAGAAAGAAATAAATTAAGAGAAACATATAAAATGAGTAAAGAAGATAAAAATTTACTTAATGTGATTAATTTGAAATATGAGAAAAGTAAAAAAATCTATGATGAAAAGCGAAGCAAAAATATCAGTGAAATTAGAAAAATAATAAATTCATTTTCAGAAAGCGATTTAAAAATTAATCTTGGTGGGGTATCAATGATAGCTGATGATACAATATCATTTGTAAAAAATGACATAATTGTATTTGGTTTGGGAGCACTGATATTTATTCTAATTGTTTTATATATCGTATTTAAAAATCCTTTATGGATGTTTGTATGTATTTCCAATTGCCTTGCATCACTTATCGTTATGATAGGTACAGTTTCTATCTTAGATTGGAAAGTAACAGTCATTTCCTCAAATTTTATAATGCTGATTTTAATTTTATCTTTGTCAATGACAGTTCATATCGTTGTTCGATATAGGCAAATTTTAATAAATTCCGAGGGGATTTCTGTTCAACAGGCAATATTACTAACAGTAAACAAAATGTATAGACCATGCTTATTTGCCGCTTTAACTACAATTTTTGCTTTTGCAACACTTTATACAAGTGGCATTAAGCCAGTAATGGACTTTGGTCTGATGATGTGCGCAGGCCTCGTTATAACATATGTATCAAGTTTTATATTTTTACCTGTGCTTATAAATTCACTTAATTTACAAATTAATTCAAAAATTAAAGATAATACTAATCAGGGGAGTTTGACGGTCTTATCTCTAAGATTGCCTAATACACTTATTGCTATTTTTACTCTAATTTTTTTTATAGGTTTATATGGATCTTCTAAATTGAAAGTAGAAAATAGTTTTATAGATTATTTTAAAAAAGATACTGAAATTTATAAAGGGATGAAATTAATTGATGATAAACTTGGTGGAACAACTCCATTAGATATAATAATTGAATTTAATGATGACCCAGACGGTACTGATGATGAAATTTATGATGATGATTTTTTAGATTTTGGAATTGATTATGATCCAGCTGATTATTGGTTTACAAAAGAAAAAATAGATAAAATCAAAGAAATGCATGATCATTTAGAAAGCTATCCCTTTGCAGGAAAAATTTTATCTCTAGCTTCCGTTGTAAGAACTGCAGAAAAACTTAACTCAAATAATGAATTTGATACACTCGAACTATCAGTCCTTTATAAAAAACTTCCCGATGATTTAAAAGAACAGATTATTAATCCATACGTCTTGATTGATAAAAACCAGGCTAGGATTACCATGAGAATTATAGATACTCACTCAGAATTAGTCAGAGCTAATTTTATTAATGACTTAAAAAATTTTATTAATAATAGTTATACTGCAGGGAATATGCAGGTCACTGTATCGGGAATACTAATTCTTTATAATAATATGCTTCAAAGCTTATTCGAATCACAAATAAAATCTCTATCAGTTGTATTATTTGGTATATTCTTTATGTTAATTTT
This sequence comes from uncultured Pelagibacteraceae bacterium, assembly GCA_902578305.1. GTDB lineage: Bacteria > Pseudomonadota > Alphaproteobacteria > Pelagibacterales > AG-422-B15 > CACNXQ01. Next base: position 274,593 of record CACHCK010000001.1, on the reverse strand, counting down.
ATTATTCAAATCTCTAAAAATTGCGATATCGGCAATAATTCCAAATTTAATCGCATGCTTTGTGATACTTGGGACAATGGGCTTACTTTCCATCCCTCTTGATTTAATGACGATCACCATTGCTGCAATAACTATTGGCATTGCTGTCGACAACTGTATACATTATGTCTACCGATATCGTGAGCATTTAGCTCAATCTAATGACCACGACGAAACAATTAAAACATGTAACAAAACAGTTGGAGTGGCAATAAAAAATACCTCTTTTACAATCATCGCTGGATTTTCAATTCTCATATTTTCAAATTTTTATCCAACAATATATTTTGGGATTTTCACTGCTTTAGCTATGATGGTTGCATTGTTGGGCAGTTTAACTATTTTGCCAATACTATTAAAAAAATTTTCTATTCAATAATAAATGAATATTGATTTCTCAAATTTTCTAAATATTTATGATTTATCGTTCCTAATTGTACTAATTATTTCATTTTTATTAGGTATCAAAAATGGAATTTTAAAGAGTTTATTAAATTTAATAAAATGGATTATTATTTTCTATTCAGTCAAATATTCTTTTGGGATTTTTGGTCCAGTATTCAATGAATATATCGCCAATAAAATGATTTCAGATATTTTAATTTTTTTACTTGTTTTTTTAATATCTTATATTTTTCTATCATTGATAAATAGATTACTAATTTCATTTCTACAGTCAAATAAATCAGGATTTATAGATATTATCTTTGGCGGTATTTTTGGAATAGTAAGAGGATATATTATTTATATAATTTTAATTGTTTTCATATATAACAGCTTCTCATTCAATTCACTACCTGAATCGTTTAGTGGTGGTGTATTTGAGGATTTGGTTAATTATGGAATTGATTTATTAAATACCTCCAATAATTTCAATCTGTAAAAAAAATGGTAGTTGTAAAATGAAATTCTTAAATTGTTTAATAACTGGCGCCTCTTCTGGTATAGGAAAGGCAATATCAGAAGAATTGTCAAAGTCAGCTAGACATATATATATTACTTCAAGAAATATAAAGAAACTTGAGGAAGTTCATGACAATATCATTAAGAACAAATGTAAGTGTACAATTGTGCCATTAGATCTTCATGAAGATAATGGTATTGAAAATTTAGCTAAACAGATTTATGAAAAAGATAAATTTATAGATGTTCTCATTCTTTCAGCAGGGATTATTAATCAATTATCCCCTGTTGACTCAATTGAATTATCAAATATCAAAAAAATTGTAGATTTAAATTTTTTATCCAATTTCAGAATGATAAAAAATTTTCATCCACTACTTAAAAATTCAAATGGCTCTAATTTAGGACTAATATCGTCATTCAAAGATAATTCAAAGACACATTATTGGGGCATATATCAACCAATCATGTCAGCTTTAAATGAGCTTTTTTTGTATTATGCAAATGAAAATAAAAATAGTAAAATCAAAGCAAATATTTTCAGTCCTTACGCAGTTAAAACTGATTTTAGAGAGTCAATAATGCCTGGTGAAGATAAAAATAAAATTTTAACTCCTGAAGAAGTTGCTATAAAAATTGTTGATTTTATTAAAACTACAAAAACTACAGGAGAATTAATTAAATTTGATTAGAATATGGGTTCTTCGAGCTTATATAGTCATAAATAATAGGAACTCCCTCAAGTTTAAAATAACTTCTAAATGCATTATCAAAATATTTTACGAAATTATGAGGAGCTCTTTTTTTTGTATTTATAAATACTTTAAATCGAGGTAATTTAGAATCAATTTGTACGATATACTTAGGCTTGACTTCAATCTTGTTTATTTTTGGAAAGTTACCTTTATTTAATAGAAATTCTATAAAATCGCTTAATTTCTTTTTATGAATTTTTTTTGATATTAGTTTCTTTTTCTCAATTATTTTGTCCAAAACATTATTAGTTCTTTGATTTTTTTTTGCAGATATGAATTCAATATTTATTAATTTATACTTACTATAATTATTTTTAAGAAAATTTTTTAAATTAGATTTAAATTTTATTTTATCATCGATTAAATCAATTTTATTAAATAGAAAAAATAATATTTTATTATTACTAATTGATAAATCAGCTAATCTAAAGTCTTGTCTTGTAATATTTTCAATCGAGTCAATTAATAGTATGACAACATCAACCTTATTTATGAGTTTTATAACCTCAGAATTTCTTTGTATCTCATTTTTTTCTGTAACTTTACTTCTTCTTCTTAAGCCGGGTGTATCAAAAATAACTAATTCTATATTTTTGTATTTAAGTTTTTCCTTGAAAAGAATTTTCGTGAGTCCATATTCGGTTCCCGCAGGAGAAATATTTTTACCTAACAAAGAATTAAATAAAGTAGATTTTCCTGAATTAGGCTTGCCGATAATGGTTAAATTAACATTATTTGAATTTAAAGACATTTGAATTTATATCAGTCAGATAAATAGAGTCATTCAAAATAAGAGGAGGCACCAAAACTCCATTAAGCCCTGTTGATTTAGATGATAGAATCTCACCTGTCATCGGTGATATAGCTTTAATTTCTCCAAAATAAGATATGCCATAGATCACATTATTGATTAAAAAAGGACCAAGCCAAAGATTTAGATTTTCAACTTTTTGTCCTTTTCTATATTTCTGAAGATCAGTTATCCAATAAACTTCTGAACTATTTCTGTCTATACAAATTAGTTTTCCATCTTCATTAATAACATAAATTTGGTTACCTGTAACAAGAGGGGTTCTGTAGCCTGATAGGTCAATTGCCCAATTTCTCTGTCCATTAATAGCATTAATTGAAACTAGCCTTCCATTAGAGCTTAATGAATATATGGTGTTATTTGAAATCACAGGGCTAGCAGATATGTCTTTTATATCAAAGTTGCTAACCAATGAAATCTTGGAGACATTTTCGGACCATAATGGCTGACCACTATCGTAAATAAAAGCTACTAATTCACCATTACTGAATGGGGCAACAATCGTATTTTCGTAAGCAACAGGCGAAGACGTGAAAAGATTCTTTTTTACCTCAGAAATTGTCTGAAATGTCCAATCTATTGATCCATCAATTAAATCAATAGAAAAAATTCTATTATCTGCCGATATAAAATAAATATATCCCCTATAAATTAGTGGTGGAGATAAAATTGGATAATCTATATTAGAAGACCATATTTCACTACCGTTTGTAGCATTGAATAATTTTATTTGACCGTATGCATCAACAAAAATTAATTTACCATCAAAATATGCTAATCCACCTCTTATAACTTCATATTTCTTAATGCCTTCAGGTTTAATATCTATTTTAAATAAAATATCCTCACTTACAGTATCTGTACAATTTATGAACCCATCATTTATCAAAGAGCATAGGGTGCTATTAAAGAAAACTGGCTGAATAATATTTACTGGTCCTTTTTTTCCTGAAATTATTTTTATTTTATTTTCAAATGTCGCATTAGTATAAATATTATTAATATCATTTGTTGGATTTAAAAAATGCTGCGACCAAAAAAAATATTCTTTTGGGTCATCAATTTGAATATTTTCTGGGTTAAGAGTTAAAGTCTCTGAAATTTCAGAATTGTAGCTTAAAACTGGAAAACCTACACTATCATTCTCAACAATTTCATTTTTCGAGCATGATAAAAGAGTCAGGCTTAAAATTGATAATATAACAAATAATTTTTCCAACATATTAATTGGCTACTTCAATAAATTTTTTTGCTCTTATTTTAATATCATTCGGTACATTTGGTATGTCAATTAATTCTTGAAAGCCTTTTATGCTTTCCTCTTTGTTTCCAGATAATAACTTTCGTATGAGAATTAATTCATTAAACATATATTGAAGGTTACTGTTTTGAATTTTTGTATTTTTAAGATAATTGTCAAACTCATCATCACTATAGCTATCAACGTTTAACATTAATAAAAAATATCTTGCAAGATCCTTTATCAATGGTTCATATTTATTATTTTTAATAATCTTCTCTAATCTTATGGAACCTTCTAATTTATTTCCATTACTTACATTTAAATTAGCAATTTTAAGTTCAGCTAATCCTGATAAATATATATTATCTGAGTCAATTATTTCCTCTAATTGCGCGAGTCCTTCATTAAGATCATTTTCGTTTGTTGCATTTATGTATTTATTTACAATTTTTTCATTTTTAGATTTATCTAACGATACCCAAAATTGAAATCCTATAACTGCAATTAAAACAATAAAAAAAAAGGATATTGCATAAAAGCGATATTTTTTCCATAGTTGGTGGATTTTCTCCTTACGTAAATCTTCATCAACTTGTCTTAAAATGTCGCTCATTATTTATTATTATTTACTAATTTTGGTCGCATGTGATAAACGTGCTCAGACGATGGAAATGTCCTATTTTTAACTTGTATTGCATACTGATTTACGGCTTCATTAATACTCTTATCAAGTTCTTTATATTTTTTCACAAACTTTGGTGCAACGTTTGTTAATCCCAGCATGTCTTCTGTTACAAGTATTTGCCCATCACATTTTGGTGAAGCCCCTATTCCTATGGTAGGTATTTTCAATTTCTGAGATATTTCAGTTGCTAGAGGCTCTGTCATACCTTCTAGCACTATGGAAAATGCTCCTGCATTTTCTACTGCAATTGCATCATCAATATATTTTTGCCATTCTGATTTATCTTTTCCTCTCACTTTATAACCTCCATCAATTAATACACTTTGAGGCTGTAGCCCAATGTGCCCCATAACAGGAATTGAACTGTTTGCGAGATGGCTTATTGTCCTCTCCATCAACCGGCCTCCTTCAAGTTTAATACCGTTACAATTTGTTTCTTTCATCACCCTTGCTGCATTTTTAAATGCTCTATCTGGAGACTCTTCATATGTACCAAATGGCATATCAACAATGACACATGATTTACTGGATGCGTTGACTACAGATTTCCCATGTTCAATCATTTGATTAAGTGTTACTTGAAGAGTGTTTTCATAATCATAAAGAACCATACCAAGTGAGTCTCCAACTAGCATCAGATCAACTCCACCATCAATTGCTCTTGCAATTGGTGCAGTATAGGCAGTTAAGCAAACAATTGGCTCTTTTCCTTTTTTATTTTTTATGTCACTAGCAGATACTCTTTTCATGGTGAGAGTTTATAATAGATAAACTTATAAAATTCCAGTGAAAGCGAATTTTTCCTCTATTATATTAATTCATTGTCTATTAAAACCGCTATTAAAAGTGCTGGTTCAGAGCCATTGTTGATCCAAGCATGATTAGTACCTCTTTGAACTACAACATCAAAAGGTTTAATTTTTAATTCCTCTTCATCTAAAATTAATGTCACATCTCCTTGTAGTAACACTATATAGTCGATGGTTTTTGTTTTATGCATTGCTGGATGTTTTTTTACATCAACTCGGTGATGAGCTGCCCCAATGCGACTGAATGCATCCTCAGCCATTTTATTTAAAACATCAAGCGGAACTCCTTTGGGAGTAGGCATTATTTGAAAATATCTAAATTTAGAACCTCCTTCAGGTGGAGACAAAATTATATCACTATCAGCTCTGTCTTCGCTGCTTTTAGTATCAATAGTATTGCCGTCTTCATTCCATATCTCGAATAAGCCTCCAATTTCTTCGCCGATAGAACGTGCGGGTGGACCGTCAATTTTAACTACTGATTTTCCGTCCTCATTATGACCTGTAACAATTCTTCTCATTAAATAGCTCCTTTAATTTAATCCCTTCTAACGTTTGGTATTATTTCCTCTTGGTAACCTTCTTTAAAAGTTGCTCGATCACCGTAAATTTCTGTTTCAAACCATTCGACAAATTCTTTTGATTTAATCCCCTTCCAATATTTCCAGGTGGACTGCGCAATGGGAGCCTTCATAGTACCCAATTTCAACATATGTATTCTCATTTTTAAATGTGTCTCATCAACAAAACCTTTTTCAACTTTTTCATAGGTATCAAAAATATCTACTAGTAAAGCATTTACATATACTGCCACTCTCCATTTATCTGCATTGTCTAGTTCGCCTGCTGCCCAATCTTTTGAAAGAAAATTACTAAATTCTTTATCTTTTGAAGTATTAAAATACCTTTCATACATTCTATGCGTTAAAGAATGTCCAAATTGTGCTTTTGTGATTTCATTTTGCTGATGTATTTGAATTCCTAAATAAATAACAGAAACAACCACACCAAATGCTGCAACCATTTGCACAATAATTATTACTGTTTCAGTACTCATAGATACAGACTATACATTATTATATTATTGTGGCAAAAACTTTGCTAAAATCCATTTATAAAAAAATAAATTATTAATTAACTTTTAGTAGTAGCGAAAGCCTCTAATGCTTTTTGTCTGGACGTACCAATCTCGACAATTGGCATTGGATAATCTTTACCAAGTTTAACATTCGCTGACTCTAAAACTTCTTTAGGTGCCTCCCAAGGATTAAATAGATATTTGCTTGGTACATCTTTAAGTTCAGGAATATATTTTTTTGTGTATTTACCATCTGGATCAAATTTCTGCCCCTGCATAACTGGATTAAATATTCTAAAATACGGAGCAGCATCGGCTCCTGAGCCTGCAATCCATTGCCATCCCGCACTGTTATTAGCAAGATCAGCGTCAACTAAACAATCCCAGAACCATCTTTCACCATGATGCCAATGCAATAATAAGTTTTTTACTAAAAATGAACCTACAACCATTCTCAAACGATTATGCATATATCCAGTCTGCCACAGTTCCCTCATGCCAGCGTCTACTATTGGATACCCTGTTAGTCCTTTTTGCCATTTCTTTAATGCATCTTTATTCTTGTCCCAAGGAAATTTATCAAACTTCTTTTGGAGATTTTCTTTTGGTAAAGTTGGGAAATGGTACAAAAGATTGAAAGAAAACTCTCTCCATCCCAGTTCACTTAAAAAATGATCCAAATCTCTTTTTATTTCTTTTTTGCCTTCTTGAGTTTTTGATCGATACCAAACTTGGTTGGGTGATACCTCCCCAAAGTGCAAATGAGGTGACAGTTGTGAAACATTGTTTCCAGATGGAAAATTTCTACCATCTTTATAATTAGCAAGGCCTTCCTTTATAAAGATATCAATTTTATTATGAGCACCTCTCTCTCCTGGAATCCAAATTTTTTCCATCTCACCATACCAGTTATTTTCTGGCATTAGTTCTAGATCATCTATATTAATGCTGTTTATCTTATCCAACGTTAGATGGTCTAACTTAGGTTTTTGTATTGGTGTTCTTGGCATTTCAGAGTTCAAACAACCTTTTCTGTAGTAAGGAGTAAACACCTTATATGGAGTACCATCATTTTTGACCACATTCCAAGGTTCCCAAAGAAGAGATCCATTATATGTGCTTACACTTATTTTCTTATCTTCAAAAAAACTTTTGATTTGTTTATCTCTTTTTATTCGCCACGGCTCATAACATCTATTCCAGAATATCTCTCTAACATTATAAGTTTCAGTAAGTTTAATAAGGATTTTCTTTGGATCGCCTTTATACAGACTTAAATTATTATCTAATGATTTTTTTAGAGCAATTAATGATTGGTGAAGCCACCACTTACTTGCAGAGCCATTAATATGTTCTTTCGAGTTTTCATCATCAAATATAAAAATTGGCAATGTCGTACCATTTTTGATCGAATTATATAATCCTGGATTATCTGATAGACGCAAATCTTGTCTGAACCAGAAGATGTTAATATCTTTTTTAGGCATTTATAAGAATATAGTCTAAATAATTAAGCTTTCCATACTATGCAAATTTATTGAATCTTATATTCAAAATTTTGAGTTGTTGGGTTGTGACCCAATAATTTAGCGCCATTTCTTATATGATAGTGTGTTGCCATAGGAGTTAGAGGTGAAAGTGTGACTATTCTTTTGTATCCCATTTCTTTGCCAAATTTTAAAGCCTCTTCCATGATTTTGCGTCCCGCCCCTTTTTTACGAGACCATACTGTGTAAGCAATAATTGTATCCGCATTTTGCTCATAAACTGCCAAGCGACTCATCAAATCTAATTCTCTTACTGAATGAGGAACGTCTTTAGTAAACGCCAAACACATAATGCCTTCTATTTGATTATTGTATTCTAGACCATAAATTTTTCTATCATGTGAGGTTCTCCATTTTACATCAAGTTCAGGTCTTATAGGATCTTCAGTCACGTCAATATGGTCTAATTCAATAAATTTAGATGTCTTAATCCAACTGAAATCGGTTAAATTAAAGTTAAATATTGTCTTGAAAAAATTTAATATTTTTTGAAAAAAATTATTCATTAATTAATTAATTAATTTTATAAAGCCATTACCTTGGCTCAATTACTCCTATCATTTTAGTGTCTGCCTTAAAAGGCAAATTATTATCTTAATTTATAAAAGTAGGTAGATCTTTAGCATACAAATTGATTATGATCTTCTAGTAATTATAGTATTTAATACAAAGTTATCACCCGCTCCTTTTTTAAAGTAATCAAAAAAAATTTTTGGGTCGATAATTGGTGACTCTGGAGTATGAACTCCATTTTTTTTAATTTTACCATCAATAAACATTTGGACACCTGCTGTCAGAGGTAAGGAGGTTGCTTCACCCATAGAAAAATTATTAATATCGCCATCAATTGTAACTCCAATTGATGTGAACTTATTTCCTTTTAGGCCTTCTGCATAACCATAAATGCTAGGAAGATTTTCTTTTTTATAATCTACCACATCTGAACCATTTAGACTATCAAGCCAAGTCAAAATTTTTGCAGCAAAATTTTTGGTAATAAATTTTATATTTATTAAAAATCTAATAATTTTTAAAATTGCTATAAAACTACTATCAATGCCATGCATTAAATTATAAGACTCTTTAATATATTGGTAGTTATTAGGAAATGTTATGGCCTCAGGGTGTCCAAAAATATATGTGCTTCTTTTCCCAATATCAGGATAATCAACCTTGATTTCTTCAAGAGGTTTTACCATTTCAAAATTTCCATTTTTAAAAATTTTAATCTCTCCAATCATTTGCTCTATACCATGCACCATTGCAGCATTAACTCCAGATTGAGATGACTCACTTTCTAGTTTTGCAGCGGACATATCCCAGCCTGTATAAACTTTTCTAACTTCATCGAGCTCAGATATTGCTATATGAGCCAGTATATTTGTTAGTCCTGGACTTGCTCCAAGACCTATAATAGCTGTGATATTTGCTTTTTTTGCATCTTCATTCATTTGAAGCATCTTTTCAGTTGGCTCCCAATCGTCGCAGATATCAAAGTAGTGTGTATTAGTTTGAATTGCAGCTTTAAGTATGGGTTCTGCAAATAAAAAGAATGGACCGGTCGTATTGACTACAATATCAACCTTTGACATTTCCGATTTCAGTGTTTCAAAGTCTCTAATATCTAATTTTAAACCTTCAACTCTATTGTCAAAATGTGAAGCAAACTTTTTTGCCGACAAAGAATTAACGTCTGCTACATAAATCTTTTCAATCTGTTTTATGTTGTACAAGTATTGAACTGCATATCTTCCCATACCGCCACTTCCACCTAGTGCTAGGACCTTCATAAATTACTCCCACTCAATAGTTCCTGGTGGTTTTGAAGTTGTATCGTATACAACTCTATTTATACCCTTAACCTCATTTATTATTCTTGTTGATACTTTACTCAAAAATTCGCCTTTGAAAGGATAAAAATCTGCCGTCATTCCATCAACAGATGTAACAGCTCTTAATCCACAAACTTGCTCGTATGATCTATGATCGCCCATAACACCAACAGTTTTAACGGGCATCAGAACTGCAAATGCCTGCCATATTTTATCATATAGGCCCGCTTCTCTAATTTCTTCTATATATATATTATCAGCCTCTTGTAAAATTCTTACTCTATCTGCAGTTACCTCACCAAGTATTCTTATTCCCAAGCCGGGGCCTGGAAACGGATGTCTGTTAATGAATTTTTTTGGAAGTCTCATCTCCAGCCCTAATTTTCTAACTTCATCCTTAAAAAGCTCTCTTAAAGGCTCAATAAGTTTAAGTTTCATTCTTTTTGGTAACCCACCAACATTATGATGAGATTTAATGACTGATGTCGGACCACCATGAAAGCTCTGACTTTCGATTACATCAGGATAAATAGTTCCTTGAGCTAAATATTTAGCACGTTTTATTTTGTTTGACTCTTGATTAAATATTTTAATAAAAAGATTACCTATTATTTTTCTCTTTTTTTCTGGATCTGTGACTCCCTTTAGGGCTTTTATAAATGTCTTTCTTGAATCTTTTACTATTAATCGAGATTTAAAATGTTTTTTAAACATTTTTACTACCTCTTTTGTTTCATTTAATCTCATTAAACCTGTATCAACATAAATGCATGTTAATTGCTTATTTATGGCTTTTGAAATTATAGCTGCAGTGACAGTACTATCCACTCCACCCGACAATCCACAAATTACCTGATCCTTATGTACTGAATGTTTAATTTCGGCAATCTGATTTCTTAAATGATTTTTCATGCTCCAGTTTCTTTTTATTTTACAAATTTTAAATATAAAATTTTCGATTATCTTATAACCATTGGGTGTGTGGACAACTTCAGGATGAAATTGCAAACCATAATAAGATTTTTTTTTATTCTCAACTGCTGCAAACTTAGTATTTGAACTTGATGCAATGCTTTTAAAATCTCTTGGTAGACTAATAACCTTGTCACCGTGGCTCATCCAAACATAATTCGAGCTCATTCCTTTTCTAAATCCTGAGAATAAAACACTTTTTTTTGAAGGCTTTATAAGAGTTTTACCAAATTCTCTTTTTTTTGAAATTTTAACCTTCCCACCAAGTTGATAACATAGTAATTGCATACCATAGCAAATTCCCAATATTGGAATATTTAGATTAAATATTCTTTTATCAATTTTTGGAGTATTTGACTTATGAACGCTTGCTGGACCCCCAGAGAAAACTATTCCTGAACATCCTCTATTAAGTATTTGCTTATAAATTGATTTGCTTGACACAATTTCACAATAGACTCCGGCTTCTCTTACTCTTCTTGCTATTAACTGTGTTACTTGAGATCCAAAATCAACAATAAATATCATTATTTATTCCGCCAAATCTTTTAATTTGACAATTTCTTCGCATGAAGTTTCACATAATATTTCAAGATTAGATATTTGCTCAGCGTATTGCTCAATTAGTCCCAACTCATAAGATACTTTCCCTATTAAATAATTAAGCTCAAGATTATGTGGGATAAGCGTAAAGGCAATTTCATAATATTTAAGAGCATTATCCTGATCTTCTAATCCTTCATATGATTTGCCTAATAAAATGTAAGACTCAGATGATTTGGGGTTAAAAACAATATCTTTTTCCAAATACATAATCGCTTTTTCAAAATTTTCTTCGTTAAAACCATTTAACGCTGATGCATAAAAACTATTTGAGGCAGATATATTGGTTGGAAAAAGAAAAATGACTGTTACCAATAGTATTTTCATTAAACGTCTATATGTTTGTCGGATAGTTTGGTGACTCTCTTGTGATATCGACATCATGTACATGGCTTTCCTTAAGGCCTGCTCCTGTAATTTCTACAAACTTAACATTCTTTTTAAATTCTACTATATCTTTTGAACCAGTGTATCCCATAGAAGCCTTTAAGCCTCCAACAAGCTGGTATATGATTGGCGATATAGGTCCTTTGTAGGGAACTCTTCCTTCGATTCCCTCAGGAACATGCTTATTGCTCTCAGTTATTTCTTCTTGAAAATACCTATCTGCAGAACCCCTAGCCATAGCGCCAAGGGATCCCATTCCTCTATATGATTTATAGCTTCTTCCCTTAAATAAATATACCTCACCTGGTGACTCATCGGTGCCAGCAAAGAGTGAACCGATCATAACTCCGCTTGCTCCTGCGCCTAAGGCTTTGGCTATATCGCCAGAATATTTAATTCCACCATCCGCAATTATCGGCACTCCTTTTTTTGCCGCAGTTTCAGCACAATCTAAAATTGCTGAAAATTGGGGTACACCAATTCCTGCTACCACTCTTGTGGTACATATTGATCCTGGGCCTATTCCAACTTTCACACAATCAGCTCCTTGATCAATAAGTTCCTCAGTTGCTTCGTTAGTAGCTACATTTCCAACAATTACATCTGTTGAGAATTTTGATTTTATTTCTTTTAAAGTGCTAATAACTTTTTCTGAATGACCGTGTGCAGTGTCTATTACAAGAACATCTACACCAGCTTCAATTAGTTGTTCCGCTCTATGAATTGCTTCTTCACCAACTCCAATTGCAGCTCCAACTATTAACCTACCTTTTTGATCTTTCGAGGAATTTGGATGAAGCTGACTTTTTTCTATATCTTTAACAGTAATTAAACCAATACATTTCCCCTTATCATCGACAACTAATAGTTTTTCAATTCTATGCTTATGTAGCAATTTTTGCGCATCATCTGTTGAAATTCCATCTTTGACAGTTACTAAATTTTTACTAGTCATTAATTCACTTATTTTTTGAGACATATTGGTTGCAAAACGTACGTCCCTGTTTGTTAGAATACCTAATAATTTGTCATTTACGTCAACGACAGGTATGCCTGAAATCTCATTGACTTTCATTAATTCTAGAGCGTCAGCTAAGGTTGCCGATGGCAGTATCGTTAGTGGATCAATTACCATTCCGGTTTCAAATTTTTTTACTTTTGAAACATTCTGTGACTGTTCTTCTATGGACATATTTTTATGTAATATTCCCATTCCACCAGACTGCGCGATTGCAATAGCTAACTTGTATTCAGTTACTGTATCCATTGCGGAAGATATGAGAGGAACGCCCAATGAAATATTAGAAGTAATTTTTGTAAGAGTACTTACTTCTGAAGGAAGCACAGAAGATCGTGCAGGTTTAATAAGAATGTCATCAAATGAGAGAGATTTTTTAATACTGGAGTGCTCCATCTCTGAGAAATAAATTATTTATTAATTTATGTCAATCAATAGGTGACTTTTTTTCAAGACAAACCAAGTATATCTCACTCGATTCTTTGCGGCTTGACTTAGGCTTGAAGGAAGTGACTTTTTTAAAATGTTTTTTACAAGTTAGTATAACTTCTGAAATATCACCTGATCTAAAATATTTTGAAACCATGTTTCCGCCTGGTTTCAATTCTTTTAGGGTAAAATCAACTACATTCTCTAATAATTCAAGCGAAAGCAAAAAATCTGATGATCTATTGCCAGATAAATTAGGCGATATATCAGATACTATAAGATCAAATTTGTTATATTTGGCTAATATTTTTGTGCATTTATCAGACAAGAAATCGACCTTATATACATCCACATTCCTGATGGGGTTCATATCCAATAGATCTAAAGCAACTATCTTTTTAAGATTTTTGCCACGAGATTTTAGTACCTCGCTCCAACTGCCAGGGGCAGATCCAATGTCTAAAGCTTTTTCTAAGCCTTCAAGAAGTCTATATTTTTCAATAATTTCAATTAATTTGTAGGCCGCTCGAGATCTATAATTATCTCTAGAGGACTTGATTACATACTTATCCTCTAAATGCCTTTTGAGCCATTTTTTACTCTTATCTGAAAAGGACTTATTTTTGATTTTCATAAAATTGTTATTTTTCAATCATTTATAGCTGAAAAAAACATATTTGATAACTTAAAGATTTAAACTATATCAAAATGATATAGGTATTGATTATATATATCATTCTGATATATATACGCTCTTTTTTAAAGGATATAGATGAAATACATAATACGCATTGTACTGGTTTTCTTATTGTTAAATGTTTCCGTTAAGGCCTTGAGTCTTAAGGAAGCGGTCAATGACTCACTATCCAATAATTTATCACTCAAGATTGAAGCTATAAATGTTGATATGGCTGAAGAAGATTATCTTCAATCAACAACAGACTACTTTCCAACAATAACTCTAAGTGGCAGTATGTCTGAAAATGATTATTCCGACATTAAGAGTCAGTCTGGAAGTGCTACAAATGGTTACGAGTTATCCCCCAGCAGTAAATCTATTGTTCTTTCACAAAATGTATTTAGTGGTTTTAGTCGATTTTATAGTTCACTCTCAACAAAAGAACAATTGCATATTCAAAATCTTACCCAATCTAAAGTCACGCAAGACATAATCTTAGAAACAATAGATGCCTACTACAATGTATTGCTTGCGCAAAAGATTGTTCAATCAAATAAGGATAACTTTAATTCGGTGAGCGAGAGGTTTAATGCAACAAGCAAGGAGTTTGAAGTTGGATTAGCTTCTAAGACTGATGTTGCACAATCAGATGCTTTTCTTAATAATTCAAAAATTAATCTTCTCGATGCAAAAATAAATTTAAAAAATACAATGAATTCTTTTTATAATTTAATTGGAACTAAACCAAACAATTTAACGTTTTCTGAAATTCGTTCAGAGATCCCTGATACATATGAAAAGTATAGAGAATTAGTTATTTCAAATAATTTTACAATAAGGATAGTGAACTCCACGCTTGATGTTTACAACGCAAATATTGGGGTAGCTAGATCAGCCCTATACCCACAAATTAATGTTACGGCCTCAAAAACAGAACTTGAAGAATATTCATCAACTATAGATGAACTTACAAATGAAGAATTGCAAGCAACAGTCACATGGCCAATTTTTAAATCAGGAAAATCTCTGTCTAATATAAGAAAAGCAAAAAAACAAAAAAACAGTCAAATAATTCTTATACAAAAAACCACAAACGAAACGCTTTCACTGGCAGAGAACATTTGGGAAAACTATCTTATTACTGACGAAACAGTTGAAGCGGCTAAATTGAATTTTTTAGCTAATAAAACTGCATATGAAGGTACTGTTATAGAAGAAGAAGTAGGAGAAAGAAGCGTCCTTGATGTACTAACAGCGAGACAAAGTCTGCTTAATTCAGAAATCAAGTACTTCCAAGAGCAAAAAGACCGGGAAATCACAAAAGCTCAAGTTATGTATATGTCAGGTATGCTAAATTTGTCATCACTGGGAATAAATTAGTATGCAAAAAGAAACACTTTGTTTAGGACTTCTATCGCTTGGGCCAAGATCTGGTTATGAAATTAAACAAATGTTTGAAGGTCCATTATCAGATTTTTACAGTTTAAGCTTTGGAACTATCTATCCAACTTTAAATAACTTACAAGCCGATAAATATGTATCGTGTAAACAACATTCTCAAAGTAAAAAACCTGATAAAAAAGTTTACACAATAACTAAAAAGGGAATGGAATTAATGAAAGATAATTTACTAAGTGATGCATCTTCTTATATTCGTTCAGGAAATTTCGGAGACCAAATTAAGTCTGAATTTTTTTTACTCTTATTATTTTCAAAATATTTACCAAAAGAAACAATGAATACTGTTTTAAATGAGCGAGTTTTGTATTTGAGACAAAAACTTGAACAATTTAAATACGATGGCCCTGTTCCAGGAAATTTAGATGCAATAAGGAATGAGAAATCAGTATCGTTTATTAGAGGTTTGGCATCTGCATTAATTGAAACAGGATTAAACTATATGGAAAAAAATAGAGGAAAGTTAAATTAAAATGTTCAAAAAAATACCAATAAATTATATTTCTGCTTTTGTTATTTTTATCGTCGTCATTCTTTGGATCTTCTCTGGTCTAATTGGAGGTGATGAGGCCGAAAGTAATGTTTCTGAAGTAGTTACTAGCGAGGAAATAATATCTGTAAGGGCTCAAGAATTTTCTTCACAGAAAAAAACATATTTTTTAACTATACGAGGAAGAACTGAAGCAGATAAAATTGTAATGCTAAAGCCTAAGACTACTTCAACGATTATAGAGACAATTAATAAGGGATCGTTCGTTAAAAAAGATGAAATCATCTGCAAACTTGATGATGAAAATAGAACAGCTGCATTGAATGAGGCTGAAGCTTCTAAAAACAAAGCTCAGCTTCAGTATAATGCAATTAAAACACTCGCTGATGAAGGTTACAGATCAGAAAATGCTGTAGCCACAGCAGATGCCGCACTAAAGGCTTCTATTGCTAGAGTAGAAATGGCAATGAATGAACTTGATAATATTTTAATTAGAGCTCCATTTGATGGTTTTATTGAAGATGTCTATCTAGAAATTGGAGACTTAATTACTCCAGCTTCTCCGTGTGCAAAAATAATGAGACTAAACCCAATGGTAATTACTGGTGAGGTGACAGAAAAAAATGTTGATCAAATAAAACTAGGTCAGAAAGTTGATATCAATCTTATTGACGCAACATCTCTTCAAGGATCAATAAGCTATATAAGTAAAAGTGCCAATCCAAGCACACGAACTTATAAAATTGAGGCAACAGTTAGTAATAAGGACGGAAGTATTCGTGAAGGACTTTCAGCTGATATGTTGGTTCCATTAAGAGAGGTTTTAGCTCACCTTATTCCATCTTATCTTATATCACTTAATGACGAAGGCGAATTGGGAGTGAAAGTATTAATTGATACAAAGGTAAAGTTCTCAAACATTCAAATTGTAGAGGATACAGTGGATGGTCTTTGGGTAACAGGATTGCCTGAAAAAGCTACTGTGATAACCGTTGGTCAAGAGTAT
The DNA here is from genome assembly GCA_902578305.1 of uncultured Pelagibacteraceae bacterium. Taxonomy (GTDB): domain Bacteria; phylum Pseudomonadota; class Alphaproteobacteria; order Pelagibacterales; family AG-422-B15; genus CACNXQ01. The sequence continues at coordinate 257,849 of CACHCK010000001.1, read as the reverse complement.
GTGATTAATGGTCAGATAGTAAATGCTGAAATTGTTAATTAAATTTAATGATAGAATTCTTAGTAGATAGGAAACGGACAGCTATAGCCCTACTTATAGTGCTTATATTCGCAGGAATATTTGGCAGAGTTAACATTCCAATTGAAAACGAACCTGAGATTGTTGTGCCGGTGGTTTATGTAGGAGTTGGGCTAACCGGAATATCGCCTCAAGACTCAGAAAGGCTTCTTTTGAAACCAATCGAGGAAGAAATAAGAGCTATTGAAGGAATTGATAAGCTTCAAGGTTTTGCATTTGAAAACTACGCAGCAGCTGTAATTCAATTTGAGGCAGCTGAAACAATGAAAAAATCACTGGATAAAGTAAGAGATGCTATTAATGATGCTAAGGTAAAATTTCCTGATGATGCCAAAGAACCTGTTGTAAGTGAAGTATCATTTGAAGATCAACCTACTGTAATAGTGTCAATTGACTCGCCAACTGCATCTGAAAGATATTTACTTAACCTTGCTCAAGAAATAAAAAAAGAAATTGAACTTATTCCCTCTATTTTTGAGGCTGAACTATTAGGTGCAAGGGAAGAGCAATTAGAGGCTACACTTAATAGATCACAAATGGAGAACTATAATATTTCTTTTGCTGAAATTATTAACTCAGTATCTAATAACAACCAAGTTGTAACTGCTGGTGAAATACAAACTGGACAAGGTCAATTTGCTGTAAATGTACCTGGATTATTTGAAACAGCAAGAGATGTATATGAGTTACCCATTCGATCAACTAATAATAGTACTGTAAATTTGGCTGACATCTCAACCATCAAAAGAAATTTTAAAGACCGAGAAAGTTACACTAAAGTGAATGGAGAACCAGGAATTTCCCTTTTAATAAAAAAAGGTAGAGGACGAAATGTCATTGATACTATTAACGAAGTTGATGAAGTTGTTCAAAGCTTTAAATCTAAAGTACCTAGCGATGTAAACTTTACTTACGTTATGGATTCCAGAGAAATTATGGAAGATAACGTAAATTCATTACAAGGTAATATTCTACTCGCTACAATATTTGTAATTATTGTAACTATGCTTGCCTTAGGAATTAGATCCTCTTTAATTGTTGGTTCTGGAATTCCGGTATCAATACTAATTGCTTTATTTGTTTTGTATGTTCTTGGTTATGATTATAATTTCATGGTTATTTTCGGAATCTTGGTTGCTCTTGGGATGTTAATAGACGGCTCGCTTGTAGTTGTTGAACTCGCAGATAGAAAGATGCTTGAGGGCTTTGATCGACAAAAAGCCTATATTTACTCTGCAAAAAGAATGTTCTGGCCGATTGTAGCGTCAGCGGCAACTACCCTTGCTGTTTTCATACCACTTTTTTTCTGGCCAGGCATTAGTGGGCAGTTTATGCGAATGCTGCCGGTAACGATTTTTGTCGTTCTATTTATTGCGCTTATTTTCAGTCTAATGTTCGTACCCGTGATTGGAAGTGTGTTAGGGAAGCCCTCTAATGCATCTGCAAATTCCTTTAAAAAACTTGGGTCAGATCAAAATTTTAATCTTAAAGATATCAGTGGCTATATAGGAATCTATGTATCTATACTTGATAAACTATTAAAAAGACCAATCCTAACGCTTTTGTCAGTTTTTATTATTCTATTTACAATTATTTCAAGTTTCTTCTCCTTTGGAAAAGGAATGATATATTTCTCTACCGGTGATCCATATTTTGGTCAAATAAAAATCTACGCTCGAGGAAATCTTTCAATCGATGAAATAAACAAACTCACGAGCGATGTTGAAATTATTGTTAATGAACATACTGGCATTAAAAATTATTTTCTTCAAACCGGTCAATTCAGCAATGTGGTTGCTGGTGGAGGCGGAAGCTCTGAAGATTTAATTGCAACTGCATATTTCGAATTTGTTGATCGCAATCAAAGAAAAAATGGTCATGAAATTATTTCAGAATTAAGAGATCAATTTGATAATATTAAGGGAATTAAAATAGAAGTTTCAGAACAATCGGGAGGCCCGCCTATTGGAAAAGATGTTGAAATAAGAATAACAGGCCCATCCAGTGCAAGCATACTTAAAGTGACTAAGGATGTAAGAAATTATATAGATGAAAATGTAATTGGACTCGTAAGTGTAGAGGATACATTGCCGGTGCCTTTAGTTGATTGGGAACTTATAATTGATAAACCAAAAGCTGCCCAATTTGGCGCTGATATATTTACAATTGGAAAAGCTGTCAGCTTAGTAACTAATGGTATAATGATTGGAAAATACAGGCCTGATGACGTTGATGACGAACTTGAAATTTTTGTCAGGTATGCTGATAAAGAACGATCTATTGATCAACTTGACAACATAATGATTGAAACGAGATCAGGACAAATTCCAATTAGTAATTTTGTTGAAAAGAAACCGAAAAAAAATGTCAGCTACATTAGAAGATATGACACACGTAATGCAATGTACGTAAAAGCAAACGTTGCGGAGGGTGTAATTGCGGCTGATAAGGTTAATGAGATTCAAAAGTGGGCAGATGAGCAAGATTACCCTTCCTATATTGATATTGCATTTGGAGGTGAAAATGAAGAGCAAACAGAGTCAATGAAGTTTGTGACGCAGGCATTCATTATTTCAATTCTTATAATGGCTGCATTATTGGTCACTCAGTTCAATAGCTTTTACCAAAGCTTCATAATCTTAACTGCTGTTATAATGAGCACGGCAGGTGTTTTCTTCGGGCTGTTGGTATTTAATCAGCCTTTTTCAGCAATAATGCATGGTGTAGGAGTAGTGTCCTTGGCAGGCATAGTAGTGAACAACAACATTATTTTGATTGATGCATTTAATTTCGTAAGAGAAAAAGATAATGACAATTTATTTAATAGTGTATTAAAAGCTTGTGCTCAAAGATTAAGGCCTATCTTCCTCACAACGATTACAACCATGCTTGGCCTAATTCCTCTTGCAATGAACTATAGTATTGACCCTATATTAAGAACAATTGAATACGACTCAAATGTGAGTGGTTTTTGGACACCCCTTGCACAATGCATTGTTTATGGATTATCTTTCTCAGCTTTCCTAACATTAATAGTAACACCCTGTCTACTCATTCTTCCCTCACACATAAGATCTTATTTTAAGAAAACGCAGCCTGAAACTGTTAATGCATAACTTATGTTAAGAAATATATTATCAACCATACTACTCAGAAAAAAGACGATCTCTACCCTTCTTTTAATGATTATTCTTTTAGGAACAATCTCATACGCAACCTTTCCTAAAGAAGAAATGCCTGAAATAGATTTAAAAACTGTTGCAGTGATAATTAAATATGACGGCATGTCTTCTAATGAAATTGAAAAATTAATAACAGAGCCTTTAGAACGTAAGTTAATGACTTTAAAAAATATCAAAGAAATAATTTCTATTTCTAAAGATAACATAGCTTCATTCATGGTTGCTTTTAATTTAGACACTGAAAACGAAAACCTTGCAAAGCTTGTGAGAAATACTATTACAGATGCTAGTGATATACTTCCACGTGAAATGGAGATTATAGAAGTAAAAGAATATGACTCATCTATGTTCTCGAGAATCTATATTGGGTTATCTGGTAATGTGCCTTATGAGGTCTTACAAAATGCAGCAAACTCATATAAAGATGCGTTGGAATTGATTGACAATGTAACAGAGGTTGAAATTAAAGGCGAGCGCGAAGAAATAATAAAAATAACTCTCAATCCTTCATTATTGCAAAAGTATGGCATAAATATATCTGATGTTTATTATGCTCTTAAAGCATATAATAATATAATTCCAGCAGGTATATTATCTGATCAAAACGCAGATTTTTCAGTTAAAATTCCTGGTCTTTATGAAAATTACAGGGAAATTAGCAATCTTCCACTAAATGCTAAAAATAATTTTGCATTAACTTTATCCGATGTTGCAGACATCAAGAGAGCTTACGATAAGAAAAAGAATACAGTCATAGTAAATGGAAATGCCGCTTTAAGTTTAGAGGTATCTAGGAAGTCAGGTACTAATATTTTAGACACATACATTGATGTAAAAAAAGTATTAGCTGAAAACGAAGGAAAGTTTCATCCTCTTATTAAGGCTGTTATTGTAGATGATGAGTCTACTGAAATAGAGAAAAGAATTGAGTCATCTGAAAATACAGTAATCACGGCAGTAATACTTGTGATGATCATTGTAATTGCTGCCTTAGGAATAAGAAGTGGCTTAATTGTAGGTTTGTCAATTCCGACCACTTATCTTTTTTCAATATTGATACTGGACTCGATGGGAATGACATATAACTTAATGACTGTTTTTGGACTGATATTGGCAGTAGGATTACTTGTTGATGGCCCCATCGTCATAACTGAATACGCTAGAGCAGAACAAGAACGGGGTATTCGAAGAAGGGACTCATACATAAACTCTTCATATAATATGTTCTGGCCAATTATTGCTTCGGCATTAACTACGATTGCGGCATTTTTTCCTCTCCTATTTTGGCCAGATACACTTGGACAATGGTTAAGAGTAATCCCTCTCACTGTAATTGTTGTTTTATCCACCTCGCTAGTTGTCACTTTGATATTCCTACCCGCGGTAGGGTCGATGATTGAGCGTAAAACAGCTCAAATGAAAGAGGAAAATAAAAGAAGAGATAATAAACTTATTGAAATATATGAGAATACTCTAGCTCAAGCAATTCAAAGACCTGTATTGGTTTTATTTTTAACTTTACTTACTTTTACAAGTGTAATTTTGCTTTACAGCAAATTTAATAGTGGTGTCATTTTTTTTCCTAACGATAAAGCTACAACAGCCAGAGTGGAAGTAATGGCCAGGGGCAATCTTTCTCCTAATGAAACTGGAGATTATATAAAAGAAGTTAGCGAAGTGATAGATGCAAATCCATACGTTAAAAACTATGTAGCAAATACAATGAATAGAAACAGGATTTGGTTATTTGATGACTCTCCTACAGATATTATTGGAAGAATTTGGTTAGAATTGCTTCCTCCTGACCAAAGACCGGATAGTGATATTGTATTGCCAAATATTCAAAAGGAACTGAACAAACTAAATGGATATGAAGCGAGAATAAAAGGAAATACTTATAGCTCTTCCATCGTAGGACCTAAAGACATAGAAATCGAAGTCACAGCGGAAGATAAAAGACTAATTAATCAAGCTGCAATTATTGTGAGAGACAAACTTCATAATATACCTGGAATTGAAGATGCCGAAATAAAATACCCAGTTACGGGTATTGAGTGGTTATATGAAATAGATAGAACTAAGACAGGAAAATATGATGTATCTATCCAATCCATAGGCTCTATTATAAATTTAGCAACAACAGGAACTAAGATAGGAACAATAAGACCAACAGACAGCGATAAAGAATTAGATATTAAGCTTTTTTTGCCAGATGACTTGAGAACTCTTGATCAAGTTGAAAATATTTATATCAATACCAGTAGAGGTCAGCTGCCAGTATCTGAATTTGTAAGTCAAAAGCCTAAAAATAAAATTTTTTCAATTGGTAAGAAGAATGCTGAAAGAGTTTTGATGGTTGATGCAAATACTAGCTCAGGTTTTAATACTGCCGAACATATTGAAACTATAAAAAACTGGCTCAAAATAGCTAATCTACCAATCGAAGTAAATGTTAAACTTGTGGGAGAAGCAGAAGACTCTAGAGGTTCACTTATCTTTGTTATTTCAGCTTTTAGCATTGCATTATTACTAATGTTTATAATATTAATTTCGCTATTTAATAATTTTTATCACACATTTTTAATTTTATTTTCAATTGCGTTATCAACAACCGGCATATTTGTAGGACTTATTGTCTTACAAATGCCATTTAGTGGCGTTATGACGGGCCTTGGCATAGTTGCTTGCACAGGTATTGTTGTAAATAACAATATTATTCTAATTGATAGTTATAGAAAAATTAGAAAGAATGAAGAAAACAAAATGAAGGCAATCATACAGTCAGCTAAGAGTAGAATAAGGCCCATATTTCTTACGACAATTACCACAGTATTTGGATTACTTCCTTCAGCATTGCAAATTAGTGTAGATGTTTTTGAAAGAGAAATATCATACAAAAGTCCTGAAACTTATTTTGTGCAACCTTTAGCATGGGCTATTGTTTTTGGCCTTTCTTTTGCAACAATAGCTACATTATTTGTAACCCCTTCTCTACTTGCATTGCCTGAAAAATTAAAATCAATGATATCAAATAGAAATAGGATCAATACTCCGTCAGTTGTAAGAGAAGAAGCTATTTAATATGAAGTCAATTGCAGTGTATTGCAGTTCATCTAATAAAGTCGATGACATTTATAAAGAAGAGGCCAAAAAAGTTGGAAATCTATTGGCTAAAAAAGAAATAAGGTTGGTTTATGGTGGAGGTAATATGGGGCTAATGGGAGTGCTATCAAATAGTGCCATTAATTCCGGTGGCGATGTATATGGAGTGATTACAAATCATTTAATTGAAATTGAAAAAAGAAATGACAGCCTTAATAATATAAAAATTGTTGAAACTATGCATGAAAGAAAAATAGAAATGTATAACAACGCAGATGCATTTCTAATATTTCCTGGTGGCATTGGGACTTTGGAAGAGTTTTTTGAAATCTATTCATGGAAACAGCTCAGACTTCATAAAAAACCCATCTTTATTTATAACTTTAACGATTTTTGGAGAGATCTTTTTACTCTTTTAGAAAATATAATAAAGAAGGATTTTGCTGGAGAAAATATGAAAGAAGCATATAAGGTAATCAATAATTATAGTGACCTCACAAAAGAATTAGAAATTAATGTCGAAAATTAAAGTAAAAACCCCACTTGTCGAAATTGATGGCGATGAAATGACAAGAATTATATGGCAGTTTATAAAAGATAAACTAATCCTACCGTACCTTGATATTGATTTAGAATATTATGACCTGGGTGTTGAAAATAGAGATAAAACCAACGACAAGGTTACAGTAGACTCCGCAAATGCTATAAAAAAATATGGTGTAGGAGTTAAATGTGCAACTATCACACCAGATGAAGATAGGGTAAAGGAATTTAAGCTAAAAGAGATGTGGCGTTCCCCAAACGGAACAATAAGAAATATCCTTGGCGGTACAGTTTTTAGAGAGCCAATAGTTTGTGAAAATGTTCCAAGACTTGTACCCGGTTGGACTGATCCAATTGTAGTTGGGCGACACGCATTTGGCGATCAATATAGAGCGACGGATTTTAAGGTTCCTGGTAAAGGAAAATTAAGTATTAAGTGGACACCTGATGACCCCAACCAAGAACCGATTGAAAAAGAGGTTTATGAATTTCAATCAAGTGGCGTTGCGATGGCAATGTATAATACCGATGAGTCAATACGTGATTTTGCTAGATCATGTATGAATTACGCTCTCATGAGAGAGTGGCCAGTCTATTTATCGACAAAAAATACTATTCTCAAAAAATATGATGGAAGATTTAAAGATTTATTTCAGGAAATTTATGATAAAGAATTTGCTGATCAATTCAAATCTCTGGAACTTGATTATGAACATAGATTAATTGATGACATGGTCGCATCTGCGTTAAAATGGAATGGTAAATTTGTTTGGGCATGTAAAAATTATGACGGCGATGTTCAATCGGATACTGTCGCTCAAGGTTTTGGTTCTCTTGGATTAATGACAAGTGTGTTGATGACACCTGATGGAAAAACCATTGAGGCTGAAGCTGCTCACGGAACTGTAACGAGGCACTATAGGCTTCATCAAGAAGGAAAACAAACGTCGACAAATCCTATAGCGTCAATTTTTGCATGGTCAAGAGGTCTTAAGTATAGAGGGAAACTTGATGATAATGATGAACTAATTCAGTTTGCTGATACTCTTGAGAAAGTCTGTGTAAAAACAGTTGAACGTGGCTCGATGACAAAGGATTTGGCACTCCTTATGCCTCATGAGCAAGATTGGCACAGTACTGAAGACTTTCTTGAAATAATTGAACGAAATTTAAATAAAGCCCTTAATCCAACTTATCAGTAATAAATTTCAGTATTTTATTTTTTTGGTCAGTTTCATCAATTAAATCGCCACCAGACTGAGCAAAATCTTTTCTGCCACCTCCTCCTTTTCCGTTAGAAACTGAAGAAGCGTACAAAGCAATATCATCTGCACCAATAACCTTTGTGAGGTTGTCTGTTACACCAACTAGGTAGCTGATTTTATTGCCTTTTTTTGAACCTAGAACAATAATACCACCATTTTTGAATTTTCTCTTGGCATTATCAATTACAGGTCTTAACGCAGAGCTTTTAGAATTTTCACAAAAGATAATAATAGTGTTTTTATTATTTGAAATTTCATCATTAACTTCTTTGATTAAATTATTAACTTCCTCTTTTGATTTTGATTTATCTTTTTCGGAAATTAATTTCTTTTCTTCTATTTTCTTATTCTCTGCAGCTTTATTCATTTGATAAACTTTCAGGTCTTCACCGCGCAGAGCTTCTATCCTTCTAACTCCTGAAGAAACCGAAGATTCATTAACTATTTTTAATTTCCCAATTTGACTTGTATTCTCAACATGTGTGCCGCCACATAATTCAATGCTGAAAGTTTTATTTCTCATCTTTCCTATTTTTAACACTCTTACCTCATCAGAATATTTCTCTCCGAATAGAGCAAGTGCTCCAGCATTTACAGCGTCATCTGGTGTCATAATTTGAGTTTCAACATCTGATCCTTCCTCAATTACTGTATTCGAAATCTGCTCTATTTTAGATATCTCACTTTCTGAAAGGGATTTATGGTGACTAAAATCAAATCTTAATTTATCAAACGAAACTAAAGAGCCTTTCTGGGTCACATGATCTCCCAAAACTTCTCTTAATGCTTGATGTAAAATATGTGTCGCAGAATGATAAGTCTTACATGAGCTTCTTCTAGCAGAATTAATTGACAAATGTGCGCCTGTACCTTTCTTGATATCTCCTCTAATTACTTTTCCGTGATGCACAAATAACTTTCCTTTTTTTTGTGTGTCTGAAACTTCAAATTCGAAATTATCAGCTTCTATTGTTCCTGTATCACCAATTTGACCGCCAGACTCGGCATAAAATACCGTTTGATTGAGTATTAGCGATCCGTTATCACCGCTATGTAAACTATCAACTAATACACCTTCTTTTATTATAGAAATAATGCTTCCTTCTGTTTTTTCAGATGTGTAGCCTAAAAACTCTGTAGGGGATAAACTTTTATTTAACTCAAACCAAATTTTATCTGTAGCTGTGCCACCAGATCCAGTCCAATTGCTTCTTGCTTTTTCTTTTTGATCCTCCAAACATTTCTTAAAATCATCAATATCCACCTCAATTTTCTTATTTCTCAAAATATCTTGCGTTAAATCAATTGGGAAGCCATATGTGTCATACAGCTTAAAAGCTGACTGCCCATTTAGAATAGTTTTTCCATTCAAATTATCGATCATTGTATCAAGTTGCTTGATTCCTCTGGACAATAAATCTCTGAACCTTTGTTCTTCATATTTCAATGTTTCATTTATCAGAGACTCTGCTCTTTCAAGCTCAGGATAGGACATTTTCATATTTGAAATCAGAGTTGGTGCCAGTTTCTGCATCAGTAAATCATTGTAATTTAGAATGTGTACGTGCCTCATTGCTCTTCTCATAATTCTCCTTAAGACATAACCTCTGCCTTCATTGGATGGAAGGACGCCGTCAGCAATTAAAAAACATGAAGATCTGAGATGATCAGCTATTACTCTATGGCTTGATATTAAATTTTCGTTATCATTTTTAGTTAATTCTTTAGAATGATTAATAATTTCTAATATACTATCAACTTGATAATTATCATTAGTGCCTTGCATAACTGCGGCTATTCTCTCAATGCCCATACCTGTATCTATTGAGGGTCGTGGTAAATCAATACGATTTTCTGAATCGACTTGCTCATACTGCATAAAAACGAGATTCCATATTTCTACAAATCGATCGCCCGTTTCATCAGCTTCACTAGGAGGTTTGCCAATATAATTTTCACCATGATCATAAAATATTTCCGAGCAAGGTCCGCATGGCCCTGTTTCTCCCATTGACCAGAAATTATCTTTTGTAGAAATTCTTATTATTTTATCATCACTGAAACCGGTAATTTTCTTCCAAGCATTGTAAGCCTGCTCATCATCGTGATAAATAGTTACACAAAGCTTATCTTTATTTATTCCTAGTTCAGAAGTTATAAATCTCCATGCGTAATCTATCGCATCATCTTTAAAATAATCTCCAAATGAGAAATTACCCAACATTTCAAAAAAAGTGTGATGCCTTAGAGTATAGCCTACATTTTCTAAATCGTTGTGTTTTCCCCCTGCCCTAATGCATTTCTGAGCCGTTACGGCACGGTTGAAATCTGTTTTCTCTAATCCTGTGAATACATTTTTAAATTGAACCATTCCTGAATTAGCGAACATTAGAGTAGGATCATTTTGAGGCACAAGGGGACTTGAATGAACATGTTTATGTCCATTTTTAACAAAGTAAGATATGAATGAGTCCCTTAAACTATTAATCTTCATAGTTAAGGTATAACATTGAGATGACTAAAACGCAAAAAGACGCTTCAAGCGCCTTTTTGCTATGATCAATTTATATGAATTTCTTATTCTTCTGGAGTATCTTCAACTTCTTCATTTTCTCCAATTTGCTCAGGTATTTCCTCAGATTGTCCTCTAATTATTGACTCAATTTCATTAGCTACTGCAGGATTATCCTTTAAAAAGATCTTGGAGTTTTCTCGTCCTTGGCCAATCTTATTTCCTTTATAAGAAAACCATGCACCTGACTTTTCAATGGTGCCGACTTTTACACCCAAATCAATGAGCTCACCCAATTTTGAGATTCCTTCACCGTACATAATGTCAAACTCCACTACGCGGAACGGCGGGGCAACTTTATTTTTTACAACCTTTACTCTTGTTTGGTTTCCAATAATTTCGTCTTTATCTTTTATTGCTCCTATCCTTCTTATATCTAATCTGCACGATGAGTAAAACTTCAAGGCATTACCACCAGCTGTTGTTTCAGGACTACCAAACATCACACCAATTTTCATTCGAATTTGGTTGATGAATATTACCATACAATTAGATTTAGAAACTGAGCCTGTAAGTTTTCTTAATGCTTGACTCATTAATCTTGCTTGAAGACCCATGTGCGCATCTCCCATTTCACCCTCAATTTCTGCTTTAGGGGTTAATGCTGCAACTGAGTCGACAACTAGAACTGATATTGCTTTCGATCTAACAAGTGAGTCAGTTATTTCAAGAGCTTGCTCACCTGTATCTGGCTGCGAAATGATAAGTTCATCAATGTTTACGCCGAGTTTTTTTGCATAAGCAGGATCCAATGCATGCTCAGCATCAATAAATGCGCAATTCTCACCTTTTTTCTGCGCTTCGGCAATAACATGTAATGCAAGAGTTGTTTTACCCGATGACTCTGGTCCATAAATTTCTACTATTCTACCTTTTGGCAGTCCACCTATGCCTAAAGCTACATCTAAAGATAACGACCCAGTTGAAATAGCCTCAACATCCATAACGGTCCTTTGGCCAAGTTTCATAATTGAGCCTTTTCCGTAAGTTTGCTCAATTTGTGACATTGCTACGTCTAAAGCTTTTGCTTTTTCTGAGTTATCCATCTTTTTATCGTCTACCACTTTTAAATTTGCTTTTGTCATGTGCTTTCTCCAAACTAAGTTTTAATATATGTTCCATTTGTACACATTTTGTTCTCATTTTACAATACCTTATAAACTATTGTTAAATAACGATAAAATATAATTTGTTCAATTAATGTTCTTAAATTTTATAGTTTTTATCAACAGGTGATTCTATATCTAATGATATAACTCAATTAGATTAACTTAAATATATATCTAAAATTGGCTGATTTTCGCTGTTAATAACTATTTAATCGTCAGAATGAAGCTTTTCGTCTCTCTCGTGCATTTCTTGAGCTTCAATACTAAGAGTAGTTACTGGCCTAGCGTCCAATCTTTCGATGTTTATGGGTTCTCCAGTAACTTCGCAATAGCCATAGCTTCCATTTTCTATCCTAGCAAGCGCAGCATCTATCTTGGCGATTAATTTACGTTGCCTATCTCGAGACTTTAACTCAAGTGATTTCTCTGACTCTTGGGTAGCTCTATCAGACATGTCAGCTGGAGCAATTGAGTCTTGTAGATTTTCGACTGTTTCTCTACTTTCTCTGTAAATCTCATCCTTCCAATTTTTAAGCTTGGTTCTAAAATATTCTTTTTGCTTTGCATTCATGAATTTTTCAGATTTTGTTGGCTTGTAGGTTTTTGGAAGTTTGACCATATTTACTCCTTGAGAATTAAGATTAAAAACAGTTGGGTGCTTTTAGTGGTTTTTATTATTTAAGTCAACGGATCATTACAATTTTTATGATTGATAAATCACTGAAATATAATATGTTTCTCTAAAATTAATCTTAATTATATGAAGTTTGAAGGAACCAGCTCCTATATTGCAACAGAGGATCTTAAAGTAGCAGTTAATGCCGCTATTACTCTTGAAAGACCGATAATAGTTAAAGGTGAGCCAGGCACAGGTAAAACAATGCTAGCTCATGAGGTAGCAAAATCTCTAGATGCTGAAATAATCACTTGGCATATTAAGTCCACAACTAAAGCTCAACAGGGTCTCTACGAATATGATGCTGTTACAAGATTGCGAGATTCGCAGCTTGGAGATGAAAAAGTTAAGGATATCAAAAATTATATTAGCAAAGGTAAGTTATGGAATGCTTTTGAGAGCGATAAAAGGCCAGTCCTACTAATAGATGAAATTGACAAGGCTGATATCGAATTTCCAAACGATCTGCTACTAGAACTAGATAAAATGGAATTTTTTGTTTACGAAACTGGTGAGACAATTAAGGCGCAAAATAGGCCAATAGTAATTATAACATCAAACAATGAAAAGGAATTACCAGACGCGTTTCTTAGAAGGTGCTTTTTTCATTATATTAAGTTTCCTGATCCAAATACGATGGAAGAGATCGTTGAAGTGCATTATCCAGATATAAAAAAAGATCTAATTCAAGAAGCATTTAAAATATTTTACGATATTAGAGAAGTTCCAGGAATTAAAAAGAAGCCATCTACATCTGAACTAATTGATTGGCTAAAGTTGCTCATGACGGATGATGTAGATGCTAAAATCCTCAGAGAAAAGGATCCGAAAAAGCTAATACCACCTCTTCATGGGGCTTTGCTAAAGAATGAACAAGATGTTCATTTATTTGAGCGTTTAGCTTTCATATCTCGTAGAGAAAATGAGAGTGTTGAGTAGAGTAAGAATCTCTATAAAATAATATTATATGTTTATTAATTTCTTTTTTGACCTCAAACAAGCGAGCTTACCCGTATCATTAAAAGAATACTTAATGTTGATGGAAGCGATGAATAAGCGTGTTGTTGACTCATTCAATGTTAACGACTTTTATTATCTAAGCCGCTCAGCATTAGTCAAAGATGAGAGATATTTAGATAAATTTGATCGAGTTTTTGGCCATTCATTTAAGGGGTTAGAGAACCCTGAAGGTGAAACAACAAAAGAAATACCAGAAGAATGGTTAAAATTGATGGGGCAAAAATATTTAACTGATGAAGAAAAAAAGATGATTGAGTCCTTGGGTGGTTGGGACAAGTTAATGGAAACGCTTAAACAGAGGTTGGAAGAGCAAAAAAAGAGGCACCAAGGTGGAAGCAAATGGATTGGAACAGGTGGAACATCTCCATTTGGAGCATACGGCTATAACCCTGAAGGAATAAGAATTGGTCAGAAAGAAGGAAAAAATAAAAAGGCAGTAAAAGTTTGGGATAAAAGAGAATTTAGCAACTTAGATGGCGACGTAGAACTTGGTACTAGAAATATAAAGATTGCTCTTAGAAGGTTGAGAAAGTTTGCGCGAGAAGGAGCTGAAACTGAGTTAGATTTAGATAATACAATTAAATCTACTGCTCATAAAGGTTACATTGACGTTAAAATGATGCCTGAACGAAGAAATAAAATCAAAGTATTACTTTTTTTTGATGTTGGTGGATCAATGGATGCGCATGTTAAAATCTGTGAGGAGCTATTTTCTGCAGCAAGAACAGAATTTAAACATATGGAATATTTCTACTACCACAATTGCTTGTATGATGCGGTTTGGAAAGATAATAATCGTAGATACAATGACAATATCAAAACATGGGACGTTCTGCACACATACCCATCTGATTATAAAGTAATATTTGTTGGAGACGCTGAAATGAGCCCGTATGAAATAACCTACCCTGGCGGAAGTGTAGAGTTCTGGAACGAAGAGTCTGGTGAAACTTGGCTAACTAGAATGTTAAACGTATACGAAAATGCGATTTGGCTTAATCCGATACCTGAACGATATTGGGATAGAATTGCATCGACTTCCATTATAAAGCAGATCTTTTCTGATCGAATGTTTCCTCTCACAATTGAGGGAATTGATCAGGCCATGCGTGAACTAAATAAATAAACCATGCTTAAAGAGCAGAACGTTATTTTAGGCATATCTTTGTTATGCCTTGGATTATTAATAGCTCCTTTATATGATGCGCTTGCTAAGTACTTAAGCGAGGACATTGGTATACTTGAAATAATTTGGGGACGTTTTTTCAGCCATTTTATTTTCTTAGTGCCACTTGTTTATTTTTTAAAAGGAAAAAAAGAATTTGTTAATCAATCAACGAAACATCAATTAATCAGAGGTACTTTTATATTTCTTGCGACGGCATTCTTTTATGCATCAATTTCACAAATCCCTCTTGCTAATGCATTAAGCATAATGCTCATTGCTCCCATTGTGGTGGTATTCATGTCTTCATTTATTTTGGGAGAAAAATTAAATTCACTAAAGATCTTTTGTACATTTTTTGGTTTTTTTGGAACTCTGTTAGTAATACAGCCAGGATTTAGTGAGTTTAATTATTTTTCTTTATTTGCCTTATTTTCAGGATTCTTTTATGCAATGTATCTTGTTTACACGCGCCGCGTAAACTTTACTTCTGATCCATGGGTAAGCCTGTGTTATACCGCTATTCCTGGGGCACTAATAATGACTATCTTTCTTCCTTTTTATTGGGACAGTGATCCTAATTTTAGTCAGATTATTTTGATGGGCTCAATTGGTTTAGTTGTGATTCTGGTGCATTTTATATTTATAAAAGCTTATCAAAATGCTGAAGCAAGCATTTTGGCTCCATTTCACTATTTTGAAATCGTCAGTAATATGCTAATAAGCGTCTTATTTTTTAGAGATATTCCAAACATAATAGTGTGCTTTGGAATTCTTTGTATTGTGAGTAGCGGAGTACTTATAACTGTTAGGCAAAAACTAAATTATGAATAATTTGAACGTTGACTATCGCTTTTCTGTAGCACCAATGATGGGGGTAACAACTCCAAGCGCAAGGTACATGTACCGTCTTATCTCAAAAGAAGCTGTTTTATTTACTGAAATGATAGCCAGTCAAGCTTTACACAGAGGCGATTACAAAAAACTTCTTAGAAAAGAAAATATCGAAAAACCTGTCATTCTACAGGTTGGTGGTTCTGATATAGGCTTATTAAAATATTCAACAAGTTTAGCAAATAAGTTTGATTATCAGGGTATCAATTTAAATGTTGGCTGCCCCTCTAAAAAAGTTTCTCAAGGGAAAATGGGGGCGTGTTTGATGAAAGAAGCTGAACTGGTTAGAGATTGCTTAAGTGGAATGAGAGAAGAGACTTCAATGGATGTTTCATTAAAATGTAGAATTGGTGTTGATGAATTTGACTCTTATGATTTTTTTAAAAATTTCATTTCTACAGTTCTTGAGAGTGATGTGAAAGTTATTTTTATTCATGCCCGTAAAGCTTTTCTAAAGGGTCTTGATCCAAAAAAAAATCGCACATTGCCTGAACTTAAATATGAATTTGTTTACAATATCAAAAAAGAATTTCCTGATATTAAATTTATCATGAATGGAGGTTTGACAAATATTGATGACTGTATTGAACAATTGAAATATTTAGATGGAGTGATGGTAGGTAGAGCAATACAGGCAAACCCTTTTTTTATTAAAGACGTGGATCATATTTTTTATGGTCAAAGTAATATTCAAGTTAACAAGTCCGATGTCGTGAAAAAGTATTTTGATTATATTAAATTGAATATTGAAACTGTATCTACCTATGAATTGCTCAGTCCATTACTTTCACTTTGTTTTGGAGTTCCAGGATCTAAAAAATTTAAACAAGAAGTGAATGAACTAATAAGAGCGAGAGATATCAATAAGTTAGAAGATACTTATCTAAATTTGATTGCCGCTTAAATTATTTCAGCAATATCAGAAAAGTCATACCTCGGAGCTCTCTCATAAAAACCACCTTCAGCAGCGTATCCCAAATTACATAAAAAATTGCTTTTAATTGTTGTGCCATAAAAAAATTCTTTATCAACCAGATCATTTGAGAAGCCTGACATTGGTCCAACTGATAAACCAAGGGAATTAGCTGCTTTTATAAAGTAACCTCCCTGAATTGATGAGTTTCTAAAAGCTGTAACCTCAGACTTGGTTGTATCATTTTCAAAATATTGCTTAGCATCCTCACGTAAATAGTTTCTGGGAAGATCACGCCAAAATTCTATATCCATTCCAATAATTGTACATACAGGTGCGTTGATAACTTTGCTAATATTATCATCACTCACTAATTTTGATAGCTTTTCCTTTGAGGAACTACTTTTAAGAAACTTTAATCTCATTGGACTAGAGTTAAACGAGGTTGGGCCCCACTTAACAAGATTATAAAGTTCATTGAGCGTGTCGTTTGCAACTTCCTTTTTAGTAAATTTATAGCAAGTTTGTGGTTCAACAAAAATTTCTTTTAATCTGTCTGACATCTTAAATAATAGCTTTTATATGCTCTTCAATCTCTTCAGGTTTTTTTTGTGTACCAAAACCTCTAACAAATTCACCTTCTTTATTGATTAAAAACTTTGTAAAATTCCACTGTATCTCTCTGCCAGCTTCTTCAGTAAGCTTAACAAAAAGAGGTGATGCATTCTCTCCATTTACATCAATCTTATCAAACAGGCGAAAGGATACATTATACTTTGTGTCACAAAAATCTTTTATTTCCTCATTCGTCCCTTTTTCTTGGGCACCAAATTGATTACAGGGAAATGCTAAAATTTCTAACCCTTTGTCTTTATATCTATCATAGAGATTTTGTAAGCCAGTATATTGCGGTGTAAATCCACATGCACTTGCTACGTTTACAATTAATAAAGTTTTTCCCTTAAATTCTTCCATTTTGATCGAGTTCATATCAATGTCTTTTACTTCAATGTCATAAATGCTCATATTTTTCCTTATCTTACAAATGTTCCGTTATTATAGTCATTAATCGCTTGTATGATCTCACTTTTGGTATTCATTACAAATGGTCCGCCACGAGCAATACTTTCACCAATTGGTTCACCTGCGATTAATAAAAATTTAGCATTGGTTTCAGCGGATACTTTCAAATTATTACCATTCGTCAACAATACTAGTTTAGATCCCTCAATATTATCATGAGATAGGTTACCGATTTTTATTCTGCCATCAACCAAGTAAACAAAACTGTTATGCGATTTAGGTATTGAAAAACTAAACTGTTTATTTTGTTTAAGTTCAACATCAAAGAATATTGGCTCAACATTATGCTTTTTGATTGGCCCTTCAGCGTTCCCAAATTTTCCAGCAATTACTTTGATTTTTTTATCTTTATCATGATGTATACTCATCTCATTGGCATCAATATAATGATATTCAGGCTTACTCATTTTTAAGCTAGCAGGCATATTAATCCATAACTGAAAACCATGAAGCTTGCCCTCCTTCATAGCAGGCATTTCGGAGTGAATAATTCCACTGCCAGTTTTCATCCACTGTACATCGCCTGCTGTCATTCTTCCTTCTCCACCAGTACTATCTTTATGCTCAAATTCTCCAGCCAGCATATATGTCACCGTCTCTATTCCTCTATGAGGATGTGATGGAAAACCAGCTATATAGTCCTTACTGTCTTCAGAACCAAATTCATCCAACATTAAAAAAGGATCAAAATAGTTTGGCTCCACACCTATACTTCTTTTTAATTTTACTCCAGCACCGTCTGTTGCGGGAATAGGATTAATGATATTTTTTACCTCAATGTCAGACATATTTTAATTAAAGGTTAAAAGTATTTTGCCTTTTGCGCGACCACTTTTGAGATGATTGTAAGCATCAAGGTATTGATCAAAAGAAAATATTTTTTCGATAATGGGCTTAATCTTTCCGTCTTCAATCCACATTCTAAATAAATCTAAATTTGCAGTTGATGTTCTACCAGATAATACGACTCTTGATTTTTTTCTTTGAAATAACTGTTTTGCTACATCTATATTATTGTAGATATTATTTTTTGTAGTTACATATATTCCGTTAGCCGATAAGATTTTTGATGCCTTAGGAAAAGATAGATTTCCATTTGCATCAAAAACGATATCATATTTTTTTGATGAAGATAAAATATCTTCTTTTGTATAATCAACAACGTCATCTATATTAAAATCATTTTTGATCCATTCGTAATTTCTATCACTTGTTACCGCAGTTATTTCTGTTTCATATATTTTAGCCATTTGAATTGCAAAAGAACCCACTCCTCCGGATGCGCCATTAATTAAGATCTTGTGTCCCTTTCGAATTGAAGCAATATTTCTCAATGCTAGCAACGATGTATTTGCTACTTGAGGAATAGCGGCCGCTTCGTGTAACTTGATATTTTTTGGTACGAGTGAAATTAACTTTTGAGAAATTTTAATTTTTTCTGCAGCACTTCCATTAAATAATATATCTGTCATGCCAAATACTTTATCACCAACTTTAAAAGCTCCTACATCTCTTCCAATTTCAGTAATTTCACCACTGAAATCACATGCAGTGAATATAGGAAATTTATTCAGATTGGTTATGGGCTTAAACCCACCTTGCATTTTTTTGATATCAACTGGATTAAGCGATACGGCCTCGATCTTTACAATTACTTCTGATCTTTTAGGTCTTGGCTCAGCAACCTCTAAAATTTCAAGATTATCAATATCTCCGTAAGAGTTGTATCCTATTGCTTTCATTTAAATATCTAATTAATGATTTTTTGATATATAATTAATAAAACCACAAATACAACAGATATTCATGATTTATAGTTTACTTAATGACATTAGTTGGGTAGTCAATATTCGAACACCCTATTTAACTCCTATATTTGAATTTTTTACATGGTTGGGATATCGAGATTTTTTATTCATGTTTATCCCATTTATTTATTGGTGTTATGACCGAAAAGTTTTTGGCAAACTTCTTGTAATAGTTTTCTTTTCCGCAATTATAAATTCATTTCTGAAAGATATTTTTCAAGATCCTAGGCCGGATTTTGCTCTTAATATTGATCCATGGCTTCAAACTGAAACTTCATTCGGGTTTCCAAGTGGTCACACTCAAATTGCGGTCGTGATTTGGCTTTATATAGCCTTAAATGTAAAGAATTTATTTGTGAAGTCACTCTCAATAATTTTTCTCTTTGGAGTGCCTCTAAGCCGAGTTTACTTGGGAGTTCATGACATTGGAGATATTTTAGGAGGCTTGGTTGTTGGATTAGTTACTCTTTACATTGCAGACCTCATCTACAAAAACATTGAAAGAGGAAATATTAAATTTAATACCTTTACAAGGTATTTATCATTAGTCGTAATCTTTCTTTTATTTTATCTTACATGGCCGACTGCACATGGAAATGAAGCAGCAATAGCAATAGGAGGTCTAATGATTGGTTTCTTTATCGGCAAAGATATTGACTACAAACAATTTAATTTTGTTCGTACTTCAAATGTATTTGCTCACTACACATCATGCTTTTTGGCATTAGTTTTATTTCTTTTGTTTAATGAATTTCTAAATTTAGCTTTTGAAAAAGTGAACTTACCTATAGAGCTTGAAACGGCTTTAAGTTCATTAATATTAGGCTTTTTTATTTCTTTTTTGTCTCTTTACTTACTTTCAAAAATTAAACTTCAATTATCTAAGTAGGTTTCTCCATGCTTTAATGTGAAAAATCTATCTTGAGAAATATTATATTTTGAGACGACTTCAATTAACTTTTGAGGTGGCTCTCTTACAGGCTCATCGGTCAAAATAAATGTTCCCCAAGACATGCCAATGGCTTTAGAAGCTTCTAAATCCAAGAAAGACATAACTGCCTCTTCAGGATTCATGTGTGAAACTTCCATGATCCATCTTGGCTCGTAAGCACCGATTGGAATAGCAGCTAAATCAACTGACCCTAATCTTTTTCTGATTTCTTTAAAATCATCAGAATAGCCTGTATCACCTAAATGAATAAAACTATGATAATAGTTTTTAAAATGCCAAGCTCCCCATAAAGTTTCATTTCTATCAAATAAGCCCCTTGCCGACCAATGCTGTACAGGAGCAAAAGTAATTTCTGTATCACTTACTTTAATTGAGTCCCACCAATCAAGTTCTCTCACATTTTTTATACCTTTATTTATGAACCAATCTTCGAGACCCAAAGGGACCAAAAAAAGTACATCTTCGTATTTTTCCGCGATTAATTTCACGCTTCTATAATCAAGGTGGTCATAATGACTATGAGAAATTGTTACGACATCAATGATTGGTAAATCTTCAATTTCCATACCGGGCGGCATATATCTCTTTGGTCCGGCAAAACTTAATGGTGAGGCTCGATCAGTAAAATGTGGATCTGTAAGCACATTTATATCCTTGTTTTGATATAAAAAAGTTTCATGCCCAATCCATGTAGTAACAATGTTATCATTGTTATATATTTCTTTGTAATTTGGTTTCTCCATTTCAAATTTAAATGTCGATAAATCTTTACTTCTTCTCTCCCAACTCCATTGCATTAATTTTTTAAAACTACTTTCATATGGTACTCCATTAGTGTTTGCATAAGTTCCATCCGATAAATGATGTGCGGGGGATTGTGGCAGGTTTTCGGTACTTGCTGATGCAGCATAAAATAAAAATAAGATCAATAAAACTAATCTCACAATTATTTATCCCTTAAGCTCCACAATATAGCCAGGCATATACTTTTTGATATTGGAAGCATATAAAGTACGGTCAGTATTGTAATTGGTATCCATGTAATTGCCTGCAACCATAACTGAGGTGAATAGTTTTGTTCTATATACAAAACTAAGGGAACAATGATGTGTCCAACAATAATAATTGTAAGCCAAGGACCAAAATCATCCGTTCTGTAAATTGAGAGCTTTTCATTACAATTATTGCAATTAGGCTTCAGTTTCAAATATTGCTTATAAATTTTTTCTTCTCCGCATTGCGGGCATTTTTTAAAAACTGATCGAGATAAGGCAAGTAATAATGATACTTTCACAATAATTACTTTTTGCTTAAAATAAATTCATTGCTTGAATCTGCTAACCAATCCCATAAATAATCAGCGAAACTCCATCTAACTGATATATCAAAAACTAGGTCATCTGATAATCTGTCAATGAGGACTGTTGCCTTACTTATATATGATTGAGCGCAAGAATTCCCTTTTGTGAGATATTGATCAAAATTAAGAGGGCAAGCTTTTGTTAAGACTTCAATACTTTTTGGGCCACTAAGCCTCATCGTCAAATAATAATCAGATACATCGGTAATTGCGCAAAATAAATCTGAGAGTATTTCTCTTAATTCATTGATAACATTGTCTTTTTTTTCATCTTCACTTAATAACAAATATTCATTTGGTCCTAACCACAAAACTCTAGTCTCATTATTTCCAGTGACTTCACCAGCACTTTTTGGAAGGCTATATGTAAGGTATTTTTCTACTGCATCTCTTGCTTGAGAATCATTTTCCTTTAATCTCAAATTAATTTTTCCTAAAAACTCAATTAGCTCCAATGTAATATTATCCGAAGCGATTTTTTCTTTTTGTGTAAGAGGGGAAAAAATTTGCGGTTGATTACTCATTATTTCTCTTACCTTCTTTGTCGTAGAATATTGTATCTGTCACAGTAGCTTCAATAATCTTGCCATTCATAAGTGGTACTACTACTTGTTCACCCATTTTACTAAAGCCATCTTTTAACATCGCTAGAGCGATTGGATAACCTAAAGTAGGACTGTAATAACTAGATGTAACATGTCCTAACATTTTCATCGGTGGTTGTTTTAATGCCTTTTCAACGATATGTGATCCTTCTGGAAGAATTGTTTTTTTGTCATTAACTAAGAGTCCAACAAATTTTTTTCTATCATGTCTAGCGGTATCAGGTCTCGTAAAGGATCTCTTTCCAAGAAAATCTTCTTTCTTCTTTGAAACGATCCAATCCATATTCATATCACTTGGCGTGACACTTCCATCTGTATCTTGTCCAACGATTATAAATCCTTTCTCAGCTCGTAATACATGCATTGTCTCTGTACCATATGGAGTGATATTGTATTTTTTCCCATGTTCCATAAATTTTTCCCAAACATAACGTCCATAACGCGCAGGAACATTAACTTCATAGCTTAACTCTCCAGTAAAGCTAATTCTGAATACTCTTGCTTTAACTCCGCAAACTTCCCCTTCTCTAAATTTCATGAATGGAAAATTTTCTTTTGATAAATCAATATTTGTTAAATCTTTTAAAAATTCTCTTGAATTTGGTCCCGATATAGACAGCACAGCCCACTGTTCAGTAACTGAGGTGCAAAACACTTTCATATCAAGCCATTCTGTTTGTAGAAATTCTTCTAACCAGGACATTACTCTCGCAGCGCCACCAGTTGTCGTTGTCATGTGATAATGATTTTCTCCCAACCTACTTGTCACCCCATCATCAAATATCATGCCATGCTCATTGCACATTAATCCGTATCTGCATGAGCCAATTTCAAGTTTTGACCAAGCGTTTGTATAAATCATGTTTAGGAATTTAGCGGCATCAGGCCCTTGTAGATCAATCTTTCCAAGAGTTGATGCATCTAATATGCCCAAGCTATTTCTTACTGCTAAACATTCTCTTTTAACTGCTTGGTGAATATCCTCTTTGTTTTGAGGAAAATAATATGGTCTTTTCCATTGCCCAACATCCTCAAATACAGCTTTATTTTCAACATGCCATTCATGCATTGATGTTTTTCGTTCAGGTTCAAAAAGCTTGTCAACGCTTCTTCCGGCTATAGCTCCAATCGTCTGAGGAGCATAAGGCGGTCTAAAAGTTGTGTGTCCTATTTCGTCGACAGGTTTATTATGAATATGAGACATCAAAGCCAATGCATTAACATTGGATGTTTTTCCTTGGTCAGTGCCCATCCCTGTTGTTGTGTACCTTTTTGTATGTTCTACACTGATATAACCTTCTCGTTGCGCTAGAAAAATATCTGCAGCAGTTACATCGTTTTGAAAATCAATGAAATGTTTAGATCCTTTTGTAACTTTTTTCTTACCTAACATATATGGCTCAATATCAGAATGTGTGAACTCTATCTCTTCTTTTCCAGTCCAATTAACTTTTTCAACGCTATTGAAATTAAGTTCATTAGCTGCTGCTATTCCTGCTTCAAAAGATTCATTAAGATTTTCTTGCAGATTAAACTGACCATTATTCGAACCAATTATTTTTTGGTTTTCGATGATTTTATCAGGAACAAAAGTATTTATCTTTAGATCATATTTTAGTTTACCTCTTGATTGGCTAAACAGTTGGACTGCTGGATTCCAACCACCAGACATTAATACACAATCAGTAAGAATATTTTCAACTTCTCCTGTTAGTTTATTTGTATTTTTATCAACTTGCTGTATTTCTATTCTATTTACTTTCTTATCACCATAGGTCTTAATAACTGAATATGATTTAAAAACTGTTATATTTAATGATTTACATTTTTCACTAATTCTTGCATTTAAAAGATCTCTTGTATCTACGACTGTTACTTTAGCCCCCTTTTCAACAAACTCAAAAGCGGTTAAATAAGCATGGTCATTGTTTGTAAAAAGTACAACTGACTTACCTGGTAATACTCCGTACCTAGAGAGATACTTTTGACCTGCAGATGCCATCATGATACCAGGTCTATCATTGTCGGCAAAAACAAGTGGTCTTTCAAAAGCTCCTTGTGCCAAAATAACTTTTTTTGAACGTATGCGCCAATATCTCTCTCTCGGTAAAGTACTTGAAAATTCTGCATGGTGATTAGTAACTTTTTCTAAAGCCGTTAAATAGTTGTAATCATAATACCCCATTGCGGTGGTTCTTTTGAGAATTACAACATTAGCTAAGTCGTTTAATTCATCTATGATTTTTTTCAGCCATTTTTTTCCGTCTTTTTCATTGATACTAAAATTATAATCGAGTAGATATCCTCCTAATTCGGGATTTTCATCTATAAGCAAAACTTTACACCCCGATCGACCTGCGCCCAAAGCTGCGAGTAAACCTGAGATGCCACCACCTACAATAGTGATATCAGTGTAATAAAATTTCTGTTCATATCTATCTGGGTTTTTTGCTGTAGGTGACTGACCTAACCCAGCAGCTTTTCTTATGAAATGCTCATAAAATAACCACATGCTTGGAGGCCATTTAAATGTTTTGTAATAAAAACCTGCAGGGAATATTCTTGATAGAAAGTTGTTCATTGCTCCAATGTCAAAATTAACTGATGGCCAACAATTTTGGCTAGAAGCTTCTAGACCTTCATAAAGCTCTACTTCTGTTGCACGAATATTTGGCTCTGTTCGTGCTCCAAGTCCTAATTGAACAATTGCATTTGGCTCCTCTGAACCTGCAGTTAATATTCCTCTTGCGCGATGATACTTAAAACTTCTACCTATTAAATGAACATCGTTAGCTAATAACGCAGAAGCTAACGTATCACCCTGATACCCAATATAAGACTTTCCGTTAAAAATAAAGTTAATTGGCTTTTCCCTATTCACTTTACCGCCGTAAATTGTCCTATTTTGATTACTCATTTGATATCTCCGGCTTTGCTTCACCCATTTTATATGTTTTTATTATTTGATCTGTGACAGTGTCTCTCATTACATTAAACCATCGTCTGCATCCATGATCGTGTGTCCATCTTTCAAAATGGGTTCCTTTTGGATTTTCTCTAAAAAAAAGATACCTGCCCCATTCTTCATCACTTATTTCAGATGGGTTATCTGGCCTTGCAATGTGAGCTTCGCCGTGACATGTGAATTCTGTCTGATCTCTTTCCCCACAATATGGACAATTAATTATAAACATAAAAAAAATTATTAATGAGCAACTGCTGCCGCTGCAGCTTCATCAACTAAGGCTCCTGAGAAATGTCTTTCTAATGAAAAAGGAGCTGCAATATCATTTGGCTCTCCTCTAAAAACTGTCTCAGCAAATACATGAGCTGACCCTGGAGTTGCTTTGAAACCCCCAGTTCCCCAACCGCAGTTAATAAATAAGTCTTTTACAGGGGTCTTGCCTATTATTGGGCTTCTATCTGGAGTTACATCTACAATGCCTCCCCAGCTGCGAAGCATTTTAAGTCTTGAGAATATTGGAAATAATTCAACTAAAGGAGCCATCATATGTTCAATCATATCAAAGGATCCTCGCTGAGAATATGAGTTATAGGCATCAGAACCTGCTCCAACAACTAGTTCACCTTTATCTGATTGACTTACATAAACATGAACGGAGTTTGACATGATGACACAATCCAGAATTGGTTTAACCGGCTCGCTTACTAAAGCCTGTAAGGGCACAGAGTTTATTGGAAGAGAAAAACCTGCCATATTAGCTAATACTGAGGAGTGTCCAGCAGGTACGAGACCAACTTTATCAACTTTAACAGAACCTTTTGTTGTTTGTAATCCAACAACCTTGCCATTTGATATATCTATTCCTTTAACCTCACAGTTTTGAATTATATCGACACCAAGATTTTCTGCCGCTCTTGCATACCCCCATGCTACAGCATCATGACGCGCCGTTCCCGCTCGCCTCTGAAGTAAAGCTCCTAAAACAGGATACCTGCCATTAACATTAATATGAGGTATTTTTTTTGCAACTTGATCCTGATTTAGAATTTCAGCGTCAATACCATTTAAATAATTAGAGTAACCTCTCCTTGTGATTTCTTGCATGTCATGAACTGAATGCGCTAAGTGAAATAAACCTCTTTGTGAAAACATTACATTAAAATTAAGCTCACTAGATAGGCCTTCCCATAAATTAACAGCATGATTATAAAGAGCTGCACTTTCATCCCATAAGTAATTAGATCTTATTATGGTTGTGTTACGTCCAGTATTACCTCCACCAATCCATCCCTTCTCAAGAACAGCAATATTTTTAACACCAAATTCTTTTGCTAGGTAATAGGCAGTTCCTAATCCATGACCACCGCCTCCAACTATTACTACATCATATTCAGGTTTAAGATCGGGACTGCTCCATGCTTTTTCCCAATTCTCATGATAAGAAAATGAATTCTTAACTAAATTGTATAGTGAGTATTTCATAACTTAAACCTCTTTACAGAATACGGTGACAAATCTAAATCTGTATTGTTTGCGCAAATTTGTTGTGCAACCAGTTTTCCTGATATGCCACCTAATGACCACCCAATATGTTGATGACCAAAATTATAATAAATATAAGGGTTTTTTGGAGATTGTCCAATCACTGGAAGAGAGTCAGGCACCGATGGCCTGAACCCTACCCATGTTTTTTTAGGAAGGTCTGCTGAGGGAAAAACTTCCTTTAATGCCCGGTTTAAAAAGTTAAGGACTCTTTCATTTTTTGTTTCATTTAACGCTCCAAATTCAACAATTCCACCCGTTCTTAGACCGTCAGACATAGGTGTAAAATATGTTCCTCGTTCTTGCCAAGATATTGGTCTTTTTACAATATTCTTCAATTCTGGATTGATCAAATGGTAACCCCTTTCAGCTTCCAGTGGCACTTTGTCGCCTATATGTTTAAGCAGATCATTAGACCATACTCCAGATGTAATCACGACTCTATCGTGCAGGGTCTCTTCTGAGTTTGTTTTAATATTTATTTGATTAGTTTCAGTTTTTTTAATGGATATAACTTTCTGTTTTTTGAATTTTCCTCCTTTTCTAATAAACAGTTTCATTAATGCTTCGCTAACCTTGATCGGACTTTTTGCAAAATAACTACCTTCAAATAAGGCTCCTTTATAAAAGATATTATTAATATTAGGTTCAAGATCAGAAATATCATCTCGACTCAGAGTTGTTATTTTAACACCTGTTTCTTCTCTTTTAGGAAAATCTTGTTTTGCAGCATTAAAAAATAATTTTGTAGACCATCCATACATGATAGACTCTCTTGATATATAATCTTCTGCATTTGCTTCGTTGAATAGATCTTCATAACCATCATCCATATGTGACAGTAAAGTTGTTAAATGTTGAACAGTGTGGTTAACTTTTTCATTTCTGCAATTGCTCAAGTATTTAATAATCCATGGAAATGTCTCGTTTAATCGTTTTAAGCTAATGAATAATGGACTGTTTTTGTTTAGCAATAAATATGGAAATAAATAAAAATAGGATGATGAATTAGTTGGTATATTTGCATATTTTGCATAAGTTCCAGCATTGCCGTAACTTGCTTGTGATCCAGGATCATTCATGTCATACAAGGTCACATCTTGACCGTACTTCTTAAGCCAATTGGCTGAAGAAATGCCAACAATTCCCGCTCCTATTACTGCTATTTTCATTTGTAACTATTGTGATTTCATTTCTAGAAGTCTACTTATGGTTCTATTAAATTTATCTTTCAAATGATATGCACTGCCAAGATCGCTTATTTCTTTTTCTGTGCTTAAATATAATTTAATTTTATTATCATAGAGAACATCAATTAAATTAATAAATCTTTCTTGAAGATTAGAATTTGTATTTCCAAAATTTGGAACATTTTCAATGATTAATCTATCAATTAATTTAATTAACTCGAGGTAGTCTTCAGTGCCTCTATTATCGCCACAAATTTCATTGAATTGAAAACGAGCTATTCTATTAGACAAATTCTTAACAATAAAATTTCTCTTCTTCACACTTATTACTTTATCCTCGACTGAAGTTTTATTTGAATGGATAGAAAAAATATCATTTATTTTAAGCTTGCTAACCGGTGAATTTGATAAAAAAAAGTTCTTTTCTTCTTTTAATGATCTTGTTCTATAGTCAATGTCTATTGATAGATGATGAATTAGAGAGTTATTTTTAATTAAATTAATAAATGGAATAAAAAGTTCTCTTTGCAGCCCTTCTTTGTATAAGTCTTCTGGGCTGGAATTAGAAGTTAATACAATTAAAATATTATTTTTAAAAAACTCCTCGAATAAATGCCCTAGAATCATTGCGTCAGCTATATTTGTAACCTGGAATTCATCAAAAAATATGAGACTTGATTTCGATTTAATGCCTTTTACAAGTTTTGAAATTATAAAATCTCTTGAATTTTTTTCATTTCTGAGTTGGTGTAATTGATCATGTATATCAATCATAAACTCATGAAAATGGACTCTTTGTTTTTCTTTTAGATTTACGTCATCATAGAATAAATCTATAATGAGAGTCTTTCCAATGCCCACTCCCCCGTATAAATAAAAGCATTTCTTTTGATATAAATTATATCGAAATAGTTTTTTTATAAAATTTCTGCTCGAACCTGACAAAAATTTATCTAATTCAATAACTAGATCTTTTTGCTTTATATTATGTTCAATGTGCTTATCTTTACAGAGCTGTTCGTAAACTTTTAAAGCTTCTGACACTTTTTCAAGTAGCTAAGATCTAAGTTTCTGATTATCAGGATCGTAAGGACTTTCGGGTATTACCGTTACATCAAACATATCTCCCAAAATATCGATCTTTAACTTTGTGCCTACATCTGAATGAGCTGGATTGACCATAGCTAAAGCGAGAGACTTATTAACTCGAAAGCCAAAATTTCCACCTGTAGCGCGACCAATAACTTTGCCATCAGCATATATTGGATTATTGCCAAGTACATCAGCATCTTTGACACCATGAACTTCAAGAGTTACGAAGGAATTCTCAAAACCTTTTTCTCTCCACTGAACTAATGCATCTCTACCTATGAATTGACCTTTGTTTGGGTGAATGAACCTGTCTATTCCTGACTCATATCCCGCGTATTCAATTGATAATTCTGTACCAATTAGTTTGTAGGATTTCTCAATTCTCAAAGAGTCCATTGCTCTTATGCCAAAAGGCTTTAAACCCAGATCTTTTCCTGCATCCATTAATGTATCGAATATATGATTTTGTACTTCAATTGGTGAGTGGATTTCCCATCCTAATTCGCCAACGAAATTTACTCTTATTGCAAGTGTTTCTGCAGCGCCAATTTTTACTTTTTTACCAGATAGCCATGGGAAACCCTCATTTGTGAAATCATCCTCAGATACTCTTTGAAGAAGTTCTCTTGACTTCGGACCAGCGACAACTAATACTCCAATTTGATTTGTAATATTTTCAAATTTTACACTTCTGTCATCGGGCATATGTTTTTTTACCCAATCATGGTCCAGCCGCTGCCAAGCTCCAGCAGAAACACAATAAAAACTGTCATGAGACTCTCTCATTATTGTAAATTCTGAGTGTACTCCTCCTTTAGAATTCAAAGCATGACAGAGATTTGTCCTTCCTATCTTTTTTGGTAATTTATTAGCAACTAAATTATCTAGGAATTCTTCTGCTCCTGGTCCGCTAATTCTACATTTTGCAAATGCGGTCATATCTAAAAGACCTACATTTTCTGTTACATTTTTACATTCATTTCCAATGTGCTCAAACCAAGCTGATCGCCTGAATGACCAATCGTCTTCTTGTGGAACTCCTTCAGGAGCAAACCAGTTTGCGCGCTCCCAACCAAACTTTTGACCAAACACTGCACCTAAATTTTTCAGCCTATCATAACAAGGTGCTTGTCTTAATGGCCGGCCTGCGGGCCTTTCTTCATCAGGATAATGGATTGTGAAAACGTTAGCATAAGCCTCTTCATTTTTTTTGATTAAATATGATTTTGATGCGTAATCGCCAAACCTTCTGGGTTCAACCCCGAGCATATCAATGGTCGGTTCGCCATCAACAATCCATTCTGCGATCTGCCAGCCTGCACCACCAGCAGCTGTAACGCCAAACGAATGACCGTCATTTAAATATAAATTTTTTCTATCCCATGCTGGACCGATAATTGGGCTTCCATCTGGAGTATAACAAATAGCACCATTATAAACTTTCTTAATTCCTGCTTCTCCAAAAATAGGAACTCTGTGAATGGCATGCTCTATATGGGGGCCAAGTCTGTCTAAGTCTTCTTGGAATAATTCATACTCACAGTCTTTGCTAGGTCCATTGACATAGCAACATGGTGCACCATTTTCATATGGTCCAAGAATTAATCCTCCAGCTTCCTCACGCATATACCATGCGCCGTCAGATCCTCTAAGTACACCCATTTCAGGAAGGCCTTCTTTTTGTCTTTCTAGAATTTTAGGATGAGCTTCTGTAACGATATATTGATGCTCAACAGGTATCACTGGGATATCTAATCCAACCATTTCTCCGGTTTGCCTGACAAAATTTCCCGAGCATGAAACAACAATATCACATTTGATTTCACCTTTATCAGTTGTAACAATCCAACTATCATCTGGTAACTGTTCAAGTCCTATGACTGCTGTTTGTCTGTAAATTTCAGCTCCAAGCGCTCTTGCTCCTTTTGCTAGAGCTTGCGTAAGATCATTGGGTTGTATGTATCCATCCTCAGGGTGCTGTATAGCACCCACTAAGCCCTCAGTTGAACAAAGCGGCCAAACTTTTTGAACTTCCTCTGGAGTTAAAAAATTGACTTTAACACCTATTGTTTCTGCAACACCTGCATATTGACGATATTCATCCATTCTATCCTGGTTTTCAGCAAGTCGAATATTACTTACTTGCCTAAAGCCAACATCTTGACCAGTTTCTTTTTCAAGTTCTTGATAAAATTTAACTGAGTATTTATGGATTTGACCAACAGAGTAACTCATGTTGAATAAAGGCATCAAACCCGCAGCGTGCCACGTCGAACCTGATGTAAGTTCTTTGCGTTCGCACAAAACTACATCAGACCATCCTTTTTTTGCAAGGTGGTAAAGCGTACTAACTCCAACTACACCGCCACCGATGACGACAACTTTAGCTTTGTTTTTCATATGAATTATGGTCCGGCCCAATCAACAGCACAATATTCGGCACTTCCACCTGTGAAATCCCAATTACGGCCGTGATCTCTAATCCTACTTCTTTTTGATCCTTTGCAAACAATTATTTCTGGAGCAACCCAATATTTTAAGTTTGATACTTTTACTACTTCGCCTCTCTCTTTTCCTGGCTCATGTTCAATTCGACCATCTAAGATTTCTGGAATTGTAAACGACCATCCATCGTCGGTTTCTTTATATGATATAGAACATCTTTTTACGCCAAGGAAGTTTGCAATCATATGTCTAAACCAACCTGTTTGTCCACCTGCTTGACCTGAAAAAATAACTGCGAGCGCATCAGCTGCATCATCAGATGCTTTTTCATCAATATATAATCCTGCTGTCCAACCGCCTGAACCTAAAGGGCCAGGAACTTCTAAAAGAATAGCAACATTTAAACCACTTAAATCCATAATTCCTTTAGACTCTCTTTTGATAGGATTAAATCCAGACCACTTTTCTTCTGCGTATCCTTCTTCGATATTAATTCCCCACCATGAAAAGCATTTACCGTTTGGTGAATTTGGAACCGCTCTTCCCAGGGACATCGGGCAATTGCAAAATACATCGCAGTTACAATTCAGCAAAAAATTTCCTTTTATTTCCCAATGTAAGTTTAGTGGATTTACAGTCATATAGTTAAATAAATATTAAATAGGCCCCCCAACCTACAAGAAGAATGCCCAGAAATCTAGAGCTAAGTTTCTCGTAAGGCAGCATTTTTTCAGCCAATACAATTATTGTTATTGCGACAACCCATAGTAAATTCATAACTCCATTTACAAAAAGCAGAAGCATAAGAACCCAGCAGCACCCTAAGCAAAATATACCATGCTTTAGACCCACATAGGCAACATTTCCGTATCCTTTAATAGGACCAGCCATTAGAAACGATAAGGGGTTTCTGCATTTCTCAAGGCATGTATCTTTCAAACTTGTAAATTGAAATGCACCTGCTCCAACGAGAAATAATCCTGCAAGAATATTATTTTGTAATGTTCCCATCATATCGACTACCCCGTTGTTGTGAAAAATATATTGAAGAGTACATGCAATAAGTGAAAAAATTATCCAAATTAAAATATAAGTGAATGAAATCACTATCATCTCAATAATAATATTCGATGATATCTGCATGTTCGATCTCATCATTCTAAAAATATTTAAAAAGATAAATGTAGAT
This sequence comes from uncultured Pelagibacteraceae bacterium, assembly GCA_902578305.1. GTDB lineage: Bacteria > Pseudomonadota > Alphaproteobacteria > Pelagibacterales > AG-422-B15 > CACNXQ01. Next base: position 225,099 of record CACHCK010000001.1, on the reverse strand, counting down.
GGAAGCATCATCGCAAACATCATGACGGTCCACATTACGAACATCACGATAAAATCATTTATTGTCCACATTCCTGTCATTGGCATCATAAGAAAATTGATTGATGAGTTTTTTTCATTCATATTCATTGAGTCCATAGTCATTTCCGCATCAGACATCGAGTTCATTGACATTTCATTTTCTGATGCAGTTTCCATTGACATTGTCATTGGGTTTTTATTTTGCATCATTGTGTCCATTGGATTAGATGCCATGAGGAATAAATAGTACCAAGCTAAAGCAATTAGCAAGGTGAGAAAAAAAAGTGTGGTGATATATTCAATTTTAAATGTTTTCATTAATGTTCCGTATGGTCATCTATACTTTTTTGAGTTTCAACCTCAAAAAGCACTTTGATCTCGCCGGCATTTTCAAATACTAAAGACCCTTCTAAACTAATTCCATGAGTTAATTCAACACTAAAATTTGAAAACATTATATGGTGCGTGCCGGGTTTGAGCGATTTAGCTTTTTGTGGAGGGATTTCAATAAAATCAACTTTACTCATTGCAACCATTCCACTCTCTATACTTGAATAATGTAACTCAGCATCTGCAAAGTCAGTAACAACTTTAATTAAACGATCTGTCTCGAAACCCATGTTTACTATTTTCATATATCCAGCTGCAGGGCCTGATGAAATTACAAACTTTATGTGTGGGTGATTTATATTAATATGATCTTTTTGAAATTGGTGAGCAGCTCCAATTATTGTAGAAACTAAAAACAAAACTATTATTAGTGCTTTATACAACCCTTAATCTCTCTCTGTCGAAAACATACAGACATCGTTAACACAAGTTAAAACGCATAATAAGTTTTTATCTTTGTTATGATAAGATGCCCATAATTCAGTCTTTTCATGTTTTAAAAGAAGCTCAACGTTAGCATCACAATTTTTTTTTGATGCTTGTTCAGATGCCAATGCTCTATATTTATTTGTTTCAATTATTTCGGAACAAGAAAATAAAACAAAAAAAATAAATATTGATATTTTATACATTGTTATAGATTTTTTAAATCTTCAACCATTTGTTCAATACTAGAACCAAACGGAAGTATGCTTACTAATACATCATTATCATCAAAAATATAATAGAAAGCAGTATGTTGAACCATGTAGTTTTTTTCTTTATTACTTATTTCATCAGATTGTTCAGACGTACCTAAATAATTTTGATGTTCTGAATTTGTAGCCGGCTCTACATGTACAAAAAAATCTTTCCATATTGGCATAAGATTTTCATGTGTCCCCGTTAAACCAATTAAATTATTGCTAAAGTTGCTGAGAAATTCTTTTAACCGATCAGGGTTATCCCTAGCAGGATCAACTGTTACAAAGAAAAATTTTATATTTTCTATTGAATGATTTTCTCTATTTAATTGATCAATGGCATTGCTCATAAGATTCGCACTTATTGGACAAATATCTGGACAATGAGTAAAGCCAAAAAAGAATACTTTACTATATCCTCTGTAAGTTCTTTCGCTTACATCAACTCCAAAATGGTCAACTGCGGTAAATTTTAAATCAATGTTGTTTGATACTTCTGAAGTATTGTCTCTAAATAATTCAGAAACTGCCCAACCAGCGACGACTGCTAATATAATTATTGAAAGGAATAAAAGTTGATTAACTCTACTTCTTGAAATCATTATTCCATTTTTTCGAGTCTAGAACTAAATGGTAAAGGGACAACTTCAACTTCTCGTTTTTCTCCATCATGATCAATCTGATAAACTTCTTCTGAATTAATTAAATTAATATCAATGAACCCTAAGGCAATATTGCATCCAAAGTTTGGGCTATAAATACAGCTGGTTACAAATCCTTTTTTTTCAGAGTTATTGTCAAACAATGGTATTCTTGCCATATTATAACCAATTTTCTTTCCTGAAATTTTAAAACCAGTGAATTGTTTTTTAATGCCCTCTTCTCTTATTTTTAAGAGAGCATCTTTTCCTACAAAGTCCGCTTCTTGATCAAGATCATAAAATTTTGGCAAGTTTAGTTCTAAAGGGTTCTCAGCTAATGAGGTATCTCCTTGGTGGGAAATCATACCGGCTTCAATTCTATCTATTTGATTAGGACAACTTGGTACAATTTTAAACTCTTTTCCTGCTTCCATTAATGCATTCCATAATGCCGGACCATCTACTTCTCTTGTTATATAAATTTCGTATCCAAACTGATTACTCCAACCGCTGCGTGCAATGATGATATCTAATCCAAATAAGTTAGTTTCGATAAATTGATAATATTTTAATCCCATAATAACTGGATCATCATTTGTAGCTTTTCTCATGAGTTCTTTTGCGCGCGGACCTTGCAATGAAAGCGGACAAGCTTCAGGCTCCGAAATTTTAACATTAAACTTACCAGATAAAGCAACGCCTTTACACCATAGTATCGCATCAGAATCTGCAATACTCAGCCAATACTTATTTTCATTAAACTTTAAAATTAATGGATCATTTATGATTCCACCATTTTCATCTGTCATAAATGCGTAACGACAAAACCCATCTTTAAAAGTTGATAGATTTCTTGGCGTCATATACTGAACAAATTTAGCGGCGTCTTCTCCAATAATTTCAATTTGTCTCTCTGCTGCCACATCCCATAATGTTACATCGTTTATTAATGATTGGTATTCCTCCTCAGGAGTCGTATAGCCAACAGGCATCGTCATACGGTTATAAGTTGTAAAATTGGTAGCGCCGTATTTTAGTGTCTCTTCAAAGAAAGGTGATTTTCTAATCCTTGGGGTGTATATAATACCTTTTGACATTCTGTTCTCCTTAATGATCAGACCTTATAGACCATAAAGTCATAAAAAGTAAATCCTTTTCCTAAGTTTCTACTTACTAATTAAAACTATAAATGCTAAAAAATAATGATGAGCAAAAGATATGAAAATTTAATGAAACGTATTCATGCCGGAGAAAATATTCTTCTTGATGGGGCCACTGGTTCGGAGCTTGAAAACCGTGGTATTAAAATGGATAATTCTTGGTGTGGCACAGCTTCCTTAGAGAGTGATACATTAAAGCAAATACATAAAGATTATATTGAGGCTGGCTCAAGTATTATAACTACAAATACTTATGCAACAAATCGAATGATCTTAGAAACCGCGGGGGTAGATAATCAATTCAAAGAAATAAATCTAAGTGCAATAAATGCAGCTCTGGAAGCAAGGGAAGAATGTGGTAGAGATGATGTACTTATAGCTGGGTCCTTGTCTCATCAAATACCGTATGAGGATGCTTTTGAAACACAAGAGGAAAGAGAGAAATTTAAAAAAAAACTCACACCCGAATATTTTCAAAAGTCTTTTGATGAGCTCGCTTTTTTTCTAGCCGATAATGGGTGTGATTTTATTCTACTAGAGTTAATGTATCGACCAGATCGAATTGAAATAATTTTTGACTCAGCAAGTAAGGCTGGATTGCCTGTGTGGGCTGGATTCTCATCTAGAAATAAAGACGGGTTAATAGCCCTTACTACAGACTATGACTATAGTTTTAAAAAAATGATTAGTAATGTCAAACATCATAAATTGGATGCTGTAGGAATAATGCATTGTGAAATTAATGTAATAGAACAAAGTATTAAAGAACTTAAAGAAGTATATGACCTTCCTGTTATGGCGTATCCAGAAGTAGCGGTATTTAATTTTCCACACTACGACATGAGCAATGTAATTTCTCCTGATGATTATTTAATTGAAGCAAAAAAGTGGAAGGATGCTGGAGCGCAAATTATAGGTGGATGTTGCGGTACTACAGTTGAACACATTAAAGTACTCAATCAATTATAGTTAGCCCGTATCTTCTTCAGTCTTTGATGCAAATATTATTTCTGTTAATCCAGCAAATATAATGAAAGAGCTGCCTAATATTTCTCGCCATCCAATAAGCTCATCTGTTAATACCGCGGCACTGAAAGTTCCTACAACTATTTCAAAAAGTATAATTATAGAAAATATGCCTGCACCAATTCTACTTGGTGCACCTAAGATCACTATATTTGTCGGTATATGAAATAAAATTGCAATTAAGATTAGCCACGGCATCATTGCAACCCATGACTCTATTGATGGAGCATCACCTAGGTAGTCGCTCAAGAAATATGATTGTAATAATGTAAATAAGCCTCCATAAAAAAAGAATGAAAATAATATAGGATATATTCCCTCTGGCTTTTTTATTTCCATTCTAACTGCTGATGCGGCAATAAGAATTCCGCCTAATAAAGCAATCCAATCACCAGAATTTTGTGGTAAGGGTATCACGCCTTCTTGACCAAAAACTATCCAAACACCAGATAGTGCAAGAGCTAATGTTATGTATCTATAAAAACGTGGAATTTGTCTAAGAAATACTATTTCAAAAATAGTTGTCCAAACTGGGGTTATATAAAAGAGTATTAAAGCTCTAACTACATCTGTCAGTAAAAAACTATTAGCGTAGCAAGCAATACCTCCTCCAAACAAAAGTCCAATTAGAGGATACTCTAGGCCAAAAGACTGACCTTTATAGAGCCTCCAAAGTGATATTGGAAGCAGCATTGCAAAAGGTATAACCATTTGAGAAATCGTTGCCCATCCGCCTGTTAAACCACCAGCCTCTAACGCTCTTTGAGGGATCCAGAATAAACCCCACATACCCGCAGCGATTAATAATGCAAAGCTAATTGTATAATAGTAAGGATGTCTTGATGAGGTGATCATAAAAATTAACTAAAAAAAAGGCCTTGCACAAAAGTAACAAGGCCTTAATTTTCTGATTTAGCTATTTAGACTTACGGAAGCCAAGCTTTCCATTCGTCTGTACTGTTTTTCCATTCAGCAACAGCTTCTTCGACAGATAATCCGTCGTCACCAACTCTTACAAGCATTTTTGCTTGATCCGTGTTAGAGAAAGCCATTTTTTTGAAGAATGCAACTGCTTCAGCGTTCTCAGGTCTAGACATAACTTCAGGATTCATATAATTCATCGTGTAGTCTTTATCCCAACCTGTAGCAGGCCATGCTGCAGTTCCACAATCTTGCCAGTTATTAGCTTCAGTAAAACTATCACAGTATTTGTATGCTGGTAGTTTTACACCAACCATTTCATTCTTACCGAAGAAAAAGTGTGGTTCCCAAAGATACAGAAGGAATGCTTCACCTCTATCATAAGCTCCTTGAGCTTCCGCTAGAGCTGCAACCTCAGTACCTAGTTCTGATGCTTCAAAATCAATTCCTAAAAGATCTAATCTTTTTTGGTCATGACAGTTCCAACCAGCAACTGGACATCCAATCAATCTACCTTTTGAACCTGTTTCAGGTGTCGCAAATTGATCTTTGAATTTATTTAAATCTGACCAGTCTTTAAAATCTGGGTTAGCGTCAACAAAGTATTTTGGAACATAGTAATCTGACATTCCAATGATACCACTTGTGTACGCATCAACAGATCCATCACCAGAATACTCTTTTACAACTTCTCCGTCATAAACAAGATTCATGTTGATCATTACATCGTCAGCCTCAGCATAACTTGGCCAACTTTCACATGCGAAGTCAATATCGCCAGCGGCAATAGCTTCCCATAGACCTGTTCCTGAAGCGAATTCTATTCTATCAACTCTGTAGCCTAGCTCTTCTTCAAGGATAGCAACTGCAACCTGACATGTTAATTCTCCACCAGTCCAGTCAGCAACAGCAGCTGTTAAACGCTTAGCGTTGGCAGTACCTGCCGAAAGAACTAAAAAAGAAGACAAAATCAGGGCAGCAAAAGTTTTTGCAAATAATGAATTTTTCATTAATTTCCCCTTTTTATTAATTAATTAATAAATAATTTTAGACCAAAAAAGATGAATAAGTAAACCGCTTTATCAACATTTTTTGAAGAAAAGTATCAGGAAATATGTATATAAATTAGATCTATAAACCTAGGGCATCTCTTTGCTTTTTTGTCCATGCAAGACTGATACGGTCAATTATCATGGCTAATAAACAAATTCCTATGCCAGCAGCAAGAGCTCTACCAGTATCTGATCGAGCTAAGCCATTAAATACCTCAAGACCTAGCCCTTTACCACCAATGAGAGGTGTAACAATTTGCATCGCAAAAGCCATCATGACTGTTTGATTGAAACCCATAACCAAACTAGGAACTGCTAGAGGAAATTTTATCTTATTGAGAGTCTGAATTGTAGTGCCTCCAAATGACTTTGATACTTCTGAATATGTGGAAGAAACTTGAGACAGGCCCAATACAGTTAAACGTATTATTGGAGGTATGGAGTATATAATTGTTGCAAGTAATGCAGAAAATGCCCCACCACCAAAAAACATTAAAACTGGAACAAGGTAACAAAAATATGGCAATGTTTGCATTGCATCTAATATTACCTCGTTGATATTTTGAAATCTCTTACTGTAAGATGCTAAGATACCTATTGGCACACCAATTACAAAACATAAAAGAACTGATATAAGAACTGATGAAAGAGTAATCATTGCTTCAGTCCAAATATTGCAAGCGCCGATGAATGCTAGAAGGATGGCAGTAATAATCGCAAATCTAATTCCAACAGATTTCCAGCTGATTAGAACCAATGCCCCAATTGTAAACCAGTAAGGTAAATATGTTAGATAAAAATCAAATGGTCTTAGAAGGTAAATAACAACAGTTGATCTGATTGTTTTGGTTATTGAAATAAACGTATCATTTACAACCAATGATTTTACACCAGCAGAAATTTCTTCTCTTATTGACAGATTCCATGCATCAGGAAATGTTCCTATTGCAGCAACGTTTGCATCATAATAAATAATGCCAATTAATATTAATAATCCAGAGAAAAAGAAATAATGAGCATTTATAAATTGTGCAATAGCTGAGCCATAATCCTTATTAAATAAAGAAATTACTGAATTTAAAATGAAAGAAAATATTCGAATGACGCTTGAGAATACAAATGCAAATGCAAAATGAATTAACTGTAGAGGTTTTTCAACCTGTCTAGCAATGGGATAAATATCCCATGTTTGCGGTAAAAGATAAAATTTTTGACTATCGGATGGCAAAGTCACTGTCTCCCGACTAGCGGCTTTACCAAATCTATCGAACATGATTGCCATTAAAAGAACGCAAATACCTCCTTCCAAAGCAGCTCCGACTTCTAGTTTTTTTATCGATACCCAAATGTCTGAACCTAGACCTTGAGCCCCGATAAACGTTGCTAAAACAACCAATGCCAATGCCATCATTATTGTTTGGTTAACGCCCATCATGATGCTTGGCAGAGCTAATGGAATTTGTACTTTAAATAAAATTTGACTTTTACTAGAACCAAAAGCTGTTGCTGTTTCTACTGTTTCATTGGGGACCTGACGTATACCTAAGTTTGTGAGACGAATAATAGGAGGCATTGAATAAATCATTGTTGCAAGAATTGCAGGTGCACCTCCGATTCCAAAGAAAAACATTGCGGGGATAAGATAAACAAACGCAGGCATCACTTGCATTATATCGAGAGCTGGTTTCATATTTCTCTCAAAACGATCACTTAATGCACAGAAAATACCAAGTATCACTCCAACGGCTACAGATAAGAATACTGATAAACCCATAAGAGCAAGAGTTTCCATAGCAGAATCCCAAAGCCCAACCATTCCCCAATACATGGTGCCAAAAAGAACAAGAAAACCTAATTTAATTCCACCAAATGCAAGTGATGGAATAAGCAATAGCGCCGCTATAAATACCCAAGATGAATCTAGTAAAAAATCTTCGAGCATCCAATAAAGGTCTTTTACATAACCAGCAACCATCCTTGTATAAACTTTAATATTATCTTTTAGAAAATCTTCACCAGCATTGACCCAAGCTGTAAAAGTAAAAGCATCTGTTATAAAGACAGGAAATTCTGAAACATCTTCACCTTGGAATGCAAGCCAGATTGAAGCTAGAATTGCAGCAAAAATTAGCCCAGGTATGATTAGACTCTGAGTACTACTTTTAGAAGATAAAAGCGATGTATCCTGGGTTAATGCCATGTAAAATAGTATTCCTCAAGGTTAAATAAATTATTCAAAAATCTTCAACATAGTATAACATTCAGCAGATAAAGCACTCAAAAATAATGGAAAAAAATGACAAAATAGTATGCACAAATATATGGAAGGTATTTGGGCCAAATGAAAAAAATGTTCTTACAAATTTAGACAAAAATCTTTCAAGAAGTGAAGTGCAAGAAAAAACTGGACATGTGGTTGCAGTTAAAGATGTAAGTTTCTCAGTTCAAAAAGGTGAAACGTTCGTTGTAATGGGTTTATCAGGTAGTGGTAAATCTACATTAGTAAGATGTTTATCAAGACTGATTGAGCCAACAGCAGGTGAGGTAAAAATTGACAATCAAGATGTAACATTGATGAGCAATAGGGATTTAACAGATCTGAGGCGTAATAGAATGAGTATGGTATTTCAGCACTTTGGTCTTTTCCCTCATCGAAGAGTGATAGAAAATATTGGCTATGGACTTGAAATAAGGGGAGTAAAGAAAAAAGATCGATTAGATAAGTCAATGGAAACACTTAAACTTGTAGGATTAGAAGGTTGGGATCAACATTACCCTCGTGAATTGTCAGGTGGAATGCAACAAAGAGTTGGACTAGCTAGAGCTCTAGCAGTAGATCCAGAGATTCTAATTTTTGACGAACCTTTCTCAGCACTGGATCCATTGATAAGAAGGGAAATGCAAGACGAGTTAATTAGCATTCAAAAAATGGTTCAAAAAACAATGGTATTCATTACACATGATTTTTCTGAAGCTATTAAAATGGGTGATCATATTGCGATTATGAAAGATGGAGAAATATCACAAGTTGGTACACCAGAGGAAATTGTTGCAAATCCCGTAGATCAATATGTAAAAGACTTCACTGAAGACGTTCCCAAATACAAAGTTTTAAGTGCGGGTAAATGTGCAAGAAAAGAATGCTGTGAGGATACAAAGACTCTGTTTGCCCAGGGCAATGAGTGTATTAAAAGTGACGTTAAAATCGATACTTTAATTAATCAGATAGCTGACACTGACAAAAAATATCCTGTAATCGATGCAGTTTCAGGAGAACTAATTGGTGAAATTGATCGGTCAATAGTCTTAAAATCAATGACATCTTAATTAATTTGAATAAATAAACCATGACGCTTTTCAATTTGAATAAAGAAGAAATTCTTGCCCCTCAAGATTGGGGTTTCCCTGTACCGATAGCATATGGTCCAGGTAGATTTTCCGAAATTGGAAATTATTGTTCTGAGAATGAGATAACCAATCCACTTATTGTCACTGATAGTGGCAGTGTTGATCTTCCCTTCATTGATAACTTGGTCGAAATTTTAAAAAAATCGAAAATTAATTCAGGTATTTACTCAAAAATTTCACCCAACCCAAGAGATGATGAAATTGCATCAGGAAAAAAACTTTTCAATGATAACAATCACGATGCAATAATTGCTATTGGCGGCGGAAGTGCCATGGATGGTGGCAAGTCAATTTGTCTAACCGCTAATAATGAAATTGAGTTATTTGACTTTGAGTGGGAAAAGACACCTCAAGTCATTGGACCAGATAATAAATTTCCTAAACTTATTACAATTCCTACAACAGCTGGAACAGGCGCTGAAACAGAAAGTACAGCAATGGTAACAGATACCAAACAAGGAATTAAACTTTGTATAATGCATCCTGAATTGAAGCCTTCATTGGCATTGCTCGATCCTGAACTAACATTGGGATTACCCTCAAATCTTACAGCATGGACAGGTGCAGATGCAATGATCCACTCAATTGAGGGTTATTGTGTTCCAGGTTTTCACCCCTTATGTGACGGTGCCGCACTCGAAAGTCTAAACTTAATTTCTAAATCACTCATTACAGCCGTAGAAGAACCAAATAATCTTGAAGCAAGAGGGGCTATGCTTGTTGCTTCGTGTTTGGGGGGAGTTTCTTTTATAAAAGGGCTGGGTCTTGTTCACGCTATTGCGCATATGGTTGGGGCAGAATTTAATACGCATCACGGACTAACTAATGCTATTATTTTGCCAGCAGTTCTAAGATACAACCTACCAGATATGGAAGAGAAAGTGATGAGAATGGCTCAGGCAATGCAATATAAAGATCATACTGCAAATCATTTCATCGAAAGCATGGAAAAAATACTAGATCGAATTAAGATACCCAAGGGTTTAAATGAAATTGGTGTTCCAGAAGATTGTATTGAGAGAATATCTGAAAAGTCAATGATTGATACAGCCTTTGGCACTAACCCTCGTTCAGCCACATTGGATGATGTTAGAGAGCTCGTCAAGGTCAGTATTTTTGGAGCTAGATAAAAAACCTCGTAGATGATTACTCATTTATCTGTTCGGGATCAAATTGATTTAATTTCTAAAAAAGAAATAAAAGTTGAAGAACTTTTTCAAGAATACTTATCCAATATTGAAAAGCTTAATCCTAAGCTTAACGCCATTGTGTCACTTAGAGACAAAGATTGGATTATTGATAAAGCAAAGGCAAAGGATGAACAAAAAGTTGATGTTACAAGAAAACAAATTTTATTTGGACTTCCATTTGTTTCAAAAGAATTATTCGACGTAACTGGACTGCCAACTACTTATGGAATACTTGAATATCGAAATAATTTTCCACAAAATGACTCGTTAATTGTAAAAAAAATAAAGCATCAAGGAGCCACAATTATTGGAAAATCAAATATGGCAGAACTAGCAATTGGATCTCATACAAAGAATAAATTATTTGATCCAGTTTCAAATCCTTATAACTATAATCTATCACCTGGCGGCTCAAGCGGAGGAGCGTCAGCAGCTGTAGCCAGCTGCCTTATACCATTTTCTGATGGTACGGACATGATGGGCTCTTGCAGAAACCCTGCAGCTTTCACAAATCTATATGGCTTTAGACCATCTCCTGGACTGATATCTGATAAAAGAGAAACCAGTAAATTTCCTGTATTGACGACTCCAGGTGGAATTGCCAGAACACCTGATGACTTAAGTATTTTTTTAGATGCCGTCGTTGGAAAAGATATAGAAGATCCCTACTCGTTTAACTTTGAGGGTTCATTTCAGTCAATAACTAAAAATTTATCTAGTGAAATAAAGATTGGTTGGATTAGTAACTTTGTTGAACACTATTCTTTTGAAGAAGGAATTATAGAATTATGCGAAGCTTCTTTAAACAAGCTCGTGGAAACAGACAAAAAGATATTTTTAGAACAATGCAAAGTTAATATTGATCCAGATAAACTATGGGATACATGGTGCACTCTCAGGTCAAAGATCACATTTAATGATATTTCTGCAATGCAAATTAAGGATTTTAATGAACTAAGCTTTCCAGCTAAATGGGAATACGAAGAAGGAAGTAAAGTTTCAGACGATCAAGTTTCTAATTCCATTGATTGGTATAATAATTATAAAAAGTATGTCGATAGTATATTTGAAAAATATGATTTTATTGCTTTACCATCAGCACAATTATTTCCATTTAACAAAGAAATAGATTTTCCAAAAAGTATTTCAAAAACCCAGATGGACACATACCATCGCTGGATGGAAGTTACGGTATTTGCAAGCATGTTTCAATTGCCTACCATCTCATTACCAGTTGGCTTTAATGCTGAGGGACTGCCAATGGGTATGCAATTAATTGGAAAAAATAAATCAGATGAAAAAGTGATACAAATTGGAAAATATTATGAAGAAATCTTTAATCATTCAAAAATCAAACCTAATATAATTAATGGTTAATAAGTTAGTCGATACCCCAAACCCAACTCTTGTAACATTACGCGACAATAAAGCTAAATGGAACCTTCCTGAATATAGAAGAACTGGCTATCGGAATCTTCATAAAATAAACAGATATGGTCTTTTGTTAAGATCAGATTACGTTCTTTTGCTTAATGAGAACAGTAAAGATGAAATAGATAAAATAAACTCAGTAAGGGAAATGACGAGCCATAAATCTTTTTGTTCTTTAATAGTTGGAAGAGGGCAAGAAATATTTTTTGAGAAATATGCAAAAGATTTCTCTTCTGAAACACCACATACAATAATGTCAATTTCAAAGATGTTTTTAAATCTATTTGTCGGTGAATTAGTTGAGAAAGGTGAATTGCAATTGGAAAAACCTATTGGCTATTATTTGCCCAATATTGGAGAAGGATATTCAAAAGCGACGGTTCAAAACGTATTAAATATGAACATTATTAATGCTTTTACCGAAGATTATACTGATCCGTATTCAACATCATTTATGCATGAAACTGTTGGTGGCTGGCGAATACCAGATAAAGATAAAGATGAAAAGTTTCAAGAAGATTTCTTGAACAGTATTCAAACAGATGGAACTAATTCTGTAATAAACAATTCTGATAAAGCATTCTATAAGTCAGCAAACAGCGATGTGATTGCTCTACTAATTGAAAAATTAAGTGGAAGAGAGCTGCGAGAGTGGCTTCTCTCGTCAGTAGAAGCAATGGGTCTTGAAGATGGTTTGTATATGGCAACAGATAGAGGTGGGATGCCATGGCTGTCCGGTGGTGGTTGTCTTGTTGCAAGAGATTTGCTACGCATGGGACTGCATTTCTCAAGAAAAGGTCTTGGGATCAGAAATAGATTAGCTGGCTCTCGTAAATTTATTGATGATACAGTTTCTGAAAAAGGTCCAAAATATATGCACTTAAAAGATGAAAAATATGTTTATTATGCAAATCAAACTATGAAATCTAATAATTGGATTGGGCATTCTGGATACGGTGGGCAATTTTTAATGATTAACTTAGAAACAAATGTTGTTGCAAGTTTTTTTTCTGTTTTAGAAACCGACTCAGCAACTGATGAAGACTATAAAGCCAAAATGATTCTGATGCTTGAGGAAGTAACATCAAAGCAATATTCATAGAAAGGATAGATAATGAGAGGATACGTAATGGTTGGGTCAAGTAATTTAAAAGAATCTAAAGCATTCTACGATGTTGTCCTCGCAGTAATGGGAATAGTTTCAATTTATGAGGATGAGGTGTGTGTAGGTTATGCTAGAGAGGGGAAACAAGATGTTGAGTTCTATATAACCAAACCGGCAAATGGAAAGCCTGTTACATTTGGAAATGGTACACAGATATCCTTTTTGACCGAGTCAAAAGAACAAGTTGATAAGTTTCACAAAACTGCTTTAGGACTTGGAGCACAAAATGAAGGGGATCCAGGTTTTAGACCAAGCGACAGTAATGTTTATTATGCATACATCAGAGACCCAGATGGTAACAAAATTTGCTCATATACAAGTGTAAATGTCTAGGGCTACCAGGTTTAAATTATATCGAGCATTGCTTATAGTTGCTATTGTTTTAATAGTACCAGTCATCTTTATTGTAGGAATTACTCTGCCCTATTTATTTAATACAATAAAAATAACTTTTCCTGATATTGTCATTGATAAAGATGTTGAAAGCTATATTGCTGAAAAAGAACTGCTTTTTGAGAATACTGATCCCCGAGCAAAGAAAAAAATCATATGGCATGATGATGCGAAAATTAAAACTGAATATTCAATTGTTTATCTTCATGGAAGTTTTGCGACGGGGCGTCAACAAGAAGAAGTTTTGGTAAAGATTGCCAAAAAATTAAAGGCTAATTTATTTATATCAAGACTAGCTGGCCATGGCTCTGGTTTTGAATCTACAAAATCTCTGGAGGCCAAAAATTTTCTCGAAGATGCAGCCGAAGCTGTTGCAGTAGGCAATAAAATCGGAAACAAAGTGATATTAATGGGTTTTTCAGCTGGAGGTTCATTTGCATTAATGGCTGCAAAAGATCAGAAATTAAGTGAAAAAATTGATCATTTGGTGCTTGTGGCACCATGGACTCCTAAGCTATCTCCTCCTTATTTCTTAGCGGCGACTGGGTTATTTTTTAAAAGCCAATACAAGTTTAATTTTCCTAGAATGTTTAACTTGCCAAATGAAGAATGGGATCCTTTTTGGGTCAATGAATTTCACAGGGAACTCCCAAGACAGCTTTGGGTGGCGGCATTTTCTGGAAGGAAACTTGAATTTCAAGAGACTAAGATTCCACTTTTAGTATTTTATGAAGAAAAAGATAAAGTAGTAAACGCTGAGGGAGTTAAAAAAATATTTGAAAAATGGAAAGGACCTAAGAAAATAATTAATAACGATACTAATTTAGGAGGCTTTAATTATCATGATATTATTGGAATTCTAAACTCCCCACAAGACGATTTCTTTGTTGAGGAAATCAATAACTGGATAGAAGTTAACTCTTAAATAAACTTTTATAATTTTCTCTCAATTTATTTTTTTGAACTTTGCCCATAGAATTTCTAGGTAAATTCGACATAAATATTATTTTTTTTGGCTGTTTATATTTAGCAATTTTATTTTTTGTATAATCCAATATTTGACTACCGTCATTTTTATCATCTGTTGTCACTACTGCCGCAACAACTGCTTCGCCAAAATCATCATGTTGAACACCAAAAACTGCTGACTCTGTGATATTTGGCAACTCGTTTATCACGTCTTCTATTTCCTTAGGATAAACATTTAGTCCACCGCTTATAATCATATCTTTATCTCTACCAACAATAGTAAAGTAGCCATTTTCATCTTTCTTTGCGAGATCACCTGTTATGAAGAAACCATCATCTTTAAATGATTCTTTGGTCTTTTCTTCCATTCCCCAGTACCCCTTGAAAATATTTTCGCCCTTAAGTTCAATAGTCCCTATTTGACCCTCTTCAACTTCCTTGCCTTCTTCATTGACTATTCTTATTTCAATGCCTGGAAGAGGTATGCCCACTGTACCTGCTTTTCGTAATCCGTCATATGGATTTGAAATATTCATATTTGTTTCTGTCATGCCATATCTCTCAAGAATTTTTTTACCAGTTCTTTCTTCAAATTCAATGTGAGTTTCTGATAGTAAAGGTGCTGAACCAGAAATAAATAGTCTGATGTGTTTTGCTGACTTATTATTTAATTTTTCATTTGCCAACAATCTTGTATAAAAAGTTGGCACGCCCATCATGGATGTGGCTCTTTTCATCCAAAGCAAGGCTTTTTCAGTATCAAATTTTTCCAAGAAAATCATTGATCCTCCAACAATTGCAAGAAGATTACATGCAACAAAAAGACCGTGCGTATGGTAAATAGGTAGCATATGTAAAAGAACATCATTTTCTGTAAATTTCCAAAATTTTCTTAAAACTTCAGAATTTGAAACCAAATTTCTATGCGATAGCATCGCTCCTTTTGATTTTCCAGTAGTACCGGATGTATATAAAATGGCAGCTAAGTCATTTTCGTTTCTTTTAATAGATTGAAATTTTTTTGGATATTTTTTTATCTGCTCAATCAATGAACCAGTTTCATCTAAATTTAATGATAAAATTGAAACCGAAGAATAGCTCACTAAGTTTTTTACTTCATTTTGAATTTTGTCATCGACAATTATCACCTTAGGTTTGGCGTCATTGAAGAAATATTCTAATTCACTTAGGGTATAGCCAGTATTGAGTGGCAGATAAACACCACCAGCTTTAACGGTTGCTACATATGTAGCAAGTTGAATTACATTCTTTTCTGCCTGTATGGCCACGCGGTCACCTGGTAATAAATTTATATCTATTAAGTAATTAGAAATTTGATTTACAATTTCATTGAATTCTAAGTAACTTATCTCTTTAGTTTCATTGATCAAAAAAATATTTGGACTCGTTTCGTTAGATTTGAATATTTCATCAAATAGATAGTTTGATTCAGTCATTACTCTTTTCATCCAATGAATAAATACTCAACCGAGATAAAATATCTTCATGAATAACTATACCAAGTCCAGCTGATTTATTTATATGTGCTTTATTATCTACAATATCAAAAGGTAACTCACAAAATTTCTTTGAAAAGTTTATATAATCTGGAAATATTTCAGCCTTTTCTGAATTAGAAATACTTGAGCAAACATGAAGCATCGCAGATGCTGAAACGGACATTGAATTCCAGCAATGTGGAGAAATAGAGATGCCATTATTTGATGCTTCATTTGATATCGTGATAATATCAATGAGTCCGCCCATACCTGAAATATCAGGATTAAATATATCTACTGCATTTCTGTGTATTAATTCTCTGAAATGGACCAAGCCTGATTGCTTTTCACCTGTTACAATTTTCATATTAAAAGCATTTTTGATCTCAGTAAGTAATTTTATATTCTCACCATCAACAGGCTCTTCTATCCAGTAAGGATTAAATGACGATACTTCTTTTAAAAAAGATTTTGTCTTATCTAAATCTTTAGGTACAGCTAAATCAAGCATTAGCGGTAATTCATCTCCTACTATTTCTCTAACTTTTTCAACAAACTGAATTGAAATTGATACGTTATCTAGCATTGGATATATCTTGATCCCCCCATATTTCTTTCCATAAAATTTTTCTATTTGTCTCAAATAGTCATTTGTGTCTTTTTTTAAATCGCTCCAACACGTAGCATAAATGGGAACATTTGGTTTGGGACTTTTTGTTAGTAAAGAATTTAAAGGAAGATTTTTTAACTTCCCTGATATGTCCCATAATGCAATTTCAATGGCACTTGAAGCAGAGCTGAAATCTAAACCTCTGTGACCATCACTTAACAATGAAATTTTATTATAAAAAGACTTTATTGATAGATTTGGAATATTCGAAATTTCTCTAAATAGCTCTTTTATAATAATCGCAATACCCTTTTCTCTAAGATTAATAGAGAATGCTTCTCCCCAACCTTCAATTCCATCTTCAGTAGTTATTTTTATGATGATAAATTTTTTTGTATTTGACCATTGATCATCAGACAGATGATTATCAGTTATCCAGATCTTTAACCTT
The DNA here is from genome assembly GCA_902578305.1 of uncultured Pelagibacteraceae bacterium. Classification (GTDB taxonomy): domain Bacteria; phylum Pseudomonadota; class Alphaproteobacteria; order Pelagibacterales; family AG-422-B15; genus CACNXQ01. The sequence goes on along the minus strand of CACHCK010000001.1, from coordinate 208,090 downwards.
GAGAGTTTACCAATGCTTATATCTTGATTATTCATTATCAGTATTAATATTAGATGGAATATAATTTAATTTGATCTTTAACATATATAAAAAAAACCTTATGTTAAGGTATGATTTCAAAGTTAATACTAGGCGCAGGTTGTTTTTGGGGAGTAGAAGTTCTTTTTGAAGAAATGTCTGGCGTTAAAAAAGTAATTTCAGGGTATGCCGGCGGGCATACAGAAAACCCTACATACGAAGAAGTCTGTACAGGTAAGTCAGGACACATTGAAGTTGTTGAGATTGAGTATGATAATAGTGAAGTAAAGTTTGAGGAATTGTTAGACAAGTTTTTCTTTATTCATGATCCAACTCAGATGAATCGTCAAGGTCCAGACATTGGTGAACAATACAAATCAGTTATTTTTTGTAATTCTGATGAAGAAAGAAGAATATCGGAAAGCAAAATTGATGAAATTAATAACTCAGGCGAACATCAAAACGAAGTAGTTACAGAATTAAGAGAGAATGCTAAATTTTGGCCTGCTGAAGAATACCACCAAGACTTCATAGAAAAAAATGGTAAAGTTTGCTATCACCAACTTTACGTACAACACAAATCCTAAATTGTATTATTATTAATGCTCAGCAAGCTGATTTGTGCTGAGCAATTAATATAAACTAGCCCTTTACAACTTCTCTTGTATTAGCGTTGAAAGACTCAGTAAACGGAACATCAACTGTTACGGCGTCTACTGGCACTCCTGGTTCATCAGCATAAATATCAGGTAAATGAACTTTAAATTTTTTACCTAATTCCCATTTTGGAAAACCATTTGGATTAAGAGTTCCATCAAAAGGTATATAACCCATAGCTATATTTTTTCCTTTTTCAGGATGATACCAAGGTGAAGTAATAAAGCCACATGGGTCTCCACCGTCACCAGGAGACACAAGCCAAAAATCAGGTGCATACTCATCAATTGGTTTGCCACCAATCTCAAATCCCACCAATTGTAACTTGTATGGCTTATGACCATCTTTCAAGTCAGCCTTCATCTTTTCAAGCGCTTGCTTACCGATATAATCACCTTTTTTCGCCCACTCACCTTTTCCAGATAAAGAAACCTGATAACCAAGATTACATTGAAAAGGATTGTGCTCATGATCTAAGTCCTGACCCCAGGATAAAATACCTGCTTGTATTCTTCTGTGGTGAGCAGGTGCTATAACCATTAGATTATGTTTCTTGCCTGCTTCTAAAACAGCATCCCACATATCGTCGGCATAGAGCGTCGCATTTCGTAAATAAATTTCATAACCGGACTCGCCAGAGAAACCAGTTTGAGAAATCACACAACTTCTTCCACCAACTTTAACTTCTGCTAAACCATAGAAAGGAATATTATCAAGATCAACTTGATCACCCACTAGGTCTTTCATCAAGGCAATGGCTTTTGGTCCTTGAATTTGAACAGGGCACGCATCAATTTCGTCAATTTCCACATCAAATCTTTTATCAGCGTTTACGCCTTGCAAATAAAGTCCAATATCTGAGTCTGACAAACTAAACCAAAACTCATCTTTCGAGATTCTTAAGAGAATAGGATCATTTAAGACTCCACCTTTATAGTTACATAATATTACATACCTAGCTCGTAATGGTGATATCTTTGTGGCATCCCTTGTAATTACATAGTCTGTAAATTTTTCAGCATCTGGACCAATTACACGTATTTGTCTCTCAACTGCAACATTCCACATAGTCACATGATTTTTAATTGCTTCATATTCAACCATTGCTCCACCATCTTCAGGCTTTACATAACCTCTGGGATGATAAATGCGGTTATAAACTGTTGCTCTCCAGCATCCTGCCTCCATCGACTTATGCCAATATGGTGACTTTCTCACTCGAGTTGAAATCAACATTTCAACTTTTGTTGGTCCACTTTGGCGTAAATTGTAAGGAACATGTCTGTCGCTTTGATCAACAGTAGTGTTATGTTCTATTTTTTTAGACATAGTAGTTCTCCTTTTCTAACCATTCGTTTGCTTTTTTTATTCCACCAAACGCATAAATGTGAAAATGTTCAACGTTCTCTTTTAATTCTTGAATTACATCATCAGGTGTCTGAACAGTCAATAAATCAAAAATTTTAGATGCATTTTTTTTTGCGAAATTAAGCGTATTCTTTAATCCAACAAATCCAGCGAATTTTACTAGTGTCTTCATAGAAGCCGGGCCCGCAACACCTACATGAACAGGAAGTGGTGCTCCAGAAATAAAAGACGATAATGCGTCTGTATCTTGTGTCCACTGTGTTACAATATAGTCAGCAAATGGGGCCTTTGATTTCATTGCTTCTTCAATAGCTGCATCGCTCATATTTGGAGATCCCTCAGGATGACCAGCAATACCTATTTTCATTCCATCAAACAATCCAGTTTCTATAAGTTGTAGTGAACAATGATATTTTCCTAAAATATCTCGATCGCCACCAATTATTAAAACTTGTTTAACTCCAGCCTCTTTAACTTGCTCTATATATGATTTTAACATATCTGAATCAGTAATTGAACGAGCTGGAAAGTGAGGAATGGGATTATAACCTGCACTAGCTAACGCCTTGGTTTGCTCAATAACGTCAAGATAACTTGTGCCAGGCAAAAATGTAATATAAATGTCATTAAGTTTAGGCAAATCAGACAGATTTGTTCTTGTAGTAACTTCCAATGAAAAATTTACATTTCCCATAATGCTGTAAATGAGTGTACCGCTTAAGCCACGCGAATTTTCAATTGCACTGCTTGGCTTAATTTTGCAGCGCTATTTGAGTCTCCTAAAACAAAATTTAAGTAAAAATTTGTTCTATAGCAATACATTTTTGTAGACTCCTATCTGTAAAGTTCTTAAGTTGTCTAGGTTTTTAATATTAGTTTTATTTATGGCTGTACTCTCAGATATTGAAATTGCTAGAGAAAATAGCATGGCTCCTATTGAAGAAATTGCTTCAAAATTAGACTTAAAAGATCAAAATCTCCAAAAATTTGGGCACCACATTGCTAAAATTGATACTCAACATATAGAAAGTAATAACAAGAACGGAAAACTCATTTTAGTGACGGCCATTTCACCTACCCCAGCAGGCGAAGGAAAGACTACTACATCAGTCGGTCTCAGTGATGGCTTAAATAAAATTGGAAAACAGTCATTGGTATGCTTGAGAGAACCTAGTTTAGGGCCTTGCTTTGGTGTCAAAGGGGGTGCTGCAGGAGGCGGTTACGCCCAAGTAGTACCAATGGATAAAATTAATTTACATTTCACAGGTGATTTCCATGCGATCACATCAGCACATAACCTACTTGCATCGATGATTGATAACCATATTTATTGGGGAAACGATTTAGGAATTGATACAAGAAGAGTAGTTTGGGGACGTGTTGTAGATTTAAATGATCGTGCTTTAAGAAATATTAATGTTAATTTAGGCGGTATAGCCAACGGATACCCACGTGAGGATAAATTCGATATTACTGTTGCATCTGAAGTGATGGCAATTTTTTGTTTATCTACAAGTTTAGACGATTTACAAAATAGACTTGGGAATATCATTGTTGGTTATACAAGGGAGAAGAAAGAAATTACGGCGCGAGACTTAAATGCAGACGGCGCGATGACTACTTTGCTAAAAGATGCTTTCTTACCTAATCTTGTTCAAACACTGGAGAAAAATCCTGCTATCATTCATGGGGGTCCTTTTGCAAATATTGCCCATGGATGCAATTCTTTAGTTGCTACTCAAACTGCTCTTAAATTAAGTGATTATGTTGTAACAGAAGCAGGCTTTGGTGCAGATCTTGGAGCAGAAAAATTTTTAGACATAAAGTGCCGTAAAGGAAAATTAAATCCTTCAGCAATAGTAATAGTTGCAACAGTTCGAGCGTTAAAAATGCATGGCGGTATGGATAAAAAAGAATTAAAAAATGAAAATGTTGAAGCTGTAAAAAATGGTTTATCAAATTTAAAGCAGCACATTGCAAATATGCAAATATATGGGGCGCCTGTTACAGTTGCAATTAATCATTTCATATCTGACAGTGAAAAAGAGTTGTCAGCAATCAGTGATTGCTGTGATTCATTAAATGTAAAGTCATTTAATTGCACACATTGGAGCAATGGTGGTGTAGGCACAGAGGACCTAGCAAAGCACATAGTAGAAATTACTGAGCAAAATGCTCCAAAGATAAAGCACCTGTATCCGGACGAAATGAAATTGTGGGATAAGATGAAAAAAATTGCACAAGAAATATATGGAGCGAGCGATATTATTGCTGACCAAAAAATAAGAATGCAGTTTGACGACTTGGAGGAAAAATATGGCCATTACCCAATATGTGTAGCTAAAACTCAATACAGCTTCTCAACTGATCCAAATCTAAGAGGCGCTCCAAAAGACCATGTAGTTCCTATCAGAGAAGTTAGACTAGCAGCGGGTGCAGAATTTCTTGTAGTTGTATGCGATAAGATTATGACTATGCCAGGTCTGCCTAGAGTTCCAGCTGCAAATGCTATACACTTAAATAAAAATGGCGACATAGAGGGATTGTTTTAATGGCTCACATGTATGATACCAATTTAGACAAAAACGATGCAAATTTTACACCGTTGTCTCCTTTAAGTTTTCTCATACGAGCAGCGGAAGTTTATCCAAATAGAACTTCGATTATACATGGCAAAAAACAATTTACATGGTCTGAAACATATAAAAGAAGCAAACAACTTGCGAGCGCACTTTCTAAAAGAGGTATAGGAAAGGGAGATACTGTTGCGGTTCTTTGTTTTAATACTCCTGAAATATATGAGACACATTTTGGTGTTCCGATGATTGGCGCTGTATTAAATACGATAAACATCAGATTAGATGTAGATACAATTAGCTATATTCTTGAGCACGGTGAAGCAAAAGCATTGATTACTGACAATGAGCTTTCACCGACGATAAAACAAGTACTCGATAAGATAAAAAATAAAATTCTTGTAATAGATATTGATGATGAGCTAGCAAATCATCCTGAGGGAGCTGGAGAAAATCTTGGAGAAATTAATTATGAGGATTTTCTTTTAACAGGTGACAGTGATCTCGAATGGAGTTTGCCAGATGATGAATGGCAATCATTAGCGCTCAATTATACGTCAGGCACCACTGGATTACCAAAAGGGGTTGTTTATCATCACAGAGGCTCGTACTTGATGGCACTTGGATCTGTTACTGCTTTTAGTATGCCAATGCATCCTACTTATATGTGGGTTGTTCCAATGTTTCATTGTAATGGTTGGGGTAATCCCTACACACTTACAGCCCTAGCAGGCACGAGTGTATGCCTTAGATATGTTTCAGCTAAAAATATGTTTGATGCTATTGCAGATCATAAAGTAACTCATTTTGGTGGCGCACCAATTGTTCTAAATTTTCTAGCACAAGCAACAGCTGAGGAAAAAAGAGAATACTCTCAACAAGTATATGTAGTCACAGCAGGAGCTCCTCCACCCGCAGCCACATTAGAAGCGGTTCAAAAAATGGGTTTTGACGTTACTCATGTTTATGGACTGACTGAAACATACGGACATATTTCATTATGCGCATGGCAGGATGAATGGAATGAGCTATCAGTTGAAGAACAATCAAAGCTTAGATCAAGGCAGGGCGTAAAGTTTCCGATGATGGATGGTCTAGCAATTATGAACCCTGAGACTATGGAGTACGTCAAGAATGACGGTGAAGAAATAGGTGAGATCATGATACGCGGCAACTGTGTAATGAAGGGATATTTAAAAAATAAGGAAGAAACAGATAAAGCTATGGCAGGAGGCTGGTTTCACTCAGGTGATCTGGCTGTAATGCACCCTAATGGTTACATTCAAATAAAAGATAGAAGTAAAGATATAATTATCTCTGGTGGTGAAAATGTCTCATCAGTTGAAATAGAAAATACACTTTATAAACATCCATCTGTATTATTTGCTGCAGTGGTTGCAAAACCAGATGAAAAATGGGGTGAAACACCATGTGCTTTTATCGAATTAAAAGATCAAAATGATAGCGTGAGTGAAGGCGATATTATTTCGTTTTGTAAAGAAACTCTTGCTGGTTTTAAGTGTCCTAAAAAAGTCGTTTTTACTGAACTGCCAAAAACTTCAACAGGTAAGATATTAAAATACGAACTGAGAGAAATGGCTAAAGCCGCCGACGCTTAAGAAAAATGAATAGAATCGTCGTTTAGTCGGCCAAATTTAATACCAAAGAAATCTTTAAAATAATTTTGTGTATTAATCCATGGTGACCTGCTGCCTTGTTGGGGGAATAAATGAATAGCTCGATGTATATATCCTGAGGAAAACTCAGTCGCGAGCCAATCTTTTTCAGCTTTCACATCCACTGGAACCCTTGGTACACAATGACTGTAGTTATTCTGATCAAGATAATTAATTAATCTACAAGCATATTCACAGGTTAAATCTGCTTTCAAGGTCCAAGATGCATTAATATAACCAAAAGAATTTACGAAATTTGGAATACCGCTGAACATCATACTTTTATAAGTCATTGTTTCAGAAGGCTCGACCAATTTGCCGTCGATATGAACTTGGACACCACCAAAAGATTGTAAGTTTAAGCCTGTAGCAGTTACGACAACATCAGCTTCAATATTTTGCCCTGATTTAAGCTTTATTCCCTTGCTAGTAAACTTATCGATATGATCTGTAACGACTGACGCTCTATTGTCTCTTATGGACTCAAACAAATCGCCATTTGGAATAAGACACATTCTCTGTTCCCATGGATAATATCGCGGAGTAAAATGTTTTGAAATATCGTGATTAGGCAATAATTCTTTAACTCCATCTATGAGCTTTCGTTTTACATATTTTGGATATGATCTACAAATTCTGTAGAGAAGCTGCTGAAAGAATACATTTCGTAACCTAACAAGCGTGTAAGACATTTTTTGTGGTAAAACTTTTTTTAAAAAATTTGCAAATCTATCTTCATCTGGACTTGGAAAATAATATGTTGGTGAGCGTTGTAACATCGTTACGTGTTTAGCTTTTTTTGATAGTTCGGGAACTATAGTTGCTGCTGTTGCGCCACTACCGATAACAACCATTTTCTTATCTGTGTAGTCAAAATCTTCAGGCCACTTTTGAGGATGTATTAATTTACCTTCGTACTTGTCTAGGTCGTCAAATTCAGGTGTGTATCCTTCATCATAATTATAGTATCCTGTCCCCATGAATAGAAAATTTGCTGTTAATAATATTTCTTGCTCATGATGAGCAGCTCTTACTTCCCAATTTCGCTCTGCTGAATTCCAGTTTGCGCTTAAGACTTTGTGACTAAATTTTATTTTTTCGCGTAAATTATTTTCTTCAACTGTTTCTTCTAAATAACTTAAGATGGAAGGTCCGTTTGCAATTGTTTTTTGCTCTTTCCATGGCTTAAATGCATACCCGAGTGTAAACATATCAGAGTCTGATCTTATTCCTGGATATTTAAATAAGTCCCATGTACCGCCTATATTCTCTCTCCCTTCAATAATACAAAAGGATTTATTAGGACAATTTTTTTTTAAGTAATATCCAGCTCCTATACCCGAGATTCCAGCGCCAATTACAATTACATTAAAATGATTGCTATTTTCCATTGATATTAATTCTTAATCGATATTTCCACTGCATCATATATATTATTTCTATACTCTAATTTCGAGCTAAAATTTTGAGACAGATATTCCCCAGATTCTCTCACATGGTCGAAATATTCAGCCATTTCATCTTTAAAAATCCCAACATTATCAGCAAATACTACAGAATTTTTGACAATTATGCCTTTTGACTCCAAAAGCTTTAAATCCGAAAGATACTTTTTCTTCGCATGATCAATAAATACAAAATCAGCATTGAAGTTTAATTTTGGTATTATTTCCTCAGCACTTCCGTGCATCAAGTTTACTTTATTATCTAGTCCAGCAAAGTATATTAATTCTTTCGCTATTTCTATAGAGTGAATGTCTGAGTCAATCGAAGTTAATTGACTTTTTTCTCCAATAGTTGATGAGATTAATACTGCTGAATATCCAATAAAAGTTCCTAACTCTATTACATTATTTGGTTCTGACTTTAAAAGATGATTTTTTAAAATTTCTCCTTTTTCTGGACCGACATTCATTAAGAACTGGCCGCTCTCTAACACAAAATTATCTATTGTTTGCAGAATAGATTTCGGATTATTTCTTTCAGCATTTGAAAAAACATAATCCAAAGTTTGTCGCATCAACATAAGTTATTTTAGCGGACTAGCGGCGCCCCAGTAATGATAGCTTAAAAATTTTGGTCCAGGAACATACATGCTGTCTATTTTATCTATTTTAAAATTAGCTTTCGTTATTTCATTTGGAATATCTACATCAAGATGACAACCACCCGCTATCCTTTTTTGAATCCCGTTCATTCTTTTTTGCCATTTCAAAACATTTGAGTCAGGTGATTTGCCATGTTCAGAGAATAGAAATTTAGCGTTTGGTTTCATAACTCTGTTTATTTCAGACATAGCACTGCCTAAACCAGGAATGGAACACATTGTGTAAGTGCTAATCACTGTATCAAATGAGTTATTATCGAAAGGCAACTCCTCAGCCTTAAGTTGTTGGATATTCAAATCTATATTGTTTAATTCTGCATTTTGTTTTGCTTTTTTCAACAATACGCTATCTGGCTCAACAGCAAACACCTCAGATACATTTGCTTTATTGTAATAATTAAAATTTAATCCTGAACCAATACCTATTTCTAATATTCTACCAGACGCAAAGGGTATTACTTTTTCTCTTTGTTTTCTGAATGGTTTCATTTGCATCGCATAATTAATGAGATGCGGACAAATATATTTATCGTATAGTTTTTGCAGCAATTATTTTACACCTAATTTTTTTTGAATATCGCTTGATGAAGTTGTGTATCGAAAAGTTAGCGTTTCATCTGGTCTAGCGCGTATAAATGCTTTCTGTGCTGCTAGGGCGGCTTCATGAAAGCCTGATAGAATTAACTTTAGTTTACCTGGGTAATAAGAAATGTCTCCCATTGCAAATACACCTGATAAATTCGTTTCAAAATTTTCCGTATTTACCTCAATTTGTTTTTCATTCAAATTTAGGCCCCAATCATTAATGGGTCCTAGCTCCATTTTAAGTCCATAAAAAATTAAGATTTCGTCACAATCTATAATTTTTTCATTTCCGTCATTATCTTTTATGATTGCTTTTTCAACTTTATCACTGCCCTTAACATCACTAATCTGATTTTTTGTGATTAAGTCAACTTGACCTTCTTTAACAAGTTGTTTCATTAAATTAACCGTATGATTAGCTGCTTTAAACTCATCGCGTCTATGAACTAATGTTACATGAGAAGCAATTTTTGAAAGCTCAACAGTCCAGTCAAGCGCGCTATCACCTCCACCAAAAATTATAATCTTTTTATCTCTATAAAAGTTTTTATCAGGTATCGAATATTGAATACCTTTATTTTCATATTTAGATACATTTTCAATTGGTGGTTTTCGTGGTTCGAATGAGCCAACGCCACCAGCTATAAATATATTAGGAGTTTCAAAAACTTTATTGCCCGTAGTTTTAAGTTTCCATAAGTCGCCAGTATTTATTATCTCATCAATTCTTTCATTTAGGTGAAACGGCGTATTAAATGGCTTGATTTGTTTTTGTAAATTTTCAATTAATGATAATCCAGTACACTCTGGAAGCGCGGGTATATCGTAAATTGGTTTGTCTGGATATAACTCAGCACATTGTCCTCCAATTTTGTCAAGATTATCTACAACGTGACTATCAAGTCCTAATATACCCAACTCAAATACTGCAAACAGACCCACAGGGCCTGCTCCAATTATTAGACAATCTGTCTTGATAGTTTCAGACATATATTTATTCCTTGTTATATGATAATAAATAATATTACTTATTGATTATACAATGATTTTATTGCGCAGATACCTATTATATTTAATTGCAGTAATATTGATTGCTGTAGCCTTTACTTATGCCTCCGCCAAGCTTTACGAAGAATTTGCATTTATTAAGAACGACAATTGGCAAATTTTGCCATCTCCAGGCGATAAAAATAGAGATATTTACACAAGGGCCGCTGTCGCAATGAGAGGAACATTTGCTTTGGCAAAGCCTGAAGCTGCATATTTCCATGCATTTAATGACATTGAAGAACTAGAATTACAAGGCAACTGCAATTATCATTTATTCGGAAATGATATTGAATCTAGATGGTGGAGTATCACCGTCTACAATGAGGACGGTTATTTAGTTGAAAATAATGAAAAAATATATGCTTTAAATAGTGAAACAATTGATTTCAATATCGATGGCGGGTTCGATATTTTTTTAACTAATGACAATAATTTTATTTCAAAAGTAGCTGATAAAAATTGGATGAGAACACCTAGTGATGAGAGTTTTTCCGTCGCATTAAGAATTTATTTACCAGGTGAAGAATATTTCTCAAAATTGAAGAGGGTGGATTTGCCAGTTATTGAAAAATTGGAGTGTGGTGATGAGTAATTTAGTTAAAAAATTATTTGTACTTGTGATCATTGGGTTTTCACTTCATCTAGTGATAATTTACTACACACCTAGTTTAATGATGAAGTTTATCGGTAGAAATTGGGAAGAGCAAAATATGATTAATAATTCCTTTGCTCGCGATTTACCTGACTCAGAATTTACTGAAGTTATAAGACCAAGCGCTGACATACTTTATGGTGGATGTGCTTATGACGTTACTTACTTTCCATTGGTTATAGAAACTGAAGTACCTGAGTCTTACTGGTCGATATCATTCTTTTCAGAAAATACTGACAACTTTTCTACAATAAATGAAAATGCGCACAACTTTGGTAAGCTTAAAATTTATTTGTTTGGACCAAATTCTATGCCAACAAAAGTAAATGATGGGTTTATTGTTGTTTCCCCGTCTAATAAAGGTCTTATGTTAATGAGACAATTTATAGGAAATGGTTCTAAATTTGATAAATTAAATGAGATACAAAATAGTTTAGACTGTAAACTTGAGGGGTCTTAAAACTGCTTCTCAGGCATATTAACAACTAAACCGTCTAGCTCATCAGAAACAGTAATTTGACAGCTTAATCTGCTGTTATCTTTTACGTCGAAAGCAAAATCCAGCATATCTTCCTCAGAGTCCTCTTTTGGAGGCAGTTTTTCTATCCATTCTTTTGCTACATATACATGACAAGTAGCACATGCACATGCACCGCCACAATCTGCATCAATGCCAGGTATTTTATTCTTAATCGCACCCTCCATGACAGTCAGCCCACTACTAACATCAATTTCGTGCTCCGCGCCGCTAAATTCGATATATTTGATCTTTGCCATTGAGATTTTTTTAAGAATATTTAAAAATGCATTGCTTAAGGGGATCAAATACATCAAAAAAGCGCCAAAGCAAGAATTTTCTCACTTTAGCGCTTTTTCTGGGGCCGGTCGAACCCCGAAACGCATGAACGTCTCATTGCGAACGGTCATTTTAGGAAGGTATTTTTTTGAAACAAGGGATTATTTATGCAAAAAAGTTATCCACACGAATTAAGCACACTTATCCCCACTTAAACATTAACTTATTAACATGATATCAAAACCGTATTTATTATTTCTTGGAGACGCAAAAGATGATTTGGCAATAAAGACTGCTGCAGGAGTTAATTACTGGCGTCCAGATTGGTGTATCGGTCAAATGAGCCTTCCAAATGCCAAATCTAGCTTAGGTTTACAGGAAATGAGCATAGAAGAAGCCGTTAAGAATGGCGCCAAGACATTCGTTATTGGCGTGGTGAATGCCGGGGGCGTTATGCCTGAAGAATGGAAATCTATTATAATTAATGCAATATCATCTGGAATGAATGTAGCCAGTGGAATGCATACAAAACTATCCTCGTTTAATGAAATTGCAGAAGCGGCTGAAAGAAATAATGTTCAACTTCATGATTTACGGTTTAGTAATAAACAATTTCAGACAGGAAAAGGCATAAAACGATCAGGCAAAAGACTTCTTACTGTTGGAACAGATTGTTCTGTGGGAAAGAAATATACAGCACTCGCAATTGAAAGAGCGATGCAGAGTAATCAAATAGATGCATCTTTCAAAGCAACTGGTCAAACTGGAATCTTAATTGCAGAAAGTGGCATTGCAATTGATGCTATTGTTTCTGATTTTATCTCAGGAGCAGTCGAATGGTTATCGCCTGACAATGATGATAATCACTGGGATATTATTGAAGGTCAGGGATCTCTGTTTCACCCTTCATTCGCAGGAGTTTCACTAGGATTGCTTCATGGAAGCCAACCGGATGCATTTGTTGTATGTCATGAACCAACACGAACTAATATGAGGGGCGTGGATACACCTTTACCGAGCATCAGAGAGGTTATCGATCAGACAATACAAAATGGTAAGCTTACTAATAAGCAAATACAATGTATTGGCATTGCACTTAATACATCTAATTGTCAGTCTGAGGCAAGTGATCATAAGGACAGATTATCCAAAGAATATGGTTTACCATGTTTAGACCCTTTACAAGACAGCCTTGACCCATTCATTCGGATTATTGAAAAAATTTGAAACATTAATGTCAAATATTCAGATAAAGCATATATCTTGGGATTTAAATAAATCATTTAATATTTCTAGAGGCTCTAAAACTACAGCTGAAACAATTGAAGTAAAGATAGAAACAAATAATTTTTATGGTTATGGCGAGTGTGTTCCTTATAAAAGGTATGATGAAACTATTGATAGCGTAACTTCGGAAATTAACAATTTAAAACCAGATATTGAAAAAGGTAATATCAACTTAACTAATCTTGATAATTTCTTAAAAAATGGGGCAGCAAGAAATGCAATAGACTGTGCGATGTGGGATCTCAAATGCAAAATGAAAAATACCTCGATTTGGAAATTAATGGGAGTAACAAAGCCAACTACATTACCTGGTAGCTATACTGTAGTATTAGATGAGCCAGAAAAAATGATAGAGGATGTCAGTAATCATCAAGAATTTCCAACATTAAAATTAAAAGTTAATAAAAACAATCTTCATAAAATCTTAACAAAAACAAGAGAGCTTTCTCCAAATAAAGTAATAATCGTTGATGCTAACGAGGCATTCAATATAGATGACTTAAAATCAAACGCTGATTTATTTGTAAAAACAAAGATTGATTTAATAGAACAACCACTGATATCTGAAAATGACAATGAGTTAAAAGGATTAAATTTTCCTATTTCTATATGTGCAGATGAGTCATTTCATGACAGTTCTGATTTGGCAAAAATGGCTCATAAATATAATACGATAAATATTAAACTCGACAAAACTGGCGGCCTTTCAGAAGCAGTAAAAATAGTCAAAGAAGCAAAAAAGTTAGATTTAAATATCATGCTTGGATGCATGGTCTCCAGTTCCTTATCAATGTTGCCGTTATTATTGCTATATGAATACGCAGATTTTTTAGATCTCGATGGACCTTGCTTTATAGCTAATGATAGAAAAAATGGACTAATTTATGAAAACGGTATGATGCTAGTTAAGGAAGATCTTTGTTGGGGTTAAATTATTTTTCTGCTTTTGGTGTAAAAATTTTCTTTCCATTGTAAGTGCCGGTCGTCATATCAACATGATGAGAAAGTCTCATTTCACCAGACTCTTTATCTTCAATAAAATTTTTTCCCTTTAGACGTAAATGAGATCTTCTCATACCTCTTTTAGAATTCGATATCTTACTCTTTGGGACAGCCATTTTATTTTCCTTTATAGTTTAGTTGGATTTGGTTCATCTCCGTAAACTTCATCAGGATCGAAAACTTTTTCTTCTGTGGTGAACCTTAATCCAGACTTATTTGCAGTATCTTCTAAGTCAATTTCGCGGTAAAAACAAGACTTATAACCGACATGACAACTAGCGCCATTTTTTCCTATATCAACCTTCAAACAAAGGGCATCTTGATCATCATCAATTAGGATTTCCTTTACTTTTTGAGTATATCCACTTTTAGCTCCTTTATGCCATAATGCATTTCGACTTCTGCTAAAGTAGAAAGCTTCTTTTGTTGTAATAGTTTTTTCAAGTGCCTCTTCATTCATAAAACCTGTCATTAAAATTTCATTAGTTCTATAGTCAACTGTTGTAACAACTATCAAACCATTATCATCGAATTTAGGGGCTAGTTCATTGCTCTCTTCTACTTGTTGCACTGATTGTCTTTTCTTAAACATAATTTATACTTGTCAAATAATTTAGGGTGGGTTTAACTTAAAAAATTAAATAATTCAATTAATTAAACATAAATATGACAAACAATAAAGATCCTATAAAACCTGTCAGAGCCCAAGGCGCTAGGACAACGTTTTTCCCTCCATATGCCCTAATGATTGGGTTGATAGCATCAAGCCTCCTTGACAGTTTTTTTATACATTTGCCTCTCTTTAAAGGAAGTATGATAGTTTTAATCATCGGATTAATTATTGCTGTTTCCTCTTTTTTAATGGCTATTTACACCTTAAAAATATTTTCTGACAATGAAGAAAACCCTCACCCAAAATCAGTTCAAAATCAATTGTTTGTAGGTGGAACATTTAAATATTCAAGAAATCCAATTTACTTAGCAATGGTAATAATTCTATTAAGTTGCGGACTAGCATTCAATTCATGGTGGTATGTAATTAGTGCGGCTATATCAATACCACTGTTGACTTATGGAGTAATAATTCCAGAGGAAAAATATCTTGAAAAAGAATTCGGAAATGTTTACTTAGACTACAAGAAGTCCGTCAGAAGATGGCTTTGAAATAACTTCATAAATTTTAAATATGTATAGTTTGCTTAAGGGAACGTGGGCTCTATTTTTTGGTGTTGCAATGATAATGCTTGCGAATGGGCTTCAAGGTAGTTTGATTGGAGTCAGAGCATCAATCGAAGGGTACTCCGCTGCATCAGCGGGTATTATACTTACTGGATATTATGCTGGATTCTTATCTGGAGCCCTTTTGATACCCCGTCGCATAAAAAGTGTTGGACATGTAAGAATGTTTGCAGCTCTTGCATCAATTGCCTCTATCTCAATTCTCTTGCATTCAATTCATGTAAGTTTCTTTGGATGGTTTTTGATGCGTTTTATATCTGGAATGTGTTTTGTAGGCATGTACACCGTTGCAGAAAGCTGGATCAATGACCTTTCGGAAAATAATAATAGAGGTAAAGCTTTATCTATTTATATGATGGTTAGTATGGCTGGAAGTGCGGTAGGTCAGTTATTTCTTAATTTAGCAAATCCAGAAACCGCATCTTTGTTTATGCTCGTTTCAATTCTAATTTCCATATCTCTCGTACCAATATTAATTGTTGTGAGTAAACAGCCAGATTTTAGTGTTACTGAGTTTTTAAATGTCAGACAGCTTTATGAAGCATCGCCTCTTGGAGTAGTTGCCGCTATGATGACGGGTTTGGCTCATGGAACTCTTTGGGGTATCGGAACCATATATGGTTTAAAAAGTGGACTATCAATTGAGCAAGTATCAATTTTTATGTTTACATTTATTATTGGAGGAGCACTAAATCAGTATCTTATCGGCTATTTGTCAGATACATATGATAGAAGAACAATTATCGTAATTGTTGCTTTTTTAGCAGGTGTCTTCTCTATTTTTGCTTTAATTTTTGGTAATACTTTTTCTGTTCTCGTAGCAATTACTTTCATATTTGGAGGTCTGACTGTGCCTCTTTATGCGCTATCGATTGCACATACAAATGACTTTTTGTCAAAAAGAGAAATGGTTGCAGCAAGCTCAGGGCTTCAACTGGCAGGAGGCATAGGCCTTACAATTGGACCTATCTTAGGAGGGCTGGCGATCGATATAATTGGAGCTTCAGGTTTTTGGATATATTTATTCCTAATTCACACCAGCCTAGGTTTGTTTGGGATATACAGAATGACGATCAGAACTGCTGTTCCATTAGAGGATCAAGGAAGCACTGTGCTTGTAAGCAGTAGAGCTTCGCCTGTTTCTATGGAATTGTATCCAGACGCTGAGGAGGGTTAATTTAAATAGACTTCAACCAATTATCTATATTTTCACTTATTTCGTTAGGTGAGTCTTCTTGAACAAAATGGTTGCCTTTTACAGTCGCTTCGGATTGATTTTTAAATTTTCTGCAAAATTCAATTAGAGGCTTTGGCATTAAACGGCCTGGCTCTGCAATGATTAAAAGTTTTGGTATTTCTGTCTCCATCATGAAAGATAGATTTTTTTTAACTTCTTCATGGACGTGCTTCGGTTCTTTATCAATTGGAATTTGTCGCGGCCAGTCCAAAGTTGGTCTTCTATCCTCCCCAGGATTAAGAAATGGTTTTCTATAAACAGCCATAGTTTCTTCACTTAGAGGAGTAATCGGGTCTGTTCCCAACATTTTTTCAACAAAGAAATTTTCTTCTAAAACCTTTTTGTCACCTTTTTCGGACCTTAGCATCATAAATAAACTTTTAAGCGGTTCTTGCATTTCTTCAGATTTAATCGGCGCAATAACTGTTTCAAAATAACATATGCCTCTTACTTTATCTGAATTCTCTCTCGCCCATTTAATGCTTAATGGCCCTCCCCAGTCTTGTCCTACAAGGGTAATTTTTTCATTTAAATTTAGACTTTTTATTAATTCAGATAAGTATTCAAAATGAGTATCAAATGTATAAGTCATATGACCAGGATTATCTAACTTATCAGAGTCACCCATACCAATCATATCTGCCGCAATACATCTGTAACCACTATTTAAGTTTTTAATAATATTTCTATACAAATAGGATGAGCTTGGGTTTCCGTGAAAGAAGATTATTGGATCACCTGTGCCAACATCGACATATGCAATTTTTTTATTTTTATGAGTAAAAAATTTTTTTTCTGTCATTTTTTTATAAATGTACACCAATCTGCTGGTGATCTTCTATTAGTTTTATAATTATTTAATGGCGAGGAGGCATCTCTGTATCCAATTGCCATGCCACAGAATAACATGAGATCAGAGTCAGCTTCAACAAATTCAGATACCATTTTCTGCCTAAGTGACCAAGATTCCTGTGCACAAGTATCAATTCCTTCTTCTTGAGCAAGTAGCATAAATGTCTGTAGGAACATTCCTAAATCTGACCACTGAGGTTGGTTCATCTGGCGGTCTACAAAACAAAATAATGCTGCTGGCGCATCAAAAAAAGTGAAATTTTTAAGCATTTGATCTACCCTTGCTTGCGAATCTGATCTTTCAATTCCAATGGAACCGTATAACTGTTCACCAACTTCAAACCGTGAAGTTCTATAAGGCTCTTTAAGTTTTGCAGGATAAATTGGGTACTCAGGTGTGTCTGTGCCCTTCCATTTATCCTGAAATTCAAGAAAACGTTTCATCGAGTTCCCATTTATTATAAATATTCTCCATGGCTGTAAGTTGCCTCCCGATGGGGATCTAGAAGACTTATAAATTAGGCTTTCTAGTATTTCATTCGATACCTGCTTTTTTGTAAAAGCTCTGACTGATTGGCGATTGTTTACGGCCTCTGAAACGGTTGTCATAATTTAATTTTTATTCTTTTTTTTTCATGAAGTTTTTTTTTATTTGCGACCTTTTTTGGTCTAAACTTATCTGTCCTTAACTGTCTTGCAATAGGATTACTTTTTAATTTACTTTTTTTCTTTTTCATTCTTTACAGAAGCACACTGCCTCCATCTACCATCAGGGTTTGTCCTGTAACAAATTTACTTTGATCACTTGCAAGATAAAGAACAGTTCCATATATATCATCAACTTCAAGTGTCTTTTGTAATATCTGCCCTTTAGAAATAACCTCAAAACCACGTTCTGCTTTTTCTCCTAAAAATTCCTTTGCCGACTCGGTTCTTACCATAGATGGCGCTACTGCATTCACACGAATGTTATCTTTTCCCATTTCTCTAGCCATAACCCGAGTTAATCCAATCACGGCAGCTTTTGATGTAGCGTAATCTGCGGCGTAAGGCATGCCGAATTTAGCTGCTAGAGAAGCGATATTTATTATCGAGCCACTTTTGTTTTCTCTCATTATTGGAGATATTGCCCTGCAGCAATTCCAAAGTCCTTTGACATTTACATTCATCGCTTTGTCCCATTGATCTGGATCAATATCTTCAAACCGTGAGCTTTTTAATGCTCCATATAATGCAGCGTTATTTACCAATACATCTATTTTAGAAAATTTATCAACAGCCTTGGCCATCATAGTGTTGCATGAGTTTATATCTGTCACATCGAGATTTAGACTTAAAAATTTATCTGTAACTTCGCTCACCTTTTTCTCTGTCTCAGAACAATCAGATATATCTGCAAAAATGATATTCGCTTCTGCTTTCGCAAATTCAAGGGCATATTTCTGTCCCAAGCCTCTTGCAGCACCTGTAACAATAATTGTTTTATCTTTGATCATAAATATCTTCCAGCTCCTCCTTGCTCATTTCAAATAATATCTTCTTTACGATGTTATATGAAAAACCTGCTCTTGACAAAACTCCAAGTTCTCTCATTTTTATTTTTTCTGTAAGTTCATTTTTTCTATAAGGTCCTATAGATTTCTTTTTCGCTAGCCTGCAAGCGGCTATAAGATCAATATTTTTAACTGAATCTCTAATGTTCTGTATTGCATCAATAATTATATTATCCTTTACGTTTAGTTCCTTAAGTTTGAATTCAATTTTTTTTAGTGACCAACCCTTATTTAGATAATTCCTAATTTTACCATCAGAAAATAGCTGATCATTAAGAATTTGTTGCCTTTCTAAAGAAAAAATTATTTCATTGATAATTTCCTCCGAGTTAATACTTAGGTGGCTATCTTTAACTTTACGTCTTAAATAATTTCTTAAGTTTTCTGAACTTGATGCGTATCTTTGTAAGTACCATAAAGCTTTTGACTCAATTTCAGTATAATTAGATTTATTTTTCATTAACTATCTGAATAATTTTTTCTGCTGCCATTATACTTGGCGTGCTTTGAGATTTGAGTTTCGCAGTAGCTTCACTTGCATTTGATAAAACTTCTTGAAGGTAATCATTATCATCTAAAAATTTATTTAAATAATACATAATATTATCTTTATTACTTTTACTTTGTAGCAGTTCAGGAATGATAAATTTCCCTTGTATAATATTAATCAAATTACCCATTCTAGTTTTAATAAGAAATTGCAGTATAAAATAGGTTACAGGATTGAATTTATATGCTGTCACATATGGTGTATTAAAATATGAAACTTCTAAAGCTGCAGTCCCTGAGGTCACAATACCAAGTTTTGCATGATAGTAATAAGAGTATTTAATATGCTCATCTAGAATTATTTTTATTGTATTTTGTAAACCGAATTGACTTAAGATATCTTCTACATAAAAAGTCATTTCTTTTGTAAGTGGCATTACAAGCTCATACTTGTCATCTAACTTCATGGCCCTTATTACTTCTAAGTAAATTGGTAAAAGAGATACAACTTCCTTTTTTCTACTTCCCGGTAAAATTAAGATAACTTCTCTGTCTCCCTCAGTAATTTGATTTTTTTTAAAGTTTTCAATATTTATCTCTGTTATCGGATGACCTACAAAAGTTGTCGGCACTTCATATTTCTCAAATATTTTCTTCTCAAAGGGTAGAATTGTTAGCAAGTGATCTACTGATTTTTTTACTGTATGGACACGTCCAGGCCTCCATGCCCAAACGCTAGGAGCCACATAATGAAGAATTTTTAATTTATTGTTTCGTTTTTTTATCCGTTCAGCAATTCTCAATGTAAAATCCGGACTATCAACTGTGAAAATAATATCAGGATCAAGTTTAATAATTTGATTAACCACTGATTTTATTATGCGATTTATTTTAAATATCTTAGGAATAACTTCAATTAATCCCATCACGTTAATTTCTGATATATCAAAAAATTTTTGAATACCCTCTTTTTCAAGGGCTCTTCCACCAATACCGAAAATTTTAAGAGGCTCATTTGAAATTTTTTTCAGTTCTTTTATGGCTGATGCGGCTAATTTATCGCCAGACTCTTCACCGGTTATTACTACAATCTTCATTTTACTATTTGATCTAATTGTTTATATTTATAGCATTATATATGTCTAAAAACGTAACATTTTGCTTTGATTTTGGAAGTCCTTACTCCTACCTAGCGTACAATAATCTTAAAGTAATTAAAGACGAAGGAGCAGAAATTGAAATTATGCCTGTTCTGTTGGGAGGAATATTTAAGGCTACAGGAAATCAACCGCCTGCAACTGTCCAAAAAAAGGGGGAATATATGTTTAAAGATATTACTCGTTGGACAAAAACACTCAGTATTCCATTTAAGATGAATCCCTATTTTCCTATATTAACAGTGCCTCACATGCGAGGGGCGGTCTTAGCCCAAAAAAATGATATTTTAGAAAATTACATGCAAGTTATGTTTGAGTCTATTTGGACAAAAGCAATGAATCTTAATGATCAGGAACTTCTGACCCAAGTCGCTACTGAGTCTGGAATGGATGCAAATAGTTTTGCTGAAGGAATTTCAAGTGATGAAATTAAAAATAAATTAAGAGAAAATACTGAATTTGCTATTAATAAAGGAGCGTTTGGAGTACCAACATTTTACATCGATGATGAAATGTATTGGGGCATTGACAGTATGAAATTTCTTGTTGAATATTTAAAAAATCAATAATCAGCCGTTATCCTCTTCATTATAATTACGAGCAATAATAGCTCCTAAACCAGGGAAATATCTTGATATATATAATGCTATTTTTGGAAAGCTTATTCTAGGAACAATATAAGCTTCTCTTTTATTTGCCTCTATTGATTTAATAATCATTTCTGAGGCTTTATCCAAATCCATGCCTTGACTTTCATGACCTCTATCATTAGCGCCATAAGGAGTGCCATCTCCAGTTAAGGCTTTCATACCTATCTCAGTGTTAACAAATCCTGGAGCGACTGTATTAACTTTAATATTATGTTCATGAACTTCAGCTCGAAGTGAGTCCATAAAACCGTGCAATGCATGTTTTGATGAAGCGTAAACAGTTCTTTTTTTTGATCCAAATTTTCCAGACAAACTGGTATTCGTTACTATCTGACCTTTTTTATTTAATATCATTTGTGGAAGCAAACACTTAGTTAATTTAACAACAGAGAGAAAATTTAGATTCATAACTTGTGTATAAACATTAAAATCTGTTTCATTTGCCGCAGAATATGCAGATACTCCAGCATTATTAAAGAGTATATCTATTGAACCCACCTCACGGGTAACTCTATTGACTAAATCATCAATGGACTCCAACTTTGAGAGATCGTGATCAAAAATATGCGCCTTTGCATTTCCACATTCTTTTTTTACTTCCTCTAATTTATCTCTATTTCGCGCAGTTAATATTACTTCTGCACCTAATTTTGATAGCTTAATTGCAACTGATCGGCCAATGCCAGATGAAGCGCCCGTAACCCAAATTCTTTTATTATGAAAATAGCTCATAGAGTCTTATAATCTAACATTATGCAACTAAGACTAGCAAGAAATAAAGACGGAAATCAAATAATCAACTTAATCAAAAGGTGTTTTAAGGATTATAAAAATTGCTACCTTGATGTAGACAACGACTCTCCAGAGTTAAGAGATGTTTATTCTTACTTTAAAAATAAAAAAGGAAAGTTCTGGGTATATGTTGATAAAAATAAAATTATCGGATGCATGGGTTATCTACCATATAAAAAAAATAACTTAGAAATACATAAGCTATATATAGATAAAAATTATCGAATGAAGGGCCTGGCAAAAAAACTAATGTTAAGGATTGAGAGTATTGCAAAGAAATATAAAAAAAGAAAGATAGTGCTATGGACTGATACTAGATTCAAGGAAGCTCACAAAATGTATAAAAAATTAAATTATAAAAAAATGTCAAAAACAAGAAAGTTAAATGACATAAGCAATACAACTGAATATGCCTTCCAAAAAGTAATTAATTAGCTTTCACTGTTCCTAATTTTCTCTCCGCTAACCCAACAGCTAAAACGATAATGAAGTTGATAATTAAATATATTGATCCCGCTACTAAAAATATTTCAACAGGTGCATAGGTTTTTGAGATTATAGTTCGAGCTATTCCAGTAATTTCCATGAGCGTGATAATTGAAATCAACGAACTGGCTTTAACCATTAATATCAACTCATTACCATAAGCTGGTAATGCTTGTCGTACGGTAATTGGAAGTGTAATTAGCAGAAATGTCTTAATTTTATTCAGTCCTAATGCTCCTGATGCTTCTATAAAATTTTTAGACACAGAAAGGATACCCCCTCGAATTATTTCAGAGGAATAAGCACCAGTGCTGATAGTCAGTGTAATGATACCGCACCAATATGGCTCTTTTAAAATTGGCCATAATATACTTTCTCGAATAAATGAAAATTGACCAAGACCATAATAAACAAAATACAACTGCAGTAACAGAGGTGTCCCCCTAATTAAATAGACAAAATAATATGCTGGAATTGACATTGATTTTTTGCCAGAAATTCTCATCAATGCAACGATTATTGCTAATGCTAGTCCGAGTACTGTTGAAATAGAAACCACTTGTAATGTAAGAGGAATACCCTCAATTATTTTGAAAAATGACTCATACATTAATTCAAATCTCATAGCGCCCCCTTAGATACAAAACCTTTAGAGTAAGTATTTTCAGCCCTATCAAATAAAATGTTAGAAAGCCTGGTAATTACCAAATACAGAATAATTGCAGCCGTATAAAATATAAATGGTTCATGTGTCGAGCCCGCAGCAATACGCGACTGTCGCATAATTTCAACTAACCCTGTAACACTAATGAGCGCGGTATCTTTAAGTGTAATTTGCCACACATTACCAATACCTGGCAGTGCAATTCTTGCAACTTGTGGGAATATTACTTTTCCATAGAGACCATATCCATTTAATCCAAGTGTTTTACCTGCCTCAAACTGCCCTTTATGAACGGAGTTAACCGCACCTCGAATGACTTCTGTAGAATAAGCCCCTGAAATTGCACCAACAGCAATTGTGCCAATTGTAAATGCATTCAGTTCAATATAACCATCATAACCAAAAATTTTAGCAATATACATAACTGCGCCACTGCCACCAAAAAAAAGAAGATATATGACTAAAAGCTCAGGTATGCCTCTTATTATTGTTGTGTATGTATTTGCTACTATTTTTAGAATAAAAATATTTGATAGTTTACATGCAGCAAAAATAATTCCTATCAGAATACCTAAAAGTAAAGATGACGCACTTACAAGAACTGTCATCAGTGCGCCCATAAGCATCTCATCTCCCCATCCAGATGAACCAAAGGAAAATACTTCAAACATATTTATTTATATAAAAAAAAACGGCTGAGTATTAGTCAGCCGTTTTTTTACGTTATTAATTTCAAAATTACGGTGCTAGGTCTTTACCAAACCATTGCATTGATATTTTAGAAATTGTTCCATCAGCAGCCGCATCAGCTATTGCTTTATCAAACATTGCTTTAAGATCAGCGTCTCCTTGTCTGATACCTGCGCCAACACCTTCACCTAAAAGTCCTCCAAACACATTTGGACCAAAAGTTACTACATTAGAACCACCCGAAGTTTCCATAAACGCTTCTGCTGTTCCGACATCACATAACATCGCATCTATTCTACCAGCAGCAAGATCAAGGTTCATTTCGTCTTGTGTCGGATAAACCTTTAAGTTTGAATCTAAGTATTTATTTGCAAAATCCTCGTGGATTGTCGCAACAGTTACTCCAATATTCATACCTTTCATTGCATTATTTAACGCACTTATTGTACCAGAAGTAGCACTGCTTTCATCATCAAGATTTAAGTTTTTTGCTGAGGTAAAAGTACTTAACGGTGAACTGTTAAGTGTGAAAAATCTAGCTGGTTCTGTCATATAAGCTTTAGAAAAACTAATCGTTTTTTTTCTTTCTTCAGTCACTGACATACCTGCCATGATTACATCATATTTACCGTTTACTAATGCTGGAATGATTCCATCCCAGTCCTGTTGAACGAACTCACATTCTGCGTTCATTCTCTTACAAAGATCTCTTGCAAGATCTAGCTCAGCACCAACAAGATTTCCTGATGCATCCGTAAAGTTCCATGGTTCGTATGCGCCTTCCGTACCAATTCTAATTTTTGACCAATGGCCGTCAGCAAATGCCATTGAAGATATTGCGCTTATTACGAACCCAATTATTAATATTTTAAAATTTTTCACTAAATTTCCTCCAAATTGAAATAAACAGAGGAATAGGGTCTATTAAAATTACTAAATGAGCAAGAAAAATGTTAGTTTTACTTATTATTTTTGAAGTCTATTCCAAAGATATATAATGATTGCTACAGAAATTATGCCCACAACACCCTCACTTCCTAGTTGGTTAATCAAACCTACCAAGTTCTGAGTAATATTCTTTCCCAAAAAAGGTGATGATGGTCCAAAGAGCACTTCCAAAATTATAGCAATCGCTATCAACAATAAGCCAAAATCAATGATTTCTCTTAGTATTTGCTTAATTCTTGAGATCATTTTCTAATTTTTTATCACCTCCCATGCGCAAACATGGGAAGTGATATATGTTTAATCTCTAAATAACCAGAGAATAACACCAACAGCAATTAATCCAACAACTCCGGCATTTCCTAACTGGCTCACAAGAGATACGATATTGCTGGCAATATTGCCAACAAATGGGATGCTTCCTCCGCTTAGCAGGCCAACAACAATACCCAAAGCTAACAGTGAAAGACCAAGACTGGTTAGAGCCTTTATCGCGTTCTGTGCGTTTCTAATCATAACTTTCCCCCTCGTTATGTTTATTTAGATAGCAGTACTACATTTAGTACATAAATGAACAGTATATTCTAAATATGGTAAAACAAGTTTCTTTTATAATTTAAGTAATTGAATTTATTTGATTTTTTGAACTATTTTTAAAAATGTCGCATTAATACAACATTATTTTTATATCTGCACGTAGTTGATTCTATTCAATCTGCATTAATAGCTCAGACACAAGTTTATTAATATTTAACCCTTTTGATGCAAGTCCATAGATCTTTTTATCTGGTCTTATAATTATTTCACCTGTTTCTAAATAATCGGATAACTCGGGGCCGATATTAAAATTAGAATAGTCAAAAATAAATTTAAAATCTAAGTTAATTAATTTTTCATATATATCCTCAGTTAACTCATTTCTTACATCTTTTTTTGAAAATATTGCAAAACAGTTTCCAACCATTTTATCTAAGCAAGCAATACCTTGTTTATCAGTAATCTCTCTATTAGAAAGTCTTCTGTTAATGATCATTTCACTCTGTGAATGACTAAAAATACCTTTTTTTGAATCCTTTTCTTCAATATTGTTATTTCTCCCAAATGCTTGGTCTCTGGCCTCTGGGGCGATCGCCTCCTCTAATGGCATATTTTTCTGAAATGCCATAGATAGTGAGTCAATCAATTGTCCAAGTGCGATAGATGATTTTATTGTTTGCTTTATTGGTTGGGCTCTCTCTAAATCATAAGAAAGCAGAAGATTTTTGTTGCAATTAAAATTAATTACTAGGTTAATTTTCCATATTAGATTTAGTATATCTCTAATTCCAGTATTTAGACTTTGACTTGCATAGGGCGGCATTTGATAAGCAGTATCACCTATTAAAAAAATGTTATTTTTCTGAAAAGTATTAGCAAAAGATCCTCTAAAATTTTGAATAGATATATTTTCAATTTCGTACCGATTAGGTTCTATCCATTTTGAAATTAAGTTTTGGATATTATTTTTTTGAATAATTTTTTGGTGTTGTTCACCCGTTAGTAATTGAAATTCAAACCTATGTCTTCTATTTGAAAGAGAAATATAAGAAGTAGGTCTTTTATCATCGCAAATTTGCCTGAAAACATTTTCTAAACTATTTTCATTCTTTAGCAATATATCGACAAGAAGCCAATTTTTTGAGTATCTTTGATCAACGGTCTCAATATTTAATTTATTTCTTACAAAAGAATTTGCACCATCGCATGCAATTAGGTAAAGAGCTTCAAAATGTTTTAATTTGCTTCCACTTTTTGTATCAAGTCCCACTTTATTATCATTTAAATTAAAGTTAATAAGTTCGTTATCAAATAGTAAATCTATATTTTTATCAGCCTTACATTTTTCTCTTATTATTTTTTCAATCTCTGGCTGAAAAAAAGTACAAATAGAAGGAAAGTCATTATCAGTGTGTAATACTGGATTACGTTGGATCACTTTTCCATTAGTTAGTACAATGTCAGTAAAATCTGGTTTATTTAAAAATACTTTTAGAGCATCGTATAAACCAACATTTTCCAGTAATCGTAAACTTTCATCATCGAATGATACAGCTTTTGAGGAAAATTCAGTATCCGATCTTGACTCAATAACTAGTGTTCTAAGATTATATTGGCTACATACTTTTGCACAGATTTGTCCAATTAGTCCGAAACCCACAATTGCAACATCATATTGATTAATATTACTAGTCAAAATAACTCCTAGATAATGAAATCGCTTGACTCTTACTTTCAATTTAGTTTGAATTCAAGCCATTATTTAATTTGATACAAAAAATTTGAAATGGTGAAAATAGTAAATTCATGGAATGAGTGGGATCCTCTGAAACACATAATTGTTGGAAGAGCAGATAATTGTTGCATTGCTCCAGTTGAACCTGCAATGGCTCCGAAAATTCCTGAAGACTCTGACATGAAAGGTCAATTCGGACCAAGGCCACAACATACAATTGATAAAGCAAATTATTTACTTGATAATTTCTCTGATATTTTAGAAAAAAGAGGAATAAAAGTAGATCGTCCATCTCCACTAGATTTCAATCAGAAAATTGGTACCCCAGATTGGAGTATAGAAACAATGTTTGGCTGTATGCCTCCTCGAGATGTTATACTTACTTTAGGCAGTGAGATGCTAGAAGCTACGATGTCCTTTCGTTCAAGATGGTTTGAATATTTATGTTATCGACCGCTATTACAAAGTTTTTTTGACCAAGATCCAGAAATGAAATGGGAAACTGCTCCAAAACCAAGGTTAACGAATAAATCATACAGGGATAATTATCTTGCAGATGAAATAACAATAGAACAAAGATACAAATGGGTTGCCGATAAAAAGTTTGTTACCACTGAAGAAGAACCACTATTTGATGCAGCTGATGTGCTAAGGATGGGCAAAGATTTATTTATTCAACACGGGTTCACAACGAACTTAAAAGGCATTGATTGGATTAAAAGACACTTTCCAGACCAACGTATTCATGTACTAAATTTCCCAACTGATCCTTTTCCTACACATATTGACGCCACATTTACGCCATTGAGGCCAGGATTGATATTAAATAATCCTGAAAGAAGACTACCTGATGAACAAAGAAAAATTTTTCATGATAATGACTGGGAAATAGTCGATGCCGCTAGACCCGCTCACAATTCTCCACCTCCATTATGCTATTCAAGCGTATGGCTGAGCATGAACGTTCTTATGCTAGATCCAAAAACAGTTTGCGTTGAAGAAACTGAAGTTCACCAGATGGATCAACTAGATAAGTTAAATTTCGAGGTTGTTCCGGTTCCTTTCAGGGATGCTTATCCATTTGGTGGCGCTTTACACTGCGCAACAACTGATGTTTATCGTGAAAGTAGCCAGGAGGATTACTTTACGAAACAATAATTTTTAATAATTTGTTTTCTCAATTATGATATTTCGATTGATATAACAATTCATTAAAAGTCCAAACCCAAACATAACTGCTAACATCGAACTCCCTCCATAAGATATAAATGGAAGCGGAACTCCTACTACTGGAAGCAAGCCAGTGACCATTCCAATATTTACAAAAACGTAAATGAAAAATACATTACATACCCCTAAAGACAAATATTTACTAAATAAGCTGCGACTTTTTAGTGCAAGACGAATAGAAATCATAATTAAGGCAGCATATATTAATAATAAAAGTAATGTCCCTATGAAACCAAATTCCTCACCTAACATTGTAAATATAAAATCTGTTTGCATTTCAGGAAGAAAATTTAGATGACTCTGAGTACCTTCCATGTAACCTTTTCCAAAAATACCACCAGAGCCAAGAGCTATTTTTGATTGCATTATGTGGTATCCATTTCCAAGAGGATCACGTTCAGGATTGAAAAAAGTGAGCACTCTGTCTTTCTGATAATCTTTGAGATATTGCCACAAAACTGGTAAAGAACATAAAATTGAAAATACGCCTACTATAAAATATTTGTAATTTAAACCTGAGATCCAAAAAAGACTTATTCCACCAAGTAGAATTATGAGAGCTGTACCTAAATCCGGCTGTGTAATTACTAACAATACTGGAACTATAGTGATGATGAGGGGAATAATCAGAGTCTTAATAAAACTACTGTCGTTATTTATTGAATGAAAATACTTAGCTAAAGCTAAGATTAATGTATATTTAACAAATTCAGAGGGTTGTAGACTTATACCAGCTATATTAATCCATCGCGTAGCACCGTTACTTTCAATTCCAAAAAAAGGAATGATGACTAAAGATATAATGCTCAGGAAAAAAATTACATATGCATAACCAAATATTAACCTTAAATCAATGAATATGACTAAAAAAAAGATAATTAATCCAAGTATAAATCTTTGGGAGTGCTTCAATGGCCACGAGTTAAAGTCTCCATTTGAAATACTATATAATGCAGCCAAACCCACAAAAAATAATGTAATTATTAAACCCAGTAGAGGATAATTGACACTTTGTAGCTTAGCAAAGACTGAGCTATAAAAGTTATTTTGATTAAACATTAAAAATTTCGTTTCTTTTTAAATTGAGTTTTTTTTCAAATAAATATTTGAATATATCTGATGCAATTGGAGCTGCAGATCCTGATCCACTGCCTCCATGTTCAACAATTACAGAAACTGCATACTTAGGATCTGTGGTTGGACCGTATCCGATAAAAAGACCATGATCTCTTTTTTCCCAAGGCAAATCTTTATTTTTTATTAAACCTTCTTCTCTTTCTTTAATTGATATTGCTCTTACTTGAGATGTGCCTGTTTTACCAGCCATTTTATACTTACCTATAATTCTTGATCTATAGGAAGTCCCTCCAGGAGCATTAGTAGCTTCGTCTAATGCATTTTTAATAATTTTTAGATATTTGGGATCTGCAATAATTCGCTCATTGTAAACATTTGAGGTTTCAATATCATATATCAATTTTGGACTAAGCCTGGTTCCATTGTTAATTAATTGAGCTAATGCAAGAGACAGCTGCGCTGCAGTTGTTAGAAAATATCCTTGGCCTATACCAGCAGATAATGTTTCTCCTACCATCCATCTACTACCAAGATTTTCTAATTTCCACTGTTTGTTTGGAACTATTCCACTTTTTTCTTCATAAAGAGATTTGAAAACTTTTTCTCCTAACCCATATCTTTTACAAACCTCAGCGATTTTATTAATTCCTATTCTTCTTGCAATTTGATAAAAATAAACATCACAAGATACCTTTATAGCCTTTGTCATATCTACATTTCCGTGTCCTTCCTTCTTCCAGCAATGAAATGTTTTGTATCCTGATTCTAGACTAGTATCTTCTATTGTGTGTTTCCCATCACAAAAAAAAGTTTCTTTATGAGAAACTCCTGACTCTAAGGCTGCAAGTGCAACAAATGGTTTTATGGTTGATCCTGGAGGATATTGATTGGATATCGATTTATTAATCAGTGGTTTATATTTATCTGATAAGAGATTTTCCCAAGTTTCATTTGAAATAGATTTACTAAATATATTTGGATCATAGGATGGTGAGGATGCCAATGCATAAAACTCGCCATTTTTAACATTAATAACTGAGACACTTCCACTAAGTCCTTTTAATCTTTCATAGCAAAACTTTTGTAATTCTGAGTCAATTGTAAGTTGTATGTAGTTTCCTTGCACACTATTTACTCGATCAAGTTCTCTAATTTCTCGTCCACTGGCATTAACTTCAATATTCTTATTGCCTAGTTTACCTCTTAAAATTGCATCTTTAGCTTTTTCTACACCTATCTTGCCTGCTTTTGCTGTGCTCAGTTTGGATAATGGGTTTGACTCTTCTTCATTTTTACTTATTGGAGAAACATACCCAATTAAATGTGAGTGCGACTCTCCTTGGGTATAATATCTCTTGAAGCCAATCTGAGGGTAAATTCCCTCTAATTTATGAATATTCACATTTATTTTAGAAAAATCCTCCCAAGTCAAGTCATCGATAATTCCAACAGGAATGAATTTTTTTCTTGAATTTACTTCCTTTAATATTTTTTCTATATCAATATTTACGTGAGGTAAAAGTGACTTTAAATTAAATAATGATTTTTCTACGTCTCTGGTTTCTTCTTTTATTATTATAATTTCATATTTTTGTTTATTGATAGCCATTGGTCGCCCCTGCAAATCAAAAATTATACCTCTTTCTGGTTCGAGAAATCTGTGTGTTATTCTATTATTATCAGATAATTTTTTATACTTACTATTCTCAGCGATTTGTAAATAAGCTAGTCTTCCAACAAGCAGCGAGAATACACCAGCCTTAGCAATTGTTACAAGCGCTGCTCTTCTATTGATTAAATTTTCAGTATCATATTTTTGGAAAATAAAGTTACCTGATTTCTTCATATTTTTTCTGGCTATATATAATTATTAAGTTTAATGGCGGGTATAATAAAACCATTATTATGAAAGCTGACAATTCACCAACAGATACATAATTGAGTTGATAATTAAAATAGATAAACAAGTTTTTAAAAATAAATAATATTAATAATGCTATAATAAATATTATATATTTTATTTTTTGTTGTTCGAATAAACCATTAATTGAGATAATTTGACTTAGAACATAGAAATATAAAAAAATACTTCCGGAATAACCTAAATTCATTCCAAGCAAAATATCTTGAAAAATACCCCAAGCAAAAAGAAGAAGAGGAACTAACCATTCGCTTTCATTCCATTTTATTGAATATAACATAATGGACAGTATTAAAGTTAAATCGATTAGATTAAAATTAAATACATTGTTAAATGAAATAAAAAAAAGAAGAGATCCATTTAATAGCAAATAGCCTTTGATACTTAGAGTCATTTTTAATTTTCTTTTATTAGTTTATAATTTAATAATTTCACATGCGATAAAGTTGCTATATTTTCAAATATACTAATCTCGATTTCATTTGATTTTTTTCCAACTACTTGACCAATCAATTGAAATGGCGGAAAAATTCCACCTTTTCCTGATGTTGTGACTAAGTCTCCAATGCTAATTTTTTCAATATGTTCTACATATTCTATAGTTGGGTTTTCTCGACCTTGACCCACTAGCATACCATGATAACCATCTTCAGAAATTATCACTGGAATTCTACTGTTAATGTTGCTTATTAAAAGTACGCGAGAAAGTCTTTCACCAACATGAGATATTCTACCAATTATTCCATTAGATCCTGAAACTGGCATATCCAATTTAATATTTTCTTCTTTTCCTGAATTAACAATTAAGGTGCCGTTAAAATTATTAGAAAAATCACCAACTATCCTTGAAGTTCTAAAATCATATTCAATATCATCGGATGCGTTTAATAGACTTTCATATTGAGCTATTTTTAGTTTCATAGAAACCATCTCTTGAAAACTAGCGGAGTCAAGTAATTGCATTTCTTTGAATCTTTGATTTTCTTCATAAATATTTTGAATCTCGTAAATGCTTTCAAGTCCATTTTTGATTAAACTAATAGGACTGGAAACAATTGAAGTAATTGAGTAAACGGTATTAATACTTTTAGCTCTAAGTTGATTTGAGAGATTGCTATTGTCAAATCGTCCAAAATAAAAAATAAGGGAAAATATGATTAATCCTATAGGAATAAGAATAGACACATAGCTATTCTTGTTAACATATCTTGAGTAAAAATTACGTGATGTCCTCACTGTCAGACTTTAATTAATAGGCAGAAGATAGAATAGGTTCAAAAGAACTTTCAGACTCAAGTGCTTTACCGCTTCCTAAAGCAACACATGACAATGCTTCATCTGCAATTGTAACAGGTAGTCCTGTTGCTTCTCTAATGGCTTCATCCATAGACTCTAATAGTGCTCCACCTCCAGTTAAAACTACACCCATATCAACAAGATCTGCAGCCAGCTCAGGTGGTGTATCCTCCAGTGCAGATTTCACGCCCTCGATGATAGTTTGAATTGGCTCAGATAGTGCTTCTGCAACTTGAGCTTGTGTTAACTCTATTTCCTTAGGAACTCCGGAGGCCAAATCTCTACCTTTTATATCAATTGTTTTTCCGTCACCTGTTTTTGGAGGTATCGCGATGCCAACTTCTTTTTTTATCATTTCTGCGGAAGCCTCACCAATTAAAAGATTATATCTTTTTCGCATATAATTAATTAATGCAATATCCATTGCATCTCCACCAATTCTTACTGAACGAGAATAAACTATTCCTCCTAGAGAGATAACGGCTATTTCAGATGTACCACCACCAATATCTACAATCATTGATCCTCGTGGCTCACTCACAGGTAATCCAGCGCCAATTGCAGCGGCCATTGGCTCTTCTATCAACGAAACTTTTCTTGCTCCTGCAGCTAAAGCCGAATCGTGAATCGCCCTTCTTTCAACAGGAGTTGAGCCAGTTGGAACACAAATTATAATTCTTGGATTTGCAAATGTTTTTCTATTATGAACTTTGCGAATAAAATGTTTTATCATTTCCTCTGTAACAACAAAATCAGCAATTACTCCGTCTTTCATGGGTCTAATTGCCTGAATATGTCCAGGTGTTTTACCTAACATGCTTTTTGCTTCCTCGCCAACTGCAATAACTTTACTTTTACCGCCTTGATTTAATACAGCTACTACTGATGGCTCATTAAGCACAACTCCTCTATTTTTTACATAAACAAGAGTATTAGCTGTTCCTAAATCAATTGCCATATCAGAAGACCATATTCCAATTAAATTATTAAACATTTTGTCCTTTCCTTATCAAACTCCAGTGACGCCCGACATACTCGCTGGAGCTGACTTTTCTCTTTTAATTATCAATTTATTTAGAGCGTTTATATATGCTTTGGCTGACGCAACAAGAGTATCAGTATGTGCGCCAAGTCCTACAACAGTTTTACCATCTTCTGCCAACCTTACAGAAACTTCAGCTTGTGCATCCGTTCCTTCCGTAACAGCATGGACTTGATATAGTAATAATTTTCCTTTATGAGGAATTAGTTGACTTAAGCCATTAAAGATTGCATCAACAGGTCCATCTCCTGTTGAAGTAACCGTCTTAGGCTCATCATCAATTAAAAGACTGATCTCAGCTTTTTGAGGTCCTTTCGTTCCAGCTATAACTTGCAAATCCTGAAGTAAAATAGAGTCATTAACTCTAATTACCTGGTCATCAATAATAGCAATGATGTCTTCATCATAAATATTTTTCTTTTTGTCGGCTAAATTTTTAAAATTTTCAAAGGCTTCCTCAATTACATTGTCATTAATTGAATATCCAAGTTCAATTATCTTTTGTTTGAATGCATGTCTGCCAGAGTGCTTGCCCATTACAAGATTTGACTCTGAAACTCCAACACTTTCTGGGGTCATAATTTCATACGTTTTATTATTTTTTAACATCCCATCCTGATGGATACCTGCTTCATGTGCAAAAGCATTCTTTCCAACGATTGCCTTATTAAATTGTACAGGAAAACCTGTCACTGCTGAGACAAGCTTAGAGGTTTTGGTTAGTTTTTCAGTTTGTATGTTTGTTTGAAAAGGCATCATATCATTTCTAGTTCTGATCGCCATGACAACTTCTTCCATTGCGGCGTTACCGGCTCTTTCACCCAATCCATTTATAGTGCACTCAATTTGCCTTGCACCAGCTCTCACACCTGCAAGAGAATTTGCTACCGCTAATCCAAGATCATTGTGACAATGTGTAGAAATTGTCACTTTATCAATATTTGGAACATTATTCATTAGATGGGTTATAATATTAGTAAATTCGTCTGGAATTGAGTATCCGACAGTATCTGGAATATTTATTGTTGATGCGCCGTTCTTAATCGCAGCTTCAACAGTTTTACACATAAAGTCCAAATCTGTCCTAGTTCCATCTTCACAAGACCACTCAACGTCGTCGCATAGATTCCGTGCAAAAGATACACTATCAATTACCTTTTGATAAACCTCATCGGAATTCAATTGTAACTTGTGTTTCATGTGAAGTTCACTTGTTGAGATAAATGTATGTATTCTTGGAGCTGTAGCATTTTTAAGAGCATCCGCAGCTGTTTGAATGTCATTTTTTGAAGCTCTGCTCAAAGCGCATATTGATGAATTTTTAATCTTTTTTGATATTTCAGAAACTGCTTCATAATCTCCCTTTGATGCGGCAGGAAAACCAGCTTCTATAATATCAACTTTCAAATCTTCTAAAGCTTCTGCAATTTTTAATTTTTCTTCAATATTCATTGAAGCGCCAGGAGACTGCTCACCATCTCTTAATGTAGTATCAAAAATCTTTATGTAATTATTTTCTTTCTTCATCTCTCATCCTCTTAATAAAATTAAATTGTGTTAAAATTAAGTACCCCCTGCAGTAATGTTATATTACCCAGGGGCTGCTAAGCAGATCTAACAGCAATCGAGATTGAGAAGTGCTATTCATAGTTAACTGATTTTCAAAATTTTTATTCAATTTTACCACTCTGTTTTATTGCACTTTCTACTTGTTTGAGATATTTCGATAATTATATGAAAATTCGTTATTTTTCAACGTATTAGTTAAAAAACCTAATTTTATCCCATAAATTAAGGGAATTGGTGAAATGAAGTATTGCTGAACTAGTTTTTTTCTTTATCAACCAATTTATTTTTTGAAATCCAGGGCATCATAGCTCTTAAATCTTTGCCAACCTTTTCAATTTGGTGATTATCAATTTTACTTCTCATTGCTTCAAAATTTTTTGCACCACTCTTATATTCCTCAATCCACTCTTTTGTAAATTCTCCAGACTGGATTTTTTCTAAAACCTTTTTCATTTTTGATTTTGTTTCTCCATCAACTATCTTTGGACCAGATACATACTCACCGTATTCAGCCGTATTAGATATTGAGTAATTCATATTCGCAATTCCACCTTCATAAATTAGATCAACGATAAGCTTTACTTCGTGTAAACATTCAAAGTACGCCATTTCAGGTGGGTAACCTGCCTCAACTAAAGTTTCAAATCCATTTCTAATCAATTCAACAACACCACCACATAAAACAGTTTGTTCACCAAACAAATCTGTTTCACATTCATCTTTAAATGTTGTTTCGATAATTCCAGCTTTACCACCACCAATAGCAGATGCATATGACAATGCAATATCGAGTGCCTTTCCAGTTTTATCGCTATCTACTGCAACCAGACAAGGAACGCCGCCTCCTTTTTTAAATTCTGACCTAACAGTATGACCAGGTCCTTTTGGTGCAACCATGAATACGTCCATATCTGGTCTTGCGTTGATAAGATCAAAGTGAACATTTAAACCATGTGCAAATGCAAGTGCTGAACCTTCTTTAGCTCTTTGTTCAATGTGGTTTTTCCATACATCTGCCTGAAGCTCATCAGGTATTAACATCATCATTATATCAGCCCATTCAGCTGCATCAGACATAGACATTACTCTCAAACCTTCAGCTTCTGCTTTTTTTGCACTCGAAGAACCCTCTCTCAAAGCTACTACAACATCACTGGCACCCGAGTCTTTTAAATTTAATGCATGAGCATGACCCTGACTACCATAACCATATACTGCAATTTTTTTGGTTTTTATTAAATCCAGGTCAGCATCTTTTTCGTAATATACTTTCATTCTTTTTCCTTACATCTTTTCTGTTCCGCGTGCAATAGCTACTACACCCGTTCTTGATACCTCAGATAGACCTAATGGCTTCATTAAATCGATGAAAGCATCAATTTTTCTTGGAGAACCATTCAATTCAAAGACAAAAGAATCGTGTGTTGTGTCTATAACTTTGGCTCTAAATACATCTGATAACCGCATTGACTCTACTCTTTTTTCTCCAGTTGAAACAATTTTGACTAAGGCCATCTCCCTTTCAATACCCTGTTTCTCAAATGTGACGTTTACCGCTCTTTTAACAGGCACAATTCTCTGTAATTGGCTAATCATTTTATTTACTGTTTCTTCTGTACCTGGCGCCACAATTGTAATTCTAGAGATATGTTTTTCTGCATCTACTTCAGCAACTGTAAGACTATCAATGTTGTAACCTCTACCTGAAATTAGACCTATTACTCGCGCAAGTACACCTGGCTCATTATCAACAAGAACTGATACTGTATGTTTTGAAATTAATTCACTCATTATACTAATACTTTTCCTTCATCTGAGATCTCTTCTTTTTCTGTTTCATCGCCAAGCAACATTTCATTGTGGGCCTTGCCAGATGGTATCATTGGAAAAACATTTTCGTTTTCATCAACTACGCAGTCAAATATTACAGGGCCATCATAATCAATCATTTCATTTATTGCCTTGTCAAGTTCACTTGGACTTTGGGCCCTTATACCCTTGGCGCCGTAAGCTTCAGCGAGCTTTACAAAATCAGGTAAAGCATCTGTATAGCTGTGAGAGTATCTTTTGTCGTGAAGAAGTTCTTGCCACTGCCTTACCATCCCCATGTATTGATTATTAATAATGAAAATCTTTACAGGCAGTTTGTGTTGAATCGCTGTCGACATTTCTTGTATACACATCAATATTGAAGCTTCTCCTGCAATATCAATTACAAGTTTATCAGGATGAGCAACTTGAGCGCCTATTGCAGCTGGCAAACCAAAGCCCATAGTGCCTAAACCTCCAGATGTAATCCATCTATTAGGTCTATTAAATTTGTAATATTGTGCAGCCCACATTTGATGTTGACCAACCTCAGTGGTTACAAAGACGTCTTTTTCTTTAGTCAGCTCATACAATCTTTGTATTGCATACTGCGGCTTAATTGTTTTTTTATTTTCATTAAAACCAAGTGAATCTACTTCTTTCCATTTATCTATTTGTTTCCACCAGTCTTTAATCTGAGATTTATTAACTTTGTAAACTTTTGATTTCCACAGCTTGATGGCATCTTCAAGCACATGAGCAACGTCACCAACAAGAGCAACATCTACATCGACGACCTTATTAATTGATGATGGATCAATATCGATATGGATTTTTTTTGAATTTGGTGAAAACTCATCAATTTTTCCAGTGATTCTATCATCAAAACGTGCACCGATGTTTATCATGAGGTCACATTTATTCATCGCCATATTAGCTTCGTATGTGCCGTGCATGCCAAGCATTCCAACAAACTGGGTATCATCACCTGGAAACGCACCAAGCCCTTGAAGAGTGGATGTAATTGGAAAACCAGTCAGACGAACAAACTCTCTTAAGAGTTGAACGGCTGCATTTCCCGAATTTATAACGCCTCCTCCAGTGTAAAAGATTGGCTTTTCAGCTTCTGCAATTAACTTTAAAGCATCATCAATATTATCAATGTTCGCTTTTAATTTTGGCCTATAGGACTTATGTTTAATTGTATCAGGCCCAATATATGTTCCGGTTTGGAATTGAATATCTTTGGGTATATCTACAAGAACAGGTCCAGGTCTGCCGCTTGAAGCTACATAAAAAGCTTCGTGTAAAATTCGAGATAGATCATTTATATCCTTAACTAGCCAATTATGCTTAGTGCACGGACGAGTAATTCCAACCGCATCACATTCCTGAAATGCATCCGTTCCAATTAAGTGCGTAGGAACTTGTCCACTAATACAAACAAGAGGAATTGAATCCATCATAGCATCAGTTAGTCCAGTCACTGCGTTAGTAACTCCGGGGCCAGAAGTAACTAACATTACTCCAACTTTACCACTTGACCTTGCATACCCTTCAGCAGCATGGGACGCACCTTGTTCATGCCTTACTAAAAAATGGCGTATTTGATGGTTTATATCCTTAGTTTTTGCTAATTCATCATATATTGGCAAAACTGCGCCACCAGGATAGCCAAATATTGTATCAACTTGTTGATCTTCCAAGGCCTTAAGAACCATTTGTGCACCAGTCATTTGCATATTAACCATAAATTATACCCCTTATAAGAAGTGACGTTTTATGGAGATTTACTTAATAAGTCAAATATTTTAAATATATGAAAAGAATATTTTATAGATAATTTATAAATATTTCTTTATATCAACATTTTGAGTAATATTATTACCTTTTATCCAAGTATCTTGTCTTTTGA
Source organism: uncultured Pelagibacteraceae bacterium (assembly GCA_902578305.1). Taxonomy (GTDB): domain Bacteria; phylum Pseudomonadota; class Alphaproteobacteria; order Pelagibacterales; family AG-422-B15; genus CACNXQ01. The sequence continues at coordinate 169,431 of CACHCK010000001.1, read as the reverse complement.
TATAGTTTCTCGTGTTTTTCTTCATTATGCTTTTGGCTTCATCTAAACTGACTTTTCCATCAATAAAGTTGGTTATTTCACGAACTCCAATTGCCTTCATAATAGATAATTCAGCGCTATAATTTTTCTCAATTAAAGATTGAACCTCATCGACAGCGCCATCATGAAACATATTATCAACTCTTTGCTCAGCTGACTCATATAGCTTCTCACGTAAATTGCCAGTTAGGATCACTCTATAATTTACATTATCAATTTTTTTGTTTGGATTAAATTGCCATTCTTCTAAAACTTTTCCAGTCTGAAGCAGTAATGAATAACTACGCATTATTCTTTGTTTATCATTAGGATTAATTTTTGTGCCTTGGTATTTAATTAAGATTTTTTTGTATAAATGATCAAGGCCATAGGTTTCTAAATCCAGCTTTGCTTGTTCTTCTATATTTTTTTTTATAGAAGGAATTTCTGAAAGTCCATCCATCAAGGCCTTTAAATACAAGCCTGTTCCACCTACAACAATTGGAAGCAACTTATTATCGAAACAATTATTAATTTCATGTTCAGCTTTTTCTAGCCAATAAGCTGCTGAGCAACTTTCATTGCCTTTAAGCATACCATAAAGACGATGGTCAAATTTTTTACATATCTCATCGTCTGGTCTATCAGTTAGGATCTTTAGATCTTTGTATACCTGTAGACTATCAAAATTAATTATTGCTGATTTATGTTTAGAAGCAATTTGAGTTGCAAGCTTTGACTTTCCACTTGCTGTGGGACCAAAGATAACCAGTATGTCCCTTTTTTCCATTTTATTTAGTCGAGAGACAACCTAGCGCCTATATATTTTTTAGAGTTAGGGCCAGAATAAAAAACAATTAAAACATTTTCTTTTCCCTGAGAAACAACCTCATCAATTATTTGTAATACTTCCCCAGATGCTTTCACTGATTTATTTTGTATTTCAATAATAATGTCGTCTTTCTTAATATTTTGTCGTATTAGGAAAGAGTCATTATTGATTTCAGATATAATTACTCCCTGTAAAGTTTTAGCTAAATCCAATCTGGACTTGTCTTCATCTGTCAAGGTTCTGACTTTTATTCCTAGTTCTTTTATTAAAACAGCTGATCCATTATTTTCAATTGAGGCAAGTTCCTCAAGAGACGGTTGTTTGCCTAAATTTACAAATAACTGAACTTCTTTTTCATCCCGCCAGACAACTACCTTTGTAGATTGACCAATATCAGCCTCGGCCACAAGTTTTGGAAGCGTTTGAACAGACTCAACCTCTTTGCCATTGAATTCAATAATGATGTCACCCTCATTAACTCCGCCTTTAAGTGCCGGGCTATCTGTAGTTAAACCCTGAACTAAGGCACCATAAGTTTTACCAAGACCCAAACTCTCAGCAATTTCATCAGTTACTTCTTGAATTCTTACGCCTAACCAGGCTCTTTCAATTTCTCCTGTTTCTTGCAGTTGCTGAATAATGTTATTTGCAAGATTTGATGGAATAGCAAAACCAATTCCAATAGATCCACCGCTTGGAGAAATGATCATTGAATTCACTCCAATCACTTTTCCATCTAAATCAAATAATGGTCCTCCTGAATTGCCTCTATTTATTGATGCATCAGTTTGTATGAAGTCGTCATATCTTCCCCCAAGCATCCTACCTCTTGCAGAAACAATACCTGCTGTAACCGTACCTCCTAGTCCATGTGGATTACCGATTGCCATTACCCAATTACCTACCTTTGCCGTGTCTGAGTCACCAAACTCTAAAAACGGAAGGTTATTTGCGTCAACTTTCAAAAGTGCTAAATCAGTCTCAGCATCAGAAGCAATCAATTCGGCTTCTAATTTTAATCCATCTGTAAAAGTAACTTGTATGTCTGAAGCGTTTTCTACAACATGATTATTTGTAACAATAAAGCCATCTGCAGAAATTACAAAGCCTGAACCTAATGAACTAAACTCTCTTTCTGATGGTTCTGGGCTAGGCATATTAAACGGGAAATTAAAGAAATCTTCAATCGATGGAACTTGAGGCCCTGTATTTTCAATAACACCAGTCGTTGAAATGTTAACAACTGAAGGAGAAACTCGCTCAGCTAAATCAGAGAAGGTATCAGGACCATTAAAGCTTAAAGTTTGAAACGTAGAACAAATAAACAAAAAAAAGATGACTGGTATAATTTTGATATCTAATTTCATCTGACTGCAGTCCATAACATTAGAAATCCTACTATTGCTGATGCTAGACCTCCCCATTTTAGAGTGTCATTGTTCATCTCTAACATAGATTTGATCATACTCTTCATTCTATTTGGAAATAAGGCATAAAGAAGGCCCTCTATAATTAAAAGTAATCCAAGAGAACCTAATATAAATTGAATCATTTTAGGAAAATTAAATAATTTTACTCAGAGTAAGTTCCAAAATATTGAAAGAATTCACTTTCAGGAGACAAGATCATAGTAGTATCAGAACTTTTCAACCCTTCAGCATAAGCTTGCATTGCTCTGTAGAAAGCAAAAAATTCAGGGTCTTTTCCAAATGCATCCGCAAAAATTTTATTAGCCATTCCATCACCTTCACCACGAATTATGTTGGCTTCTTTCTCTGCCTGTGACTTTATAATCGTAACTTCCTTATCAGCAGTTGAACGAATTTTTTGAGCCATCTCAGCACCTCTTGCTCTGAACTCTCTGGCTTCACGTTCACGTTCAGTTTGCATTCTACCAAAAATCGCCTGGCTATTTGCTTCCGGTAAATCAGCTCGTTTAATTCTTACATCAACAATTTCTATTCCAAAATTCTTCACCTCGGCTTCGGCTAATGACGTAATTTGTTTCATTAGTTTCGAACGATCATCTGATAATACGGCGGCTAGAGGTTCCTCACCTAAAACGCCCCTTATTCTTGAATTAACAACTGCAGAAATTCTTGATCTAGCAACATTTTCATTACCAAATGCCTTATAAAACTCTAAAACATCAACAATTTTGAATTTTACATAAGCGTCAACAATAAGTCTTTTTTGATCAGATGCGATCACCTCAGCGGCAGGTGCATCGATGTCTAGAATACGATTATCAATAAATATAACATTTTGAATGAATGGTATTTTAAAATTAAGACCTGGTTCAGTGATTACTCTTTTTGGATCACCAAACTGCAATACGATTGCATTTTTTACTTCAAGTACTGTGAACAGGGTGAAATAAGCGAATATTGCTATAAATCCTAAAACTATCAATGATATTCTAGTAGTGCTCATAATTACTCCTGTGACTTCTTGCTTAATTCGGGGAGAGGTAAATAAGGGACAACTGAGTCACCTCCAGCTTTATCAATAATAACTTTGTCCATATCAGAGAATACATCTTCCATTGTCTCATAAAATATTCTTTTCTTTGTCACTTGTGGTGCTTTTGCGTACTCTGTTTGAATTGATAGGAACCTTGCTGCTTTACCTTCACTGTCAGCAATGACTTTTTGTCTATAACCCTCAGCAGATTGAAGAATTTGCTCTGCCTCACCTCTTGCTCTTGGAATTATATCGTTAGCATATGCCTCTGCTTCATTTCTTTGCCGTTCCATATCAGCCCGTGCAGCTTGTACATCTCTAAATGCATCAATTACCTGTGCTGGCGGGTCAGCCTTTTGAGTTTGCACTTGTGTTATTGTAATACCCGTACCGTATTCGTCTAAAATTTCTTGTATAATTGATCTAGTTTGTTCCTCTATTTCTGTTCTTCCTTCTGTCAGAATGGATTGAAGACCTCCCTGTCCGATAGACTCTCTCATTGCAGTCTCAGCAGCACTTTTCACGGTAAGTTCGGGAGCTTGAACATTAAATAAAAACTTACCCGCATCATTGATTAACCAGAATACTGAAAAGTCAATATCAACAATATTTTCATCACCTGTTAACATTAAACTTTCTTCTTCTACATCTCTAATCGCAGTGACTCTAGAGTCTGGACTTTGTCTGTACCCAACATCTATTCTATTTATTTTGGTTACTTTGGGTGTGAATACACGCTCTATAGGATATGGTAAGTGATAGTTTAGTCCAGGTTGTGTGGTTTTAGTATACTTTCCAAATTGTAAAACTACGCCCTGCTCGTCCGGTAAAACCCTATAAAAACCACTTGCAAGCCATATAAGTATTAATATACCAATGATGACCATTGGTCCTAACTTTCCAAAAAAAGAACCTGGCATCATTCCTTTGAAACGATTCTGTGCATTGCGGATCACATCATCCATGTTGGGACCTGGACCACGTCTACCGCTTCCATTTCCCGAAGAACCCCAAGGATCGTTATTGTTATTATCAGACCAAGACATATAATTTAGAATTATTACCTATATATGGTAAAAATGCTTAAAAGCAATTATTTACACTTATACTATGATATATTGTAATTAATTACGTAAATACAAGATCAAAAAAATGGCAGAAACTCTGGAAAATCAAGCTTTACACCTCCTTGGACAAGTTGTTAACGAAGAAGCAGGTGAGAACATAGTTGCTATGGGTATGGTTAAAAATGTATCTGTGAGTGAGGGAAAGATAGATTGTATTATTGAATTCAAAGAAAATGATCAGAAAAAAAATGAAAAAATTTTTGAGGATGCCCAAAAAGCACTCAAAGAGATTCCAGGTGTAACTAAAGTTAATATCATCACAACTTTACATAAGGAAAATTCAACACATGCAAATGATGAAGTGAATTCAGATAACAAAATAAATAGCGTTGGCACTAATCAAATAAAATATATTCTTGCAGTTGCATCAGGAAAAGGAGGAGTTGGTAAATCAACAGTCGCATCAAATCTTGCGTGCGCGTTTAAATCACTTGGTTTAAAAACCTGTTTACTTGATGCTGATATTTATGGTCCATCAATTCCCAAAATGATTGGGATTAATGAAAAGCCTCATTCTGATGGACAAAAAATTGAAACAATCAATCGATATGGACTATCGACAATGTCTATGGGTTACATGGTCAATGATGAAAATCCAATCATCTGGAGAGGTCTCATGGTCATGAAAGCAATTAATGAAATGATTGATAAAGTAAATTGGGGAGCTGCAGACATTATGGTCATTGATTTGCCCCCAGGCACAGGCGATGTTCAACTGTCTCTGATTCAGAAACTAAAAATCTCTGGAAGTTTAATAGTTACTACACCTCAAGATATTGCTTTAATTGATGTAATCAGAGGTTTAAAGATGTTTGAAAAAACTAAAGTCCCCATTCTTGGCATTGTAGAAAACATGAGTTACTTCTTAGCACCTGACACAGGTAAAGAATATAAACTTTACGGTGAAAGTAAAACAAATGAAGTTGCTGAAAAATATGACTATGAAATACTCGCAAACCTTCCTCATGATCCATTACTTCTTGAGCAATGCGAAAAAGGTCACCCTCTTACAGATTTAGTGCCAGATCATAAAGTCAGCCAAATGTTTATTGAATTGGCTGAGAATTTATTAAAACGATTAAAATTAGAACAATTAGCAAATACTAACTAATTTCAAACTTTCTTTGCAGTTCGCTCCATTCTCTTTTAGACAGACCTTCTTCTTCAAAAGATACTTTCTCCCCTTTTAGAAGTTTTCTCATTAGATTTACCTCTTTAGCAGAGAGTTCTGTTCCACCAATTCTATAATCTTCAAATGCTTCGTAAGTAAGAGGAACCCATTTTTTTACAATATCTAACATGGCATCCGCATAAACACGTATTTCATACTGCGCATGGTCGTCAGCTCTTAGAGCAAGAAAGTGCAATAAATTATTCAGGTCAATCTTCCAGTACCATTGTGTATAGGTATTGAGGGTAAGATTCATTCGGGCCAATTCTCTTGCAATTCCAGATTTACTTTCATCAATTATGTTGCCCTCAGAACTCTCATTTAATAGAGTTTCGTAATTAGAATATGTCTGCTCGGCATCCTTTTTTAGTATTTGTATAACATTAGAGGCTTCATCATCTGTTAAGGCATCCCCTCTACCCTGATTATTGATTGCTGACTGTGCCGCTAGGTTTTCTGCTGAAGGAATATAAAACTCTTTATCAAGAATTGAGTAGCGAGCCGAGTACTCATTAACGTTTGCCGTTCTGTGTCGTATCCATTGTCGAGCAATGAAAATTGGAAGTTTAATATGAAATTTAATTTCACACATTTCAAAAGGGGTTGAATGACGGTGCCTCATCAAATATTTAATAAGCCCTTTGTCATTTGAAATCTTCTTTGTGCCTTTACCATATGATACTCTTGCCGACTGCACTATTGAACTGTCATCCCCCATATAATCAATGACACGAATAAAGCCATGATCGAGCACTTCAATTGGCTTGTACAAAACTGCTTCTAATTCAGGGGCTGTAACACGAGCTGTTTGTGATATTTCAGACCTTAAGGCTTCAATTTCTTTAAGTTGTTCTTTGTTTACCGGCATTTTTTTGAATCAAATAATTAACTCATACTATATTAAGATTACTCTCTTTAAAAAGTCTGAATATCCAACTATATTCAGATTGCTGGGGATATCCCAGCTATAGGGATAAACGGCTTGCGTAATACCCATTACGGACCCGGGGGCGGTACCCGGCACCTCCACCATAAATTAGGGGGTGATATAGGATCGACGAATGCTTAAAGGTAAGTTTTTCTCTCGGTATTGTACCACCGTTATCGGGCAAATTTATAAATGCTAACGATGAATTAGCGCTCGCTGCTTAATCTAATTAGGTAAGCGCGGTTCGGGAGGCACCGGGCAACAGAAGTCTCCCACTTCATTCATTTTTGTTTATTTCCCGCAATATTTGATTCTGAAAGTTCAACGAAGTCTTCAACGAAGTTTCAACGAAGTCTGAATGCAGGAATGTTATCAATTATTTAATATTAAACTAGTTTATATATAAAGGTGTTCTTATAATATAAGTTTATTTTAACTTAATTATTTAAATATATATGATCAGATTTATTTCTACATTCATAATTCTTTGTTTCATTTGTTCATCAGCAAGTGCATTTAATTTGCTGTGTGAAGGCAAAGATTCTTTCGGTTCTGGAGGTCCTGAAGAAAAATCTGAATTATTTTTGCTTAATAATACGAATGAAGTCATTTCAGTAAAAGGTTTTAATTACGTTAGGCATGCAATTAAGTACATAAGTTCTAGAGTTTTTACTGATGTATATGATCGTACTGTATATGATTTATATCAAGTAACGCATACAGATTTATGCAGAGAGAGTACAATTTTGATTGATCCACTTATGGAACATATTACCAAACTGCAAGGATGTGATGATACTTCTATATCATTTACGACAACATATATTGGATACATTGGGATATATTCGAGTAATGATGATTCTTTTCAACCTCCAGCGCCGGATGAATCAGTGGTATTGAGCGGTGGTCGTTGTGTCAAAATTTCAGATAAACTTAATGAGGAACTTATGTCTTTTGAGTCAGATGATTTGTCAAAATTTATTACAGATAAAACAGAAGAAGAAATTAAGTCGTTTGAATCAAGTAGATTGATAGAATTTATACAAAATCCAAATATATATAATCTTAGTAAATTATATTAAATATAATTTACAACTAAATTGCTGAATTAAGAAAAATTTCAACGAAGTCAGAAAACAAAGTTTGTGCAGATTCACGCAAAGTCTCAACGAAGTCTGCAACGAAGAATTGAATAATGCGAGATATAGTCTTATATTTGAAATATGTGAGAGAAACAGAAGTCTCCCACTAAAAATAAATTTAATGTTCCTGATTTAAAACTAATATTAAAAGATTATCTTAATTAGCTATAAATTTTATTTAATCGAATTCTAAATATTCTTGATTTATAAAATCTCCAACGGTTGCTTCAAAAGCTTCAGCGTAAGGAGTAACACTTATCAAAACATCTGATGAGTTGAAACTTCCTTCTCTAATTGTAATTATGGCTACTCTATTATTATCACCAAGAAAATTTAGAATACTTGTTTCTCCTCTTATTGTGGTTTGCTCTTTCCAATCAAATTTTTCTAAATTATTAACAAAATAATTGTAAACCCCTGCTTTTTTTTCCGGAATTGAGATGAATAATTGACCGCTCCATGTCTTGCCTTCACCTAAAATAAGACTTTTATTTAAATCTAACTTTGTACCTTGTGGAAAGGGTATATCAGCAATTCTGGTTAGCGTATTAGTTGAAGCTTCATCTAATGATTTATTTTTAGAAATTCTATCACCTCCAGCACAAGCGCTGAAAAACAGAACTGTAATCAATATTAAGGATATTTTATTTTTCGACAGAACATGAGCTATGTTCAAAAATAAAGAATTAAATATCATACAAATACGCTATTTTTTTATTATTATTAGTGTGTAATTACGAATCATCATTAGTTTATCAAAAATATTGATGATACTCATGATAATTGAAAATAATTTATTTGATCTTGTAATCTGCTGTTTCTAGTACCATATATAAAAGGAAGGTAGTATACTACAATTCAAATGAGAAAAAATACAAGGCAAGAACAAGACAGTATTGGCAAAATAAGAGTATCAAATAGCAACTTTTGGGGTGCTCAGACCCAGAGATCTCTGAAAAACTTTAAAATTGGCAATAATTTAATACCCGTTGAAATTATTCATGCATTGGTCACGATAAAAATGGCATGCGCAAAAGTTAACCAAAAACAGAAAACTTTGGCACCTAAAATTGCGAATGCAATAATTAGTGCATCAAAAAATATTCTTACTGGTAAATATAATGATCAATTCCCTCTTTCGGTTTGGCAGACTGGATCTGGGACTCAAACTAATATGAATGTAAATGAAGTCATCGCTAATCTTGCCAATAAAAAACTTACTGGAAGACTTGGGACAAATAGTCCAGTTCACCCGAACGATCATGTCAACAAAAGTCAATCAACTAATGACAGTTTTCCATCTGCAATTAATATTGCGGCCTCAAAAAAAGTTACTGATGAACTTATTCCAGCTTTAAATGAAATGGAAAAAATTTTAGGTAGCCAGTCCAAGAAATGGAAAAGCATCATCAAAATCGGTAGGACACACTTGCAAGATGCAACTCCCTTATCACTTGGACAAGAGTTTTCAGGTTATCAATCTCAAATTGATATGAACATTAAACGACTGAGGACAGCCCTGATTAACTTAAATTATTTAGCCCAAGGAGGGACGGCCGTTGGAACTGGTCTGAATTCAAAAAAAGGGTTCGATAGACTCGTTGCAAATGAAATAAGTAAAATTAATAAAATTAAATTTAAACCTGCGAGCAACAAATTCCAGGCTTTGGCCTCTCACGACTCTCTTGTGGAGCTATCAGGAGTATTGAATGTTATTGCAACAGATCTGTTTAAAATAGCAAATGATATAAGACTTCTAGCTTCTGGACCAAGATCAGGTCTTGGAGAACTGAATTTACCTGAGAATGAACCTGGGTCATCTATAATGCCTGGTAAAGTAAATCCAACTCAAAGTGAAGCTTTGACAATGGCTTGTTTACAGGTAATGGGCAGTCATAACGTAATATCAATGGCAGGAACTCAAGGTCATTTTGAACTTAATGCATTTAAACCAGTAATTGGGTTTAACATAATTAATGCAATTAATTTATTATCCTCAGGAGTTACAAACTTTTGTGATAAATGTCTTAGAGGAATTAAACCAAATTTGAGAAATATAAAAGAAGGTGTTGAGAATTCATTAATGCTTGTAACTGCTCTTGCTCCTGAAATTGGATACGAAAAAGCTGCTGAACTTGCAAAGCTTGCACATAAGAAAAATATTACTCTAATTGAGGCAAACAAAATCCTAAAATATGTTGATATAAGAAAGATGAAGTCCCTTCTCAATCCATCAAAAATGATTTCTTCATCATAGTTCGTTCATGCCCAATTCCAATAAGCGCACTGTCAAGATAGATGGCCACATTACAAGTGTATTTCTTGAAACTGAATTTTGGGAAGAAATATTAAAACTAAGCAAAAAAGAAAATACTACTCCAGATAAAATAATCTCAAAAATAGATAAGACGAAGAACACTTCCAATTTATCAAGTGCAATTAGACTATATGTATTGAATCACTTAAAGGGTCAGTTATGACTGAAGTTAATTACCTAGATAGTCTTAACCCACTGCAATATGAGTCTGTCTGTAGTACCGAGGGTCCAAATTTAATTATTGCAGGAGCTGGAACTGGAAAAACGAAAGTACTTACTACGCGAGTTGCTCATATAATAGATAATAACTTAGCATTCCCCTCTCAGATTCTTTGCGTAACCTTTACTAACAAGGCTGCCAGAGAAATGTCTGAACGTGTTCAAAAACTAGTAAGTCAAAATATGGAAAAGATGCCTTGGATGGGAACCTTTCATTCAATTGGAGCAAAAATAATTAGAAACCACGCAGAGGTAATTGGTCTTAAACAAAGTTTTACTATACTTGATAAGGATGATCAGCTTTCTCTGATCAAGCAAATTATAAAGGCTGAAAACTTAGACCAATCTCAGTTTTCCCCCAAATTAATACAATCTAAAATTGATCATTGGAAAAACAAAGCTCTTAATCCAAATGACATAAAATCTGAGTCACTAGATAATTTAATCGATGAAAAGAGTCTCTCTATTTATAAAATTTACCAAGCAAGGTTGTTTGAAATTAATTGCTTAGATTTTGGTGACTTACTTTTACAGTGTATCAATCTTTTTAAAGTCCCTGATATTCACAAACGTTATAGCAATAATTTTAAATATATTCATGTGGATGAATATCAAGACACCAATGCTGCACAATATAAATGGCTTAAACTACTTGGTTCTCATCATCAAAATGTTTGTTGTGTTGGAGACGATGATCAATCAATTTATAGTTGGCGTGGTGCTGAAGTTGATAATATGCTTCGATTTGAAAAAGAATTTGAAAATGCAAAGGTAATACGACTTAAACAAAATTATCGATCAACAAACAATATACTTAAATCTGCAACATCATTAATTAGTTATAACGAATATAGACTTGGCAAGGAACTTGTTTCGGACCAAGGTGATGGAGAGCCAATACATTTACATTTAGTTAATTCAAGTAGAGACGAAGCTGATTTAGTTGCTCAGGATATTATGAAGTATAGTGACGATAACCCTGACCTGAACAATATCTCAATATTAGTAAGGGCAGTATTTCAATCGCGTGAAATAGAGGAGTCTTTGATTAAATACTCAATTCCTTATCGTATTGTAGGTGGCATTCGGTTCTATGAGAGATCAGAAATAAAAGATGCTGTTTCATATCTTAGGCTGGTATATGAAAGTCAAGACGATGTCGCATTTGAAAGAGCTTTAACAGTCCCTAAAAGAGGAATAGGAGAAAAATCATTTAATCATATTTTATCTTACGCAAAACAAAAACGAATTTCATTGTATCAAGCTTCAAAAGAAATGGTTGATACAGATGAATTTACCAAAAAAATATCTGAAAGCTTAAAAGCATTCATTTCTGTTATCGATAGAGGAAAATCATCAATCGATAATTTGCAGTTTTATGACATTTTAAAAATGCTGCTCGATGAGTCTGGTTATATGAATATGCTTAAAAATGATAAAAATGTCTCTGCTCAAACGAAAATAGAAAATATTAAGGAATTAATAATTGCGATGGAAGACTATAACAGCATTGAGGAGTTTTTAGAGCATGTATCTTTAGTTACAGCAATAGATGAAAATAATGAAGACAATAAAGTAAGTATCATGACCCTTCATGCCGCAAAAGGTCTTGAATATAATTATGTTTTTTTGCCAGGTTGGGAAGAAGGGCTTTTTCCTCACCAAAAAACAATTGATGAAACTGGCAATAAAGGAATTGAAGAGGAAAGAAGACTTGCATATGTCGGCATAACGCGAGCTAAAAAAATAATAAATATCTCGACATCAATGAGTCGTCGATTTCAAAATAATTGGATGCCTTCATTGCAATCTCGATTTATTGAGGAGTTAGATCAAGAATTAATAAAAACTATTAATCACGCGTCAAGCCATATGGACAGATTCCAAAATCATGAATTTGATGAATTTAATCAAGATTTTGATTTTAAACCAAGAAAATTAGATTTTAAAAATAATCCATCTTCAAATTATCGAACGGTAGTTGATATGGAAATAGAAAATGTTAGAGATATAAACGATGATGTTTTACTTCAAATAGGGCAAACGGTTGAACACAAAAAATTTGGTATTGGTCGAATAAAAGATATTGACGGTACAAAGGCAGTTGTGGATTTTGATAAACATGGTACAAAAAAATTAATATCTGATTTTCTAAAACCATGTTGAATACCTCAAAAAAAATTGCAGAAATAAGAAAACTGTTAATTAAAAATAAAATTGATTATTACTTAATTCCACACTCAGACGAATATCAGAATGAATTTTTGCCAAATTACAGTAAACGACTAGAGTGGATTAGCAACTTTACTGGATCAGCCGGAGATGTCATTGTAGGCATAAAAGAAGCTTATTTATTTGTTGATGGGCGTTATACCATCCAAGCTCAGAATGAGGTAAATAAAGGACAATATAAGATATTTAATTACAATAAACTCACTCCATTAAATTTACTAAAATTAAAAAAAGCTAAAAATGTTGGGTTTGACGGTAACATTTTGCCTTATTTTAAAATTAAATCATATTCAAAATCTTTAGGTAAAAAAACAAATTTAATACCACTAGAGAAAAATCTCATTGATCAAATCTGGAAAACGAAACCAAAGAAAAGCATTTCAAAGCCATTTGTTTTAGAAAAAAATTTTTCAGGTGAAAGTACTAAAAGTAAAATAAATAAAATTGTCGATTTTTTAAAAAAATCTAAAACAGATTACTATGTTTTAACTGCATGTGACTCAATTTCGTGGGTATTCAACATAAGATCAAATGATATTGAATATACACCTATATTTCTATCTCAAGCAATTATTCATAAAACTGGAAAATGTTACATTTTTTCTGATTGTAAAAACAATTTAAAAAAGCAATTGAAAATTGATGTCTCTTTCAAAAAGCAAAAAGATATTTATCCATTCATCAAAAAGTGTGGAATTAATAAATCATTCATATGTGACATCAATACGATTAATTTTAATCTAGCTAATGCGATTAAAAGTTATGGGACATTAAAACTTCAAGGGGATGTCATACAGTTACTAAAATCAAAAAAAAATAAAACTGAACAAAAAGGTATGATTAATTCGCATAAAAGAGATGGTGCATCATTAACAAAATTTATGTTTTGGGCTAAAAACCAAGTACAAAATAAAAATATAACAGAAATGGATGCAATTAAATATTTAGATAATTTAAGAAAGAGTAATAAAAATTTCTTTTCACTCAGCTTTCCAACTATTGCGGGTACAGGCTCAAATGGAGCAATTGTTCACTATCGTGCAAATAAATTAACAAACAAAAAAATTAGAAAATCAGATTTATTTCTAGTTGACTCTGGCGCTCAGTACTTTGATGGAACGACGGATGTAACGAGAACAATAAGTTTTAATAAGCCGCGAAAAGACCAAATAGATATGTATACTAGAGTCTTAAAAGGTCATATTGCGGTCGCACGTAGTAAATTTAAGTACGGAGAAAAAGGTAAAAGATTAGATAATCTTGCAAGAAAATATCTCAAAGAAATAAATTGTAATTTTGAACACGGAACTGGACATGGGGTCGGCTGTTTCTTGAATGTACACGAAAGTCCCCCTTCTATTTCACAATTTTCTAGAATATCTTTTGAAGAAGGTATGGTTGTTTCAAATGAACCTGGTTTCTATAAAAAAAATGACTACGGTATAAGGATTGAGAGCCTAATTATGTCTCAAATAAGTAAAGGTTATTTGCATTTTAAAACATTAACAATGGCTCCGTTCGAGAGAGATTTAATAAATAAAAAAATGTTGAATAAAAAGGAAATTGAGTGGATTGATAAGTATCACTCAGATGTAAAATCAAATCTATTGCGATTTATGAATGAACAGGAGAAAAAATGGCTGATAAACCAAACTTCCCCCCTGATTAATTAGCTAAATTTGACCATTCTTTCTCATTCATTACCTTGACACCTAATTCTTTTGCTTTTTTTAACTTTGATCCAGAATTTTCACCTGTAACGAGTATATCTGTTGATTTACTTATTGATGAAACGACTTTTGCGCCGAGTTTCTCAGCTTTTGTTTTTGCCTCAGCCCTAGACATTGATGACAGTGTTCCAGTAAAAATTATCTTCTTTCCAGTTATTTTTGATTTAACGGTATCTATTTTTTTTATAAATAGATCAACCCTCTGGGTTAGTTTTAATATTTGTTTCTTATTAGATTTAATTGATGAGTATTCTATAAATGATTGAATAACTTTTGGACCCAGTCCATCTGTATTCTCAAGGGTGCTAAGTATATCGCTCTTTCCTTCAAAAAAACTTATAAAGCTCTTAATGTTCGAAAAAGCTGATGCGATTAATTTTGCATTTATTTGCCCCACGAAACGAACTCCCAAGGAATAAATAAATTTTGATAATTCAATTTTTTTCTTTTGATCTATTGCATTTATTAAATTGTTATAGGAAAGTGTGCCCCATCCTTCAATATTGACAATTACATCTCTTTTTGCTTCAAGGTCAAAAATATCAGCGTATTCCTCTATTAGTCCCTTATTATAAAATAGATTAATTTGCTTATCTCCCAAGCCCTCGATATCTAGCGCACTTCTTGATACAAAATGTTTTAGCCTGCCAATTTTTTGAGCATCACATACGTAAGTACCTGAACATCTGACTACAACTTCATCAGGGTCAATAACTATTGGTGATTTACATATTGGACAAGATTTGGGTGGTTTAAAAAGATTTGGTCTATTTTTTTTATTCTTAGATACGACTTCAAGAATATGAGGAATTACATCACCTGCTCTTTCAACAATAACAGAGTCACCCTCACGAATATCTTTTTTTTCTATTTCTTCAAAATTATGCAATGTAGCGTTTGATACCAATACACCACCAATGTTAATTGATTTCAGTCTTGCGACAGGTGTTACCGATCCAGTTCTTCCAATCTGAATATCTATTTTTTTAATTTCAGTCTGTGCAGTTTCTGAAGCAAATTTATGGGCTATAGCCCATCGAGGGGATTTGCCTACAATGCCTAATCTATTTTGAAACGATAAGTTATTCACTTTGTATACAAGTCCATCAATATCATAGGGTATTTCTGCTCTTTTTTTGTTAACTTCATCATAAATCTTTATTAAATCTTTTAGGTTTTTAGCTTTTTTTAAGAATGGACTGATTGGGATCCCCCACGATTTGAATTCAATTAATTGATCGTAATAACTGCTCTTTTCTTCAGTAAATGATCCAAATCCATGAGCGATAAATTTGAGTGGACGCTTTGCGGTAACTTTTGAGTCCAACTGTCTTAGACTCCCTGCTGCGGCGTTTCTTGGATTTGCAAATTTGTTTTCTGTATTCAGTTTCATAAAATCATTTTTAGTGATGAATATTTCACCTCTAATTTCAATGGAGACTGGTGGAGATTTTGTTTTTAATATTTTTGGTATATCCTTGATTGTAATTACATTGTCTGTAATATTTTCTCCAATTTGACCATCGCCTCTGGTGGCAGCTGTTACAAGTTTTCCATTTTTATAAATTAAATTAACTGATAGACCATCAATTTTAGGTTCAGATGAAAATTCAAAATCAATACCCTTTTTGTTTAAGAAATTAGATATCTTTTTTTGAAAATTTTTCAGGTCTTCTTCTGACATTGCATTATCAAGAGATAGCATTCTTGTAGGATGATTAAATTTTGAAAATAAATCAGAAGCCCTACCTCCAATTTTATTCAAAATATCAGATTGCATAGTTTCTTCAGGAAAAAGTTTTTTGATTTTTTTGTAATCGTTTATCAGAGCGTCGTACTCTGCATCGCTTATTTCAGGGCTATCATTATTGTAGTAAAGATTGTTATGGTACTGGATATTCTTTACAAGTTCTTGAAATTTTTTTTTTGGAAATTTTTCCACTACTTTAATTTAACTTAAATCTTTGACTAACTCGTAACTTTTTATGTACCAATCACTATCAGGAAAATTAAAACCTAAAGTTGATGCATATCTTTTTGCTTCTTCAATTAAACCAAGGGAGTAATAAATTTCAACAAGTCTATGTAATGCCTCCTCTGTATATACAGAAGTATCATAATCATCTAAAATTTTATTATACCTGTTAATTGCTGATATCCATTGCTGTTTAAATTGGTAATATCTGGCAATTTCAATTTCTTTTGCTGCCAGCCTATCATTTATAATATCAATTTTTAAGTAAGCATCTTCAACAAACTCAGAATCAGGATATTTGTTTATAACCTCATAAAAGGCCTTTTTAGATTTGACCGTCATACTCTGGTCTCTTTCTACATCTTTTATCTGCTCAAAGTAATTTAAAGCTCGTAGATAATAAGCGTATGAAATTTTCTTGCTGCCAGGGTAAAGTGCAATAAATCTTTCTAGAGCATCCAGGCTTTCATCATGAAATTGTGATTTATAATAACAGAACGCAGTCATTAATTGCGCCTGATTAGACCACTTAGAATACGGATATTGTCTTTCAATATCTTCAAATATTATTGCTGCATCTACAAAATCTCTTTTTTTAACTAATTCCATAGCATTTGAGTAGAGTATTTGAAGTTTTTCACCTTCTGTTTCAGGCGTAACTAACTTTGTATCTGAACAACCGCTAAGAGTAAAAGTAACTAAAGTTAGAAAAGTAAAGATTTTTATTAATTTCATAACCATAATTTTAATGATTATTTAAGAAGATTAAAGATGAATTTCTAAATTATAATGATGCAGCTACGGACTTCGTGTAATAGGTTTTTTGATAATTTTTATCATTTAAATTATCTTCGTTTATAAGGCGCCAGTTTGACTGATCAGACATTATTGAATTCATAGTTTCATGGGTTAATCTGTGACCACCTTTATATATTTCAAACGCTCCTTTCACTGAATATCCTAAGAGATAAATGTCACCAATGAAATCAAGTATTTTATGTTTAACAAATTCATTTTCTTGACGCAATTTGTCATTATTCACCATTCCTGTTTTATCAAGGACAATAGCATTATCTAAAGAACCTCCTGCTATAAGACCTTTTTTTCTGAGAGAGTCTACCTCATCTTTAAAGCCAAAAGTTCTGCAATTAGAAATAAGATTTTTAAACTGGTTTGAATCTTTAAACTCATAATTAAATCTTTGTTCCTTTATAAGATCGTGATCATAAGAAATTGTATAATCAATTTCTAAATTATCAGATGGGGAAACTTTCACAAAAGAATCATTCATACTAAACACAATTGGTCTTGATATGCTTAGATAATTTTTTTTTACATTTAAACTTTTAAGACCAACTTCTTCAATGTTACGTACATATTCTAGGGAGCTGCCATCAAGAATTGGTAATTCATCACAATCTACTTCAACAATAGCGTTATCAATTCCCATGCCATGTAAAGCTGACATCAAATGTTCAATTGTTGAAACTGATATTCCGTATTTATTAGTAATCTTTGTACATAGGTCTGAGACGCTAACGTTATTAAACTTTGCTTCAATTAGTGATTCTTCATTAGAATTTTTAATATCAACTCTTCTAAATACGATGCCAGTGTTGGCAGTAGCTGGGTTAACAGACAAATTTGATTTTTCACCACTGTGTAAAGTTACACCTTCAATATTGAATGATTTATTAATCGTTTTTTGCATCCTGATGTTTATAAATTGTTTAAAACCACGGTAAAAAACAAAGATTATTTCTTTTTGTTACTACTTAAAGGTTTCTAAAAAAATTATAAACTACTGAAAATACTGATTTTTTTTCTGATTTAGACTCATCCTTATCTCCCTCCATGTTATGGTTTGCGGCATAATTTAAAAGACCAAATGCTGATGCAAGAGAAGGATTATCTAAATAAGTTTTTGATCCGTTAATTTTTTTTGTCGATCCTAAACGAAAATTACTATCACTCATTTGATTTTTGATGAATTTTTGCATAGTTAACGATTTTGCTCCATATCCAGTAAGCACAATATTATTAGACACTAGAGAGCTGAATTTTGATTTATAAATTATATTTTTTATTAAATTTGATAATTCTTCTGCTCTTGATGAATATATTTCAAAATACTTTTCTAATTTTTTTTCATAAATTCTCTGACTATTCATTGTATCAATTTGCTTTCTTACTAATTCGGCCTCTTCTAGTGAAATTGATTTAACTTGTGATATATCATTTGAAAAATTATAAGTTCCAACTTTAACTGTATCATAGCCAATAAGTTGGTTGTCAAAGGTATAAGAAATAATTGTCTTGTTTTTTTGAATATCGATACTTACTGCTCCATTATCTGCTTCTTCATCTGATAACACTGCAAGACTGCTAGCATAGTGACTCGAAACTATCTGTTTAAGGCTTATTTCTTGATTATTTAATAAATCTAATATTTTACTTAGATAGTCTTTTGAAGTTGATATAACATGCCATTTTGTATGAAGAGTTTCAGCTTTCACACCAATTGGATCTGATAAGCTTTTTTTATTATCTACTTTGTAACTTATTGGAAAGGAATGAAGTGGTTCATCAGTTTCAGTATATAGTCTTTTAAATTTTGTATCTTCGAAAAAAGATTTGATATCATTTTCTGTTATGATCCTACCTTTAATTTTATTTTCAAATTCAATATATTCTGATTTCATGTTTTCTGATATACTGACATAAACGTTGCTAATCTTTATACCTGCATCTACTTCTGCTTTCGAAATAGCAGCATCAAGATGATTTTTGATTTCATCTCTTTCCAATGAAAAGGGCTTTAAACAATTGACTTTCAGTTTAGAAGTACCTATTCCAATAAGTTGAAGAATTTTTCCTCTGTCTAATATTTGTAATTCTTGAGCAATAAGGCAAATTACTTTGTCGGCTCTTATGTCAATCGCACTAATTATTTTCTGACCCATTAAATCTCATCAATACCATAATTTATTTTTCCATCTAAAACTTTGAGGGCTGCTCTTCCTTGAATTCTTAAATCTATTTCAATAATGTTACTTTCCATTATTTCTTGCTCCTCAAAAAGCTGTTTTAAATTTTTTAATGATTGTTGAATGTTTTCATCTGGTAATTTTACAAGCAATTTATTGTTTAATTTTAGATTCCACCTTCTTTTTTCAATAAATTCAACTTCTTCCAGAGTTTGAGTTAAATTTGGAAACGCAATACTTATATCCCTGATTAATTGCTCGAGTAATTCTGGCGAGTTCTCGCCCCTTACAAATAAGAGGTCATCTTCATAATTGTTTAAGTTAATTTCAGTAATGATTGATCCATCAAGATCTATAAGAAAAGATTTTCCTTCTTGAAAGTATATTGCATATGGATCGTTCTCAGTTACATTTATCTTTAAAGTTGATGGTAAAACTTTTTTTATAGACGCCCGCTTTACCCATTCACTTGACTCTACAATTTCCTTGATGGAATTAAAATTTAAGCCAATAAGATTACCTTTAAATTCAGTCACATTATTTTCAATCTCAGATATATTTGATTTTTCAGAACCTTCTATTATTACATTCTTAATTTGAAATGAATTATTTAGTAAACTTGGAAATTTTAAAAATACAAATATTGCAATAAGAGAAATGAATATTAAAGAGAAGGAAACAATATTTATTATTTTAATTTTGCGTTGCATCTAATAGGATCCAATTAATAAGATTATCAAAATTTATACCTTTATAATTTGCAATTTCAGGAACTAATGAAGTTGGTGTCATGCCAGGTTGGGTATTAAGCTCTAATATATAAAATTTTTTTGTCACTTTATCTAATATAAATTCGGTTCGGCTGATTCCCTTACAACCCAATAATTTATGAGCATCTAAACCTAAACCTTCAACTTTTTTAATCAGGTCGCTCTCTAATCTTGGTGGAATTATATGTTTTGTTTTCCCTGCATCAAAGTACTTTGATTCGTAATCATAGAATTCATTTTTTGGATCAATTTCAATAGAACCAGTTTTATTTGTTCCTATAACAGCAACATTTATCTCAGGACCCTCTATAAATTGCTGAAGCAATAATTCATTTCGAAATTTATTCTCAGACAAGTATTTATTTAATTCCTCATGGTTTCTAATAATGCTAACTCCAACACTAGATCCTTCATTTCTAGGTTTTAAGACATAGGGAAAATCAAATATATTTTGATCTTTCACTTCCTCTATCTTCATCAATTTCGTTAAAGGATGATTGAACCCATTTTCAATAAATAATTCAGCAGATTTGTATTTATCCATTGCTAATTTGGATGACTCAATTCCAGAATGAGTGTAAGGCACTCCATATTTTTCAAGTATTTCTTGCACACTTCCGTCTTCTCCCCATGTTCCGTGTAATCCATTGAATACTATGTCAGGTTTATGCAGTTCAAGGTCAGCTAACAGATTCTCATTTGCATCAATTTCTACAATATTGTAGCCCATATTTTTAAGAGATTTGCTTATTTCTTTTGAGGTGATAATACTTATTTCTCTTTCTGCAGAAATGCCTCCATACAAAAGCATAATTTTTTTGTCTTTATTCATCTTTCACCAAATATCTTTATTTCCCAGTTTAAGCTTATTCCCAATTTTTTCTTTACATCAGACCTAACATATTCTCCAAAGTCTTCTATAAGGTTTGCTGATTTAGTTTGATTATTAACTATGAAGTTTGAATGCTTAGAAGAGAAACATATTCCTTGAAGCTCAAAATTTTTAAGACCAGCTTCTTCAATAATTTCCCATGCTTTTTTATCAGTCTGATCTTTTGGATTTTTAAATGTACTTCCTGCTGTTTTAATTTGCTGAGGTTGAGCTTTTTTTCTTTGTTCATCAACTTCTTTCATTTTTAGGGAAATTGCATTTTTGCTTGCATTTTTTTTTTGCATATATATATCGCAGATAATCATATCTTGAGGTATATTACTTTCCCTATAAGAAAATAATTCCTTCGAATTACGTATTTCTGAGGCTTGCCCCCTATAATCAACACACTTTGCTTTAATAAAAACATCTTTTGTTTCAGAATTATAACAACCGGCGTTCATACGAACTGCACCACCAAGTGTTCCCGGAATTCCAAAATAAAACTCCATTCCGCCTATTTCATTTTTCTGACAATAATTCGATAATACTCTATCGTAGGTTGCAGCTCCAACTTCAATACAATCATTATGTAATTTAATTTGACTAAATTCTTTTCCTAATTTTATTACAAGACCAAATATTCCACCATCTCTTATAATGATATTCGATCCAGCTCCAATCACCGTTACTGGTAATTTATCTCTGTTGATTTCTAAAACCTTTGCTAATTCTTCGAAATTTGGGGGCATATAAAATATCTCAGCGTTGCCTGCTACCCCAAACCAGGTATATTTTGATAAATTATGATTTATTTGAATTTTTCCAATAACATTGTTTTTTTTACAATTTTCTAAAAATTCCCTTTGATTTTCATTCATAAATTTTTTTTAACTCTTTAGCAAAATTTTGAGCCCAATCTGTAACTGTCCCAGCTCCTAAAAATAAAAAGATTATTTTTGATCTATTCTTCTTTGTTAATTCAAATAATTGATCGTTTTTAACAAAATATTCAGCTTTGACTTTAGAATTTTTTGCAATGTTACTAATAAATTTATTTAAATCGAAATTTTTTGGTTTTTTCTCACCCGCTCCATAAACATCCGAAACAAATACACATTCACTATTTTTAAAACACGTCGTGAATTTGTTTTTCAAATCTAAAACCCTTGAGAATCTATGAGGCTGGAAAATAGTTATTATTCTATTTTTTTTGTCTGCATCAACCAATCCTTTTAATACATTACTTATTTCGGTCGGATGATGGGCATAATCATCAACAACTCTTATATTATTATTACTCCATAATTCAGTAAGTCTTCTTTGGACACCCTTAAAAGAATTTAGAGACTTCTTAATTATTTCTGGTTTTACATTTAATTGAAGACCAACTGCTATAGCAGCTAATGCATTATTTACATTATACGCTCCATGAAGTGGTAATTTAATATTTTTAATAGTTTGGTTTTTCTCTTTTACAAAAACATCAAATATTGTTTCATTGGCTTTATGTCTTAATTTAATACATTTGATATCACTTTCTCTATGAAAACCAGTACTAATAATTTTTGTAGTACTTATATTTGCAGCTAACTTACGTAGCTCATTATCATCTATACATATTACTGCGAAACCATAAAAAGGAACTTGTGTGATAAACCTTTTGAAATAGTTTTTTAGATTTTGAAAATTTGAATAGTAATCAAGATGTTCTTTATCAATATTAGTTACCACAGAAATTGAGGCTGGAAGTTTCACAAAAGTACCGTCAGATTCATCAGCTTCAACTACTAACCAATCACCTGATCCTAATTTTGTATTTGTTCCAAACTGATTTATTATTCCACCATTGATTACAGTGGGTTTCATTCTTGCACCATTTAAAACTGCAGAAATTAGAGATGTCGTAGTAGTTTTCCCATGAGACCCAGATATAGCTATAGTTTTTTTTAGTTTTACAATTTGAGATAATATTTCAGCTCTTGAAATTGAAGGAATTTTAATTTTTTTGGAATGTTCAAGCTCAATATTGTTTTTACTTATTGCAGATGAATAAACAACTAAGCTTACATTTTTTAAATTTGACTGTTTATGTGAATTGAAAGTTTTTATTTTCTTTTTATTTAATCGAACAATGTTTGCGTTAATTTTTATGTCACTTCCTTGAACTTGATATCCCATTTCTGATAAAATTTCTGCAATTCCACTCATCCCAATTCCACCAACTCCTACAATATGTATTAATTTATTTTTATTTAATTTCATTGACTTGCTTCTATATGCTTAAAAATTCTTTCAACAGGATTGTTTATATACTCTTTTTTTAAAGTTTCTTTAATCGACTCTCTTCTTTGCGGGTTGTTGATTATTTTATTTATCAGACTTGATAATAAGTGAGTATTCATATCTTTGTCCTTAATTATTTCAGCACAATTAAGACTTTTAAGAACTGATGCATTATAATATTGATGGTTGTCGGCAGCATATGGATAAGGAATCAAAATTGAGGGAATTCCAAAGCAAATAATTTCATTTACAGTCGATGAGCCAGCTCGTGAAATAATCAAATTTGTATTCTCTAAAATATCTGTGACATTGCTGAAGTATACATTTACATAGCACTCAATACTATTTTCTCTATAAAGTTTTTCTACTAAGTTTACATCTTCTTTTCTACATTGATGGTAAACAATAAATTCTTTCTTACATTCATTCTTAGATTTTATGATCGAATGAGCAATATTATCTGAAAGGTTTTTTGCACCTTGGCTGCCACCAAGAATACATATTTTAAGCTGATTTTTTTTATTAGTTTCTTTGTTTTTTAAGTTTCTACTACTCCTAGTTGGCAAACCAACTCTGAATGAATTTTTATTTTGAATTAGTTTTTCACCATGCGTTTCGTTAAAAGTTGTAAAGATATTACCTACATATTTAAATAATAATTTATTCGCTTTTCCAATAAATGCATTGCCCTCATGAAGAAAAATTTTTTTTCTCATTATTAAACTAGCGAAAAGAACAGGTATTGTGAAAAATCCACCAAAACCTATAGTGTAATCGGGTTTGATTTTAAAATTGTATAATATTGATTGAATAAATAAGAACGGAGAATTTATAATATTTGCTAGTCTTGATTGAGAAGAAATAAGATTTCTAAGTATAATTACATTATTTGAGTCTATATTATCGAAATATTTCTTGCCTCTGTTATCGGTTAAAATAAAGCATTTAAAATTTTTAGGTGCCTCCGAATAAACAACATTTATTGGTATACAGTGGCCACCAGTACCTCCACCTACTAAAAAAAGTTTTTTCATAAAGTTAGTCTATTCACGAATATGTCGATTCTTTGAAAATAATAAAATTAATCCCGCTGCAATTGACATGCCAAGGACCGATGAACCTCCATAGCTGATAAACGGTAAGGTAATTCCAGTTGTTGGTATCAACCTTATATTTACCCCTATGTGGATTAAGGCCTGTAAGCATACATATAAAATAAGGGTAAATAAACAGATTTGAATAAAGTGATCATTGTTTCCGTAAATTTTTTTGAAACCTTGATATGATATTATAAAGAAGATTAATAATATAAGTGTACAACCTATGAGACCATACTCTTCTGCAACCACAGAAAAAATATAATCTGAATTAGCTTCAGGAATTTTATTTTTTAAAAGACCATTACCCGGTCCCACACCAATAATACCTCCTTGTTTAATTGCTTGAAGAGAAATTTCAGTTTGACTTACGTCATATTCATTTGGAAATAAAAATGAATTTATTCTATTTTGAACATTAAAATTGAGCAAATATATCATCACAAAACTTAGAATTCCAAAAACCACAATTACAGTGAGTATTATAATACTGAAACCACTCATAAGCACTGAACCAAAATAAATAGCTGATAATAAAAAAAATTGACTAATATCAGGCTGCAAAACGAGTATACTTGCAACTGAAATATAGATTAAAGCGCTTAGTGAGTGAGATGATATTTTTGTACCTTGGTATTGATTATTTAATATCAGAGCCAGTACAACGCAAAATACTGGCTTTACTAATTCTATTGGCATGAGAGAAAAAGATCCAAAACTTATCCATCTTCTTGAACCTTTGATTTCATCCCCAAATAATAGAGTAAGAGCTAGTAAAGTAAAAAATACTGTAAATAATATCACACTAAATAATTTGATGTATTTTGTCTCAATCAGTGAAATAGAAATAAATACTAAAAAACCTATTGCTAGGTACAAAGCCTGTATATTAAAAAATGCAAATAGATTGTTATTGAGATACCTGCTTGTACCAGGGTTTATAGTTAAACTTATTAATAGACCAAAAGTTATTAATACTGTTATACAAAAAAAAATTGGCTTATTTATTTCAGTAATCCAGTTTGTAATTATTGACTGTTCATAAGTTCTTTTATTCATTATTTGCTAAGTTTGCTTATAAGTTTATTAAAATGTCTTCCACGTTCTTCAAAGTTATTATATTGGTCAAATGAAGCAGCGCCTGGACTAAATAAAAGAGTATTGAAATCTGTATTGGTCTTCATAAATTTACTCATTTCGACCACTGCTTTATCTAAGCTTTGAACATAAACTGTGGTAACTTTACTCTGAAAGTATTTGTGAAAAGTATTAGATTCCTCTCCAATAATTATTACTTTTTTAATATTGCCAAGACTGTCATCTAATATACTGATATTATTGCTTTTTATCTGACCACCGCATATCAAGATGATATCTTTATATTTTTTTAGCGCAGCAATTAGAGAATGATAATTTGTTGATTTGGAATCATTTATAATAAGTTTCCTTTTGTCTGAAAAAATTATTTGTTGTCTAAACTCAAGCCCTCTAAATGATTTAAAAGCATTGAAGATTTTATTGCTGCTTAGGCCCACTTCTTTCAAAATTTCATATGAGAAGTGGTAGTTTTGGTCGTTACTCAGTAAATTATATTGATTTTCATTTAATTTTTTAATGGAGTTTTTTTTATTTTTATTAATCTGCTTTAAATTTTTCATTTTGCTCAAATGATTATTCTTTTTTATTAATTTTTTAATAATTGAATCATTATTAAAAAAACCTTTTTGTGAGCTATTTATATTTTTAAAAATATTTAATTTAGCATTACCATAATTAGACATTGTATTATGTCTCGCCAAATGATCTGGGGTTAAATTAAGTATACAGGCAATATCAGGTTGAAATATCTTGGAGCTCTCTAATTGATAAGATGATAATTCTAAAACATAAAAACCTTTTTTAATCATCTTTGTTTCGAAAATCGGGTTACCTATATTCCCCGCAAGCACTGTATTAAATTTATTTTTTTTAAGAATATGATGAATAAGCGATACTGTTGTTGATTTTCCATTTGTGCCTGTAACCGCAATTATTTTAATCTGGTTTCTTATATTTAAATTATCCAGGTATATTTGAAATAAATCTAATTCACTTATCAGTTTAGTATTTTTTGAAGTTAATTTTTTTATCAGTTTATGTGCTGACTTTCCTTTTGTAGCAATTCCAGGACTAGGTATAACATAGTCTATTTGACTTATTTTAGAAGAATACTTTTTATATCCTTTATTTGATATTTTTTTTGAGTGTTTAGGATTATCTTCCCAAAAATATACTGCGGCTCCACTATTTATAAGAGATTTATA
The DNA here is from genome assembly GCA_902578305.1 of uncultured Pelagibacteraceae bacterium. GTDB lineage: Bacteria > Pseudomonadota > Alphaproteobacteria > Pelagibacterales > AG-422-B15 > CACNXQ01. The sequence goes on along the minus strand of CACHCK010000001.1, from coordinate 142,963 downwards.
AATTGAACATCCTGTTTTTCCCATGCCAATGACTACATAGCTTTTCTTTGAAAAACATTTTGACTTCAACATTTAGTTACCTAATCTTAAGTGTTGCGAGTCCAATCAAAGCAAGAATTAAAGCGATTATCCAAAAACGAATTACTATTTTTGATTCTGCAATACCATTCTTCTCAAAATGATGGTGTAAGGGAGCCATTTTGAATATTCGTTTGCCGGTTAACTTATATGATCCAACCTGAAGAATTACTGACACCGCTTCTGCGACGAATATTCCTCCAACTATTGCTAATACAATTTCTTGCTTGGTTAGAACACTTATACCCCCCAATGCAGCACCTAATGATAAAGAGCCTGTATCACCCATAAAGACCATTGCAGGAGGCGCGTTGTACCATAAAAAGCCAAGAGCGGATCCAATTATGGCTGCGCAAAGAACGGTTAATTCACCTGCTCCAGGTAAATAATTAATGTAAAGATAATTCGAAAAAATCATATTCCCTGCCAAGTAGCAGATCACAGCAAAAGTCGCAGAGACAATCATAATGGGAACAATTGCTAGCCCGTCAAGACCGTCTGTAAGATTAACCGCATTTGCTGATCCTAGAATTACCAATATAACGAATGGAATTGAAAATAAACCTAAGTTTAGAAATATATCCTTGAGAAAAGGTAAGGATAATAACTGAATATCAATTTCATTATAAGTTGTTATCCAATAAATAAATATCAACGATATTATTATTTGAAAAAAGATTCTTATTTTCGCTGAAATTCCATTACTTGATTTTTTCTTAACTTTGCTAAAGTCATCTGCAAAACCAACCAATCCAAAAGATATTAGAAGGAATATAATTGGCCAAGATATATAGCTTTCAGGATTGACCCATAGAATCATTGATCCAACTATAGAAATCAAAATTATAATTCCTCCCATTGTTGGAGTCCCTTTTTTAGCTACTAAGTGAGACTCAGGGCCGTCTTCTCTAATAGGCTGACCAATTGATTGGTATGACCCAATTCTTTTAATTAAAAATGGGCCAAAAAAGAGAATAAAAAAAAATGAAGTAAACAACGCCAGACCTGTTCTAACTGTTAAATAATTTAAAAAATTATTTAGGGCACCAAGATTTAAATACTCAATTAAATATAAGATCATAGTTAACTTATTAAATGATTTGACAACTTTCGTAAATTGATTGAATTTGAACCTTTTAGAAATACCTTGCTATTCCTATTAAATATTTTTTCTGCATTACTTATAACACTATCTATATTCTCATAATATTCAAACTGAAGTCTTTTATATCTTTTTCTAAGCGAATAAAGTTTTGACCCAACAAAAATTACTTTTTTAGCCTTAATAAGTATTAGATATTTAATTAAATCCATATGAAATTTTTTAGATTTATTTCCAAGCTCATTCATATCACCTATGACATAAACTAAATGTTTATTTTTAAACTTATTAAAAATATCGATTGTGTCTCTCATAGAAACAGGACTAGCATTATAAGAATGGTCATGTAATTCTAATTTATTTCCCTTATATTTTGATTTTAGTATTTCGCCTCTTCCTTCTGTAAAAGGAACATTTTTGAATTGATTGATTAGTTTTAAATTTAAACCTAGCATATAAAAGCAAGTAATAATGGCTAATGCATTAAAAATAAGATTTTTTTGATTTTTTCTTAGATTAAAATCAAGTTTACTGGCATCAGGCAGAATTACTTGGTATTTAATAATATTCGAAATAGTTGTCTCTTTTTTAAGATATACTTTTGATGATTTAACTTTTCCAATGTCTAAGCAAGTACTGATCTTTGATTTTTTGAATAATATATATAGCAATTTATAAAAATTAGAATTTCTATTAATAATTAAGTTTTCAATACTTTTTGTTGAGGTGAATATTTCTGATTTTGCTAATGCAATTTCTTTTAAAGATTTAAAATTACCAAGGTGAACATTTTCAACATTTAAAATAATAGCTGTTTGTGGCTGCAATACCTTTACTAATCTTTTTATTTCTCCTGAATGATTCATGCCTATTTCAAAAAATCCATACTTCGTATGCCGTGGCATATTTAGTAATTCGAGAGGCAGGCCATATTGATTGTTAAATGATTTACGCGAACAGAAAATATCTTTCTCATTTCTAAGCAAATAATTTATTGCATCCTTTGTCCCAGTCTTCCCAATACTACCTGTAATACCCACAATTTGTGTTTTTAGATGTGCTCTGTACTTTGTTGCGAGCTTAAGGAGTGCTTTAGACGTATCTTTAACACTAATTTGAGGTATTTTTATGCCTCTCACTTTTTTATGAACAAAAGCAATAGATGCACCTTTTTTTTCTGCTTCAACTAAATATTTGTGACCATCTGTATTTAAGCCTTTAATTGCAAAAAAAATATTACCTTTTTTTAATGACCGTGTGTCGATAGATGCGCCAGTTATTCTTTTACAAACAATATTGGTCCCAAATAATTCGTTTATTTCAGTAGTTGTAATGAATTTTTTCATTTTTTTTGTAAATATTTTTCAGCAATTTTAACATCATCAAAAGGAAATTTTTTTCCCATGATGGATTGAAATTTTTCGTGACCTTTGCCGGCAATAAGAAGCAAATCGCCTCTTTTCAATTCGCTAATAGCTTTTTTTATGGCTAGTTTTCTATTACCAATTTCAGATATATTTTTTAAATTTCCAATCACTTCCTTTCTAATCCTTGCTGGATTTTCATATCTTGGATTATCATCTGTGACTGTTGCTTTATCAGCGTATTTTGAAGCTATTTTACCCATTAGTGGTCTTTTTTTTCTATCTCTATTTCCACCGCAACCAAATAAAACATGTACGTTTGATGTCTCTAACTTTTTTGACTCTACAATTGAATTTTTAAGAGCATCAGGCGTGTGTGCAAAATCAACATAAACTTTTCCACCTGTTTTTGTTCTTCCAACATATTCCATTCTTCCTAATACTGAAGGGCAATTAAGACTGCTTTTTGATAGCTTTCTAGGATCAAATCCAATTAAATTCAAAATTGAAATTGCAAATATAAAATTTTCTATCTGAAAATTTGGAAAATTTTTAAACTTTAAAAGAATTCGCTTACTGCCCACTATTGCTTTTACATGTTGAATATCATTTTTTTTTAGGATTTTAATAATTTTATAATTTCTATTTTCTTGAAAATATAATGGCTTAACGGATTTATTTTTTTTTAAAATTGATCTTATTTTTTTAATGTATTTCGTTTTTGAATTAATAATTAATTTACTATCCTTATGTATATAATCTTTGAAAAGGATCATTTTACTTTTTATGTAATTATTTATAGTTTTATGATAATCAAGGTGATCATGTGATATATTTGTTAACGCACAAACATCAAAATCCATTCCATAAAATCTGCTTTGATGTAAGCCATGACTTGATGCTTCCATAACTAAATATTTTATTTTTTTTTGACCTATCTTTTTTAATTGCTTTGAAAGATCAATCGGTTCGGGTGAAGTAAGGTTATATTTATTTCTCTTTAATACAGAGTTTCCTAAAGTACCTATAGTAGCTACACTCTTTCCTGAAATTCTCAGTAAATAACTTAAAAAATATGCAACAGATGTTTTTCCATTAGTTCCAGTTATTGCAATTTTTGTTTCAATATTATTTTTGTTTATTTCAAATGCTAATAGCGATAGTGATTTTCTAATATCTTTAGCCTTTATCACTGTCGTATTCTTGGGATATCTTTCTTTGCTATATGATGGAACAACAATAGCTGCTGCACCCTTTTTAATTGCTTGATTGATGAACCTGGATCCATCTATTTCATTTCCAGGGATTGCAAAAAAAATATTTCCTTTTTTTATCGATCTCGAGTCTGATGAGACTCCATTAAATTTTATCTTCTTTAATTTAATTTCTTCTAGAAGGGAGTGATTTGGCATTTATTAAAGAGAGGTATTAATGAGCATGTTTTCATTAGGTATGTATCTTGCCTTTATGTCCAAAATAGGACTTACTCTATCAATAATTTGTCTTGAAACTCTTGCCGCATTCCACCCAGCATCACTCCAGTTCCAAGTATTATATGGCTCTCCATATTCTCTATTAATCCCTTTCGGGTCGTCTAATGAGATAAGAACTACATACTTAGGCTTGTGTATGGGTAGTACCGATATAAAAGTAGTTAACTTTTCTCTTGTGTAGGATTTTTTGTCTATTTTGTGAGATGTGCCTGTCTTACCTCCAACCAAATATTTAAACTTACCATCTTCTGTGTATGCTTTATCAGCATCCTTGTTAAAGGCTTCTTTGGCAGTCCCTTTTGCAACAACTTGGCTTAAAAGGTAACGCATAATTTCACTGGTCTCTTCTGAAAAAATTTGATTTTCATATCGCATATCATCTCCTAATTTTGTTAGAGATGGCTTAATTAAATATCCTCCATTTACTACAGCTGATGTAGCTACAGCCAAATGCAATGGTGATACTGAAAGGCCATAACCGTAAGAGATTGATTCTGTATTAACTGTTCTCCATGGGTCAGGAACAATTGGAATTGCTTTTTCTGGTATTCCAATATTTACTTGACGAAGTAATCCAAGTTGAGACAAATATTCTTGCTGTAATTCTTTACCAATATCTCTAATCATTTTTATCGTTCCAATATTTGATGACTCAACAAATATTTCTTCAACAGAACACATTTTTATCTCACAAGGCCTGTGAACATCCTCTACACGGTGCTTTCCAATATAAATATGATTTTCAATCTCGTACTTTGTATTTGGCTGAAAAATTTTTTCCTCAATTCCCATTGCTGCAGTAAATATTTTCATCACTGAACCAAACTCATATACACCTAATGTGTTTTTGTTGAACTTATCATTGTCATTCGCATTTTTAGTATTGGGATCAAAATCTGGAAGTGATGTCATGGCAAGAATTTCTCCATTATTGACATTCATTATGAGTCCTGAGCCACCAGTTGCTTTATATAGTTTCATAGCAGCTAGTATTTCATCGCGAACAATGTGTTGTATTCTTGTATCTAAAGATAATATCAAATCATTATTTTCTTCATTTTGAAGAAACTTATTAAAAGATTTTTCTAGTCCAGATACGCCTGTATTATCAATGTCAACTTTTCCAACTAAATGACTAAAAAGTTCACTGTGAAGATATTTTCTTTTATAAGCATCTCTGAATTCAATTCCAGTTTCACCTAAATCTATATACTTTTGTAATTCTAAGGGTTCAACATTTCGATCAAGCCAGAAGAATTTTTTTTCAGATACCAATTTATCAAGATCAGTTGCGGAAAACCTATTATTTATTGCTGAGACTTTACTAATAAATTTTTTCTTATCGTACACAGCTTTTGGATTTACAGATATATGGGATGTTAATAAATTTGCTGTAAGAGAGGTATTATTCCTATCTAGAATATTTCCCCTTTTTGTCTCAACATTCTCAACAAAATAATTTCCCTTTTCGGTGTAAAGTAAATTAATTTCTATCATCTTGATTGTTACTGCCAAAAACAAACTACTAAAAACAATCGCTGACAATATTAAACGATTATTTATTTTAAGAGCAAAATTACTCTTTAAAGACTTTAATCTTTCAAAAGCAAACTTTTCTTTATTGTATCTGTGTGTAAATGAAAAACTCTTTTGATATATATCAATTTTCTTTCGGCCAGTATTCCGCTTTTTTTTCACGGAATTTACCTTGCCAAATTTTGATTAATTGTTGATGTTTCATAAACTTCAATAACATTATTAAATAATTCATTATTTTCTTCAATATCTTCATTATCTAATACAACAAAATACTTTTCGTAATCATTAGTAATAATCATTTCTGAAATTTTTTTAATATTCATTGGCGAGACTAAATGGTCCCACTCAATTTTATAAAGCTCATTTATCTTTTGTTCTTCTCGAAGTGTTAATTCAAGTTCATTAATATACTTTTGCTTTTCGGCTGAAATGTTTTTTATAACCATAATTGCAAGTAATCCGGTTAATAAAATAGCAACGGACAATATTTTAAAGAAAGCACTTATCATAATTCAAATCCTAACTCAGATATCGGAATATAATTAAAGTTTAATCGCTCACGCTTAATGACTCTAAGCTTTGCCGAACGAGATCTTGGGTTACTTAATATTTCCTTGGAAGATGGTTTTATTAATTTGGTCTTTTTATTTCTTAAACAAACTTTATTTGTAAAATTCTTTACCAATCTGTCCTCAATTGAATGAAATGTGACCACGCATATTTTTCCATTCGCTCTTAGCAAATTAAAAGCTTGGTTGAGACCAGCATGGAGCTCTTGTATTTCATTATTAATAAAAATTCTAATTGCCTGAAATGTTTTCGTTGCAGGATGTTTTTTGTAATATTTTGAAGGAAACGATTTTTTAATTATTTCTGCAAGCTCGATCGTACTCTCAATTTTTTTTTGAGTTCTATGCTTATCTATGTTTCTTGCAATTTTTCTTGAATTTCTCTCATCTCCGTAATGATAGATGATATCAGCAAGCTCATCTTTATCCTTTTTATTTATTAAGTCTGAAGCTGTTTGGCCATCCTGACTCATTCTCATATCTAGGGGGCCATCTTGCATGAATGAAAACCCTCTATTTGCATCATCTAGTTGCATTGATGAAACTCCTATATCAAATACGAAACCGTTAATTTCTTTTTCTTTTGTTTCTTTGAAAATTTTATCAATCTGACTAAATTTAGAATGTACAAAAGAAAACCGACTGCCGAATTTTTTTTTAAATCTTTCAGCTTGTTTTTTGACTGTTGGATCTCTGTCGATTGCAATGACTTTACATTCACAGCTTTGAAGGATTCTCTCTGTATATCCTCCATATCCAAATGTTGCATCGATGTATGTTTCATTGTCTTTTGGCCCTAATTGTTCAATAACCTCTTCAATAAGAACTGGCCTGTGGCCAAGTTCTTTATTTGTCATTTACTCTGTCTTCTCAAGAAAGATGGAATTTCAAGTAAATCTTGATCGGTTTCTAGTTCTTCATCAGCTTCAATAGAATTATGTGTTTCTTCATCCAGTTGATGCACGTTTTGGTCACTAAATAAGTCAGGCGTGTCGCTATCTGAATTTTCCCTATTTGCATGTATTAAATCCATAATGCTTTGAGAAGACTCTTCCTGCTCCATTGCTGCCTCTTCGATTGGTTCTGGTTCAACTATAGGCTCAGCAATCATTTCTGGTTCAGAAACTGGCTCTGATTCCATTTCTGGCTCAGCAATTACCTCTTCTTCAGCAACTTCCATTTCTGGTTCTTCGATTGGTTCTGGTTCAACTATAGGCTCAGCAATCATTTCTGGTTCAGAAGTTTCCTCTTCGACATTTGTTGTTTCATCATTCATTAAACCTAAGTCCTTTTCATCTGAGCTATCCATGTACATATATGGATCAGAATTTTTGTGGATTTCATCTTCTTGATTAGCTGAAGCATGAATAGATCCTGTTCCATTCACATGAGCTGCTGGAATTGATGAAACTGTTGAACTATTATCTACTTGTAAATCAATTATTCTCTTTGATGGCTTGTCATGAGGTTCTAACCCAGTTGCAACAACAGAAACTCTAGCTTTACCCTCAAGATTTTCGTCGAAGATTGATCCAACAATTACATCTGCATCAGGGTGGACTTGTTCTCTTATCTCATTTGTAATTTTATCAACCTCATGCAATGTTAAGTCAGTTCCACCAGTTATGTTGATCAATAATCCTTTGGCTCCGTCCAAAGAGTAGTCATCAAGCAGTGGATTTGTAACTGCATTGTGAGCACATTCTATTGCTCTATTGTCACCAGACGCTTCACCTGTGCCCATCATTGCGCGTCCCATATTATTCATGATTGTCTTTACATCAGCAAAGTCTAAGTTGATTAATCCCGGCACGACCATTAAATCGGTAATACTTCTTACTCCTGCATGCAAAACATCATCCGCCATTGAAAATGCATCAGCAAATGTTGTTTTCTCATCAGCAACTTTAAATAAATTTTGGTTTGGGATAACAATTGTTGTGTCTACTAAATGTTCTAACTCTTTCAGCCCTTGCTCAGCAATTCTCATTCTTCCAGCACCTTCGAATTGGAATGGTTTAGTAACAACTGCTACAGTAAGTATACCCAATTCTCTAGCAACACGCGCTATCACTGGAGCAGCGCCTGTACCAGTACCGCCACCCATACCTGCGGTAATGAAAAGCATGTTTGTGCCTTCAAGTCTTTCCATTATTTCGTGTTTAGTTTCATCGGCTGAGGATTTACCGATATCAGGATGAGAACCAGCTCCCAACCCCTTAGTAACCTGAACACCCAATTGCATTTTTGAATCACTTAATGATTTAGACAGAGCTTGTGCATCTGTATTAGCTGCAACAAATTCAACTCCTGATAATCCGGACTGAATCATATTGTTAATTGCATTACCGCCTGCACCACCGACTCCAAATACTGTTATCTTTGGCTTAAGCTCTTTTAGTTCTGGAACACTTAAATTTAAAACCATGAAATTATCCTCCTATTTTCATTAGTTATTCATTTTTCCATTTGAGATTTGCTAAATTATTTTTTGCATTATCACTTTTTTCTTTTTTGAAAGAATCATACGTATCAGGATTCCACATTTGGAATGTTTCACCCATACCTACGAAAGAAACTTGGTCAATAATACCTGCAATAAAGATTAATCCATCGGGTATGATGACTCTGCCTTCTTGATCAAAATGAATTTGATGGCTGTCAGCAAAAATAGAAGTTGAAAAAGTATTTCTTTCCTCACTGAAGGGACCGGATGCTTCTATCGCATCACTGATCTTTTGCATTCTATTAGCAGTACATCCTTCAATTGACTTCAGAGTCGGTGAGGGATAACAAATCATTCCCTTCAATCCGTTTTGTTCTAAGACACTTCTAAAAGAAGATGGAACGGAAACACGACCTTTTTTGTCAATGCGATTGATGTATGTAGATAGAAACAATGCCATTTTTAAAAAAAAGTTAGTTATTAAAATAATCAACAAAATTACCTCATTTGGGTTAAATTGGGATTACTTGGGATAGTATGGGATTATATGGGTAATGTCTATACTTATTTATGATATTTCTTTTATAATCAATTATTTAACTAATATTATACATTAGCCTGTATTTATAAACTGTTGAAAATAAATGATAAATTTTGCCAGATAATTTATAAGCCGGGTTCTGTGATTTTTTTACAAAAAACCGATAACTATTCATCTAGCTCAATTGTTACCAATTGAGTCGTGCGATCAACCCGGTTACAGCCAAGACAAGCCAATGTAACCCTATTTGATCTTGCTCCCAGTGGGGTTTACCATGCCTTTTTTGTTACCAAAAAAGCGGTGAGCTCTTACCTCACCTTTTCACCCTTACCCTTAAAATTTCAATTAGGGCGGTTTATTTTCTGCGGCACTTTCCCTAGAGTTGCCTCCGCCGGGTATTACCCGGCACTGTTGCCTTGTGGAGCCCGGACTTTCCTCTTGATCAAGCCAAGCAGTTATCCAATTATCTGGCTGATAGGGTTTATCCTCTTAAAAGATATTGGTCAAGCCTCTCTTTGAAGAGATATAAGTTCTCTCAGATATCCCAACAATTTGCGCTTAACTGTAAAATCCTCTAACTCTTCGGGGCAATAGTGACTTTCAAAAGCGTAAATAACTTGAAGTGTTTCTTTATCCATTAAACTCGATAAAGTAATTTTATAGCCAAAATCTTTTAGTAATTGTTGTAAAGGTTTAATCTCTGAAGCTCTAAGCGGCGTTTTAGAATTATTTTTCTTTGGTAAAATTACTAATCCTTTTGCAGCCAACTTATGCCAAGGGAATAAATATCCCGGATCTATCTTTCGCAGCGGAGCAATATCTGAGTGGCCCAAAATATTACTTTTTTTTATTTTGTACTTTGTCTGTAGACTTTCGATTAATGATATAAGTGATTTTATCTGAGATAACTTGAATTTGTGATATCCAAATTCTTTACCTTTATTTTGTAACTCTATGCCTATAGACTTTGAGTTTAAATTTCTATCTTTTTTCCAATTAGATATTCCTGCGTGCCAAGCAATATCTTTATCATTTACGAGTTGGGTAATTTTTCCTCTTTCATTAACAAAATAATGTGAGCTCACTTTATGTTTCTTTGATCTAAGTCTTTTAATTGACTCCTGCGCTGTTTTCATTCCTGTATAATGTATGATTATATATTTAATATTTCTTCTTTTTACTTGTTCAAAATTTGGGGATTTTAGATATTCAATTTTCATGGTGAACTTGATACCTTTTCCTCTTCTGGTTCCCTCATCATTACAATAGCAACTCCCGTGAATGACATGGTTGCACCAAAGATAATTTTAAATGTAAGCACTTCATTAAATCCCTCATAAAGAGAAAAATAAGAAATAATCAATGCATTTATTATCGCAAGTACCGGAGCAAGAAGGGTTAAAGGTGTAATTTTTGATAATTCATATTTTGTTATTAAGTAATAAAAACCTGCATGGCCAATAGCAGTTGCGGCAAATGCAGTAAACAATATAGCTCCCCAACCAATTATGGATGCATTTAAAATTAAGTCTAATTGATTTTCCTCAACTAAAAATGAAATCGTTGCCAAAAATAAAAAGCTTATAAAAGCAATCCAAGCTTGTAGATCAAACACTTTAACATCTTTTAACTTCTTCATAAAAAGAAGGCTGATAGCAATAGATAAAGCTGCTAATAACGCATAATAAACGCCGCCGAGATCAGAAAATATTGTAGGCTCAAAAATCAAAATAATAACCCCCCCAAATGCAAGTGCTATCCCAAGAATACGCCTCCACTTAATCACCTCACCTAAAAATATAACGGATAATATAGTTGCAAATGGTACACCTAATTGAAGAACCACAGCAACAGAGGAAATAAATTGAGAATTATCGAGAGCAAGATAGAAAAACGCAAAATGAATGCCTCCTCCCAATATAGAAATAATTAAAATATTAGTCATTTGGCCGCGGTGAATTTTCAAAAAGGGAATGAGTAAAACTGCAATGATTAGAAATCTCATTGTCGTAAATAAAAATGGTGGAAATTCATTTACACCGATTTTTGCAGAAATAAATGCCAGTCCCCACGCTAGATTAATGGATAATACAATGAATATGTCTATTGTTCTCAATACTGGCTCATTTCTGCATCATTTTCTATTTATAATACGATTACACAAAAATATTAATTTGATTAGAAAATTCATATAGAATAGCATTATTTCAATGAAATATAGAATATTAATAGTTTTATTTCTAAGTTCTGTTCTTGTATTGCAAGGATGTGCTTCAAAAGAAGCCACGGTGAACTATAACAATTCTGAAACTAAAATAGTTAGCGTTAATGACCCACTTGAAAAAGTAAATCGTGCGGTTTTTCAATTTAATATTATTTTTGATAAGCTCATCCTAAGGCCAATTGCTGTTACGTACAGAGCCATTGTTCCAGAATTTGTTCGAAACAGAGTTACATACTCATTAAATAATTTAGGTATGCCAATCACGGCTGTGAATAATGTATTGCAAGGCGAGTTAAGAAAAGCCGGAGTATCAACATCTCGATTTATTATTAACTCAACTGTTGGAATACTTGGATTCTTTGATCCAGCAGCAAGTATGGGTCTTGTATCCGAAAACGAAGACTTTGGACAAACTTTGAGTGTATGGGGTGTTGAGTCTGGTCCATACTTAGTTTTACCTTTCTTAGGACCTTCCACACCAAGAGACTTTGCAGGAATGTTATCAACCTCACTGCTAGATCCAATGTATCAAGTGGGAGGTGGGTCTGCTCCTGACTCTCTAAGAACTTACAGGATGGGCACTGGCGCGGTTGACTTTAGATCCCAAAACATAGAAATTCTTGATGATCTTCAAAATAATTCAATTGATTACTATGCAGCAGTAAGAAGCTTTTATTCGCAAGGAAGAGAAAGTCAGGCCTCAAATAACTTAGAAAGTAATACTCAAGATCAAGAAAATGATATTTTTGATGACTTTGATATTGATGAAAGTTATGTAGGACCAGATATTGAGATTATTTATGATTAAAATTAAATATTATAGCTGGATTCTAATTTTTTTGCTTTCTTTCACGGCTTACGCCCAAAGCTCAGAGTTCGCTCAAGAAGAAGAGTTTGTTTCAAACTTTGCAGACCAAGCGATTGAGATTTTGAGTGACGAGGATATTAGCGAAAATGATAAAACGTCTCGTTTCACCGATGTTGTAATGAACGCAATTGACCTAAATTTAATTTCAAAATTCGTACTCTCTAAAACTTGGAAAAATTCTACAGATGAACAAAAAGAAAGATATTTGATTGCATTTAAAGATTATTTTATCAACTCCTATGCAAATAAGCTTGATCAGTACTCTGGAGAGCAAGTTCAAATTGTTGGGTCTGAAGCTGCAGGAAAATACGTAATTGTTGAAAGTAATATTGTACGAGAAGGAACTGATACTTTAAAAATAAATTTAAAGTGGAGACTGATTAATAGAGACGGTGATATAAAGATAATTGATCTGAATATTGAAGGTATCAGTCTTGTAATTGCACAAAGAGAAGAGTTTCAGTCATTTCTAGCAAATAACGATAATGATATTGAGAAATTAATCGATAAGATTATTACTGTTTCTGATTAATTCTTAGAAATTATTTTGACGGCAAGCCACTTGGTTTCCAACCAATAACAAATCCATCCTCAACATTGTAAAGATTTTGATAACCATTTGACTCTAATATTAAAGCAGCATGCATGGACCTTGCTCCTGACTTACAAATAAAGTAAATTTCTGAATTTTTTAAAATTCCATAAGAATTGAATTGATCCAAAAAATTAGTGTTTTCATCACCCTCTTCATTAATTAGTGTTAATTCTATGTATCGAGCATCAAAAGAGTCTTCATCTACTCTTCCAAATGTTTCCCATTCGAAAGGTGTGCGTACATCAACTAGATATGCATCTTTGTTTTCTTTAATTGTGCTATAACAATTTTCTGCAGATATATTTTTGATATTACTCATTGCTATGATTTCTGATTAGATGATTTAAATCGATCTGAAATTGGACTAATTTTAGTTTTTCTTCCCCTTACGCGCTTTCTCCACATTAAAAAAGAGGACCTTTTCATATTCTCTTTCATTAATTTAATAACTTCTTTCTCTTGTATTCCAAATTGTTTTCTAATATCAGCAAAAGTTGTTCTATCTTCCCAGGCCATTTCTATAACGCGATCGATGTCTGACTGCGATAGTTTATTGTCCATTTTAGGTTGAAATTTTTACAGCTTGAAAATTACCAGGGCGATGTTCCCCTTTTTCCACAACACCAAGAAGTTTTTCCCAAATTTCAAGTGCACCGTCTGCCTCTTCTTTTCCTATTAGATTTACAACATCATCATAAAGTGGCCCTCTTATATCTGATATTTCTGTCTTAACTTTTTCGAGATACCATTTATTACGATCATTTAGTGAGAGAACTTTAAATCCTGTTTCTTTTAAAAGACTTTCGTACTTTTCTAATGAACACATGAACATATCGAGGCCTTCTGCGGCAATATATTCTTTCATCTGCTCTGATGGTTCGTTGTCATCATTTCTCATCCAATCACCAACCGCAAGAACACCATCTTCAGCTAAGATCTCATTTATCTCTTTGAGCAGGTTTTTTTTATCGATAATATGTAAAAATGCTTCTTTACTAAATACTGCCTCAAAACTTTTATCTTCAAATTTATATTCACCTGGCTTCGTACAAATAAATTTTGCTTTATCAGATAAATTTTTCTTTAAAGCTAAATTATTTGCTGTTTCAATTACTAATGGTTCTGGATCTATTCCAATAACTTCCTTTGCACCATATTTTTCAATCATATGAAAAACTGCGCCGCCCGTTCCACATCCAATATCCAGAACTTTCTTATTTTTTAGATTTAATCCTTTTAAAATCTGATCAATTTCTTCTGTCCCGCCAGGTGATAGAAAACCTTCACCCCAAACAGTTTTGAGCATATTGAGTTGTTTGGGGCCGTAATGTCCTTCATCAGTTAAGCTCATATTATTAATGATATGTTTTAGATGATCTAATTGTTTTGTTTAGGTCAATTAAACTTAAATTACATTTTCTTTTGATGACAAGCTTAATTACAGGTGGAAGTAAATTTTTAAACTTTACTCGTCTTACCAAAATATCTTGCTGCTTCATCATATGACCTATTTGCGTATAATTTAGAAATACACAAAAGTGTTAAGTGCAAAGGTATACCAAATAACAGCTCTGGTAGATCTAAATTCATAGAAAGATTTTAACCTGATTTATCAGCTATAATCAAGAACAACCGTTCCTGAAACAGGATCAGTTACACCTAATTCAGGAGATAATTCCTCTAGTAAGTGTCTTACTTTATCTAAGTTTCCAATCATATTTTCTCTTTGTGAGGCAATGGCTTTTTCGGATTCCCAAATACCAATAAAACAATATGTACGGTCTCCTGTTTTGAAAAGACGACTCATCTTCTGTCCAGGTAAATTTTCAAAACTTTTGTTTATTTCTAAGTATTCTTCTTCACAACCTTCTTTAACTTTAAACCTCACAGCATTACAAAATTCCATATTATTACTCCTTTATTTTTAATTTGTTAAATTATGCATAAATTTCGTTTTCAAAAGCAACAACCATTTCATACCATTCTTTGTCATTATAGGGATAGAAGTTAGAAAAGATCAAGGCTCCCTTCTGTTTTTCCAAATTAAAACTAAAGAATGTACATGCAGCGCCACCATGAGCAATAGATCCAATAGGCCTTGAGTCATTTGGATCGAAAGAAATTGTTAAACCTAACCCATATCTATTCATTTTATTTTTTAATCTTCCATTTTCACCCATTATGAAATTATAATTATCATCTCTCTCAAACATTTGATCAAATTTTCCTGGCTTTATCATTTCATTAAAACTTGATTCAGAAATAATTTGCTTATCGTTATAGCTGCCTTTGTTCATTAAACATTTCACAAAATTTGCGTAGTCATTAGGTGAACTAAATATTTCAGTTCCCCCATAGTAAGATTTTCTCCAAAACCTGGGGTAAGGCTGACCTTTGAAAGGCATTTTTCTTATCACTTTAGATTTTTTTCCCTGTCTAATGCCTAAAGGTACAATTTTATCTCTCTTTTCTCTAGGGATTGTAAAAAAAGTATTTTTCATATCTAGTGGATTAAAAATATTTTCTTTGCAATATTCTTCTAACGACTGACCTGTAACTTTTTCAATCATCATGCCTACAAAACCAAGACCAGTTCCATATTTAAAATCTGTTCCTGCTTCGAAGAGTCTTGGGCCTTTTGAAAAAGGATAAATGTATGTAATTATACCTTTTAAAAATAATAATATTTTCATAGAAATCGATAAATCTTTTATTTTTTTAGAAGTAATCATCATTAGTGAATTATAAGCGAAACCTGATGTATGCGACATTAGATGACGCAATGTTATTGATTTAGATTGCTTAACCAATTTACTATCAGCATTCAGGACTGGTATTTCTTTAATCTCTGGAAGAACTTCTTCAACGGGCGAGTCTAAATTTAACTTACCTTTTTCTACTAATTGCATTGCGGCCAAAGCTGTAATCGGCTTACTCATCGACATCAGCCTAAATATGTGGTCACCATTTAAATCCTGGTTATTGTTCCAATGGGATTTACCTAAAGAAATAGAATTACTTTCAAAGTCATTACCATTTTTTTTCAGATATATAAAATGGCAATTCTTTACTGAATTTTCATTGAATAATTTTTGAACTTTCTCAAACATTCAAAAATTTTACAAAAATAGTTGTTTTTTGAAAGGATAAATATTCAGTCTAATTTATTTCCATGATACGCGAGCAAATGTTCTTGTTGAGCAATAAAAAATATCATTCTTTAAGCCTGGTGTTAAAAACATGCCATTAGCAAGAGGTGAATTGAGTGCAACCTTTGAGAGTATTTCTCCACTAGATAGGTCTATTACCACTAAGTGATCGTCATTATTTTCGAAACTATTAATTACTAACTCTTTGCTTTCAGGAAACACAACTGGTTGCATTGTTGGTCTAAGACTATCAATCTTCCATGATATTTTTAGCGAGTTATTTGATGTATCAATACCTGCTATGCCACCATTTATACTATCCCAGCATACACAGATTTTACATTCGGGAATATTTACAGGTGGTGCAATAATACCCCCTCCATGATTTTCAAATGGTTCGATATATTCAAATTGTTCTGACATTAAATCAAATCTATAAAGCCTTTGCTTACATGACCAAGGAGCAGGACGTCTCCAACTTAATTCTTTTGGTGCAGTTTTAAATCTACCATTTGGATGAGTTGAATAAATCGCTCTTAATGAGTCAATGTCTCCGTTATTCATCAGCCAGAGTGATCCATCTGATATACAGCCATCCCATGATAATCCTTGATCATCATTTGATTTCCTATAATTAGGTGACCAGTCTGAACTAACTTCTAAATCATTAGGTAGAACTTTTATTTTCCATATTTTTTCGATACCTGGAATAAAAATGAACTCCCCATCTTCTGTTTTGTCTGAGGCAATTCTTCCCATAGACCCCTCAGGCAATTGTATGGGTTCATGTAAAACATCTAGATTTTGATCTAATCTTGTAATTGTTGAACAACCTTGACCTTCTAACCGTAAATCTTTAGTGACGATTGTTCCATCTGATAATACTAGTAAACCGTTATGTGCCTGATCAATGGGTAATTTTGACTCTTTAATCACCTCACATTCTTTTGAAATACTATGGATGTAGTTTCCATTAACCTTAATGATATTGCCGTTTTGATGTGCTGCGATAGCGCCACACCAGACGTGATCACCGCATGGTAATTTTGGCGTTTCCCCTAATATTTCCAAAGATTCAGGTTCAATTTTTTGAAGCCATCCAAATGGTTCTGGACCAGTAAAGCTTGGCATCGTACCGCCCAAAAAAATTTCATTATTATCGCGATAAATTGTCATAACATTCCAACGTTCATTTCGTATGCTTTGTACAACAGCTTTTTTTTCACGAGCATTTAATGATCCATTGGTTGCCTTTTGGCGTCGATTTCCACCACATTCAACAGGCCAATGAGATTTATAGTATCCCTCAAGTATGGATGATCTGTCTTGGGCAGTCATTATTTTGAGAGCAGAGCTTTAATTGACTTTCCGCTTAAAGATGTTGATGTCTTAGCGTAAAGCCTAATTAGCTTTAGAGGTAACGGATCATTAACCTCTTTAAAAAATTCTTTTCGAGAATAAAGGTCAAGAAACCATGCTGATATTTTTGGATAACAGTCTTTAAATGGAAATCCTGAGACGTAAAGCCTATATGTATAAATAAACCAGGCAATATCAAGCATTGAAAGATTACTACCCATTAAGTATTTTTGCTTATTTAATAGAGTTTCGTATTTATCATAACATTTACAAAAATTATTGAGTGAATTCCTAACCGCCTCATCAGTTATTCCATTTTCACGAAATGACTTATAAAACTTTACTTCTTTTAACTTTAGATAGTCCAGCTCACTATTAGATGATTTATATTTCTCAAAGGCATCTAATTCTTTTGGGTCTTTTTTGCCGAGTCCACCAAACATATATCGATAAGCAATATTTCTTATATCCTCATGCAAATCATCTTCTTCTTTTAGTAATTTATCAATTTCTGTTGTATCGGTTTCAGGAACAAGTGAGTTTTCAGGAAATTTATTCTCAAGGTATATAAGAATATCATTACTCTCAATTTCAACACGACCATCATCCACTAGAACAGGAACCAGTCCTTTAGGATTGATACCTAGAAAGAATTCTGAATAGTTTTTACCTGTAGCAAGATTAATGCTGTGAGGTATCCATGAAATTTTTTTTAAGTTTAAATAAATCCTAAGTTTTTGTGAACATGACGAAGTTCTAAAATGAAATAAATGCAAACCCTTCCAATTAAGTATTTCTCTAGATTTAATTTGATCGCTTGGAATTTGAACCATTATTTTCTTTCCTTATTATTTTGTTTAGTAACAAGGTAAGCCAGTACAAGAATTACTACCGTACCTGACATCATTGAAATATCTACCGACAAACCAAAGCTTAATAAAATAAAACCTATTAGGGCGCCTACAAAAAAAACACCAAGGATCTGTAATACATTTTTCATAAATTATTCATCCGTTTTTAGACTAGTTTTCTGAATGATTATAACAGAAATTGTTGGTACCAAAAGAGTGAGCAAAGTTACAACAATCAATAAAATACCAAGATCAGAATAATCGGCAATTGAAAGTATCTCATTTGTTACCTTATTCTTGACTTCCCTCGTTACTTCGTAAATTTGATTCAGATACTTTGTAAGCAATGCACTTGCGGATAGAGCTAAATTTGTAAACGATGCAAAAACAGCAAAAAATGTAGCCTTTAGATGAGCTGGAGCATTTCTTGCAATCCACGCAAGCAGTGGAATCATTGAAACTTGTCCTAGGGGTGACTCTAAAGCTGTATTAAATATTGCAATAAATCGTGCATCCACAACATCATTAGTTAATGACGAGGTCCAATCATGCAATCCATGATACATGCCAACGCTTGGCAAAAATAATATTGCTCCAGCAATTGATAATATCACTATAATTTTTGCAATTGAGTTATTGACCATAAAAGGCCTTAAAATAATGATGCCAAGTAAAGTCAGACAGGAGGCAAGAAGAGAAAGGACAGAAAAGAACTGCTCATCAAATCCTAAATTATCAATCTCAAACCAGGTAAGGCCTGGGCCCGGACCTGGCATTGCTCTGAAAACAAATATTATGATTGCAGTTCCTAAAATTGTGAGTCGCATCGACTCAGGAAGTTGACGCATTAGTTTAGCCATAAGAAAAAATATAATACTTATTGATCCAATGAATACGATCTCTTGTGCATACGGAAGATTAAATCCTCCCACGCTAAGTGTAAAAATTACAAAAACGAGAGAGCCTCCAAGTATCCACCAATCAACCTTAGTTTTTTCAATTTCGATTTGATGATCTATACCTAACTTTGAAAGTTGGTCGTTTTTTTTCTTTTTTAAATAAATTGAAAGCAATACCCCTAATACTGATATGAACGGAATGATCAGTGCGAAGAGGTAAATATTCCCGTATAAAATTATTTTTTCTTGTTCAGTTTCAGCCTCAACGCTACTGAAAATAACAACATTAATTAATGCAACAATTACTGTACCGCCAATAATAGCAAATCTACCTAATGTCTGCATGGTGGTATGCATATTTTTTATTACATCAGGTGAGTATTGGTTTCCTCTGGAATCTATGTTTGGAACTGCTTCAACTGTCATTGCATCCGCAACAACGTCTTGAACCACATAACCTATCGGAGCTAGGAGAACGCTAATAACATACCAGGTTTCAACACTTAAGTACCTTACCATCAAGTCAGTATGAATAATAAGGCCAAACATGATCGCAAGACTTAAAGCGATGAGTGATGCGCCCACATAAACAAGATAATCTTTTCTTTCCCAAATTAGATCAACCAAATGACCAAGTGGCATCTTTAATGCCCATGGAATTCCTGCCCAAAAACCAAGTCCTGCTAAAAAAGCAGCCGAAAGATTTAGATAATCTTTTACAAAAAAGGTTCCAACGATTCCGGTTAAACCCGAAACACCGGCAGCAACATATATCATCAAAGGCGGTAGATAGCTTAATTTAAATTGCCTTCCTAAATCAATAAAAGTGCTATCTATGAACGTATAAAATTTACTCATTTTGTAATTATATAGATTAAGGTTTTTCTAACAACTCAGGGTTGTCGTTACGAGGACTATTAACATTTTTTGAAACTTCATAGACTTGAACTTGATTGTCTTTTTTTCTTTCAATTTCATGCTTACCTTTTATCCATTCAGTTATTTGAGACTCATCAAGAAGCAAAGGTTGTCTATGATGCACACGAGAAACAGTTTCACTTGACTGGCAAGTTACAACTGCACATCCACTATTCAAATTATAAATACCAGCAAAGTACAGCAATTCATTCTCAATATAATGAAAAAAAGGAGTTTTAGAGTTATTTTGCCTCTGCCATTCATACCAACCATTTGCAAGAAAAACACATCTAAGTGATCCCCTAAAAGAAGGTTTTTCTAACAACGTTTCGTGACGACAATTAATCAAGTTCATATCATCTTTCCATTTTGGTGAATATGACCATTTCATAAAAACGGGATCTGGTTTTATAACCAATACATCTTGTGACGGAGCTATGTTATATGAGGGTGATAGTTCAACATTAAATTTTTCTTTAATAACTTTTTTGTCGGAGAGAACGAAACGCCCACACATAATTAAACAACAAGTTCGTTAATTAATTTGAGTCGGTCTTGAGATTTTTTACTTGTTGGGATAATTTCCAGAATTCTTTTATACGTTGCTGCAGCTCCCAAAAGATCATCCTGAATTAAATAGATTTCCGCAAGTCCATCAAGTGCTCCAAAGTGTCTTGGTTCTAGTTCAAGAGTTTTTTGGATATCAGAAATTGAAGCCTCTAAATCACCTTTTAAAAAGAGAACAGTAGCTCTTTTGTTCCAACCTTCTGCAAAATCAGGTTTAAGATCAATTACCTGCGTAAATAAAGCTATTGCTTCTTCTAAACTTCCACGATTCATCATTTTGTTGCCTTCATCAAATATTTTTTGGGCTTCAATATTTTCTGCAATAGACCATATATTCCAAATGTCAGCTAAAATAGAACTGGCTTGCATATTGTCATTACTTAAAAATAACTCATCAAACAAACTGTTCAATCGACTGTCTTTTTGGTCTGCAAAAACAAAAGATGAATGAAAAAGTACCAGTATTAAAATAATTTTTTTCAATCCAGATCTTTCCAATAGGCTTTATATTTTTTGCTGTTAGCGGAATCATCTCTGAAGTGATCAAGAAATGCCTTAAAAAGTCCTAGCTTTGTATCAACTTCATTGCCGTCAGCGATTTTTAATATTTGACGATAACACCAATAAACTTGAGCAGCTTTATTATTAGAACGCATAAGTGATATCGGGCTGTTTAAGCCAAGTATCCACGGACCAAATTCCAGCATATTTTCATATAGAATTGCTGATTTTTTTTCACCACTAATTAATTTATTTACAATGTCCGGTTCTGAGCAAAGCGGCCTTCCCAAACCAATTACATCACAAGCTCCGCTTTGAAGCGCATTGTTCATGCCCTCTGCAGAGCGAAAGCCTCCTGTAACTGCTAAAGGAATTGAAATTACATCTTTAATAGCTTCAGCGTATTTCAAGAAATAAGCTTCTCTTACTTTCGTGCTACGCTGGGGTTTTATTGTTTTTGCTTTCTTTAAGTTAAATGAATCCATTTCCAATGCAGTAAAATTTTCATAAGTTCCACCAGAAATTTCAAGTAAGTCAAGAGAGGTATTATTCAGTATCCTTGCAACTTTAATACTTTCCTCGTGAGTAAATCCACCCTTTTGAAAATCACTTGAATTAAGTTTTACTGAAATAGGAAAATTACTTCCAACTTTATCTCGGATCGCTTCAATTGCTGTAATTAGTAATCTGGATCGATTTTCAATGCTACCTCCCCACTCATCAGTTCGTTGATTAACATTTGGTGATAAGAATTCTGAGAGAAGATAGCCGTGAGCTGAATGCAGTTGAACGCCAGTGAACCCTGTTTGCTTTGCAACCTCAGCGGCATTTACAAATTGATCAATTATATTCAAGATTTCAGATTGGCTAAGCTCTTTTGGCACTCCAAACTTTAGAACTCCGCCCAGGGTAGGTAAAGGTTGAACTGAGGGCGCCCTGCTCTCTTTGTTAATACTAAAAGGAGTCTGCCTGCCGGCATGACTTAATTGCATCCATAGGTGAGTATTATTTTGCGTTCCAGCTTTTGACCAGTCGGCTAAAGCAGCTAAACTTTCATTAGACTGTTTTCCTTCTATTACGACATTACCAGCTCGTTCAATATATCGATGATCAACTTGAACATTACCTGTAACAGAAATTCCTATTCCACCTTTAGCCCATCTTTCATAGAGATTATTATGTCTTTTATTTGCTGCCGCATCACTTTTTGCTAAACCCTCAGTCATTGCTGATTTAAGAAATCTATTTTTAATTTCAGCGCCACAAGGTAGTATCAATTTTTCATTTATCATAACTTTAAACAAATTTAATTTACTATAAAATTTTTGATATCTTCAGCTATTATTTCCGGTATTTCCATTGGAGGCATATGACCAACTTTAGGGTATAAAATTAAGCTTATATTAGGAATATTTTCTAAAAAGTGTCTATTAAATCTTACATCAACTAAATTATCCTCTTCACCATGGAGTATTAAAGTAGGAACTTTTATGTTTTGCAGTAATTTAGGGTTAGTAACAAAGTCTTTTTCATTATTAACTATCAGATTACCAATTGCCTCTCTAGAGCCTTCAAGTAAAATTATTTCATGAAATTGATCAATTAATTCCTCAGTTATGATATTCTGGTTATAAACCGTTTGGTAAGCGGCCTGAGTTACAATAAATCTTGGCGTTATATAGCCAAGCATTTGCCTAAAGAATGGAATTTCTAAGAGTTTAAATGCAATTGGCGGGGCATTCTCTGACTGAAATTCTTTGTATTCTTCCTCGCTTGCTAAAAAAGCTGAGCCTATAATCAGTAAACCACTCACTTCTTCTGGATAGTCAATTGTATAATCCCAAACAACTCTTCCACCCATAGAGTGGCCTGCAAGAAAAAATTCATTTATATTTTTAATTTTTAATACTTCGTTAATGACTCTAATAAATCCATCAATAGAATAATTATCACTATTGACTGGTCCTGTTAATCCATGAGCTGGCAAGTCCAATGATATTATTCTAAAATCATCTAATAAAAATTTATTCATACTTTCGAAATTAAAAAGTGACCCATTAAATCCGTGTATTAAAACTAAAGTACTTCCATTTTTATTTCCTTCATCCCTTACATGAATTAACGATCCATCTTTGAGTTCTATAAATTCTGAGGCCCCCTTTGCATGTTTCGCAATAACATTTTCTTTTGGTATATCAAAGTATACGGAATTATAGATAATGAATGCTAATAAAATTAGTATGAGCAGTAGAAAGTATTTTAAAACTTTTTTTAATTTTACCATAAAATATATTTTACATTCCGTAGGCTGCAATGGTTGTACGGTGTAAGAGACGTTCTTGTCCTTCATAACCGCCAGTTGCTCGATGTAGAACACTTCTATTGTCCCACATAGTTAACATATCTTTTTTCCATTTATGTCTATAAACAAATTCATCTCTACACTGCCATGCACTCAATTCCATAAGTAATTCCATAGCTTCCTGGTTATCCATGCCATCAATACCAATGATATAACCAACCGTGCCATAAATACCCTCTTTATTTGTTTCAGGATGACTCTGAATAATAGGATGTATTTGTTGAGCAAAAGCATCATTTGACGCTCTTATATCCATGCTTCTTCCCATTTCTCTATCCTTATCACCATAGCCACCCCCCGGGGAATAAGGCACGAGGGCTGAGTGAATTGCTTTTTTTCCCTCCAACTTTTTTCTTAACTCTGAGGGCATGCGCTCTAATGCTAAATGTTGGTTCGCAAACAACGTATCACCGCCTTCTGATGGAATTATTTTTCCAAATAAACATGTACCTGCTGGTGGATTTTTTTGAAAACTCCAATCAGTATGCCAATTATCTGCAAAGATTGGGACTTTTTCATCAGCTGTTCTTTTAACAGCAATTATATTATCTCTTCCAGGTATTGAGGCAATAAATGGGTCGTCGCCAAAAGAACCAAAATATAGAGTAAAACGTTCTAGATCATTATCAGATAAAGCTTGGTTGGGAAAACTTAGTACATGGTGTTCTAACCAAAGCTCTCTTATTAATTTAACTTGGAAGTTAGATAGATCTTTTTTTAAATCAACATTAGATATTTCGGCTCCACATGATTGGCCAGACATTTGAATTTTTAAATCCATATTAATAAGAATAAATATTAGTATAGAGTTGGGTGATAAGTAATAACTATTTTTTAGTCAAATAAATGATTATTTAATTTAAAATCAATGCTTACTATGGACCACTTCATACCCTTTAACTTTAATAAAACTATGTAATTTTCAGATTTATGTTGCACATTTAGTTTGAATGTATGAGGGTTTATCAAAAAAATATATTCTGATCTGTCTATTTTTTTTGTAAATTTAATAAAATTGTCATAATAAATAGTTAATTTTTCGAATAAATTTAATTCATTTTTAATATCTTTTTTATTAAACTCATTTATGTCATCTCTGGCATAATCCTTTTCAATTTCAGCATTATTATCTAAAAGAAATTCTTGAAACGAATAATTTGCGTTATGTAAAATATTTTTTTTCAGGTAACTATCTATTTTATTAGAATTAAAATAAAAAAACAGAAGTATATCTGTCTGTGAAAAATCTTTTGATAATTTTCTCGAAATAAAATAAATAAGTCTTTCTCTTGAATTTTCATTTAATTCTCCAGAAAAATTAGTATTTAAAAAAGATACATTTAATTCTTTTTTATCAAAATTAGATTTTAGAAAATCGTAAAATAAAATTTCAAAATTATTTTCTAACAATTCACTGTCAATATAATAATCTAATTCAATTACACTATTTTTTTTTATAGCTTTAGAAATAGCAATAAAACTTGAAGCTAATGTGCCAATATAAAAAATTAATACAGAAGTAATTAGCACAGTAAAAATTATATATATTATTTTGTTCCTCATAATTTAATGAATGGTGGGCCCACTAGGACTCGAACCTAGGACAACTCCGTTATGAGCGGAGGGCTCTAACCAACTGAGCTATGGGCCCTTAAGACTTTTATATACAGGGATTTTTGGTTTTAAAACTAGTTTTTATCTAAAAAGCTTTTTAATAGTTTCGCTCTCGTAGGATGTTTAAGTTTTCTGAGAGCTTTTGCTTCAATTTGCCTGATTCTTTCTCTGGTTACTGAAAATTGCTGTCCAACCTCTTCGAGAGTATGGTCTGAATTCATTCCAATGCCAAATCTCATTCTTAAAACTCTCTCTTCGCGCGGTGTGAGTGAAGATAATATTTTTGTTGTCGTTTGTCTTAAGTTAGAATTTATTGCAGCATCAATTGGAATAACTGCATTTTCGTCTTGAATAAAATCTCCTAAATGGCTGTCTTCTTCGTCACCAACAGGTGTTTCAAGGCTTACAGGTTCTTTTGCAATTTTTAGAACTTTTCTTACTTTTTCTAGTGGCATATTTAACTTTTTTGATATTTCCTCAGGGGTAGGTTCCCTGCCTATATCATTCAATAACAATCTTTGAGTTCTTACTATCTTATTAATAGTTTCAATCATGTGTACTGGTATACGAATTGTTCTCGCTTGGTCTGCAATAGACCTAGTTATTGCCTGCCTTATCCACCAGGTTGCATAAGTAGAGAATTTATATCCTCTTCTGTATTCAAATTTATCTACAGCTTTCATTAGACCAATATTACCTTCCTGTATTAGATCTAAAAACTGTAGACCTCTATTTGTATATTTTTTCGCAATTGATATTACCAGTCGGAGGTTGGCTTCTATCATTTCTTTTTTCGCAATACTCGACTCTCTCTCTCCTTTTTGAACATTGCTCACGATTCTTTTAAACTCATTTAAAGTTAAACCTATGTTACTTGCAGAAGCTCTAACTTCATTCATAATATTTTTAATATTATTTTTTTCTTGCTTGACAAATTTTTCCCATCCAGATAGCCGAGTAATTTTCCTTAACCAGTATGGATTATTTTCATTGCCGATATACTTGTCTAAAAATTCATCTCTTGAAATTTTATATTGAACTGCAAGCCTTAATAATTTTCCTTCCAAAGATACAATCTCTTTGTTAATGACGTACAATTTATTTATTAATTCTTCGATCTTATTTGTATTTATTTGTAATCCTTTTATTAATTCTACAACAATTAATTTTGATGCTTGGTAACTTTTTTCAGATCTTGGTGGGAAATCTTTTCCTTTTTCCTGAAAGGCGATTTTATCTTTTTGCAATTTTTGAAGTTTTTTAAAACTTTTATTAAGTTTTTTTAATGTATCTAAAATTTGAGGCTTCAGTTCCTCTTCCATAATTGCAATTGATACATTTAATTCATCTTCAGAATCTTCATATTCTTCTATTACCTGATCCGAAGAACTTTCAATCATTGGCTCAGTATCATCACCGTAAGTAGCTGATTTTTTTTCGGCCTCTTTTCTTTTTCTTATTTCTTCTTTCTCTTCTAATTCTTTTCTTTTTCTCGCTTCTTTTATTTTTTTACTCAATTCTTTCTTATTTGGCGACTCTTCAAACAATGACTCTAAATCTATAACTTCTCTTAAAGTAATTTTTTCTGCGATAATATCATCTCTCCAATCTAAAATTGCTTGAAGTGTTAATGGGCTCTCACAAAGCCCAGATATCATCGCCTCTTGGCCTGCTTCAATACGTTTAGCTATTGCAATTTCACCTTCACGTGAAAGCAGATCTACTGTACCCATTTCCCTTAAATAAAGTTTTACAGGATCATCAGTTTTATCTGAACCTGACTTTGCACCTTGAGGTTCCTCATCTTTTTCATCCTCACTGTCAGAATCATCGGAATCAATAATGTCAAATCCTACTTGAGATAGTTTAGTGGTGTATTGTTCTATTTGTTCTGAAGTAAACTTATTTTCTGGAAATGCTTTTTTGATGAATTCATGAGTAAGGTAACCATCTTTTTTACCTTGCTTTATAAGTTTTTTAATAATTGATTTTTCTAAATCAAGAACTGGCCCATCCTGATCGTTAGATTGCAATTGATTGGTTTCAATTTCATCCTTTAATATCTTCTTTTTTCTTCCTCTTTTTTTCATTTTAATTCTTATTTAAGCTCTCTTTTTTAATCCGAGCAAATTCTTCAAAACTTTTTTCATCCATTTTTTCCTCTAAAATATTTGCAGCATCATTTATTTCTGTTTCTTCCAACAAATCTTGCTGCAAATTTATTAATCCTATAAAGCTTTTATCTACAACTTCCATTGTATTGTTTATTATTGAATTGTAGGTATTTAGAAGTTTAGGTTGATAAATGTATTTAATCTCCTGCTCAAATCCCTTATATAGTAGATAGGACTTTAAATCTAAATTTTCAAGATCTTTATCGCTGTTAGATGCTGAAAATTCAAGAATTTCAGAAATTAATGCTGATAAATTAAGATCTTTAAAGCTTATTTTTCCCAATTCTTCAGTGTACTTGATGACTAAAAATGGATTTTCAATCAAAGAAATCAAAATAATCTTTTCTCTAATACCAGACTCATGGTTTTGAGCTTTTACTCTCTCGCTAGTTAAAATTTCTCTAGAAACTTTATTAGGTTTGAAATTGTAGCCTGATATATTTTTATTAATATTAATAAATTTTAGGTCGTTTAAATTATTATTGAAATAATTGATGTAGTACTCGCGCACTGTTTTATTCTTTATCTTCTCTAGAAGCATTTTTACCCTTTTTTCAAAACCCGCTTTTTTCTCAGGAGTTGATATATCCTCTTTTTCAAGTTCTGTTTTCCAAATAAATTGTGATAAAGAAAGTGAGTTTTCTAAAATTTTTTGAAGACTTTTATGATTATTCTTTTTTAAATAATCATCTGGATCATAATCTTTTGGTAATGTACAAAAACGAAGGGAGTGATCAGGTATTAAATTACTTAAAGCAAGCAATGAAGCTCTTTGAGCGGCTTTTTGGCCAGCGTCATCACCATCAAACATTATTATAGGATTTTCACAAATTTTCCATGCTCGCTCAAGTTGATAACTTGTTAGTGCCGTACCTAGTGGCGCAACAGTAGTCTTAAAGTTATTCTGATATAGAGTAATAACATCCATATAGCCTTCGACGATAATTAAATTTTTTACTTTTCTGTTTTCTTCTATGGCGAAATTTAAATTATATAATTGATAACTCTTTTTAAATAGAGGGCTATCTGACGAATTAATATATTTTATATTTGAGTTATCTAAAGCTCTTCCTCCAAATGCAATAATATTTGATTTATAATCTTTAATTGGAAACATAAGTCTATTACGAAAGAAATCATAAAATTCATTTTCTTTTTTGTTAGATCTTTTGATCAGACCAAGAGTAATAGCATCGTCAATACTTATACCTTTGCTTTTTAGATGTTTATATAAACCGTTGGTTACTGAACCTGAATAGCCTAAATTAAATTTTTTTGTTATATTGTCATCTATTGATCTTTTATCAATATACTTTTGAGCTTCAGAACTTAAATTAAGTTGTGCCTTAAAGTAATTATTAGCTTCACTAATTATATTTCTTAAGCCTGAGAAATCTTTTTCAACATAATTTGGATCTCTGATAATTCCTTTATCTGGATCCATGCCCGCTTGTTTAGCTAGGTATTCAATTGACTCTGGATAAGACATGTTTTTATACTTCATTAGAAAAGAAAATATATCTCCGTGTTCAGCACTACTGAAACAATGATAAAATTCCTTTTCATCATTAACTGTAAATGATGGGGTTTTTTCATTTTTAAAAGGACTCAACCCAACAAACTCATTACCTCTTTGAGAAAGCTTTACAAATTTTCCTACAACTTCTGATACTCGCAATCTTGATTTAATTTCTCCAATAAAGTCCTTTGAATATCTCGGCATAAATTAAGTATATTACTTGAGCTCAGTAAAGAATAGCTATCAAATATTTATAAATTTTGAAGTTTTTCCTTAATAATCTTACTTGCCAGAGAAATATCCAGGGCTGTAGAACTATTTTCCTTCAAATATTTAATAACTTTTCCTATTTCCTTTAGTGATTTTGCTTCAGTTATACTAATTGCTTCATCACAAGCTTTAATAGTCTCTTCCTCTCCAAGTTGCTTAGGAAGAAACTCACTAATTATTTTAATTTCGCTAGTCTCTTTTTCCACAAGTTCATCACGCCCAGCTTTTTTAAACATATCAATCGAATCATTTCTTTGCTTCACCATTTTTTTCAAAAGACTAACAACTGTATCTTCAGATATATTTGAGTCTTCACCTGAGGATCGACTTGCAATTTCTTTATCTTTGATTGCCGCTAAGACTAGTCTTAGCGTATGGATTCTCTCTTTATCGCCCTTTTTTAACGCGTTAGATAATTCTGATGTGATATTTTCTTTCATTTGAAGTAAACATAAAATTTATATCAACAAATATATTGTGGCAATATTAGATCTAAATTTATTATCTTATCTAACTGTTGCATGAATTACCCATTTGCACTAAATTTCTATAAATCTAGAATCAATACATATGTCAAAGTCGGTTAGGTTGAAAAAAAATCGCACAACAGCTCGACCTAAACCTATAGAGGGTCAACTTATTCTTGAAGACGGCTCTTATTTTAATGGGATTAAAATTGGCTCTCCAAACATGGAAATTGGTGAGGTATGCTTCAATACTTCAATGACGGGCTATCAGGAGATAATAACTGACCCCTCTTATGCAGGACAAATAATTAATTTTACATTTCCTCATATTGGCAATGTAGGCACCAATCGTGAAGACAATGAGTCAAGAAAGCCATTTGCAAAAGGAATAATCATTAGTTGTGATATTTCTGACCCTTCAAACTATAGGTCCATTCTTAACCTTGATACGTGGCTTAAAAAAAATAACGTACCTGGTATATGCAATATTGACACAAGACTAGTTACAAATAGGATACGTTCAAAAGGTGCTCCAAAGGGTGGCATTATTGAAGGTCCAATTAATAGTAAGAAAACTGCTCACTGTCTTAAAGAAATAAAAAAATGGAAAGGCCTTAACGGACTTGATCTTGCTATTGATGTATCGCGTAAAGACATAAAAATATATAGATCTAACAATAAATCTAATCTTAAAGTAGTAGCGGTAGATTATGGAATAAAAGAAAATATATTAAATTGCCTATTGGATTTAAATCTTGAAGTAATTTTAGTTCCTGCAAAAACTTCAGCAGAGAAGATACTTGAATTTAATCCAAATGGCATATTTCTATCAAACGGTCCTGGCGATCCTAAGGCAACAGGTAAATATGCCATCCCAATTATAAAAAAACTCATTAAGAAAAATATTCCAATATTTGGAATATGTCTTGGTCATCAACTTATTTCGTTGGCCTTAGGGGCCAAGACAAAAAAAATGTTTCAAGGGCACAGAGGAGCCAACCATCCGGTAAAAAATCTTGAAACAGAAAAAGTTGAAATCACATCACAGAATCATGGTTTTGAAGTAACTGAAAAATCTATACCAAAGGGTATTAAAATAACTCATAAATCGTTATTCGATGGAAGTATTGAAGGTATAAGAAAAGGAAAAAATATATTTGCAGTTCAATATCATCCTGAGGCAAGCCCGGGGCCACATGATAGTCATTATCTATTCCAGGAATTTAAAAGAATGATTAATCGTAATGCCTAAAAGAAAAGACATAAAATCTATTTTAATTGTGGGTGCTGGACCAATAATTATAGGCCAAGCATGCGAATTCGATTACTCAGGAACACAAGCATGCAAAGCATTACGAGAAGAAGGCTATAAAGTAATTCTAATTAACTCTAATCCAGCAACTATAATGACTGACCCTGATACTGCTGATGTAGTATATATCGAACCTATTACACCTGAAATTGTTGCAAAGATAATTAAAAAAGAAAAACCCGACGTACTTCTACCAACAATGGGCGGTCAAACAGCGTTAAATATTGCAATTGAACTTTCAAAAGATGGAACGTTAAAAAAATTCGGTGTTGAATTAATTGGTGCAAATCTTAAAGCGATCAAAAAAGCAGAGGAAAGAGAAAGTTTCTACAAAGCAATGACTAAGATTGGCTTGGAATGTCCAAGAGCAGAAATTGCAAGAAATTTTAAAGATGCAAAAAAGGCTCTGAAAAAAATTGGATTACCAGTCATCATAAGACCCTCATTTACGCTCGGAGGCACAGGTGGTGGAATCGCATCCACTGAGAAACAGTTTGAAGAAATAGCAAATTCAGGTCTTTATAATTCACCAATTAATGAAATTTTAATTGAAGAGTCTGTTGCTGGTTGGAAAGAATACGAGATGGAAGTTGTAAGAGATAAAAATGATAATTGCATAATTATATGCTCAATTGAAAATGTTGACCCGATGGGAGTTCATACTGGAGACTCAATTACAATAGCTCCTGCACTCACATTAACTGATAAAGAGTATCAAATTATGAGAAATGCATCTATTGCATGCCTCAGAGAAATTGGTGTTGAAACTGGCGGCTCTAATGTTCAATTTGCTGTTAATCCAAAAAACGGAAGGCTTGTAATTATTGAGATGAACCCAAGAGTATCAAGG
Organism: uncultured Pelagibacteraceae bacterium; assembly: GCA_902578305.1. Lineage (GTDB taxonomy): Bacteria > Pseudomonadota > Alphaproteobacteria > Pelagibacterales > AG-422-B15 > CACNXQ01. The sequence goes on along the minus strand of CACHCK010000001.1, from coordinate 111,332 downwards.
TCTTCTGCTTTAGCTTCTAAGGCAACGGGTTTTCCAATTGCTAAAATCGCTGCTAAATTAGCAGTTGGATATACATTAGATGAACTCACAAATGAAATTACAAAAGTAACACCTGCATCTTTTGAACCAACAATTGACTATGTCGTCACAAAAATACCAAGATTTACTTTTGAAAAATTTCAACTAACACAGCCGCTATTATCAAGTTCAATGAAATCTGTTGGTGAAGTCATGGCAATTGGGAGGTCATTTGCAGAGTCTTTACAAAAGGCAATGAGGTCCCTCGAAACAGGTTTAGATGGCTTGGATGAAATAACTCTTAGTATGAATAAAAAAAAGCTCACAAAGAAAAATATTTTAGCTGAGCTCAGGAAACCCCTCGCTGACAAACTGTTATTAGTAGCTCAAGCGCTGCGCTTCGGATTAAAAATAGCTCAAATTCATCAATCTTCAAAAGTTGATCCTTGGTTTATTGGTCAAATAAAAAAGATAGTAGATGCAGAAAAAATCTTAAAAAAAGGATTACCTCGTGATCCTAAAGAACTGCTGAAGGTAAAAGCACTAGGATTCTCAGATAAGAAAATTTCACAACTTTGCGGTACCGAAGAAGATAAAATTTATAACGTTAGAGTCAAAAATAAAATTTTCCCAGACTTTAAGAGAATTGATACATGTGCTGCTGAGTTTGAAGCAAAAACTCCATACATGTATTCAACTTACGCTAAAAATGCCTTAAATAATGATGCATGTGAGTCTAGTCCAACTAATAAGAAAAAAGTAATTATCTTAGGTAGTGGTCCAAATCGAATTGGGCAAGGAGTTGAATTTGATTATTGTTGCTGTCATGCATCATTTGCCCTAAAAAATTTAAAATATGAGACAATCATGATTAACTGTAATCCTGAAACGGTCTCTACTGATCCAGATACTAGTGACAGACTTTATTTTGAGCCTCTAACGAATGAAAATGTTTATGAAATTATTAGAAAAGAAAAAAGTGAAGGAAAACTTTTAGGTGTGATTGTTCAGTTTGGAGGTCAAACCCCTCTCAAATTATCCAACTATTTAAATAAAATGAATATTCCAATTTTGGGAACATCAACCGAATCAATAGATACTGCAGAGGACAGAGAAAAATTTAAAAAGATTGCTGAAGATCTAAATCTTTTACAACCAGCAAACGGTATCGCATATTCTGAAAAAGAGGCTCACTTAGTAATTAAGAAAATAGGTTTTCCAGCTGTAATAAGGCCGTCATATGTTTTAGGTGGCAGGGCTATGGAAATTGTTCACAATCAAGATGAGTTAAAAAAATATTTTAAAGAAGCAGTAGTTGTTTCTGGCAAAAGCCCCGTACTAATTGATCACTATTTAAAAGATTCTATTGAAGTCGACGTTGATGCAATTTCAGATGGAAAAAAAGTTATCATAGCAGGTATAATGGAACATATTGAGGAAGCAGGAATTCATTCAGGTGATTCAACCTGTACTTTACCTCCTTATTCTCTTTCAGAAAAAATAATTAAAGATATAGAAAAACAAACAAAAAAATTAGCAATTGCACTTAAAGTAAAAGGCTTACTGAATATTCAATTTGCTATTCAAAATAATAATATATTTCTTCTTGAAGTTAACCCAAGAAGTAGTCGAACAGTTCCATTTGTAGCTAAAGCTACTGGCAATCCAATTGTAAAAATTGCACTAGGCGCTGCGATGGGAAAGCAGTTGAATAATCAGAAATTAAAATCTGGTAAGACTAATTACATCTCAATTAAAGAACCTGTATTTCCATTTAAACGCTTTCCCAATGTGGATACCATCTTAGGCCCTGAAATGAAATCTACTGGTGAGGTAATGGCCATCGATAAGTCATTTGAGTCAGCTTTTATAAAATGTCAGTTAGCTTCCTCAAACCCTCTGCCTAAGAAAGGATCTCTATTCGTATCTGTAAAAGACTCTGATAAGCCAAAAATTCTTCCAATTATTAGATCTTTTCAGAAATTAGGCTTTCTTGTTAAAGCTACAGCAGGAACAGCTGATTATTTGATGGAGGGTGGCATTAAAGTCAAAAAAATCAACAAGGTTTCTCAAGGATCGCCTCACATTGTTGAAGAGTTAATTGAAGATAAAGTTGATATAATAATTAATACAACAGAAGGAAGAAAATCAATTAATGATTCTTTTGGTATAAGAAGAACTGCTCTAATGAAAAGTTTGCCATACTTTCTAACCGTATCTGGAGCAAGAGCAGCTATTAATTCAATTAAAGAATTAAGAAACAATGAATTAGAAGTTAATCCTGTTACTAAATTTCACTAATCTAGAGGAACGGTACCAAGTTTCTTTGTATTCTTAATTACAAAAGCTGTTTTGACACTCAAAATATTTTCATTTGAGGTTATATGAGTTGTTAAAAAATTATTAAATTCATTCATATTTTTCACAACACATTTAAGAATAAAATCTATTTCACCATTTAACATAAAACACTCTCTAATAGGTTCCAAACCCCAAACCAGTTTTTCAAAAGACCCTAGGCTTTCTTCATTTTGGTTTTTTAAACTCACAAATATCCATGCTACTAAGTCATATCCAAGCTTTGATGGATCTAGATTTGCACGAAAACCATCAATATAACCATTATCTTCTAAATCTCTTACTCTTCTTAGTGTAGGCGGTGGAGACATTTCAATTTTCTTAGATAGATCTAGATTTGAAATTCTTCCTTCATCTTGAAGTATTCGAAGTATTTTTAGATCAACACTATCAATTTCTTTTTTTACCATCAGTCTACTGGCCACTCTGTTTCAAAAGTAACATAATTTAATTGCAAGCAGCGTCTTTCTTTTTTAATTTTTTTCTTTTCAAGTCCGTGCCATGAATTTTTTTCTGAAGTAAAAATATACCCTGTATTATTTTTATAAGGTAGAGTTTTAGCAACTTTCAAATCCGGAGTATAAAAATCTGTTCCCAAATTTTCATTTTCTCCGTATCTATTTACAAACAGAATTGATGACATCAATTTTTCCTTGATGTCACAGTGTGGTTCAAGCCAAAATCCATCTCGATCGGCAATGACTTCTAATCTAACATAAGAATTTTTTAGATCTCTATTGATTAGATTAGAAATGAAGTCAGTACATTCTTTTGATTGCATTTCTTTTACTAGTCCAAATAATTCAGAATATTCCTCTGCATTATCTTTATTGATAAATATTCTTAATTTACTGAGTAAATTATCCCCTGTTTTATCTCCTGCTCTTGTACCATCGAAAATAACTTTACCTTCTGAAAAATTAATAGAATAAATTTCGTCTATTGCTTTTTCTGAAAGAGGATTGTTAATTATCCAATGATTAAAAGGTACATTGGAATGTGATAAATTATTTTTCAAAGCATTGATTAATGTCATGCTTTTTTATTATACCTTTCTTCAATCATTCTGGCTACTTGGAAGGTCTCATTTTCATATGAATTTGTAAAGTCTTCGAGTTTTTCTCCTAAAAGCCTTGCGTAATTTTTTTGCAATAGCATTGTAATAAATTTTTCTATTCTGTTATTTTTTTTTAAGCTTGGAAGTTTAAAAATATATACTGGTTTAGTTGAAGATATAGATTCTGAAATTATTGAAACAGAGTCAGATGTACAAATAAGATATTTAGAAAACTTCATTAAGGCTAAATAAGGATTACCTTTGTCGTTCCAAATAATATTCTGATTCAAAAAGCGTTCTTTCAGGTATTCAATAATAAATTGATCAGTTCTTCTTGAGAATAAAATGTATAGCTGAATGTCATTATTTTTAATAATTTTATCAACTTGATCAGCTAATACCTTAACAACAGATATATCGAAGCGATAGTTTCTGTTTTGACCTCCTAAGAAAATCGCACAAATAGGTTTTTCTATTTTTGAGAATTGAGCTGTGTAAAGCTCAGCCTCTTTGCTCAGTAGCCTTTTGTTTATATGATTAAGCGCCAAATCAGTTTGAAGCACATTTTTACCTTTTAAATCATCATGTGCAGGAGCGACAACCAAATCAAAATGAGCTGGGTTAATTTTTGGATTTTGTATGTGAATTGAAAAGACTTTATTATTTAATGATTTTTTGAGATGTAAAGATGCATAAATAGACCTCTTGCCACATGATATGATAATATCTGGAGGAATATTACTTTCTAAGCTTATTTGTCTGTAATTATTAAATATAATTTTAGATGGTGGCAATATTCCCACTGGAATCTTATTCCAAGGAAATTTTAAATCTATTGTCTTTTGCTCAAAATTTAAATTAAGAGCATCTGCAAGGCCTTTGACCTGACTGATCATTCCTGCTGATCCATCTGTTAGGCACCACGCTCTCAAATTCTTGAAATTGGTCATTTAATAACTATCTATGTTGAATACAAAAGTTCTTTAATTACTAGAAGATAATATATAGATTATAAAAATTAAATGCATTCAAAAGTTCTAATAATAGGTTCAGGTCCCGCAGGATATACTGCTGCAATATATGCGGCAAGGGCTATGCTCGAGCCGACTTTAGTTCAAGGTTTGCAGCCAGGTGGGCAACTTACTATAACAACTGATGTTGAAAACTATCCTGGGTACGGGGATGTAATACAAGGTCCATGGTTAATGGAACAAATGCAAGAACAAGCAAAAAATGTTGGAACAAATATTATAAATGACATTATCAAAAGTGTAGACTTTAAATCTAAGCCATTTAAGGCTATTAGCGAGTCGGGAACCGAGTATACTGCGGACTCAGTGATTATCTCAACAGGAGCTCAAGCAAGATGGCTTGGATTAGACTCTGAAAAAAAATTTCAAGGATACGGCGTTTCAGCTTGTGCAACTTGTGATGGCTTCTTTTTTAAGGAAAAAAAAGTAGCAGTCATAGGCGGTGGTAATTCAGCTGTTGAGGAAGCTTTATATTTAACAAACTTTGCATCTAAAGTGTACCTTGTTCATAGGCGTGATGCACTTCGAGCAGAAAAAATTCTTCAAGATAGATTGTTTAAAAATGAAAAGGTTGAATGTGTGTGGGATAGCGAACTTAAAGAAATAGTTGGCGATGAAGATCCTCTAAATGTAAAAAGTATAAACATTAAAAATACAAAAACTAACGAAACCAGTAGTATCGAGCTAGACGGTGTCTTTGTTGCTATAGGGCATGATCCAGCTACTCAAATTTTTAGGGACCAAGTCGAAATGGATGAAGATGGATATATAATTACAAAACCTGACTCAACACTTACAAACGTTGAAGGTGTATATGCAGCAGGAGATGTAAAGGATAAAATTTATCGTCAGGCGGTTACTGCAGCTGGTATGGGTTGTATGGCAGCGCTTGAGGCAGAAAAATACCTAGCTGAATTATCTTAATTTATTAAGAAAATCTCTCATTCGAACGCATGCATTTTTTAAGTTTTCGTCTGAAGTTGCATAAGAAATTCTAAAATAGCCCTCCAAACCAAAAGCTGAACCTTGAACAACAGCAACTCCTGCATGCTCTAATAATGATGTCGTAAATTCTTCATCATTAGTAATTTTATTATTCGACTCATCAACTTTACCAATTACTCCTTTACATGATGGAAAAACATAAAATGCACCCTCAGGTACTCTACAAGTAATTCCATTCATACTAGTAAATTCATTGATTAGAAAATCACGTCTACCTTTAAATACTTTGGCTCTTTCGGCAATGAATGAATTATCTCCATTTAAGGCTTCAACCGCTGCAGCTTGACTGATAGATGTTGGATTGCTTGTTGATTGAGACTGAAGCTTACCCATGGCTTTAATTAAGCTGGCATTTCCTCCCGCATAACCAATTCTCCAGCCTGTCATAGCATATGCCTTACTAACTCCGTTCAATGTTAATATTCTTTCTTTAAGTTCTGGAGCAATGCTTGCAAATGTATGAAATTCATTATCATCGTATATAAGATGTTCATATAAATCGTCTGTCATTATGTTCACGTGTGGATATTTTTTTAAAACATTTGCAAGTTCTAAAAGTTCATTCTTTGTATAACAGGAACCTGTAGGATTTGATGGTGAATTAAGAATAAACCATTTGGTTGATTGGTTGATTGTATTTTCAAGTTGTTGTGGGGTTATTTTAAATCCTGACTCTTCACCACATTGAACGAAAATAGGTTTTCCATTGAAATAATTAACGACGTCAGGGTAAGTTACCCAATAAGGAGCTGGAATAATTACTTCATCTGATTCATTTAAGGAGACAGCAAATGCATTAAAAATAATTTGCTTTCCTCCTGTACCAACAGAGATTTCATCAAGCTCGTAATCTAAACTATTTTCTCTTTTAAATTTTGCTTTGATTGCTTTCTTCAGTTCTGGAGTTCCATCAACAGGGGTATATTTTGTATCTCCATCGTTTATCGCTTGAATAGCAGCTTTTTTAATATTTTCTGGAGTATCAAAATCAGGTTCTCCCGCTCCTAGCCCTATAATATCCTTTCCCGCAGCCTTTAATTCACGAGCTTTTTGGGTCACTGCCATAGTGGCCGATGGCTTAATTCTTTTTATACTGTGTGATAATTCTACCACTGCTTATCCCCAGAATTTGTTATTTATACAATCAGCTATTATATTAAATTAGATTAATACACAATTTATATTCTAACTAATTAATAAATTAATGCCAAATTCTGAAGTTCTTAAAGTCACATCTGAATACAAACCTGCCGGAGATCAGCCTCAAGCAATTGAAGAGATTGTTAAAAGCATCAAAGGCAATGAGATGGAACAAGTTTTGCTTGGAGTAACTGGATCAGGCAAAACTTTCACGATGGCTAAAATTATAGAAAAACTTCAAAGGCCAACTCTAATACTTGCTCCAAATAAAACTTTAGCAGCACAATTATATGGTGAAATGAAGTCATTCTTTCCAGACAATGCTGTTGAATATTTTGTATCTTATTATGACTATTATATACCTGAAGCATACGTACCGAGGTCAAACACTTACATTGAAAAAGAAGCATCGATAAATGAACAAATCGATCGAATGAGACACTCAGCAACTCAATCCTTACTTGAGAGAAAAGATGTTGTAATTGTTGCAAGTGTTTCATGTATTTATGGAATAGGTTCTGTTGAAACTTATAGATCAATGACTATTCGATTAGAAAAAAATCAAAAGATTGGACGAAATGAAATTATTCAAAAACTCATAACGCTTCAATATAACCGAAACGACACAGATTTTCATAGAGGCACATTTAGAGTGCGTGGAGACTTGATTGAGGTTTTTCCATCCCATTACGAAGACCGCGCGTGGAAATTATCGTTATTTGGAGATGATCTCGAGTCGATAAGTGAATTTGATCCATTGACTGGAAAAAAGACAGCTGAGTTAGAAACTATAAAAATTTATGCAAACAGTCACTACGTCACTCCAAGGCCAACACTTGATACTGCCATAAAACAAATACGAAAAGATTTAGAAGTAAGGATTCCTGAATTTAAAAAAGAAAATAAGTTAATAGAAGCTCAACGAATAGAAGAAAGAACAAGGTTTGATTTAGAAATGATTGAAGCAACGGGTAGTTGTCCAGGCATTGAGAATTATTCAAGATATCTCTCTGGAAGAAATCCAGGCGAACCGCCTCCAACACTTTTTGAATACTTGCCTGACAATGCACTCCTTTTTGTTGATGAAAGTCATGTCACAGTACCTCAATTAGAAGGCATGTATAAAGGTGACCGAAGCAGAAAAACAACACTGTCAGAATATGGCTTTAGATTACCATCTTGTTTAGATAACAGACCATTAAAATTTGAGGAATGGGAAATGATGCGCCCTCAAAGTTTATTCATTTCTGCTACTCCAGGACCATGGGAAATGCAAAAAACTCAAGGGGTATTTACTGAACAAATAATAAGGCCAACAGGGTTGATTGATCCAGAGGTTGAAATAAGACCTGCGAAAACTCAAGTTGAAGATTTAATATCAGAATGTAAAAAAATTATTGATCTTAAATACCGAGTATTAGTGACAACACTTACTAAACGCATGGCTGAGGACTTGTCAGAGTATATGCATGAAAACGGAATAAAAGTAAAATATATGCATTCAGATATCGATACATTAGAGAGAATTGAAATTATCCGCGACCTTAGAAAGGGATTGTTTGATGTGTTAGTGGGTATCAATTTACTTAGAGAAGGTTTGGATATACCTGAATGTGCTTTAGTCGCAATATTAGATGCTGATAAAGAAGGCTTCTTAAGATCGGAGAGGTCATTGGTGCAGACAATCGGTAGAGCAGCAAGGAATGTAGATGGAAGAGTAATACTGTATGCTGATAAAGAAACAGAAAGTATAAAAAAAGCAATAAGTGAGACTGACAGAAGAAGAGATATACAAAAGAAATACAACAAAGAAAATAATATTACACCTGAAACTATTAAGAGGGATATTAGTGATATTCTTGAAAGTATTTATGAAAATGATCGTGTAAACGTTGATTTGAAGAGTTCAGAAAAACATCTCGTCGGAAATAATCTAAAAAAACATCTTGATGAACTTAAGAAAAATATGATGGATTTTGCTGATGATCTCAATTTTGAAGAAGCTGCTAAGTTAAGAGATGAGATAAAAAGGCTTGAGAATAATGAATTAGAGTTACCATCCAACAGCAATATAGTTTATAAAAAAAATAAAAGGAAAAAAAGAAAGTACTTTACTTAATGTTTATAGATTTCTGCATACTGTTAATAGGATTATCTCTTCTTTTATACAGTGCAGATAAAATGATTGAGTCGGCTGACGTAATTGCTAAAAAGTTCAATTTATCCCCAGTATTAATAGGTTTAACAATTGTAGCGTTTGGTACATCGGCACCTGAATTAGTTATAACTCTATTTGCTGCAACAAAGATCGTTCCAGCTACTGATGCCATTACCGGAAATATTATAGGATCTAATATTGCAAATATTTTACTAATTTTAGGAACTTCAGCATTTTTTTTCAAAATTAATCTAGATAAATTAGGTACTAAGGATATTATTTTTTTACTTCTAATATCTTTATACTTCGCGCTCTTATTTTATATTAGCCAAACAGTCACTCTCATTCACACAGTCGGCTATTTAGTTTTAACTTTGTTCTTTATCAATTTTCTTCGTAATTATAAATCCTTAGATCAAAATGAAGAACAAAAAATTTTTGGAAGATATACTTATTTAATTTTACTAAGTGCCTTCATAGGCATTTTTATCGGTGGGAAAATTTTTTTAGACAGCTCACTGAATATTTTTCAAGCGTTAGGAGTTAACGAGGTACTAATAGGTATTTTTATTCTGGCCATTGGAACATCCTTACCTGAATTGATAACTGTTATTATTTCTTACTTAAAAAAGAAGGGCTCTATAGGTATTGGTAATGTTATTGGTAGCAACATTATGAACATACTATTTGTTTTCTTACCAGGGGTTATAATTATTCAACTTAGAGGGCTTGAATATTCTCTAAAAAATATAGATGTATTTCACATATATATTTTAATATTAGTAACTTTGACAATAGCTCTTATGGCAATTTTAAGAATTCAAATGAGAAAAATACATTCTGCTTTTTTCTTGATTAGTTATTTTTTATATCTTGGGTATTCTTTTATATTATGAAAAAAACAATATTAATTACAGGCGGTTCCCAAAGAATTGGTAGATCAATTGCACTATTTCTCAAAGATTCTAATTATAATTTTATAATACACTATAATAAGTCTTCAAAAGCAGCCAGAGAATTGAAAAATATTATTAATGGTCAAGGGCGCGATTGCGAAATAGTGAAAACTGATTTGTCTAAAATATCTGATGTTAAAAATATAATTAAAAGAAGTAAAAAATTCTTTGGACCAATAAATGCAATTGTTAATAATGCCTCCTTATTCATCAATGATAATATAGAAAATTTAAAAGATAAACTTTGGTATGATCATATGAATATAAACTTATACGCCCCTCTAATAATATCTAAAGAATTTAATAAACAACTTCCAAAAAAGAGCTTAGGGCATATCATAAATATATTGGATCAAAATGTAGTCAATCCAGATACATCGTTCTTTTCCTACTCCATTTCAAAATCTGCTTTACTATCTGCAACTACAATCATGGCAAAATCATTTGCTCCTAACATTAGGGTTAATGCGATTGGTCCAGGTCCGACACTTAAAAATATTCATCAATCAAAAAAACATTTTGATCAATCGATCAAAAATACTCTACTTAAAATAGGTTCACCGCCTGAGGAGATTGCCAAAACAGTTAAATTTCTGCTTGAATCAAAATCAATTACAGGTCAATTTATAGCTGTAGATGGTGGGGAACATTTATCATGACAGCAAGGAATATTCTTAAATTAAGTGAATTAAGGTCAGAAACAGATTTGATCAATCCAAATTCTGGATACGATTTAATCTTTTTAAATGATTTTATGATCGATGCAAACATTGGAGTATACAAACACGAGAAAATAAAGAGCCAACCACTCCGTATAAACATAATTGCTAAAGTTAAAAATCCAAAAAAAATAAATGATGATAAATTGTACAGTGTTGTTTGTTATAATCAGATTTCAAAAAAAATTAAAAAAATTATTAAATCTGGTCATACAATTTTACTAGAAAAACTTGCTGAAAAAATATTTCAGGAGTGTTTTAAAAACAAAAGAATTCAAACTATGAAGATAAGACTTGAAAAACTTGATGCAATTCAAGAAGCTGAAAGCGCAGGCATCGAAGTTGAACGCTCTCGTTCAGAATAATGAATAATCTTGAGAATATTAAAGAAATAATTGACCAATCCCCCTCTTCGTCCGGTATTTATAAAATGCTTAATGAAAAAGAAGAGATTATGTATGTTGGCAAAGCAAAAAATCTCCAAAATAGACTTAAAAGCTATCTAAACACTAACAATCTCTCAAATCGAATCAGAAGGATGGTTAGTAGAATATCAAATATTGAAGTAATTATTACTGAGACAGAAAAAGAAGCTTTGTTGCTTGAGGCAAACTTAATAAAAAAACTTAAACCTCCTTTCAATATACTTTTACGAGATGATAAATCATTTCCTTATATTTTTATTAATCATGAACAAGAATTTCCACAAATTTCAAAACATAGAGGAAAACAAAAATATAAAGGAAAATATTTTGGTCCTTTCGCAACAATTAATTCACTAAATTATACTCTGAAAATATTACAGAAAGTTTTTCTACTAAGGTCGTGCGATGATACTATTTTTGAAAATAGATCTAAACCATGTCTTCTTTATCAAATTGAAAGGTGTAGTGGTCCCTGTGTTGATTATACATTAAGTAAAAAAGATTATTTACAAAGTGTTAAGAATGCTGAGCACTTTCTTTCAGGTCAACATAGCAATTTACAAGAGGAGTTATCTTCTAAAATGGATGAAGAAAGTAAAAGTCTTAATTATGAAAAAGCAGCTAGCTATAGAGATAAGATAGTTGCTCTAACCCAGATTCAAAGTCAGCAAAACATAAATCTTTACGATGTAAAAAATACTGACGTGATTTCAATTTCAAGAAAAGGTAATAAATCATGTGTTCAAGTATTTATTTATAGATCAGGTCAAAATTGGGGAAATAGATCTTATTTTCCAAAACACAGCGATGAAGTAGAAACTTATGAGATCCTAGAGCGTTTTATTGTTGATTTCTATACAAGATATTCCCCTCCAAAAAATGTATTGTTAAACTTACCTATAAAAAATTCATCTCTTATCCAAACATCTCTTAAATCCATTTATAATTACAAGACATCTTTTTTTGTCCCTAAAAAAGGAAAAAAATTAGATATAGTGAATTATGCGAGTAGAAACTCAGAACTAGCACTTAAAAATCACATTGCACAGTCTCACTCTGACAAAGAGAATCTGAGCCAACTTTCAAAAGTACTCAATATCACTAAAAAAATAAAAAGAGTTGAAGCCTATGACAACAGTCATCTATCGGGCAAAAATGCAGTTGGTGCAATGATTGTTTACTCTGAAGAAGGGTTTGAAAAAAAATCATACAGAAAATTTAATATAGACTCATCAAAAGTAAAACTTGGTGATGATTACGGAATGATGAGACACGTCCTTGAAAGAAGATTTTCAAAAGAAGCAATCAAAAATTCTAAAAAATATGAAAAATTGCCTGATTTATTGGTTATTGATGGAGGTAAAGGCCACTACGATTTAGCTAAAGAAATCTTAGAAACTAAAGGATTAAATGAAATGGAACTAATATCAATATTTAAGGGTGAGGGAAGAAAAGAGTCATTAGATCAAATAATATATAAAAATAAAAAAAACTTTATCGATAAAAATACTCCCTCCTTTTTCTTTATTCAGAGAATTAGGGATGAGTCACATCGCTACGCAATCGGGGCACATAAAGCGAAAAGAAAGAGGGAAATGCATGCCTCAGAATTAGAACCAATAGAAGGTTTGGGACGAAGCAGAAGAAAATTACTTTTAAATCATTTTGGATCAGTTAAAAATATTAAAAATGCCTCAGCTCAGGATATGATGAAAGTTAGAGGAATTAGTAAGTTGCTTTCAGAAAAAATATATGCATATTTTAATGGATAATGTCTAAGTTACCAAATTTTCTCACTCTTCTTAGAATTTTTTTATTACCATTATTAATATATTTAATCATAGATAGTGATAGCTCATTTAATTTGGCAATTCTTATTTTGTTTATTGTTATTGCATTGTCAGATTATTTTGATGGGTTAATTGCAAGAAAAACGAATAGTACATCTGAATTTGGTAAAATGTTAGATCCTATTGCAGATAAGCTATTTGTCGTACTGTTAATAATTACATTTATCTATAATGACTATATTAATGAGATAAATTTAATTCCAGCATACTTAATAATATTTAGAGAAATTTTTATCTCTGGTCTGAGAGAGTATGCATCTAATTTACCAGAAGTAAAAAAAATAGATGTTTCTATATTAGGAAAATATAAAACTGCTTTTCAAATTTTGAGTTTATTTTTGATCTTAATAGGAAGCATCTACATAGATTTACAGCCTTTATTAAACATAGGTATTTATCTGTTCTGGCTGTCAACTATAATTACGCTGATCAGCGCCTATCAATACTACAAAAGTATATTTTAAGTTAAGATCTCACGATTTCGTGATAATCCTGCATAAACTTAAAATTTTGGGTATTGTCTCCAGTATTGAATTTAATATCGTCAATAGACTGAATTGGAGTAATCTCTGCCGCGGTGCCTGTTAGAAAGGCCTCATCAAAATTACTAATTTCTTCTGGCTTTATATGACGCTCGGTAATATTAAAGCCTTGTTCTTTAACCATTTCAATAACAGTTTGCCTAGTTATACCATTAAGAAAACAATCAGGAATAGGAGTATGAATTTCTTTTCCTTTAATAAAGAAAATATTTGCTCCAGTACCTTCAGCAACATAGCCCCTATAGTCCAACATTAGGGCATCATGGTATCCTTTTTCCTCCGCAAATTCTTTTGACATTGTACAAATAACGTAAGGACCAGATGCTTTTGCTTCACATGGTGCCGTATCAGGTGATGGCCGTTTCCATGGTGAAGTTATTAATCGTAGGCCAGCTTTTCGATCTTCGATCTTAAAATATGATGCCCAATCATTCCACACTGCAATTGCAACATTAATATCAGATTTAGCAGTTGAAATTCCCATTTGCTGAGACCCTCTCCATGCAATTGGCCTAACATAACAATCTTCAAAATTCATTTTTTTAATGAGTTCATCTTTGGCCTCATTAATTTGAGACTGACTATAAGGAATTTTTATGCCTACAATTTCCGCTGATCTAAATAGCCTTTTTGTGTGTTCTTCAGATTTAAAAATCTTCCCTTTATAGGCTCTTTCCCCTTCAAACACAGCGCTGGCATAGTGAAGACCCTGAGTAATAACATGACATTTTGCATCATTCCATTTGATAAACTCTCCGTTCATCCAAATAAAACCTTCTCGATTATCAAATGGTACTATTTCCATATAAATTACTCTAATAAATTAAAAGTTTAATAACAGATAAATGGCTTGATTAATATATATTTTTCAGATTATTATGTCATAGTGGCTGACTTAAATACAATATCAAATAAATCTGCATCTCTACTTTATCTGCGTGAAGACAGAATCAAAAATTCATTAAATAGTTTTTTTGAAGTTGCAAAAATTCTTGAAAAAGAAATTTTAGCAAGCCTTGATGATAAAAAATTGGGCATAGCCGATATTAGATGTCTTTTGATAATTAATATTAAGCCTGGAATAACATTTAATGAACTACTGAAGAAATTGGATATAAGGAAACAAAGCCTTAATCGTGTACTCAGAGTTCTAATCAAAGAAAACTTAATTATTCAAAAAATAAACAACGATGATGCAAGAAAAAAAAATTTATTTATGACAGATAATGCTAACAAGGCTTTAAACGAGGCAATAAAACCCATTATCAATTCACTTTCAAAAGCCTATGTAAAGTCTGGGGCTGGTTCAGTGCAAGGATTTAATCAAGTAATAAATTCATTTATAGAGGAACATTGATGAATGAAAATAATCTACATATTCTTTTAGTTGATGATGATGATAAGATTAGAGAATTATTAAAGACATTTTTAGTAGACAATAAGTACCTTGTATCAACAGCAAGTAATGCCGCTGAAGCAAAAGAGATACTAAAATATATTACATTTGATTTACTTGTTATTGACATAATGATGCCAGGACAAAATGGTTATGAATTAACAAAAGAAATTCGTGAAAAATCCCTAATACCTATAATCCATCTAACTGCAATGGGAGAGACTGAAGACAGGGTCCATGGTTTAGAAATTGGAGCAGATGATTATTTGGGAAAACCTTTTGAACCAAAAGAATTACTTTTACGCATAAATAATATCTTAAATAAAACCTCTATAAAAAAAGAAACTAAACAAATACAACTTGATAATATTATAGTTGATTTAAAAAGTGGCGTGATCAAGGGAAAATCAACTGAACTGTCTCTTAATGAGAACGAATTAAAAATATTGCGAATATTATCAAAATTTCCTGGTAAGTCATTTTCTAGAGAGGAGCTAATTACTTCACTTAATTTTAATCAAGAAAGAACATTGGACGTGTGTATAAATAGACTAAGAAAAAAAATTGAAAAAGACCCCAAGATTCCAAAATTTCTTAAAACTAAAAGAGGTTCTGGTTATGAACTATGGATTGAGTAAATGATTAAAAAAATTCTACCAACCAGTCTTTTAGGAAGAACAGTGTTAATTGTTTTGTTCCCAATAGTTATGTTTCAATTAATAATTCTATCTTATTACTATAATAGTTTGTGGGAACGCACACTCAACCGCCTATCAAGATCTGTTGCTATGGAAATAGAATTAATTTCTGACAGAATGCTCTCAAGTGAAATCAGGTTAGATCAGTATCAAGCCAAAAGTCAATTTGGTGATTATTTTCTTATGAATATCCAAGAATTGATTGAATATGATTTGGAACAGTTAAAAGCCAAACAAAACGATAATCAAGTACTTGTCAGTCTAAAAAATGAATTGAGTACCAGAATTAAACATAAATTTTTTGTCATTGAACAAGATAACGAAACAGTCGATGTTATGATAAGCACTTCAGAAAAAGTAATAAATTTTAACTTCCCAATTCATCGTATTACAACCTCTAGAAACCATATATTTTTAGGGTGGCAGATTATTTCATCATTTATCCTTATTTTGATAGCGTATTTATTTTTGAAAAATCAAGTTAAACCAATTTCGAATTTAGCTAGAGCAGCGGAACAATTTGGTAAAGGACAAGAAGTAAATAATTTCAAAGTATCAGGTGCTCTAGAGGTAAGGCAGGCAAGTTTGGAGTTTTTAAAAATGAAAAATCGAATATCAAGACAAATTGAGCAACGATCTCTTATGTTGGCGGGAGTGAGTCACGACTTAAAAACTCCTCTCACGAGAATGAAGTTACTTCTTGAGTCAATAAAAGATAATGAAATTAAAAATGAACTAAATTTAGAAATAAATCAGATGAATGAGATGCTAGTAGAATATTTAGATTTTGCAGCTATAAATGAGTCAAAAGATAAATCCACAATTAATCCTATTGAGGCATTAATAAATATTAAGAATGATATACATTTTACAAAACATGAAATTAACCTTGAAATCATTAATGATGAAGAAGTTTTTGTAAATGAGAATATTTTTTCTCGTTCAATTACAAATGTATTAAATAATGCGATTGTACAATCTGACAAAATAATAATTAAAGCAGATATAAACAAAAACCTAATTAAAATAAACATTCATGACAATGGAATTGGTATTCCTGATAGTGAAAAAGATAATGTATTTAAACCTTTCTATAGAGTAGACCAAAGTAGAAATCAGAATGTCTCAAACTCTGGATTAGGTCTAGCTACTACTAAATCCTTATTGAATTCAATAAATGGAAAAATATCACTGCACGACAGTTATTTAGGAGGTTTAGAGGTTGCGATTGAAATACCAAATTAAGAAATTTTACTCAATTCTCTAGATCTTTTTGTCGCTTTGTTGACAGCTCTTGTAAGAAGACTTTTTAATCCTTTATTGGAAGCAAGAATACTCAGCGCTGCTTCAGTGGTGCCTCCCTTACTTGTCACCTTTTTCTGTAAATCAGAAGGCTTTTTTTGCCCACTTAATAAAAGTAATATTGATCCTAAGAAAGTCTGTAAAACCATACTGTCCGAATTTTTAAATCCCGATTTATTAGCTATCTCAATGAGAGAATTTATAAAAAGATATATGTATGCTGGACCACTCCCAAAAATTGCAGTGAAATCATCAATTAAATCTTCTTTTTTGGTTTCGCTGACTTGCCCCAATAAGGACATGAAATCAAAAATAGGTTTTTTTTGTTTCGTTTTTATTTTTCTCTCAAAATATACAATTGTGGTACCCATATTAACAGATACAGGGGTGTTAGTCATAGCTCTTACAATACCTGATGATTTTTTGAAGACTTTATTTAAATCTTTTATTTTTTTACCAGCAACTACGGAAACTATAATTGAATTACCAAGTCTATTATCTTTATATAATCCATTCAGTGTTTTTAATTGATTAGGCTTAACAGCAATAAGTGTGATTGTAGGTTGATAAAGATTATTAATTTTATCTATGCTATTTTTTATTTCAAAATTATTTGATCTTTTTAATTTTTTCAATTCACTTGACTGATTCTTTTCAATAACCACGATTTTTTTTGAGGAAATTCGGTGGTTAAATAAAGACTTGATCACAGCAATTCCCATATTACCAGCGCCAATTATTAAAAATTTTTCTTTGTTTAAACTACTTGCAGTGTTTTTTTTCTTTGGCATTATTTCTATCTTTTTTAAACTTTTTTATTGTTTTGTATTCATCATTGATCGCTTGCGAAATCTCAAAGCCTTTTGTAACAAAGTTAACAAATTTATTAATTAAAACTTTCCTTGTGATCATAATTAGTGATAAGTATATTTTAAATATTATTCAAAATTAACGTGATTTATCTTAGTTTTCCATCTATTAGTCCAGTTTTTTTTTCGATCGGTCCTCTTGATATCCGTTGGTACTCACTTGCTTATATTGTAGGATTTATATTTGCTTGGAGATACATTAAATATCTCGCTTCAAATAAAGCAGTTTCTCATAGTAATAGCATCAATGAAAAACTAATTGATGATCTGATTTTTTATTCAATAATTGGATTAATTATAGGGGCACGATTGGGATATGTGATTTTCTATAATTATGATTATTACTCTGAAAATCTAATTGAGATATTATATCTTTGGCAAGGAGGTTTATCCTTTCACGGAGGTTTGCTTGGAATTGTTACAGCCGCCATAATAATTTCAAAGCTCTATAAAACTACTTTTTTTGAAATAAGCGATTTGATATGTGTATCAGCTCCTGTTGGAATATTTTTTGGCAGAATATCTAATTTCATTAATGGCGAATTATTTGGTAGACCTTCAAATTTTCTTATTGGAATGAAATTTCCAAACGCTGACAACCAGTATCGTCATCCAAGTCAATTATATGAAGCTTTTTTAGAAGGACTTTTATTATTTATAATTTTAAATTTTTTAATTTTTAAATTTAAAAAACTTAAAAACCCTGGAATAATTTCAGGTGTCTTTCTGATGCTTTATGGATTATTTCGATTTACCGTTGAATTTACGCGCGAGCCCGATGTTCAATTGGGACTCGTATATCATTTTCTCACAATGGGCATGGTATTATCTTTACCAATGTTTCTTGCTGGAATTTTAATTTTAGTAATTAAAAGCGTTAAAAATGATACAAGATAAAATTTACGATGCTTTAAAAGAAAGTACATTTCTCTATCTAGATGATTTTATGAATATTTCGTTAAGGGATGAAGAGCATGGATACTATACGTCCAACAAAGCTATAGGCAAGGATGGAGATTTTGTTACTGCGCCTGAAATATCTCAAATGTTTGGTGAAATAATTGCTGTCAAAATATTAAATCTCATTCATACAAAAAACATAAAAAAGTTTAATTTAATTGAACTGGGACCAGGAAGAGGCGCTCTGATAAACGATATTACAAGAGTACTCAATGCTTTATTAGATGAAGATGTCGAGTATACAATTCACTTTAATGAAATTAATAAATTCTATATTCAAAATCTAAAAAATACCTATCCTAATTGTAAGATACATAAAAATTTCAATTCATACCCCAATGAATTTTCAATAATAATTGCAAATGAGTTTTTTGATGCGATACCTACGCGCCAATTAGTTAGTAAGAATGGAAATATTTGTGAAACGGTTATAAAATTGGATCAAAAGGATAGTCTAAGATTTGACTTTATTAAGCCGAGACCAGATACTTCTAAATTTGTAAAAAATATGCAAGACCTTAAACATCTTGAAGTAATTGAATTTTCACCTGAGACTAATTTAATCTTTCGGGAATTGATCAATTTCTTGCTTATGAATAATGGTTTTTTCTTACTAATTGATTATGGATATATTAATCTACCTAAGATAAGCACACTTCAGTCAATCAAATCAAATAAAAAAACTGATTTTCTTGATAACCCAGGTAATCAAGATATCACATATCATGTAGACTTTAATAATCTGCAAAATATTTTAGAAGAAAATAAAATTGATGACTTTATAATAAATACTCAATCTAATTTCCTTCAGCAAAATGGAATTTTAGATAGAGCTAATATCTTAATTAAGAAAAACCCAAAGAAAGAAAAGCAAATAAACGAACAGTTGGCAATACTTACCAAAAGAGAATATATGGGAAATTTATTTAAAGTGTTGGAAATTAATATTTAATGTTTTTTACAAAAAATCTCTCAAATATAGATCATTGTTTCTTTTCAAGATTGGGTGGTGTTTCGCAAGGAAGATATAAATCATTAAATTGTGGAAAAGGGTCAAAAGATGAGAATGTTGCAATTGAAGAAAATTTAGTCGCTATTTCTAGATATTACGGTTTAAAAAAGTCCAATATTATTACGATGCATCAAACACACTCTTCTAATGCAATAGTTTTAGATAGCAGCAATAAGTCTGAAATTTTAAAATGTGACGGGATTGTAACTAAAGAAAATAATAAAATCTTATCTGTATTAACGGCTGATTGTGCTCCATTATTATTTTATGAAGTGAAAAATGAAATAATAGGAGCTTGTCACGCAGGCTGGAAAGGTGCCTTGAATGGCATAATTCAAAATACAATTTTACAAATAACTAAGCTGGGCGGAAAGAGAGATAATATACGCTGCAGTATTGGCCCATGTATAAGACAAAAATCCTATGAGGTAAGATTACCTTTTTACAAAAACTTTATTAGACAAGATCAAGATAATGCAAGATTTTTTCAAAAAAATCATAATGATAGATATCTGTTTTCGCTTACTGAATTCATTCTCAAGATACTTTCTGATGAGCAAATTACTAACCACGAGATTGTTGATGTCGATACTTTCAGCGAAGAAACATTATGTTTTAGCTATCGAAGAAATTATAAAAAAAATATAACCGATTATGGTAGAATGATTTCAACAATTGTTATAAAAGACAGATAAATATGAGAATTATTGCAGGAAACAGCAATTTACCTTTATCTAAGAGCGTCGCAGAATATCTTGGCGAAAACCTTACAAATGCTTCTATTACAAGATTTGCTGATGATGAAGTTTATGTAGAAATTAAAGAGAACATTCGTGGTGAGGATGTATTTGTAATGGAGTCTCTATCTTACCCAGCAAATGACAATATTATGGAGCTACTGGTGATGATAGATGCACTTAAAAGAGCTTCAGCAAAAAGGATTACTGCTGTGATCCCTTATTATGGATATGCACGTCAAGATAGAAAACCAGGGCCAAGAACTCCTATCTCAGCAAAATTAGTTGCAAATTTAATAACAACTGCTGGGGCAGACAGAGTACTTACTTTAGATCTTCATGCTGAACAGATACAAGGATTTTTTGACATACCAACAGATAATTTATTTGCAGGTCCAGTTTTTTCAAAAGACATAAAAGAAAAATATGAAATTAGTAATCTAGTTGCAGTTTCTCCTGATATTGGTGGAGTTGTGAGGGCAAGAGCGATTGCAAATAAGATCGGAGCCTCAATTGCTATTGTTGATAAAAGAAGACCCAGAGCAGGTGAAAGTGAAGTAATGAATATCATTGGAGACGTAAAAGGAAAAGATTGTATTATTCTAGATGATATCATTGACTCAGCGGGAACAATTTGTAATGCAGCTGACAAAATTATAGATTTAGGAGCCAATAGTATCACTTCATATGTTACGCACGGAGTATTAACAGGTAAGGCCTTAGAGAAAATTAGTGCATCAAAATTGACTGAGCTAGTAATTACAGATTCAATCAATAATAAGGAAAAATTAAAAGCTTGTGAGAAAATTAGGTCGATTAGTATCTCAGATTTATTGGGTGAGGCAATTAAGAGGATATCCGAGGCGAGCTCAGTATCAAGTCTATTTGAATTTTGATTTATATACTTGCCATATACGTAATTTTAATTTAATACCAACCTCATCGTTATGAGCAAAGAAAGTAATTTAAATGCTGAAATCAGGGATGGATCTGGTAAATCTGCTGTAAAAAAAGTACTAGCTGCAGGTAAGGTTCCTTCGGTTATGTATGGTTTAGGTGAAAACCCTGTAAATATTTCATTAGATAAGATTACAGTTCAAAAAGAGATCAATTCTGGTGGTTTCCTAACTAGAATATTTTCACTTAACATTGATGGAAAGAAAAGCTTAGCAATTCCAAGAGAGGTTCAATTTGATCCACTTTCTGATCAACCTATACACATTGATTTTTTAAGACTAGCTGCAGACTCAAAAATTACTTTAGACATCCCTACTAGGTTTATAAATGAAGAGTTATCACCTGGATTAAAACGAGGCGGTGTTTTAAATGTTAATAGACGTACTGTTCAACTAAGTTGCCCTGCTAATAATATACCTGAAGAGATAGTTTTCGATCTAGAGGGTTTAGAAATAGGTGACACAATCAGAATTTCTGCAGCAAATTTAGGTGATGGAATTTCTCCAACAATTAGTGATAGAGATTTCACTGTAGCATCTGTTGCTGCACCTACTGTTGTAAAAGAACCTGAAGCTCCTGCAGAAGGTGAGGCTGCTGAAGGTGAAGCTACTGAGGGTGATACCGCTGCTGAAGATAAAAAAGATGCAGCTCCAGAGGCTGATAACAAAGAAGAAAACAAAGATAAAGAATAACACTTTTTCTTTTACCTATTTTGATATTTATATATCTTCAATCATATGATTGCATTAATCGGATTAGGGAATCCTGGCACAAAGCATAAAAATAATAGACATAATGTTGGCTATTTATTTATCGATCAACTTTTAAAAGATCATGATGATGTAATGAGCGAAAAGAAATTTGATGGGGAGTTGGCATCGTTTCTTATTGGAAAGAAAAAAATATACACCTTTAAATCCAATGATTATATGAATGAGTGTGGTAAAAGTATTGCAACTTTTTTAAACTTTTTCAAAATTAAATCAAATTTAACTTATGTTATTCATGATGATCTAGATATAACTTTAGGAAAAATGAAAATCAAGTTGGGGGGTTCTTCCGCAGGTCATAATGGGCTCAAATCAATAGATAGTAAAATTGGAAAAAATTATAATAGAATAAGAATAGGTATAAATCATCCGGGCAATAAAGAAATGGTTAATAAACATGTATTAAGTAATTTTAAAAAAAGTGAGTTAGAAGTTATTAATGAATTAAATGTTAAAATGTCTGAAAATATAAAAATATTATTGGATGGAGAAAAATCCAAATTTATTAACAATTTAAAATAATCGATCATGGGATTTAAGTGTGGAATTGTTGGATTGCCAAATGTTGGAAAATCAACATTGTTTAACGCATTAACAAAGAAAATAGCCGCTGAAGCAGCAAACTACCCTTTTTGTACCATTGAACCAAATGAGGGTACTGTAATAGTGCCTGATGCAAGAGTAGAAACTCTATCAAATTTAGCAAAATCAAAAAAAACAATACCAACATCTCTTAGTTTTTACGATATAGCGGGTTTAGTTAAAGGTGCTTCTAAAGGAGAAGGACTTGGTAATAAATTTTTGTCTCATATTAGAGAAGTAGATGCAGTTATCCATGTGGTACGCTGTTTTGAAGATACCAATATTACTCATGTAAATAATAAAATTGATCCTGTTGATGATATTGAAACGATAAATACTGAATTAGTTCTATCCGACATCGAACAACTCGAAAAAATAAATAAAGGATTAGAAAAACTTGTAAAAAAAGGTGATAAAGAAGCGAAATTAAAAACAGAGGCTTTGAACCTTCTTCTTAAACACTTGGAATTAGGTCAGCCTGCTATTTTAATGAAGAATTTAAATGAAATATTCGCACAAATAAAAGAGTTCAACTTAATAACAATAAAGCCAACAATTTATGTATGTAATGTTGATGAAAATTCAATAATTGAAGGTAATGAACTAACTTTAAAAATTGAAAATTTTCTGAATTCTAAATTAATTAAGATTTCAGCAGAAATAGAGTCGCAAATCTCGTCTTTAAATGAAGACGATCAAAAAGATTATCTTGAAAGTCTAGGATTAGATGAGTCTGGCTTGAATAAAGTTATAAAAGCTGGATATTCGACTCTTAACTTAATTACTTATTTCACAGCTGGCGAACAAGAGACAAGGGCGTGGACGATTGAAAATGGTACTACTGCACCAAAAGCTGCAGGAAAAATCCACACAGACTTTGAGAAAGGCTTCATTAGAGCTGAAACTATATCATATACAGACTATTTAGATTGTGGAGGAGAGTCAAAAGCAAAAGAACTTGGAAAGATGCGTAGCGAAGGTAAGGATTATGTAGTACAAGATGGTGACGTAATGCATTTTTTATTTAATAATTAACCATGGACCATAAACTAGAATTTCCTACATATGAAGAAATGCACAAAAAAGCAGTTAAGCTTGCGCATCTCATAAAAGAAAAAAATATTAATTTTGATAAAATGGTTGTTGTCTCTCGGGGTGGATTTGTACCTGCGTCAGTTGTCGCTTACACTCTTGGAATTCAGGACGTAGATATTGTTTCCATACAAAGTTATATCCATAGAGAGGCTGGAAAAGCAATTGTTCATAGGGCTCCGAAAACTGATGAGGTTGTGCTCGTCATAGATGATATTGTTGATAAGGGCGGTACTGCTAAAGCGCTAAAGGAGTACATGCCTAATATGCACTTAGCTGTAATATATGCAAAACCAAGAGGTCTGCCTCTAGCTGATACATATGTTGAGGAAATTACACAAGATACTTGGCCTGTCTTCCCCTGGGATGAGGAAGACAAAGCCAATCATTAACTAAATTAGAAGATAAAGTATAGTACCGATAATACTCCAATTACTATCGAACCAGCATTTAGATCCTCGTGTCTGCCACTTAGTGCTTTAATTACAACGTATGCTATAAAACCAAGTGCAATCCCATGAGCAATACTGAATGTAAGAGGCATCAAAACTGCCGCTAAAACTGCTGGAGCATATTCACTGACGTCATCCCATTCTATATCCCTTAGGTTTTTCAAAAAGAATGTTGCAACAAATACTAGAGCTGGAGCAGTTGCAAACGCAGGAATACTTTGAGCTAATGGTGCTAAAAACAAACAGATTGCAAATAGAACTGCCACAGCAACCGCTGTAAGTCCTGTTCGCCCTCCCTCTTTGACACCGGCCCCGGATTCAATGTATGATGTAGTATTGGAAGTTCCAACTAATGCACCTATTGTTGTAGCAGTGGAGTCTGCTAAAACTGCTCTACCTATCCCATCAACGTTTCCGTCTTGGTCAACTTTGCCAGTTAAATTGGCAACTGAAGTAAGAGTTCCAGCGGTATCGAAAAAGTCTACAAAAAGAAAAGCAAACGCAACACCAATAAAACCTGCTGTTGCTACAAGACTAAAGTCCATTGAGAACGCATGAACAGCTGGTGGAACTGATCCCACAACTCCATCAATTGCGCTTACACCGCTTACCCAAGCAATAATACTTACTGCAAGTATACCTATGATGATTGATCCTGGAACACCGCGCTTATCTAAAATTGCCATAATTGCGAATCCGACAGCAGCTAATATTACAGGCATTGAACTTACATCACCTAAACCAACTAGAGTTGCGGGATTATCAACAACCACACCAGCATTTTTTAATCCTATAATTGCTAAGAACAAGCCTATGCCCGCCCCTACGCCAAACTTCATACTTTTAGGTATGCTATTTATTATCCACTGACGTGCTGGTGTTACAGATAAAATTAAAAACACTATCCCTGCAATAAACACTGCAGCAAGAGCCTGCTGGTAAGTATAACCCATTCCAAATACAACTCCAAAAGCAAAGAAAGCGTTTAAACCCATACCAGGCGCTAGGGCAATCGGCCAATTCGCCCATAGGCCCATTATTAAACAGCCAACTACAGCAGCTATGATTGTAGCAACAAATACACCGCCAAAATCCATACCAGTTCCCTCAGTAGATAAGATGGCTGGATTAACGACAATAATATATGCCATTGTTAAGAACGTGGCTAAACCTGCCAGCAACTCAGTTTTTACACTGGTACCGTTCTCTTTTAATTTAAAAATATTTTCTAACATTAAATTCCTCCGTTTAGTAAGAGTTTAATTTACATTACCAAAATGAAGTAATCGAGATCGATAAAATGTTTCTGTGGATAAGGATACTAATAATTTACTTAAAATGATTTTTTTAAATAATTGAAAATCAATTGTTTTTAGGAAATAAACTAATGAGTATCTTTCCAAATTTGTCGATTAGTAAAGTAGAGTAATACAGAAAGAATTAATAAGTATGAAATTACCTTAAAACCGATTCTTTTTCTCGCCTCTAGCTTTGGTTCTGCTGCCCAAGTAAGAAACATTGTGACGTCACGTGCCATTTGTTCTGGCGTTGCAGTTGTTCCGTCTGTGTAAACTACAGCATCCTCATACAATACTTGAGGCATCGCTATTTTTTGGCCTTTTGCGTACTCATTGTAATAAACGCCATCATCGAGTTTAATATCACTTGGTGCATCAACATAACCCAACAATAAAGAGTACAAATAGTCTGCTCCACCATGTCGTGCTTTAACCATTACAGATAAATCTGGCGGATAAGCACCGCCGTTTGCAGCTCTTCCCTGTTGTTCATTCTCATATGGGCTAACAAACTTGTCAGATAATATTGCAGGACGCATTTCAACTTCTCCATCGGCATTTGGAGCAGCTTTTACTTCAAATGCTGCTGCCATTGCTTTAGCTTGAGACTCGCTGAATTCAGGGCCACCCTCTTCAATTAGATTTCTATAACTTAAAAGGTTCATTGAATGACATCCTGAACAGACTTCGGTATAAACTTGATACCCTCTTTGAAGCGACGCTCTCTCAAATTTTCCTAATGGTCCTTCAAATGACCAATCAGGATGCATAGGCTCTTTCATTTCACCAGCAGCATGTAATTGAGTAAAGCTAAAGCTCAGTAGCAATGAGAAAGATACAAATAAATTTATGATAAATTTCATATATCAATAGCTAAGCACTGGCTCCAGAGGCAGCGGCCTTCATCTGTCTTTCCTCGGGAGAAAGAACAGGCTCACTCAAGCTCTTAGGCAAAGGTTTGGTTTTTTCAATATAGCCAAGTAGAGGTAAAATAATTATAAAATGAGCAAAATAATAAGCGGTAGCAATTCGTCCAATAATCAGAAATAGACCATCAGCAGTCTGAGCCCCTAAATAACCAAGCAATATTACATTAGCAAAGAAAAGCCATACAAACTGTCTATAGAGAGGTCTGTATTTTGCTGACCTAACTTTTGAAGTATCCAGCCAAGGTAAGAATGCTAAAATAGCAATTGCAGAAACCATTAAAATTACTCCGCCAAGTTTATCTGGTACAGATCTCAAGATTGCATAGAATGGAAGAAAATACCATTCTGGGACAATATGTTCCGGAGTTTGCAAAGGATTAGCTTCAATATAGTTGTCAGTATGTCCAAGTAAATTAGGGACAAAGAATACAAAGCCCGCGAATACAACTAAGAATACAACAAGTGCAAACATATCTTTTACAACGTAATGAGGATGGAAAGGAACTGTATCTTGAGAGCCTTGAACAACATTAATACCCTCAGGATTATTATTACCAGGTACATGTAGTGCCCAAACATGAAGTATAACTAGGGCAAAAATCAGGAAAGGCATCAGGTAATGTAATGTGAAAAACCTAGTTAAAAGTGGGCTACCAACAGCATAACCTCCCCACAACCAGTTAGTTACTGACTCACCTACCAAAGGAATTGCACTGAATAAATTTGTTATAACTGTAGCTCCCCAGAAACTCATTTGGCCCCACGGAAGCACATACCCCATAAAAGCAGTAGCAATCATGAGTAAAAATATAAACACACCAATTATCCAGATTAATTCTCTTGGTTCTTTATATGAGCCGTAAAATAGAGATCTTGCCATATGAATATACACCGCCATAAAAAATAGTGATGCACCGTTTGCATGTATGTATCTTAATAACCACCCATAATTAACATCTCTCATTATATGCTCTACACTTGCAAAAGCTAAGTCGGCGTCAGCAACATAGTGCATTGCTAGGACAAGTCCTGTAATTATTTGGGTAATAAGACAAAAAGTTAAAATTCCACCAAATGTCCACCAATAATTTAAATTTTTCGGCGTTGGATATGGAAGTAAATGTCCATAAATTAAGTTTAAAAGTGGTAAACGGTCATTAAACCATCTTCCAACAGCTGATTTAGGTGCATAATTTTCGCTCATACTTTTTTATCCAATTTTAATAGTAGTTTCGTTTAAGAATACATAATCCGGAATCTCAAGATTTGTAGGTGCAGGTCCCTTTCTTATCCTACCTGATGTATCATAATGAGAACCATGACATGGACAAAACCAACCATTATAATCACCTTTTTGTCCAAGCGGCACACATCCAAGATGGGTACAAATTCCAACCATAACAAGCCATTCAGGATTTTGTGCTCGATCGCTATCTTCCTCTGGGTGCGGTAAATCAGCTAAATTCACTTTCTTTGCCTCATCAATTTCAGCCTGTGTTCGCCTTCTAATAAATACCGGTTTACCCCTCCACATCACAGTAATGCTTTGTCCAGGTATTATAGGCCTTAGATCAATCTCAGTTGATGCTAACGCTTTAACTGATGCATCAGGGTTCATTTGGTCAACGAAAGGCCATGCTAATGAAGCGGCTCCCGCAGCTGCAAATGCACCTGTAGTGACATAAAGAAAATTTCTTCTTGTAACTTGTTTTTCTGACAACTTAATATCCTTGAGTTATATAGCTAATATACTTGTAAATCGTCGTTTTTTAAGGGAAAAAGGCAATCTGAAGTGCTAAAAATTGTGTCATGATGACGCATATATTAGGATTAAAAAGTTATAAAATATCAATTAGATGAACTTAGCAATTTTTGAACCTGATATACCTCAAAATACTGGAGCAATGGTGAGGATTTGCTCTTGTTTCGGCGTCAATATTGATATCATTCATCCAGCCTCATTTGCAATGTCGGAAAAATCTCTAAGCAGAGTTGCAATGGACTATGGTAGAAATATTAATTTAACAGAGTTTGACGATTGGAAGCACTACGAGAAAAATAGAAAAGGAAGAAAAATACTGTTGTCTACAAAAGGAAAACTTAGTCACTATGATTTTGAGTTTAAGGGTAATGATAATTTAATTGTTGGAAGAGAAAGTGCGGGAGTACCAGATTACGTTCACAAACAATCTGACCAAATAATAAGAATACCAATGAACAGTTCCGCAAGATCTTTAAATGTTGCCGTTTCTTCAGCTATAGTTATTTCTGAGGCAAACAGACAGTTAAAACTATTTTGAAATGTTAAATAAAAAAAAGATAACTAAAGCATGGTTCAAGGGATTGCAGGATCTAATCTGTGAGACTGTGCTTGAACTCGAAAAAAAAAATGGATCAAAAGCAAGGTTCAAAACTAATAAATGGAAAAAAGGTGAATATAGAATAATTAAGGGAAATGTAATCGAAAAAGGCGGTATAGCATTTTCAAATGTAACAGGTACCTTTCCAAAAGAATTTGCAAAACAAATTCCAGGAACTGAAAAGAATAAAAAATTTTGGTCCACAGGAGTATCTGTAGTGCTTCACCCAGCAAATCCAAAGGTTCCTGCATTACATTTCAATACTCGGCACATAATAACGGGTAAAAATTGGTTTGGTGGCGGTATTGACGCCACTCCATGTTTTAAAGACGCTAAATTAAAGAAACAATTTCATAATAAATTAAAAACAATGTGTGAAAATCATAATAAATCTTATTACAAAAATTATAAAAAATGGTGTGATGAATATTTCTATTTACCCCACAGAAAAGAAATAAGAGGAATTGGCGGAATATTTTTTGACTATAAAATGGATGATTGGAAAAAAGATTTTGATTTTGTTAAGGATGTTGGCTTAACTTTTAATGATATTGTAAAAGAAATAATAAGCCAAAAAATGAATGAAAAGTTCACAAAAAAAGATAAAGAAATTCAGTTATTGAAACGTGGGAGGTACGTGGAATATAATCTTTTATACGATCGAGGAACAAAATTTGGCTTAAACACCGGGGGTAATATTGATGCAATTTTAATGTCAATGCCTCCTAATGCTAAATGGAAATAAAAATGGAAACTGAACCAATTACATCAAATGGCGCAAAAAAACTTCAAGATGAATTAAGCGATTTGATAAATAATAAAAGGCAAAAAGTAATTCAAGCCATTGCGGAGGCGAGAGAGCACGGCGATTTAAAGGAAAACGCAGAGTACCATGCGGCAAAAGAGGAGCAAGGTCACATTGAGGGTCGTATTCAGGAAATTCAATTACTATTAGCTAATGCAGAAATCATTGATATTTCAAATATTCCTAAAAATCAAAAAACTGTAGTCTTTGGTGCAACTGTTGAAGTTGAAGATATTGATAATGATACAAAGACAAAGTTTCAAATTGTTGGTGATGATGAAGCAGATATTGAATCGAGTCTACTATCTTACAGATCACCTGTTGCTAAAGCATTAATTGGAAAAGAAAAAGGCGATTTCGTATCAGTTTCAACACCAAAAGGAGAGAAAAACTACGAGATTAAGAAAATTTTATATAAATAAAAAAAATTATTTTTTTGATTGAACGATTGCTTTAAGCCTCTCAATTAATGAAAACTTATCGTCAATAAAATCATTTTCTGCCCACCAGTCTTCAACCTCTTTTAAGATGTCTCCAACCATTGGGCCTTGAGATATTCCCATGTTTATTACATCTTTGGCTGTTAGAGTAAAAGATGGCTTCTCCCAGCTTTGAGCAACTTCATATAGAGATCTCCAATTTACTTCATTTTTATTATTTGTATCCTTAGCCCAATTTACAAGTATTTGTTTTTGAAAACCGTCACGACCTAATAGATAAAGTAAATATCTAACTTCTTTCATTGACATGTAAGAAACAATTTTTTTATTCAGTGTACTTAATTTCAATAAGTCAGTAGAGTCTGATTTTGATAAAGGTAATTTTTTTATGATAGTATTCGCTTTATCCAACGAGTTTTCAATTAGAGTACTTAATCTCAATATTGGATCAATTGAAAGGGATATTCTACTTTCTATTTCAATTAAATTTACAAATGCATCATTTATGCTAGTGCCATCAAAATAAACATCAAGCAAACCTATTTCACTCATTGCAGATATTGCATGATTTGGAGCATTTAGACTTAGAATTGACTTTAGTTCATTCCATTGCCTTTCCTTAGAAACAACTGATAACTTATCAAGATTTGCTTTTATTATTTTCATCACCTCTGCGTCAGGAGATATATCGCCAAATAATGCTAAAAAACGAAAATACCTTAGTATTCTAAGATAATCTTCTTTTATTCTTTCATCTGGATTTCCAATGAAACGAACGACTCTATTTTCTAAATCTGTTTTACCATCTTTAGGGTCTATTAAATTTCCACCCTTATCTAAATACATTGCATTTATGGTAAAATCTCTCCTTAAAGCATCTTCCTCTAAACTATTTGAGAATGAGACTTGAGCATGTCTTCCATCAGTAAAAATATCGTTTCTAAAAGTTGTAATTTCAAACTTTCTTTCATTAATTATTGCTGTAACTGTTCCATGATCTATTCCTACATCAATAAATTTAATATTTTCTTTATTGAGTATTTCGGTAATAGTCTTTGGTTTCAAAGAAGTAGCAAAATCAATATCTGTAATTTCCCTATTTAAAAGTGCGTCTCTGATAGAGCCCCCTACAACATAAATACTATTTTTTTGATAGCTTTCAAAAAGATCAAAAACTTGCGCAACATCGTTTTGTTCTAGGATTGATGAAAATCTACTCATAAGACAGATTATTTATATTATTTTAGAATTTGATAAAGATTAATTAACATTCCAGCAGTTGCTCCCCAGATATTGTAATCTTTATAAGGTAAAACGTAATAGTCATATTCATATTTTTTATTGTTTACCTCATATGTGGCACTTTCTTTCTTATGATTGTTTGAGTCCATTAAGAATTCTAAGGGGAGAAAAAATATTTCACCCACTTCATTTTGATTTGCCTTTAAATAGGAGTAATCAGATACTATAGATACAATTGGCATGATCCTAAATCCTGTGCCAGTTATATATACATCAAGATTTCCCAACACATTTACATCATCAGACCTTAAACCAACTTCTTCGTTAGCCTCTCGTAAAGCAGTTTCTATTGGAGACATATCATTTTTTTCAATTTTACCTCCAGGAAAACTAATTTGTCCTGCATGATCTTTTAAATTATCCAGTCTTTTAGTTAATAATATTTTTACTTCATTGTTTGAATAACATATGGGTACAAGTACAGCAGATGGATTTAGTTTAGCTTTATCTTTTTCAGCTTTTGCTAGAGGGTGATGATGTCTTGTTAAAAAATCATTCGTAAGTATTTCAAAATACTCATGAGATATCTTTTCTGGACCATCAAATAAACCCCTCAATTTATCTAAAGGCATCATTCTTTTTCAACTTCATGAATGTTGAAACATTCACCCATACTTTCTATAACTAAGCATTTTTTATCATCAACTATCTTCTCCTCTGCAAGATCCACTAATTCATAAAAAACTGATCTAGATAAAAGTGCATGGAGATTTTTTCTGATCAGGATATAAGGTGACGGTTCTGAATTTTCTCGAATTTTAATTGTTAATGGATTCTCTTTAGAGAGAAGAATTTCTTCATTGAGATTTGTTTTAAATAGATAACCAGTTTTACTACTTATCTCAACTTTATTAAGGGACACAGCAACAAACGGTGCATCTTCAACCTGAATTCTGACTTTCTCAACGGGTGTTACTAAGTAGTAGCATGCATCTTCATCTAATCTTAATATGCTTGAGAAAAGTTTAACCATCGCAGGTCTTTTTATTTCAGAGCCCATGTAAAACCATTTTCCATTTCGTAAAATCTTCATGTCAATATCACCACAAAATGGAGGGTTCCATTTTTCTACAGGCGGCAGTGATTGCTTATTTTTTTTGCTGAAACTATAAATTGTTTCTAGTCCTTTTAAATTTACTGGATTATCGTTCATGCTTCACTTGAATTTATAATTAATGGATTTATCAATATTTTTCATTATAAAACTTCAATAATCTTTTTAATTAGATAATATTCTCAAGATATAATTAATAATTTTGGAGGTATACTATGCAAAGTGTGGATGTAAAGGATTTAGAAAATTATAAAGGTAAAGATATGGGACATTCAGATTGGATGTCAATTGATCAAAATAGAATAAATTTATTCGCAGATGCAACTGATGATCATCAGTGGATTCATGTTAATGAAGAAAAAGCCCAAAAAGAACTTCCTACTAAAAGCACAATTGCACATGGTTTCTTAAGCCTTTCTCTATCAGTACCGTTGGCTGGTAAAATCTGGACAGTTACAGGGGCCAAAATGATGATTAATTATGGCTTAAATAAAGTAAGATTTATTAATATGGTTCCAGTTAATTCCCGTGTGAGAATGGGAATAAAAATTAAAGAGGTAAACAAATTGGATAACGGCGGAACGCAGGTAATCAGTGAGGCTACTCTCGAAATTGAAGGACAAGACAAACCAGCGTATGTTGCAGAACAAATCATGGTAGCATTTCCTTAAAAATGAGTGATAAATCATTTCCTGATCCAGATGCAAGTTCAATTAATTTAAACACTGAGGTAATTAAGCTTTTAACCTGGAACGTATGGTGGAAATTTGAAAACTATAAGGAACGAGAAAATCTAATCATTTCTGAAATCAATAATTCTTGTCCAGATATTTTGTGTCTACAAGAAGTGTGGGAAGAAACTGATGAAAGTCAGGCTAAAATAATCGCAGATCAACTTGGGTATAACTATATCTTTGAAAAATCATTTGAATTTGATGGTGTTGCGTTTGGAAATGCAATCATTACTAAATTCCCAATCAATTCTCACCATACTGTAATGTTTGAGACTGAAGCAGAGAAAGATGAAAAAAGATTTTTGCTTCATCTCTCATTAAAATATAAAAGTGAGACGATAAACGTTATTTGCACTCACCTTAATTATAAATATGAACATCAGCAAGTAAGAGAAGATCAAGTAAATCAAATAATAGAATACATTAGTAAATTAGAACAATCAAAATTCCCTATAATTTTGTGTGGAGATTTCAATGCGGATCCAGAAAGTGATGAAATTAGAAAGATTACTGGTTTAACTAAGCCAGTAAACGATATCGTTTTAAGAGATGTATGGAAATTAACAAATAGAAATGATCCTGGTTACACTTGGTCAAACAGCAATGATTGGGCAAAAAAAACTTTAGAATATAATCGACGAATTGATTACATATTTTTAGGTAAACCTGGACCTAATGGTCTGGGTCATCCAATTGAGTGCAACCTTGTCGGCACAGAAAAAAATAAATTTTTTCCAAGTGATCACTTTGGATTACTGGCTCATTTGGTCGGTATGAACTGATGAGTATTTTGTTATCCATTTTTTTAGGTGGAGGTGTCGGAGCTTTATTGCGTTTTCTTATAAGTGAACAGACTGATCGATTATTTTTAAGTTCATTTCCATTTGGAACAATAGTTATCAATGTTCTTGGGGCATTTTTGATGGGATTAGTCGTTAGTTATTTTGCAGATAAAGTTAATATATCTCAAAATATAAAAATGTTTTTAACTATTGGTTTCCTCGGAGGTTTCACGACCTTTTCAACTTTTAATTTGGATTTTTATCAATTATTCAGCAACGGAGAAATTTTAGCCTCGCTTTTATATCTGTTTGTGACATTCACATTTACAGTTATAGCTTTTTATCTTGGGCTAAGTTTATTCAAATTTCTTTAAATTATTTATTACGTCTTCTTAACATAAATTCAGCAAGCCCATCGTAACCTTTCTCAATCATCATTTTCGCTGATGCAACATTTTGAACTTGATCAAGAGGCTTTATTTGATGAGCAACAACTGTGGTATTCATAAATTGTGCAGCAGAACAAATGGAGATAATTTCGGATATAACTTTTTCATCAAAGCCATATTCTAATATAGCAGCTACATCTTCTTCATTAATTGAGCGTATGTCTTCATTTACTTTGTGAGATAATTTTAGAATTGGCTTATACTTAGCTTCTATTTGTGATTGTTCAATATCATTCATAAAATCTAGGTCATTCTTGTCTCTTAAAATTTTCTTTGATATTTCAACATGAATATTCTTGCAGTAACCACAACCGTTTAATCCTGAGACATAGGCGAATATCATCTCTTTAATATGTGTTGGTAATAGTGTTTCTTGTCTCATTAGAGACTCTAAATAAGCCACATAATGTTTCTGATAGCCCCAGTTATCTAAAAAGACATCATATACTGATTTATACTTACTTAAAAAATTACTCATATTTTTGATCCTAATTGGCTGGGGCGGGAGGATTCGAACCTCCGAATGCCGCTACCAAAAAGCGGTGCCTTACCGCTTGGCCACGCCCCAACGATATATAATTATTTAATTTAAGAAAAAGATTTTGCAATCTTTATATTAACCTCGTTAAATATGTCCACCAATTGGGGTGTTCTTCAGATATCCTCTGTATTGCTTCCTCCGCCTTTTGTTTATCTTCATAAACAGTAAAATATGCAGAGCCACTTCCTGTCATTCGTTCATACTTACAATTTATATCATTATCTAAATATTCTCTTATTTTTTTCATTTCTTGATTAGCAAGAAGTGCCGTTTTTTCCAATTCATTTGATGTACCTTTTAGAATTCCATCTAAGTTAGTATCTTTAATGTATGAGAATTTTTCTCCACTTAAATTAGAATGTTTATTAAAAATATCCTTAGTACTATTTTGAACATTTGGAAATACAATTAGAAAATGCTTATCCGAATTGATTTTTAACCTTTGATCAACATTCCCTTTTCCAGAAATAAGTGCAGATCCCTCATCAATAAAAAATTCAATGTCTGACCCAAGATCTCTTGCAATTTCAGTTGAGCTTGAATTATCTAACAAATTGGATCTTATTAAATATTTAATTATTTCTGCGACATTTGATGAACCGCCACCTAAACCCGATCCCACTGGTATATTTTTTACAACATGAATAGCAAATGATTTCTGCTTTAAATAATTCTTATCAATTAAATAATTAAATAATTTAGAAATATGATCATTGGATCCCACTTGGTCTCCAAAAGGGCCATTATATGAGATACTAAAAGAGCTTTCATCTTTTATTCTTATCTCATCATAAAGATCGATCCTTGATAACACTGAGTTTAATTCGTGAAAACCAGTATCAAGTTTGTCTACTACATTTAAGAAAAGATTTATTTTTGCGTAGGATTTTATGGTATTTAACAACGTACTTAGATTCCTTTAAGTAGTTTGATTTTAACTTTGTCCTCAAATATATTTTCCTGATCTAAATCTATGGCTTTCTGCCAATAAAAACGTGCTTCAAGTTCATTTCCCAGCTTCCAGAGCACATCACCATAATGATCATTTACAGTTGGATCGTATGGCATCATATCTAAAGAAAACTCCAACAAAGATAGAGCTTCATTATACTTACCAACTTTAAAATAATACCATGCAAGGCTATCAACTATGTATGGATCGTTTGGTTTCAATTCCATTGCTTGTTCTATCATAACTTTAGCCTCGGATATATTTTGATCCATATCGATATAAGAATATCCTAAATAATTGAGAACATCTGCTTGATCTTCAGATAGTTTCAATGATCTTTTTAAATTCTTTTCGGCTAACTTCCAATTTTTAGAACGTTCATGAACAATTCCAATATTAAAGTAAACTTCCCAAATGTTTTCTTTATCAAATTTTTTACCAAGCTTTAATGCATGATCATAGTTATCAATTGCATCAGACCAATTCTTCTCATAGCGGTGATAATTTCCTAGTGAAAGGTAAGCTTCAAAGCTATCATCAACCTCCACAAAGGTATTTAAATTTTGAATTGCTTTTTCATTGTTGCCCTCGTAGCTATATGCATCTGAAATTTGAATTGCGGCAAAATTACCGAGATAATGCTTCTTTGGAATATAACTCAGCACCTCTCTTGCTTTATCATGATTTTCCAACTGATTAAGAAAAGAGGCAAATATATACTTGATCTCATGTAAATTAGGAGAGGTGTCAATTGCTAGTTGATATAACATATGTGCGAGTTCTTCATTTAAATCCTCAATCAAAAACTGTGAATTAAATAAAACCACTCCTATTCCTTGAAGAGGGTTTTGAATAATCCTATTTTTATTTGAAGTTAAAAATTTATTTTGAAATTCTCCATCATATGAAGACAAAAACTCATCTGCAAAAGCATCTTTCTTCTCAGTCAAATTATTTCGATGTAGAAAATTATAATATAGACGTAAAACGTATAAATCTCTTTGTACTGATAAAGATTGGTCATAAAAAACCTCCGCTAATTCAATCTCATCAGCATAGTCATAAATTAGTGCTTTATGCACAAGTGTTAGGTGTTGATGTTCGCCTGTGGAAATTAAATCGATTAGCGCCATACTTTTATCTATTGTGTTACTATCGGCCCATACCCAAGCCCTAAGCAGTCTTACAAACGTGCTATCAGATAAATTCCCTCTCCAAATACTTGCAAAACTTTGATCAGCAAAACCTGGCTTATAAGAGTTTAAGTAAGAAATCCCATTAACAAGATGACCTTGTGGTGATTGATTATTCATACAACATGAATTCACATTTTTATCACAGCCTGCTTTTGCAAGTTTGAAAGAGTAGTTATTTGCACTAAGCAAATCTCCATCCAAGATACTAAGCAACAACAGTCTATCTAAAGCAAGTAAATCGTTTGGATTCGATCTGTGCAGCCTTTGATAATATCTCTTAGTTGTGCTGTAGTCATTTGAGTCACTAGAAATTTTTGCAACCAAGTAATCGCCCACCTGAGGCGGAATAAATTGTGCTGCATGAAGATTAATGCTTGAGATGTTAAATATTAGTAAAAATATAATTGTTCTTATAAGCATAGACTTATGCTTTACATATTCGCATATTTTGGGCCACCGCCACCCTCTGGTGTTACCCAATTTATGTTTTGAGACGGTTCTTTAATATCGCATGTTTTGCAGTGTATGCAGTTCTGACTATTAATTACAAATTTTGGATCTGAACCATCATCATTTCTATGAACTTCATAAACACCTACTGGACAGTACCTTTGAGAAGGTTCATCAAACTTTTCCAACGTGTAACTAATTGGTAATTCTTTATCCTTCAATTGAAGGTGAACAGGTTGATTTTCAGTATGATAAGTTCCAGTAAGAAATACCGAACTAGCCCTATCAAAAGTTAAAACGCCATCTGGTTTTGGATAATTTATTTTTTTTGCTTCTTTTGCATCTTCTAACGTTTCATGATCAGCATGTTTATGCGATAGAGTAAAAGGAAGCTGTCCCATAAATAACCACTGATCGATACCTGTAAGTAAAATACCAAGGATATTTCCAAACCTTGTAAAGAAAGGTTTAACATTCCTAGCAGATTTTAATTCGCTATAAACCCAACTCTTTTTGAATAAAGCCTCGTAACAAGATAGATCATTGGACTTACCCGAAAGGAATTCATTAATAGCTTCAGCAGCAATCATTCCACTTTTCATGGCAGTATGAGTTCCTTTTATTTTTGGCATATTTAACGTACCGGCATCACAGCCAATTAATAATGCGCCAGGCATGTGCATCTGAGGCAGACTTTGTATGCCACCCTCAATCAATGCTCTGGCACCATAGGAAACTCTTTTTCCGCCACTTAACATTTTTTTTATTGCAGGATGTGTTTTAAACCTTTGAAACTCTTCAAAAGGTGACAAATACGGGTTCTTATAATCAAGTCCAACTACATATCCCAAAAATATTTGATTATTTTCTGCATGGTAAACAAAACTCCCTCCATAGGTTTTATTGTCTAAGGGCCAACCGGTTGAATGAAAGACTAAGCCTTCATCATGATTTTCTTCAGGTACCTCCCATATTTCTTTCAAACCAATTCCGTACTGTTGTGGGTCTGAATTTTTTGAGAGTTCAAACTTCTCTATTAATTGCTTACCTAAATGGCCTCTACACCCTTCAGCAAATACTGTTGTTTTTGCGCGTAGCTCAATACCAGGCTCATAGGAATCTTTTTTTTCATTATTTACGTCCAGTCCCATGTCATTTGTGGCCACGCCTCTTACTTTTCCATCTTCATCGTACAAAATTTCAGAAGCTGCAAAACCAGGATATATTTCAACTCCTAAGTTTTCAGCAATTTGTCCAAGCCATCTACACATATTCGCAAGGCTAGCAATGTAGTTTCCTTTATTATGTTGAACAGGTGGCAATAAAAACGAGGGAACAGTAAAGTGAGACTTTTCAAAAAGAAATAAAAACTTTTCTTTTGTAACTTTTGTTTTCAGAGGACAGCCATCTAGAGTTTTCCAATCTGGAAGTAGCTCATCAAGAGCTCTTGTTTCAAATACATTTCCACTTAATATATGAGCGCCAACCTCAGATGCTTTCTCTACAATGCAGACATTAATTTCTGGGTTTATTTGCTTGAGTTTTATCGCGGTTGAAAGGCCCGAGGGACCTGCACCCACGATTACAACATCGTACTCCATTGATTCTCTTTGCTGAATAGTATCCATTATTAACTATATATTTAGTTTATAGGTATTATAATTCAATTTGTTTATGACCAACGCAAAAGTTCAAAACACACTGAAGCAGCTCAACCAATTAAAGATGAGTGGAGTGAATGAAAACACTGGAAATAAGCCAAAAAATCGCTACGGAAATAAAAAATCATCGAAATCAAAAACTAGTGACAGCTCTATATCTGTTAATAACTCATCGATTGAGGATAAAAAAACTATCAACTCACTAGAATCATTAGATTCATTAAAAGACTTCATGGCAAATTATGACAAATGTAAGCTTCACGAAAGTGCAACAAATATGGTGTTTTCTGATGGAAACCCAAAATCAGAAATTATGCTTATTGGTGAAGCTCCTGGCCATGATGAGGATATTCAAGGAAAACCCTTTGTTGGTAGAAGCGGCAAACTCCTAGATAAAATGCTTGAGGCGATAAACCTTAATCGAGAAAAGGTATATATTGCAAATATTGTACCTTGGAGACCTCCTAATAACAGACGGCCCACTGATGAAGAAATAGATATGTGTCTACCAATGATTAAGAAACACATAGAGTTGATTAATCCTAAAGCAATATTGCTATTAGGATCAACAGCGACTTATGCACTTATTAGAAATACTGAAGGTATAACAAAGATTAGGGGTAAATGGGTAGATATTGAAATTAATAAAAAAAAATATTCCACCCTACCCACTTTCCACCCTGCTTTTTTATTAAGGCAACCTGGACAAAAAAAATATTCTTGGGAGGACTTAAAAAGTCTTAAGAAAAAAGTTGAATCATAATTTTAACGATCAAATCAATTTGTTGGATTTTGAAAAAAATTTTAATTGTCCAGTTGCTGGTGTTGATGAGGTAGGACGTGGTCCTTTAGCGGGACCAGTAGTGGCAGCAGCAGTAATTTTGGATAAAAACAACCTTCCTACAGGTATTAGAGATTCAAAAAAAATATCAAAAAATAAAAGAGAAATAATTGCAGAAAAAATTAGATTAAACAGTCATTATGCATATGGAGAGGCGTCAGTAGAAGAAATCGATAATTTAAATATTTTACAAGCTTCGTTACTTGCAATGAAAAGAGCTATTGAGTCTCTAAAAATAGTACCATCAATGTCTCTTATTGATGGAATATATATGCCTAAAGTTGATTTAAAATGCAAACCAATTGTTAAAGGTGACAGTAAATCAATTTCAATTGCTGCAGCTTCAATTCTAGCTAAAGTTTACAGAGATAAGATTATGACCAATCTTGCTAACAAATATCCAGAATATTCATTTGAAAAAAATGCAGGGTACGGAACAAAAGAGCACCTTTTGGCTCTGAAGTCTCATGGAATTACCCCTATCCATCGAAAAAGTTTCAAACCCATCTACAATATATTGAATTAAGAAAATAAATTAAGTCATTGATTCTAAATATTATTGACCTCGATTCTATTTTGAATCATATTACTGACCATGAAATCGGTCGATGAAAGTCTTATGGCAAAGACTAATAAAATTTTATGCGGTGACACAGTTGAGGAGTTGAGAAATTTACCCGACAATTGTATAGATCTAATCTTTGCCGACCCTCCTTACAACTTGCAATTGAATCAAGAGTTGCTTCGACCTAATAACTCCAAAGTTTCTGCTGTTGACGATGAATGGGACCAGTTCGAAAGTTTTGAAGAGTACGATAATTTTTCTGATCTTTGGCTCAAAGAAGCAAAAAGAGTGCTTAAACCAACAGGAAGTATATGGGTGATAGGCTCATATCATAATATATTTAGAATTGGTTACATAATGCAAAATTTAGGTTTTTGGATTTTAAATGATGTTATTTGGCAAAAGGCAAATCCAATGCCAAATTTTAGAGGAAAAAGATTTACTAATGCTCATGAAACTATGATTTGGGCAAGTAAAGATAAAAACTCAAAAAAATATACATTTAATTACGAAGCGATGAAGTCACTAAATGAAAACATGCAGATGCGCTCAGACTGGTTCTTACCTATTTGCAGTGGCCATGAAAGATTAAAAAACAAATCAGGAAAGAAAGTACATCCTACACAAAAACCTGAGGGATTATTACATAGAATAATTGTTTCATCTTCAAATCAGGGTGAACTTGTACTTGATCCTTTCTTTGGAACAGGAACAACTGGCGCTGTGGCAAAAAGGCTTGGAAGAAAATACATTGGTATTGAAAAAGATAAAAATTATATAAGAGAAGCCAAGAATAGAATTGAAAAAGTGAGTATTTATGAAAATAATTCACTAACATTAACTCAATCTAAAAAATCTGAACCAAGAATACCTTTTGGTTGGTTAATTGAACGAAAACTGATTGAGCCTGGAACAATTTTATATGATCATAAAAGAAAATACTCCGCAAAAGTTAGAGCAGATGGTTCTGTTGTTAGTGAGAACAACTCTGGATCAATTCATCAAATCGGCGCAGAAGTTCAGTCTGCAAACGCGTGTAATGGTTGGACTTTTTGGCACTTTGACGTTGAAGGTGAACTCAAACCGATTGATATATTAAGACAAAAAATTAGATCTGAATTAAATTAAGCAGATTAAGTGCCTTCTTGCTCATCGTTGTGACCGCATATTTATTTAATTTTTTTAAATCCACCCACTTTAAATCATCCTCATTAAATTGGATCTGACTGTTTTTAATATTGCATTTATAAACAGTATTTTTGAGATCAATGTGGCTAAAGGAGTGTTTGAATTCAACATTTGTTTTTTTCCATTTAGCATTTGGTATAGGGGTGCTCTTTTTACTAAACTTTACAGGTTTCACTTTCCAATTAGTAGATGGAATTTCCCATTGATTTGCAAGAATCTTTTTACCAGTTCTTTTCTTTAAAAGAATTTTAGAATTATTATGAATTGTAAGAAATGAAATACAATTTAGCTTCTCTTTTAACGGCTTACTTTTTATAGTTGGAATAAGATCTACCGTATTTTTTTTATGAGCTGAGCATTTACTCTTGAGACAGCAATTGTGACAGTCTGAATTTTTAGGCTTACATATTATTGCCCCTAACTCCATAACTGCTTGCGTGTAAGACCTATTTTTCGAATTGGGACAAATTCTTTCGGCAATTTCAGAGATTTTTTTTTCAAAACGTTTATCATTGCCACGAATTTCATAATACCTTGCTATTACTCGTTTTACATTTCCATCAATTGCTACCGCTTTTTTATCAAATGCAATTGAACTTATTGCGGCAGATGCATATTCCCCAATGCCGGGCAATTTAATTAAATTAGTTTTATCTTTTGGAATTTTTCCGTTGAAATCTTCGTCTATAATTTTTACAGTTTTTAGCAAGTTTTTTGCTCTTGAGTAGTAACCTAGACCTTGCCAATAAAGTAAAACATCTTCAATTTTTGCGTGAGATAACTTTTTTAATGTTGGCCATTCATTAATAAATTTTTTGAAATATGGTATTACTGTCGCCACTGTCGTTTGCTGCAACATAAATTCACTTACAAGAACTCTATATGGATAATCCTTATGTCGAATATTCTTTCTCCAGGGTAGTTCTCTTTGATTTTTTTCATACCACTCAAGTAATTTATTTGAAAAAAATTTGTCTTTACTTGTCATTTTCGTGTTACTTTATTTTTTATGTTTCAAAAGAAATTAAGAGGCCCTCAAATATTATCAAATCTTCTTCCAGAAGAAGCAAAGAAAATTCTTAAATCAAGAGGTTTTTCAGAGTTGGAACTCTTAGCAAATTGGGAGAGATTTGTAGGCAAAAAATTTGCAAAATTAACTGTCCCTTTAAGGCTTAAAATAGGTAAGAGTAGTGAAAAAAATAATGGTAAATTAATTGTTAAAGTTGATAGAAGTGTGGCTTTTGCGTTTGAGCACGAGCGAGAGAAAATAATTAAAAAAATTAATCTTTTTTTTGGCTATGAAGTAATCAACAAAGTTGAAATAATACAAGCATCAATTAAGATTAAAAAAACAATTAAAATCAATAAATTAGAAAGTGATATTAAGAGCCAAAGTAAGAATTATGATGAACTAAAAAAATATCCTGATCTTAGAAGAAACTTTGAAAAAATCGCTTCAAAAATTTTAAAGTCCTAATTCAAACAAAATTTTCTACTACTCTAACAGAGTAATAAATCCTATTAAAATAAGGAAAAATTGAGTATATTCAACATGTTGTATATATATAAAAAAAACAAGCAAAATATGGGTTTTAAATCTAATTTTTTATTCAGTACTAGTTTTATTATATTTCTATTTTCGTTGATGTTTCCAATTAATGGATTGTTTGCCAGCAGTACATTAAAGGGAATGCAGTTAGGTGATAGCGACGCACCAGTGAAAATTATTGAATATAGATCGCTCACTTGCAGTCATTGCGCAGACTTTAGTAATGACACCTTTGCAGAAATTAAAGAAAATTATATCGATAAAGGTAAAGTGAATTTTGAATTGAGACCTTTCGCTCTCAATGCGATTGATCTTAACGCTTTTAAATTACTTCATTGTGTTGATGAAAATGATTTTTTTGCAATGGACAAAATTTTGTTTAAAGATCAAAAAAAATGGATTGTAACTAATCAGAGCGATAAAGTACTGGAAAACAGCACTAATGCACTTAAAAATTACGGGGCCCTATTCGGCATATCTGAAGAGGCGTTTAATAGCTGTATGGAAAATGAGGATATTACTGATTTTATACTGGAGCAGCGCATAGAGGGTGTTGAGGAGTATGATATATCTTCAACTCCAACTTTCATAATCAATGGTGAAATTTATGCAGGTAATATGTCGATTAATGAATTTGATGAAATAATTGAAAAAGAAATTAATTAATGAAATTTAAAAAAATAAAAATTCTAGGTTTTAAATCATTTGTTGATCCTACTGAATTAGACATCGATGAGGGTTTAACAGGCATAGTTGGTCCTAATGGATGTGGTAAATCAAATGTTGTTGAGTCCCTAAGATGGTGCATGGGAGAAACCTCTGCAAAAAGCATGAGGGGTTCAGGAATGGAAGATGTAATTTTTTCTGGTACATCAGATCGACCAGCAAGAAATAATGCTGAAGTAACAATCTATCTTGATAATGAGGAAAGAAACGCGCCATCTGAATTTAATGATCAAACTGAAATTCAAGTTAAAAGAAAAATAGAAGTTGAAAAGGGATCAGATTATAAAATTAATGGTAAAGAC
This sequence comes from uncultured Pelagibacteraceae bacterium, assembly GCA_902578305.1. Taxonomy (GTDB): domain Bacteria; phylum Pseudomonadota; class Alphaproteobacteria; order Pelagibacterales; family AG-422-B15; genus CACNXQ01. The sequence goes on along the minus strand of CACHCK010000001.1, from coordinate 67,122 downwards.
GTTAGAGCCAGAGATGTACAAAGATTATTTGCGGATTTATCTACAGGAGCTCATTCTCCATCCTTAATCAGCCAAGGACGCGTGGGTTCATTAATAAATGCTAAACCTATAGATAGACGCTCCGTATTAGAAGAAGCGGCAGGAATATCTGGACTGCATTCGCGAAGACATGAGGCAGAGCTAAAATTGAAAGGCGCAGAAACTAATCTTCAAAGGGTTAAGGATTTGATGAAACAATTAAATAATCAAATCAATAGTCTTAAAAAACAAGCTGAACAAGCTGAAACCTACCGCTCAGTATCTTCTGAAATTAACAAATTAGAGGGTATCGTTTTATTCCTAAAGTGGACATCTTTAAAAGAATCTTATGAAAAGTCAGATGAGAATTTAAGATCAAGTGAGTCTCAAATCCAAAAATTTACGTTGCAGGTAACTCAGGCTACTAATGAACAGTTAAAAGCCAATGAGAAAATTAAGCCTCTAAGAGATAAAGAGATTGAGTCTGCAGCAAAATTAAATCGTATTAATCTCGAGAGAGAGTCATTGGATCATGAGGAAGAACGGATAAAAGAAGAAAAAAGAAATCTTGAAAACGTGATTCAACAAATAATCAGCGATAGTGAGAGGGAGCAGTTTCAACTGGAAGATGCTAAAAAAGATCTTAATTTACTTAATGCAAGAAAAGATCTCTCTAATAACGAAGAGTTTCAAGAAATAAACAATGAGACAATTGATCAACTTAAGTCAGAAAAGGATACTTTGGAAACAGAGATTTCAAATCTTGAGCAACAAATAGAACAATATAATCAGATTAAAAATTCTAAAAGAGATGATTGGCAAGACACTTTGATTAAAGCAGAAAATTTGAAATCAAGACAATCAACTTTAAAAGACGTGGAAGGTTATGATGATCCTGAGAAATGGACAAATATATTTAAAGAAAAATTTTACAATGACCTTGGTGAAATCAGTGAGAAAGTGGATCAAGCAAGCAATATTTCAGACGAAGCTAAGGCAAATTATGACAGAGCAAGTAATGAGGCAAAAAATGCAGCAACATTATCAATGGAATTAAGAGAAAAACTCAGACAAAAAGACGTTGAACAAAAACAAAGTGATTGGACATATGAATTTCAGAGATTGAATAAAACAATTAAGTCATCTCAAGAACAAATCGAAACATTGCAAAAAAGAAAAATAAAAACTGAGCAAGAGCTAGAGAAAATCTCTAATCGCCCAGAAGAAATTGCCCAGAGAAGAGGTCAATTAATTGAAACAAAAGGCTTTGCAGAGACAGAAAGACAGTTTGCAGCTGATCGTTTAGCTGAAGCTGATAATGAATTGAAAAAAATTGAGACTAATTTAAGAAAAGCCCAAAATGATCTCGCTAACATAAGAGAGTCTAAAGGAAGAACAGAAGCTACAAAAGAATTAGCTGAATCAAGATTAAAAGAATTAGAATACGAGTCAAAAGAGAAATTTAATTGTATTCCTAGTGAAATTGTAAATTCTCTCTCTATATCAGATGATCTTGAAACTATGAGAGCTAACCTCGAAAGAACTGAGATGAGACTTGATCGACTTAAACAGCAGCGTGAAACAATGGGTGCTGTGAATCTAAGGGCAGATTTGGAAACAAAAGAAATAGATGAAGAACTTGAAAAAATGACCACTGAAAAAGAAGATTTAGAAAACGCAATCAAAAAAATGAGGGAGTCTATAGAAGATTTAAATAAAGAAGGTAGAACAAGACTGCTTGGAGCGTTTAAAACTGTAAACACACATTTCAAAGAAGTTTTTGTAAAATTATTTAACGGTGGAAAAGCGCACCTTGAACTTATAGACTCTGATGATCCACTTGAAGCGGGGCTTGAAATGATGGTAAGTCCACCTGGTAAAAAACTTCAGTCAATGTCATTGCTATCTGGTGGGGAACAGGCGCTAACAGCATTATCTCTAATCTTCGCTGTATTTTTAACAAATCCTTCACCAATTTGTGTACTTGATGAGGTTGATGCGCCACTGGATGATGCAAACGTCGATAGATTTTGTGGTCTTTTAGATGACATTACAGAAAAAACAAATACCAAGTTCTTAATTATAACTCACCACGCGCTCACAATGTCGAGAATGGATAGATTGTTTGGAGTAACTATGGCAGAACGAGGCGTCAGTCAAATTGTCTCCGTAGATCTTAAAAAAGCTGAAGAGATTGGAGCTGTTGCCTAGTATATTGAAGATGAATAATGATGCTAATTCTCTTGAAAATAGAATAAAAAAAGCAAAAGAAGGCCAGTCTATTAAAGAAGCTAAAGCCCCCAAACCATTCGGTAAAATCATGAAAGTAGTGGTTGAAATTGTCGCAGCAATGGCTGTTGGACTAGGAATTGGTTTGCTGATTGACAATTATTTTAATACAAGACCCATCTTCACATTAATTTTCTTTCTCTTAGGTAGTGCAGCAGGAATTCTTAACGTTTTTAGGGTTGCAAAAAGTCTTCAAAATAACTAAAAAATATATCGATGGCTGCTGATAATCCTATAGATCCTATACATCAATTTGAAATATCAAAAATTGCAGATATCCAGTTAGGTGGTATTGATATTTCATTTACAAACTCTTCTTTATTTATGGTATTCGCGCTCGCTGCAACAATGGCACTATTTGTTATTGGTCTTTCTAAAAAATCAATCATACCAAACAGAATGCAGATGTTATCAGAACTTTCTTATAACTTCATTGCGAACATGTTACGAGACCAGGTAGGTGATCAAGGAAGGGCTTATTTTCCGTTCATATTTTCATTATTTATGTTTATTTTCTTTTGCAATTTTATAGGTCTAATACCGTATACCTTTACTGTAACAAGTCACTTAATTGTAACTTTCGCTTTTGCTGGTCTTATATTTATTGCAGTCACAATAATTGGCTTTGTAAAAAATGGATTAGGTTATTTAAGAATTTTTTATCCATCTGGTATTCCAATTTTTCTAGCACCTCTCATTGTTCCAATTGAAATCATTTCATACTTATCAAAACCTATCAGTTTATCAGTCAGACTTTGTGCAAACATGCTAGCAGGTCACAGCATATTAAAAATATTTGCCGGATTTATTGTAATGCTTGGCTTTTTAGGATTTGCACCATTAGTTTTTTTGGTCGTGTTATATGCATTAGAAACTCTTATTGCAGCACTCCAGGCATATATTTTTACAATTTTAACATGTATATATCTTAATGATGCCCTTCATCCGGATCATTAGTATTTACAACAACGAAAGGAAAAAAAATGGAAGTAGAAGCAGCTAAACTTATCGGCGCAGGATTGGCAACAATTGGAGTTGCAGGTTCAGGAGCTGGTATCGGAACAGTATTTGGGGCTTACGTCTCGGGTATATTTAGGAATCCCTCAGCGGCACCACAGGCGTTCGGGCAAGTTCTATTAGGATTTGCACTTGTTGAGGCGATTGCTTTATTTGCTCTTGTAATAGCTTTCTTAATTTTATTTGGATAAGAAAAGTGAAAATCTTATTAAAAGCTTTTCTATTAACTGCGCCAATTAATTTCGCATATGCTGCAGAGGGCCAGAAATCTGCTGGTCTTCCGCAGATGGATATTTCGACATTTCCATCTCAATTATTTTGGCTTGTAATTACGTTTTCACTTTTATACCTGTTTATGTGGAAATTTGTAATACCAAAGTTAGGCGCAACAATTGAAGAAAGAAGAGATAAGATTTCAAATGACATCAATGATGCTGATAATCTTAATACAGAAGCAACTGATATATTAAAAAAATATGATGAGCAAATGGCAAGTGCATCACAAGAATCAAATGAGATTATAACTAACTCTAAAAAAGCAATGCTTGATCATTTAGAAACGCTTAAAAAAGAAAATGAAGAAAAAGTTAACTCCCTAATCTCTGAGTCTCAGGCTAAAATAAAAGCTCAAGAAGAAAAATCTAAGATTGAAATAAGAAATGCAACGTTAGATACCGTTAAAGCTATTGTATCAAGATATATTGAAAATATTCCTTCAGATGAGGAAATAAATAAGAAATTAAACTAATGCTAGGAACTATTTAATGTCATCATTCTTTTCAGATCCATCGTCTTGGGTATTAGTAGCTTTTATAATATTTGTCATAATTGCGCTTGTAATTAAAGCGCCATCAATGATTGCGAAACTTCTTGATGGTGAAATTGATAAAATCAAATCTGAGTTAGATAATGCCCGAAAATTAAAAGAAGAAGCGAATTCTCTTTTAGCCGATTACGAGAGAAAGGTTCAGTCTGCTGATGAGGAAGCAAAAGCAATTATTGATCAAGCAAATGAAATTGCAAAGAATCACGAGGAAGAGTCAAAGTTAAAAGCAGAAGAATTTATTAAAAGAGCCGAACAGCAAGCCATAGAAAAGATATCAAGGGCTGAAAAAATGGCTATATCAAAAGTTAATGACGAGATTGTAAATAACTCAGTAAATATTGCTGAGAAAATTATATTAGAAAACATCAACGACCAAAGTGCAGATAAGCTTGTAAAACAATCAATCGATCAAATAAGTAAACTTAAGGTATAATTTATTATTTATATCTCTCTTTCTAAGCTATAAATAAATTATGGCAGTCTATACGCACATATCTAGAGAAGAACTGGATCTTTTTACTGATCACTATAGTATTGAAAATGTTCTTGAATTTTCAGGTATAAAAGGTGGAACTTCTAATTCAAATTATTTACTAAAGACTCTAGAAAAAAATTACATACTTACTATTTTTGAAGAAAGAACAAATCAGGATAATCTTCAATTCTTTTTTGATCTAATGAATCATTTGAATAAAAACAATGTAAAGTGCCCTGAGGTAATACAAGATAAAAAAGGAAATTATTCAAACTCAATTCAAAATAAGAAAGCTGTAATCACATCGTTCTTAAAAGGTAAGTCAATAGATCAAATTAAACCAATACACTGTGCGTCTTTAGGCTCCACTATCGCAAGAATGCATAAAGAATCAGCTAGACTTGAAATGACTAGAGAAAATGAGCTTGGATTTGTAAACCTCAACAGCTTAATTCAAACTTTAAAAAATTTTGACGATAATATAGACGCACAGGTAATCGATTTAATCAATGAAGAATATACTTTCCTATCTGAAAACCTTGGTCATAGTTTACCTTCAGGTATAATTCATGCAGATCTTTTTCCAGATAATATTTTTTTTGAAGGTAATGAGGTTACAGGTATAATAGATTTTTATTTTGCATGCACCGATTATTATGCTTACGAAATTGCTATCTGTCTAAATGCATGGTGTTTTGAGCCAAATAATAACGAATTCAATCCAACAAAAGCAAAACATTTATTGGGCAGTTACAATCAGTTGCGAGAATTTTCAGAGGAAGAAAAGAAAGCTTTACCTCTTCTTACACGAGCCTCATCTCTAAGGTATCTACTAACTCGTTTAATCGACTACTATTCGCATGATGATAATGAACTGATCCTTAAAAAGGACCCTAATGAGTATCTCACTAAACTCCAATTTCACCAATCCGTTAAAAAAGTAGGCGAATATGGCCTCTAAAAAGGTTGTTATGTACACCGATGGAGCTTGCTCAGGCAATCCGGGCAATGGAGGTTGGGGAGCTTACATTGAAATTGATGATAAGAAAATTGAGTTAAGTGGATCTGAAAATAACACCACAAATAACAGAATGGAATTAAAAGCAGTTATTTATGCTCTAGATTATCTTAATGAAAAAAGAGACATAATAATTTTCACTGACTCAAAGTATGTCATGCAAGGTATTCAGGAGTGGATAAAAAAATGGAAAACCAATGATTGGAAGACTGCACAAAAAAAAGACGTAAAAAATAAAGATCTTTGGGTTGAATTAGACAATCTGACCGATAAACACTCGATAAAATGGCAGTGGGTGAAAGGTCACTCAGGTGATTACGGAAATGAAATTGCTGATAAACTGGCGGTCGCTCAGATAAAAAGATAAATTATAGTAAATCCATCATTTTATTTGCTCCACTTACATCAACTTTACCACCATCAACTTCGACAAAAAACTTTTCAATAATTCCATCATTGACAAGTAGTGAGCATCTTTTTGTCTTGATCGATGTTCCAAATGTATCGGGATAGTCTGTACCTAATGATTTTGCAAACTCAGCCTTACTATCTGATAAAAATTTTATTTTTCCATTTGATCCAGACATTTCCTCCCATGCTGACATAGTAAATATGTCGTTAGTTGCAAAACATACTATTTCATCAACAGCTTTTTCTCTAATTTTGTCGGCATTCTCTATAAAGCCAGGTAAATGATTTCGAGCACATGTTGGTGTGAATGCACCTGGTACACCAAAGATTACTATTTTTTTCCCTTTGCAGAAGTCCAATATCTTTAATGGTTGTGGACCTTTGTCCTTATCCATATAAACTAAAGTTTCATTTGGTAATTCATTTCCAATTAAATCTGACATTTGACGACCATAATAAATTTATTCCTTAATACAAGATAAAAGTAAGTGGTCCTCCCACTTGCCATTGATTTTCAAATACTGTCTTACTAATCCTTCAATGCAAAAATTATTTTTTTTAAGTGTCTTTAAAGAACGCTCATTCCTTGGTAGGCACGCTGCCTCTACTCTATGTAAATTCAATTCATCAAAAATAAATTCTTTGATAAGTTTTATTGACTCACTCATTAAACCTTTACCCATCTTAGTTTCACAAATCCAATACCCAATTGAGCAAGATTGAACTACACCTCTTTGAACATTATTTATATTAATTTCGCCAATCAAATTATTATTATTTTTTTCAAATATCAGAAAAGAATATGCATTATCATCTAATGCAAGTTTTTCAAAATATCTTACTCTTTTCACAAATGAACTTCTTTCAAGTTCATTTGGTGACCATGTAGGTTCCCACGGTTTTAAATATCTTTTATTTTTTTCTTTTAATGAAGACCATAATTTCCAATCTTTATAATCAGGAGGTCTTAGGATGACGTTCTCACCTTTCCTCTCAAATGTTATCTTTTTTGGATAATAAGTTGTTAAAAATGACACTAGCTTATCTGCTCCCTAATGAATTCTTTAATTCGACTTGTGTTATTTTCCATTTTATACATTTTTTCTTCAGCATCAAATAAGTAATTGTATTTACTCATTAAATTTAAATGTTCACCTATTGATTTTTCAACAACCTCAGAAAATTTTACAGGGTGAGCTGTAGCCAAAACAAAATTAAGCCTATCCATATCTTTTTCATATCTTGATGCATCCAGTCCTGTAGCAGTGTGGGGGTCAATAACATATGAAAAATTATCTTTCACGGATTTGATTGTGTTTTGAACGATATCCATAGAAGAACTATTCGAGCTAAATACCTCTCGAACTTTTTCTAAATTTTCCTCAGATATTGATATTTTTCCACTTTTTTCAAAATTTTCCATTGATACTTTTGTTTCAGTATTTGATTGATTAAGTATATCAAAAAGTAATCTTTCAAAATTACTTGCTACCTGAATATCCATACTTGGGCTTGATGTTTTTATAACTGTTTTAGATTCATATACTCCTGACTTCATAAATCTATTTAGAATATCGTTTTCGTTAGTAGCCACTATTAATTTATTGATAGGTAATCCCATTTTATATGAAACATAACCAGCATAAATATCTCCGAAGTTACCAGTTGGGACAGAAAAATTAACTTTATTGGAAGCTCTTTCAGTAAAATTAATAAATGTATAAAAGTAATATACTGATTGAATGATAATTCTTGCCCAATTAATTGAATTAACTGCTGATATATTATTATGCATACTATAATCTGTATCTTTCAAAATATCTTTAACAATTTTTTGACAGTCATCAAAAGTTCCTTCTACTTCACAAAGAAAAATATTTTCCTGATTAACAGTAGACATCTGCCTTCTCTGAAATTCTGAAATCCTACCCTTAGGATATAAACAGAAAATATTTATGTTTTTACTTTTTTTTACAGCGTTGATAGCGGCTGATCCTGTGTCACCTGATGTTGCTACTATAAGATTTATTCTTTTCTTTTCTTTTTCTAAAAAATGATCAAAAAGAGGGATAAGTAATTGCATTGCGAAGTCTTTGAAGGCTAAAGTTGGGCCATTGAATAGCTCCATGATTATTTCGTTAGTATTAAGCTCCTTGAATGATACACAGCCACTTTCTGTAAAGTTATTTGAATACGCTTCCTTAATTATCCTCTTCAATTGATCGGACTCTATTTCGTCACCAATAAATGGAGATAAAATAATTTCTGTTAAGTCCTCATAACTTACATTTCGATTAATATCTTTATGATTTATATTTGGCCAATTTTCAGGAATAAATAGGCCTCCATCATTTGCTAAGCCAGCAAATAAAATTTCTCTAAACCCAAAGTAATCGCTGCCCCTTGTGCTTCTATACCTCATTTTTTTGCACCTTTTGTCTAATATAGTAGATATACATTATCATAATTACAAAAGACAACAAAAACCAGGTAACAGCATACTGGAGATGATTATTTGTTATATTAGATGGCTCAAATTCAATCAGAACATTATCAGAATAGCTTTGGTCTAATAATTTTATCATATACTTACTAGAATTTAATTTATGATATTTATCCATTTCACTTGTATTGAGCAAATACCAGGTATTTGCAATTGTATCATTTTCTGGAATAAGCGGCTTTCGATCCTTCGAATAGATTAAAGCTCCTCTGATTTCTATCTCACTATTTTTGAAAACTTCATCTAATTCAAAATTATCTTTAGAGTCAAACGGTATCCAGCCAAGTATTACATAAATAAATTTTTTGCTAATCATTTGCATTGGTAAGACAATTTCATAACCAGACTCTCCTTTAAGATTAAATTTATAAAAAAACATTTTTTTACCAATTAATAATTGTCCTTTTACCGAAGTATTCATGAATTCATATTGAGAGTTCTCATCGTTTGACGGAAATTCATCTAGCACAGAATTATAATTAGAATTAATTGACTCTATTAAATTATTTTTCCATTCGAGCCTTTGTGTTTGCCAAAAACAAAGCAAAAGAAGCAATACGATTGTTAAAATAAATATTAAGTGGAAAAGAAGATTTTTAATCAATTAAAGTATTTATTAATATGAGCCCCAAACATAAATTGCTGCAAATAAAAATAACCAAACAACATCAACAAAATGCCAATACCAAGCAGCAGCCTCAAACCCAAAATGATGGTCAGATTTAAAATGGCCAGCAATCGATCTACCAAGGCAAACAATTAAGAATATTGTTCCAATTAGAACATGAAAGCCATGAAAGCCAGTCGCCATATAAAAAGTTGCTCCATAGATGTGCCCAGAAAATGAAAAATCAGCATGCATGTATTCATAAACCTGAAAACCAGTGAACACGACACCAAGTCCTACCGTGCACCATAGTCCCTGTATTAGCTCTTTTCTATTGCCTTCTAGCAATGCATGATGAGCCCACGTAACTGTTGTTCCTGATAAAAGCAAGATTAACGTATTGATTAGAGGTATATGCCATGGATCCATTAGATGAATATCTGGTGGAGGCCATATAGCTCCTATTTGTTCTGTAGGAAATAAACTTGCGTTGAAATATGCCCAAAACCAAGCAACAAAGAACATAACTTCTGATGCAATAAATAAAGTCATGCCGTATCTAAGGCCAATTTGAACAACTGGAGTGTGATGACCTTGATGTTCGCCCTCTATAATCACATCTCTAAACCACATGTATGAGACATAGATAACAATTGCTAAACCAATTATCATTGTCCACATGTCATCTGTCCTAAAATAAACAACAGCACCAACGCATGCAATTAAAGCTCCAATAGATGCAAGAAGGGGCCAAGGACTTGGATCAACTAAATGGTATTCATGTGTTCTTTTTGTATTTTCTGAACTCATATCTAATTATGTATCACTGTTTTCATAAAAGGTATAGGACAAAGTAACTTCTGATAAATCAGAAATGTATTTATCATTTTCAATTTCAGGATCTATAAAAAATGAAACTGGCATAATTTTAGTCTCGTTAGCCATTAGCTCCGTTTCTTGAAAACAAAAGCATTCAATTTTGTTAAAGTACTTTCCTGCCTCAGTTGGTGACACATTATAAACAGCTGTACCGCTTAGAGTTTGGTCTGTATTATTCTCTATCACATAATTAATCAGTTTATTTTCACCTATCTTTAATTGATGAATTCTTTGCTCAGGATAGAATTCCCAATCGAGTGTAGAACCAACGTTGGAGTCTAATCTAACATTGATAGTTTTATCGATAGAATAAATGCTTTCAGAAGAATACACATTTGGAGTGCCTCCAAATCCTGTAACTTTACAAAAATAGTTGTATAGAGGCACTGACGCATAGGCTAAAGCGATCATAGTGATAACTATGCCTATTAGTCCAATCGCAGTGATGCTGTTGTTTGACCTGATAAAATTCATTTAAATAGTTCCCAACTTATAAACAGTGTAAGAGAAAAATAAAGCTACAAAGAAAACTAGTACGAGGGCAGTTATAATATTTCTTTTTTTTATTTTTTTATCCATCAGTAAATATTCCATAGTAAATTATCGATTAATAGAATTGAGAAAATATTAAACAGATAAATAATTGAAAAATAAAACAGCATTTGAGCTTTTCGCTCAAGTAAGCCATCTTTCAACCACGATCTTTTGAGATCAAATGCCAAATAAATGAAAAAAATACTTAGAGCTGTTGACGAAACTCCAAAGAACAGAGAATAGTATGAACTCATAATTAAAGTAAGTGGCAATAAGGTAATCGAATATGCGATAATTAAATTTATCGTTTTACGCTCACCAACAATCAGTGGCATCATTGGAATTCCAGCCTTTTTATAATCATCTGATTTATAAAGTGCAAGAGCCCAGAAGTGAGGAGGCGTCCATAGAAAAATTAACATGAAAAGAAGGCAAATCTCAGTTGAGATTCCTCCTGTCACAACTGCCCAACCGATCATCGGAGGAAAGGCTCCCGCTGCACCTCCTATCACAATATTTTGAGGTGTCCTCTTTTTAAGCCATATTGTGTAAACAAATATATAAAAGCAAATTGTCAGTAAAAGTAATCCTGCTGCTGCTAAATTTGAAACCAAGTAAAGCATTGATACAGCAATTATTGAGAGTGTTATGCCATAGATGAGTGCCCCATTAGCGCTTATTTGGTTTGTTGGCAAAGCTCGATCTTTTGTTCTATTCATTAATTTGTCAGTATCTCTCTCATACCACATGTTTAGTGCTCCTGACGCGCCAGAACCAATTGAGATAGCAAGAATTGCGAGCAAACCCGTTGTAAAACTCAGACTTCCAGGTGCGATTATCATTCCTACAAGGCTTGTAAATATAGAAAGTGACATGACCCTTGGTTTAAGCAAGGAGGTATAAAGAACTAGCTTTGTTGCAATAGAACCTAGCCCAAATTCCTGTTTGTTAGAAACTGAGGTAATATTTGCCATTGTAATTTCTACTTAACTTTTGGAAGCTCCTCAAACTGGTGGAATGGTGGAGGAGAAGGCAATGTCCACTCAAGTGTTGTGGCTCCCTCACCCCATGGGTTGTCGGCACAATCTCTAACTTTCATGAGAGCGTGTACTAACATTATAAAGAATACTGCCAAACCAAGGACTGATATAAATGAGCCAATTGAGGAAATATAATTCCATCCAGCGTAAGCATCAGGGTAGTCAACATAACGTCTTGGCATTCCGGCTAATCCTAAGAAGTGTTGTGGGAAGAATATTATATTCACTCCAATAAAAGTTAACCAAAAATGTAGCTTGCCCAAAAACTCTGAGTAGTTTCTGCCAAACATTTTACCAAACCAATAATAGAAACCAGCAAATATTGCAAAAACAGCTCCCATAGAAAGAACGTAATGAAAATGTGCAACAACATAGTAAGTGTCGTGCAGCGAATGATCAATTCCTGCATTTGCAAGAACAACACCTGTCACACCACCTACAGTGAATAGGAAAATAAAGCCTATTGCCCATAACATTGGTGTTTTAAGATCTACTGAACCACCCCACATTGTAGCAATCCATGAGAAGACTTTAATTCCGGTAGGCACAGCAATTACCATCGTGGCAAACACATAATAAGCTTTTACATCTGCGTCCATGCCAACAGTGTACATGTGGTGAGCCCATACGATGAAACCAAGGAAACCAATAGATACCATTGCATAAGCCATTCCTAGATAGCCAAAGACTGGCTTCTTAGAAAATGTTGCTACAACGTGACTCACGATTCCAAAACCTGGTAAAATTAAGATATAAACCTCAGGGTGACCAAAGAACCAAAATAGGTGTTGAAAAAGTACTGGGTCCCCACCTTCAGCGGCACTAAAGAAAGTTGTCCCGAAATTTCTATCTGTAAGAAGCATTGTGATTGCACCGGCCAATACTGGTAATGAAAGTAGTAAAAGGACAGCTGTCACAAGAATTGACCACACAAATAAAGGCATCTTATGAAGGGTCATGCCAGGAGCCCTCATGTTAAAAATTGTTGTTATAAAGTTAATTGCGCCAAGAATTGATGATGCTCCAGCAAGGTGTAATGAGAAGATTGCTAAATCCACTGCAGGGCCAGGCGAACCTAAGTTAGCAGACAATGGTGGATAAATGGTCCATCCACCTCCAACGCCTGCACCGCCCGATGTTCCCTCAACAAATAATGATGCGATAAGTAGTATAAGTGATGCTGGCAATAACCAAAAAGAGATATTATTCATTCGTGGGAAAGCCATATCTGGAGCGCCAATCATAAGCGGCACAATCCAGTTTCCAAAACCACCAATCATAGCTGGCATAACCATAAAGAAAATCATTAGTAAACCATGACTTGTAACTAGAACATTATATAAATTATGGTCACCTCCCAATATACCATCTCCAGGATACATTAGCTCCATTCTCATCAGAACAGACATTCCAGTACCTACTAAACCTGCTATAACTGCAAATATTAAATAGAGAGTTCCAATATCTTTATGATTTGTTGAGTATAGGTATCTTCTCCAGCCAGTTGGATGATGATCGTGACTGTCTACCTGATCTGCTGTAATATCTGCCATTTATATGTTTCTCCTCTAAATAAATATTTTATTTTTTAGCCATTTCAAATGTATCGTTACTGTAATTAATCTCTAGGGATGCATACTCAGATTTAGCAAATTCAATCCACTCTTCAAACTCTTTGTTTGAGACGACTTTTACATTAATGGGCATAAATGCATGTTTTGGACCACAAAGCTCTGAGCATTGGCCATAATAAATTCCTTCTTTATTAGCCTTAAACCATGTTTCATTTAATCTTCCTGGTACAGCATCCATCTTGACACCAAATGCTGGAATTGTCCAAGCGTGCAGCACATCTGCTGAAGTTAACTGAAGCTTGACCACTTTATCTACTGGTACAACAATTTGAGTATCAGTCTCTAACAATCTTAACTTTGGATCTGATAGCTCATGATCAGCAAGCATGTTAGCATCAAAAGAGATATCATCGAAATCAGGGTACTCGTAAGTCCAATACCATTGATTGCCAATAGCCTTAATTGTTATATCTGCCTTTGGTATTGTTTCAGAAACATAAAGTAATCTGAAAGAAGGAATAGCAATAATAATTAACAATATTACTGGAATTACAGTCCACAATATTTCAATTGTTGTGTTGTGTGTTGTCGTGGAAGCAACATGATTACGGCTGCTATTAAATCTGAACATGATGTATAGCAGAAGACCAAGTACTAAAAGTGATATGCCTGTAATGATAGGCATTAAAATATAACTATGAAATGATATAATGTCAGACATTAAATCAGTTGCGGGCTGTTGAAAGCTTAGCTGCCAATTTTCAGAAATGCCTTCATTTGCTAGTGAAAAAGAAGGTATAAGAAGAAAAAATAATATCTTGATAATATTTTTCATAGAGAAATTATTGATTTAAAGTATTGAGTTATTAAGTAATATATTGCTTAATTTGCATTAAACTACTCATTATTTCGCGACAGTTTGACGCAATTTTTGCTAGTTTTTAGGGTTTTTTTAATATATTTTGTAACATTATCTTTAATTCAGAACAATTCGAAATGATTAACAAAAAAATAGAGAATCAGTCCAATGACAGCCTCTTTTTCACTAGAAGCAATTTAGATAACTCAAAAGTTGATAAAATTGTTTCAGATGCTTTGCACAAAGCAGACGATGGAGAACTATTCATGGAATTCTGTGAAAGTGAGAGCTTTGTATACGATGATCAAAGGCTAAAGAGTGCATCATTTGATACATCAAAGGGTTTTGGATTAAGAGCTATAGCCGGCGAAAGTTCAGGATACGCTCATTCATCCGATATTGATGAAAATGCTCTAAAAAAAGCTAGTGAAACAGTAAATTTTATTACGAAAGACCATAATGCTAATTTCAACGCTAATTTCTCAAAAACCAACCGTAAACTTTACAATGAGATCAATCCAATTAATGAAACTGAATTCTCAGAAAAAGTAGAAACTCTAAAAAAAATTGATGAATACGCGAGATCAAAAAATCCAAATGTTAAGCAAGTTTCGGCTTCTTTAAACGGTGAATGGCAGGCCGTGAGAATTTATAGACCTGGCGGAATTATGATTGAAGATCTTCGCCCTCTGGTAAGACTTTATGTATCCATCGTTCTCGAAAAGGATGGACGTCAGGAAAATGGCAGCAGAGGCTCAGGTGGTAGAGTAGATTATTCAACTTTCTTAAGTTCCTCTCATTGGCAAAATCAGGTAGATGAAGCAATCAATCAAGCCGAGATAAATCTTACTTCCGTTGACACACCTGCAGGTGAAATGGATGTAGTTCTTGGACCAGGTTACCCGGGTGTTCTGCTACATGAAGCAATTGGACATGGACTTGAGGGTGATTTTAATAGGAAAAAAACTTCTGCATTCTCTAACCTTATGGGAGAAAAAATTGCAGACGAGTCAGTGACAGTTGTTGACGATGGAACAATTGACTCTCGTCGAGGATCTTTAAGCGTTGATGATGAGGGTACACCAACTAATTGTACAACGTTAATTGAAAATGGAATTTTAACTGGTTACATGCAGGACAGATTAAACTCAAAACTGATGGGCGTTAATCCTACAGGGAATGGCAGAAGAGAAAGTTATGCTCACTTACCCATGCCTCGTATGACAAATACATATATGTTGTCGGGTAATCGCCATCCGGAGGAAATTCTAAAATCAGTTAAGAATGGTCTATACGCTGTGGATTTCGGCGGTGGCCAGGTTGACATAACAAGTGGTAAGTTTGTATTCACTTGTACTGAAGCTTACAAAATAGAAAATGGTAAAGTTACAAACCCTGTAAAAGGTGCAACGCTTATTGGTAACGGTCCTGATGTGTTAAAAAGAGTTAAGATGGTTGGTAACGACTCAAAAATGGATACAGGTATTGGAACGTGCGGTAAAGACGGTCAAAGTGTTCCGGTTGGAGTAGGTCAGCCTACTATGTTGATAGAAAATCTTACTGTTGGAGGCACGGCTACAGCTTAGCTTACTTGTCTCTCTTGATCCTTCCAATACGGTTCTCTCAATACTTTTTTTAGAACTTTTCCACTAGCATTTCTTGGAACTTCATCAATAAAATCTACTGATTGGGGCTTTTTATAACTTGCAATTCTGTCTTTACAAAAGCTGATCAAATCAGCTTCAGTTACATTTGACCCCTCCTTTCTCACGATACAAGCTTTAACTACTTCACCATATTTTTCGTCTGGAACACCAATGACTGCTGCATCAACAACATCAGGATGTGCAAATAAAGCTGCTTCAACTTCTGTTGAGTAAATATTCTCACCTCCAGACACAATCATGTCTTTTATTCTATCTTGTATAAATACAAATCCTTCTTCATCCATTCGACCTGCATCACCTGTATGCATCCACCCGCCTTTAAGCGCTTTCTCACTTTCCTCTTTTTTATTCCAATAACCTTTCATGATTTGAGGTCCCTTTGCGCAGATCTGACCTATTTCTCCAATGGGAAGAGGGTTATCATTTTCATCTCTAATTTCAACTTGTGTATCAATTGCAGGTCTTCCACATGATTTTAATAGCTCGGGTTTTTCATTGAGTGCACGAATATGTTCTTCTGGGGTCATTAAACAAATAACAGCTACCGTTTCTGTCATTCCAAAACCTTGTCCAAATTTACACTTAAAAACGTCCATTGCTTTTTTGAGTGTTTCCGGGGCGATCGGTGAGGCTCCATAATGAATCTGATCTAAATCATTGTATTCATTGTTTGCAACATTTGGCACTGATACTAAGCATGCTTGAATCATCGCAGGGACTAATACTGTATGCGTAATTTTTTCATTTGCTAGACAGTCTACTACATCTTGCGGAATAAAATCCTCTTGAATAACTATAGTTCCACCTATAGCAATGCATCCGCACATATTAATCATTGCAGCGGCATGATACATTGGCGCTACCAATAGAGTTCTTGAAGGCCTTGGTAAAGTTAAACTATTTAAATACTGTCTAATATTAGCAGCAACATTTCTTTGTAAAAGAACAGCGCCTTTTGGATGACCTGTAGTACCACTTGTGTACATTTGATATACGTCATCATTTTCATGGATTTTTAAAGTTGGTTTTTCATTCGAACTATCTGAAAGCCAATCATAAAAATCCTGAAATTTTTCGATACTATTATCAAGCGATATAGAAATATATTTTTTTACATTTTTTAATTCTGATGAAATCTGATTTATTCTATCCGAATATTCATTTCCTTTGACTATGATAAGTTTAGCTTCAGAGTCATTTATTATGTAAGCCCACTCTTGGTCTGCTAAACGATAATTCAGTGGAACAGGAACAGCGCCAACTTTTGATGCCGCATAATACATAATTGCCATTTCTGTACAATTTTTTGCAAGAAATGCAAATCTATCACCAACTTCTATACCCTCAGATACTAATTTATTAGCTAATTGATTGCTTAATAAATTTGCTTCTTGATAAGAAAGTGAATTTCCTTCAAATTCAGAGAAAGGAAAATTAGGATTTTTATCTGCTCCATTTTCTAAATGCTCGTGTAATAACATGAGAAAATTTTATATAATTATTTTCATTCTACAAGCTCAATTAAAGAACGTATCTTTAAGCTTTTCGCTCGCAAATAAAATAATTTGATCATCATAATGCGGAGAACCCATGTTCATTGTAGCGCTTCCGAATTGGTGAATGCTTTTTGATACCTGTTTTTTATTCTCATCCCATTTTACATAGATATAAAGACCGTCTCCGGCAACAGCTTTGAGTATACCATCATCGCTTCGCGGGGCATAAATTGCCCTTAAAACATCAGGCCCTCCTTGAATGTGCACTAAATTTGATCCTCTCTCCAAGAAATTAACATCACTCCATTTTACATTTAATGTCCCAAAGTTTTTCTCAAACTCATCAACACAATTAATGAAGATTTCGATTGGATCTGGGCGTGGCTTTCTTGTTATTTCTGCCAACCATTCAGGAGACAAGATACAAACTCCAAAAGCAGCATGTAAATTATCAGAGTCAGTTCCTAGATCCCAATCTCTCAAAAATTCTTGAGCATTTTTTAATTTATTTTCTGAAAATTCATGATTGAAAATTTCTTTCATAAACTTGTATTGTCTTGAATTGTAAGAAAACTTATTATCGTGTTTGTATTTATCAAGTTCACTAAATGATATTGATTTATCAGGATCAAGAAGTTCGTAAGCTCTATACGCTCTATTCGTTGTTCGTGTTTGAAAACCCATGGTTGGATTGAAGTTAGATAAAGATAGGTTATCTTCCTTAGCTGTAACAAAAAAAGGATTTTGATTAGTACTAAATATATATCCAGAGCTTGGGTTTAAGATCTGAGGCGCGCTTTCAAAAGGATGAAAACTGTTCCAAATTAAATCACTCTTATTTCCGGGTACCACTTGCTTCCAATTATAGTTTGGGTCTCTTACTGGCGATTTAACATTATGAACAAAAAAAATATTATCTTCTTTATCGGCGTAAACTAAATTTAAACTAGCTAGCTGTTCCATTCTTAAGGCATCAAGCCATTCATCAATATTTTTTGATTTATTCATTTTGAGCCATGCCGTTGAGTGGTTGACATCATTCATTCCAACAAACCTTAGGGCATAGGCTTTATTATCGTCTTTCAGAACAGGCCCATGTGCTGAATGGTACATTTGTATGGGATATGTAATACTGAAAGGGCCAAACAGTTTAACTTTAAATTCTTGATCCGTTTCGGTGAAATTGACCCATGCACCATCTAGTTCATACTGATCATTATTCTCTGGGTTTAGTTTTAATTCATAAATATCAGATAAATCTGGCTGATTAACTGTAGCTCCCCACCCTAGATTTTCATTAAAGCCAACATGCACAAATGGCGATCCTGGAAAAGTACCACCCATGATATTTAGGCCTTCTCCACTTTTTATATGAATTTCATACCAAGCAACTGGGCCCGTTAATGGTTGATGTGAATTAATGACAAGCATTGTCTCATCGTCTTGTGATCTACTTTTGGAAACAGCAAATGCGTTTGAACCCGATGGTTTAAAGTAGGTATTTATGCTTGCAACTATTGGATTATCAGATAGTGCGTTCATGTTCATTGCAACTTCGTCTTCATTATTATCCATTAAATTAATGAGTTCTGTGATTGAATGGTCTATGCCATAAAATAGTGGCATTCGAAATGTCATTCCAGCAACTAAATCATATACAGTAGCCGGATATAAAGATTGATCAACTAAGTTGGGATTTTTTGCAGCGTAATAATTAAGTCCATCTGCATAACCTTTGATATAATTAATTGTCTCCTCTGGAATTTCCGAAATTTTATTATTGACAGTTTCATGAACATTAAAAAACTTAATTAAAAAATCTAATTCTACTCCTTCTATTGCATCAATACTCTCCATTATGTCACCATCACCAGTAATAAGTGAATAAATTGCGGAGAGAGTCTTTGAATTAAAATTTAAGTTTGATAGTTCACCACGAGACATTTTAATCATCATCTCGACATGTTTTAAATCATCCTCTGCTTGTGCATAAGCAAATCCGAATGCTGCATCTTTATCAGTATCTCCATATACATGCGGCACTCCAAACTGGTCTCGTTCAATCTTGTAAGAGTATTTTTTTTCTATTTCTAAAAAACTAGTTTGCGCAAAATTTTTAGTATTATACTGATTGACTACTATAAGTGTCGAAACAAAAACTAGAGCTATTACAAGAATTGAAAATAAAAATTTGTTCAAAATTATGCAGCGTTTCTGTCTTTGTAGCTCACATGCTGTGGTGGAAGGAATTCATTGCCAAGAATATGATCAGAGATTTTATCAGCTATCATAATTGTTGGTGCGTTAGTGTTACCACCAATTAGAGTTGGCATTACTGACGCATCAATGACTCTTAAATTTTCTACTCCTCTAACCCTTAATTTATCGTCTACAACCGCAAATTCATCACTGCCCATTTTACAGGTACCAACTGGATGATAAATTGTTTCTGCAGCATTTCTTATAAACTCTTCTATTTCTGCATCAGTTTGAACATGAACACCAGGAGACATCTCTTTACCTCGGTATTCATCAAAAGCAGACTGGTTCATTATTTCTCTGGACATTTTTACACCTTTTATAAGGGTGTCTCGATCTTTTTGAGTTGCAAAATAATTTGGCTGTATAATCGGAGGTACTGTCGGATCAAGGGATTTTAGAGCAATGTAGCCCCTACTTTCAGGTCTAAGCATGCACACGTGATTACTAAAAGCATGTGAATCAGGTCTTGTCTTTCCATGATCTTTTAAAAGTGATCCAATAAAGTGCATTTGAATGTCTGGAAGGTCAAGCGTGTCATCTGTTTTTAAAAATGATACACCTGATAAACCAATGTCATTTCCTGGCCCTTTTTTAGTAACCATCCATTGAGCTAAGATTGCGGCCATTCTAAAAACTGCAAGTCCACCCGCTGTATATTTCGCTTCAGTTACTGGTTGCGTACACTCGTAGTGAGATAATACATCTAAATGATCCTGTAGGTTTTCACCTACTCCTGGTAGATCAGCTACAACTTTTAATCCCCATTTTTTTATGTAATCCCCTTTACCGATACCTGAAAGTTGTAATATTTGAGGCGAGTTAATAGCACCTCCGCATACAATTACTTCCCTATCAGCGTAAGCCTTTATAACTTCTTTTCCTTTTAGATACTCAAGCCCTACACATTTAGTGCCTTCGAATAAAAGTTTGTTAGTTGTTGAATTAGTTGCAATCGTTAAATTTTTTCTATCTTTAATAGGATTTAAAAATGAAAAACTTGTGCTTGCTCTATAGCCTTTTGAAATCGTTTGAGGACATGGTCCAAAACCTTCATTATCGTATTGATTAATGTCTTCAATGTATTTGTAGCCAGCCTCTTTACCAGCGTTTAGAAAACATCTATGTAGAGGATTATTTGTAAATACTGGGTTTTGAACACTTAACTCTCCGTCACTTCCATGAAATTCCGATGATCCATTTTCATTATTTTCAGCTCTTTTAAAATAAGGCAACACTTCCTCATAAGACCATCCTTCATTGCCAAGCTGTCTCCATATATCATAATCACGTGAGTGACCTCTCACGT
This sequence comes from uncultured Pelagibacteraceae bacterium, assembly GCA_902578305.1. Taxonomy (GTDB): domain Bacteria; phylum Pseudomonadota; class Alphaproteobacteria; order Pelagibacterales; family AG-422-B15; genus CACNXQ01. The sequence goes on along the minus strand of CACHCK010000001.1, from coordinate 46,341 downwards.
AGAGCATTCCATTAATATTGCTTGAGCCACCCAAACCTTTACCTCGAGGGAAGAAAAGCTTTCTATTATTCAAATGTGGTTGACCCTCTGTCCAATAGCCATAGTTATAAAATTTGCCAGCACCTTCGCCAGAAATTAGTTCAAGTACGCCTGCTGGCATTTTAACAAACGGATGCCATGTAGTTCCACCTGCTTCGATTAAAAGGACCTTTGTATCTGGATCTTTAGAGAGTCTATTTGCAAGAACACAGCCAGCTGATCCTGCCCCAGCAATTATGTAGTCGAAAGTATTCATTCAATATTATCTTCTTTTAAATTATCTCTAAATTTTTTCATATTTTCAACATAGTGGAAAGCACTAAGTTCAATTATCTTTTTTTCCATATCAGTCAACTCTCTTTTAACACTGCCCGGAGATCCTACTATCAGACTATTATCAGGAAATTCTTTCCCCTCAGTTATTAGCGTATTGGCGCCAACCAAACAATTATTTCCTATTTTTGCCTTATTTAAAACTGTTGAGCCCATTCCTATGAGAGAATTATTCCCAACAGAACAACTATGTAAAATAACTTTATGACCAACTGTGACATTATCACCTATTACTAATGGCATCCCATCATCCGTATGACAAACTGAATTATCCTGAATATTTGAATTTTCTCCAATAATTATTGGATCATTGTCACCTCTTAAAACAGCTCCAAACCAAACACTTGCATTTTTTTTCAGCGTGATGTCTCCAATAACAGAGGCGCTTGGTGCGACCCAAAAATCGGCATTATCACTATTTATTTTTTTATCTCCAAGCGAATAGATCATATCTTGTTATTTAGTTGAGTAAGAAATATAGTAATGATATCTAGTTATTAGAGTAATATAAAGAAAATTATGGTTGCATTAGAGACACCAATCTGTGATTTTGGATGGAAAGCTCCAGAGTTTAATCTCATTGGTGTTGATAACAAATACTACTCATATCAAAATATCAAAGGCCCAAAAGGAACACTAGTTATGTTCATTTGCAATCATTGCCCATATGTGAAGTCGGTCATTCATAGAATTGTAGAGGATATTACTTTACTGAAAGAAAAGGGTATAGGTGTAATAGCAATAATGTCTAATGATGTTAATGACCCAAAGTATGGAGCTGAGGATTCTTTTGATAATATGAAGTTATTTTCTGAGAGAAATAATTTTGTATTTCCATACGTTTATGATGAAACTCAAAATGTAGGTAAAAATTATAATGCTGTATGCACTCCTGATTTTTTTGGCTTTAATGCAAATGATGAACTTCAGTATCGAGGTCGACTTGAGGAATCAAAAATGGAGATTATCCCTGATGCAAAAAAAGAGCTTTTAGAAGCAATGATACAGATTTCAGAAACAGGTTCAGGACCATTAGATCAGATTCCTAGTATAGGATGTTCAATAAAATGGAAACAATAAAGTAATTTCAGTGATTATCATCACTACTCAGTGTTTTTATCCAAAAATTGGCGGTATCGAGTCATTAATGACTGGAATGGCTGAAGCCATGGCTAAAAAAGGAATAGAAGTATTTGTGTTGGCTGATGGAATAGAAAGTGATGATGATCGTAATCAAGATTATAAAATAAAAAGATTTTCTGGCTGGAAACCCATACGTCGACTTAGAAAGGCAAATTATCTTGAAGAAATGTGCAAAAACAATTCAGTGTCTGCAATCTACGCAGACTCTTGGAAAAGTGTTGAATATGTTAATAAAAATCAAAAAAAAATTTTGGTTCTTGCCCATGGAACGGAAATACCTAAGCAGTATTGGACAATGATGCTTGATTTGCTGAGGTTTAAAAAAAATAGAATTAGAAATTCTTATAAAGGGGTTTATAAAATAATAGCGAACTCATCTTATACAAAAGATTTGATGCAAGCGTCACTGAATATAAAGACTAAAGACATTCAAATTATTCATCCTGGTATTGACGTCTATAATGATTTTATTTCTGAAGAAGATAGAAAAAATGTAAGCAATATTATAGGTGGTAGTTCACCGGTGATAACTACACTTGCAAGAGTTGAAAAACGAAAAGGACATACATATGTTCTAAATGCACTATGCAAAATCAAAAAAAAATTTCCGAATATTTTATACTTAATTGCCGGGAAGGGGCCTTATTTAGAAGAAATTAAAAAATTCACCAGCAAGTTGAAACTAGAGGATAATGTGAGATTTTTAGGCTGGATAACTGAACCAGAAAAATCATTGATCTTAAAGAACTCAGATCTATTTGTAATGACTCCAACGGAAGTTGGTGAGTCTGTAGAGGGTTTTGGAATGGCTTATATCGATGCTTCTTTTCATGGCGTAGCATCTATAGGAAGTAATAGTGGCGGAATAGCAGACGCAATTTTAAATAATGAAACTGGCATAGTGTGTGATGCTGGTAACCAAAAAATGATTACTGAGAAGATTTTGTTCTTGTTAGAAAATAAACAATTGAGAATTCAGTTAGGAAATAATGGTAAAAAAAGAGCCACAGAGAATTACTCGTGGGTAAATAAAGTAGAAGAATATTTATTGGCTGCTAATTAAATAGATACTATGTAATGGTAGCGGGAGAGGGATTTGAACCCCCGACCTAAGGATTATTATAATAAAAAGAGTCGTTTCTTGCAAAACATTTAACTCTTTGAACTAATTGAATCCGAACTGCAAGTTCTTGCAAATCTACAATTTTACAAAAGTTTTATATTGATCTGTAGAATCGAATGGAGTCTAATGACCTCGAATACAAAGTGTCCCAAAAGTGTCACAGGTGTATCAGTAGAATCAGAACTGTTAGATATATGCGTAGCCTACCTCCAAAATATGCTAACTTTTTTGAAGTAATTTTATTCATAGTTTGCACAAACCATATCAACTATATCTATCATCTTTTCGGGTTTAAATCCAAATTCTTTTGCAGCCGATGTATCAATTATGTAATTCATATTTTTTGACTGAATATTACTTTTAGTTATTATATTTGATTTAGAATTCATTCTTTTAATTATTCTCTCTGCCATCGACATTAAGCTTATTTCACTGTCAGCTGCAATTAGAAAATCTTTTCCATTGATTTGATTAATGTTATTTAAAATCTTTGTAAAAAAATCTACAACGCAAGATAAAGTAATTGCATTATTGAAAAGGCAATTTGGATAATCTATAACTATATCTTTATTTTTTTTTGATAACTCAATTAATCTATGAATCAGTCCTTCTTTGTTATTGATTATCCCGTAAATCGCAGGCAATCTTATGATCGAACTTCTATCTCTTCCAAGATAATTTATTAGTAAACCCTCACCCATAAGTTTAGAGCTACTATAGAATTCTTTTGCACTGAAAGGAGTGTTCATATCTATTTGCTTATGATGCCTAGAGCTTACTACAGAATTTGCAGAAGCAAATATAACTTTTATCTGCTTAATTTTGCTCGCCTTATTGAATAATTTTTCTGTGGCATATAAATTTTTATTTACAATATCAATAATATTATCACTTCTTTTACTGCTTGCTCCTAAATGGTAAATAATATTAAATTCATCTAGATCATAATCTTTCAAAAGATTAATTGTGTTGCTGCGATCTACTATATCAGCCTCATAAACTTTAATATTATTTTGTTTTAAAGAGCGAAATAAGCTTTTTCCAAGTGATCCTCTTGTACCAGTGACTAAAACTTTTAGATTTTCTTTTTTTTTTTTTATTTGCATAATCTCTTTCTATTTCAATTGCTCTATAGTAGTCCTCAGGTGTGCCTATATCAATTAGGGGCTAGTCTAGAGTTCGTGTTGATTTATAACATTGTAGAATCAATTTATCCAATCAATTCAATTACATAAATCAAATCCGTAGTTGATTGTTCAATCTTTTTGCAACTGCTTGTTTTTGTTGGTTTTGGTTAGCACCAACTGCACCAGTTGTCACAAAACTGTCCCAACTTGCAAACATTAGTTATGGCGAAAATCTTACAAAAGAGAGTTTGGACTGGAAAACCTACCGAAATTTGGTAGCGGGAGAGGGATTTGAACCCCCGACCTAAGGATTATGATTCCTCCGCTCTAACCAACTGAGCTACCCCGCCAAAGATGAGCCATAATATACAATATTACTAATTTGTCGAATGGATCCAGCCGCCCCCTAAAAGTCGTGTACCTATTTCATCTTTACAATAAAAAACGCAGGCCTGACCTGGTGATACAGCTGTTTCAGGAGTTGTAAGAGAAATTTTTGCTCCATTATTCTTTTTGATTTCTATTTTTGCATCTAATAATTTTCCAGTTGATCTAACTCTTACATATAGATCCTTAGGTAAATTTTTTGTAATTAAGTTTACATTTTCAACATATATAGTTGAAGAACTAATATTATTCTTATTTGCTACAATGACTCTGTTTTTATTTTTATCAATTTTTTTTACATAAAGTGGCTCATCCTGTGAAACTCCCAAACCTCTTCTTTGTCCTATTGTGAAATTTTGAATGCCCTTATGTTTATTAAGCACATTTCCGTCTACATCTACAACTTCTCCTTCATGGCTCTCAATATTCTTATTTATAAACTTTTTATAATCTCCATCAGGTATAAAACAAATATCCTGGCTATCACTTTTATCAAACACGTGTAGGTTTAGTTTCAAAGCTAAATCCCTGATCTCATCTTTTTTGTAATCGCCCAGAGGAAATTCAATGAGATCCAGATCGTCTTTTTTCATTGTAAAAAGAAAATAGGACTGATCCCGATCTTTGTCTTGGGGAACATACAGCCGCCACTCATTATCAATCTTTACTTTCTTTATATAGTGACCTGTCACTAATGATTTTGCATTAATTTCTTTTGCAAAAGACAGTAGATCAAGAAACTTTACTTTTTCATTACAATTTATACAAGGTATGGGGGTTCTTCCTGATTTATATTCGTCAATAAAAGGTTCAATAACATTTTTTCTAAAAATTTCCTCATAGTCAAAAACGTAATGTGGAATAGTTATGGTGTTAGCAATTTTTTTTGCATCCATTATATCTGCACCTGAACAACAAGTTTTAGAGTTTGCTACTTTTTTTTCATCATATAGTCTTAGAGTGACACCTATCACATCCTCATAACCCTTATTCATAAGTGCGGCAGCCACTGAAGAGTCAACGCCACCTGACATAGCTACTACAATAGGATTATTTCCCTTTATGCTATTCACATTGTATTCCATACGATTTAATTATTTTGCTCTGGTATGTATAATATATTTGTCTTATTGTCTATTTTACAAGCTTTACTCCTGATATGAACATAACACCCGAAAAACTAGATGAATTAATTAGAATTGTTCATCTTGCTGGTGTTGAAATCACCAAAATCTACAAAAAAAAGGTAATCAAAAGATACAAGTCCGATAATACGCCTGTTACAAATGCAGATATAAGGGCGAATGATATAATTTGTAAGGGCTTAAAAAGACATTTTCCTGATATTTCAATAGTTTCTGAAGAGCAAATTAAAAAAGGTAAAGCCGCTCAAAGATTTTGGTTAGTAGACCCATTAGATGGCACAAAAGAATTTTTAAAAGGTAATGGCGAATTTACTGTAAATATCGGCCTGATTGAAAATAAAAAACCAGTTTTTGGTATTATTTATATGCCTACTAAGAATAAGCTTTATTTCACAAAAGATAAAAAATCTTATTTTTCAAAAATAAATAAAAAGGGACAAATTAATAATATAAAAAAAATTAAAGTTAAAAAAAGAAATAAAAATATAGTCATTTTAAGTAGATCTCATTCACTTGCTAAGAGTGAAGTGGAAAAAGCAAAAAAAATGATCTTTAAGAGATTCAATTCTAATAAAATACTCCGTTCAGGAAGTTCAATAAAGTTGTGTTACATCGCACATGGCTTTGCAAATATATACCCTCGGTTTGGAACTACAATGGAATGGGATACAGCCGCTGGTGATGCTATATTAAGATTTGCGGGTGGCAGAATAAGAACATTAGATCGCAAAATTTTGCGTTATGGTAAGCGTAATTTTAAAAATTCTTCTTTTATTGCTCGCAGCTAATTAAAACTTATTGGATTACCAAATACTGATTTATTGATTTTATTTTTCCAAAATGCTGCTTTACCATTTATTATTGTTCCAACAGGCCAACCTTTGAGTTTCATGCCATTGAAAGGTGTCCATCTACACTTTGATTTCATATCTTTATTCAAAACTTTTTTAGTTTTATTCATATCAACTATTGTTAAATCGGCATCATAACCAACTTTAATTAGCCCCTTATTTTTAATCTTAAATATTTTTTTAGGATTAAAGCTTGTTAGCTTTACTACTTCATTGAGTGAAATTGTCTTTTTTGTAACCTCATTTAAAAGAATAGGAATTAGAGTTTGAACTCCCGGCATTCCTGATGGACTATTTGGATAAATTTTATTTTTTTCAGATTTTAAATGAGGAGCGTGATCTGATCCAATAATATCGATTTTGCCTTTTTGCAAAGTTTTTCTTAGAACATTTCTGTGTCTAGCTCCCCTAATAGGTGGATTCATTTGAACGTAAGTGCCCAGTTTTTTATAACAATCCGGTGATGCCAATATTAGGTGCTGAGGTGTCACTTCAAATGAGACATATTTTCTGTTTCTAAGAAGCAATTTTATTTCTTCTGCAGTAGTTATATGAAGAACATGTATTTTTTTTTTACTTCTATTAGCTGATCTGATCAGCTTTCTTGTAGAACTTAAGGCTGTGTCTACATTTCGCCATAATTGATGACTTAACGGATTTCCTTTTTTAGCGTATTTTTTTCTTGTGATTAGCATATCTTCATTTTCAGAATGGAATGAGATCATTTTATTTGTTGATCTCATAATTTTTTCAATATCATTATGGTTTGAGACAAGTAATGTACCTGTTGAGGAGCCAACAAAAACCTTTACACCACAACAACCCTTTACTTTCTCAACTTTCTTAATTTCTTTAATGTTATCTTTCTCAGCTCCAAAATAAAAAGCGTAATTGCAATGCATTCTCTTTTTTGCAGTCTGCAATTTCTTCATAAAAAGCTTTTTTGTTGTGATGCTAGGTTTGTTATTAGGCATATCAAAAACTGAAGTTATCCCTCCTGCAACAGCAGCTAAGCTACCCGTTTTGAGGTTTTCTTTTTTAGTATTGCCCGGCTCTCTAAAGTGAACTTGTGTATCAAAAGCACCTGGCAGAACATGTAAACCTTTAGCATCAATAGTTTTTTTTGATTTCAGATTAGATAGTTTGCCAATTTTAAATATTTTTCCATTTTTAATGGCAATATCAGCTAATCTTTCATTGTTATGAGTTACAATCTTTCCGTTTCTTATAATTAAATCAATCATGACAGAGTTTCTTTTATGCTATTTATAACTTTCTCAACAGATAAATTTTCAAGTTCATGATCCAGCATACCATTATTTGATTTAATCACAGTATTATTTCCCCATGGCCCATACACTAAGTCGTTTGTGGGTCCAAAAAGGGCAAAAGTTTTACATCCAGCTGATGCCGATAGATGCATTAGTCCACTATCACTGCCAATAAAAAAATCACATTTTTCAAATATTGGTACCATATGTCTAAGATTACCCCAGTCAAACAAATTTATGATTTTAAGGCTTGATGAATTTAAGAAATCGTCAAACTCTTCTTTATTTCGAATGTCATTCGAAATACCAGTTAAAATTATTGTGTAATTTTTAAAAAATTCATTTTCAAGTAAAGTCTTGTATTTTTTTATTGACCAATCTTTTTTTGACCAGTTTGAATAAGGTGCAACAGCAATCATGCGTTGATTATTAGAAATTTTTACTAAGCTTTTTGAGCTAACTTCAGTATCATACCAAACTTTTGGAACTATTGCTTTATCAGTATTTAAGAATTTTTTAAACTGTACAAGTTTATGAAAATTGTTGTTACCTTTGAATATTTTTCTAGTCCGGGTAGCAAGTAAATAAGATGTAATTGAAGATCTTAAATCGATCACAAGATCCCACCTTTTAAAAAAAGAGAATCTAATTATATCTAACCAATGCAAACCATATCTTTTTTTATTAACAACTAAAATTTTAGATAGTCTTGGCATATTGACGTATATGTCTTTAGCAAATGGACTCGTGATTACAGAAAAACTACAATCATCATATTTCTGTAAATAGAAATTTATTATTGATGTGGATAGAATGGTATCCCCGATTCTCGTGGGTCCTATAAAAAGGATTTTCATCTTATTCTGTACCTTTTACCATATGGTGCCGTCGGAGAGACTCGAACTCTCACGAACTATGTTCACTGATCCCTCAAACCAGCCTGTCTACCAATTCCAGCACGACGGCAGATTTCCATGTTTTTCCTATAATTGTTGATATGTTGAAATATATACATTTAACTATAATTGTAATATTAAACTATATTAAAAAATAATTATGTTGAATGAAAATTTGCAATATCCATCAGATTTTAATTCTGAAGTGAAAGATGCAACGGCTCATCTATATAAGGGTGTAGAGAAAATAATACCTGAAGTTGAGTGGCCATTTCATGCTCCACTCATACATGAAATAAATAAACTAAAAAAAGAAAAAAATATTGCAATTTTAACTCACAATTACCAGACACCTGAAATCTTTCACTGCGTATCTGACATCGTTGGTGACTCATTAAAATTAGCTTATGAGGCAAGAGACTCTGAAGCAGATACAATAATAGTTTGTGGCGTTCATTTTATGGCTGAAACAGCAAAAATTCTTAGTCCAAACAAAAATGTTTTAATTCCAGATACGCGTGCAGGATGTTCTTTATCTGAGTCAATAACCGCAGAAGACATAAGATTATTAAAACAAAAATATCCTGGCGTACCAGTTGTTACATATGTTAACACATCAGCTGATGTAAAAGCAGAGACAGATGTGTGCTGTACATCAGGAAATGCAAAACATGTAGTAGAATCTTTAGGTGTTGATAAAGTTATATTTCTACCTGATGAATACCTTGCAAAAAATATCGCAGCTCAAACAGATGTGAAAATTATTTCTTGGAAAGGGCGATGTGAGGTTCATGAGAGATTTACTGCCGATGAAATAATGGCATATAAAAAACAACACAAAGATATTGTTGTATTAGCTCACCCTGAATGTTCTCCTGAAGTAATTGCGGTAAGTGACTTCGCTGGCTCAACGGCTGGAATGAGTAATTATGTAAAAGACAATCAACCTGGAAAGGTAATTATGGTGACGGAATGCTCGATGAGTGATAATGTTGCCATAGAAAATCCTAATGTCGAATTTATCAGACCTTGTAATCTATGTCCTCATATGAAAAGAATTTCTCTAAAAAAAATTTATGATGCAATACGATTTAACCAGCATCAAATTTTAGTCGATAAGGCAATTATTGATAGGGCCCGTCTTTCCATTGATCGTATGCTTGAAATTGGCAGAAGCAGCTAATGTCTGATTCTATTTATAGACCTGATGTTGTAATAGTGGGTGGTGGTGTAGCGGGATTAACTGTTGCACTCAATTTAGCGCCAAGAAAAGTATGCGTAATTACTAAAAGTTCACTTGGAATTAACACCTCAAGTAGTTGGGCACAAGGAGGGATTGCCGCGGCAGTTTCAAAGGATGACAGTAATGAAAGTCATATTAATGATACTTTGACTACAGCAAAAGGCTTGGCGAATATCGATGCGATTAAAGAAGTTATAAATAATGCAAAAGGCATCATTGATGATTTAGAGGGATACGGAGTTAATTTTGATAAAAATGAAGATGGTTCATTTAACCTAGGACTAGAAGGTGCCCATAGCTTTAATAGAATCATAAGGTCAAAAGGTGATAGTTCTGGTCTTGAAATTATGCGCGGCTTAATTGAAAAAGTAAAAAAAAGTGATCACATAACAGTTTTAGAAAATGTTTCAATTGATCGAATTATGACTGAAAAAAATACTATTTATGGAGTAATTGGAAGATTTACTGACGATAATGTTCCTGACAGTAATGTAATTATCCAAAGTTCACATGTAGTTTTAGCGACAGGTGGTTTAGGAGGTATTTTTGCAAATACGACCAACCCACGAAGTTCTTATGGAGAGGGCGTGGCGTTGGCATCTCATGCTGGTGCGACACTTACTGACATGGAGTTCGTACAATTTCACCCAACAGGTCTTGATTTTGGCCTAGACCCTACTCCTTTGGCTACTGAGGCGATTAGAGGTGAAGGGGCTTACCTTGTAAATCAAGATGAAGAAAGGTTTATGTTTGGTATTCATCCTGATAATGAGTTGGCACCACGAGATCTTATTGCTCAAAATATATTCAAACAAATTGAAAAAGGAAATTCAGTATTTTTAGATTGCAGGTATATGGGTAGTAATTTTAATGCTCGTTTTCCTCAAGTTTCGTCCTATTGTGAAAATGCAGACTTAGATCCTGAAAGAGACCTACTGCCAATAATTCCTGTCGCTCATTATCATATAGGTGGAGTAAAAACTGATCTGAAAGGACAGACTTCTGTTGAAGGGCTCTGGTGCTGCGGAGAGGTCGCTGCAACTGGTATTCATGGAGCAAATCGCCTTGCATCAAATTCACTATTAGAATCTCTTGTATTTGCTAAGATTGTTGCAAATGAAATAAATAAAAAGAATATTAAAAAGGATATTCATATTAGCTCTAAATTTATTAAAATTTTTAAAGAGAAAACTAAAAATAAAATAAGAGCAAAAAAATATATATGGCAATTAAGGTCTACAATGATGAGAAATTTAGGAATTGTTAGAAATAAGGATTCTATTATTAGGGGTCTAAATGATGTACTAAAAATTGAGAGAGAGTCAAAAGGCCTTTCAGCTAAACTTAATGATATGATTTTGGTTAGCAAATTTATTATCATAGGCGCTTATTTAAGAAGAGAAAGTCGAGGTTGTCATTTAAGATCTGATTACCAAGATACTGATGAAGATTTTATTAAGCATTTTGATATTAAATATTCAGAAATAGATGGTTATATCAAAACTATCTTGGATTCTTCTATATCAGAAGTTGATGAAAAACTTGTTAGCTAAAAAAGATATAAAGAAAAAAATCAAAATCGCTTTGAAAGAAGATTTTGGTAAATATGGCGATATAACTTCAAAAGTTTTAATTTCCAAAAAAACAAAACTTAAAGCTTCTATAGTCGCAAAAGAGAATGCAATTGTCTGTGGAACTGAGTTTGCTGTTCAGACATTTAAAGCGCTCAATAGTAAAATTAAAATAAAAGTTCTAAAGAAAGATGGAAGTAAAGTAGTTAAAGGGAATAAAATTATTGACGTAAATGGTGATGCACAAAGTATATTAATTGCAGAGAGAACAGCTTTAAACTTTTTAGGGTTCATGTCTGGTATTGCTACAAAAACAAGAAAATTTGTTGATATTGCAGCACCTTATGGAGTTAAAATTTATTCAACGAGAAAAACAATTGCCGGGATGAGACAGGTACAAAAATATGCTCTTACAATTGGTGGCGCGCATGTAAACAGGGCTACTTTATCGGATTTTTATTTCATAAAAGATAACCATCTTGGAAATAAAGAAGAACTGGTTGAGAATATAAAAAAAATTAGTAGATCAAAATTAAAAAAGAAAATTACAGTAGAAATTGACACAATTAAACAATTAAAAAAAATTTTAAATCAGAAAATAGATATTGTACTTCTCGATAATATGTCTGAGAAACAAATTTCTCAGTGCTTAAAAATAGTTAAAAAAAAGTTTCTTTGTGAGGCATCTGGAAATATTAATTTAAAAAATATTAAGTCCTATGCGAAAACAAAAGTTGATAGAATTTCAATCGGACAACTTACTCATAGCATTGAAAACGTTGATTTTGGACTTGAAATTTAAATGTACAGCCGTCCAATAGTAAAAGATAGCTTTAAAGTTCCTACAGAATTAGTAACCAAAAATTTTATCTTAAGACCACTTACAATAAAATATGTCGACAAAGACTATGAGGCAGTAATGAAAAGTGTAGACCATCTATATAAACTAATGGACGATAGTGAATGGCCAAAAGAAATGACATTAGATGAAAATCTTGCCGATCTAGGATGGCATGAAGTGGAATTTTCTCTTAGACATTCTTTCGCTTACACAGTTCTATCAACAAAAGAAGGGAAAGATGTAATTGGTTGTTGCTATATTTATCCCTCCGATAACCCTGAGTATGAGGTACAAGCATACTATTGGATAAGACAAGATTTGCTTGATAGCGGCTTAGAGGATGAATTAGGCAAAACATTTAAAAAATGGTTAGAAAATTCTTGGCCATTTGGCAAAATAGAATTTCCGAGAAGAAATATATAATTAATTAAAAACTTTTTTATATTCGTGTTTTAAATCTTGAGATGAAACTCTTTTTTGTGACATAGTATCTCTATCTCTTATAGTCACTGTATCATTTTCGATTGTTTCAAAATCAACTGTTATACAAATAGGTGTGCCAATCTCATCATGACGTCTATAACCTTTTCCAATATTTCCTGAGTTTTCTAAAATGACCCTTCCCATACCTAGTGCTTGAAGATCATTCTTAATCTTGCTTGCTTTATTGACTAAATCCTCATTATTTCTTTTAAGAGGAATTACGGCCGCTTTAATTGGAGACAAATGAGGTTTCAAACTTAACACAATTCTTTTATTTCCGTTTTCTAAATCCTCCTCCTTGTAAGCTTCATTGAGTAGAGCAAATACACCTCGATCAACACCAGCGGAGGGTTCTATAACATAAGGGATGTACCATTCTTTACTTTCTAAATTTTGAATACTCAATTTCGTTGTTGATTGGTTGTTTTTCATTACATCTGCGGATATTTTAAAGTCATTTTGATTTTTAGTGTGAGAGCCAAGATCAAAATCAGTTCTGTTTGCTATACCTTCTAACTCTTCAAGTCCATGTGGAAATTCGTACATAAGATCTACAGTAGCTTTTGAATAGTGAGATAGGTCAGCGTCTTCAACATCTAGCTTTTTTAATCTTTTTTCAGATATGCCTTGATCAATCCACCATGAATACCTCTTGTCTACCCAATATTTATGCCACTCATCATCTTTACCTGGTTCAACAAAAAATTCTAATTCCATTTGTTCAAACTCTCTAACTCTGAATATAAATTTGCCTGGAGTGACTTCATTTCTAAATGCTTTACCTATCTGCGCGATTCCAAAAGGAATAGTCTTACTTGTTGAGTCCAATATATTTTTAAAATTTGTAAAAATTTGCTGTGCGGTTTCAGGTCTTAGGTAAGCATAATTACTGCCATCATCTACAGGACCAACTGTGGTTTTAAACATAAGATTAAATGGTCGAGGTTCAGTTAGATCGCTAGACCCACATGCTGGACATTTTCCATCCGTGGCCTGGTCAGATCTAAATCTATTTTTGCAATTTCTACAGTCGACTAAAGGATCAGAGAAAGTATCTTCATGGCCTGAATATTTTAATACGTGTCTACTTGTTAAAATAGATGCATCAAGTCCTTCAACGTCATCTCGATCATAGATCATTGATTTCCACCAAGAGGATTTAAGGTTGTTTTTTAATTCTACTCCGAGTGGACCATAATCATATATTCCTTGCAAGCCACCATAAATTTCACTTGATTGAAAAATAAACCCCCGTCTTTTACATAATGAAACGAGGTCTTCCATGTTTTTAGAGGCCATATCGACTCCAGAATGAATTTTCCCTTAGAGCTTCTGTAAGCCGGTCAACAATATCGTTATTTGAAATCTGATTATTTAAAATATTTTTAATGAATGATTTTTTTTCTTCTATGTTCCTAATCTTTAATTTTTTTCCGTAATGTTTTTCAATGTATGAGTTTAGTTCTTCATTCGAGTCTACTAAACCAAGTTTTTTTGCTTGTTCGCCTGTCCAAAACTCCCCATTAAAAACTTTTTTTGGGTCTATTTTCTTTTTTCTATTTTTTGAGACTAAATCTTTGAAATTTTCAAATATGCTATCCTGAACTTTGATCAGCTTATCTATGTCTTTTTTAGAGACTTCTTCAAATGGATCTAGAAACGATTTTCTATCTCCTTTTGTAAAAACTCGCCTTTTAATGCCTAGTTTATCAATTAATTTTTTGAATCCAAAAGAGGCACTGATTACTCCTATTGATCCGACTATTGAACTTTTATTGGCGATTAAAATATCTCCTGCACACATCAGCATATAACCTCCTGAGGCAGCAACATCCTCCGCGATTGTAATCACTTTCACATTGTTTTTCTTCGATAAATTTCTTATACGGTTGTGTATAAGCTCGGATTGAACCGGTGAACCACCTGGAGAGTTGATCTTGATGACTACTAAAGATGGCTTTTTAAAGCTAAAAGCTTTATCTAGAATAGAGGCACAATTCTCAAGTGTCAGTCCCTTTTGAAATCTACCGAGATCTCCAATAACACCTCGCAAGCCAACTATATTTATTCTTGTTTTAGAGGATATAAAGCTCATTTTTAATTTTTGCCTGAAATCAATAACTTTTAATTATATGAGACTATATTATAAGTACATCTAAATATAAAACAAAATCATAATTAATAAGTGAATACACCAGTAAAATCATTATCGAATTTACTTAAAAGCTCTCTGAAGAGAGTTGAAAGAGAAATCAGTAAGAACATCAAGGATGAAGAAAAATTAATTACTTTAACAGCAGGCCATCTCATTAAAGCTAAGGGAAAAAAAATAAGGCCCCTTCTTACATTAATTGTATCAAAAATGCTAAATTATAAAGGTAACGCGGATGTAACACTTGCTGTCTGCATTGAGTTTATTCATAACGCCACTTTGTTGCATGATGATGTAATTGATACAGGAAAGATCAGAAGAGGAAAATTAAGCGCAAATCAAATATGGGGAAATAAAGTAAGTGTTTTAGTTGGAGATTACCTGTTAAGTAGAGCTTTTAAGCTAATGGTAAAAAATAAATCATTAAAATTACTAGAGATATTATCCCAAACATCACTCATTTTAGCAAGAGGACAAATACAAGACGTAGGCAATAATCAAAATATTAACTTAACAGAAAAAAAGTATTTATCTATCATAGATGCTAAAACTGCTGAGCTTTTTAGGATATCTTGTTTCTTACCAACCATAATTACTGACCAAGATACAAGAACTCAAAAAATATTTAATGATTTTGGATTTAATTTTGGCATGGCCTTTCAGTTATCTGATGACGTATTAGATTATTTTGGTGACTCGAGCAAAATGGGTAAAAGTGTTGGGAAAGATTTTTTTGAGGGTAAAGTAACATATCCAGTCATTCATTGTTTCAAAAAATCTGATAAAAAGTCAAAAAAAATTATAGCCAAGCTATTTTTTAAGAGAAAAAGAAGTAAAAAAGATCTGGCACTAATTCTGGATCTGATGAAGAAAACAAATACTTATAAAAGTTCAATCGAATTTGTTGGAAAATATGCAGAAAAAGCCAAAACTAAGATTAATAAATTTGAAGGAAATAAATATAAAGTGTATCTTGATGATTTGGTGGATCATTTAATAATCAGAGACAAATAAAAAATAAATATGTCATTTAATACTTTTGGAAAAAATTTTCGATTTACAACATGGGGGGAATCTCATGGGGAAGCTATTGGATGTATAATTGATGGCTGCCCTCCTCTAATACCACTTAAGGACAAGGATATTCAGAAATATTTAGATATGAGAAAGCCAGGAAAAAATAGATTTGTTACACAAAGAAGAGAAGATGATAAAGTTTCAATTTTATCTGGTGTATTTGAGGGAAAAACAACTGGAACTCCGATAATGCTGTTAATTTGGAACAAAGATCAGAAATCAAAAGACTACAGCGATATAAAAAATAAATTTAGACCTGGACATGCTGACCTAACATATTTTTTGAAATATGGAATAAGGGATTATAGAGGTGGAGGTCGTTCTTCCGCAAGAGAAACTGCGAGTAGAGTAGCTGCTGGCGCTGTCGCAAGAAAAGTAATTGGACATATATTAAAAAAAGATATTTTAATTCAAGGTGCAGTTACACAAGTTGGAAAGCTCACAATTAATCAAAGAAATTTCAATTGGAATGACGTAAAGAAAAATTCTTTTTTCTGTCCTGATAAAAAAATAGTTAAAGTTTGGGAAGAGTACCTAGATGAAACTAGAAAAAAAGGATCATCATTGGGTGCAAAATTATTAGTAAATGCTAAAAATGTTCCCGCCGGACTTGGAGAACCAGTATATGGTAAATTAGATGCTGACCTTGCAGGTGCAATGATGAGCATCAACGCTGTTAAAGGTGTTGAAATAGGAGCTGGCAATGAGGCTGTTGAATTATCAGGTGATGAAAACTCCGACGAAATAAGAGCTAATAAAAATAAAAAAATTATCTTTTCTTCTAATAACTCTGGCGGAATCTTAGGTGGTATATCAAGTGGTCAGGATTTAAATTTATCAATAACGATTAAACCAACGTCGTCAATTTTGAAGGCAAAAAAAACAATTAACAATAAATTTCAAAATACATCGATTTCAACAAAAGGTCGTCACGATCCATGTGTAGGTTTGAGAGCTGTCCCAATTGCTGAGGCTATGATGGCGTGTGTTTTAGCAGATCATATATTGCGCAATAGAGCGCAATGTGGCTAAACTTTTAGATCAACTAAAAAATCAATAAGCAACAAAGTCTTTTTTTTCTTTAATTTAATTTTCTTCAAATTCTGTAACGTCTTTTCAGCTAGTTTTTTTTTGTAATTTAGTAAAATCTCAGTATTTACCTTTGACATTCTTGGAAAATCTGCAATGTCATCATTGATTTGAAAAATTTCTCCGATGTACTCTCCAATTTTTTTCATACTATCTTCGACACTCTTATTTTTATTTGCACAAATTGCAACTGCTTGACAGCAATAAGACATTAATTTTGCAGTTTTTAATTTGTTTAATTCTAATCTCCCACTTACAGTAGGTGATTTTAAACTCAAATCATAGTATTGCCCTAAAAGAAGTCCTTTTTCACCTGAAACTTTGCTCATTACTTCAATCAACTTTGTTTTTTTCTTATCTGATATTTTAAAATAACTACTAGATAAAATTTGATATGCTTTTGTCAATAAAGCACATCCCGCGAGAATTGCAGTATATTCATTGAATTTATAGTGTGTTGTTTTTTTTCCTCTTCTAAATTGATCGTTGTCCATAGATGGTAAATCATCATGCACAAGAGAATAATTATGTAACATCTCAATTGCTGAAGCTAAATTAAAAATAACACTATTTGATAAATTCAATTCTTTACCAAAAATATATACTAAATATGGTCTAAATCTTTTACCTCCTGTATTAATTGAATACAGGATAGCTTGATTTAATAGATTTTTATCTTTACTAAGTTTTTTTTTTAAAAATTTATTGAATTTAATGGTAAATTTTTTCAAATCGTTATTTATGATTTGATGTTTCATTTACTTTTTTTTAGATATTTTACCATCTGGCAGCACTTTGATTTCCTCAAGTTTTAAAACTGCATCGTCTAATTTTTGTTGGCAATGGGCTCTTAATTGCGATCCACGCGTATAATACTCAATAGACTTTTCAAGATCAATGTTTCCACTCTCTAAATTTTCTACAATCTGAGATAGTTCTTTCATAGCTTTTTCAAAAGAAAGTTTTTTTATGTCATCAGGTATTTTAGTCATTATTTTGTAACTCTCTTATATGGGTAATCATTGAATTTTCTAAAGCTTGTATATCATATCCACCTTCAAGCATAGAAATAATTCGATTATCACAATATTTATCTGCAATACTCATCAACTTTTGTGTAATCAATTTAAAATCATTTTCTAAAAGTTCTAACGATGCCAATGGGTCTTTTTTGTGAGCATCGAAACCCGCTGATAAAATTAAAAAATCTGGTTTTTGATCATGTAATTTTTTTATAACCATCTCATCAAATGCCGATTGATATTGAGATGAATTTGTTCCCGCTTGAAGAGGTACATTAACAATATTGCCTACTCCCTTTTCATTTGTATCGCCTGTTCCAGGATACAATGGATATTGATGAGTTGAATAGTAATGCACCTTAGAATTTTCATAGAATATATCTTGCGTTCCGTTTCCATGATGAACATCAAAGTCAATAATGGCAATATTTTCTAAACCATACCGATTAATCAAGTACTTTGCAGATATAGCTACATTATTAAATACACAAAAACCCATTGAACGGTCATAACATGCATGATGGCCTGGCGGCCTTACAATACAGAACGCATTCATACATTTTTTATTTATAACGTTATCTGCTGCGTCTATGCCAGCGCCTGCAGCTTTTAATGTTGCCTCAAAAGAACCACGAGAAACAGGTGTTTCTTGATCCAGAAAAACTATCTGTTCATCTTTTGGAAAACGATCAAGAGTTTCATCTACAAATCTTTTATCATGTGCTTCATAAATATGAGAGTAATCTACCTTATTCGGTTTAATTATTGATATATTTTTAAATTCTTCATTATTTATTAAATCGATGATATTTTTTACTCGATCAGTTCTCTCTGGATAATCGAGAGAAGATACATGATCTTTAAAATTATCATCGAAATATATTTGTGTTTGAGTCATTTAATGAAATCTAAAATAATAAATCTAAATTCAAATAATATTAAAATTATAACTAGAAGTCTACTCATAGGAAAAACTATAGTAATCCCAACAGATACCATTTATGGTATTGCAGCCGATGCAAAGAGTTTTCAAGGCGTTGAAAATATATTTAAGATTAAAAAAAGACCCAAAAGATTTCCTCTTATTCTGTTTACTCATTCAATTGCTGAAGCTAAAAAGCTTGCAATATTTTCACCCTTTGAAGAATATTTGGCATCAAAATATTGGCCTGGACCACTTACTTTGATATTAAAAAAGAAAGGAAAAAAGTTTTACAATGGGGATAAAAGATTGTCTAAGGTAGGTATACGCATTCCAAAAAATAAAGATGTTATAAAAATTCTCGAGTACATTCAAAAGCCACTTGCAACTACAAGCGCTAATATTCATGGAGAAATAAATATAAAATCTTTAAATCAATTAGGAATAATAAAATCAAAAGATGTTGCTTATGCAATCGAAAAAAAAGGTAAAATGAGCTTTAAAGAGTCAACTTTAGTTGAAACTAAAAATAATCAAATAAACATTATACGCGAGGGTTCTTTGTCTAAAAAATTAATTAATAAAGAATTTAAAAATTTTAACAAGAAACATTAATTAAGCGTCTACGAATGCATTAAAAGAAAAACACCGTCTCTCACCATCTCCTCTAAAAGGGTGGACATCATGCATTAAAAAAGAAGGGAAAATATACAAATCTCCTACCTTAGGCTTAAATGTTTCACGGTGCTTAACTAGCGGAGGGCTGTTCCTGGGCATAGAAACACGACCATCAAAAAATGATATTAAACCTGCTAAATCTTTTTCTTTATTTAATCGTATAGACGAGGGAATTTTTAAATAACCCACACCGCTGATGTTGCCTCTGTGTAAATGAGGTGGATTAAAATCCCCAGCATACTGACTTACTATCCAAGCTCTTTCAATTTTAATTTTCTTAACTTTTATATTTAATGTTTGCTTATAATAATCTTTTATTGAATTAATTATCTGTTTTTCTATTCCAGCTTTTAAAATTTTATTTGGTATTTTAAACTGCTGTTTCATACTTCCTATGAGCCTATGATCATAATCATACTTTTTAGATAAGGACTTATTTTTTGACACTTGATCTGAAAACTTGTTTAAGTTTGTAACTGTTCTCGATGAGAGCTTTGTTTTGCCTATTGTTGGTCCAAATGGTTTATATATCTTCATAATTTTTTCTGGTGCGCCCGGAAGGATTCGAACCCTCAACCCTCAGATCCGAAGTCTGATGCTCTATCCAGTTGAGCTACGGACGCATCTATATTATATTTCACGTACCATGCTTTTTCTTAAGATACTAGAGAAATTAGGACGAAAAAAAGTTGTGATGGACAGAGGCCCTTCACACCCAGAATATCATTTAGCAAAACCATGGACCGCCAGGTATTATTTGCTATTTAGAAAAAGACCAAAATGGTTTCCTTTCAATATACTTATTCATCATATTTTAGATAATGATCATGGAATTGGGCTACACAATCATCCCTTTCCATATATTACAATTATTTTAAGTGGTGGTTACTGGGAGACAAACATCAAAGAAGAAAGAAAATGGCGTGGAAAATTTTATATAGGCTTCAGAAGTGCTGATAATTTGCACCGGGTTGACTTAGAGCCGGGCATTAAGCCAATTACAATTTATATTGCTGGTCCTTACGGACTAAGAAAAAAAGGAAGAAGTGAATATGGAACTTTAAACTAATTTTTTTCTAAGTTGCGTTCTGAGTTTACGATCTTTTTTTAAAACAATTTCCCTTTTCATTGCATCTGATTTAGACTCAAAGATCTCTTTATACAAAAGTTTCCATTTGCTACCTCTAGTGTATTTTGCACCTTTTGAGGCGTTATGAGCACTTATTCTTTTATCAATATTATTGGTCCAACCAACATACGTTCTTGGCTTAGGATTGGTTGTGCCAATGATATACACATAGAATTTCATGATTCTAAACATAATAATTGTAATTAGTACTTAATTAAATATAGTATCTTTAAATAAATAGGAGAAAAAGCATGCGTACTACTCTTACAGTTTTAGCTTTCAGTTTTATGATTTCAGCTTGTACTACATTACAAAGCATAAATGAAACCATTAAAGGTGATGGCGTTCCTTATATTCCAGGAATATAAATATTAGAAGCTGGCCCTTTTTTAGGGTCAGTTTTCTTTTTTTGTAATAATTAGAAAAAAAAGTTAATTAGTCAAAGCGCCTACTTAAATTTTATAGTTTCCAATATGTATAAAGTTCAAATTTCTGGGACCGGCCTTTACACTCCTAAGGAAAAAATCTCTAATGAGGAATTGGTACAATCATTCAATAAATATGTTGATGAATTTAATGAAGTAAATTCAGAAGATATTAAAAATGGAAAAACCCAACCTTTGGAAAAATCCAGCGCTGAATTCATAGAAAAAGCATCAGGCGTTAAATCAAGATATGTACAAAATAAAACAGGAATTCTAGATACTTCTTTTATGAGGCCTAAATTGAGAGAAAGGTCAGAAGAAGAATTATCTAATTTAGCTGAAATGGGGGTCATTGCAGCTAAAGATGCGATTAAAAACTCAAATATAGATGTAGATGATATTGATGCAGTAATTGTAGCTTGTTCAAATCTTGAGCGTGCCTATCCAGCAATTGCAATTGAAATACAAAATGCTTTGGGTATCAAAGGTTTTGCTTTTGATATGAATGTTGCGTGTTCATCAGCAACTTTTGGAATTCAAACTATCTTCGATATGGTAAAGTCTGGAAGTATAAAGTCTGCTATCATGATTAATCCTGAAATTTGTACCGGACATTTAAATTTCAGAGATCGAGACTGTCATTTTATTTTTGGAGACGTTGCGACTGCAGTTATTTTAGAACGTCTTAATGAAGAAAATATCAAAGAAAACTCCTATGAAATAATTGGTACTAGATTATTAACTAAGTTTTCAAACAATATAAGAAATAATTATGGCTTTTTAAATAATTCATCGCCTGATGGCGTTGGTCAGTCAGATAAATTATTTCATCAAAATGGTCGAAAAGTATTTAAGGAAGTTGTTCCAGAAGTTTCTAACTTGATTAAATCTCATTTAGAAGAAAATAACCTATCGGCCAATGATCTCAAAGGCATGTATCTTCATCAAGCCAACGAGAATATGAATGTTTTAATTTCAAAGTATGTATTGGGAAAAGATGCCCCAAAAGAATTAGCACCTGTAGTTTTGGATGAATATGCAAATACAAGTTCAGCTGGTTCAATTATTGCCTTTCATAAATACAATAAATCATTAAATAAAAATGATTTAGCAATTATATGTTCATTTGGAGCTGGCTATTCAGTTGGAAATGTAATTGTAAAAAAGATAGCTTAAAAATTTGGCTCTTTAGAAAATAATCTTCTCACCATTGGTTCAAAATGATCTAACGGGAAGGATTCATAATTAGGATCAAAAGATTTTTGATCCCACTTTTCACAAAAATCAATCGCATCTTGATAGTATGGGTGGTCTTTAAATTTATCTCGTGAATTTCTATCCTTGCCTAAATGATGAGCATAATAATATTCTTGAAAAAGGCCATGATGCAACATAATCCAATGAACCTTTTCAGAAACATACGGCCTTAAAACAGCGGCTATGAGCTGACTGTGATTATAAGGAGCAAGACTGTCTCCTATATCATGCAACAATGTAGCAACAATCATTTCTTCATCTGCCCCATCTTTTTCAGCCCTGGTTGCTGATTGCAAAGAATGCTCTAGTCTTGATACTTGGTACCCATCCACTGAATTATCTAAGTTTTTTAATGATTCCAAAATTCGATCAGGAAGTTCATTTACATAGTTTTTTTCATATTCAGCCAAAAGTTCATAATCTTCTTTTGACCCTTTTTTCATTTCGGTAAACTTGACTGTCTTCATTCTAATTCCTTAGAGAGTAGTTTATATTTACTTTCAGCAGAGTCATGGTCAATATATAGCCCTTGAAGCCACCGACTTCCTTCAGATGTATTGTAGCTTCTTCTTCCATGCAAAGTTCTGTAATTATTCATAACTAATAAGTTACCAGGCTCTAAATGAAATTGTAATATATATTTATCTGAATTGATCATTTGATGCATAACTCTTTTAGCAGCATAAAATTCTTCTAAAACCTTTGGCTCATCGTAAAATACAAAGTCTAATCTATTACTATATTTTATTTGTTTGAGTTCTCCTCTAGCACTTAATTTTATAATTTTTCCAGTTTTTTCTAAAATAGCATCATTATCTTCAAATTTATAATTTATTAGAGTATTTACTAAGATATTAAAAGCTTGTGGATTTTCTTTTTTTAGATCCTCTGCAACTTTGAAACCATCAACAACTGTGGAATCTCCACCTTTACAACTGTTTTCAATACAAAATAAAAATTGAATTGATGGTACTGGTTTTCTGTAGGGATTATCAGTATGCGATTCTAATTCGATGGATGTATAAGCTAAGTCATTAGGTTGTTTTTGTGACCTCACATTAAATAGCTTTCCAAAATTAGTTTCTCGAATAAACCCAATTTTTTCAGCAAATTTTATAACTTCTCCATCCTTAGCTGGTAAATCTTCGACTACAACGTAGCCATACTGATGATAAAATTTTAAAATTTCAAACAATTGCTGACTTTCGTTTGCTCCATAGGCAAAACTAAATTTTTTTAACTCTGCATCATTTTTATTCCAATAAATCTTTGGCGGTAGGACATTTGATCTTTTAATTTCTGTTATTAACTTATCTAAACAATAAGTTGCACTATGGTTATCAGAAAATTCTACAAGCATTTTGTTATCTGCTAGCAGCTGAGCATTCTTTATTTGCAAATCAGGTTTAATCTTTTCAGGATCATATAATCTTTGGAAAGAATTTTGATCAACTTCCCCTTTTTCAATTGATCGTTCCCGTATCCACAAGGGATGTATTTTAAAAATTTCCTCTTTATCAAATACTCTTAATTCTTTTGAGTCAAAATCTAGCTTCATATTTGAAAATATATGATTAATAGTCTAATTCTTCAATATTTTCATATTCTGCAAGACATTCTGGATTTGCAAGAGCCTCCATATTTTTAACTTTTTTACCGTTTATAATATCTCTTACAGTCAATTCAGCTATCTTACCGCTCCGAGTTCTTGGAATATCAGTAACTTGAATAATCTTTGCGGGCACATGTCTGATGGAGGTTGAGTTTTTAATATTTTCCTTGATATTAGCAACTAATTTATCATTTAGATGACTTTTGGCTTTAAGGGTTATAAATAAAATAATTCTGACATCATCATTCCATTCTTGCCCAACCACAATCGATTCATTGATATCTTCTAGTTTTTCAACAGACCTATATATTTCTGCAGTACCAATTCTAATACCGCCAGGATTGAGAGTTGAGTCGGAGCGCCCAAAGATTATGAAACCCTTATTTGCTGTTTTGATTGCATAGTCACCTTGTGTCCAAATATTGGGAAATTTTGAAAAATATGATTTTATATATTTTTCTTTATTAACATCATCCCAGAACCCAATTGGCATTGAAGGAATTGCTGATTTGCAGACTAGTTCTCCTTTTTGCTGAGTACTAACCCCATCTTCATTAAATATATCTACATCAACTCCTAAACATTCACATTGAATTTCTCCTGAAAATACTGCGCCAGTTGGATCTCCTCCAACAAAACATGAAACAATGTCAGTACCGCCACTAATAGAGGCTAAATGTACGTCTTGCTTAATATTGCTATAAACATAATTAAAACTCTCACTAACTAGTGGTGATCCAGTGCTTAAAATTGTTTTTAATTTTGATAGTTTATATTTATTTGAAATTTGAATTTGGCTATTTCTTAGCGCATCAATAAACTTTGCACTTGTACCAAAGCAAGTAATTTCCTCTTCTTCCGCCACTTTAAAAAGTGAGTCCTGATGTGGAAAAAAAGGAGACCCCTCATAAAGAACAACTGTTGCCT
Organism: uncultured Pelagibacteraceae bacterium; assembly: GCA_902578305.1. Classification (GTDB taxonomy): domain Bacteria; phylum Pseudomonadota; class Alphaproteobacteria; order Pelagibacterales; family AG-422-B15; genus CACNXQ01. The sequence goes on along the minus strand of CACHCK010000001.1, from coordinate 21,598 downwards.
TAGAAGCAAGACCAGAAATAAGCCAATTCCACATCATCCATCCACAAGTAGTAAAATAGAAAAGCTTATCGTTTTCACAAATTTCACAGTGAAGTTGCTGTTCTTTCAAATGTTGGATTAATGGACCTCCGGTATTATGTACAATACATTTTGGTTTTCCAGTTGTACCGCTGGAATACAATATATACATAGGGTCATTAAACTGACATCTTTCAAAAGAGAGCTCACTCAATTCTCTATTGTTTTCTTCAAAAAAATTTAATTTTTCATCGATGAAACTTTTGTCTTTTTGAGAATAATCAATGCATATGGATACTTCCAATGTATTAAGCTTACTCTCAACATTTTTTATTTTTTCTAAAATTTTAAATTTCTTTCCTCCATACATATAGCTGCTGGAATAAAATAAAATTTTGGGCTCTATTTGACTAAACCTATCTAATATAGCCTGTTCACCAAAATCTGGTGAACAAGAAGACCATACCGCACCAATTGAATTTACTGCAAGAAATGAAATCAATGTTTCCGCATTATTAGTTACAATGCCTACAACTCTATCACCTTTTTTAACACCGATAGATCTCAAATATTTTGCGACTAAATTTACTTTATGAATAACTTCTTCTTTGCTGTAATATTTTTTAAATCCAATTTCATTTACATAGAGTATAGGAATAGAATTTAAATTATTAATGATATTTTCACTATAGCTAAGCTTTAAGTTTGGAAAAAATTTCTTGTCATAAATATTTTCACTTTCACTAATAGCAGGGTTTTCATTGCCGCTATAGCTTATATCTAAATAACTCAAAAGACTCGTCCAGAATAAATTAGGCTTTGCTATACTCCAGTTGAATAAGGAGTCATATTCATAATCAAAATTTATTGAGTAACTTTTTTTGAGATAACAATGGTATTTGACTAAGTTCGATTGTTTTCGTCTTTTTTCGGAGGCTTGCCACAGTAATTTTTTCATAAATTTTACTGCTTTGAATTAAATTTTAAGCAATATGTAATGCTTTTGTTTCAAGATAATCTTCAAGCCCCATATCACCGCCTTCGCGGCCGTTTCCAGACTCTTTATAACCGCCAAAAGGAGAGCCGTAGTTATAACCGCCTCCGTTTACATGTACACCGCCAGCTCTAAGTTGTCTTGAAACTCTTTCTGCCCTTTCAGTGTCGCCTGTTTGTAAATATGCGGCAAGTCCGTAAGGTGTGTCATTAGCTATTTCAATAGCTTCTTTTTCATCTTCAAATGGAATTATTACGAGTACGGGGCCAAAAATCTCTTCTTGAGCCACTCGCATGCTGTTATTAACATTTATGAATATAGTTGGTTTAGTAAACCAACCTTTTTCTAACCCCTCAGGTTTACCCAGTCCACCAACAAGCAGCTCGGCGCCTTCATCTATTCCTACCTGAATCATGTTTTGAACTCTATCAAATTGGATTTTATCAAATAAAGGTCCTAGATGATCTCCATCCTCTTGTGGATCTCCAACTTTTATTTCTTCAGCCGCCTTTTTTGCAATTGTAACGACTTCATCGTAGCATTTTTTTTCAACCAGTAATCTGGTAGGAGCGTCACATGATTGTCCGGTGTTAAACATACATTCATTTACAGATGCGGTTACTTTTTCCTCAAGATCACAATCTGCAAAAACTAAATTAGGTGACTTACCTCCAAGCTCAAGTGTAACTTTTTTGACAGTTTCAGCAGACTCTATTGTAACCGACTTACCGCCTCTTTTAGAGCCGGTAAACGACATCATCTCAATATCTGGATGTCTTGACATGGCTATGCCCACACCCTCGCCATCACCATGAACTAAATTGAAAACACCTGCAGGGACACCGGCTTTATCAAGTATTTCGGCATAAACCATTGCTGATAATGGCGTATGTTCTGATGGTTTTAAAATACAAGTACAGCCAGTTGCAATGACTGGCAAAACTTTTAATGTGATTTGATTTATTGGCCAATTCCATGGAGTGATTAGACCACATACTCCAATTGGTTCTTTTAATAAAATATCTGTATTAGATAACTCAATTTTTTCTTCATGTTTTTCTAATGCACTAATAAAACCATCCAAATGACCTATAGCTGCATCAGCTTGGGCTTCACGTGACATTTTTCTTGGTGCACCCATCTCCATTGTCATAGCATCAGCTAAGTCATCAAATCTTTCTTCTGAAATTTTTCGTATATTTTTCAAAATATTCATTCTCTCTTCTTTAGAAGTTTTTGAAAAACTCATAAATGCATTTTTAGCGGCCTTTACTGAGATATTTACATCTTCTTCATTACCTAATATGACTTCACCGATAACTTCCTCTGTAGCTGGATTTACGACAGGCATTTTTTTACTAGATTGTGGCGCTACCCATTGACCATCAATATAAAATTTTTGTAGATTTTGCATTTCAGATGATAATTACATACTATAGTATGGTAATTGTAAATTAATTTTTTTTCACTAGTAAAGGAAATATGAACAGAGACGTCATTATTTCATGTGCTGTTACTGGATCAGGAGATACAGTCAACAAACATCCAAACATACCGGTGACGCCAGAGCAAATTGCTAATGCAGCAATTGAAGCAGCGTCAGCTGGAGCTGCTATAGCGCATATCCATGTCAGAGATTTAAATACAGGAAAGGGATCAAGAGACGATGAGCTTTATAAAGAGGTTGTGAGCCGCATAAAAGATAGTGGCACAAATGTCATAATAAATCTTACCAGTGGTATGGGCGGTGATATAGAAATTGGACCTGAGGATGATCTGTTAAAGTTCGGACCTAATACTGATTTTGTTAATGCGATTGAAAGACTAAGTCACGTTGAAGAAATATTACCAGATATATGTTCCCTTGATTGTGGAACTCTTAATTTTGGTGATGGCAACATGATTTATGTTAGTACTCCTGAACAATTAAGAATTGGTGCAAAAAGAATACAAGAATTAGGCGTAAAACCGGAGTTAGAAGTTTTTGATACAGGGCATATGTGGTTTGCAAATCAAATGTACGATGAGGGGTTGCTTGACAGCCCTCCTCTATTTCAAATTTGTCTTGGCATTCCCTATGGGGCACCGGCTAATACCGGTTCAATGAAAAACATGGTAGACATGCTACCATCGGGCAGTAACTGGGCAGCTTTTGGAATTGGGGTTCATCAAATGCCGATGGTTGCTCAAGCGGTTCTCTTGGGAGGCAATGTTAGAGTTGGTCTTGAAGACAACTTATATCTTGAAAAAGGTGTATACGCTTCAAACGGTCAACTTGTTGAAAAAGCGACGACAATAATTAGTAATCTTGGTGCTAATGTTATGGGGCCAGATGAAGCTAGAAAAAAACTTGGGCTTAAAGTTTGAAACAAAATAAAGTCATCACTATTGTGGGTACTGGAGTAATTGGCGCAGGCTGGGCTGCAAGATTTCTAGCAAAAGGTTATACTGTAAAAGCATATGACCCTAATAGTGTTTCACGTGAGCAGCTAAAAATAAATGTTCGAACTGCTTTTAAAAGCTTAAAGAAAATTGGTTTGAATAGAAATGCCTCATTAAGAAATCTTAAGGTCTATTCAAAATTACCTAGTGCATTGAAGGATACAACTTTTGTTCAAGAGAATGCACCAGAAAACGAAAAGATTAAAAAAAATATACTCAAACAAATTGATAATTTAGTTGATAAGAGAGTTATAATCGCTTCTAGTTCGTCAGGCTTATTGCCATCTAAAATTCAATCGGCTTGTAAGTTTCCTGAGAGAGTATTAATAGGACATCCATTCAATCCTGTATACTTATTACCGTTGGTAGAAATTGTGGCTGGCAAGAAAACTAGTCATACAAGCGTTAAAAAATTAAAAAAATTATATGCACATATTGGAATGCGACCACTTATTGTTCAAAAAGAAATAGAAGGATATATTTCAGACAGACTACAAGAAGCGTTATGGCGTGAAGCCTTACATATAATAAATGACGGAGTAGCATCAACGGATGAAGTTGATGATGCAATTGTTTATGGTCCTGGATTGAGATGGGCTTTTATGGGGGTTTGTCTAACGTTCCATTTAGCTGGCGGAGAAACTGGCATGAAACACATGCTGGAACAATTTGGTCCTGCACTGAAACTCCCTTGGACAAAATTGAAAGCGCCTGAATTAACCAACAAACTTAAAAAAGCAATGGTTTCAGGAACAAAAAAACAAGCAGGAAAATTCAATATTAAAGAACTAGAAAAACAAAGAGATTTGTTTTTGATTGAAATTATGAAAACTTTAAATAAGAATCAAAAAGGTAAGTTTCCGAATTGGGACAGAAAATATAATACATTTAAATAAGATATGAATGAGAATCCATCAATATCATCATTAAAAAAAAATGGTAAATCGATTCTAATTGATTGGAGTGATGGTGAGCAGAGTAAATTCAATTTTTTGTGGTTAAGGGATAATTGTCCATCAGAAGTTCACCCTACTGCAAGGGAGAGAACCTTTAACTTGCTAAATGTTTCAGAAAATATTCACCCAAAAGCGTTTACAATAAATGATAAAGGGCAGTTGGAGATTGAGTGGAGTGAAGGAAGCCATATAAGTTACTATGATACCGAATGGCTTCGACATAACTGCTACACGATGAAAAGTAAGAAAAAATATAGTTCACCTTATTTTTTATGGGATAATAGCATGCAATCAAATTTTGAAGATATTCAAATAGATTATCAAGAAATTATCAGTGGAGATGATGGAATTAAAAAATGGTTAGAACAACTTCACTATAAGGGCATTTCAATTGTAAAAAATGCACCCACTGAAAAAGAGTCAGGCTTTGATGTTCTATCAAATATAAGTCATCACAGAGAAACTTTTTTTAAAACACCGTTTGAAGTAATCGACATTCCTAATCCAAACAATTCAGCCTATACCGCAGCAGCTCTAAGAAATCACATCGACTTACCATATTATGAAATTGCTCCTGGCTACCAGTTTCTTCATTGTTTAATAAACGATGCAACCGGTGGTGAATCAGTTGCGTTAGATGGATTTAGAGTTGCAAGCTATATGAAAGAAAATTTTACTGAATTCTTCAAGATTCTTCTTGATACACCTGTAAAATTTGTAAATAGAGATTACACCGCAAACACAATTAGAGTAATGCATAAACCCATATTTACTCTAGATCACAACAATGATTTTAATGATATACGGTTTAGCGTTGCTTATATGGGAATAATGGATTGCAGTCCTGAAGTTATGGATAGCTTCTATGAAGCATATCGTAAACTTCTTTCATTGCTACATGACCCTATGTTTGAAATCAATTTCAGATTAGAAGCTGGAGATATTTTTAGCTTTAATAACAGAAGAGTCTTGCATGGCAGAAAAGAATACGATGCCAATTCAGGTAATAGACACCTCCAAGGATATTATATTGATAGGGATGAGATCGTAGGTAGATTAAATTATTTGAATAGAATTAATCCTTAATTAATAAAATGAAGATAAATCGTAAAATATTACCAAATATAAATAATTACTACAGCGATAATCATAAGATAGACCCAAGCCAGGGGGTGCATCTGGGCGATGGAACAATCAATGATGGCGATCGTGTCGAAATTGGCCCAACTGCATTAGCCTATGCTGAATGGCAAGATGCAGGGCTTATATTGCCAGATCTGACTGAGATGCGCAAAGCCAGACACAAACGCTTGACTGATGCAATTGTAGCCAGGGGTTATGGGGGCTTATTGATGTTTGATCCCCTTAATATTCGTTATGCAACTGACACGACAAATATGCAGTTGTGGAACACCCACAATCCGTTCCGGGCGTGCTTGCTTTGTGCTGATGGGTATATGGTACTCTGGGATTATAAAAACGCACCATTCCTCGCCCAATACAATCCACTTGTTCGGGAGAGCCGCTCAGGTGCGGACATGTTTTACTTCGCCCGTGGTGACCGGATTGGGCCAGCAGCTGACGCTTTCGCAGCTGAGGTACTAGACTTAATTGCCACTCACGCTCCAGGTTGTACACAAGTCGGTATAGACAAAATTCAGCCTGCAGGTTTAGATGCGGTCCGTCGAGCAGGGCTTGAGTACTGTGACGGTGAGGAAGTGACAGAACGTGCACGAGCTATCAAAACCGAGCACGAATTACGAGCAATGCGCTGTTCTATTTATTCTTGTGAACGCTCGATGGCAGTTATGGAGGAGTTTGCACGCTCAGAAATTCCAAAAGGTGGTGTGACAGAGGATGATGTTTGGGCGGTACTCCATGCAGAAAATATTAAAAGAGGTGGCGAGTGGATTGAGACAAGACTGCTTACTTCAGGGCCACGCACCAACCCATGGTTTCAAGAATGTGGGCCAAGGATCATATCTGAGAACGAAATTCTTGCTTTTGATACTGATTTGATCGGCCCCTATGGGATTTGTGCAGATCTCAGTCGTACCTGGTGGATTGGAGATAGTTTAGCGCCAGCTAATATGCGCGAGAGTTATGCAGAGGCAGTAGAACACATTCGCTATAACACAAGGCTTCTCAAGCCCGGCCTCCACATGGAAGACTTAACTCATTCTTTGCACGTGTTGCAGGACAAGTATCAGGCGCTCAAGTATTCATCACCTATGCATGGTGTCGGGATGTGTGACGAATGGCCATTGATCGCCTACCCAGACCGTTTGGTTAAAAATGCCTTTGACGCTGTTCTGGAACCAGGACTGACTCTTTGTGTCGAGGCTTTGGTGGGTGAAGTTAATGGGGACCACATGGTCAAGCTTGAGGATCAGGGTGTCGTAACAAATAATGGTTACGAAACGATTTCTACTTATCCGCTTGATGAGCGTTTGTTTTCAAATTAGAAATGCTTATTCATTCCAAAAAAGAATAGCCTTGTCATTTTTTTAATTCGACAGAATATTAAATTAGGTATAATTTTTTATTTATTGTTTGAATAAATTAGGAGTGCATTCATGAAAAAAGATCTGATAACGAGATTAAATGAGGGACCAATCATTTGTGCTGAAGGTTATTTATTCGCCATGGAACGAAGAGGTTACTTATCCGCAGGAGGATTTGTTCCTGAAGTTGTTTTAGAGCACCCAGAAGTTGTTACTCAATTACATAGAGAATTTATAAGAGCAGGATCTGATGTCGTCCAAGCTTTCACTTATTATGGCCATAGAGAAAAATTAAGAATAATTGGGAAAGAACATTTATTAGAGTCTTTACAGAAAAATGCTCTTCAAATTGCAAAAGATGCAGCTAATGAATATAATGATTTAGATCTTATGGTTTGTGGAGATGTAGCAAATACAAATATTTATGATCCAAATGATAAACAATCTCTTATTCAATGTCAGAAAATGTATGAGGAACAAGTGGCGTGGGCAAAGGAAGCGGGAGTTGATTTTATTGTCGCTGAGACAATTAATTGGACTGAGGAAATGAAAATTGCTCTAAAAGCAATCAAAGATGAAGGCATGATTGCAGTTACAAATTTTGCGATACCCAGGGGAGATAAGACAAGAGAAGGACATACACCTGAAGATGCATGTAAAATGATGGAAGACTTGGGTGCAAATGTCGTTGGTTTAAACTGTTATAGAGGGCCAGATATGACTATGAAACTTCTAGAAAAAGTAAGAGATAAAGTATCTTGCCATGTTGCTGGATTGCCAGTGCCTTATCGAACAACAGAAAAGGAACCTGGTTTTTTAAATATTTCTGATGATGGATGTGATTGTATTCCTGGAAATAATGCATTTCCTGTAGCCTTGGATAATCTTTTTTGTAATCGTTTTGAAATGGCTAAATTTGCTGCAGACTGTATGGAAAAAAATATCAATTTTATTGGAATTTGTTGTGGCGCCGAAGCACATCACGTGAGAGAAATGTCAGTTGCAGTTGGTAAAAAACCAATTTCGATGAAATATATGCCGGACATGAGAAAACATTTTCACCATGGAACAGACGAAACTCTTAAGCAGGTAAATAAAGAATTCACACCTTAAGAATGCAAACTCATGCTAAAGTTGTTGTTATTGGCGGGGGAGTTGTAGGTTGCTCTATTCTTTTCCATTTAGCAAAGTTTGGGGTGAAGGACTGCGTTCTCCTTGAGCGAAAAGAATTAACAGCAGGATCCTCATGGCATGCCGCAGGAAACGTTCATGTCATTTCTTCAGATCCAAACATATCCAGACTGATGGCATATACAATAAACTTGTACAAGGAAATTGAAGAGACTTCAGGTCATTCAGTTGGCTTTAAACCAAGTGGAGGGTTTTATTTAGCCTCTAATGAAGTTTGGTCTGATTATCTTAAAAGAGAAAGAACAAAAGCCAGATATATGGGTCTTGATCAAGAGTTTATCTCATTAGAGGAGGTTGCAAAAAAAAATCCTCTTATCGATCCCAATAAATATATTTCAGCTTTGTGGGATCCGATCGATGGAGAAGTAGATCCATCAGGTGTCACATATGCATTTGCAAAATCTGCAAAAGTTCATGGCGCTAACTATTACACAAATACTGAGGTTAAAGACACTAAGCAAAGAGAAGATGGAACCTGGGATGTGTTTACTGATAAGGGCAATATTCATACAGAAATTGTAATTAATGCTGCAGGACTTTGGGCGAGAGAGGTCAGTAAACTTGCTGGATTAAATTTGCCTGTACAGCCAATGGAGCATCATTATTTAATCACTGATACAATTCCAGAAATAGCAGCGATGCCTAAGGGAACAAGGCTACCAGTTGGAACTGATTTTGATGGTAATATCTATTTTAGACAAGAAGGACAAGGCATGTTGCTTGGCACATATGAACATAAGTCTACTCCTTGGAAAGTTCAGGGAACCCCATTAGATTTTGGACATGAACTGTTGGAACCAAAATTAGAAAATATTCAAGATCGATTAGTCATTGGTTTTGAGAGAATGCCAGCTTTGGAAAAAGCAGGAATTAAAAATATTGTTAACGGCCCTTTTACATTTGGTCCTGATGGAAATCCTCTCATTGGACCAGTTCCAGGTATGAGAAATTATTGGGTAGCAGTCGGTGTTATGGCCGGGTTCTGTCAAGGAGGAGGTGTTGGCAAATGTATTGCAGAATGGATTATTGATGGTGAACCTTCCATAGATGTTTGGGCGATGGATGTCGCACGGTTTGGTGATTATGCATCTCCACATTATGGAACAATTAAATCATCTGAAAATTATGAACGAAGATTTATTATGACATTTCCAAATGAGACTTTACCAAAAGGAAGGAAACAAAAAACTACAGCTTTATATGATCGCTTCGTTAACATGGGAGCAGTTATGGGTGACAGCTTTGGACTCGAAAATGTTCTATGGTTTGCTGATAATCCTGATGATGCTTACGAAGAACCAACTATCAAGCGCTCTCGATCCCATAACTATGTTTCAAATGAAGTAAAAAATGTAAGAGAAAACGTTGGAGTAACAGAGATTGCTAATTTTTCTAAACATGAATTTAAGGGAAAAGACTCAAGAAAATTTTTGGATTATATTTTGGCAGGTAGAATACCTAAAGTTGGACGCATAGCACTAAGTCCAATGCTATCTAAAAAAGGTAAATTATATGGGGACCTTACAGTTTCGTGTATTAGTGAAAATCATTTTATGGTTTATGGATCTGGTGCCGCTCAGGAAATGCATCGACGATGGTTTGAACAACATCTAGATCAATATGAGGTCATTTATAAAAACAGATCTGATGATTATCACGGCCTTGCTATTTCTGGCCCAAAGTCTAGAAATTTACTGCAATTATTGGTAAGAGAAGATGTTTCTAATGAGTCATTTAAATTTAGAGATTCTAGACAAATGTTTGTTGCTGGTGTTCCTGCATTAGTCAACCGGTTGTCATTTACTGGAGAATTGGGATATGAAATATATGTAGCTCCACACTATCAAATCAAGCTGTATGAGGCTATTGAGGATGCAGGAGAAGAATTCAACATTAAACCTTTTGGCGGAAGAGCTTTGATGTCTATGAGACTAGAAAAAAATTGGGGCGCATGGACACTAGATTTTAGACCTGACTATACTCCAAAAGAAACTGGCCTTTCTGCATTTATAAATTGGGATAAAGATTTTATTGGTAAAGACGCTGCAGTTAAAGATGATAGCAATCACAGATTATTTTCCTTGGTAATTGAAACTGACAACATAGATGTGACTAGCAATGAAGCTGTTATGCAGAATGAAGTATGTATCGGATATGTAACATCTGGAGGCTTCGGCCACTATGTGCAAAAAAGTATTGCTTTTGCATACTTGAACAATGATTTATTAAAATCCAAAGAAGTTTTGCAAGTTGAAATAAATGGAGAGTTTTATAATGCCTCAATTATTGATAATGCTTGTTATGACCAAACCGGTAAAAATTTAAGGCAATAAAAAAATTCAGTAGAATTAATCCTTAGATTTTTGCAAAATGTCTATAATTTTGTTTTTTGATACTGAGCCAACAAAATTGTTTTTCTCATCAATTACGTTAAGACCGGATTGACTTTCAAGTATTGCCGGCAAACAAGTTTCAATACTATCATTTACGTTTACAGTTGGATTAGAATTTGCTCGTTCACCTCCTTGGTCAAGAATTGTCTTGATTTTTAAAACCTTTATACGATTAACATCCTTAACAAAATTGGCCACATATTGATCAGCGGGTTTTAAAAGAATTTCCTCTGCATTTCCATCTTGAACAAGTTTTCCGCCATTGAGTATAGCTATTCGGTCGCCTAATTTTAGTGCCTCATCGAGGTCATGAGTTATGAACATAATTGTTTTATTTAAATTCTTTTGTAAGTCCAGTAATTGGTCCTGCATATCAGTTCTTATTAATGGATCAAGCGCACTAAAGGCTTCGTCCATTAGCAATATATCTGGATCAGTAGCTAACGCCCTAGCTAATCCTACTCTTTGCTGCATTCCTCCTGACAATTGATTTGGGAATTTATTTTCAAAACCGGTTAAACCAACTTTTTCGATCCAGTACATTGCTCTTTCTATAGAGTCTGACTTATCTAGATTTTTTATGCTCAATCCAAACTGGACATTGTCTAATATATTTTGATGAGGAAATAGTGCAAAGCGTTGAAAAACCATCCCTGTTTTATTTCTTCTAAACTCTAGAAGATCCATTTTATTAAGTTTAGTAATATCCTCTCCATCAACTGTGACCGTTCCCTCGGTTGGCTCAATCAATCTATTAATGTGTCTTATCAAAGTAGATTTTCCTGACCCTGATAATCCCATTACAACTTGTATTGAATGCTCCTTGATATCTAGAGAAATATTATCCAACCCAAGAACATGATTATATTTTGATAATAACTCGTCTTTATCAACACCATCTCTAACTATGTCTGTGTACTCTCTTGGTCTTGATCCAAAAATTTTATACAAATTTTCTATCTTAATCTTTATCTCACTCATTTGCGCCAGCCCTATATTGCTGCATTCTTTTGCCAAATGACTGAGAAACCCTGTCAAATATGATCGCCAAAGCTACAATAGCCAAACCATTGAGAAGGCCCATTGTAAAATATTGATTGGTGATGGCTTTTAAGACTGGTTGCCCCAATCCCTTAACCCCAATCATTGAAGCAATAACTACCATTGCAAGTGCCATCATTATTGTTTGATTAATACCAGCGAAAATTGTTGGTAAAGCTAATGGAAGCTGTACTCTAAATAATTTTTGAGTTCTATTTGCACCAAATGCATCTGCGGCTTCTAAAACTTCTTTATTAACTTCTCTAATACCAAGATCAGTAAGTCGAATTATTGGCGGGATTGCATAGATTATAACTGCAAGTAAACCAGGAATTTTACCAATACCCAATAACATAACAACTGGAATGAGATACACAAAACTTGGCATCGTTTGCATAATATCTAAAATTGGAGTAATTGCGGCTCTCGCCCTATCAGATCCTGACATTAATATGCCAATTGGTATACCTAGGCCGATAGACATTAGTGTGCAAACACCAATAATACTGACTGTGGACATCGTATCATCCCACATTCCAAAATATCCAATTAATAAAAAAGCAATTAAAGATGAAATAGTTAGAGCGATACTTCTACTTCCATAATAAATCAATAATAAGAAAACGATTATTACGACAGGCCATGGAGAATTTTGTAGTATTTTTTCAAACCATACTAAGAAATAAAGCACTGGATCAAAAACCGCTTCAATTGTATCGCCATATTCACGTGAAAAGTTTCGGTAAGCGCCATCAAGAGACTTCTTGAATAAGCGAAGACTCTCCTTACTCATTTCAGGAAATGAAATAAAAAATTCGGTAAAGTTCATATAAATATGCGGACTATATTTCTATAGTCCGCAATATTATTTTTTTAATTATAACGCTGCTTCAATTTTAGCTTTCGCATTACCGTCAACCCAGCTGTGCCATTCTGTATAGTTTTTCAGAAAATGTATAGCTGTGTCTTCGCCAGATGCTTGATTTTCATCTTTCCAAGCTAATAAAGCATTAACAGTGCTGTTTGGAAGTGCTCTCTTTGAAATGTATTCCATTCCAAGATCAGAACTATTTTTAAAGTTATCAGTTACAACAGTGTATACTTCAGAAACAACCCATGCGTTAGGTTTTGGATCTGCACATCCGTCTTGAGAAGTACAAGTGTCCCACTCTTCTTTACTGTGTTCAACGCCAAAGCTTAGTTTCTTAAGTGGATATTTGCCAAGAACTGCTGTAGGAGCCCAATAGTATCCTAGCCATCCCTCTTCTTTATTATATGCTTCACCGATAGCACCAGCTAATGCACCACCTGATCCAGGATCAACTAGTCTCCATCCTTTTGCTTCCATATCATACGCTTTAAAGAGATTTCCGGTACTAATTTGACAGTTCCAACCTGATGGACATGTATAAATTGCTCCATCTCCACCTTCCGGATGAGGGAAAAGTTCAGGGCGCTCTATAACGTCATAAACCGTTTGGATATCAGGATTTGCATCAGCCATGTACTGAGGAATCCACCATCCTTCTTCACCAGTGTCAGACAGTACCTCAGCCGCATAATGCAAACGACCTTCACCTACTGCATTATCTAGAGCTATACGAACTGAATTAATCCAGAGTTCAGGAGCTACATCCGGCTCACCTTTTTCCATCATTGATGTTGCTGTTGGCATAGTATCGCCGGGTACAAGTTCAACATTACAACCATACCCATTTTCTAATACTATTTTATCTACATGAGCAAACATTTCAGCTGATGCCCAATTCATTTCTGCGACAGTAATTGTGCCACAATCAGCTACTTCCTGATTCCTGTCGCAACTAACTGCAAAAATAACTGCAAAACCTGCTAAAAATATTCCAATTGCAGATTTTTTAAAAAATTTATTCATTTTAAACTCCTAATTTATATCTTACATTATAATTGAAACATATATATGTAGGCGCTTCCACATAAAAAAAAATTAAATTATGTTACGTAATTAATTAGATAAACGTCTGATTTAATTATTTTTTTACTGAATAGATCTCGATTAATGGTGCGCTCATTACGAATATTGCACCAATAAACTCTCTAATCGAGATTATTTCATTTGCAAGCAGATAGGCAGATATAACGCCAATAACAACTTCAAACATCAATAGGATCCCCGCGCGTCCTGGATCAACTTGATCCTGACCATAGGTGACAAGCCAGTAACCTGGCAATAACCAGATAAATGCGAATATTAAAATTATCAAAATAGTATTCTTTAAAATATCATAGTTAAATCCTGAAAGTATTTGCCCATCTGGTAAGAATGTTGCAATAACAACAAAAAGACCCCCAATTAAAATAAAAACTGAAGTACCGAAATTTACATCAAGTTCCTCATTTATTCTTATGAGTGTTGCACAGATTGACCAGAGAAATCCTGAGAGAATTCCAAACAGATCTGCAAGTGTGCTAGGCATAAAATTTCCTTGATCCAACCCAGTTATAATAAACAGACCTATAAAACCTGAAGAAATTGAAAAAAACCTATAAATGTTTAAGGCCGCTCTTAGAAAAATAATTTCAATTAAAGTGCTCCATACAGCTGTTAAATAAAAAAAGATCAAGACTCTTGCAACATTACCTCTAATTAAACCTTCATTATAAAGACACATTGCAGCCGCTCCTGCTGAAGCTGCGACTATTGTAAGAATTAAATTTCGATTAGTTAATTTTGATATATTTTTGTATGAAAAAAATAATAAAAATAACCCAGCAATAGTGAAACTTAAAGTGAGCGGAATTGCATTATTATATGCATATTCATTAAGTAGCCTTAATGGATACCACCACGTACCCCACAATAATGTTGAAAGTACAATTGCATAATTGGGGTTTAAATTTTTTAACATAAGCTTATGTTGTACTATAATTACAAACTTTGGTAAAATTAGTTATGCAATTTAATTCTTATAATTATATTATTATTGGTGCCGGAAGTGCGGGTTGTGTTCTGGCAAATAGACTTTCAGCTGATCCAGAGATAAATGTATTGTTAATAGAGTCAGGTCCATCGGATAAAACATGGAAAACCTCAATGCCAGCAGCTTTATTATACACAATGCATGACCCAAAATATAATTATTTATACGAAACTGAGCCTGAACCGTTCATGAACAATAGAAAAATGTTTTGCCCAAGAGGAAAGATGTTGGGAGGAAGTTCATCACACAACGGTATGGTTCATGTAAGAGGAAATCCAATGGATTTTGAAAACTGGGCTCAAAAAGATCTTAAGTCATGGAATTATAATAATGTTCTTCCTTATTTTAAAAAATCAGAGTCAATTGAAGGATTAGATGAAACTTATAGGAATAAAAGCGGTCCTTTAAAATTATCTCGATCTTCAGAGGGCAATGAATTGAGTAAGGTCTACCTAGAAGCAGCAGAACAAGCCGGCTATGAGATAAATAATGACATGAATGGATATAAGCAAGAGGGATTTGGTCTAATGGATACCACTATTTATGGAGGCAGAAGACAGAGTACGAGTGTAACTTACTTGCATCCAGTTATTAACAGAAGAAATCTTACCGTTATTACAAATACAATAGTAAACAAAGTTATTATTGAAAATAATAAAGCCGTTGGGGTTGAATGTACTACAGGAAGAGAGAGAAAAAAAATACATGCTGAAAATGAAGTGATATTATCAGCTGGAGCAATAAATTCACCTCAACTTCTAATGCTTTCAGGTATAGGAAATGCTGAAGAACTAAAAAAATTAGATATTTCTGTTCAACATGACCTAAGAGGTGTAGGTGAAAATTTACAGGATCATCTTGAAACTTATTTACAATATGAGTGTACAAAGCCCGTTACACTTTACACATCATATAATCCAATAAGAATGGCATTCATAGGGATAGAGTGGTTTATTTTTAAATCTGGAGTGGCAGCATATTCAAACTTAGAGACAGGCGGCTTCGTGAGAAGTAATGATATGGTTGATTATCCTAATATTCAGTATCACTTCTTTCCATCGCTTGTATTGGATCATGGAAGACAATCTCCAAGCTCTCATTCTTTTCAAGCGCATGTAGGACCAATGAGGCCAACAAGTAGAGGACATGTCAAATTAAAGTCAAACAATCCCTCAGCTTCACCCGCTATACAGTTTAATTATATGCAGACAGAGCATGATTTAAAAGAAATGAGAGATGGTATTAAAATTGCAAGGGAAATTTTTCATCAAAAAGCTTTTGATAAATATCGAGGAAAAGAAATTAACCCTGGAATAAATTCAAGCTCTGAAGGTGATTTAAATGAATTCATTAAAAATAAAGGTGATACTGCTTATCATCCTTCTTGTACATGCAAGATGGGTAAAGATGAGTTATCTGTTGTCGATGAAGAGCTCAAAGTTTATGGGATTGAAAATTTAAGAGTTGTAGATGCTTCAATAATGCCAAATATCATTACAGGAAATCTCAATGCAACAACTGTAATGATCGCTGAAAAGGCATCTGATCTCATCCTTAAAAAAGAAACTTTACCTGATGTAGAGACCAGTTTTTATAGAGCAAGCTAGTAGTTAACTACTTTTTCTACTTGATTATTAGATAAATTCATTACCTCAATACGACCCTCACAAATAATAGCTAATTTGTCCTCACTTAGAGAAATAACTTTAGTTTTTTCACCCACAAGATCACATTTTTTTTCAATATTTATATCCTTCTCAGAATTATCAGTGGAAGTAAAAAAATCAATCTTGTATGATCGCTCAATAATAGTAGTAATAACAATCGTGGTACCAATTAAAATTACAATTCCGAGAAATATAACTATAAATAGCATAATTTTTTGGTACATCGTTATCTCATAATGTTCTATCAATACAAAGTCAACCATAAGAAGCAAGTAGGTCAACGTATAGACAAATATATTGCTTTAAATTTGAAAGAATTTAGTAGGTCAAAAATAATTCAATTAATAAAGTCCTTCAATATTACAGTAAATAATAATATTGTAGATCCTGATTATAAGATCTCATTAGGCGATCATATTTCAGTAAATATACAATTAGCAAATGAGACACCAATAATTGGTGAGAACATAAAATTAAATATTGTTTATGAAGATAAGGATTTGATAGTTATCAATAAACCTGCGGGCATTGTAATGCACCCCGGTGCTGGAAATAAGACAGGTACAATTGTTAATGCTTTGATCAATCATTGTGGAGATGAATTAAAATTTGTCGGTGATGCTCAAAGGCCAGGAATAGTTCATCGAATTGATAAAGATACGAGTGGACTAGTTGTAATAGCTAAAAATGATTTCACTCATAAACATTTATCTGACCAATTTGCTTCTCACTCTATTGAAAGAGTTTATATTGCTGTATGCTGGAACAAAATCTCACCAGCAAATGGAAAAATTAAGTCACTTTTATCTAGAAGTAATAAGAATAGAACGAAAATGATGAGTTCTGTGAGTAGAGGTAAGGTTGCTATCACTCATTACAAGACACTAGAAAATTTAAAGAACAAAAAAAATCAAATTATTGCCACAGTATTAGAATGTCGCTTAGAAACCGGAAGAACTCATCAAATAAGAGTGCATCTAACAGAAAAGGGAAATCCACTCATAGGAGATCGTACTTATGGGCGATCGCCTCAAAGTAAACTAAAATCACTTTCAGAAAGCACAGTTCAATCAATTAAAATGTTGCCAGGACAGGCTCTGCATGCGCAATCTCTTGGGTTTCTTCATCCTAAAAAAGAAAAAATGCTTCATTTTCAGTCTGTTATGCCGGATTACTTGAGCAAATTGGTAAATTCAATTAAAAGCTGATCATTGATTTCTAGAAAAAAGTAACCATATTTTGAATATGAGCAAAAACTATAATTTACCAGCATTGTCCAATGAAGGTAGTCTTGGTCATTATCTTCAGCAAATCAAGAAGTTTCCCATGCTCACAGAAAAGCAAGAAATCAATCTTGCTAAGAAGTGGAGAGATGAAGGGGATACGAGTGCAGCTCATGCACTTGTTACAAGCCATCTCAGACTCGTTGCCCGAATAGCGATGGGTTATCGAGGATACGGACTTCCTGTTACAGAACTTATATCTGAAGGAAATATAGGTCTGATGCAAGCAGTTAAAAAGTATGACCCAGATAAAGGTTTCAGATTAGCGACTTATGCTATGTGGTGGATTAGAGCTGCTATTCAGGAGTATGTACTTAAATCTTGGAGTTTAGTAAAGATTGGTACTACCGCAGCTCAAAAAAAACTATTTTTTAATCTTAAGAAACTTAAAAATAGACTAAGTGACTATAGTGAAGGATCACTTAAACCTCATCAAGTTACAGAAATTGCCAATCAATTAAATGTTTCTGAAAAAGAAGTTTCGGAAATGGAAGGAAGAATTTCTGGAAATGATTATTCCCTTAATGCAGTGGTTAGTGCAGATGGTGAAGAAGAATGGCAAGAATGGCTAGTTGACGAAGATGCGGATCACGAAGTCAAAATAGCTGAGAAAGAAGAAGTTTCAAAAAGAAAAGCTCTTCTCAATAAAGCAATTAATGTATTAAATGATAGGGAAAAACATATTATACAAGATAGGAAATTATCTGAAACTCCTAAAACTCTTGAAGAACTCAGCAATGAGTACAACATCAGCAGAGAACGAATTCGACAAATAGAAGAAAGAGCGTTTCAAAAGCTTCAAACAGAAATGTTAAGTCTCGCAAGAGATACTAAATTAATTCAGGCTTAATTAAATAATTTATTTATTAGTATTGTATCCTCACGTCTAGGGCTAGTGGAAATTAAATCTATCTTAGTCTTTGTGAGCTCACTAATACGATTGACATACTTTTTTGCGTTTTCTGGCAATTCATCGAAGCTGTTTATGCCAGTTGTTGTACTCATCCATCCTTGAAAGGTTTCATAGATTGGCTCTATAGTCTCTTGATCTTGTTCAGAGCTTGGGTAGTAATCTATTTCTTTTCCATTTAAATTATATCCTACACACATTTTAATTTCATCAAAGTGATCTAATACATCGATTTTAGTAAGAGCAATACCTGTTGCTCCCGATTGAGTTAAAGCTTGACGAACTAAAACTGAGTCAAACCAACCACATCTTCTCTTTCTATTTGTCACTGTTCCAAATTCATGGCCAATTTCTCCAAGTTTATTGCCTATTTCATTGTCTTGCTCTGTAGGAAAAGGACCATTCCCAACTCTCGTCGTATATGCTTTTGTAATTGCAAGGATATGATTAATAACTTTTGGATTCAATCCACTGCCAATAGATGCATAACTAGCGTGAACATTTGATGATGTTACAAAAGGATAGGTTCCATGGTCAATATCTAAAAGAAATCCTTGAGCTCCCTCAAATAAAATTTTTTCTTTGCCGCTGTTTATTACGTTAGTTATGTCATTTATTGTTTTTGCAAAAGGTTTGGCATACTCCCCTAATTTATATATTTCACTGACTACTTCTTCTAAATTGTATTCATCCAATCCAAAACCTCTCATTATCGCATTATGATGGTTGAGTAAAATTTCAATTTTCTTGTTTAATTTTTCCTTATCAAATAAATCACATAATCTTATTGCTCTTCTTCCAACTTTATCTTCGTAAGCAGGTCCTATTCCCCGTTTTGTTGTACCAATTTTTATTAAGTTGTTATTTTCTCTTAATTCATCGAGTGATTGATGGAGAGGTAAAATTATTGTCGCTCTGTCCGATATGTATAAATTTGAAGGGGTTATATCTACTCCTCTTTCTTTTAACCCAGCTACTTCTTTTTGAAAAGCAGCTAGATCCAAAACCACGCCATTTCCAATTATCGAAATTTTGCCTTTTCTTAAAATTCCGGAGGGTAGAATATTTAATTTGAATGTTTCATTGTTTATTACAAGAGTATGACCAGCATTATGACCTCCTTGAAATCTTATTACAATATCGGCCTGGCTTGATAACCAATCGACAATCTTTCCCTTCCCTTCGTCTCCCCATTGGGATCCAACAATTACAACACCTGTCATTTAATGCCTTTATGAAAAATATTTTGTTACGCTCTCAGTTAATTCGTCAATTGTATGCTGATTTCCACTTTCAATCATAACTCTTAAAAGAGGTTCAGTACCAGACATTCTAACTACGATTCTTCCGTCTTCTGAAACTTTTTCTTCACAAGATTTGATAAATAATTTCGTATCCTCGTGATCTAAAATATTTCTTTCTTTTACGGGGAAATTAATCAGGTTTTGCGGTAGAGGACTGAATAAATGAAGGCATTCACTGGCTTTTCCTTTTTTTCTACTTAAGATAGATAGAACTTGAAGAGCAACTACTATTCCATCTCCTGATGAAGTAAAATCACGTAAAATTATGTGTCCAGATTGTTCACCGCCTAAATTTAAATCTTCTGAAATCATTTTTTCCTTTACATATCGATCACCAACTTTTGCCCTGATTAACCCAATGTTATGTTTCTTTAATAAAGTTTCTAAGCCCATGTTTGCCATTGAAGTACCAACTACATTATTATTTTTTAATTTTTTATCTTTTGACATTTCAATAGCTAGTAATGCCAGTATCTGGTCGCCATTGACTAAATGTCCTTTTTCATCAATAACAGCCAATCGATCACCATCGCCATCTAAGGCAATACCAATATCAGCCTTCTCCTCTAATACTTTTTTAGCAAGTTTATTGGTATTAGTAGACCCACATTCGAAATTTATATTAGTTCCATTTGGTTGAGTAGCTATTTGAATAACTTCTGCACCAAGCTCCCATAAAATTAAAGGTGCAGAAATATAAGAAGCCCCATTTGCACAATCAATTACAATTTTAAGACCATCAAGTCGTTGTGATTTAGGAAAAGTACCTTTTAGGAATTCTATATATCTACCATTTGCATCTTCGAGTCTTTTTGCTCTGCCTATTTTTTCTGGACCCGCTAATGAATTTTCTAATTCAGATTCCATAAGAGACTCTATTTCAATTTCAGTTTCGTCTGATAATTTATTTCCATTTTTATCAAATATTTTGATACCATTATCTTGATATTGATTGTGTGAAGCAGTTATCATTATCCCTAAGTCTGCTCGCATAGATTTTGTTAACATTGCAACTGCGGGTGTAGGTATGGGCCCAAAAAGAAAGACATCCATTCCCATAGATAATAATCCAGAGGTTAATGCCTGTTCAATCATATATCCTGATAGTCTTGTATCTTTACCAATAACGACCTTGTGACGATGTTCTCCAACAGTAAAGTGTTTACCTAGTGCCATTCCAAGTTTCATAAGCGTTAGGCCATTAAGTTTTTGACTATTTGAACTTGCTCTTACTCCATCTGTTCCAAAAAAATTTTTCATTTTATTTTAGAATAAACCTTAATTGATTGTTTTGTTGCATAAACATCGTGCACCCTAAATATTTGAACTCCTTCAGCTAATCCATGCAAAACTGTTGCTATTGAACCACCTAATCGATCCTCATATAATTCATTTTTTTCAATCTTGCCAATAAAACTTTTTCGAGAGCTTCCCAATAGCACAGGAAGGCCTAAGGAATGAAACAATGCGATGTTTGAAATTAGTTTCAAATTTTGTTGCAAAGTTTTACCAAAACCAATTCCAGGGTCTATTATAATTCGGCTCTTTGATATGCCATTTTTCTCACATAAACTGATTTGCTTTTCAAAGAAATCATAAATATCAAGAAGTACATCTTTGTACTTTATAGTTTTTTGCATCTTTTCAGGAGTTGAAATTGAATGCATTAAAACAAAAGGAATTTTATTCGAGTTTAAAAATTTTTTTGAATTTTTATCAAATCTAAGTCCTGAGACATCATTTATTAGATTTATATCAAACTTACATGCTTCTTTCATAACTTGAGATTTTCTTGTATCTACCGAGATAAATTCTTTCTTATATTTTTTTCTGATTTGAGAAATTATTGGTATAATTCGCCTAATTTCCTCATTAACTCTAACCTCTTTTGATCCAGGCCTTGTTGACTCTCCACCAATATCAATGATATCTGCG